>NZ_JBFAZO010000009.1:0-436442 GCF_040681835.1 Streptomyces sp. NPDC051576
GCAGCGGCATCCCCCGGGGCGTCTCCCGGGGAGGCCCTTTCCGACCACCGGGCCGCGCCACCGGGCCGCGCCACCGGGCCGCGCCCGCGTCGGGCGCGAGGCCTCGCCCTGCGGGCGAGCGACGGGACTTCGCGGACGCGGGCCCGAAGCCGCCCCGTAGGGCAACGGCGTTGGCTCAGGGGGCCTCGCGTGAGGTCACCGTGAACTGTGCGCCGTCCGGGTCGCGCAGTACCGCCTCGTGGTCGGTCTGCCGCAGGACGCCTCCGCCGTGGGCCGCCACGACCCGGGCGCACGAGCGGATGTCCGCGACCGCGAAGTGGACCTGCCAGTGCGGGCGGACGGTCGGGTCGGGGGCCGCCTCCAACGCGCCCGACTGGATCCGCGCCACGACGTGCCCGCCGCTGAGCAGGACGACCTCGCCGCCCTCGTACCGGACCTCGCAGCTCTGGGGGTCCGCCGACGCCCAGTCGAGGATCTCGCCGTAGAAGATCGCCGCCTCGAAGGCGTCGCGGGTGTGCAGGCGGACGAAGGCCGGTGCCGAGCGGCGCCAGGTCTCCCAGCCGCCCATGAGGTCGCCCTCCCAGATGCCGAAGGTCGCGCCGTCCCGGTCGGCGAGCAGGGCCGCCCGGCCGGGCGGGAAGGACAGCGGGCCCACCGCGACCGTGGCGCCGCGCTCGCGGACCCGGCCGGCGGCCACGTCCGCGTCGGGCACGGCGAAGTACGGCGTCCAGGCCACCGCGACCTGCCACATCGAGGCCACCGCGGCCAGACCGGCCACCGGAACGTCGTTCGCGGTGGCGATCCGGAAACGGTCGCCGAGCCGGGCCGAGCGCCACTTCC
This sequence comes from Streptomyces sp. NPDC051576, assembly GCF_040681835.1. Classification (NCBI taxonomy): domain Bacteria; kingdom Bacillati; phylum Actinomycetota; class Actinomycetes; order Kitasatosporales; family Streptomycetaceae; genus Streptomyces; species Streptomyces sp. NPDC051576. Next base: position 841 of record NZ_JBFAZO010000009.1, read on the forward strand.
AGCCGAACACGGCCTCGTAGAACGCCTCGGTGGTCTCCACATCGCGGCTCGTGAGACTGACCCAGCACGGGGCCCCGAACACCGAATGAGTGGAGACGGCGTCCGGCTTGCCGGGGATCGGTTTGCTGTCGTGGTCCATGACCCCCAGTGTCCAACCGGAAGGGGTCCCGGTGCCTGTCGAGCACGTGTCTTGACCATCCTTTTGGGTTAGTTACCTCTGCTAAAGAGGTAATCTCACGAGTGTGGAGACGGAGAACTTCCCGGAAGAGCTGGCCGACGCGCTCGTCGGTGTCCAGCGGCTGATCCGCAGGCGACTGCGGAGCGAGATGACCTTGCCGCGGCTGCGCGGCGCCGAGGTCGAGCTGCTGCGCCTGGTCGAGATCAGGCCCGGCATCGGCATCTCGGACGCGGCCAAGGAGCTGTACCTCGCGAGCAACTCGGTGTCGACGCTCGTCAACCAGCTCGTCAAGGACGGCTTCCTGATCCGCGGGACGGACCCCGCCGACCGGCGCGCCGCCCGCCTCCGGCTCACCCAGGCGGCCAAGACCCGCCTCGCCGACTGGCACACCCGGCGCGCGGCACTCGTCCGAGGCGAGGTGGACCGTCTCGACCGGGCGGACCGGGACGCACTGCGCGCGGCGATCCCGGCCCTGCACCGACTGGCCGTCAATCTGCACGAGGAGGCCGAGGACTCATGACACCGGAAACCGCCCCCGGGCGGGCCGCAGCCGTGAGCTGCACCCGGCTCGCCTATTCCTTCGGCGAGACGACCGCCGTGGACGGTCTCGACCTGTCCGTGGGGGAGGGCGAGGTCTTCGGACTGCTCGGCCCCAACGGAGCCGGGAAGACCACGGCCATCCGCTGTATCACCACCCTCCTGTCGGTCCCGGCGGGCATGGTCCATGTCTTCGGCCACGACACGGCCAAGGACCAGATGTCCGTCCGCCGGATGCTCGGCTACGTCCCGCAGCAGCTCTCCGCCGACAGCGGGCTCACCGGACGCGAGAACGTCGCTCTCTTCGCCCGCGTCTTCGACGTCCCGCGCAGAGAGCGCGCCGCCCGCGTAGCCCAGGCGCTGCGGGCGGTCGACCTCACCGACGCCGCCGACCGGCTGGCCAACACCTACTCAGGCGGCATGGTCCGCCGCCTCGAACTCGCGCAGGCCCTGGTCAGCGCACCCCGTCTGCTCATCCTCGACGAGCCCACCATCGGCCTCGACCCGATCGCCCGCACCAGCGTGTGGGAGCACATCAACGCCGTGCGCGAGGCCACCGGCATGACCGTCCTGGTCACCACCCACTACATGGACGAGGCCGACCAGTACTGCGACCGGGTCGGTCTGATGCACCGCGGCCGGATCCGCGCCCTGGGCACCCCGGTCCAGCTCCGCGAGGGCCTCGGCGAACGCCGACGCGCGGACGGCGCCCCCGCCACCGATCCGCTCCCCACCCTTGAGGACGTCTTCCGGGACATCGCCGGCAGCGGTCTCGAAGACCAGTCAGGAGGTTTCCGCGATGTCCGAAGCACCCGCCGCACCGCGAACCGCGTCGGCTGACCGCGCCGCCGAGAACGACCTGAACCTGCTGCTCACCCCGCCCCGGCCCCGGTCCGGCTGGCGGCTGATCCCCGCCCGCGTCATCGCGATGTGCGCGGTGGAACTCCAGAAACTCCGGCACGACCGCACCGAGCTGTACACCCGCGCCGTCCAGCCGGCCCTCTGGCTGCTGATCTTCGGCCAGACCTTCACCCGCATCAAGGCGATCCCCACCGGCGGCATCCCCTACATCGACTACCTCGCGCCGGGCATCATCGCCCAGTCCGCGATGTTCATCGCCATCTTCTACGGCATCCAGATCATCTGGGAGCGCGACGCCGGCATCCTCAACAAGCTCCTCGTCACCCCCACCCCGCGCTCGGCGCTGATCACCGGCAAGGCCTTCGCGGCCGGTGTGAAGTCGCTGATCCAGGCCGTCGTCGTGGTCGTCATCGCCGCGATCCTCGGAGTCGCGCTGACCTGGAACCCGCTGAAGCTGCTCGGCGTCGGGGCGATCGTGATCCTCGGCTCGGCCTTCTTCTCCTGTCTGTCGATGACCATCGCCGGCATCGTGCTCAGCAGGGACCGGCTGATGGGTTTCGGACAGGCGATCACCATGCCGCTGTTCTTCGGCTCCAACGCCCTCTACCCGGTGGCGATCATGCCGGGCTGGCTCCAGACGGTCAGCAAGGTGAACCCGCTGAGCTACGAAGTGGACGCCCTGCGCGGCCTCCTGCTCGGCACCCCCTCCCATCTCGGCACCGACTTCGCCGTCCTGCTGGTGGCCGCCGCACTGGGCATCGCCGCCGCCTCCTCGCTGCTCGGACGGCTCGCCCGCTGATCTTGTCCGGAACGTGATGTGCGGCACGCCCCCGACCACGGTTCGACGGCCGGAAAGCGGATTCTTCCTGCGCACGGCTTGATCAGTGATCAAGCGGACGAAATCGCTGGCCACAGCGCATTCTGCTCATTTGACAGTGCGCTGAGCACACAGATAGGAAGCAGCTCTCTGAGGTCGAGAGGGTGCACTGTGTACGAGCCGAACGTGGTCGGGGACTGGCAGGAGTACGACGAACATGCCGGTCTGCGGGTCCGCGTCCACAGCCTGGCGGCTGCCGAGCCGCCGCGCGGACGCGACGACGCCGCCGAGGGGCTGACGTACTTCACGCTCCGTGTCACCGTCGAGAACCGCGGCGCGCGGCACTACGGCATCCACCTGGAGGACGGTCAGATCGACGTCAGGGTCGGCCCGGACGGCGAGAGCGCCTTCATCGACTGGCGCAGCTCTCAGTTCATCGAGGGCTTCGACGTCCACCCGCTGCGCCGCGCCACCGCCGTCCTCTACGCGGCCGGTGCGGAGGCCTCCCTGACCCAGGTCGACGTACAGGTGCAGCTCCGGGTCGAGGAGGAGTGGACCGACCGGCGCCTGTGGGCGGGCGGCATCGGTCTGTGCGACGCGACGGTCGCCGGCGGTGCGGGGCGGGACGACAGCCTGGCGCACCAGGTCAGCAACTTCCTCCGCGACCAGGCGGAGCCCGGCACCGCCTGAGGGGTCAGTGCGGGATGCCGTCGATGATCTCGCGGGCGCCCTGACGCAGCAGCGCCACGGCCACCGACGTCCCGAGCGTCGCCGGGTCCAGCCGGCCCGCCCACTCGTGCGCGTTCAGCCGGGTCTTGCCGTCCGGGGTGAACACACAGGCGCGCAGCGACAGCTCACCGCTCCGGTCCACCTGGGCGTACCCGGCGATCGGGCTGTTGCAGTGCCCCTGGAGGACATGCAGGAACATACGCTCGGCGGTCGCCTCACGATGGGTCTCGGGGTGGCCGAGCCCGCTGATCGTGTCGATGACGTCGGTGTCGCCCTCACGGCACTGCAGGGCGAGGATGCCCGCGCCGATCGGCGGCATCATCGCCTCGGCGGACAGCACCTCGGTGGCCACGTCCAGCCGGTCGATGCGCTCCAGGCCGGACATCGCGACCAGCAGCGCGTCCGCCTCGCCCGACGCGAGCTTCTCCAGCCGCCGGTTGACGTTGCCGCGGAACGGCACGCACTGCAACTCCGGGTGAGTTGCGGCGAGTTGGGCGACCCGGCGGACCGACGAGGTGCCGACGCGGGTACCGGCCGGCAGCTCGTCGAGGGTCAGCCCGCCCGGGTGGATCAGGGCGTCGCGGATGTCGTCCCGCTTCAGGAACGCGGCGAACGTCGTACCGGCCGGCAGCGGCCGGTCGGCGGGCACGTCCTTCATGCAGTGCACCGCGAGATCCGCCTCACCGGCGAGCAGCGCGGCGTCCACCTCCTTGGTGAACGCCCCCTTGCCCTCGACCGCGGACAGATCGCCCATCCACTTGTCGCCGGTCGTCTTCACCGGCACGACCTCGGTGCGCACCCGCGGATGAAGGACGGCCAACTCGGCGCGGACACGCTCCACTTGGGCCAGCGCCATGGGCGAGTCGCGGGAGACGATACGGATCAGTTCGGGCACGGACATGCGGCCACGATAGACCGTTTCGCACCTCCCCAGCCGCCGCACCCGTCAACTCGAACCCGTCGCACCACCCGAATCAGACAAGGGGCTCGCTGATCTCCACGGCGCGCACCGCGGCGACCAGGGCCGTTTCGTCGCCCACGTCCAGAGCGGTGTCGGTGAACTTGATGACGTGTTCGTCACCATGGGCCACGGCCCGTTCGAGCACCTCCTCCGCCGTGAGGCGTGCCGACGGCGTGTACGTGACCGGCTCGTCGGGGGCGTACATCGCGGTGACCGCCGCGGACGCCGTCCACGCGGCGTGCAGGCTCGGCACCCACAGCTCGCGGGGGAGCGCGTCGAGGGCGCGCAGCACCGCGTTGGGAGCCGTCGCGGCGTGGACCAGCATGGTCGGCTGACCGTGCCCGTGGGTGGCGTAACGATGCGTGGCCGCGCGCACCAGCTCGGTGAGCCGGTCCCGCGCGGCGTCCGGACCGGTCACCTCCCCCGCCCAGACGGGCAGTCGGTGGACGGCGTCCAGCCGGGCCCGGAAACCGACCGGCCCTACGGCGATCGGCGGTACGGCGTCGAGGGCGTCGGCGGCGGTGCGCGCGCCGGGCACCGACGCGATGCCGGACACGGGTTGGTACCGCGCCGCCCAGTAGCCCAGCCCGTGCGCGAGTTCGGTGAGCCGGGGCTCGTTCTCCTCCGCGCCGAGCGCCCGTACGGCATGGCCGACCCGGATGACCGGATGGGTGGCGCCCGCCGCGATCCCGGGCAGCAGACGCGGCCACCACACGGCGAGGACGCTCCGCCAGGGGTGTTCGGCGAGGGCGCGGGAGAAGTAGTCGATCCAGTCGGCGGCCCGGTGCGGATCGCCCAGTGCCGAGGGCCAGTTGTCGTCCGTGACGGGAGCCACCGGATCGGGGAACTCCTCCAGCTTGTCCCGGTAGAGATCCAGCCAGTGGTGAACGGCCCCGGCCCGCCCGCGCGTGGAAAGTGCCTCGGCGACCATCGGTGCGTGATTGCTGAGCCAGCCGTCCCGCTCGGGCCCGGTGGAATGCAGTCGTCCGAAAGCCTCTTCCAGCGTTCCGCTCGTGTCCATGCCCAGCACGCTAGGCGCCCGGCCCGCGAGAGCAGATCGGCCCGGAGACGGAAGAAGCACCCGCCCCCGGCCCTAGGTCGGCGGTCCTACGGCCGTCGCGGATGCCGACGGAGTGGATCTCGCCGGTGGCCGTCCGACCGGGACCCGACCCGTCCGGCCGATCATGCCCCAGCCGCGGGGTGTGGCGCGCCCATCTCCGGCGTTGCCTTCACCCGGCGGCTCCCCACAGCTCGCACGCAGGGCCCTGTCGTGTCACCCGTGGCGGCAGCCGCCGACGTCTCCTCCCGCCTCGCGGCCGCACGCTCCACCCACCCCGCTCACCGGCACTTCCCCGGCTCTGTTCCTCCCCTGCGATCCGCTCGGCCGGACAGGTTCTACTCGGTCAGCACCACCTCGATCGTGCGATGCCCCCGCCCGTCGGCCGCCACGACGGGCTCCCCGGCCCGCCCGTCGACCGTGCTCGACCGCACCCGACTCCCGGAGCCGCTCAGTGTGACGTCGAGCGTCATGTCCCGGTACGGCAGCCCGCGCAGGCGCACCGGGCCCCAGGACGAGGGCAGGCACGGGCGCAGTCGTAGGGAGTCGTCCGTGAACGTCAGGCCGAACAGGCCGTCGTGGACCAGGCGCAGATACGCCGTCGCCGACCAGGTCTGGTCGGGCTGCGACACGAAGTGGTCGGCGTGCCCGCTGCCGCCGCCCTGCCAGCCGCCGTCGACCGCGCCGGTCACCGAGTTGTACACCTCGTAGAAGCCGCCGCTCGTGGTGATCAGGCCGGCGAGGGTGTCGACGGCGAGGGCGAACGGTCCGGTGCGGCCCGCGTCGGCGGCGGCCTGGCCGTACAGTCCGTGGACCATCGGCCAGACCATCACGTTGTGCCGTCCCGGGCGCCGGTCGTCGAAGCGCGGGAAGTGCGGCCAGACGTTGACGATGCCGTACGGCTGCCAGTGCGTGGAGTCGACGACGCGGGCGGCGCGGTCGGCGTCGGCGACGCCGAGGAGGACGGCGAGGGCGAGTCCCGCGCCCTCCTGCGAGGTGTCGAGACGTCCGGCGAGCGGGCCCTCGCCGTGTACGAGATAGCCGTAGGTGCCGGTGTCCGCGCGCCACAGGTGCCGGTCGATCGCCGTGCGCAGACGCTCCGCGTCGGAGCGCAGGGAGGCGGCTTCCACGGGGCGGCCGAGGGCCTCGGACATGGCGGCGAGGGCCGACTGGGCGCCGTAGTAGAGGCAGTTGGTCGACAGGCACATCAGCTTGGCTGCCTGCGGGTGGTCGAGGACGAAGGAGGAGTGGACGGAGGACGAGGCGGGCGGGCTCGGATAGCCGGAGATGCCGTCGTTCATGAAGCCCGGGCCCTCGAAGAGGCCGAAGGACGCGTTGAAGTGCTGGGCGCGGCGGGCCGCGAGGGTGTGGGTGGAGGTGTCGCAGGCCTGCGTGAGGAAGTCGCGGTCGCCGGTCACCAGGTAGTGGTGGTGGGCGGCCAGGACCCACACGATCTGGTCCCACCACTGGTTGTCCTGCTGGACGACGAGGCCGTCCCGCGCGCGGTCGACCACCGACCACAGGGTGTTCCGGGCGACGGCCGGTGCCAGCAGGCTGACCCCGCTCCAGGTGTTGACGGCCGCGTCCCGGGTCCAGCGCTGCGGCGCGGGATAGCCGCCGCCCGCGCGGACGACGGTGCCGGGCGGGTAGGCGAGCAGGCCCGCCCGGTCGTACACCGAGCGGTCCGCGCCGATGGTGTTGGCGCCGGACACGGACCTGAGCGCGGACGCGTACAGCGCGCCGAGCCGGCGTTGGACCGCCGGGTCGTCGAAGGCGAGGGTGGGCATGGTGTATCCGTTCCCGGGAGCCGGCCCCTGCGCACCCGCGGGGAAGGCCGTCGCCCCGGCCACCGCCAGCGCGACCAGGAGAGCCCGCCGGGAGATTCGTCTGGCTGCCACGTTCCGTCCTCTCGGGCTCCCGGGGTCGAGATGACCCCGGGAGCCCTGAGAACGATGGTGCCCTGTGCCGCGTACCGTCAGGCGTTGGGGTCGAACGTGATTCCGGACGGCTCGGCCGATGTGAGGTGGGCCGCGAAGTTGGCGTCCTTGAGTCCGAAGTTGGCGCTGCCGAAGTCGTAGGCGCTCAACTTGTCACGCAGGCCCGCCGGGTAGCCGTTCCAGCCGACCAGCGGCGGGTACTGCCAGGTGTGCTTGTCGTTCTCCGGCGGCTCGTCGGCGGAGTTCGCGAGCCGGAAGTCGTGGGTGCCGATGCCGTCCTTGTGGTAGACGATCTTGGCGTGGGTGCCGTCGAAGCGGACCTCGGAGGCCGCGTGCACGGTGAACGAGCCGTGGTTGGACGTCGACACGTACTGGATCTGGCCGTTCTGGACCCAGACCACGACGTGTTCCCAGTCGTTGCGGTGCCCGCCGATGCTGGAGTTGGCGACGGCCTGGTCCTTCTCGAAGTACAGGCCGTACATGTAGGCGCACCAGCCGTTGTTGCACTTGTAGCGCGAGTAGCTGTTGGTGTTGTCGAGGTCCGAGGCGTCGTGGCAGTCGCCGCTGAGCGAACCCGTCGGGTTGAGGCCGCCGTTGATGGTCCCGTCGGGGCCGATCGCGGGCGTCGGGTAGCAGCCGTCCGTGTCGTAGTCGAAGGCGGGCAGATACGTCTGCTCGGCCGCCTCGGCGTTCGCGGGCAGCGCCGTGGGCGGGGCGGCGAAGGCGGCGGAGGGGAAGGCGACGACCAGGGCGGCGGCACCGCCGAGGGCGGCGAGCCACCTTCCTCGGCGGACTCGGGACTTCTGGGACGACACTGCGTCCTCCTTTGCGGGCGCAGCCCGACGGCTGTGAGGGGTGGAAAGGGCTTTCAGCGTCCCGACTTTTCATGTACGTGCCAAGGGGGCGAGGTGTCGCGGTGGTGACACGCCGCCCAATACTTGATCTACGCAACTTCCTTGGTTCTCCGGTGCGTTCACCGGTTCACAGCTCGGGATCCGGCGGCACGGGCGCCTGCACCAGACCCGTCTGGTAGGCCATCACGACGAGTTGGGCGCGGTCGCGGGCGTCGAGCTTCGTCATCGCGCGGTGCACATGGGTGCGCACCGTCAGCGGGCTGACGTACAGCTTCTCGGCGATCTCGTCGTTCGAGCGGCCCTCGGCGGCCATCGCCATGATCTCGCGCTCCCGTGCGGTGAGGACGTCGAGCTTCTCGGGCGTCGCGAGCCGGGTGCCCGGGACGGGTGTGGCCAGGAAGCGGGTGATCAGGGTGCGGGTGGCGAGCGGGGAGAGCAGGCACTCGCCGGACGCGACCGTGCGGATGCCGGACAGCAGCGCCTCCGCGGTGACGTCCTTGCCGAGGAAACCGCTCGCGCCTGCCCGCAGCGCCTGCGCCACGTACTCGTCGACCTCGAAGGTGGTCAGGATGAGGACGCGTGTGTCGGACAGCGCGGGGTCGGCGCAGATGGCGGTGGTGGCGGCCAGACCGTCGGTGCCGGGCATGCGGATGTCCATCAGGACGAGATCGGGGCGGTGTTCACCGGCCAGCAGGATCGCCTCGGCGCCGTCGGCCGCCTCGGCGACCACCTCCATGTCCTCGCAGGTGTCGATCAGGATCCGGAAGGTGGCCCGCAGCAGGGCCTGGTCGTCGGCGAGCAGTACGCGGATGGTCATGAGGCGCTTTCTTCCGGTCGCGGGGTGCTGGGGTACAGCGGCAGTTCGGTGGTGACCTCGAAGCCGCCCTCGACGCGGTGCCCGGCCCGGAGGGCACCGCCGACCGACCGGGCGCGCTCGCGCATCCCGATCAGCCCGAAGCCATGGCCCGGGACCGGGACGGCGGCCGTCACCGCCTCCGCCCCGTCGTCGGTCACGGTGACGGTCAGCCGGTCATGGGAGTAACGCAGGCGCACGTGCGCCGACTGGGTCGTGGCGTGTTTGCCGACGTTGGTGAGGGCCTCCTGCACGATCCGGTACGCCGTCAGGTCCACCCCCGGTGACAGCGGGCGCCGTTCGCCCTCCGTCGTCACGGTGACGGTGAGTCCGGTGCTCACGAACGAGCCGGTCAGCTCGGCCAGTTGGGCCAGCCCGGGGCTCGGGGCCAGGGGAGTGCCGGGGTCGTCGGGCCGGCGCAGCAGACCGACCGTGCCCTTCATCTCGCGCAGCGCGGAGGACGTCGTACCGGCGAGTTCCGTCAGGATCTTCCGCACCTGGTCGGGGTGCGTGCGCGCCAGGTGCGCGGCGGTGCCGGCCTGCGCGTGGGCCAGGGCCAGATGATGGGCGACCACGTCGTGCAACTCCCGTGCGATGCGCATCCGTTCCTCGGCCACCCGGTGCCGGGCCTCCTCCTCCCGGCCGCGCTCGGCGTACTCGGCCCGCGCCCGCACCGCCTCCAGATAGGCCTCCCGCAGCCGGAGCGCGTTCCCGGCGACGACCGGCAGCAGCAGCCAGGCGACCGGGCCGACGGTCCTGAACGGCCAGGGGTGATGCGCCGGGTCCACCGCCGTGGCCGCGCCCACCACCAGCACGACCGAGGCGAAGAAGTAGCGCCGGGCCGTCCGACGGCGGGTCAGCACGGCGAGCCGGTACAGGGCCAGCATCAGCGGCCCCAGCGTCAGCGGGGTGAGCAGACAGCCCAGCGCGCCGGCCCCGGCGGCCACCACCGCCGTGACCAGGACGACCGTACGGGGGCGGCTCCGCTGCCAGAGCAGGGCCGCGCAGGAGACCGCGGCGAGCGCGATGGTGGGGCCCACGTCGGGCCGGGGACCGTGCGGCACGTTCAGCTCGCTGCCGAAGAGGAACATGGCGAACAGCAGCACCGCCGACATGGTGTCGACGGTGCGGATGTGCTCGTCCGCGTAGTGCTGCCAGCTGTCGTGCATCGGTGTCTCCGGTCGGGCTGCCGGGGCCGTGTTCCGCCGTGCCCGGCCCAGCGGTCGCGATCGCCCGCGCCGCGCGGAGCCCCCTCGTCGAGCCCAGCCTCCCTGGCGGACCCCCGTCCCGTCGTCGTGCGGCTGCCGACAATGGCGGCTACTGAGAACGCAGTACGCGCCGTCGGCCGTGTCATCCCTGGGCACGACCGGCGGCGCGCGTCACGTCACACGTTCTGCAGATACGCCAGCACGGCCAGCACCCGGCGGTGCCCGCTGTCGCTCGGCGGCAGGCTCAGCTTCAGGAACACATTGCCGATGTGCTTGCTGACCGCGCGTTCGGTGACGACCAGGGTCTTGGCGATCGTCGTGTTGTCGTGGCCTTCCGCCATCAGCTTCAGCACCTCGCGCTCGCGCGGGGTCAGCGAGTCCAGCGGTGAGTTGCGGCGCCGGGTGAGCAGCTCGGTCACCACCTCGGGGTCGAGCGCCGTACCGCCGGCCGCCACCCGGTCCAACGCGTCGAGGAACTCGTCGACCCGGCCGATCCGGTCCTTGAGGAGATAGCCGACCCCGCTCGCGCCGACGCCCAGCAACTCGGCGGCGTACGACTCCTCGACGTACTGCGACAGCACCAGCACCGGCAGTCCCGGGATCTTCTCCCGTGCCTCCAGCGCGGCCCGCAGGCCCTCGTCGCGGAAGCCGGGAGGCATCCGCACATCGAGCACGGCCACGTCCGGCCGGTGTTGGAGCAGCGCGGGCAGCACCTCGGGCCCGCTGCCCGCGACGGCCACCACCTCGTGCCCGGCCGACGTCAGCAGGAGGACCAGACCCTCCCTGAGCAGGGCGTTGTCCTCGGCGATCACGATTCTCACGACAGTTCCGCCTCAACTACGCTCACCAGACGCACGGCAGCTCCACTTCGATCACGGTAGGTCCCCCCACGGGGCTGGTCACAGTCACACCGCCGTCGAGCGCGGCGACCCGGCGCCGCATGCCCAGCAGCCCCGATCCGCCCGCCTCGTCGGCGCCACCCCGGCCCTCGTCGCGCACCCGGACGCGCAGTCCGGTGCGGACACGGGCGAGGTGGACCTCGGCGCGGTCGGCGCCGCTGTACTTGGCCGCGTTGGTCAGCGACTCGGCGATCACGAAGTACGCCGCCGCCTCCACCGCCGCGGGCGCCCGCGGCCCGTCGTGTCCGTCGGTCAGTCCGTCCACGGTCACGGTCACACCGAGCGCGCTGCTGGCGGCCAGCGCGCGCACCGCGCCGACCAGACCGCGGTCGGTGAGGATCGGCGGATGGATGGCGCGTACGACGTGCCGCAGATCCGTCAGCGCCTCCTCGGCCAGCGTCTGCGCCTCGTCGAGCATCCGGCGGGCAGCCGCCGGATCGCGGTCGTAGGCCCGCTTCGCCAGACCGATACGCATCGACAGCGACACCAGCCGGGCCTGTGTGCCGTCGTGCAGGTCCCGTTCGATCCGGCGCAGTTCGGCCCCGTGCGCGGCGATCGCGCCCGCCCGGGTCTGCACCAACTCCTCGACCCGTACGGCCAGTTGGGCCTTCGGTGAGGGTTTCAGCAGAACCGTGGACCAGTGGGCGTCGAGGTCCGCGAGCCGGCTGATCAACGGCAGGACGAGGGCCTGGCGGCGCAGCAGCCCGCACCACACCCCGTCGACGACCAGCCCCAGCGGCCACAGCGGCAGCATCAGCACGGGCAGGGCGCCGTAGGCGTAGTAGGCGATCATCCAGCGGAAGTCGGTCAGTGTGCTCGGGTCGAGAACCGCCGTGCGCACCCGCTCCCGGACGGTGCCGGTGAGCGGCTGGTACGCCTCGGGGATCTTCCGGCCCGTCCACGCGCCCGCCGTCCGCCGCTTGGCCCCGGCGATCCGCCGGATCAGCAGCACGGTCTCGGGCAGCATGAACGCGCCGACCACCGTGACCGTGAGGATCGCGGTGATCAGGAGCACGGTGATGAAGATGTACGACCCGAAGGCCATCGCGGCGGAGACGACCAGGTGGAATGTGGCCCGGGCCGCCTGCCGCAGGGTGGCGCGCATGGAGATCAGGTTAGGCGCATCGGCCCGGGCACGGGGGAGCGAGCCACCCGGTGCGGGTGCAGCCCGCTCCACCGCAGTCTCGGGAGATCGCTCCCTCGTGCCGTCGGGCGGACGACGCAATCGTTGAGGCAACACGTCAGCGAAGGTCCAAATCTGCTCGTTCCGGAGGAAACCATTCATGAAGCCGCTGCTCGCGTCGAGACCCGTGCTGTGGTTCCTGTTCCTGTTCAACCTGGTCGTCGCCGTCGCCGCGCCCTTCGTGGCCCACGGGTCGCAGGCCGTCCTGACCGGCGTCGGCATGGGGGTGGTCTCGCTGGGGGCGGGCGTCAGCCTGTTCCGGACCCGCCGGAAGCCGGCCTGACCGGGCGCGGCCGTACGGGCACACCAGGGCGCGCGCCCCGACGGACGCACCGCGGCTCGTCGCCCGGAGGCGGCGGCCCGCGGCGCCGGTCAGACGGCGCACCAGCCGTTGTCGACGGGCAGCACCACGCCGTTGATGTTCCGGGCGGCGTCGGAGGCCAGGAAGACGAGCGCGGCGGCCTGCTCCTCGGGGAAGGCGATCCGGTCGGAGAGGCCGAGTCCGGGGCCGATCACCCCCGGGCCGTGGGCTCGGGCGTCGACGTCGAAGGTGATGCCGGTGGCGGTGGCCCCGGGCGCGATGGCGTTGGCGCGGATTCCCCGGCTCCGGTACATCACGGCGAGGGACTTCACCAGGCCCACGATGCCGTGCTTGGCGGCGGTGCAGGCGGCGCCCGCCGCGCTGCCGCGCAGTCCCGCCTCGGCGGCGGTGAAGACGATCGCGCCGCGCCCGGCGGCGAGCATGTGCGGCAGCGCGGCCCGGGTCAGCAGGAACGGCGCCGTGAGATTGACGCGGATGACCCGCTCCCACTCGGCGTCCTCGGTGTCGGCGAGGGCCGACATCCGGTCCATGATCCCGGCGTTGTTCACCAGCACGTCGAGCGCGCCGAACGCGTCGAGGGCGGTGGCGACGACCTCGTCCACCACCGCCTGTTCGCTCAACTCGCCGATGACACCGACGGCGGAGCCGCCGTCGTTCTCGATCTGCTTGACGGTCTGCACGGCGCCCGCCCGGTCCAGGTCCGCGACCACGACGCCAGCTCCCGCGAGGGCGAACTGCAGGGCCGCGGCACGCCCGATCCCGGACGCCGCTCCGGTGACGACGACGCTGCGCCCCTCAAGTCCGGTGCTGCGCATGGCGTACTCCTTCGTTCTTCGCGCTCTCGCGGGTCTCGTCCCGAGACGCGGAGGGCGGTGCGGACCGTGCCACGCTCAGGGGATGTCCACGGACCCGGCGCCGATCTGGGGGAGTGGCCGGCGACCGGGTCCGGGACAGCGCCGACCCCCGTCCCCACGGGTTCGGCGCGGGGGCCGCCTTCCGCTCAAGGCGGCCCCGGCTCTGGTGAGCGAGGGCTTAGTTGCGTTCCTGCTGTCCGGCAGTCCGCCTTGACGGCGGGCTTGCTTGAGTTAGGCAAGCATATGTGACTTACTTGAGTCAAGCAAGCGAATAGATATTGCTTGAGTCAGGCAAGCAGAACGGTAGGCTGAGCGCATGTCCACGTACGGCAGCATCAGTGAGACACGATCACTCGCCCGCGGTGGCGGGCAGCACCTGCTCGTCGCCGTGGGCGAGCCGGACAACGCCGAAGTTCTCTCCACGACACTGGAGTTGGCGGGCTACCGCATCAGGACGGCCGCCACCGGCACCGAAGTGGTGGCGCGACTCGCGGAGCAGCGGTTCGAACTGGTCGTCATCGACGCGGAGTTGCCCCAGATGGACGCCCTCGCGCAGGGCCGCCGACTCGTCACGCACCGCCCGCCCGTGCTGCTGCTGACCGCCTGGGACGCCCTCGACAAACTGCTGCCCGAGCTGGGCGCGGGGGAGCGGGACTACGTCACCAAGCCCTTCCGGATCGCCGAAGTCCTCGCCCGGATCCAGGTGTTACTCCGTGGCAGGGGCGGCGGACGGGACGGCGCGCTGCACTACGCCGACCTGGTCCTGGACGACACCACCTGCCAGGCGCGGCGCGGGCGGCGCACCCTCGATCTCACGCCGGCGGAGTACCGGCTGCTGCGCCACCTCCTCGTCAACGCGCACAAGGTGCTGTCCAAGGAGCAGATCAGCCGCTACGTCTGGGGCGACTTCCGTGGCGACAACGCCATGGAGCAACTCGTCTCCCGCCTCCGGCGCAAGGTGGACCAGGAGGGTGCGGCGCTGATCCATACGCGCCGGGGCTTCGGCTACTGGCTCGGGCGGGCCGCCGGTGGCGGGTGAGTGTCCCGCCGGTGAAGTTGCAAGGGATTCGCGGAGCAAATATGGACGCCTCGTGAAGCGAGTGCGGGGCGGGGTCGCGGAGACGCGGCCCCGCCTCTTTCGCGCTGCGGTCGCGAGTCGTCGTAGTGACGTCGGGGTCGCTCAACTCGCAGGTAAATCACCTGAGTTCACCCTCCCTGACATCTCTGTCCGGTCCATGGCAACAGCGCCTAAGCGTGATCTGGATCACGTCAGGTTGATGTCAGGAAACTGACCGGAAGGTGTCAGGCCGCTCTGTTTGCATGTGCTCATCGAGGCCTCGTTCCCAGTACCCCGGCGCCCCGCCCCACGCGGAGCCCCCCACACCGAGGAGAGACATGGCCGACACCCTGACCGGTACCGCGCCCGACACGGCCGCGGCGGTCCCCGAGTATCCGATGCAGCGCGACGCGCGCTGCCCCCTCGCCCCGCCGCCGGCCGTGCACGGGGTGCGCGAGGGGAAACCGATCAGCAAGGTCCGTATCTGGGACGGCAGCACGCCCTGGCTGATCACCCGTCACGCCGACCAGCGCGCCCTGCTCACCGACCCCCGCGTCAGCGACGACGACCTGGAACCCGGCTTCCCCCACGTCAACGCGCACCGCGCCGAGATCTCCCCGCACATCCCGCGGCTGATCACCAACACCGACGCCCCCGAGCACACCCGGCTGCGCCGGACGGTCAACGCGCCGTTCCTCGTCAAGCGGATCGAGACCATGCGGGCCCCCGTCCAGAAGATCGTCGACGAGCTGATCGACGACATGCTGGCCGGCCCCAACCCCGCCGACCTGCTCACCGCGCTCGCCCTGCCCGTGCCCTCGCTGGTCATCGCCGAACTGCTCGGAGTGCCGTACGAGGACCACGACTTCTTCCAGCGCAACAGCAGCCTCGCCCTCGACACCGCCGCGTCACCCGAGGAGGCCCGCGAGGCGAGCACCGCGCTCAGCGGCTATCTGGACCGGCTCATCGGGGAGAAGCTGGAGAACCCGGGCGAGGGCGTGGTGTCCGAGATGGCGGGGCGGGTGAAGACCGGTGAGATGACCCGCCTGGAGGCCGTCCACATGGGCGTCGCCATGCTCATCGCCGGGCACGAGACCACCGCCACGATGATCAGCCTCGGCACCCTCGCCCTGCTCCAGGCCCCCGATCAACTCGCCCTGGTGCGCGACACGGACGACCCGAAGGTGATCGCCGGCGCGGTGGACGAACTGCTGCGCTTCCTGACCATCGTGCAGATCGGGCTCCGCCGGGTCGCCAAGGCCGACATCGAGATCGGCGGCGTCACGATCCGGGCCGGCGAGGGCCTGATCTTCGACCTGCCCGCCGCGAACTGGGACCCCGAGGTGTTCCCCGCGGCCGACCGCCTGGACATCACCCGCTCCGCCCGCCAGCACCAGGCATTCGGCTACGGCCCCCACCAGTGCCTCGGCCAGAACCTCGCCCGCCTCGAACTCCAGGTCGTCTACGGCACCCTCTACCGCCGCATCCCCACCCTGCGCCTGGCCGCCCCGATCGAGCACCTGGCCTTCGACCGCACAGGGACGACCTACGGCGTGGCCTGCCTGCCCGTCACCTGGTGACACCTCCTCATCGACGAACGTCAACGAACTCCGACCGAGAGCAAAGGACACAGCCATGAAGGTCGAACTCGACGAACCGAAATGCGTCGCCTCCGGGCAGTGCGTGGTCGCCGCCCCCGACGTCTTCGACCAGCGTGACGAGGACGGTGTGGCGATCCTCCTGGAGGAGCACCCCGGCGCCGAACTCGTCGACGACGTACGGGAAGCCGTGGCGGTCTGCCCGGCCGCGGCAATCCGACTGGTGGAGCGGTGAACCGGATCGTCGTCGTCGGCGCCTCGGCCGCCGGACTCGCGGCGGCCGAGACGCTCCGCCGCGAGGGCTACACCGGCAGGCTCACCCTCGTGGGCGACGAACCGCGTCCGCCCTACGACCGGCCGCCGCTGTCCAAGCAGGTCCTCGCCGCCGAGTGGGAGCCGGACCGGGTCGCCCTGCGCGGCCCGGCCGAGCTGGCCGGGCACGACCTCGACCTCCGTCTCGGCGTCGCCGCGACCGCACTCGACCTCGCCGCGCAGGAGGTGTCGCTCTCGGACGGCGCGCAGGTGCCGTACGACGGGCTCGTCATCGCCACCGGGGTGCGCCCCCGGCGGCTGCCCGGCGAGGGCGCGCACGTCCTGCGCACCCTCGACGACGCCCTCATGCTGCGCGAACGGCTCGCGCCGGGGCGGCGGTTGGTCGTGGTCGGCGCCGGGTTCCTCGGCGCCGAGGCCGCCGCCGTGGCCTGGCGTCTGGGTGCCCGGGTGACCCTGCTGGAACCGGCCCGCGTGCCCCTGGCACACGCGGTCGGCGAACAGGTCGGAAAGGTGCTGGCCCAGGCTCACGTGGACCACGGCGTCAACCTCCGCACCGACGTCTCCGTCACCGAGGTGACCGACGAGGGCGTACGGCTCGGGGACGGCGAGGAGATCGAGGCCGACGAGGTGCTCGTCGCGATCGGCTCCCTGCCGAACACCGAGTGGCTCGCGGACAGCGGGCTGCCGGTGGGCGACGGCGTGGTGTGCGACGAGTACTGCGAGGCCGCGCGGAACGTGTACGCGGCCGGTGACGTCGCCCGCTGGTACAACCCGCTCTTCGGCACCTCGATGCGCATCGAGCACCGCACCAACGCGGCCGAGCAGGGCATGGCCGCCGCCCGCAACCTCCTCGCCGCCACCGGTGCGCGCAAGCCGTTCTCACCCGTGCCGTACTTCTGGTCCGACCAGTACGACATGAAGATCCAGGCACACGGCTATCTGCGCGGCCACGACGAAGTCACCGTCGTGGAGGGCGACTTGGCCGAGCGCCGATTCGTAGCCGCCTACCGCACCGGAGACCGCCTCACCGGCGCCCTCGCCGTCGGCATGCCCCCCAAGGCGATCCGCACCTGGCGCCAGGCCATCGCCACCGGAGCGACCTGGCGGGACACCGTGTCCACGTCCCCGAAGGAGGCCGCTCATGGCGCAGCCCCTGCCTGACGCACCCCGTGACGTCGTCGTGGTCACCGGCGCGGGTGGCATGGGAACGGCGATCGCCCGTCGCCTCGGCGGTGGGCGCACGTTGTTCCTCGCCGATGCATCGCGCGGCCAACTCGACCGCACCGTGGCCGCGTTGCGCGCCGAGGGCCATGCGGTGCACGGTGTCCTCACCGACATCTCCGACCGTACGGCGGTGGAGAAGCTCGCCCGGACCGCGGCCGGCGAGGGCAGGGTCGTCGCCGTGGTGCACACGGCCGGGGTCTCCGCCTCGATCGCGTCGGCGCGGACGATCCTGGAGGTCGACCTGCTCGGCACCGTCCATGTGATCGACGCCTTCGAGGCGGTGGCCGGTCGCGGCACCTCGCTGGTCGCCGTGTCCAGCATGGCCGGCCACTACGCCTCCCTGAGCCCCGAGGACGAGGCCGCCCTGGCGACGGCCCCGGCCGAGGAACTGCTCACCCTGGCCGCCGTCACCGCCGTGGGCGACGACCCGCTGCGCGCCTACATGGTCGCCAAGCGCGCCAACCACGTGCGCGTGGAGGCCGCCGCACTCGCCTGGAACCTGCGCGGCGCCCGAATCAACACCGTCAGCCCCGGCGTCATCTCCACCGCGATGTCCAAGGCGGAGGCCGAGTCCCCGCACGGCGGGCACATGCTCAAGATGCTGGACGATTGCGGAGCGGGCCGCACCGGAACACCCGGCGAGATCGCCGACGCGGTGGCCTTCCTCACCGGCCCCGAGGCGCAGTTCATCACCGGCACGGATCTGCTCGTCGACGGTGGACAGGCGGCGTGGGTCCGCCGGCACATGCGGCATTGACGGGGCGGCGGTCCGGACCGTCCACCGCCCGGTGCGCGAGGGCGAGCCCATCGCCGTACGGCTCGCGCGGTGGAAGGACGGTCCGCACCCGCCGCTCACCCCGATGGCCCACGGCGGTGGCCTCCGCCAGGGGCCCATTCGACGCTGAGGCCATGAGCCCTGGTCATGCCCGCTCGTCGAAACGGACGAGGATCGTCCTCCTGGTGGCCGTCGTCGCGGCGGCCCTGGTCGGCGGTCTCGCGCTGCTGCCCGACACGTTCTCGGCGGACGCCGACGCCGGCGCGAGCGTCACGAAGGTGTCCGTCGGCGGTTCCGTCGGGAAGAACCTGCCGGTCACCAAACCGAAGATCTCCTGCGCCGGCCTGCTCCAGAAGGACTTCGGCACCCTCGACGACGCGGCCACGTCGATCACCTCGGCGACCGTGGTGGCCAAGGGCGACGCGAACGCGTACGAGTACTGCGACGTCAAGGGCACCATCGCCCCGCAGATCCAGTTCGAACTGCGGCTCCCGACACAGACGTACCGGCAGCGCTACCTCCAGGAGGGCTGCGGCGGCTACTGCGGCATGGTCGGTGTCAGCCAACCGGCGGCCTCGACCGGCTGCGCCCCCGTCACCGACGGCTCCTTCGCCCTCGGCCAGGACAACCAGGGACACGTCTCCACCTCGGGCATGAGCGGCGGGGGAGCGGAGGTCTGGGCGACGAACCCCCAGCTCAAGGTCGACTTCGGCTACCGCTCCGAGCACGCCTTCGCCACCGCAGCCAAGGCGATCACCAAGGCGTTCTACGGCGCCGAGCCGACGTACTCGTACTACGACGGCTGCTCGGACGGCGGGCGCGAGACGCTGATGGAGGTGCAGCGCTACCCCCGCGACTTCAGCGCCGCCCTGGTCGGCGCCCCGGCCTTCAACCAGACCGCGCTCAACGCGATGCAGGAGGCGTACCTCTCCACCATCGACTTCCGCGCGGACGGCTCGACGATCCTGCCCGCCTCGAAGCTCGCCATGCTGCACAAGGCCGTCCTCGCCAAGTGCGCCGACCCCAGGCTCAACAACGACCTCATCCAGGACCCGGCGACCTGCGCCTTCGACCCGGCCGGCCTCAAGTGCGCCGACAACAAGGACAGTTCGAGCTGTCTCACCGCCGAGCAGGTCGACGTCGTACGGAAGGCGTACGCGGGTGTGACCGCCCCGGACGGCACCCATCTCTACACCGGCGGCCAGCCCTACGGCTCCGAGACCGCCTGGGAGGGACTGTTCGTCCCCAAGGCCGGGCAGGGACAGAGTTCGGTCCAGTTGTACGGGATCGGCCTCGGGTTCCTGCGCTGGGTCGGCACGTGGGAGGCCGACCCGACGCTGAAGCTCGACCCGTCGCTGTTCACCGTGGACACCTTCAAGGCCTACCAGCGGGAGGTCTCCGGGATCTACGACGCCACCGACCCCGATCTCACCGAGTTCCACGAGGCCGGCGGCAGGCTCATCCAGTGGCACGGACTGACCGACCCCAACATCCCGCCCACCGGCACCCGGGCCTACCGCCAGGCCATGATCGACACGATGGGGCAGGACGAGGTCGACGACTTCTACCGCCTGTACCTCTTCCCGGGCGTGAACCACTGCGGGGGCGGTGACGGCCCCGACAGCTTCGATCTGCTCACCGAACTGATCGACTGGCGGGAGACCGGGAGGACGCCGGGTGCCGTGATCGCGTCCAAGACCAGCGGCGGGAGCCGGCCCGGGGGACCGGCCGGGGGGCAGCTCGGCGGCGACGCCCGGAGCGGCAAGGCCTCCGCGAGCAGCAGCGCGCCCACCGTCGAGTACACACGGCCCGTCTACCCCTACCCGCAACTGGTCGCCTACGACGGCTCGGGCGACAAGCACGACGCGGCCAACTACCGCGCCTACACGCCCGACCGACTGCCCGACGACCACTACAAGTGGGCCGGAACCTTCACCTCCGGCTACCAGGAGTGGTGCGAGACGAAGGACGGCAGGTCGATGAGGTGCAGTCGGCACAGGCCGTAGCGGAAGCCGTAGAAGAAGCCGTAGGAGAACGTGGTTCATCGTCCGTCCATGGCCGGTCCATGGGCGGGCGGCGGCATGTCTGAGGTAAGTATGGGCGGAGGCCCTGCCTGCAATACGGCGGACAAAATTGTTGACAATCTTGTTTGGCTAGATTTAGGTTCGACAGGCACTCACTCAGGGAGGGCAACGATGCCGAAAGAAGCCCGTCCGAGCACCGGGGAGCAGGCCAAGCAACATGCGCTCACGCAGTTGCGGCAGGCGATCCTGCACGGCGAGATGGCACCGGCGCAGCGGTTGGTGGAGAACGAACTCGCCGAGCAGCTCGATGTGACGCGGGCCAGCATCCGCGCGGCGCTGATCGATCTGGCGGCCGAAGGACTGGTCGAACGGATCCGCAACCGCGGCTCGCGGGTGCGGGTGGTGACCGTGGAGGAAGCGGTCGCCATCACGGAGTGCCGCATGGTCCTGGAGGGACTGTGCGCGGCCAAGGCGGCCGTCGCGGCCAGCGACGACCAACTGGCCGAACTGGCGGACCTCGGCAGGGCCATGACCAAGGCCGTGGCCGACGGCGAGCCGGTGACGTACTCCGAGCTGAACCACGAACTGCACGACAAGGTCCGGGAGTTCTCCGGCCAGCAGACCGCCGTGGCCCTGCTGGAGCGGCTCAACGCCCAACTGGTCCGGCACCGCTTCCAGTTGGCGCTGCGGCCGGGGCGTCCACAGCAGTCCCTGAACGAGCATCTGGCAATGATCGAGACGATCACGGCCAGGGACCCGCAGGCGGCCGAGACGGCCGTCCGCGCCCATCTCGCCAGTGTGATCGAGGCGTTGCGCATCTGAGGCGCGGCGCATCGGCGCACCCGGGGCGGGCGCACACCTGTCCACCAAGGAGATTCGAGCAATGACGCACGGCACCGCGCCCGCCACCCCACGATCGACACTCGTCGTCACGGCGCACGCCGGGGACTTCGTGTGGCGGGCGGGCGGCGCCATCGCGCTCGCCGCCGCCCGCGGCGAGCAGGTCACCATCGCCTGTCTGACCTTCGGCGAGCGCGGCGAGTCCGCCAAGGCCTGGCGCGAGGGGAAGCAACTCGACGAGATCAAGGCGATCCGGCGGGACGAGGCCGAGCGCGCGGCGGCCACCCTCGGCGCCGAGGTCCGCTTCTTCGACGCCGGCGACTACCCCCTGGTCGCCACCGCCGAGCTGACCGACCGACTCGTCGAGGTCTACCGCGCCACCCAGCCGGACGTCGTGCTCACCCACCCCACCGAGGACCCGTACAACGGCGACCACCCGGCCGCCAACCGCATGGCGCTGGAGGCCCGTGTCCTGGCACAGGCCATCGGCTACCCCGGTGAGGGCGAGATCATCGGCGCCCCGCCGGTCTTCTACTTCGAGCCGCACCAGCCCGAGATGAGCGGCTTCAAGCCCGAGGTCCTGCTCGACATCACCGAGGTGTGGGAGACCAAGCGCAAGGCGATGGAGTGCCTCGGCGCCCAGCAGCACCTGTGGGACTACTACACCGACCTGGCCGTCCGCCGAGGCGTCCAGCTCAAGCGCAACGCCGGCCCGAATCTCGGCCTGGCCCACACGACGATGGCCGAGGCGTACATGCGCCCGTACCCGCAGATCGCGAAGGAGCTGGCATAACCATGGGCGGTGTGATCGTCACCAACCCCCCGAAGGCCGACGCCGCGGACGTCGAGGCGCTGGCCGCCTTCGGCGTGGCCACCGTCAGCGAGGCCATGGGCCGCACCGGTCTGCTCGGTCCGGCAATCCGCCCTGTCCAGCAGGGAGTCCGGGTCGCGGGCACCGCGGTCACCGTGCTCAGCTGGCCCGGCGACAACCTCATGATCCATGCGGCCGTGGAGCAGTGCGGCGAGGGTGACATCCTCGTCGTCACCACCACCTCCCCGTGCACGGACGGCCTGTTCGGCGAACTCTTCGCCACCGCGCTCCAGCAGCGCGGGGTGCGCGGCGTCGTCCTGAACACCGGCATCCGCGACACCCAGGAACTGCGCGACATGGGCTTCGCCGCCTGGTCCCGAGCCGTCTCCTCGCAGGGCACCGTCAAGGCCACCGGCGGCTCGGTCAACGTGCCCGTCGCCATCGACGGCCAGGTCGTCCGCCCCGGTGACGTGATCGTCGCCGACGACGACGGCGTGGTGGTCGTACCGCGCGAGAAGGCCCGCGAGACCGCCCAGAGGTCCGAGGCCCGCGAGGCCAAGGAGGCCGCCACCCGCGCCGCCTTCATCGACGGCCAACTCGGCCTGGACCGCTACGGGTTGCGCGACACCCTCAAGCAGCTCGGCGTCGAGTACCGGACGTACGAGGAGTACACCGGAGACGGGTCGTGACCGGGCCCGCGGAAGTGCGCTGCATGCTGATGCGCGGCGGCACCTCCAAGGGCGCCTACTTCCTGGCCGAGGACCTCCCCGCCGACCCCGCCGAGCGCGACGACCTGCTGCTGCGTGTCATGGGCAGCCCCGACCCGCGCCAGATCGACGGCCTGGGCGGCGCCCACCCGCTCACCAGCAAGGTCGGCGTGGTCTCCGTCTCGGACGACCCCGAGGCCGACGTCGACTACCTGTTCCTCCAGGTCGCCGTCGACCGCCCCGAGGTCACCGACCGGCAGAACTGCGGCAACATCCTCGCCGGAATAGGCCCGTTCGCCGTCGAGCGGGGGATCGTGGCCCCCGGTGACGGCGAGACCTCCGTCCGTATCCGCATGCTCAACACCGGGGAACTCGCCATCGCGCGCTTCCCCACCCCGGGCGGGCGGGTCGACTACACCGGCTCCGCGGAGATCTCCGGCGTGCCCGGCACCGCGGCGCCGGTGGTGATCGAGTTCCCGCAGGGCAGCAGCCCGTTGCTGCCGACCGGCCGCATCCGGGACGTGATCGCCGGCACCGAGGTGACCTGCGTCGACAACGGCATGCCGGTGGTCCTCGTCCCGGCCGCCGCGCTGGGCGTCACCGGTTACGAGAGCCCCAAGGACCTGGAAGAGAACCTCGCTCTCGCCGACCGGCTCCGGGAGATCCGCCTGGAGGCAGGCAAGCTGATGGGTCTCGGGGACGTCGAGTCCACCACCGTGCCCAAGCTCACCCTGCTGGCACCGCCCACGGACGGCGGCGCCGTGATGACCCGAACCTTCATCCCCGTGCGCTGCCACACCTCGATCGGGGTCCTGGGCGCCGCGAGCGTGGCGGCGGGACTGCTCCTGCCCGGCGGGGTGGGGGAGGACATCGCGGAGCTTCCGTCCGGAAGTGACCGAATTCGCATCGAGCATCCCAGCGGATTCCTAGACATCGAAACTAGCGTGGCCCCCGCATCCGGCGAGGCCGCTCCCGTGGTCCGCAGAACCGCCGTGGTGCGCACCGCCCGCAAGATCTTCGACGGCACCGTGTTCCCCCGGTCCGCCGGCACCGCCCCCACACCCGCACGACCCCTAGGAGGCAACGATGGCTCCGCCGCTCGGTGACATCGCCCATATCGGCCACGCCCAGCTCTTCACCCCGGACCTGGACGCCAGTGTCGCCTTCTTCACCGACTACCTCGGGCTGACCGTCAACGGGCAGGACGGCGACACCGTCTATCTGCGCACCTACGACGACTACGAGCACCACAGCCTGGTCCTCACCGCCCGCGAACAGCCCGGCCTCGGCCGGCTCGCCCTGCGCACCTCCAGCGAGGAGGCCCTCCAGCGCCGTATCAAGGCGGTCGAGGAGGCGGGCGGCACCGGCAGGTGGGTCGAGGACGAACCCGGCATCGGCAAGCTCTACGTCACCACCGACCCGGACGGCCACGAGCACGCCCTCTACTGGGAGAGCGAGCACTACCGGGCCCCCGACGAGCTGAAACCGGCGCTCAAGAACCAGCCGCAGGCCAAGCCCAACCGGGGCGTCGGCGTACGGCGCCTGGACCACATCAACTTCCTCGCGGCCGACGTGCTCGCCAGCGCGGAGTTCCAGGAACAGGTACTCGGCGCCCGGCCGACCGAGCAGATCCGGCTCGACTCGGGCCGCATCGCGGCGCGTTGGCTGACGTACACGAACAAGTCGTACGACGTCGTCTACACCGAGGACTGGACCGGCTCGACCGGGCGGCTGCACCACATCGCCTTCGCGACCGACACCCGCGAGGACATCCTGCGCGCGGCCGATCTCGCCATCGACACCGGTGTGTTCATCGAGACGGGCCCGCACAAGCACGCCATCCAGCAGACGTTCTTCCTCTACGTCTACGAGCCCGGCGGCAACCGCATCGAGCTGTGCAACCCGCTCACCCGACTCGTCCTGGCGCCCGACTGGCCGCTGATCACCTGGACCGAGGAGGAGCGGAAGAAGGGGCAGGCCTGGGGACTGAAGACCATCGCGTCCTTCCACACCCACGGCACCCCGCCCGTCGCCTGAAACACGCTGCTCAGGGGGTGTACGGCACAGATACATGTGCCGTACACCCCCTGTGTATCTGGATTGTTGCTGAGATTGTTAACAAAACCGTTGACACTCTGGAAACGGACTCCTAGCGTCTAGCGCACCACACCGGGTCAGCCGCCAGAGCCGCGTCGACCCGATCACTGATCCCCTCCAGGAATCCCCTCCTGGACGAGAGGAAACAAAGATGTCCTCCTCCCCGACCCTGTCCGCCCGCGGCAGCAGACTGGCCCTGCTGGTCATCGGTCTGTGCTGGCTGGCCGTGCTCTTCGACGGCCTCGACATGTTCATCTACGGCTCGGTGCTGCCGCACCTGTTGGAGACGAAGACCTTCGGTCTCACCGCGGACCAGGCCGGAGACCTCGGCAGCTACGCCACCTTCGGCATGCTCGTGGGCGCCCTCACCGCGGGCACGGTCGCGGACCGGATCGGCCGCAAGCACCTGATGATCGCCTGCGTGACGCTCTTCTCGCTCGCCTCCGGCATCTGCGCGGTCTCCGGCAGCGTCGAGGTCTTCGGCCTCGGCCGCACCCTCGCCGGCGTCGGCCTCGGCGGTCTGCTGCCCACCGCGATCAGCATGGTCTCCGACTACGCCCCGCGCGGCCGTACCGCCATCACCATCGGCATGCTGATGACCGCCCACCACGCCGGCGGCATCCTCTCCGCCTACGTCGCCAAGTGGCTGGTGGACCCGGTCGGCTGGCGCGCCGCGTTCTGGGTCTGCGTCGTCCCGCTGCTCTTCGTCCCGGTGCTCCTGAAGTTCCTGCCCGAGTCGCTGAGCTTCCTGGTCGCCAAGGGCCGCACCGACGAGGCCCACGCCCTCGCCGAGCGCTACGAGGTCGAACTCCCCGCCGCCACCGGCAAGAAGACGGCGGCCGACCGCTGGGACGCCCTGCTCAACCTCTTCCGCGGCGGCGAGTGGCTCCAGACCCTGCTGTACTGGCTGGCCTCCTTCGGCGGACTGCTCCTCGTCTACGGCGTCGCCACCTGGCTGCCCACCCTGATGCGCGCCGAGGGCTACGCGCTGGCCGACGCCCTGACCTTCGTGGTCGTCTTCAACCTCGGCGGCATCGTGGGCATGCTCGCGGCCGGCCGCGCCGCCGACCGCTTCGGGGCCCCGCGCATCTCGGCGATCTGGTTCGCGCTGACCGCCGTCGGCGTCTTCCTGCTCGGCGTCCACATGGACCAGACCGTGACGATGCTCGTCGTCTTCCTCACCGGCGTCTTCCTCAACAGCGCCCAGACGATGATCTACGCGACGGTCTCCATCCGCTCCACCCCGGACAACCGCGCCACCTCGGTCGGCTGGACCTCCGGCATGGGCCGCTTCGGCGCCGTCTTCGGCCCCTGGCTCGGCGGCCAACTGCTCGCCTCGGGCAACGGCGACTGGGGCTTCACGTCCTTCGCCATCGCCGGTCTGTCGTCGATGGTCTTCATCGGCATCGCGGCCCTGCGCACCTCGAAGCAGTCGACCCAGGCTGACACCCCGCAGGAGCTGGTCGGCAGCCACTGACGGCCAGGGCACACACCGGACAGGCCCGGACGCCGGCCACCGCAGGGGATGCGGGGGCCGGCGTCGGCTTGCGCGCGTGGCCCTGCGGTGGCCTGCGCAGGGGACCGGAGTCTGCGCGGAGGTGGTGGCCGAACCGGCCCTGCCGGAGCTGGAGTCGACGACGGCGACGCTGGGGCCGACTGCCGACTGCCGACTGCCGACTGCCGACTGCCGACTGCCGAGAACCCGGCCCGCACCGGCGCCCAAGCCGCCGCCCGGGCCAGCGCGCGCGGACACGCGGACATGCCGAAGAGCCTGCCGCCCGAATGGGCGCAGGCCTCCTCGTCGCCGTTCGGCTCCTCTAGTCGTCCGAGCCCATCTGGTCCTCCGCCGACAGGTGCTCCACCGTCTTGCCCGTCTCGGTGAACGTCCGGGTCACGTAGCCGGACGAGTACACCCACAGGATGCGCAGCGGGGTGTCGCCGATGTTCCGGAACAGGTGGGGGATCGGTGAGGGGACGTACGTGGTGTCGTACTGCTCCAGCTTCGTCACCTCGCCGTCGACCCAGACCTCCGCCTGGCCCTCCAGGATGGTCACGTGCTCGTCGCAGTTGTGCGAGTGCAACGGAGCCCCGCAGCCGACCGGATACACGCTCATCCCACTGGTGATCAGGTTCTCCCCGCCCGCCGAAGGCGTCGTCACGAGGGGCGTCGACACGACGGCACCGCCCCGGTCGAGAGCGGGCACGGACGCGACCTTGATGATCGTGGTCATCCGGGTTTCCTTTCCACTTACACACTTCTGCGTCGAACGACGTTAGGCCGCGCACGGGCGAATGGGTGCCCTCTGGCGTGCAGCTTTACCTTGCATTTCCAGAGGGGTGAGCTTTCCTGACCCGCCTGTAGCGTCGGCACGCACCGCACGGCTTCACGATCCGTGCACGTAACGCGCCGGAAAGAAAAGGCAGGTATCGGCCCATGAGGCTCCCCGTTCTCACCGAAGAGGAAATGGACCCGCGCCAGCAGGAACTGGCCGCCCGCATCGCCGGCCGGCGCGGTGCCGTCCGCGGACCCTTCCGGGTCTGGCTGCACAGCCCGGAGATGTGCGAACGGGCCGAATCCCTCGGCGCGTTCGCCCGTTTCGACTCCAGCCTGCCCAAGCACCTGAGCGAACTCACCCTGCTCATGGCCGCCCGCAACTGGGACGCCCAGTACTCCTGGAACGCCCACGTCCACCAGGCGATCGAGGCCGGCATCCCGGAGGCCGCCGTCAAGGCGATCGCCGAGAAGCGCGAGGCCGTCTTCGACAACGAGGCGGACCAGGCCTTCTACCAGTTCTGCCGCGAGATCCTCGACGAGCACTTCGTCACCGACGCCACCTTCGCCGCCGCGCTGGAGCACTTCGGCTCCAAGGGCCTGGTCGACACCATCGGCGCGCTCGGCAACTTCACCATGCTCGGCATGTGCCTGAACACCTTCCAGGTGGACCTCCAGGCCGACAAGGAGCCCCCGTTCCCGGACATCCGCGGCTACGGCCGCGTCGCCCCGGACGACTCCGCGGGCACCGAGCCACGCCCATGACAACTCCGGGGGGAGACGCGGTACTTCGCGTCCGGGGCGTCACCAAGAGCTTCGGCGGCGCGGCCGCGCTGAAGGGCGTGGACCTCGACCTGTACCCGGGCGAGGTCCACGCGCTGATGGGCATGAACGGCGCCGGCAAGTCGACGCTGGTACAGGTCCTTTCGGGGGTGCACCAGTGCGACGAAGGCACCGTCGAGGTCAACGGGCGGGCGCAGCACGGACTTACGGTGCGCAAGGCGCGCCGGCTCGGTGTCGCCTCGGTGCCCCAGCGCCGCGAGCTGGCGATGGGGCTCACCGTCGCCGAGAACGTGATGCTGGGCGACCTGCCGACCCGGGCCGGCGCCGTGCGCTGGAAGGCCGTCAACTCCGAGGCGCGCAAGGCACTTGAGGCCCTGGGCATCGACATCGACGTGACCCGGACCGCGGGTTCGCTCACCGTCGCCGAGCAGACCATGGTCGAGGTGGCCCGCGAGGTCCGGCGCGGCGGCCGCATCCTGATCCTGGACGAGCCGACCGCCTGTCTGAGCGCCGAAGCGGCCCACCAGATAAGGGAGTTGGTCCGCACCCTGCGCGACGAGGGCGTGGCCGTCGTCTACATCTCGCACTACATCGACGAGGTCCTCGCCGTCGCCGACCGCGTCACCGTCCTGCGCGACGGAGCGGTGGTACGCAGCGCTCCGGTCGACGAGTTCGACGCCGCCGGACTCGTCCGCAGCATGGTCGGCCGCGACGTCGTCTCCCGGCGCACGCAGCGACCCGCGCCCAAGGACGAGATCGGGCTGACCGTGCGCGGCCTCACCGACGGCCGGGCCGTACGGGACTTCACCGTCGAGGTGCACAAGGGCGAGATCGTCGCCGTGCTCGGGCCGGCCGGGGACGCGCAGTCGCGCCTCTTCGACCTGCTCTCCGGCCGCCGCCGTCCCGACACCGGCCAACTCGCCGTGGACGGCGCCCCGGTGCCTTTCGGCCGGGTTCAGGCCTCCCTCTCCAGTGGCCTGCGCTGCGTCACCGGCGACCGCCGCGCCCTGGGCCTGGTCCCCGAACTGTCCCTGGACGAGAACCTGATGCTGGCCGGCGACCGCTTCGCCCGCAGGCGCATGCACCGCCGCGCCGAACTCGCCCGCCGGGCCGCCCCGTTGCGCCGCAGCTACGGCGTGGTCGCCCTCGCCGGCAACCCGCCCGTGGGCGCGCTGTCCGGCGGCAACCAGCAGAAGGTCCTGCTCGCCAAATGGCTGCAGACCGAGCCGGTCGCCTGCTTCCTGGAGGACCCCACCAACGGGGTCGACATCGCGGCCATGGCCGACATCCACGCCCTCGTCGACGACCTCGCCTCGCGCGGCGCCGCCGTCCTGCTCGCCTCCTCGTCCGCCGAGGAGGTCATGCGCCTCGCGGACCGTGTGGTCGTCGTCAGCGCCGGCCGGACGGTCGCCGAGCACGACATCGACGCCATCACCCACGACGAACTCGTCGCCACCGCCCTCGGAGGTCAACCGCAGTGAGCGTCAAGACAGTCACCGACGCCCCCGGGGTCTCGGACCCGCCCGGGAAGACCCGCCGCCTCTCGTGGGCCGGGCTGCGCGGTGCCCCGCACACCGGGCTGATCGCCGTCCTGATCGTGGTGATCGTCGCCACCTCGCTGCGGACCGACTCGTTCGCAACCGACACGAACGTCATCAACATCCTGCGCCAGGTCAGCGTCGTCGCCGTGATCGCGGCGGGCCTCACGCTGCTGATGACCGCGGGCGGCATGGACTTCTCGATGGGCAGCAATGTCGCCGTGACGACCGCGGTCGGGGCGCAGTTGCTGGCGCACGGCCACTCCACGGCGTTCACCGTCGTCGCCGCACTGGTGCTGGCCACCCTGATCGGTCTGGTCAACGGGGTGGTCGTGACATTCACCAACGTCGCCCCGTTCGTCGCCACCCTGGCCACGGCCACCCTCCTCGACGGTGTCGCCCTGCTCGTCCTCGACAGCGTCAGCGTGTCCATCGGCACCAGGATGTTCGCCCTCGGCAACAACAAGATCCTCGGGGTGCCCTACCTCCTGGTCGTGGCGCTCCTCGTGCTGCTGGCGACCGCCCTGGTCATGAGGTTCACCGTGTTCGGCCGCGACGCCTTCGCCATCGGCGGCAACGAGCACGTCGCCCGCCTCAGCGGCATCAATGTCACCGCCCGCAAGCTCTCCCTGTACGCCCTCACCGGCGCCCTGTCCGGACTGGCCGGCCTGATGCTGCTGTCCCGGCTCAGCGGCAGCAGCCCCGGCACCGGCGGACTCTCGCTCCAGCTCCAGGCGGTCGCCGCGGTCGTCATCGGCGGCACCGCCCTGGCCGGCGGCTACGGCACGGTCGTCGGCACCGCGCTCGGAGTGGTCCTCCTCGGGGTGGTCGCCAACGCCCTCAACCTGCTCCAGGTCTCCAGCAACTACCAGTCGGTCTCCGTCGGCGGAGTGCTGCTGATCGCGGCCATCGCCAACGAGATGCACAAGGCACGTTCAGCACGTCATTGATCACCCTTATGCACCCCGCATCCATGAATGGCGGTTCACCATGAGAATTTCGGTCCCATCCCGCAGAGCCATGCTCGCCACGTTCGCCGGCACCACCCTGGTGCTGAGCGGTTGCGGTGCGAGCGACGACAGCGGCAGTTCCGGTGACGTCACCCTCGGGTTCGTCAACGGCGGCGACACCGAGTTCCACAGTTGTCTCCAGAAAGCGGTCGAGCAGACGGCGAAGGCGCAGAACGCCAAGGTCTTCACCGCCAACTCGCACCAGAATTCCACCACCGAGCTGTCCAACATCGAGGACATGACCTCGCGCAATGTCAGCGCGCTGATCGTGCAGACGGTCAACGTGGACGCGCTCAAGGGCGACATCGCCAAGGCGAAGGCCGCGAACATACCGATCTACCTGACCTCCGTGGCCACCAGCGACGTGAACGACATCCTCGGTGCCGCCGTGGTCGACCTCGGCAAGCTCGGGGCGCTGGACGCGGGCTGGATCGAGCAGGACGCGGCCGGCAAGAGCGTGCAGGTCGGCGTCATCGCGGGCGCGCCCGGCGCCGCCTCCGACCTGATGGTGGGCGGCTTCACCAAGGCGCTGCCGAGCACCGCGAAGGTGGTCGCGAACCAGCCGGGCATGTTCAACCCGGTGAAGGCGCAGGACGTCGCCGAGAACATGATCCAGGCCCACCCGGACCTGCAGTACGCGTTCGTCGCCTCGGAGGACATGGCGCTGGCCGCCCGCAAGGCGTTCGATGCGGCCGGCAAGAAGGACGTGAAGATCGTGACCGCCAACGGCACCGACGCGGGCCTGGCCGCCGTCAAGGACGGCCGGCTGTCCGCCACCGTGGCGAACTCGGCCATGTCGATCGGGCAGACCGCGGTCAAGAACGCGGTCGGACTCCTGGCCAAGAAGAAGGTTGACAAGATTGCCAACATTCCTCTTTTGTTGGTCACCAAGGACAACCTGAGCAAGGCACCCCAGTACTGCCCCGAGTAACACCGCCGCGTGGGCAGCGCGCCTGCCCCCGCATCGTCCCGAGCCGCCCGTCCGGCATGCCGCTGGAGTGTCCTGATAGAGCCGCTATGAGGACATTCCGGATCCGGCCGGACCCCAACGCACGACCGGCACCGCCGCCGGGGCCCACCCCTGGCACACGTGGGCCTCCGGAGGAATCATGGATCGACTGCTCCTCATGCACAGCTTCGTCACCGTCGCGCAGACCGGGAGCTTCAGCGGCGCCGCCAAGAAACTGGGCTCGTCGGGCTCACTCGTCTCGCGCCACGTCGCCGAACTGGAGCGACAGGTCGGCGTCCGTCTGGTCAACCGCACCGCCCGCTCGGTGAGCCTCACCGAACCCGGACTCAGGTACGCCGAGTTCGCGGCCCGCATCCTCGACGAGATAGAGGCCGAGGACGCCGTCATCTCGCACCTGCACGACCGCGCCGAGGGCACCCTGAGCATCATCTGCCCCAAGTGGATCGGCAGCCTGGACCTCGGAGACGCGATCGCCGCCTTCTCCGCCGCCCACCCCAAGATCCACGTCCGCTTCGAACTCGGCGGCATGTCCGACCGCACGTACGACTTCCTGGACAGCGGCTTCGACGTCGCCTTCCACACCCGCGACCTGCGCGACTCCAGCGTCCGCCTGAAGAAGATCGCCTCGCTGCCCTTCGTCCTGTGCGCGTCCGAGTCCTACCTGGAGCGCGGCGGCCCGCTCACCGAGCCCAACGCCCTCGCCCACCACGACTGCCTCGTCCACGTCAACGACCCGGTCTGGCGCATCGGCCACGGACACTCCTCCACCCTGCACAAGATCCGCAACGTGGCGTTCTCCTCGAACTCCTACCTCGCGCTCCAGAAGGCCGCCGTCCACGGCCGCGGCATCGCCCTGCTCCCGCAGCGCCCCGCCTACGACGACCTCCTCTCCGGCGCCCTCAAGGTCCTGCTGCCCGAGCTCGCCGTACCGGACCGCCCGCTGTACGCGATCTACGGCCCCGGCCAGGCCACCCCGCGGAAAGTCACCGTGTTTCTCGACTTCCTCACCGAGTGGTTCTCGAACAATCCGATTCCGGCGATCGGCCGCTGACCCGCGCCTGTACGGCCGCCGTCAGGAGCGGCGACCGATAACGCAAGAAACGATTGCAATGCCTGCGCGACCTGGCTGTTGAGGTGGTCAAAGCCGCAAATCTACGATCGCGGAGAACCGGTGACCGTAGTAGCACCGCAGGCGAGATCCGCGACGAAGCGAGGAATCGATGGGCATCCAGAGAATCGAATCGGTCACCTACGGCATCGACGATCTCGACGAGTGCGTACGGTTCTTCGACGACTTCGGGCTGTTCCTGCTGGAGCGGACCGACGAGCACGCGGTCTTCGAGACCCTGACCGGACAGACGCTCCACCTGGACACCGTCCCCGGCCCGCTGCTGCCGCCGCCCCTGGAGGCCGGCCCCACCATCCGCGAGATGGTCTGGGGCGTCGACACCCCCGAGGAACTGGCCCGGCTCGTCACCGCGGCCGGCCGCGACCGCAAGGTCCACGAGAGCGCCGACGGTGTCTTCCACACGGTGGACGACAGCGGCTTCGGCGTCGGCCTCACGCTGGCCCGCCCGAAAGCCGCGGACGTCACCCCGCGACCCGCCAACGCGCTGGGCAGCGTCGACCGCTGGAACAGCGCGCTGGAACCGCTCACCCGGGCCTACCCGCTGCGCATGTGCCATGTCGCGCTGAACATCGTCAAGGACGGGCGCGAGGAGGCCGTCGCGTTCTACACCGAGCGGCTCGGCTTCCGGCCCACCGACGTCGTCGAACCGATGGGCGTCTTCATGCAGGCACCGGGCGACGACGACCAGCACACCATCCTGCTGTGCCACCGCCCGGACCGCGCGGGCATCAACCACATCGCCTACGAGGTCCCCGGCTTCGACGACGTCATCGAGGGCGGCAACTTCATGATCGAGCGCGGCTGGCGGGAGGCCCGCAAGCTGGGCCGCCACACCGTCGGCTCGAACGTGTTCCGGTTCATCCACGCGCCGTGCGGCGGCCGCGTCGAGTACGCGGCGGACATGGACCGCGTCGACGACACCTACGAGACCCGCGTCCACGAGACCACCCCGCCCCACCACATCTGGGCGCTGCGCTCCAACCGCGACCAGGACGCCCCCGCCTCCTGAACCACCATCCAGACTTTCCCAGCCTGAGAGGGCACCCACTCATGACCTCCGACCACGGCTACCCCGCCGTCCGCATGTACATCGCGGGCGAGTGGTGCCAGGGCGGCACCGGACGGACCGCCCCGATCGTGAACCCGGCCACCGAGAAGGTGATCGGCGAAGTACCCCTCGCCACCACCGCCGACCTCGACCGCGCCCTCGACGCGGCCACCGAGGGCTTCCGCACCTGGCGCGCCACCCCGATCGCCAAGCGCTCCGCGATCCTGCACGCCGCCGCCGACCTGATCACCGAGCGCGCCCCGGAGATCGGCCGGATCATGGCCCAGGAACAGGGCAAGCCGCTCCGCGAGGGCACCACCGAGGCGCTGCGCACCGCCGACACCCTGCGCTGGCACATCGAGGACGCCCGCCGTGCCTACGGCCGGATCATCCCCTCCGCGCCCGGCACCGTCCTCACCGTGCGCCGCGAACCCGTCGGCCCCGTGGCCGCGTTCGTGCCCTGGAACTTCCCCGTCGGCGGCCCCAACCGCAAGCTGTCCTCCGCGCTGTCCGCTGGCTGCTCGATGGTCATCAAGGCGTCCGAGGAGACCCCCGGCACCGCCGCCGCCCTCGTGGCCTGCTACGCCGACGCAGGACTCCCGGCCGGTGTCATCAACCTCGTCTTCGGCGAGCCGGCCGAGGTCTCCGCCCACCTGATCCCCTCACCGAAGATCCGCCTGGTCGCCTTCACCGGCTCGGTCCCGGTCGGCAAGCTCCTCGCGGCCCAGGCCGGCGAGGCCATGAAGCCCACCCTGATGGAACTCGGCGGCCACGCCCCGGTCGTCGTCTGCGCCGACGCCGACCCGGTGAAGGCCGCCCGCAAGGCCGCTCAGGCGAAGTTCTTCAACGCCGGCCAGGTGTGCACCTCGCCGAGCCGCTTCTTCGTCCACGAGAGCATCGTGGAGGAGTTCACCGCCGAGTTCGTGAAGGCCGCCCAGGCAATCACCGTAGGAGACGGTCTGGACTCGGAGACCGGCATGGGCCCGCTCGCCAACGAGCGCCGCCTCCAGGCCATGGAGACCCTGGTCGCCGACGCCGTCGAACGCGGCGCCAAGGTGCTCACCGGCGGCGAACGCCTGGAGCGCGACGGCTACTTCTACGCCCCGACCGTCCTCACCGACGTACCGGCGGACGCGAGGCTGATGCACGAGGAGCCCTTCGGCCCGCTCGCGCCCATCGTCCCGTTCACCGACCTGGACGAGACCCTGGCCCTCGCCAACGCCCTGCCCTACGGCCTCGCCGCCTACGGGTTCACCGAGTCCGCCGCGACCGCCGAGAAGCTCTCGGACGCGCTGGAGGCCGGCATCCTCTCCATCAACCACTGCGGCGGCTCCGTCGCGGAGGCCCCCTCCGGCGGCGTCAAGGAGAGCGGCTACGGCAGGGAGGGCGGCCCCGAGGCCCTCGACGCCTACCTGATCACCAAGCGCGTGTCCCACCAGTTGGCGGGCTGACGCGATGAGGTACACCCGCGTCTCGGTCGGCGGACGGGCGGTCTGGGGCCGCGTGGGGGAGGAGGACATCGAGCTGCTGTCCGAGTCCCCCATCGACGGCGACCCAACCGTGATCGGCACCGTGCCCATCGCCGAAGCCCAGTGGCTGCCCGTCGTCGTCCCGCCCGTGTTCTACGCGGTCGGCATGAACTACCCCCGCCACATCGCGCACGCCCACGCCGAGACGCCCACCCGCCCCGAGGTCGGCTACCGCGCCAACAACGCGCTCACCGGCCACCGTTCGCCCATCGTCAAGCCGGCCGAGGTCGAGGGCCGCTTCGAGGCCGAGCCGGAACTCGTCGCCGTGATCGGCCGCACCCTGCGGCACGCCACCCACGACGAGGCCCGCAAGTCGGTCTTCGGCTGGACCATCGGCAACGACGTCAGCGCCCGCACCTGGCAGCACCAGGACCGCTCGTTCTGGCGCAGCAAGAACAGCGACACGTTCAAGCCGATGGGGCCCTGGATAGAGACCGACGTCGACGCCCTGGCACAGACCACGACACTCCGTGTGAACGGAGAGGTCCGCGCCTCGTTCGCCACCGGAGACATGGTCTTCGACCCCTACGACCACATCGTCGAGCTCACCAAGCACATCACCATGCACCCGGGGGACGTGCTGTGGATGGGCGCCGAGTCCACCTGCCAACTCGAACCCGGGGACACCGTGGACATCGAGATCAGCGGCATCGGCGTCCTGTCCAACCCCGTACACCGTGAAGGGAATCCGTCATGAGCAGCGCACCCCGCTACATCCACCACGTCAACTTCCCCACCACCGACCCCGACCGGACCGCCGAGTGGTACACGAAGGTCTTCGGGATGAAGCGGATCCAGCCCAAGTCCAACACCCGCGTGGTGCTGATGACCCGCGGCAACTTCGACCTGCACTTCACCCCGGTCGAGGAGATGGAGCGCATGGCGCCCTATCACTTCGCCGTCGAGGTCGACGACTGGGACGAGTTCCTCGCCCACCTCAACGACCTCGGGATCCGGCACACCCGGCCCATCGAACGGCCGGAGAACCAGTCGAAGTTCTGCTACATCCACGACCCCGACCACACCATGATCGAGCTGGTCTTCCACGGCCGCCGCCCCAACTAGCCCCGCGCGTACAGGAGTTAACCCCCATGCCCATCGCCGACTCCGACGGCACCTCCATCTACTACGAGCGCCACGGCAGCGGTCCGGCGATCCTGTTCGTGCACGGCAGCGGTGGTCACCACGCCGCCTGGTGGCAGCAAGTGGCCGCGCTGCGCGAGGAGTTCACGGTCGTCACCGTGGACCTGCGCGGCTTCGGCAAGTCCGACTCCTCCATGGACGAGTTCGACGGCCAGGACTTCCCCGGTGACGTCGTCGCCGTACTCGACCAGGAGGACCTGACCGACGCCATGCTCGTCGGGCAGTCCATCGGCTCCGTCGCCGCCCTGCGCGCCGGACTGCTGCGGCCCGAGCGGGTCGGCTCCGTCGTGCTCGGCCACTCGCTGGGCGGCATCAGCCACCCCGAGCTGAAGGAACTCGCCGCCGCCGACCGCGCCGAGGCCGTCAAACTGCCGGTCATCGACCGCCTGTTGACCAAGGGGTTCCAGCAGGAGCGGGCCGACCTCACCTTCCTCTTCCAGCAGATGGGCACGTTCAACGTCGCCAAGATGCAGGACCTGCGCAACCTCGACACCAACGGCCCGTCCCTGGACGACATCCGTGCCTCGGGCGTCAAGGTCGCCTTCCTCGCGGGCGAGAAGGACGCGGTGCTCAGCGTGAAGACCGTGACCCGAGCCCACGAACTGCTGGCCGGCTCGCACCTGGAGATCGTCCCCGGCGCCCCGCACTCCATGTACTGGGAGACGCCCGAGAAGTACAACGCCGCCGTCGCCCACCTGCGCCGCACCCTCACCGCACCGAAGGAAGCAGCATGAGCAGCCTCACCCTGGCCGCCGCCGAGGAGATCATCGACGCCGCCCACAAACGCGCCCAGTCCGTCGGGAAGGCGGTGAGCGTGGCCGTCGTGGACGCGGGCGGCTTCCCGATCGCCATCCGCCGCCCGGACGGCGCCCGCCCGCTCACCCCGGACATCGCCCGCGCCAAGGCGTACACGGCGGCCATCATGCAGCGCCCCGGCAAGATGCTGAAGAAGTGGCAGGAGAGCCAGCCGGTCTTCTTCTCCCAGCTCTCCCAACTCCCCGGCGCCGCCATGCCGATCATGGCCACCGAAGGCAGTCTCACCATCAAGAAGGACGGCGAGATCATCGGCGGACTCGGCATCGCCGGCGGCACCGCGGACGAGGACCAGCAGATCGCCGAGGAGGTGCTCGCCTCGCTCGGCTACGAACTGGAGTTCGCCGCCTGGGGTGTCGCGGGCAAGCCTGCCTCGTCCGGAAAGGACGCATGACCCATGGCGGACACGTTCAACTACCGCATCGACCACCACGGCAGTCTGGTCCGCCCGTCGGAGCTGATCGCCGCGCGCGCGGCCGGCGACCCCGAGGCGCTGAAGGAGGCGGAGCTCCAGGCGGTCAAGGACGCGGTCGTCCTCCAGCGCAAGCTGCGCTCCACCGTCGTCACCGACGGTGACTTCCCCCGGGAGGACTTCCGCAGCGCGGTTCTTGACGGAGTATCAGGGTTCCGGCGCACGGACGAGACCGACGCCGACGGCCTGGTGCGCTGGGTCGCGGAGTCCCTTCCGAAGGCCAACGGACCGCTGCTCGCGGACTGGACCGCACGCCTCTCGGAGCTGACCCTGATCGCCCCGAAGGCCTCGCTGCCCTCACCCGCCTACCTCGCCGCCACCACCTACCAGGCCGGTCTCGGCCCGTCCTCCGCACGGGAGTTGGGGGAGGCGCTCGCGGAGATCGTCCGCGCGGAGATAGCGGCGCTGGTCGCCGGCGGGGTACGCCTGATCCAGCTCAACAACCCTCTCCTGCTGGGGCAGTTGGCCACCGACCCGGCCGACCCGGGCGCGCTCTCCTTCGCGGACGCCCTCGCCGTCGACGCCCTGGCGGTACGCCTGGACGAGCGCCCCGAGGGCGTGAGGATCGCTGTGGCCCCCGGCCCGGTCGCCCCCACCGCGGTGGACTGGTCCCGTGCCGAGCAGCTCTACGGTGAGATCGGCGCCGACCGCTGGGTCCTGCCCTTCGACCAGGGCACCCCGGCCGAACTCGCCCTGGTCAAGGCCCTGCCGGAGGACCGTGACTTCTGCCTGGGTGTCGTCGACGCGACCGTGCCCGCGCTGGAGGACGTCGACACGGTGATGGCCAGGATCGACGCCGTGGGCGAGTTCAAGGACCTGGAGGACGGGGCCGTAGCGCCGTCCCGGGGCTTCGCCGACGTGGCGAGCCGGCCGCTGCTGAGCGCCGAGGAACAGCGCCGGAAGATCGAGCTGGTGGAGACGGTCGCCCGGTACGTGTGGGGCAACGAGTTCTGACCTACGAGCCGGGAAGCGCGGTGACGCGCTTCCCGGCTGTGTCCGTCAGAGGACCTCGGCGAACGTCACCCTGCGGTCGGTCAGCAGCGGCCAGACCGTCTTCACGATCAGCTCGTCGAAGTGCTCGGCCGCCTTGTGCGCGTCGAAACCGGCCCGGTCGGCGTACCGCTCGTACAGCACGAAACTGCCGGGCTTGTCCGCCTCGGCGTGCACCTCGTACGCCAGGTTCGCCGGCTCGGCACGGGTCTGCTCGCGCACCTTCAGCAACGCGGCGCGCACCGTGGCCTCGTCGGCGGGCTCGCAGAAGTAGTGGGCGATGACTGCGTAGGCCATGTCGTGTCTCTCCTCATCGAATTCTCGGTGGATCCTCGGCTCCCGGCGGCCCGGTACATGCCGTCCGGCCTGCCGATTCCAACACGGGACAACCCTCCGCCGACCTGCGCGCGGCGCAAGCAATGCCTGCCCGCGCGGGGCTGGTGGCACCGCCCCCACATGGTGTGTTGTCGCATTCGGCCCACTGTGGCCGCTGACTGTGCAGACCGCGGACCCGCGCCGCGGCGGACGAAGGAAGTGATCTTCATGCGAAGCCTGGAAACCCTCTCCGGTGGAGAGTGGGTGGCGAGCGGCGAGTGGATCGAGGTGCACAACCCCGCCGACGTCCGCACCCCCCTCGCGCGCATCCCCGCCCTCGCCGCCAAGGACGTCACCCGCGCCTACGACCACGCCGAGCGCGGCTTCGCCGTATGGAAGCGCACCAGCCCCTTCGAGCGGGCCAGGATCTTCACCGAGGCGGCGAAGCTGATCCGCGAGCGGGTCGAGGAGATCGCCGCCGACGTCACCGCCGAGAACGGCAAGACCGGCGCCGAGGCCCGCGGCGAGACCCTCAAGGCCGCCGACTTCCTCGACTACTACGCGGGCCTGGCCCGCCAGGGCTACGGCACCCTCCTGCACGACGCCCGCCCGAACACCCGCGTGCACACCCAGCGCGAGCCGATCGGCGTGATCCTCGTGATCAGCCCCTGGAACGACCCGCTGATCACCCCGGCCCGCAAGCTCGCCCCGCTGCTCGCCACCGGCAACGCGGCCGTGTTCAAGCCGGCCACCGAGACACCGTTGTCGGGCCTGCACTTCGCCCGCGCCCTGCACGACGCGGGCCTGCCCGCCGGAGTGCTGAACGTGGTCACGGGCCGCACCGCCGAGATCGAGGAGGCGCTCCTCGACGACCCGCGGATCGTCGGCATCACCTTCACCGGCTCGAACGAGGTCGGCAACCGCATCCGCCGCCGTCTCGCCGACCGCAACGTGCGCTTCCAGGGCGAACTCGGCGGCAAGAACGCCTCCGTCGTCCTCAAGGACGCGGACCTGTCGTTCGCCGCGAAGACCGTCGCGGCCGCCTCCTTCGGACAGGCCGGCCAGCGCTGCACCGCCACCAGCCGCGTGATCGTCGAGCGGCCGGTGTACGAGGAGTTCATCCGGCTGCTGGTCGCCGAGGTCGAGGCGCTGAAGGTCGGCCCCGGCAGCGACCCGGCGACCACCCTGTGCCCCCTGTCCAGCCCCAAGCAGCGCGACAGCGTCCTCGCCCACCTCAAGGGCGCCGTCGAGCAGGGCGCCACCGTCCTCACCGGCGGCGCGGCCGACACCGAGGGCGACCACGCGCACGGCTGCTTCGTCCAGCCGACCGTCCTCGCCGACGTCACCGCCGAGACGGCGATCTGGCGCGAGGAGGTCTTCGGACCGGTCCTCGCCGTCCGTGCCGTGGACGACTTCACGCAGGCCGTGGACGCGGTGAACGACTCCGACTTCGGGCTCGCCGCCGCCGTGTTCACCCGCGACCTCGCCTCCGCGTACCGCTTCGCCGACGACGCCGAGTGCGGGCAGATCGCGGTCAACGCGACCACCCCCGGCTGGGACGTCCACCTGCCCTTCGGCGGATTCCACGACTCCGGCACCGGCTACAAGGAGCAGGGCGACGAGGTCCTGCGCTTCTCCACCCGGGTCAAGACCGTCGCCGTCCACATCGGCGCCTGAACAGGCGTGCAAGACAGAGAGGAGGATGCCGATGGCTGACGAGACGATCGGCATCGTCGGCGCCGGCATCGTGGGCCTGGCCACCGCCCGAGAGATCGCCCTGCGCCGCCCCGGCACCCGGGTCGTGGTGATGGAGAAGGAACACGCGGTCGCCGTCCACCAGACCGGCCACAACTCCGGTGTCGTGCACGCCGGCATCTACTACGCGCCGGGCAGCCTCAAGGCCGACCTGTGCGTCCGGGGCGTATCGATCCTGCGGGAGTACTGCCAGGACAGAAGCCTGCCGTACGACGAGATCGGCAAGCTCGTCGTGGCCGTACGCCCGGACGAACTGGGCCGGATGGAGAACCTGTACGAGCGGGCCAGGAACAACCACGTGCCCGAACTCCGCAAGATCTCCCGGGAGGAGATCAAGGAGCTGGAGCCGCACGTCGGCGGTATCGCGGCCCTGCACTCCCCGCGCACCGCGATCACCGACTACCCGGCGATCGCCCGCGAGTTCGCCAAGGACATCGAGGCCTCCGGCGGCGAGGTGAAGCTGGGCTTCCCCGTCACCTCGATCACCAACGTGCCGGGCGGCATCGAGGTCGCCTCGGGACAGGAACGCGTCCGGGTCGACCGGCTGATCCTCTGCGCGGGCCTGCACTCCGACGCCGTGGCGAAGCTCGCGCAGGACAAGAGGGAACCGAAGATCATCCCGTTCCGGGGCGAGTACATGCTCCTCAAGCCGGACCGCACCCACCTGGTGCGCGGGCTCATCTACCCGGTACCGGACCCCCGATACCCCTTCCTCGGCGTGCACTTCACCCCGCGCGTCGACGGCAGTGTCGAAGTCGGCCCGAACGCCGTGCTCGCCCTGGCCAAGGAGGGCTACAAGCTCAGCCGCCTCTCGGTGAAGGACCTCGCCCAGCTCGCCGCCTATGCCGGCTCCTGGAAGATGGCCGCCCAGCACTGGCGCACCGGCATCAAGGAGTACCGCGGCTCACTGTCCGCGAAAGCCTTCATGAAGGACGCGAAGCTCTACGTCCCCGGTGTCGGCGTCTCCGACGTCGTACGCGGCGGGGCGGGCGTCCGCGCCCAGGCACTGGACCCCGACGGCACACTCGTGGACGACTTCCGCATCCATCAGGTGGGCCGGATCACCGCCGTCCGCAACGCGCCCTCGCCGGCCGCGACGGCGTCCATGGCGATCGCCGAGCACATTGTGGGCGCCGTGTTCGACACACCGTCCGCAAGCTGAGAATGCCCTGCGTACAGCGGTGTTCCGCGCAACTACTGCTTGCGCTCCCAG
This sequence comes from Streptomyces sp. NPDC051576, assembly GCF_040681835.1. Lineage (NCBI taxonomy): Bacteria > Bacillati > Actinomycetota > Actinomycetes > Kitasatosporales > Streptomycetaceae > Streptomyces > Streptomyces sp. NPDC051576. The sequence continues at coordinate 42,477 of NZ_JBFAZO010000009.1, forward strand.
GGCTCGGCAAGGGCCCGCGGCCCGCCTAGCGTTTCTTCAGCACCACCTCACCACCCTCTCCGCAAGCCCTTCGAGAGACCTTCGAGAGAAAGAGTTCAGGACATGTTCGTTGTCGACACGCAGATCCACATCTGGAAGGAAGAGACCCCGGACCGCCCCTGGGTCCCGGGCGCGCGGGAGCGCATCCGCCTCAACGGACACCGCGAGGACCCCTTCTCCTACGAGGAGGCGCTGGAGCTGATGGACGAGGCCGGCGTCAACCGGGCCCTGATCCTGCCGCCGTCCTGGGAGGGCGACCGTATCGACTACGCCCTGGAGGCCTGCGAGGCGCACCCCGACCGCTTCGGCATCATGGCGCGCATCCCGCAGAACAAGCCCGAAGAGGGCAAGACGATGCTGAAGGACTTCGCGCAGAACCCGCATGTGAAGGGCACGCGCCTCACCTTCCACCGGCCGCAGGACCGCAACTGGATGATCGACGGCACCAACGACTGGTACTGGCCGATCGCCGAGGAGCTGCGCATCCCGACGATGGTCCACGCGCCCATCTGGAAGCGGGAGTTGGGCGAGATCGCGGCCAAGCACCCCGAGCTGAAGATCATCATCGACCACATGGGCATCATGGCCCGCTGCGTCGACGACGCGATCGGCTACTGGGTCTCGGAGACCGCCGACCTGGCCGCCCACCCGAACATCTACGTGAAGGTCTCGGCGCTCCCGGGTTACTCCACCCAGCCCTTCCCGAACAACAACATCCAGAAGTACGTGCGCGAGATGGTCGACAAGATGGGCCCGCAGCGCTGCTTCTACGGCACCGACATCACCCGCCTCCTCGGGCACGGCATCACGTACACCGACACGATCGAGCAGTTCACCAAGCACTGGGACTTCACGCCCGAGGAGCTTGAATGGATCATGGGCCGCGGTATCTCCGAGGTCCTGAACTGGCCGATCGAGGGCTGAGGAAACACGAGAGATGACCGACATCACCAACACCCCTGGCGCCGACGGCGGCGACGCTCTCGTTACCGCCTTCAACGCCGTCGGCGCCGACTACATCTTCTGCTCGTCGGGCTCCGAGTGGGCCCCCGTCTGGGAGTCCCTGGCCCGCCGCCACCGCGACGGACTGCCCTGCCCGCAGTACCTGGACCTGACCCACGAGACCGTCGCCGTCGGCATGGCCACCGGCTACGGACTTCTCAAGCGCCGGCCGCAGGGCGTGCTGCTGCACGCGGCCCCCGGTCTGCTCCAGGGCTCGATGGCCGTGCACGGGGCGCTGCTCGCGGGCGTCCCGATGGTGGTCAGCTCCTCGGAGTCGACCACCTACGGCGACGGTCCCGGCCAGGACCCGGGCGGCCAGTGGTACCGCAACCTGTCCATCGTGGGTGGCCCGCACCAGATCGCGCAGCCCTTCACGAAGTGGTCCAACGAGGCGGCCAGCGTCCACACCCTGCCCACGATGGTGGCGCGGGCGGCGGAGCTGGCCTGGCGGGCGCCGGCCGGACCGGCGTACCTCAACGTGCCGCTGGAGATCCTCCTGGAGGAGTGGGACGGCCGCGAGGCCAAGCCCATCGTGCGGCCCGGCTCCACGCACAGCTCGCCCGAAGAGGTCGACCCGGTCGCCCAGTTGATCCGCGAGGCGAAGAACCCGGTCGTCGTCACGGAGACGGCCGGGCGCGAGGCGGGCGGCTTCGAGGCCCTCGTCGCCTTCGCCGAGGCCTGGAACATCCCGGTCGTCGAGCCCGACTCGGCGGTCTGCGGCAACTTCCCGCGCACCCACCCGCTGCACGCGGGCAGCGACATCGGACCGTGGATGGACGAGGCGGACCTGATCCTCCTCGTCAACTGCCGCGCGCCCTTCTACCCGCCGTCCCGCCGCCCCTCCAAGGCGACGATCGTCGTCATCGACGAGGTGCCGCAGCGCCCGCACGTCGTCTACCAAGTCCTGTTCGCCGACACGTACTTGGAAGGCAACGTCGCCAACACCCTGCGCCAGCTGACCAAGCGGGCGAAGGACCTCGACGAGGCCGCTGTCACCGTACGGCGGACCGCGCAGGACGAGCGGCACGCCGCCGAGCAGGCCGCCATCGCCGGCGCCGAGACGAAGGCGGAGCAGGCCGAGGGGATCGACCCGGTGCTCGTCGCCGCCACGCTGCGCAAGCTGCTGGAGGGCAAGGACGGGATCGTCGTCGACGAGACCATCACCCACAGCCGCGTCGTCAAGCGCCACGTCCAGACCGCCGACCCCGACTCGTACTTCTACGTACAGGGCGGCCTCGGCCAGGGCATCGCGGTCGCGCTCGGCGTCAAACTCGCCGCCCAGGAACGCCCGGTGGTGCTCACCATCGGCGACGGCGCGTTCGCCTACAACCCGGTCATCCAGTCGTACGACGCCTCCAAGGCGTACGAACTCCCGCTGCTGATCGTGGTGTTCAACAACCGCGTCTACAAGTCGATGAACCTCAACCACCGCAGGTTCTATCCCGAGGGCGCCGCCGCCGACACCGGCGAGTGGCTCGGCACCGATCTGCACCGGCTGCCCCGACTCGCCGCGTTCGCCGAGCCGTTCGGGATGCACACCGAGACCGTCGACGCGCCCGACGCCCTCGCACCCGCGCTGGAGCGCGCGCTCAAGGCCGTGGCGGAGGGCACCACCGCCGTCGTCGACGTACTCGTCACCCGCTGAACCAGGAAGGCACCCGCCACCATGTCCGACACCGCAACGCCCAAGCCGGGCAAGGTCCTTGTCGCCGCCGACGACCTGCGCACCTTCTCCGCAGCCCTCCTGGAGAAGGGCGGATTGAGCGCCGAGCAGGCGCGCACCACCGCCGACGTGTTCGTGTGGGCCGCGCTGCGAGGCGTCGACTCGCACGGCATCGCCCGCGTCCCCGCCTACCTGGAGCTGCTCGCCAAGGGGGTGGCCAACGCCGACGCCGACATCAAGGTCGAGTCCACCACCCCGGCCGCCGCCGTCCTGGACGCCGACCGCGCCCCCGGCCCGGTCGCCCTCAGCGCCGCCGCCGACGAGGCGGTCACCCGGGCCAGGACCAGCGGCGTCGCCGCCGTCGGGGTCCGCCGTACCGTCCACACCGGCGCCATCGGCTACTACGTGTCGAAGATCGCCGAGCAGGGTCTCGTCGGCATCGGCTACGTCTCCGGCATGCCCAACATGGGCTACACCGGCGTCAAGGGCGCCGCCGTGGCGACCAGCCCGCTCGCCATCGCCGTACCGGCGCAGGCCCACGCCCCGCTGCTGCTGGACATGGCCACCGCCACCATCGCCCTGGGCAAGATCCGCCAGGCGAAGGCGAGCGGCACCCCGCTGCCCGAGGGCGCGGCGGCCACCGCGGACGGCACCCCGACCACGGATCCCGAACTGGCCGTCATGCCACTGCCGTTGGGCGGTGCCAAGGGTTCCGGGATGTCCCTCGCCTTCGAACTGCTGACCAGCGTGCTGATCGGCGCGCCGATCTTCGCCGCGTTCCACTCGGACGACCCGCAGGGCCGCAAGCACCGCCAGAACGCGCTGCTCATCGCCCTGGACCCGGCGGCCTTCGGCGACCCGGCCGCCTTCACCGCGGCGGTCGACGACACGCTGGGCACGCTGAAGCAACTGCCGCCCGCCGATGGCGCCGAGGGTGTCTTCTACCCCGGCGAGCGCAGTGCGGCGGTCGCCGAGGCACGCGGCGCCAAGGGCATCCCCGTCGCGCCCAAGGTGTGGCGTGAACTGACCGAGGCGGCGGGCAAGTTCGGCCTCACCCTGCCGGAGCCCGTGGCCTCGGCATGAATGACAGCACTTCGCCGACCGTCCGAAGGGGGGACGGTCGGCGAAGTGCGTTTTCCGCGCGCGGAGTTCAGGCCGTGCCCACTGCGTCCCGCACCTGACGGGCTATCAGGGCGTAGGTCCGCAGGGCCCGTTCGTCGTCCGTGCCGTCGTAGCCGTGGTCGGCTCCGGTGACGTCGACGTGCTCGACCAGGGCGCCCGAGGTCCGCAGCCGGTCGGCGTAGGCGACGCCCTCCGCCTTCAGCAGGTCGTACTCGGCCGTGACGACCAGGGCCGGGGCCATGCCCTTGAGGTCCGCGGTGTCCGAGGGGTGCGCGGGTGACGCCAGGCGGTCGGTGCGCAGCTTGGGATCCGGGATGTACGCCGCGTCGAAGAGGTCGGCCATCCAGGGCCGCAGCAGCGGCTTGGCGATGGCCGCGTGCTTGTCCTTGGCGCCGGTCGCGAGGTCCAGCGGCGGATAGTGCAGCACCTGGAGCGCTATCGAGGGGCCGCCCTCCTCCAGCGCCTGACGGGCCACCGCCGCCGCGAGTCCGCCCCCGGCACTCTGCCCGCCGACGGTGAGCCGGTCGCCGTCCCAGCCCTGTTCGGCGCCGTGCTCCGCGATCCACCGCACGACCTCGTACGCCTGCCGGGGCGGCGCGGGGAAGGGGTGCTGCGGTGCGACCACGTAGTCCACGTTGACGACCACGACACCCGCCTCCGCCGCCAGGAACCGGCACAGGGGGTCGTCCATCTCGGTCAGCGGGATGACGTAGCCGCCGCCGTGGAAGTTCACGTGCACCGGCGGGGACGGATCCTCCGACGCGGGCAGGTACACCGTGGCGCGGGCCGGGGCGACCGTGGCCGGGATCGTCAACTCCCGTATTCGGCGCGGGAATTCGGGGAAGCGCTGATGCGAGGCGGCGGCGGATCCCCGCCCGCTCGGGCGCCGGTCGGCCATCCGGGTAAGGCGTTGCAGGGACTTGGCGGCGAAGGCGGCCACCGCCGGCCGGGCCAGAACAGACATGCCGCTCCATTCGTGGAGTACGCGCACCGGGGAGCCCGGTCGCCGGGACTCGATCGACAGGATTCCTGGCGATGGGTAGGGCGACGATAACACGGGTGCGCGTCGCGCAGATGCTGTGATCGGCCCTGTTCAGGGCGACGGGTTGTGGGCTGCGGCCCGGGGGTGTGCGGGCGGCGCGAAGGCGGCCCTCGCGGTCCCGGCCGTCGTGTGTGCCGGGGTGTGCCCGGGCGTCGGCGGGAACTCCGTCGGGTATTCGGGGTCGTGGCTCAGTCGGTGGGCCGGTATCGGCGGTCGCGCTGTCGGCCTGCCGGTCAGCGGTGTCGGACGGGTCCGGCCAGTCGTTCGTGGTCGTGGTCGTGCCGGTGCTCGCAGCACGGCCCGTGCGGCGGCGCCGCCGCCGCTTCCGTCGCCACGCATGCCGCGTGCTGAGCCGTCTCGATCATCTGCTCGCTGTCGGTCGCGGCGTCGGCCAGGCTCGCGCAGCACACGACGAGCAGCGCGGCACCCGCGACGAACGGCAGGGCCCGGCGCGGGGGAGGAGGCGCGAGCAGTGCCCGCACCCGCTGCGGCACCGCTCCGCCGGTCGCGGCCAGGGCCGGCCGGGAACGGTTCGCCGAGGTGGCGAGCGCGGCCCGGCCCACCGCGTGGGCGACGACCGTACGATCGCCCACGCGCACCGCGGCCTCCTCGTCGGCCCAGCGCTCCAGGGCGAAGCCGCCCGCGCCGGACAGCGGTCGTAGCAGCGGATTCACGGCGGCGGTGAGTCGCCAGAGGGTCTGGAAGAGATGGTGACGACCGCGCAGATGGGCCCGCTCGTGGGCGAGCAGCGCCTCGCGCTCACGGTCGCCGAGACAGCGGAGCATCCCGCGCGACACCACGATCCGCCCCGGTGCCCCCGGCAGCGCGAAGGCCTCCGGCAGTTCCATGTCCAGGACGGCCAACTCCGTGTCACCGGGCAGCAGTCGGCACTCGCGACGGGCCCAGCGCAGATGCCGCAGCTGACGCGTGGCGGCGACGACGAGGCCCGCGAGGGACGCGAGGAGGGCGAGCGCGGCGACTGCGGCGACCGTCAGGTACACCGGGTCGGAGGCGCGCACGGCCGCGACCGACCACCGGCCCTCCTCGGCGACCTCGGGGATCTGCGCCAGACCGGCGAACGTCAGCAGCGCCAAGGAGCCCAGCCAGCCCAGCGATGCCACCAGCGCGGCGGACGCCAGCGACCAGGCGGCCGGGCGCGGGGCCAGCAGCGGGGCGGCGCGGGGTGCGGACACCGCGATCACCATGGTGATCAGGAGGGGGACGTACACACTGATCAGCACCGGCTCACGGTCCCTCGTCGGTGCGGCCGGTGTGCTGCGGCCCGTCGTGCCCGGAGAGCAGTCGATGGAGCAACTGCTCGTCCTTCTCGGACAGTTCGGAGACGAAGCGGGTGAGCACCGCCTCGCGGTCGGTGCCGTGCTCCAGCAGGGAACGCATCCGCTCGGCGGTGTGCGTCGCCTCGTCCCGCGCGGGCGCGTACGCGTACCCGCGGCCCGCGCGCTGCCGGACGAGCATGCCCTTGTCGTACAGCCGCGACAGGATCGTCAGCACGGTGGTGTAAGCGAGGTCTCCGGGCAGCCGATCCCTGACCTGGCGCGCGGTCAGCGGCTCGTCGGCCCCGTAGAGAGCGGCGAGAACACCGCTCTCCAGCTCACCGCGCGCCCGCCGGCCGGACGTCGCACCGGACTCGTCGCTCTTCGGGTCGTCCACTGTTCACCCCACCGCCTCTCACCGCTCGGCGTCACAGCCTACCCGCCGACTTACTACGGCCTGTAGGAAGTGCACCGGAGGCGTCGGGCAGGGCTTCGCGAACATGAACTACTACATGTCGTACGAGCTTACCTACTACATGTTGTAGAGTTTCGCCGCTCCACTCCACCTGCGGAGGAAAAAGCCCATGCCCCACCTCGGAAGTACGGCGCATCTGCGTGCCTTCGCGGCCGCCACCCTGCGCCCCCGGCAGGCGCCCGCGCCTCGCCGCCCGGCGCCGGCCGAGCGTGTCGTGATCGTCTCGGCGAGCGTCGGGGCCGGTCACGACGGCGCCGCCACCGAACTGGAGCGGCGCCTGGTGGCAGCCGGTCTCCCGGTCGACCGCTTCGACCTGCTGGACGTCCTGCCCGCCCGGCTCGGCCGGCTCGTACGGGACGGCTACCACCGCATGCTCGTCCGCGCGCCGTGGGCCTACCAGCGGATCTACAGCAGCACCGAGCGCGCCGGAGGCGGCGGCCCCGTCGCACGAGCCCTGCTGCGCTCCGCCGAGGAACGGCTGCTGCGCGCGCTGCCCGCCGACACCGGCGCCGTCGTCTCGACCTACCCGGGCGCGAGCCGGGTCCTGGGCTCCCTCCGGCTCGACGGCCGGCTGACCGTACCCGTCCTCACCTACCTCACCGACTTCTCGGTGCACCCTCTCTGGGTGGCCGACGGCGTCGACGTCCACCTCGCGCTGCACGCCGTGCCCGCCGCCCAGGCCCGGGCCGCCGGCGCCCGCGACGTGCGGGTGTGCGGCCCGGTCGCCGACCCGCGCTTCCACCCCGTGGACGCGGCGGCGCGCAGCGCGGCCCGCGCCCGCTTCGGCCTGCCCGCGAACGCCCCGCTGGCCCTGCTGGTCGCCGGCTCCTGGGGCGTGGGCCCGGTCCGGCAGGTGGCCCGGGAACTGCGCGACTGCGGCGCGGCCGTACCGGTCGTGGTCTGCGGCCGCAATGAGGCCCTCGCCGACCGACTCCGCGCGGACGGCATCGACCACGTCCACGGCTGGGTCGACGACATGCCCGGCCTGATGCACGCCGCCGACGTCCTGGTCCAGAACGCCGGCGGCCTGACCTCACTGGAGGCCTTCGCCACCGGCCTGCCCGTCGCCAGCTACGGCTGCATACCCGGCCACGGTCTCACCAACGCGGCGGCCCTGGACGCCGCGGGGGTCGCGGCGTGGATCCGCGAGCCGGCCCAACTCAAGGTCGTACTGGGCGAGTTGATCGACGGCGCACGCGGCCTGCTGCAACGCGAAGCGGGCCTCGCCCTGTTCGCCGGCGAGATCCCCGGCTCGGACCGGGGCCCGGCCGCCGAGACAATCCGGGTCTGCCGGACGGGCGTCGGACCCACCGCCCGCTCCGAGGGCGGACCGCCTGCCGGTCGGGGCCGGGGTCGGCGTCGGACGGGGGCCGGGAGTTCCGCCTCCTTGCCGGGTGCCGGGCCTTCCGTCGCTCCCGCAGGTGGGGCGCCTGCCGGCCGAGGGTCGCGGCGGGCGGGTCTCGGACCTTTCGCCGCGTTCACGAGTGCGCTGCTCGCCGGCCGGGAGGTTGGTCCGGTGGGCGTCCGGGCCGCCGTTCCGCCTACCGGTGGGGCTTCTCTCGGCCGAGCGTTGCCTGGGTCCGGTGCCGGGCTCTCCGTCCGGTCCGCGCGCGGGTCGTCGGCCACCCGCCGGGTCCGGCCGACCGCGTTGCGGCTCGCCGTCACCGTGGCTCTGGCCTGCGGGGTCTGGGCGGGCGCGGTCGGCACCGCGGTCGCCACCACCGACGGCGGCCCTGATTTGATGCACGCCATCGGCCATGGCCTGGACCTCGACGACTTCGGCCGTGCTCCCCACACGTCCCACGCTCCCCGCCCCGCCCATGCGGAGGGCCGCCACTCGTGACCGCCGCACGACTGCTCCGTACGAGCGCCCTCACCGCGCTGCCGGTCCTCGCCGCCGCGTACGCCGCCCCCGTCCTCTCCACCTACGGCCCGCTCCGCAACCGCGTGCTGCCACGCCTCTCCGGCCGTGGCCGGCCCGACCACGTGGCGCTCACCTTCGACGACGGGCCGGACCCGCTGTCCACTCCACTGTTCCTGCGCCTGCTGGACGAGCGCCGGATCCACGCCACCTTCTTCCTGCTCGGCCGCGAAGCGGCGCGCGCCCCCGGCCTGGTGCGCGAGATCGCCGCCGCCGGACACGAGATCGCGGTGCACGGCTGGCTCCATCGCCCGCTGCTCCTGCGCGGCCCCCGCGCCACCCACGACGACCTCGCCCGCGCCCGCGACACGGTCGGCGACCTCACCGGACGCACGCCCCGGCTCTTCCGCCCGCCCTACGGCGTGATGTCGACGCCCGCCCACCTCGCGGCCCGCCGCCTGGACCTCACGCCGGTGCTGTGGACGGCCTGGGGCGAGGACTGGAGGGCGCGTGCCACACCGGAGTCGGTCCACCGGACGGTCACCGATGACCTGCGCGGCGGCGGCACCGTCCTGCTCCACGACTCCGACTGCACCTCGGCCGCTGGCTCCTGGCGCGCCACCCTCGGCGCCGTCCCCCGCATCCTCGACACCTGCGCCGCGCGGGGCCTGTCCGTGGGGCCGCTGCGGGAGCATGCTGTGGATCACCTCTGAAGTTGACAATATTGTTGGCGCTCCTGGTCCGCGGAATTTACGTTCGCAAGTACCTAGACCAGGGAGCCCCCCATGCTTTCGAACGCCATGAACCGTCGGACCTTCCTCAACGGGTCGCTGACCGTCGCCGCGACGGCCGCACTCGTCGGCGCCGGGACCGGAGCCGACGCGGCGGACCGCACCACCTCCGCGACCCCGCTGACCGGCCCGCTCCGGATCGACACCGGCCGGGTGTCGGGAGTGGCGTCCCTGGTCTCCGGCGTCACCGTTTTCAAGGGACTGCCGTACGCCGACACGACGGCGGGCTACAACCGCTGGCGCCCGCCGCAGCCGGCCAAGTCCTGGACGGGCGTGCGTGTCGCGGACACGTTCGGGGACATCTGCCCGCAGCAGACGATGGGTTCGGCCGCGGTCACGATGAGCGAGGACTGCCTCAACCTCAACGTCTGGACCGGAGCCGCGAGTTCACGGGAGAAGCGCCCTGTCCTGGTCTGGATCTACGGCGGCCGGTTCACCGGCGGGTACGCCTCCGACCCCGGCTTCGACGGCGCGGGCCTCGCCGCCAAGGGCCTGGTCGTGGTGACCCTCAACTACCGCACCGGCGCCTTCGGTTTCCTCTCCACCCCCGAACTCAGCGCCGAGTCCGGCCACCAGGCGTCCGGCAACTACGGTTTGCTCGACCAGATCGCGGCCCTGCGCTGGGTGCGCCGCAACATCACCGCGTTCGGCGGCGACCCGAACAGGGTGACCATCGCCGGCCAGTCGGCGGGCGGCGCCTCGGTCATGCACCTCATCTACTCCCCGCTCGCCAAGGGCCTGTTCCAGGGCGCGATCTCCGAGAGCGGCGGCGCCCGCGCCACCGGCGACCCCGAGATCGCCGCGCTGGCGGCGTCGTACCGCACCCTTGAGACCGCCGAGACCCAGGGCACCGCCTACGCCGAAGCCCTCGGCGCGACCACGCTCAGCGCGCTCCGCGCCGTGACGAGCGACAAGTTGATGGCGGGTCAGAACGCGAGCGACACCTCGGTGAGCGGACCGGTGAACGGCAACCCGCCCGAGTTCCGCCCCGTCCTCGACGGCTGGGTCAAGCCGTGGACCTACGAACAGGCCCTGGCGGGCGGGCACTTGAACGACGTACCCGTGCTGGCCGGTGGCAACAAGGACGAAAACGGCGCCTCCCCGAGCCCGACGGTGAAGCTCGCGGACTATCTCAGCACCGCGCAGAAGGAGTACGGCACGCTCGCCGACGAGTTCCTGAAGCTCTACCCCGCCACCACCGACACGGAGGCGGGCCAGGCCCGCAACGCCTGCGCCCGCGAGGGCTCGCGCGTCTCCGCCGACCTGTGGGCGGCCGAGTGGGCGAAGACGGCCAAGAGCCCCGTGTTCACGTACTACTGGGAGCACGTCCCGCCCACGGCGACCGGCCCCAACTCCCGTGGCGCCTACCACGGTTCGGAGATCAACTACGTCTTCGACAACCTCTACGCCACCGACCTGCCCTGGACCGACGCGGACCGCGCGGTCGCCGACACCCTGTCCGACTACGTGGTGAACTTCGCGACCCACGGCGACCCGGGCGGCCACGGCCTCACCCGCTGGCCCGCGGCGAACCACCGCTTCGCGACCACGATGGAACTGGGTGACCGGTTCGGCACGCTCGCCCTGGCGGACGCCGCCAAGGTGGACTTCTTCGAGCGGTTCTTCGCGGGCCAGAAGCGTTGGTGACCTCGGGCCGGTGAAGTACTCTCGTCGCCGTATCCGGGGTAAACGCACGCAGTAACTTACTTGAGTTACGCAACAATATGGTAAAGTGGGTCCCATGTCCACACCACCGGTCCCCACCGCCCCCGCCTCCCCGGAGGTGACCGAGATCGAGCGAGCCCTCACTCGGATCACCTACCTGAGCACCCGCGCCCGCCAGCACGACCGGCTCATGGCTCTCGCCGGGGTGCCCCTGGACCGTGCGGCGGTGGCGTTGCTGCGCCAGGTCGCCGACTCCGAGCCGCTGCGCCCGGGGGAGCTGGCGCACCGCCTCGGGGTCGAGGCCTCGCATGTGACACGGACCGTGCAGCAACTGCAGAAGTCCGGCTACGTCACCCGCGTGCCCGACCCCGACGACCGGCGGGCCCAGCGGATCGAGCTGACCGAGGCCGGACAGAAGGCCGTCGCCAGCGTCCGGGACGCGGGTGCGCGCGGAATGCAGATGGCCCTCGCGGAGTGGTCGACGGACGAACTGCAGCAACTGGCCACGCTGTTCCATCGCATGGTCGACGACTTCCTGAAGTACTCGATCGACGAGGACGGCGAGCAGGAGGTCGCGGCCCCGGCCGGCACCGCCTGAGCAATGGGTGCCGGGCGCGGAGTGCCGTTACGGGTCGCGCCGGCCTCAGCCGAGGTCGGCGACGATCTGCGGGAGGTCGGCCGTGGTGCGGATTCCGGGGGCCGCCGCGCAGACGAACGGCACGGCGTTCACCGCGCGGTTCGCGGTGTAGGAGGGGGACATCGCGGCCATCCGGTCGAGGGGCACGGGGAAGCGCAGGTCGATGTCGAGCGGTGCGTCCCCCTCGACCGCGACGTGCCAGCCGGTGGCGCGCAGGTCCCAGGCGGGGTCGAGGTCGGTGGTGCAGTACCAGTTGGCGCGGAACCGCAGCAGGGGATGCCCGTTCCGCAGGCCGGAGACGGTGATCCGTTGCGCGGCCACGGTGCCGGCCGGCAGGGTGCCCGCCGCGATCCGCGTCGTGTGCCGGGCGGTCGCGACCTCGCCGGTCGCCTCCACCGCGTCGAGCGGCATCCCGAGCGTCTCGGCCAGCAGCCGCAACGACGGGCCGAAGCTGTCGCGCAGTCCGGTCAGCCGCTGTGCGCCGAACTCGGCAGGGGGCTGCCCGAAGCCCATCATCTCGAACAGCAGCCCGGGGGAGTCCCGTTGGGAGAGGTCCGCGAACTCGTCGATCGTCAGGGCGTCCAGCCGCCGTTGGATCGAGGCGAGGGTGAGCGGCAGGGCCTCGGTGATGAATCCGGGGCTGCTGCCCGTGCTGTGGACAGAGGTCCCGCCCCGTTCGCACGCGTCCTCGATCCGCTTCCGTACCACCGGGTCGAGGCTGGGCGCGTGATGGAACTCGCCGCGCGTCGACACGACGTTCACACCTGCCGAGAGCAGCGTGCACACCTCGTCGAAATCACAGGCCCGCGGGGTGTAGAGGACGCAGTCGGCGCCGAGCGCGAGGATCTCGTCGAGGTCGTGCGTGGCGACGACGCCGGTCGTGCCGAGCTCGCCCCCACTCAACTCGCCCGCGTCCAGGCCCGACTTGGCCGGCGTGTGGACGTAGACGCCGGCCAAGGTGAGATTCGGATGCTCCCATACGGCACGCATCGTGCGGGCGCCGATGTTCCCCGTGGCCCACTGCACGACCCGGTAGCGCTGTACTCCGTGCCGTAGCGGCTCGGTCATCGCCCACCTCCCGTTGCGGTGGGCGAGAACCGTACTCTCCGCTATGGAGAGCGTCAATCACATCGTCGTCAGTTGCGCACCGGGACGCCCGAGAGGCCGCCGAGGCAGAACTGCCAGACCTCCTCGGCGGTGACCGCCGCCGTGTGGCTGCCGGCCGGAACTCCGTTGCCCTGTGCGACGAACATGACGGTCTGCATCAGGATCGACGCCTGCCGACGGGGCTTCCCGGCGGGGATGACGCCGGCGTCCTCGGCCTGCTCGACCAACTCCGTGAACACCGTGAGCAGCGGGAGGTGGGCGGTCGCCACCTGCGCGGGATGCTTCACGAGGAGTTGCAGCGCGAAGTCGCTGAACAGGGGGCGCTCCACACCGGGGTTGGAGAGCGACTGCTCGAACAACATCTTCACCGCGGTCCGCAGCGCCTCGAGCGGATCCGACTGGGAGCCGGCCGTCTCGCGGATCTCGGCCGCCGACTTGGACAGCGCGTCCTCGAACAGGGCGAGCAGCAGCTCGTGTTTGCCGTCGAAGTGCTGGTAGAAGCTGCGCAGTGACTGTTTGGAGCGGTCCACGATCTCCTGGACGGTGAAGTCCGTCGTCCGCTTCTCCGCGATGAGTTCCTGCGCCGCGTCCAGGAAGCGCTGCACACGCTGTTCGGCGCGGAGCTTGGCGGCACGGGTGGAACGCTCAACGGCGCGCTGGCGCCAGGCTGGTTGTTCTTCGGGGACAGCTGTCACATGAAGAACGATACTCCACTTCAGCGGTAACACTCCGGCTTCCCCTACCGAAGCCCACACCGCAAGTTTCGAGACCCTTACTTGCGTGAGATGAGAATGCTATTCTCACCTGCATTCGTGCGGGTTGGCAGGAGGTTCGTCTGACATGGCATGGGACTTTTCCACCGAGCCGGAGTTCGAGGAGAAGCTGGAGTGGATCAGACGGTTCCGCGCCGAGCGCGTGGAGCCCCTGGACCTGCTGTATCCGGACCGGGCGTACCACCCGCTCGACGACGAACTCGGCCCCGTGGTACGGACGTTGAAACAACAGGTCCGCGACGAGGGCCTGTGGGCACCGCACCTCGGCCCCGAGCTGGGCGGACGCGGCTTCGGCCAGGTCAAGCTGGCGCTCATCAACGAGATCCTGGGCCAGTCGAGTTGGGCCCCCGTCATCTTCGGCACGGCCGCTCCCGACACCGGAAACGCCGAGATCATCGCCCGATACGGCACCGAGGAGCAGAAGGAGCGCTATCTCCAGCCGCTGCTCGAAGGCGAGTGCTTCTCCTGCTTCTCCATGACCGAACCGCAGGCCGGCGCCGACCCCACGATGTTCACCACCCGCGCCGAGCGCGACGGCGACGACTGGGTCATCACCGGCCGCAAGTTCTTCTCCTCCAACGCGCGCACGTCGAAGTTCGTCATCGTGATGGCGGTGACGAACCCCGACGTCAGCCCGTACAAGGGCATGTCGATGTTCCTGGTGCCCAGCGACACCCCAGGCGTCCGCATCGAGCGCCACCTCGGCATCATGGGCGAGGCCACCGACGAGGGCATGCACGCGCTCATCGCCTACGACGGGGTCCGCGTCCCCGCCGACGCGCTGCTCGGCGGCGAGGGCCAGGCCTTCGCGATCGCCCAGACGAGGCTCGGCGGCGGCCGCGTCCACCACGCGATGCGGGTCGTGGGCCAGAGCCAGAAGGCGCTCGACATGATGGCCGAGCGGGCCCTGTCCCGCGAGACCCAGGGCAGCAGGCTCGCCGACAAGCAGCTCGTCCGCGCCGACCTCGCCGACTCCTACGCCCAACTGGCCCAGTTCCGGCTCTTCGTCCTCTACACCGCCTGGCAGATCGACCGGTACCAGGACTACAAGCGGGTCCGTAAGGACATCGCCGCCATCAAGTTCCTCACCCCGAAGGTGCTGCACGACATCGTGTACCGCTCGATGCATCTGCACGGCGCCCTCGGTGTGTCGAACGAAATGCCGTTCTCCGACATGTGGAACGGCGCCGCCGTCATGGCCGTCGTCGACGGCCCCACCGAGGTCCACAAGATCACGGTCGCCCGCGACGTCCTGCGCGGCTACGAAGCCGCCCCCGGCCTCTGGCCCACCCAGCACCTGCCCACCCGCCGCGAATGGGCCCGGAAGCAGTTGGAGGACCTGCTGTGACGCTCGCCAACACGGAATCCCTCGCCCGCTGGCTGGACGGCCAGGGCATCGCCCCCGGTGAACCCGTCGAGACGTCGTACATCTCCGGAGGCACCTCCAACGACATCTACGGCATCCGGCGCGGCGAGGTGAGCATGGTGCTGCGCAAACCGCCGGAGAAGGTTCCGCCGGGGCGCAACGAGACCATGCTCCGTGAGTACCGCGTTCTCAAGGCGCTCAACGGCACGGACGTCCCGCACCCCGAGGCGATCGCCGTCTGCGACGACACGAGCGTGCTCGGGTCCTGCTTCTATCTGATGGCCCATGTCGACGGCTGGTCGCCGATGAACTCCGGCGGCTGGCCCGAGCCCTTCCTCAGCGACCTGTCCGTGCGCCCCGGCCTCGCCTACCAACTCGTCGAGGGCATCGCCAAGTTGGGCAACGTGGACTGGCGGGCCCAGGGGCTTGAGGGCTTCGGCCGCCCCGACGGCTTCCACGACCGGCAGGTCGACCGCTGGCTCGCCCACCTCGCCAAGTTCAAGTTCCGTGAGATACCCGGCCTGGAGAAGGCCGCCTCCTGGCTGCGGGAACACCGTCCCGCCCACTGGACACCCGGCATCATCCACGGCGACTACCAGTTCGCCAACGTCATGTTCCGCCACGGCGCACCCGCCGAGCTCGCCGCCCTGGTCGACTTCGAAATGGCCACCGTGGGCGACCCGTTGCTCGACCTCGGCTGGGTGATCATGGGCTGGCCCGACGCCGACGAGGACCGCACCCAGAAGGGCTACGTCGACTACACCGGCATGCCCGACCGGGCCGACCTGCTGGAGCACTACGCCAAGGTCAGCGGCCGTGACGTCAGCGAGATCGACTACTACGTGATCCTCGCCCGCTTCAAGATGGCCGTCGTCCTCGAAGGCGGCTACGCCCGGCATATGAGGGGCGAAGGCGGCAACCCGAAGATGGCCCACTACGGCGACGTCGTCCTGCAGATGGCCGCACAGGCGGCCGAACTCGCCGCGACGACCCGGCTATGAGAGCCGCCCGCTGCAACGCCGTCGGCGGCCCGGTCGTCGTCGAGGACATCCCCGAACCACCCCTCCCCGGACCGGAGTCCGCCGAGAAGGAAGCCGGCATCCCGGTCGACGTGCACTACGCGGCCGTGAACTTCGCCGACGTCCTCGTGATCGACGGCGGCTACCAGGTGAAGGCGGAACCGCCCTTCACCCCCGGCAGCGAGTTCGCGGGCGAGGTCGCCGCGTCCGCGCACGGATTCGAGAAGGGCGAGCGGGTCTTCGGCTCCATGTTCGTCGGCGCCTTCGCCGAACGCGTCACCGCCCGCCCGGCCGGCCTCAGCCGCATCCCCGACGCAATCCCCACCGAACGCGCGGCCGCCTTCGGGGTCAGCCACGCCACCGCCTACGACGCACTCCGCCTGGTCGCCGACGTACGCCCGGGCGAGCGGGTCGCCGTCCTCGGCGCGGCCGGCGGCGTCGGCCTCGCGACCGTCGAACTCGCCGCCCTGCTCGGCGCGGAGGTCGTCGCCGTCGCCTCGACGGAGGAGAAACGGGCGGTGTGCGTCGAGCAGGGGGCGCGGGTGACCCTGCCGTACGACGATCTCAAGCGGGGCCTGCGGGACGCGGGCGGCGCCGATGTCGTGATCGACCCGGTCGGCGGGCCGTACGCGGAGGAGGCGTTGCGTGCCATGCGCTGGGGCGGACGGTTTGTGAGCGTGGGGTTCGCGAGCGGGGAGATCCCGCGTATCCCGCTCAATCTCCCGATGCTCAAAGGCGTCACCGTGCACGGCTTCGACCTCGGCGGCTGGGCGCGCCACCGCCGGGACGACCTGGTCGCCGCCCGCACCGAACTCCACGAACTGTTCGCCGCCGGGAAGATCCGGCCCCGCGTCCACGCCGTGTATCCGCTCGCCGAAGTCGCCGCCGCCCTCAGCCTGGGGCGCCGCGCCATCGGCAAGGTCCTTCTGGAGGTCGCGCATGGAGTTTGAGTTCGACGACGACCAGCGGCTGCTCCAGCGCGTGGTCCGCGAGACGGTCACCAAGTCACGAGCGCTGCCCGAAGAGCAACTCTGGGACACCTACCTGGAGTTGGGCTGGCTGGACGCCCCTCCGGTGGAACTCGCCATCATCCTGGAGGAGTTGGGCTACGCCGCCGACGCGACGCCCTTCCTCGCCACGTCGACCTGGTTCGCCCCGCTGGCCGGCCGGCTGCCCCGCGGCTCCGGCACCGGAGTCTTCGACGGAGCAGGACGGTTCGTCCTCGACGCCGACCGCGCCGACGAGATCGCCCTTCTCACCTCCGACGGCGTCGTCGTACGGGACGGAGCTGAACTCGCGGCCGAGCGGCTGTCCGTGTTCGACCCGACCCTGCACGTCGCCCGGGTGGACGTGCCCGACCTGGTCGCCGGAGTACCGGACCTGGCCCTGATGGGCCTGGCCGTGAGCACCGTCGGCAGTTGCCGGCGCATCCTCGACCTGGTCGTCGCCCATGTGAAGGAACGCCACCAGTTCGGCGTGCCCATCGGCTCGTTCCAGGCCGTCAAGCACAAGGCCGCCGACATGTACGTCGCCATCGAACGCGCCAAGGTGCTCGCCTACTTCTCCGCGCTCACCATCGCCGAGGACGACCCACGCCGCACCCGCGCCGCCGCGATGGCCAAGGCCGCCGCCGGAGACTGCCAACGAGTCTGCTTCCGCAACGGGTTCCAGCTCTTCGGCGCCATGGGCTACACGTGGGAGAACGAACTGCAGATCCATCTCAAGCGGGCCAAGGCCGGGGACCTGCTCCTCGGCACGGCGTCCGAGCACAGGAAGGCGCTGCTGGTATGAGGCTGGCCCCCGACCCCGAGGTCGAGAAGTTCCGCGCCGATTTCAGCGACTTCCTCGACGCCCATCTGCCCACCCCCGAAGAGGCCACGGACCGCTCCAAGTCCAGTGCGCACATACCCGATTGGGCCCGCCGCTGGCAGCGCAAACTCTTCGACGCCGGCTGGCTGCTGCCCGCCCAGCCGCCCGAGTACGGCGGCCGCAACGCCACCCTGCCCCAAGTCGTCGCCCACCTGGAGGAGTTGTCCCGGCGGCGGATCTACCACAGCTTCAACCCGCAGGGCCTCAACATCATCGCGGCCTCCCTGCTCACCTTCGGCACCGAGGAACAAAAACGCGACTGGGCGATCCCCCTGCTGCGCGCCGAGATCACCGCGTCGCTCGGCATGAGCGAGCCCGGGGCCGGTTCCGACCTGGCCGGGCTGCGCACCCGGGCGGTCCTCGAAGGCGACCACTTCGTCGTCAACGGGCAGAAAGTGTGGACCTCGGGCGCCCACGACGCCGACGTCCTGCTCACGTTCGTCCGCACCGACCCCGACGCGCCCAAGCACAAGGGGATCAGTGTCCTGCTCATCCCCACCGACTCCGCGGGCCTGGTCCGGCGGCCGTTCGGATCGATCGCCGCGCCCGACGACCTCGACTTCAACGAGGTGTTCTTCACCGACGTCCGCGTCCCGAAGGAGAACCTCGTCGGCCCCCTCAACGAGGGCTGGCGCGTGGCCAACGGCTCACTCGGCCACGAACGGACCCTGCTGTGGGTGCACTACGCCGAGCGGATGGACGGCCTGATCCAGGACGCGGCCTGCGACGAGGAGTGGTACGCGACGCTCCAAATGGATGTTCAGGCACTGCGGTTGCTCGGCTACCGGCTGCTCGCGCCCGACCGGAACCCGGTGGAGATCTCGGTACTCAAACTGCTCGGCTCCGAGGCCGCGCAGAACGCCGAACTGCACGCCCTCGAACATCACGGCGGCGAGGCGCTGCTGCATCCGGTGCAGACCGGGGCGTACACCCATATGAACCTGGCGACGTTCACCGCCAGTTGGTTCGAGCGGTACGCGCGCAGCTTCGGCGGGACCATCGCCGGCGGCACCTCCGAGATCCAGCGCAACATCATCGCCGAGCGGATCCTCGGCCTGCCCCGATAGAACCGACTCAGGACCGAATCGGAACCGAGTCAGAGCCGACAGAGGACGAGACGCATGGACGACATCCTGTACGAGGTCGACGACCGGGTGGGGATCATCACCCTCAACCGGCCCCAGGTCGCCAACGCGCAGAACGCGGAGCTGCTCGACGCGCTCGACGCGGCCTGGAGCCGGGCCGCGGCCGACGAGGACGTGAAGGTCGTACTCCTGAAGGCCAACGGCAAGCACTTCTCGTCGGGACACGACCTCAAGGACCGCTGGCCGGCGCCGAACGAGATCACCCTGGAGTGGATCTACAGCGCCGAGACCCGCCGGTACCTGGAGTACACCCTGCGCTGGCGCAACATACCCAAGCCGACGATCGCCGCCGTGCAGGGCAAGTGCATCGCGGGCGGACTGATGCTCTGCTGGCCCTGCGACCTGATCGTGGCCGCCGAGAACGCAGAGTTCTCGGACCCTGTCGTCCACATGGGCATCGGGGGAGTCGAATACCACGGCCACACCTGGGAGTTGGGCCCGCGCAAGGCGAAGGAGATCCTCTTCACCGGACGGGCCGTCACCGCCGAGGAGGCGGAGAAGGTCGGCATGGTCAACAAGGTCGTCCCCCTCGACCAACTGGGCACCGAAGCCCTTGAGTTGGCCCGCCAGATCGCCCGCATGCCGTCCTTCGGCCTCCGCCAGGCCAAGCGCGCCGTCAACCAGAGCCTCGACGTCCAGGGCTTCTACGCGGCCGTCCAGTCCGTCTTCGACATCCACGAGACGGGACACGGAAACGCGCTGAGCGTGAGCGGATACCCCATTCTCACCAAGCTCGACGCCATGAAGGAACGCCTCAAGGACCAGTAGGCAGGGTTCACGGGTGACCACAACCGCAGCACGCCGCGTCCCCTCGGCCAACCGAATCGGTTGACCGAGGGGACGCGGCATACCCACACCCTGACGGTGTCGACGACGTGCCCTCAGCCGCGCTCGTCGCGGAACACCTTCCCGCCCTTCATCACGAACCGCACATCCGCCGTCACGGAGACGTCCTCCAGCGGATTGCCGGGCACCGCGATCAGGTCGGCGAGCAGCCCCTCGGCGATACGGCCCCGGTCGTCGGCGTCGATCAGCTCCGCCGCGTTGACGGTCGCCGCCTGGAGCGCCTCCAGGGGAGTCATCCCGCGGTCGACCAGAGCGATCAGCTCCTGGGCGCCGCGGCCGTGCGGGATCGCCGGCGCGTCCGTGCCCAGCGCCATCCGGACACCCGCCTTGCCGGCCCTGGACACCACGGTCTTCGCCCGGGGAAAGATCTCGGCCGCCTTCTCCCGCAGTTCGGGCGCGGAACGGGACATGTCCATCCCCTCGATGAGAGCGGTCGTCGGCACCAGGAACGTGCCCCGCTCCGCCATCAGCGCGATGGTGTCGTCGTCGAGCAGGAAGCCGTGCTCGATGCAGTCGATGCCGGCCTCCACCGCCGAGCGGACGGCGTCGGCCCCATGGGTGTGGGCCGCCACCTTCAGTCCGCGCCGGTGCGCCTCGTCGACGATGGCCCGCAGCTCCTCGTCGGAGTAGTGCTGCGCGCCGGGGGTGCCCGTATGGGACATCACGCCCCCGGACGCGCAGACCTTGATGAGCCGTGCCCCGTGCTTGATCTGGTAACGGACTGCCTTGCGCACCTCGGAGACACCGTTGGCAATGCCCTCTTCCAGGGAGAGAGGCATGATTCCGGGGGCGTACGCGGCGAACATCGTGGGGTCCAGATGTCCGCCGGTCGGTGTGATGGCGTGTCCGGCCGGGACGATGCGCGGACCGTCGATCCAGCCGGCGTCGATGGCCTTCGCCAGCGCGACGTCCAGCAGATAGCCGCCCGTCTTCACGAACAGGCCGAGGTTCCTGACCGTGGTGAACCCCGCGCGCAGGGTCCGCCGGGCATTGCCCACCGCACGGAGCATCCGCAGCGGGGGATCGTCCTGGACGGGGGAGAGCGCCAGCGTCTCTCCCCGGCCGCCCATCAGGAGGTTGACCTCCATGTCCATGAGACCGGGCAGGAGAGTGACGTCACCGAGATCGAGAACCTCGCCCTCGCCGGTGCCCGCGCCGGGCGCGATACGGTCGCCGTCGACCGTGATCACGCCCGGCTCCTCCAACTCGCCCGTCTCCACGTGCAGTACACGCGCCGCTTTGAGCGTGAGCACGAGGGATCACACCTTCGGTTCGACGACGAGGTCCATGTAGGCGGCCCCGCTGTCCGGCACCCGGGCCTGCTTCCAGACCTCGACCGGGAACGACACGTTCACCAGGGAGAACATCAGGAGCAGCAAGTTGCGCTCCTGCTCCGGCAGTTCGGCCAGCGGGAACTTGTCGAGGTGGTCGGAGGCCTGCTCCAGCAGCGGGAACGCGGCGTCGTAGAAGGCCTGCATCTCCTCCATGGAGCTGGCCAGGCGCTTGCTGTAGCGGTCGCGCTCGGACTCCAGGACCCACTCGCTGAACGGTTCGAGGGCCGCGAACTCACTGGGCAGCATCGGTGTGCTCCTTGACGTAGTCGGCGACCGTCTTGTGCAGATGGCGGAGCAGCAACTCCTGGTCGCAGAGCGGGAAATCGGTGACGACCCGGCTCTTGAGCATCGTCTGGGTGGCTTCCAGCGTGTTGCCGTCCTGGAGGGCGTACTCCTTGAACGTCACCGCCGCCAGCTCCTGCTTCAGCCGTTCGCGTGCCGTCTTGGCGGGCACGAAGTACAGGTTGGCCTCGAAGATGTGCTTGTCGACCGCCGTCGGCCAGTAGTGGTACGTCAGATACCAGCCGGGCTTCCAGATCAGCAGGGTCATGTTGGGGAAGAACTCGAAGGAGTCGT
The DNA here is from genome assembly GCF_040681835.1 of Streptomyces sp. NPDC051576. Taxonomy (NCBI): domain Bacteria; kingdom Bacillati; phylum Actinomycetota; class Actinomycetes; order Kitasatosporales; family Streptomycetaceae; genus Streptomyces; species Streptomyces sp. NPDC051576. The sequence goes on from NZ_JBFAZO010000009.1 coordinate 64,083, forward strand.
TGCCCCACGCGCGGTGCCCGCCAGGATTGAGGCCGGGGGGCAGAGGGTCGAGGCCCTCGATGTCGGGCGCCTCCCACGGGCCGAACAGGCCGCTGCGCAGCACGCGTTCGATGGGCTTGACGATGGTCAGGTCCTTGGGCGGCGACATGCCTCCCCAGGAGGAGATCATCGAGTGCGGGGGGTGGATCTCGTAGTGCAGCGCCTCGTACCCGACGTTGAAGAGCTTGTCGGCCTCGTCCTTGACGGCCTGCTTCATGTGCAGGACGGGCGCGTGGTAGAACTCCGCGAACGCGTCGATGAACAGCTTCCAGTTGCTGCCGATCTCGGCCTTGTAGGTGAAGACCTCGGTCATCTCGTGGAAGGGGTAGCCCTCCAGGCCCTTGGCGAACTCGCCGAGGTACTCCTTCAGCGGCTGGGCGTCGGGGTCGAGGTTGACGAAGATGAACCCCTCCCAGACCTCGCAGCGGACCAGCTTGAGGCCGTAGTCCGCCTTGTCCAGGTCGAAGAACTCCTTCTCCTGCTGGACGAAGGTCAGATCGCCGTCGAGGCTGTAGCGCCAGGCGTGGTACTTGCAGGTGAACTGGCGGCAGGTGCCCTTGACCTCCTCGCCCGGGTAGTCGTTCCACACGAGCTTGTTGCCGCGGTGGCGGCAGACGTTGTGGAAGGCGCGGATCTCCTTGTCCTTGCCCCGCACGATCACCAGTGAGGTGTCGGCGACGGCCAGCTCCTTCGTGAAGTAGCTGCCGACCTTGGGGACCTGCTCGACCCGCCCGACGTTCAGCCAGGTCTTCTTGAAGATCGCCTCCTTCTCCGCCTCGTAGTACGCGGGGTCGATGGAGTCCTCGTAGTTGACCGGGCTGGTGCCCAGCTCGGGGTAGTTCTCGGTCCAGCTTCCGGCCGCCGGCTTGGCGAAGTGTGGCATGGGATCACCCCTCTCGCTTGTGAGAATACCATTCTCGTTTTGGGAAACTGAAGTTCTCGTCCGAGATCACGGGGTCGAGTTCCACGCCGAAGGTGTTGAGGGCCATCGTGAGCATCGTGTAGGCGCCGATGGTGAAGACCAGGTCCATGAGCTGACGTTCGTCCAGGTCGACGGCGAGCGCCGCGTAGGTCGCGTCCGACAGGCCCGAGTCGGTGTCCAGTTCGTCCACCGCGCGGTTGAGCAACGTGTCGGCGCCGGTGCGGACTTCCTCGATCTCGGCTTCGGTCACCCCGAACTTCCGGCCGATCAGGACGTGGCTGGCCCACTCGTACTTGCTGCCCCGCCGCCAGGCCACCCGCATGACGGCCAGTTCGCGGACGCGCACCGGCAGGGTCGAGGTGTTGAGGTGCATGTTGAACGTCAGGAACGCCCGGGCCAGGGCCGGATGCCGCTGGAAGATCCCCAGGACGTTGGCCTCCGGCAGCTTCCTGGGGTGGTTGATGACCGAGAACAGGTCGTGGTCCCACTCGTCGTACGGCACGGGGGAGATGCGGACGGGGTTCTCGGGGGTGCTCCCGCCGTTCTCGCGGTGGCCGGTCGGGCTCTCACCGTGCTCGCTCATGTGTTCCGACCGCCGTTCACGCCCAGGATCTGGCCTGTGATGTAGCCGGCCTCCTCGGAGGCGAGGAAGGAGCAGGCCGCCGCGATGTCCTCGGGGCGCCCGACCCGTCGTACCGGAGTGCGCTGGATGTGCTCCTCGACCGTCCCGCCGAGCAGTCGGCGCTCCTCCGAGCGGCGCAGCATGGGGGTGTCGATGAAGCCGGGCGGCACCGCGTTCACGGTGATGCCCTGCGGGCCCAGTTCCAGGGCCAGCGCCTTGGTGAGGCCGTTGACCGCCGACTTGGCCGCCACGTAGTGCGTCATGAACGGCTGGCCCGAGTGCGCGCTGGACGAGGAGATGTTGACGATCCGCCCCCAGCCGGCCTCCACCATGTCCGGCAGGACGGCCTGGACGCAGTGGAAGACGCCGTTGAGGTTGACGTCGACGACCCGCTGCCAGGCCTCGAACGTGAGGTTGGCGAAGCGCTTGTAGCCCTCCATTCCCGCCGCGTTGACCAGAACCGTGACCGGACCGAGCTGCTCCCGGACCTCGGCCAGCGCCTCGTCCACCTGGGCCCGGTCGGAGACGTCGGCCTTTCGGGAGAAGCCCCTGTCGGACGGATTGAGGTCGAGGGTGGCGACCTGCAGACCGTCGGCCTCCAGGCGCTGTGCGATGGCCAGTCCGATGCCGGAGCCGCCGCCTGTGACGAGGGCTGTCCTCATGCCGGAACCCCCTTCGTCTCGATCATGAAAATCTCCCTTCCGGATCTGAGAAGCGTATTCTCGTCTCCCGTGCTTCCGGAAGTCCCCCGCAGGCGGGGGCTGTTCGCCGCCCTCCGTGCACCTGCCACCCAACCGGCCAGGATGACATTCTCGCTTCCGGATGGTTGATTCGCGTATAAGGAGAATGTAGTTTCCGCTTCATTGGAGCAAGCCGCCCATCCATGCGAGGAGAACAGGATGCGGTTCCAGGACAAGGTGGCGATCGTCACCGGAGCGGGACAGGGAATCGGCGAGGACTACGCCCGGGCGCTGGCCGCCGAAGGGGCACGGGTCGTGGTCGCGGACATCAACGAGGAGCAGGGGCAGCGGGTCGCCAAGGAGCTGGGGGAGTCCGCGCTCTTCGTCAAGGTCGACGTCGGAGACCCCGCCTCGGCCGACGCGCTGGCCGCCGCCACCGTCGCCGAGTTCGGCCGCATCGACTACCTGATCAACAACGCCGCGATCTACCACAGCATGCGGCGCGAGGGCCTCACCACCGTCGACCTCGACTATCTCAACCGTTTCATCCAGGTGAACCTGATGGGCGCCCTGTACGTCACCCGGGCCGCCGTCCCGCACATGAGCGAGGGCGGCGCGATCGTCAACCAGTCCTCCGCCGCCGCCTACATGGCCAGCGGCTACTACGGTCTGGCCAAGATCGGCATCAACCACCTCACCGCGTCCCTCGCCGCCGAACTCGGCGGCCGGGGCATCCGCGTCAACGGCATCGCCCCCGGCCCCACCGACACCGAGGCCACGGCGACCGTCGTACCGGTCGAGTTCCAGGACCGGATGACCCAGGCCCTCGCCATCAAACGGATGGGCACCCCCGGCGACCTGACCCCCACCGTGCTCTTCCTGCTCTCCGACGACGCCGGCTGGCTCACCGGACAGACCATCAGCGTGGACGGCGGACAGGTGGTGCGGCTGTGACCCGCCTTCTCATCAACGGCCAACTGGTCGACGCGGAGCGGACGTTCCCCTCCCTCAACCCCGCCACGGGCGAGGTGTACGGCAACGCCCCCGACGCCACCACCGCCCAGGCCGAGGCCGCCGTAGCAGCCGCCCGCACAGCCTTCGACACCACCGCCTGGGCCACCGACGTACAGCTACGCATCCGCTGTCTCGACCAACTGCACCAGGCGCTCCTCGACCACGTCGAGGAACTGCGCGAGCTGACGATCGCCGAGGTCGGCGCGCCCCGCATGCTCACCTACGGCCCCCAACTCGACGACCCCGTCAAGCTGGTGCGCTTCTACGCCGACCTGCTGCGCAAGTACCCGCTGACCGAGGAGCTGGGCGAGGTAGAGATCCGGGGCCAGCGTCACCGCCGTTGGGTGGAGAAGGAGGCCGCCGGGGTCGTCACCGCGATCATCGCCTACAACTACCCGAACCAACTGGCCCTCGCCAAGCTCGCCCCCGCCCTCGCGGCCGGCTGCACGGTCGTCCTCAAGGGCGCCCCGGACACCCCGCTGACCACCCTGTTCCTCGGCCGACTCATCGCCGAGCACACGGACTTCCCGCCCGGCGTGGTCAACGTCCTCACCTCCTCCGGCGCCGAGGTCGGCGAGGCGCTCACCACGCACCCCGACGTCGACATGATCACCTTCACCGGTTCCACCGCGACCGGCCGCCGCATCATGGAGGCCGCCAGCCGCACGGTGAAGAAGGTCTTCCTCGAACTCGGCGGGAAATCCGCCATGATCGTCCTCGACGACGCCGACTTCGCCACCGCCGCCATGTTCGCGGCCGGCACCATCTGCTCCCACTCCGGGCAGGGTTGCGCGCTCACCTCACGGCTGCTCGTGCCCAGGGAGCACCACGACGAGCTCGTCGAGAAGGTCGCGGCGGGCCTCGCCCGTATCCCGCTCGGCGACCCAGCCGACCCCAAGACCTTCGCGGGCCCGCTCATCAGCGAACGCCAGCGCGACAAGGTCGACGGAATGGTGCAGAGGGCCGTCGCGGCAGGCGCGAACCTCGTCACCGGCGGCGAGAAGGTCGATCCCGGCTTCTTCTACAAGCCGACGCTCCTCAGCAACGTCGACCCGGACAGCGAGATCGCCCAGGACGAGGTCTTCGGACCCGTCCTCGTCGTCATTCCCTACGACGACGATGACGACGCCGTGCGCATCGCCAACAACTCCGTCTTCGGCCTCTCCGGCGGTATCCAGAGCGCCGACGACGAGCGGGCCATCGCCCTCGCACGCCGGATCCGCACCGGCACCTTCAGCATCAACGGCGGCAACTACTTCGCCGCGGACGTGCCGTTCGGCGGATACAAGCAGTCCGGCATCGGCAGGGAGAGCGGTGTTCCCGGACTGGAGGAGTTCCTGGAGTACAAATCCTTCGCGGTCGTGGTCCGGTCATGATGCCGCTCGCAGGGATCCGTGTCCTCGAAGTCGCCATGTACGGCTTCGTCCCCTCGGCGGGAGCCGTCCTCTCCGACTGGGGAGCGGACGTCATCAAGGTCGAGCACGCCGTCACCGGCGACCCGCAACGCGGCCTCCGCCAGACCGGCACGATGCGCGTCGAGGGCGACCCCAACCCCAACGTCGAGCACGCCAACCGAGGCAAGCGCAGCCTCGGCCTCGACATCTCCAAACCCGAGGGAAAGGAGGTGCTGTACGAACTGGCCCGGCACGCGGACGTGTTCCTGACCAGCTTCCTTCCCGGCCACCGGGACAGGTTCGGCATCGACGTCGACGACATCCGTAGCGTCAACCCCCGCATCGTCTACGCCCGGGGCAGCGCCTTCGGGCCGCGCGGACCGGAGGCGGTAAAGGGTGGCTACGACATGACGGCGTTCTGGGCCCGCGCCGGCACCGCCGCGAGCATCACCCCCGAAGGCACCGACGGCATCATCAACCCGCCCTCGCCCGCCTACGGCGACACCATCTCCGGCACCAACCTCGCCGGCGGCATCGCGGCCGCGCTCCTCAAACGCGAGCGCACCGGCGAACCCTCGGTCGTGGACGTCTCCCTGCTCGGCAGCGGCCTGTGGGCGATGGGCCACGCCACCGCGCTCTCCCTGCACCTCGGCAAGCCCTGGCTCCCGCCGCCCGTGGGCACCCACGGTTCCGTGGCGAACCCCCTGTCCGGGCTCTACGAGACCTCCGACGGCCACCATCTGGCGTTCGTCATGATGCAGCCCGGCAAGTTCTGGGCCGATGTGTGCCGGCACATCGACCGCCCCGAACTCGTCGACGACCCCCGCTTCGACACCGCCGAGCACCTGGTCGCGAACACGGCGGAGGCCGTCAAGATCCTCCGTGAGGTCCTCGCCACCCGCACCCTCGCGGAGTGGAGCCGGCGCTTCGCCACCCTGGCCGGCCCATGGGCCCCCGTGCAGAACTCCCTGCAAGTGGGCGACGACCCGCAGATCAGGGCGAACGAGTACCTGCTCCCGGCAGGAGAGCTCGAACTCGTCTCCAGCCCCGTGCAGTTCGACGTACAGCCCCCGCACCTCGCACCCGCACCCGAGTTCGCCGCCCAGACCGAGGAGATCCTCCTCGAACTGGGCCTGGACTGGGACCGCATCATCGCGCTCAAGGCCGCCGGCGCGGTCACCTGATCACCCGACAGCGAGACTCACATTCTCAACGAGGAGAACCGATGAGACGCTTGCTCATCCCCGCGCTGGTCCTGGCCCTCGCGGCCGCGGCGGGATGTTCCGGCCGCACCAAGTCCGCGGACACCACCAGCCCTTCGACCACCGGAGCCGCCGACACCGCGACGGCCGACTTCGGCACCCTGAAGTCCGTCTGCGGCAAGGGCACGGCCAAGACCGTCACCAGCCAGGGCGTCACCGCCACCGACATCAAGGTCGGCGTCTTCACCGACGTCGGGTTCACCAAGAACCCGGAGTTCGAGAACGCGGCCAAGGTCTTCAGCTCATGGTGCAACGCCGCCGGCGGCATCAACGGACGCAAGATCACGCCCGTGTCGCACGACGCCCAGCTCATGCAGGTCAACCAGCAGATGATCTCGGCCTGCCGCACCGACTTCTTCGAGGTGGGCGGCGGTGCCGCCCTCGACGGCCTGGGCGTCAAGACCCGCCTGAAGTGCCTGCTCCCCGAGTTCCCGGCACAGGTCACCTCCGAACTCGGCGCGGACCTCCAGGTGATGACCCAGGGCGCCTCCACCGGCTACTCGCCCTACGCCGGCTACTACTCCTGGCTGCTCAAGGAGGCGTACCCGGCCTCGGCGAGCGGCGTCGGCATCATCACCGGAGACGTGCCCGTCACCAAGGCCCTCGCCGCGCAGGACAAGGAAGTCCTCACCGCGATGGGCGGCAAGGTCACCTACTCCGACCTCTACCCCGCCCAGGGCGTCTCCGACTGGACGCCGTACGCCCAGTCCATCAAGACGAAGAAGGTCAAGGGACTCGTCTTCCTGGGGGACTTCACCCAACTGGCGAAGCTGGAGCAGGCGCTCACCAACATCGACTACAAGCTCGACTGGATCGACTCCAACAACAACGCCTACGGCCCCGCCTTCCTCAAGCTGGCCGACACCGCTCTGAGCGCGCAGACCAACTTCGCCTCCATCGACGGCACTTACCCGTTGGAGAAGGCCGACGACAACCCGGCCACCAAGGAAATGGTCGCCCTGTTCAAGAAGTACGCGCCCGACGCGCAGATCACCCTGCCCGCCGTGCACGCCTTCTCCAGTTGGCTGCTGTTCGCCACCGCCGCCCGCGACTGCGCCGAACTGACCCGCAGTTGTGTCCTGGCGAACGCCAAGAAGCAGACCGAGTGGACCGGAGGAGGGCTCCAGGCCCCGGTGAACCTGTCCTCGCCCGACGAGCCCGTGAAGTGCTTCAACGTCGAGAAGGCCACCACCAGCGGCTGGGTGCCTGCGGACTTCAAGCCCACCGAAGGCGCCTACCGCTGTGACGCGCCCGTCTACAAGTTCACGGGCAACTACGGCAAGCCGGTCACGCTCGCGGACGTCGGCAAGTCGCTGTCCGACCTCAAGTAGGCACACCTCGTCCCCCGTTCACCGCGGCAGGAAGGAAGGACCGTGAAGGTACGAGTCGACCCCGAGCGCTGCCAGGGCCACACGCTCTGCGCGATGCACGCTCCGGACAGCTTCGAACTCAGCGAGATCGACGGGCACTCCTCGGTCATCGACGAGGACGTCCCCGCCGACCAGGAGAGTGCCGTGCGTGAAGCGGTCCTGTCCTGCCCGGAACGGGCGATCTCTCTCATCTCCTGACCCCCACCTCAGCCACCGAGCAGGAGAGGACTCCGCATGACCACGGACGACGCGGCCGTCGACGACGACGGCGGCCGCAAGCACCACCTGGTGCACTTCGACCGGCACACCCCCGACTACCGCGACCGGTTCGAGGAGATCACGCACGAGTTGCACGGCCGGTGTCCGATCGCCTGGACGGAGACCCACGGCGGCCACTGGGTGGCCAGCGGCAACCGTGAGGTGTTCGAACTCGCGAGGTCCGCGGAGTTCCTCTCCAACGACCACGACGTGAAGAACGAGCGGCGCGGCTACAAGGGCATCTCCATCCCCCCGGCACCCCGCGCCCGCGAAGCCCGGGGCGGCTTCCTGGAGATGGACCCGCCGGAGCAGCGGTACTACCGGCAGACCCTCAACCCCTATCTGTCACCGGCGGCCATCCAGCGCTGGATCCCGTTCGTCGACGAGGTCGTCCGCGCGAGCATCGACGAGAAGATCGAGTCCGGGCGCATCGACTTCGTCGACGACCTCGCCAACATCGTCCCGGCCGTGCTCACCCTGGCGATGATGGGCATCCCGCTGGCGCACTGGACCATCTACAACGAACCGGCCCACGCCTCCGTCTACACGCCCCCCAACTCACCCGACATGCAAAGGGTGTTGGACCTGAGTCGCAAGATGGGCATGGACCTCATGGCCCAACTCGCGGAGATCCGCAAGAACCCCCGACCGGGCCTCGTCGACGCACTGGTCCGCGCCGACATCAACGGCCGCAACCCCGACGACGGCGAACTCCTCGGCGTGTGCGCCCTGTTGATCGGCGGCGGCTTCGACACCACCACCGCGCTCACCGCCCACTCCCTCGAATGGCTCTCCCAACACCCGGAGGAGCGCGAGCGGTTGAGCCGTGAGCGGAAGACCCTGCTGGACTCCGCGACCGAGGAGTTCTTGCGCTTCTACACCCCGGCACCCGGAGACGGCCGTACCATCACCGCCGACTGCGAGATCGCCGGCACCGAGTTCAAGGAGGGCGAACGCCTCTGGCTCTCCTGGGCGATGGCCAACCGGGACCCGTCGGTCTTCCCCGACCCGGACACGATCGACATGGAACGCAAGGGAAACCGGCACAGCAGCTTCGGCCTCGGCATCCACCGCTGTATCGGCTCCAACGTGGCCCGCACCGTGTTCAAGCGGATGGTGACGGCCGTACTGGACCGCATGCCCGACTACCACTGCGACCCCGAAGGCGCCGTGCACTACGAGACCATCGGCGTCATCCAGGGCATGCGCCACCTCCCGGCGACCTTCACCCCGGGCGAGCGGCTCGGCGCCGGACTCGACGAGACCCTCGCCGAACTCCAGAAGGTCTGCGACGAACAGCGCCTCGCCGAACCGGTCACCATCCGCAAGTCAAAGGCACGGATCGACACATGACAGAGCATCAGCGTCCCGGTCCGGTGGTCACGGAGGAGAACGAGTTCTTCTGGACCTCCGGCGCGGACGGCCGGCTGCGGCTGGCGGAGTGCGGGTCCTGCGCGGCCCTCATCCACCCGCCGCAGCCGGTCTGCCGGTACTGCCACGGGCACGACATCGGCGTCCGGGCGGTCTCCGGCTTCGCGACCCTGATCGGCTTCACCGTCAACCACCGCTTCGCCCTGCCCGGCCTGCCCGCACCATATGTGGTGGCGCAGGTCGCGGTGGAGGAGGACCCCCGGGTCCGGCTCACCACCAACGCCGTCCAATGCGAGCCGGACGAGCTGGAGTTGGGCATGCGGATGGAGGTCGTCTTCGAACAGGTCGAGGACGCCTGGCTGCCCCTGTTCCGCCCGGCCCCCGACCAGCCGGCCGAACGCACCCTGCCGCTCGGCGAGGAGGAGACACTCCAACTCGCCCGCCGCGTACGGCCGATGGTGACGACCGAGAAGTTCGAGGACAAGGTCGCGATCACCGGCGTAGGCGCGTCCGAACTGGGGCGCCGCCTGCTGGTCCCTCCGGTGTCCCTGACCGTCCAGGCCTGCGAGCGCGCGATCGCCGACGCCGGACTCACCGCCGCCGACATCGACGGCCTGGCGACCTACCCCGGCCCCACCCCGCACGGCGGCTTCAGCGAGGGCGGGGTGACCGCCCTGGAGTCGGCCCTCGGCCTCGAACCCACCTGGTACAACGGCGGCGGAGAGACCTTCGGCCCCGGCGGCTCACTGGTCTCCGCGATGCTCGCCGTCGCCGGCGGCCTCGCCCGGCATGTGCTGTGCTTCCGTACGGTGTGGGAGGCGTCGTACGGCGAACTCGTACGGCGCGGACGCATCGCAGTGGACCAGCCGCGCCAACTGGACGGCTGGATCAAGCCGTTCGGCGGTGTCTCGGCGGCGCACACCCTCGCCCAGAACGCCCAGCGCCACTTTCACCGCTACGGCACCACCCGCGAGACCCTCGGCTGGATCGCCCTCAACCAGCGGGCCAACGCCGCGCTGAACCCCACCGCGATCTACCGCGAGCCGCTCACCATGGACGACTACCTGAGTGCCCGCCCCATCACCACACCCTTCGGCCTCTACGACTGCGACGTACCCTGCGACGGCGCGGTCGCCGTCATCGTGTCGGCCGTGGACACCGCCCGGGACCTGGCCCAGCCGCCCGTCTTCGTCGAAGCCGTCGGCACCCAGCTCCTGGAACGCCTCGAATGGGACCAGAGCACCCTCACCCACGAACCCCAAGTCCTGGGCCAGTCGGCCCACTTGTGGTCGCGCACCACCCTGCGCCCGCAGGACGTCGACATCGCGGAACTCTACGACGGCTTCACCTTCAACTGCCTCTCCTGGCTGGAGGGACTGGGATTCTGCGGCATCGGCGAGGCCAAGGACTTCCTGGACGGCGGCAAGAACATCGCCCGCGACGGCGTCCTGCCCCTGAACACCCACGGCGGACAGCTCTCCCACGGCCGTACCCACGGCATGGGGCTGGTCGAGGAGGCGATCGTCCAACTGCGCGGCGCGGCCGGGGCGCGGCAGGTGCCGGGCGCGCGGATCGCGGCGGTCAGCACCGGCGGCCTCGCTCCGAGCGGCGTGCTCCTCCTCCGGGCGGACGGATGAACTCCCGTACCACGGACGTCGTTCCGCATGTCGTCGACGTCGACGGCGTCCCCGTGTCGGCGCTGCTGTGCGAGGCCCGCGACCCGCGCGCGGTCGTCGTCGCGCTGCACGGGGGAGCGGTGACGTCGAGCTACTTCGACTACCCGGACCAGCCCCGACTGTCCCTCCTGCGCATCGCCGCGGCACTCGACTTCACCGTCGTCGCCATCGACCGTCCCGGTTACGGAAGTTCGGCTCCGCACGCCGAGAGCATGGCTTCCCCCGCACGGCGCGTCGACCTCGCCTACGGAGCGGTCGACCGGCTGCTCGCCGCGCGTCCGCGCGGGGCGGGGCTTTTCCTGTGGGCGCACTCGATCGGCTGCGACCTGGGCGTCCGCATGGCGGGCGACGAACGGCGGAACGACCTTCTCGGCCTGGAGATCGCCGGTACCGGCCGCCACCACGCGCCTGCGGCCGTCGAGATCCTCGACTTCAGGCAGCGCGATCCCGCCGTGCCGAGACGGCCAGGACCCGGCCTGCGCGATCTGCTGTGGGAACCGGCGCGCCTGTATCCGGACGACGTCGTCGGGGCCGCCCGCATCCAGTCCCTGGGCCCGCGCTACGAGTCCACCGTGGCCCGCCGCTGGCCGCTGGAGTTCGCCGAACTCGCCGCCCGCGTAAGGACTCCCGTCCACTACACGCTCGGCGACCACGAACGCGTATGGAGTTCCGGGCCCGAGGCCATGGCCGACATCGCGAGCCTGTTCACCGCCTCCCCGCGGGTCGTCACCGACGAACAGGCCGACGGCGGCCACAACTTGAGCATCGGACGCACCGCGACCGGGTACCACCTGAAGATCCTCTCGTTCGTGGAGGAGTGCGTTCTCGGATACGAGAACGGCGAGATCGACCATCTGCCACGGAGGGCCGGATGACTGACGCCGACATCGCGGTACTGCTGCTCGTACGAGTGGTCGTAGGACTGATCATGATCATGCACGGGCTCAACCACTGGCGCGGTGGCGGCCGGATCGAGGGCACCGCCCGCTGGTTCACCGGACTCGGCCTCAGACAGGGCGTGCTGCAGGCCTGGATGAGCGTGCTCACCGAGGTCGGCGCGGGCGTCCTGCTGATCCTGGGTCTCCTCACACCGCTGGCCTGCGCGGCCGTGATCTCGGTGATGCTGGTCGCGGGCCTGCTCGCCCATCGGCCCAACGGGTTCTTCGTCTTCAAGGACGGCTACGAGTACGTCCTCACCCTCGCCGTCGTCGCCCTGGCGCTCGCGGTACTGGGCCCCGGCCGCTGGTCCGTCGACCACGCGGCCGGTATCGATGTGACCGGCTGGACCGGCGGTGCCGTCGCCCTCGGGGTGGCCGTGGCGGCGACCGCCGGACTGCTGGGCGTGTTCTGGCGACCGGAACCGAAGCCGGAGCCCGCGACCGGCACGGATACCGAGGCCGCGGCCGTGCCGAAGCCCGCGAACGCCCCGGAGTCGGTCGACCAGGAGGCCCGCTGATGCGCGTCGGATTCATCGGGCTGGGCAGCCAGGGCGCGCCCATGGCACGCCGGATCGTCGAGGCCGGCTTCGCCACGACGCTCTGGGCACGCCGCCCCGCCACGCTCGCCGCGTTCGCGGACACGGCGGCGCGGCGCGCCGCGTCTCCGGCCGAACTGGCCGCGGCCAGCGACCTGGTGTGCGTCTGTGTCGTCGACGACGCCGATGTCGAACAGGTCGTCACGGGCGAACAGGGCGTACTGACCGGCCTGCGGCGGGGCGGTGTGATCGCCGTGCACAGCACGGTCCACCCCGACACCTGCCGGCGGCTCGCCGAGCGCGCCCAGGTGCACGGCGTCTCCGTGGTCGACGCGCCCGTCAGCGGCGGCGGGAAGGCGGCCGCCGAGGGCCGGCTGCTGGTGATGGCGGGCGGCGAGTCCGGCACGGTCGCCTACTGCCGCAAGGTGTTCGAGGCCTTCGGCGATCCGGTCGTCCACATGGGCCCGCTCGGCTCGGGACAGATCACCAAGCTCCTCAACAACCTCCTGTTCACCGCGAACCTGGCGACCGCGGCCGACACCCTCGCGCTCGCGCCGGAGTTCGGTATCGACCGCGGCGCCCTCGCCGACGTCGTCCTCCACGGCAGCGGAGCGAGCTTCGCGCTCGACCGGGTGAAGGAGGGCGGCGGCACCCTCGACCGCCTCGCGGAGCGCGCCGGACCACTCCTCCGCAAGGACGTCAAGCTGCTGGCCGGCCTCGCCGAGGCGGCGGGCGTGCCGACCGGCTCGGTACTGGCGGCGGCCGACGCGGCCCTCGACCACATGGGACAAGAGTGCCTCACGGCGACCGCGACTCCCGCTCCACGAAAGTGAAAACGGCCTTCTTGTGACCGGAGAAGATTGATATCGTCGCTCGTCGTCAGACTGGTGACGGAAGGGAACCGTGCACACCGTGAAGGACTTCGAGGCGATCGACTTCTTCCAGGACGACGAGGTCGTCGCGGACCCCTATCCCTACCTGGAGGCCTTGCGCGGCAAGTGCCCGGTGCTCCGCGAGAGCCACCACGACGTGACGATGGTGACCGGGTACGACGAAGCGATCCAGGTCCTCAACGACTCCGACACCTTCTCGTCCTGCCTCTCGGTGACCGGCCCCTTCCCCGGGTTCCCCGTCCCGCTCGAAGGCGACGACGTGAGCGCGCTGATCGAGCAGTACCGCGACCAGCTCCCGATGAGCGACCAACTGCCGACGCTCGACCCACCGATGCACACGGATCACCGCGGACTGCTGATGCGGCTGATCACCCCGCGCCGCCTCAAGGAGAACGAGGCGTCGATGTGGCACCTCGCCGACGCCCAGCTCGACGCGTATCTGGCGGCCGGCGAGGGCGACTTCATCAGCGGGTTCGCCGGTCCCTTCACGCTGCGGGTCATCGCCGACCTGCTCGGCGTGCCCGACGAGGACCGCAACTCGTTCGTCGAGGGCCTCGAACACCGGCCGCAGGCCGGCATCGGGAGCACCGACGGCGAGGTGTCGTACTCACCGCTGGAGTACCTGTACGGGCAGTTCTCGGCCTATGTCGAGGAGCGCCGGCGCGAACCCCGCGAGGACGTGATCACGGGCCTGGCCACCGCGAAGTTCGCCGACGGCTCGACCCCCGACGTCGCCGATGTGGCACGCGTCGCCACCAACCTGTTCGCGGCCGGCCAGGAGACCACCGTCCGGCTGCTGAGCAACGCCCTCAAGCTGATCGCCGAAGACCCCGATCTGCAGCGGCTGTTGCGCACCGAGCGCGACCGCATCCCGAACTTCATCGAGGAGACGCTGCGCACCGAGAGCCCGATCAAGGGCGACTTCCGGCTCTCCCGCGTCCCGTCCACCGTCGGCGGCGTCGACCTCCCCGCCGGCACCACCCTCATGGTCCTCAACGGCGCCGCCAACCGCGACCCGCGCCACTTCGAGGACCCGGAGACCTTCGACCCGGCCCGTGCCAACGCCCGCCACCACCTCGCCTTCGGCCGCGGCCCGCACACCTGCCCCGGCGCCCCGCTCGCCCGTGCCGAGGCCCGCGTCGGCATCGAGCGCATCCTCGACCGGACGACGGACATCAGGATCTCGGAGCGCGTGCACGGCCCCGCCGACGCACGGAACTACCGCTACCTGCCGACGTACATCCTGCGCGGACTCACCCACCTGAACCTGGAGTTCACGCTCGCCGAGGAGCCCACGCGATGAAAGCCTCCGTAGACCCGGACCGCTGCCGGGGCCACGGAATCTGTTGGTCGATCTGCCCCGAGGTGTTCGACCTGACAGACGACGGATACGCCGAAGTCCTGCTGCCCGAAGTCCCCGCGGAGCATCAGGAGGCGGTCCGTTCAGCTCTGGGCAGTTGCCCGGAGCGTGCGATCACAGTGAGTTAGAGGAGAACGAGTACATGCCCAAGGGCTACGTGATTGTGACCGAGGCCATCAAGGACCCGGCCGGGATGGCCGCCTACGGTCAGGCAGCGGGGGCGTCGATCGTCCAGGCCGGTGCGTCCATCCTCGCGGTCGACGGCCGGCCGGAGGTTCTTGAGGGCGAGTGGCACGGGGACCAGACCGTCATTCTCGAATTTGAATCCGTCGAAGCCGCGAGGGCCTGGTACGAGTCGGAGGAGTACGGGCGCGCCAAGCCCCTGCGGCAGGCCGCCGCAGACTCGCGCGCCGTGCTCGTCGCCGGCTTCGAGATGCCGTCGCAGGGGGCGTGACATGGAACTGTCCTGCGGCCTGCCCCCCGGCCCCGACTTCGCCGAACTCGTCGTACTCGCCGAGGAGTTGGGCTACACGCGAGCATGGATCTACGAGTCGGCCCCGCTGTGGGAGGACCCCTTCGTCCACCTCGCGCTGGCCGCCCGGGAGACGTCCCGCATCGGTCTGAGTTCGGCCGTCCTGGTGCCGGACCAGCGCTCGGTGATGACGATGGCATCCGGGATCGCGACGATCGCCCGCCTCTCCGAGGGGCGCTTCCGGGCCTGCTTCGGCACGGGCTTCACGGCGCGCCTTGCCATCGGCCAACGCCCCATGAAACTCACGGCCCTCGCCGAGTACGTCACGGCACTGCGCGGCCTGCTGGCCGGCGAGACCGTGACAGTGGACGGCAGCCCGGTCCGCATGCTGCACGCGAGCGACCGCGCCGCGCCCCGCCCGCTCGAAGTCCCGCTGTGGCTCAGTGTGTTCGGCCCCCGGGGCGCCGAGCTGGCCGGCGAGGTCGCCGACGGCATCATCGGCCCCGTCCACCCGACACTGCCGTCCGCGATGATCGTGTCCGGCACGGTGCTCGACCCCGGCGAGGAACCGGGATCGGCGCGGGTGCGCGAGGCCATCGGCCCGTGGCGGGTCGTCCCCTGGCACGAGGCCTACGCCTCACGCGGCGCCGAGGCGGTCGACGCGCTGCCCGGCGGCGAGGCCTGGCGCAAGACCCTCGAAGCGCTCGCCCCCGAGGGCGAACGCCATCTCCTGGCCTTCGAGGGCCATGTCACCGGGCTCACCGAGCGGGACCAGGAACTCCTCCCGCACATCGACCTCACCAGCCTGGTGGCGGACGCGCCGGGCATCGGGGCGCAGCTGGCCGCGCTCGACGCGGCCGGAT
Organism: Streptomyces sp. NPDC051576; assembly: GCF_040681835.1. Lineage (NCBI taxonomy): Bacteria > Bacillati > Actinomycetota > Actinomycetes > Kitasatosporales > Streptomycetaceae > Streptomyces > Streptomyces sp. NPDC051576. The sequence continues at coordinate 79,753 of NZ_JBFAZO010000009.1, forward strand.
TCCAGGAGATCGTCTACACACCGTCCGGGCCCGACGTGGCACGCGAACTGCGCGCCTTCGCCGACGCACACCGGAAGACGGCGCGTTAGACACACGTCGGCCTAGAATGGCCGGAAGGGTCGCCTCACCGCCACGGCAACCGTAATGTCACATCGGTGTTGCGGTGGCGGAAGGGGTGCTCAATGACGACGGCCCGACACGACGAGATCCTTGTGGCCGCGCTCGCGGTGTTCGCCGAGCGCGGCTACAAGAAGGCATCCATCGACGCCGTGGCCGAGCGCGCCGGCCTGACCCGGCAGGGCGTCCTGCACTACTTCCCCAGCAAGAAGCGGCTGCTCCTCGCCCTCGTCCAGCTCCGCGAGGACCTCGCCCGCGAACACCTGGCCGCCCTCCACGCGGACGCCGGCCAGGACCTGCCCGGACTGCTCGCCGAGGTCATCACCTACGACCACAAGAACCCCGGTCTCGCCCAGATCCACAGCGTGCTCGTTGCCGAGGGCGTCACCGGAAGCGACGAAGTGCAGCGGTTCTGCCACGACTACTACCGGGCGATCCAGGACCACACCGTCGAGCACCTCACCGGCCTCTACGGCGACCGCCTGCCGAGCGGTCTGACCCCCCGGGCCGCCGCCACGGCCGTGGTCGCCATGCTGGACGGGGTCCAGCAGCAGTGGATGCTCGACGAGGAGCAGACCGACTACCCCGAGATCATCCGCGAGGTGATGGGCGTGCTGCTCGGGCCCATGCCTGTATGAAATCGGCCATGGCCGCGACGCTCTCGGGTTGCAGACTCACCGCGTCCGGCCGTACCCGAAGATCCACCGTGACCCCGGAACGGGCCGCGCGGGCGGCGAACGACAGGGAGTCGTCCAGCAGCGGATCGGTCCCCGCCACCAGGAGCTGGATCGGCGGCAGCCCGTGCAGGTTGGCGTGCAGCGGGCTCAACAGCGGGTTGGTGCGATCGGCGCCGGCCGCGAACCGGGCCGCGTGCAGCCGCAGTTCGTCGAAGTCGAAGCCGGGATCGGCGGCCGCGTTGAGCAGTAGACTCGGCGCGTCCAGCGTCAGATCGAGCAAGGCCGAACTCAGCACCGCGCACTCCGGCTCCCGCGCCCCCATGTCCCGCAGCCGCACCAGCAGCGAGGCCGCGAGCCCCGCCCCCAGCCGCTCACCCGCCAGCGCCACCGGACCACGGGCCTGGCACGAGCTGTACACGGCGTGCACGTCGTCGAGCGCCCCCGGGAACGACGACCGGTACCGCGGGCACACCACGACCGCCCCCGTGCGCAGCGCGAGCCGCTCGGCCAGGTCCACCGCCGACTCCGGCGAACCCGACAACTGCCGGTCCCCGTGCAGATACAGCACCACCAGATCGGTCGCATCCGGCGGCCGGACGATCGGCCCGACCGGGCTCGACTCGACCCGCACCCGACCGTCGCTGCCCGCCGGACGGTCCGTGTGCGCCCGTACGTCGCTCAGGTCGGCGTCCGCTCCGGTCGCCCCGACTCGTGTGTCACCCACGGGACATCACCCTCTCCGCTGCCTGCCAGTGCTCGTCGGACACCCAGAGCCGGGCGAAGGCGCGCGCGGCCTCCTCCTCCGGGACGGCTCCGCTCATCACCCGTTTGATCTCCCGCGCCGGATTGGTGGCCAGCGATCTGGCCAGGGTGCGCCAGCCCTCGGCGAACTCGGCGCGCGGCAGCACCAGATCGAGCAGTCCGGCGCGGTGCGCCTCGGTGGCGTCGAGCACCGTCCCGGCACCGGCGAGCATCAACGCCCTGCCCCTGCCGACCAGTTGGGCGAGCCGCTCGGCGCCGCCCCAGGCGGGCATGATGGCCAGCGCCACCTGGTTGAAGCCGATCCGGATGTCGTCGGCGGCGACCCGGATGTCGGCGGCCACCGCGACCTCGGCGCCACCGCCGAAGGCGTGTCCGTTCAACGCGGCGATCACCGGCCCGGGGAAGCCCGCGATGCGGTCGCAGATCCCCCTCATCCGCAGGGCCATGGCCATCGCGTCCTCCTCGGTCCGGATCGCACTGAGCTGCTTGAGGTCCCCGCCGGAGACGAACGCCCGGTCGCCGGCGCCCGTGATGACCAGGGCCTTGGCGCCCGCGGCCGCGTCGAGCACCTTGTCGAGTTCGTCCATCGTGGTGGGGGCGATGGCGTTGCGGGCATGGGGGCGGTCGATCGTGACGACCGCCAGGCCCTCGTCGAGTTCGAGATCTACGTCCATGGCCTCAGTCCTCGTATTCGACAGTGACGTGTGGTGCGGTCGGCTCGCCCTGGCAGGTCAGGACCCAGCCCTCGGCGATCTCGTCCTCGTCGAGCGCGTTGTTCACGCGCATCTTGGCCTCGCCTTCGGTGACTTGGGCGATACAGGTGGCGCAGTTGCCCGCCTCGCAGGAGAACGGCGGGGCCAGACCTGCCCGACGCGCGCTCTCCAGGAACGTCTCGCCGGAGCGCTGCGCGAGCGTGTGCCGCTTGCCGGAGAGCACGAGCGTGAGCGTGCCGTCCTGTTCGGGGGCCTCTTCGGGTGCGGGCGGGGGATCGGTGGTCTGCGCGAACCGCTCGACGAAGATCCGCTCCGGGAGGACTCCCTGGGCGAGAAGGGCGTTCTCCACCAACTCCATGAAGGGCGCGGGCCCGCAGAGGTAGAAGTCCGCGTCCGTGTCGCCGCCCACGAACTCCCGCACCGACTCCTCGGTGACGAACCCCTGCCGGTCGTCCAGGTGGTGCCGGATCTCGAACCGGTCCGGATACCGCTCGGCCAACTCGCCGAGCGCCGCCGCGAAGATGACGGCGCCCGCGTCCCGGTCGGCGGCCAGGACCCGTACCGGGCGCCCGGTGCCGGCCAGCGCGGACTTCGCGAGCGAGAGGATCGGCGTGATCCCGCTACCTCCGCAGAACGCCACCACCGGAGCACCGATTTCACGGCCCCCGCGTGTCTCGCCTTCCTCTCTTAGGCAGAACACGCCTGCGGGCAGCGTGGTCTCGACGACATCGCCGGGCGCGAGGTGGTCGTGCATCCAGTTGGACACCAGACCGCCCGGAACCCGCTTCACCGTCGTCATCAACTCGGCGTCCGTCTCCGGCGAACTGGACATCGAGTAGCTGCGCAGCGTGCCACAGGCCTTGATCGTCACGAACTGGCCCGCCCGGTAGGGGAAGGGCGCGTCGAGTACGTACGTCCGTGTGTCGGGCGTCTCCTGGATGATCCGTGTGATCCGCACCGGGTGGAACCCGTGGTCTCGTCCCATGTATGGAATTTACCTTCTCGCTCTGAGAGAGTGCAATTCTCAATGACGAGAGGAAGTTCCTGTCGTGCGAACGATCCCCGCTGAACTGGTCGACCGCTATGAGGCGGAAGGCTGGTGGACCAGGGAGACGATCGGTGACCTGCTGGCGCGGGGACTGACGGCGGCCCCGGAAGCCGCGTTCCGCGTGCACTCGGCGGTCCGGCCCTGGGAAGGCACCTTCGCCGAGGTCGAACTGACGGCCCGCCGACTCGCCGCCGGCCTGCGCGAGAGGGGCGTCGGCCCCGGTGACGTCGTGGCGCTCCAACTGCCCAACTGGATGGAGGCCGCCGCCGTCTTCTGGGCGTCGGCGTTCCTCGGTGCGGTCGTGGTGCCGATCGTCCACTTCTACGGACGCAAGGAAGTCGGCTACATCCTGGACACGGTCGAACCCAAGGTCTTCGTCACCGCCGAACGCTTCGGACACCTGCGCCACGACCCCGAGTTGAGCGCGAAGATCCCCGTGGTCGGCGTCGTGGGGAGGGACTTCGACGACCTGCTCGCCGACGAACCACTGCCGGGAGTCCTCCCGACGGACCCCTCCGGACCCGCGCTGATCGCCTTCACCAGCGGAACGACCCGCGATCCCAAGGGAGTTGTGCACAGCCACCGCACCCTGGGCTTCGAGACCCGTCAACTGGCCGGCCGCTACCCGCCCGACCGGGGCCACCAGCTCACCTCCGCGCCCGTCGGCCACTTCATCGGCATGGTGAACGCCTTCCTGATCCCCGTCCTGGACGGCTCCCCGGTGAACCTCGCCGACACCTGGGACCCGGGCCTCGCCCTGGAGTTGATGGCCCGCGACGGACTCACCGTGGGAGGCGGCGCCGCCTACTACATGACGAGCCTGCTCGACCACCCCGACTTCACCCCCGCCCACCTGACCCGCATGAAGTACGCGGGCCTCGGCGGCGCGGCCGTACCGAACACGGTGACCAGACGGCTCGCGGACCTCGGCATCACCGTCTTCCGCGCCTACGGCAGCACCGAACACCCCTCGATCACGGCCTCCAGCCACACCGCGCCCGAGGACAAACGGCTCTACACCGACGGAGACGCGCTGACCGGAGTGGAGATCCGGCTGGCCGACGACGGCGAGATCCTCAGCCGCGGCCCGGACCTGTGCCTCGGCTACACCGACCCGGCCCTCACCGAGCGCGCCTTCGACGCGGACGGCTGGTACCACACCGGCGACATCGGTGAACTCGACGAGGACGGCTACCTCACCATCACCGACCGCAAGGCGGACATCATCATCCGCGGCGGCGAGAACATCGGCGCGCTGGAGGTGGAGGAGGTGCTCCTCGCCCTGCCGGCCGTCGCCGAGGCCGCAGTGGTCGCGGCGCCGGACAGCCGCCTCGGCGAGCACGCGGCGGCCGTCGTGCGGCTGCGGCCGGGTCACCCCGAGCCCACCCTCGACGAACTCCGCGCCCACCTCGCCTCCGTGGGCCTCGCCCGGCAGAAGTGGCCGGAAGAACTGTATGTCGTCGACGACTTCCCGCGCACCGCAAGCGGCAAGGTCCAGAAGTTCGTTCTCCGTAGGGATATTGCAGCCCGTCAAGAGTGAGAATAGGATTCTCGTAATCTGCGAAGGAGGATCTCATGCCATCGCGCGTGCCCCCGTATCCACTGTTCGACGCGGACAACCACCTGTACGAGACCGAGGACGCACTCACCCGCTACCTGCCCAAGCAGTACGCGAGTGCCATCCAGTACGTGCAGGTGAAGGGCCGTACGAAGATTGCCATCCGCGGTCAGATCAGCGACTACATCCCCAACCCCACCTTCGAGGTCGTGGCCCGGCCCGGCGCGTGGGAGGACTACTTCCGCGAGGGCAACCCGGAGGGCAAGTCCCACCGGGAGCTGTTCGGTGAGCCGATGCGGTCGATACCCGCGTTCCGCGAGCCCGGGCCCCGCCTGGAACTCATGGACGACCTGGGCATCCACCAGACCCTGATGTTCCCGACCCTCGCCAGCCTGGTCGAGGAACGGATGCGGGACGACCCGGAGTTGATCCATGTCGTCGTCCACGCCCTCAACCAGTGGCTGCACGAGACCTGGCAGTTCAACTACAAGAACCGCATTTTCACCACCCCGGTGATCAGCCTGCCGATCCTGGACAAGGCGATCGCCGAACTGGAGTGGTGCCTTGAGCGGGGAGCGCGGGCGATTCTCGTCCGGCCCGCGCCCGTCCCCGGTTTCGGTGGCTCGCGGTCCTTCGCGCTGCCGGAGTTCGACCCGTTCTGGAAGCGGGTCGAGGAGGCGGGCGTGCTGGTGGCCATGCACTCCTCCGACAGCGGCTACTCCCGCTACTCCAGCGACTGGGAGGGCAAGAGCCAGGAGATGACGCCGTTCCAGGCGCAGGTCTTCCGGATGATGTCCGAGTGGCGCCCGGTCACCGACGCGGTCGCGTCCTGGGTCTGCCACGGAGCCCTGTTCCGCTTCCCGGAACTCAAGGTCTCCGTCATCGAGAACGGCTCCTCCTGGCTGCTGCCCCTGCTCGACCAACTGGGCAGCACCTACAAGAAGCAGCCGAAGGGCTTCCTGGGCGACCCGGTCGAGGAGGTCAGGAAGCGGATCCACATCAGCCCGTTCTGGGAGGAGGACATGGCCGCGCTCTCCGAGGTCGTCGGTGTCGAGCGTGTCCTGTTCGGGTCCGACTACCCGCACCCCGAGGGACTGGCCGACCCGGTCTCCTACATCGACGCGATCCAGGGCATGACCCAGGCCGACCAGGCCAAGATCATGGGCGGCAACCTCGCCCGGCTGATCGGCGTATGACCTGGGAGAGCATCCCGCAGATGGTGCTGAGCGCGGCCGACCGCTTCGGTGACGCCGAAGCCGTGGTGGACGGCCCGCTCCGCCTCACGTTCACCGAGCTGGTCGAGCGGGTGCGCGTGGCTGCGGGAGCGTTCGCGTCGGCCGGGGTGGAGCAGGGCGACCGGGTCGCGATCTGGGCGCCCAACTCCGCCGAGTGGATCGTCGCCGCCTTCGGTCTCATGACCGCGGGCGGTGTGGTGGTGCCGGTGAACACCCGCTTCAAGGCGGACGAGGCGCACGACATCATCGTCCGCAGCGGGGCGAAGGCCGTCCTCGTCCAGGAGGGCTTCCTCGGTCTGGACTTCCGGGCCCCGCCCGGAGTGCCGGTCATCGACCTCAAGTCCGGCTTCCTGGCGAGCGGTTCGCCCTTCGAGCGCAAGGTGACCGGCGACCAGGTCAGCGACATCGTCTTCACCTCGGGCACCACCGGCCGCCCCAAGGGCGTCCTGATGACCCACGCCCAGACCCTCCGGCTGTACACGGAGTGGTGCGACCTGGCCGGGGTCAGGGAGGGCGACCGCTATCTGATCGTCAACCCCTTCTTCCACATCTTCGGCTTCAAGGCGGGCCTGGTCGCGTCGCTGATCCGCGGCATGACCATCCTGCCCGTGCCCGTCTTCGACGTGGACCATGTCCTCGACCTGGTCGAGCGCGAGAAGGTGACGGTCCTGCCCGGACCGCCCACCCTCTACCACTCGCTGCTCACCGACCGCGGATCAAGAGACCTGTCCTCACTACGAGTTGCGGTCACCGGAGCGGCCGACATCCCGGTCGAGCTGATCCGCCGGGTGATGACCGAACTGCCCTTCTCCTCGATCATGACGGGCTACGGCCTGACCGAGGCGGGCACCGCCACCGCCACCCGGCCCGGCGACTCCTTCGAGGACATCGCCACCACCGTCGGCACCCCCTGCGACGGCGTCGAGGTCCGCATCGCCGACGACGGGGAAGTCCTGGTCCGCGGCTACAGCGTGATGCGCGGCTACTTCAACGACCCCGACGCCACCGCCGAGGCCATCGACCAGGACGGCTGGCTGCACACCGGCGACCTCGGCACGCTCGACGAGCGCGGCTATCTGAGGATCGTCGGACGCAAGAAGGACATGTTCATCGTCGGCGGCTTCAACGCCTACCCGGCCGAGATCGAGGGCTTCCTGATGGAACACCCGGCGGTCGCCCAGGCCGCCGTGATCGGCGTCCCCGACGAACGCATGGGACAGGTCGGCAAGGCCTTCGTCGTACGCCAGAAGGCGTTGCCCGAGGACGAGTTGACCGCCGACGAGCTGATCGAGTGGAGCCGGCGCCGGATGGCCGGGTTCAAGGTGCCCCGGACCGTGGAGTTCCTGACGGAACTGCCGCTGAACGCCACCGGAAAGGTGATGAAGGACCTCCTGCGATGACGCCTCCCACACCGCCCCAGGGCGACGACCTCACCCGGACCGCGTCCGGCCTGCCCCTCAAACCGGTCTACGGCCCCGACGACGTCAGGGCCGAACCGCCCCGGCCGGGCAACTTCCCCTTCACGCGCGGCAATTACGCCACCGGCTACCGAGGCCGGCTGTGGACCCTGCGCCAGTACTCCGGCTTCGGCACCGCCGAATCGTCCAACCGCCGCTACCACTACCTCCTCCAACAGGGCGGCACCGGACTCTCGGTGGCACTCGACCTGCCCACCCAGTGCGGCTACGACTCCGACGACCCCGAAGTGGGCGAGGAGGTGGGCCGGGTGGGCGTCGCCGTCGACACACTCGCCGACGCCGAGATCCTCTTCGACGGCATCCCGCTCGACCGGATCAGCACCAGTTTCACCATCAACGGAACGGCCGCGATCCTGCTCGCCTTCTACGTCGCCGCGGCCGAACGGGCGGGCGTGCCCCGGGCGAAACTCACCGGGACGATCCAGAACGACATCCTCAAGGAGTATGCCTCCAGGGGCACTTGGATCTGGCCCGCCGAACCCTCCCTGAGGCTCATCGCCGACACCATCGAGTTCTGCGCGGCCGAAGTCCCGCGTTTCAACGCGATCTCGGTCGCCGGCTCGCACTTCCGCGACGCCGGCGCCAACGCCGTACAGGAGATGGCGTTCACGCTCGCCGACGGGGTCACCTACTGCGACACGGTCCTCGCCCGCGGCCGTATGACGATCGATCAGTTCGCCCCGCAGGTCTCCTTCTTCTTCTACACGCACGGCGACTTCTTCGAGGAGGTCGCCAAGTACCGGGCCGGACGCAGGCGTTGGGCGACCATCGTGCGCGAGCGGTACGGCGCGGACAGCGACAAGGCCGCCATGTTCCGCTTCGGCTGCGTCGCCGGAGGCGCCTCCCTCTACGCGCCCCAGGCACAGAACAACACCGTCCGGGTCGCCTACGAGGCCCTCGCCTCGGTCCTCGGCGGAGTCCAGTCGATGTTCACCGCAGCCTGGGACGAGCCGTTCGCCCTGCCCAGCGAGGAGTCGGCGACGCTCGCCCTGCGCACCCAGCAGATCCTCGCCCACGAGACGGGCGTCGCCCGGGTCGCGGACCCGCTCGGCGGCTCGTACTTCGTGGAGGCGCTCACCGACGCCACCGAGGCCCGCATCGTCGAGATCATGGACGACCTGGAGCGCTACGGCGGCATGGTCCGGGCCATCGAGGACGGCTATCTGCAGACGCTCATCGCCGACGAGGCCTACCAGTTGCACCGCGAGGTGGAGGCGGGCACCCGCCCGGTGGTCGGCGTCAACCGCTTCGTCTCCGACGAGCCGCCGCCCGATCTCGCCACCTACGAACTCGACGCGGAGGGCCGCGACCGGCAGCTGAAACGGCTCGCCGACGTCAAGGCCACCCGCGACGCCGCCCTCGTACGGCAACGCCTCACCGAACTGACCCGCGCCGCGGAAGGCACCGACAACCTCATGCCCATCCTCATCGACTGCGCCAACGCCTACTGCACGGTCGGCGAGATGGTCGCCGCGCTCAAGGCGGTCTGGGGCGAGTTCCAGCAGCCGGTGGTGTTCTGATGAACTCCCGTGTACTGGTGGCCAAACCGGGGCTCGACGGACACGACCGCGGCGCCAAGATCGTCGCGCGGACCCTGCGCGACGCGGGCTTCGAGGTGATCTTCACCGGGATCCGGCAGCGCGTCGACGACATCGTCGCCGTCGCCGTCCAGGAGGACGTCGCCGTCGTCGGCCTCAGCATCCTCTCCGGCGCGCACCTCGCGCTCACCACCCGCGTGATCGAGGCGCTGCGCGCCACCGGGGCCGAGGACATCGCCGTCGTGGTCGGCGGCACCATCCCACCGGCCGACGTACCGAAACTGCTGACGGCGGGAGCCGCCGCGGTCTTCCCCACGGGCACACCGCTCGACGCCCTCGTGGCCGAGATGCGCGCCCTGACATCCGTCACCTCGCCATGACCCGGCGGCGAGTCGAAAACCTGGAGGCACCGTGCGCATCGGAGTGATGATCGGGCCCGAGCGCGGAGACTCGGTCCGCAAGGTCACCCGCATGATCGACGACGTGACCTGGGCCGAGAAGGCGGGCTTCGACACCGTATGGGTGCCGCAGATCCCCACCGACTTCGACGCGCTCACCGCGGTCGCGCTGATGGGCGCGCGGACCGAGCGGATCGAACTGGGCACCGCCGTCGTGCCGTTGCAGGCCCAGCACCCCATCGCCCTGGCCCGGCAGGCGATCTCCGCCCAGGCCGCGGCGGGAGGACGGCTCGCTCTGGGCCTCGGGCCGTCCCACCACTGGATCATCCAGGACATGCTGGGACTGCCGTACGAGAAGCCGGCCGCCTTCACCCGCGACTACCTGGACGTCCTGGACGCCGCGTTCGGCGGAGAGGACATGGTCGACGTCGAGAACGACACTTTCACCGTCCACAACCCGCTCACCCTCGCCCCGGTCTCCCCGCTTCCGGTCCTGCTCGCGGCCCTCGGCCCGGTCATGCTTCGCCTCGCCGGGGAACGGGCCGACGGGACCGTGCTGTGGATGGCCGACGAACGCGCGGTCGCCGACCACGTCGTCCCCCGCATCACCAAGGCTGCCGAGAGCGCCGGACGCCCGGCACCCCGGATCGTCGCCGGCATCCCGGTCTGCCTGTGCCGCCCCGACCAGGTCGACGAGGCCCGCGAGCGCGCCAACCGCATCCTCGGCGAGGCGGAGATCTCGCCCAACTACCAACGCGTTCTCGAATACGGCGACGCCCGCGACATCGGCGATCTGTGCGCGGCGGGCGACGAGAACGCCATTGCCGCCCGCTTCAAACGGTTCGCGGACGCCGGGGTCACCGACCTCTCCGTACGGCTGCTGCCCATCGGCGACAACCGCGACGAACTGGTCGCCTCCAAATACCGCACCCGCGACATGCTCGCCGCCCTCGCCGCGGACCTGCGATGACCGCCGGACCGCTGAACGGCATCCGCATCCTGGAAGTCGGCCACATGCTGGCCGGCCCCTACGCCACGATGATGCTCGCCGACCTCGGCGCCGAGGTCACCAAGATCGAACCACCCGGCGGGGACATCTCCCGCCAGGTGAGCGACGCCTACTTCGCCAGCCTCAACCGCGGCAAGCGCAGCGTCCGCCTCGACCTCACGACCACCGACGGACAGGCCCGACTCGGTGAACTCGTCGCCGAAGCCCACGCGTTGCTCGTCAACCTCAAACCGTCGGCGATCCACCGGCTCGGCCTGACCTACGACGTGCTGCGCAAGTGGAACGACCGGATCGTGTGCGTCGCGCTCACCGGATACGGACTGGAGGCGGGCGACGAACCCGCCTTCGACTACGTCGTCCAGGCCGCCACCGGAGTCGCCGCCCTCACCGGCGACCCGGACGCCCCGCCGACCCTGCCGGGCTACTCCTCGGCCGACAACTCCTCAGGCCTGACAGCCGCGTTGGGCCTGCTCGCCCAGATCGTCTCCGGGCAGGGCGGCCAAGTGGAGGTGTCGCTGCGGGATGTGATGCTCTCTCAGCTCAACTACCGCGCCTCCGCCTACCTCAACGAGGGCGTCGAACCCCGCAGGCTGCCCCTCGGCGCCCACTCCTACTACGTGCCGGCCCAGCTCTTTCCCACCGCCGAGGGCTACTTGGCGCTCTTCATCACCCACGACGGCTTTTGGAAGTCCTTCGCCGCCGAGGCCGGCGTCCGGGGATTCCCCACCATGGCCGAACGCGCGGAACGCCGCGAAGAGGTACTGGCCGCCGTGACGGACGCCCTGGCCGGCGACACCGCCGCGGCGTGGGAGGCGCGGCTGCGTCCGCTCGGAGTGCCGGCCGCCGCCGTACGGACACTGCCGCAGGCCCTGGCGGCGACGCCGGAGGCCGTGGTGACGGCCGGGGACTTCCGGCTGGTCCGCAGTCCCGTCCGGGTCGCGGGACACGAACCCGACTACGGGCCGCCGCCCCGGCTGGGCGAACACGACGTTTCCGGAGAGGTGGTGGATTCATGAGAGCCGAGGACCAGTTCCATCTCGGGCTGGTCGCCGAGGACTTCGAGGCGACCCTGGCCGAGCTCTCGGCCGCGTTCGGATACGAGTGGTGCGCCGAGATCGGCGGACCGCTGCCCCTGGCGCTGCCGACCGGAGACGCCGTTGTCGACATCAGTTGCGTCTACTCCCGGACGCTGCCCCGCCTGGAGATCATCCGGAGTGTCCCGGGAACCCTGTGGGAACCGGTGGCGGGCGGAGGCGTGCACCACATCGGCTACTGGTCAGACGACGTCGCCGCCGACGCCGCCGAACTCACCGGCCAGGGCTTCGTGACCGAGGCGACCCGGGCCGGCTCCGGCGGCGCGCCCTTCGCCTTCCTGCGCGGCCCGAGCGGCCTGCTCGTGGAACTCGTGGACCGCGTGGTGCGGCCGGGGTTGGAGAAGTACTGGATCCACGGAGGAGGGGACGCATGAGGACCGTGGGCATCGCGACAGGGGCCGGGCGCGGCATGGGACTGGCCTGCGCACGGCGGCTCACCGAACTGGTCGACACGCTGCTGCTGGTGGACCGGGACGAGTTGGCCGTGACCGCCGCGGCGAAGGAACTGGCCGCCGCCGACCCGGAGATCGAGATCCAGCCCTGTGTCCTCGACATCACCGACGCGACCGGACTCGCCGAACTGGCCGCCCGCATTCCCGAATTGGGCACCCTCCGGGCCGTTTCCCATGCCGCCGGGATCTCGCCCACCATGGCCGACTGGCGGCGCATCTTCGAGGTCGACCTCGTCGGCACCGCCCGGCTCGCCGAGGCGCTGCGCCCGCTCGCCACCGAGGGGACGGCGCTGGTGTGCTTCGCCTCGATGGCCCCGCTCCTCGGCAATCTGGAGGCCGATCCCGCCGTAGCGGCGATCCTCGACGACCCGCTGCAGGACGGCTTCCTCGACCGGGTGCACGACGCTCTCGGACCGGCCGTAGAGAACACCGGGCTCGCGTACGCGTGGGCGAAGCACGGGGTGCACCGGTTCGTACGGCGGGAGGCGGTGCGGCTCGGGCCGTACGGCGCCCGTGCGTGTTCCGTCTCGCCGGGCGTCATCGACACTCCCCAGGGGCAGCAGGAGGCCTCGGCCCAGCCCGCCATGGCCGCGCTGGTGGAGCAGACCCCGCTCGGCCGGACGGGCATGGCCGAGGACGTGGCGGCGGCGGTGGCGTTCCTGCTGTCGGACGAGGCCGCTTTCGTTTCCGGGATCGACGTTCTCGTCGACGGCGGGGTGTACGCGGCGGTGCGGGAGCGCGCCGGTCGGTGACCGGCGAGGCGGTGTCCGGTCCGGAGAGCCGGAGCAGACCGTTTCCTCAGCGACGGCGTCCGCTGCGGGTATAGGACCAGCCGGACCCGACTCCGGCCGAGTGCGCGGCTAGGAAGGCGAGCCCGAGCAGCATGAGGCTGGTCGGGGTGAAGGCCAACTGGGTCGACGTCTCGGAGACGCGGATGATGAAGGCGATGACGAAGAGCGCGGCAGCCACGAGTGCAAGCATCGTTAACCCCTACGGATGGATGGCGAGCCACAGGTGATCCCGGTGGCTGCGCCCTTCCATGTGCCCCGGACGGTGCGGATCAGTCGCACTCCCAGCGCACCGCCCGGGGGTCCGGCCGCCGTTCAGGCAAGGGATTCCGAGCGCTGGACGGTACCCGTGAGGCCGGTGGCGCCCTGCCCCGCGAGCAGGACGGCGGCCCTCGCCATCGCCTCCGGCGGCTCCACCATCTCCGCCGGGATCTCCCTCCCCCCGCTGCCCGCCTGCCAGCCCTCAGTGAGGACCACCCGTGACGGCGCGAGGCAGTTGACCGCGATGTTGTCCTCCCGCAGGTCGGCGGCGAGCCCCAAGTAGAGTCGCTCGACCGCCGACTTGGACACCCAGTACGCGTTGGCGCCCCGGTCCGTCATGCCCACCCCGCCGGTCGTCACGGCCACCAACGAGCCACCGCCACGCGCGCGTACGTGCGGAATCACCGCCCGGGTCACCAGGAACACACCGGTGAGATTGACGTCCAGACACAGTTGCCAGCGCTTGAGCGGTGTCGACTCGACCGGGCCGAGCCACAGCACCCCGGCATTGGCGATGAGAATGTCGATACCGCCGAACTCCGCGACCGTCGCGGCGACGGCCGCGTCGACCGAGGACTCGTCGCTCACGTCACAGGGCACCGGCAGGGCCCGTCCGCCGTCCGCCACGATCCGGTCCGCGACAGAGTGGATGGTGCCGGGCAGCCGGCCCTCCCGCTCCGACCGCGCGGCCACCGCGACCGAGGCCCCGGCCTCGGCGAGCGCAAGCGCCACCGTACGGCCGATGCCACGGCTGGCGCCCGCGACGAACGCGACCTTGTCCTTCAACGGACCGCTCACGTAGGTCACTTCCCCTACTTCGGCGGGAACCGGAGGGCGCCGTCGAGACGGACGACCTCGCCGTTGAGATAGTCGTTCTCGACGATGTGCTGCACGAGACCCGCGTACTCGACCGGCATCCCCATGCGCTTCGGGTACGGGATCTGCGGCCCCCAGTAGGCCTCCAACTGATCGCCCGCCTTGCCGTAGGCCGGTGTGTTGAAGGTGCCCGGCGCGATGGTGACGACCCGGATGCCGAGCGGGGACAGATCGCGCGCGGCGACCAGGGTCATGCTGACGACCCCGCCCTTGGCGGCGGCGTAGGGGAGTTGACCGATCTGGCCCTCGTACGCGGCGATCGACGCGGTGCTGACGATGACCCCCCGGCCGCCGTCCAGCGGCTCCTGACGGGCGATCGCTGCCGCGGCCAGACGCATCACGTTGAAAACCCCGGTGAGATACACGTCGATCGTCGTGCGGAAACCCGCGAGGTCCAGGGGAGAGCCGTCCTTGCCGACGAGCCGGCCGCCGCTCGCCGGGCCGCCGTGCGCGTCCACCGAGATCCTCAGCGGCCCCGCCGACTCCGCCTCGGCCAGGGCCGCTTGGACGTCGTCCTCGGAGGTGGCGTCGGTGCGCACATAACGGACGCCGAGCTCCTGCTCCAGGGCCTTGCCCTTCTCGTCGGCCAGATCGGCAACGACGACCTTCGCTCCCGCCGCGTGCAGGCGCCGGACGGTGGCCTCGCCCAGGCCGCCCGCCCCGCCGACGACGACCGCGGAGCTCCCACTGATCTGCATCAAGGATTTCCTCTCTTGCGAACAGCGCTCTAGTGAGATGAGAATAGCATTCTCATGAATATAACCATGATTCTGGAGATGGTGGCCTCGGGCGGCGACCGGCCGGTGGTCACGGCGAACGGCCGCTCCCTGACCGCCTCGGAACTGCTCGCCCGCGCCCGCGCCGCCGCCCACCGCTTCCGGGGCCACCGGGCCGTGCTGTATCTGAGCCCCAGTCATCTCGCCTATCCGGTGGCCCTGTTCGGCGCCGCCCTGGCGGGCATCCCGTTCATCCCCCTCAACTACCGCCTCGGCGATCACCAGTTGACCCGCCTCCTGGCCCGCCACACCGATGCGGTCGTGCTGCGCCCCGCCGACCTCGACGCCCTGCTCACCGCCGAAGAGGCCACCGGTGAGCCGGAGTTCGAACAGGACCAGGACCAGGACCAGGACTCCGTCGCGGTGGTCCTCTACACCAGCGGCACGACCGCCGAACCCAAGGCGGCACTGCTGCGCCACCGGCACCTGCTGGCCTACGTCCTGAACACCCAGGAGTTCGCCTCCGCGCAGGAGGGCGACGCGGCGCTGGTGGCCGTACCGCCGTACCACGTGGCCGGGTTGATGAACCTCCTGACCAACCTCTACTCCGGCCGGCGACTGGTCTACCTGTCCGCCTTCGACGCGGGGGAGTGGCTGGAGACCGCGCGCCGCGAGCAGGTCACGCACGCGCTCGTCGTGCCCACCATGTTGGCCCGCATCGTCGCGGAGGTCCCGGCCGACGACGCCGGCACGCCCACCCTCCGGAGCCTCGCCTACGGCGGCGCCAGGACCCCGCGGCCCGTGGTGGAGCGGGCGTTGCGGGTCTTCCCCGGGACGGGCTTCGTCAACGCCTACGGCCTGACCGAGACGGCCTCCTCCGTCGCGGTGCTGGGACCCGACGACCACCGCGAGGCGCTCGCCTCGACCGACCCGGCCGTACGGGAGCGGCTCGGCTCCGTGGGACGGCCGCTGCCCGGAGTCGAGATCGAGATCCGCGACGACGACGGAAGGCCTGCCGGCGCCGGGGAGACCGGGCTCGTGTTCGTGCGCGGGGACCAGATCTCCGGCGAGTACGGCGGCCGCAGCGCCCTCGACCCGGACGGCTGGTTCCCCACCCGGGACCGCGGGCGACTGGACGCCGACGGCTATCTGTTCATCGAGGGCCGCGCCGACGACACCATCATTCGCGGCGGCGAGAACATCGCGCCCGCCGAGATAGAGGACGTTCTCGTCGCCCACCCCGGCATCACCGAGGCGGCGGTGATCGGCCTGCCCGACCCCGAGTGGGGGCAGCGGATCGTCGCCGTCGTGGTCGGCGAGGGCGACCCGGCCGAGGTCCGCCAGTGGGTCAAGGACCGGCTGCGCTCCTCCAAGACCCCCGACACGATCGTGTTCCGCGCCGAACTCCCCAAGACCGAGACCGGAAAACTGCTGCGCCGCACCCTGCTGGCCGAGTTGGAGACCACCCATGCCTGAAGCAGTCCTCGTGTCCGCCCTGCGCACCCCCGTCGGCACCGCCGTCAAGGGCACCCTCCGCGACACCACCGCGTTCGACCTGGCCCATCACATCGTCGCCGCCGCCGCTGCCACCGACGGGCTCGACCCGGACGCGGTCGACGACATCATCCTCGGCGAGGGCCTGTACGGCGGCGGGGTCGTGGCCCGGCACGCGGCAGTGACCGTCGGGCTCACCGAGGTACCGGGCCTGGCCCACAACCGCCACTGCGCCGCCGGACTCGCGGCCGTGCAGAGCGCGGCGGGGAGCATCCGCGCCGGCATGGACGAACTCGTCATCGCCGGCGGCGTCAACTCCGCCTCCACCTCACCGAAACAGCGTTTCCGCGTCGACGGCGACTGGGTCGACCCGTGGAGCCCGCCCACGCACCCCGACCGGGCCGACGCCCCCAACCTGGACATGTCGATCACGGTCGGCTGGAACACCGCCGTACGCGCGGGCCTGAGCCGCGCCGACATGGACGCCTGGGCGCTGCGCTCGCACCAGAACGCGATTCGCGCCATCGACGAAGGCCGTTTCACCGCCGAGCTGGTGCCCATCGACACCCCGCACGGCCTGTTCTCCGTCGACGAACACCCCCGCCGTACCACCAGCCTGGAGAAGCTGGCCTCGCTCAAGCCGCTGCACCCGGAGATCGACGGCTTCTCCATCACGGCGGGCAACGCGGGCGGCGCGAACGACGGTGCCGCCGCACTGGTGGTGGCCAGCGACCGGCTCGGCCTGCCTGCGCTCGCCGTCGTCCGCTCCTGGGCGTCGGTCGGCTCCGACCCCGCGGAGACCGGCCTCACCCCCGTGAAGGCGATCCCCAAGGCCCTTGCCCGCGCCGGACTTTCCCCCTCCGACGTCGACCTCTACGAGATCAACGAGGCCTTCGCCGCCGTGCCCGTCGCCGCGGTGAAGCTGCTCGGCCTCGACCCCGACCGCGTGAACGTCAACGGCAGCGGCTGCTCCCTCGGCCACCCGGTCGCCGCGACCGGCGCCCGGATGCTGGTCACCCTGGTGCACGAACTGCGCCGTCGCGGCGGCGGCATCGGTGTCGCGGCGATGTGCGCGGGCGGCGGGATGGGCTCCGCCACGGTCATCGAGGTACCGGCGCCGTAGCGCACGAGTGCCGGTGGGGCGGGGGCGGGGAGCTGTCGCGACGACGGGAACGCTGTGGACGCCTTGAAGGAGAAGGGCGTTCTCGTCGCCGACGTGGCCACCGGGCCGGGATCGGCCTTGGCCCGGCGGCCGGCGGCCGGCGGACGAGGGCGCCGCACCGGCCCTCACGGAGGCGCCGCCCGCCCGTACCCGCAGCACCCCAGGGGAGGTCAGTTACCGGGCGTCGCGGAAACGCACCAGCGCCTCCTGCGCGAACGAGGCGACCAGGGTCCCGTTCGCGGTGAGCACATCGCCCCGGCCGTAGCAGCGGCCGTGGGCGAGCAGTGGACTCTCCTGGCGCAGGAGAAGCCACTCGTCCGTCGTGAACGGGCGGTGGAACCACACCGAGTGCGCGGTCACGGCGGAGGTGAACGCCGTTCCCGAATCGTGCTGGGTGACCCCTTCGAGCGGGCGGAGCGCCGTACCGATCAGACTCAGATCGCTCGCGTACGCCGTCAACGCCGGGGCGAGTTCCGGGGCGACGGTCGGTGTGCGCATCCACAGGTCGTACTCGGGCGGCTCCGACTTCGGGGTGTCCACCTCGACGGTGGCCCGGGTGTCCCAGGGGATCAGCCTGAGGTCCACGTCGTGCTCGGCGCCCGGCACCGGAGGCATCGAGAAGGCGATCTGCTGCTCGGGGCCCTCCTCGAAGGAGTGCAACGACACGCTCGCGACGGTCGCGACGCCCTGCGTCTGTCGGCCCACGACGGTCAACGAAGCGAAGGAGCCGCCCTCATGATGACGCGTCACCTCGTACCGCACAGGCTCCTGCGGCCGTCCCGCCCGTGCGAACTGCAGGCGAAGACTCTTGACCGCCTTGCCCGGGCAGGCCAGTTGGGCGGCGCGGACGCCCTGGGCGAGCAACTGCCCGCCGAAGACGCGGTAGTAGCCGAGATCCTGGTTGCGTCCCTCGAAGACGTCACCTGGCTGGGCGTCGAGGTCGAGGCAGGAGAGCAGGTCGCCCCACAGATCAGTCGTTTGATCGGTCACTGATGTCACTCCTCGGTCGGTCACAGGTGGACGAGCCGTGGCGCGGACCCGCCGGCCCGCAGCAGGGCTCCGGCCTCGCGCGTCAACTCCCGTGCGCTGCCCAGCAGTCCGTCCAGCACCATGGCCCGCCGTACGTGCCGGTGCAGATCGTGCTCGGCGGTGAAACCGATTCCGCCGAGCACCTGCTGACAGTGCCGGGCCGCCGTCAGTGCCGCCCGCCCGGCCGCCGCCTTGGCCAGCAGCGCGCCCAACTCGTCGGTGGCGGCCACCAGCGTGGCTTCGGCCCCGTCCAAGGCCACGAGCGTCTCGGCGAGCCGATGCCGTACGGCCTGGAAAGAGGCGAGTGGGCGGCCGAACTGGACGCGGTCCACGGCGTGTTGCCGGGCGAGGGTGAGCATGGCGTGACCGGTCCCGACCAGCCACCAGCCGAGCGCGACCCGGCCGGCGGCGAGCGGGACGGGAGGTACGGCGGGCACGGGACGCAGCGGAAGTTCGGTGTCCAGGGTCGTCCCGGCGGCGCTGTCGTCGCGCTCCCAGACGACCCAGGTACCACCCGTGAACGGCAGCGGCACCGTGCCGCCGGCCGGACGGTCCGCCGCGACGAGCAGGACGTCGTTGATGAGCGGCGCGTGGGCGCCCGTTTCGCCGAGCAGGCGGAAGGCGAGGGGTACGGCGATGTCCGGCTGTTCGGTGAGGAGTTCGGCCCAGCCGAGGGCGGCCAGGGCGGTGTCCAGCGCCTGCCCCGAGGCCGCCGTCATCGTCTTGCGGAGCGTATCGGTGAGCAGGTCCCGTTCGGCGGCGTCCACCTCTACTCCCTCCCCAGGTCGAGCAGTCGGCGCGCGATGATGTTCCGCTGGATCTCGGCCGTGCCGCCGTAGATCGTCGCGGCCCGCGCGTACAGGTATTCCGAGCGCCATGGTGAGTCCGTCAACTCCAGTACGCCGGGCAGCAGATCGCGCACGGTCTCGAAGAGCTGTTGCTCGGCCGTGGCCAGCAGCACCTTGTCGACCGACGTCTCCGCGCCCAGGCGCCCGCCCGCTGCCAGGCGCCGCTGGGTGGCGTGGGAGCGGCAGCGCACGGTGTGCAACGCCAGGTAGGCAGCGCCGAGTTCGGCGTCGTCCGGGACGCTCGTCTCGGCCAGCAGGCGGTCAAGTCGCGTGTAGAGATGGGCGATCCGGTGCCAGAAGCAGGTGGAGCGCTCGTGCGGGAGCAGGTCCATCGCGAGCCGCCAGCCGTCGCCGGGGCGGCCGAGCATCCGGTCGGCGGGCACGGCCACGTCGTCGAAGAACACCTCGGCGAACTCGTCCACGCCGTGCATCGTGCGCAGCGGCCGGACGGTGATGCCGGGGGTGTCCATGTCGACGAAGAACGCGGTGATCCCGTTGTGGCCCGGCGCGGTGCGGGTCAACAGGACGCAGCGGGCGGCGAATTGGGCCAGGCTCGTCCACACCTTCTGGCCGCTGATCACCCAGTGGTCGTCGCGCGGAACAGCCTTCGTGGTGAGCGAGGCGAGGTCGCTGCCGGAGCCCGGCTCGGAGAAGCCCTGGCACCACTGTTCGCGGCCGCTCAGCAGCAGCGGGACCATCTCGGCCGCGAGGGCGGGCGGGGCGTAGGAGATCAGCGTCGGGACGAGAACCTCGACCATCGAGTAGATCCCCGGCTCGGCCAACTCCCTTGTGGCGACCTCCTCGCCGAGCACCGCTCTGAGCACCGCGGGCCCGCCGAGCCCCCTCACCTCGGCGGGCCAGCCGTACCGCATCCAGTCCGCCTCGAACAACGCCCGGCGGACCCGGGCCAGTTGAGCGACCTGGGCGTCCAGGGAGTGGTCCGGGCCGGGGGACAGGTCGTGCTCGTCCAGCCAGGCGCGCAGGCCCGAGCGGAAGTCGTCGACGTTCATGTACCCGGGCGCTGAGGTGATGTTCATGTACCCGGGCGCTGGTAGGCGTGCGGGCGGCCCGAGTCGTGCGCTCCGCTGCGGCGGATGAACGTCATGGCCCGCGTGCGCAGCCGCCACCCCTCGGCCGTACGGACGTAGGTGTCGTTGTAGTAGCCGATCCGCAGGTCGTGCGTGGCGTGGTCGACGAAGCAGAGCGGCTGGGTGCCGGTCGCCGTGTCGCCGGACAGGTCGACGGCCGGCGTACCCGTGAGGAACAGCCCCTTGGGGGCGGCGGCCACGAGCGCCGGGAACTCGTCGAGGCCGTAGGAGTCCCCGAAGGCGCTGTACGTGCCGTCGGGCGTGAAGACCCCCAGTACCCCGTCCAGGTCGCCGCGGGTGATGCACACCGCGTAGCGGGCGAGGAGCTGCTGGATCTCCATCAGGTCGTCGGTCGGACCGGCGGGAGGAGCCGGAACAGGCAAGGAGGACAAGGACTTTCCACCCTTCACCATGAGCGAGAATGGCATTCTCTCAGATGAGTGGCAGATTTCCATGATGCGTGAGGCGACGTCAACAGTCTCTGTCTGAATGGTTGATTCTCCGTAGATGAGAAGCTAGTTTCCAGCGATGGAGAGGGGAGATCCGACGCGATGGACCAGTTCCTCACCTTCGGAATCGTCGGCCTGAGCACGGCCGCGATCTATGCCGTCATCGGCAGTGGGCTCGTGCTCACCTACACCACCACCGGCGTGTTCAACTTCGCGCACGGCGCGGCCGGCATGCTGTCCGCGTTCATGTACTGGCAGTTGACCGTCGGCTGGGGCTGGCCCGTGCCGGTCGCCCTGGTCGTGGTGCTGCTCGTGCTCGCCCCCGGCTTCGGGCTGCTCGTCGAGCGGTTCGTGCTGCGGCCCGTCCAGGCCCTCGGCGAAGCCGAACGGCTCGTCATGACGGTGGCCCTGCTCAGCGGACTCATCGCCGCAGCACGCTGGATCTGGGACCCGAACGTGGCGCGCCCCCTGCCCA
The DNA here is from genome assembly GCF_040681835.1 of Streptomyces sp. NPDC051576. NCBI lineage: Bacteria > Bacillati > Actinomycetota > Actinomycetes > Kitasatosporales > Streptomycetaceae > Streptomyces > Streptomyces sp. NPDC051576. The sequence goes on from NZ_JBFAZO010000009.1 coordinate 101,018, forward strand.
TGTTCTTCGCCGGCCGCAAGCCCATCCACCTCGGCCCGGCCGTCATCACCTGGCACCAGGCGATCACCATGGCGGTCGCCGTCGCTGTCGCCGTCGGCCTGCGCGTCCTGCTCTACCGCACCCGCGCCGGAGCGGAGATGCGCGCCGCCGTCGACGACCGGGCACTCGTCGGCCTCACCGGCGCCGACCCGGTCCGGGCCGGCCGGGTCTCCTGGATCCTCGGCACCCAACTGGCGGCGATCGGCGGCATCCTCATCGCCCCGACCGTCACACTTGACGCCGCCCAGCTCTCCCTGCTGATCGTCAGCGCCTACACCGCCGCCGTCTTCGGCAGGCTGCGCAGCCTGCCGCTCACCTTCCTCGGTGCCGTCGTCGTCGGCTGCATGGAGAGCTATCTGACCGGCTACCTGCCGCAGAACGAATACCTGCCCGGACTACGCCTCGCAGCCCCCGCCCTGCTGCTCTTCCTCGCCCTGCTCGTGTTCCCGCACCGACGGCTGCGCGGCCGGGAACGCCGGCTGGCCCGCGTCCCGGTACCGTCCGCGCGCGGCACCCTCGTCTTCGCCGCGGTCGTGATCACCTTCGGCGCCGTACTCGCCTCCCTGCTCGGAGAAGCCGACCTCATCACCTACGGAGCGATCTTCTCGCTCGGCGTAGTGGCACTCTCCTACGTCCCCCTCGCCGGGTACGCCGGACAGGTCTCCCTGTGTCAGCTCAGCATGGCCGGCATCGGAGCGGTCGTCTGGGGACACCTCGGCGCGCACGGCCAACTCTGGGCACTCGGCGCCGCCATCCTCGTCTCGGCGGCAGCCGGAGCCCTGGTCGCGCTGCCGGCCCTGCGCCTCTCCGGCGTGTATCTCGCCCTGGGCACCGCCGCGTTCGCCGTCATCCTCGACCGGTGGATCTTCACCATCCCGGCCTTCCACGTCCTCGGGATACGGATCGCCCTGTTCGACCAGGGCTCGGTGGACGTGTCCGGACCCAGTCTGTTCGGTCTACGGCTCGACAGCGGGCGGGAGTCGATGGTGTTCGCCGCCGTCTGTCTCGCCCTCGCCTCGATCGGCGTGGCCGCCCTGCGCCGCAGCCGCTTCGGACGGCGGCTGATCGCCCTGCGCGACAGCGAGGCCGCCTACGCCACCCTCGGCGGCAACCTGCTCGTCGCCAAGGTCGCCGTGTTCGCCCTCGCCTCCGGCATCGCCGGACTCGGCGGAGCACTCTACGGAATGCAGCAACGCACCGTCACCGCCGACCAGTTCAACCTCGTCGCCGGTCTGCCCATCTTCCTCGTCGCCGTCGTCGGCGGACTCGGCGCGGTCGGCAACGGCCTCTTCGCCGGCACCGCCTTCGTCGCCCCGACGAACGCCCTGATCGCCATCGCACCCGGCACCGCGAACCTGGTCGCCCTGCTCCCCGGCCTGGCCGGCGTCGGACTCGGCCACAACCCCGACGGCATCGTCTCCCGCTTCCGCCGCCAGTGGGAGCCCCTCGCCCGCGACCGCATCGCCCTCCCCGCCCTGCTCTGCGTCCTCGCCCTGGCCTGGGCGCTGCGGTTCGGCGACGTGATCAACGACTGGACGTACTACGGCGGTTCACTCCTCCTCGCCGTCGCGCTGCGCTCCTGGGCCGACGCCCGGCAGACCGCCCCGCGAGAACCGGAGATCCCCGTCGAGTGGTGGGGCCTACGACGGGACTGGCGCCCGGAGGACGAGGAGGTGCTGGCCCGTGGCATCGCTGCAGGTTAGTGGAGTGACCGTCTCCTTCGGCGGAAACCGCGCTCTCGACCAGGTCGCCCTGACCGCCGAGGCGGGCCGGGTCACCGGACTCATCGGGCCCAACGGGGCAGGGAAAAGCACCCTGTTCGACGTCGCCTCCGGACTGCGCAGGCCCTCCTCGGGACAGGTCCGCCTCGACGGCCGGGACGTCACCCGGGCCCGGCCCTCCGCACGCGCCCGGCACGGACTGGCCCGCACCTTCCAGCGCCTGGAACTGTTCGGCCGGCTCAGCGTGCGCGACAACCTCCTCGTCGCCGCCGAACTCGGCCCCGAACGCCGCCGGGCGGACCAGCTCGTCACCGAGATCCTTCGGCGGCTCGATCTCACCGACCTCGCCGACACCTCACCCGACGCGCTCCCCACCGGAGTCGGCCGCCTGGTCGAGGTCGGCAGGGCGCTCGCGATCCGCCCGAAGGTGCTTCTCCTCGACGAACCCGCCGCCGGCCAGGACGCGGAGGAGACCGAACGGTTCGCCGAACTCCTCCGTGCCCTCACGGACGACGGCACGGCCGTCGTCCTCGTCGAGCACGACATGAGCCTCGTGATGGCCGTCTGCGACGAGGTCTACGTCCTCGACCTCGGCAAGATCATCGCCGTCGGCCCGCCCGAGGTGATCCGCAGCGACGAAACGGTTCTCGCCGCCTACCTGGGGGACGCGTGAGCGCACTTCTCGAACTGCGCGGCATCCGAGCCGCCCATGAACGCATCACCGTCCTGCACGGCGTCGACCTCGACGTCGCCGCCGGACAGGTGGTCGCGCTGCTCGGCCCGAACGGCGCCGGAAAGACCACCACCCTCCGCGTCGCCGCCGGGGTCCACCCCGCGGAGTCGGGCCAACTCCTGCTCGGCGGACGGGACATGACCGGCGCCGACCCCCGCGACCTGGCCCGCGCCGGAGTCTGCCTCATCCCCGAAGGACGAGGCGTGTTCCCGAACCTCTCCGTCCGCGACAACCTCCTCATGATGACCTTCACCGGCCGCAGCCGCGAGGAGATCGAGGAGATCGCCTTCACCCGCTTCCCCGTCCTCGCCCGGCGCGCCGGACAGGCCGCGGGCACCCTCTCCGGCGGCGAACAGCAGATGCTCGCCCTCGCCCGCGGCCTCGCCACCGACCCCGCCGTACTGCTGCTCGACGAACTCTCCATGGGGCTCGCCCCGTTGGTCGTCGGCCGCCTCTACGAGCAGGTCGGCGAGATCGCCCGGCAGGGCGTGGCCGTCCTGGTCGTCGAGCAGTTCGCCGCCGCGGTTCTCGACATCTGCGACCACGCCGCCGTCCTCGTACGCGGCCGGGTCGAACGGCAGGGCCACCCCGACGGCGGGTTGCGTGCCGAACTGTCCGCTCTCTACCTGGGGAGTTCCACATGACGTCCACCGAGACGCGAGCGGACCGCTTCGTCCGCGAACTCACCGTCCTGAAAATCCCGGACCCGGCCGCCGGAAGGGCCGTTCTCTGGCTGCGCGCGGGCGCCGCCCTGATGACGATCGGCGTCGTCCTCGGCGTGTGCGCCTACTTCATCTCGCACAACACCAGCGACCCGCTGGTGCAGAACGACGCTCTCACCCTCGGCCTGGCCGCGGTCGCCGGGAGCGTCGTCGGCTCCGCGCTCTTCCTGCGCTACTCGCTCACCGGCTTCCTGCGGTACTGGATGGCACGCCAGTCCTTCGACGTGGAACTCCTCGCCGACCGCCTGCTCGAAAGGGAACTCCGCCATGACCCCACCGGCACCGACGCTGCGCCCCGGTGACCAACTCGCCAGCACCGTCTGCGGCACCCGCGTGGTCGTCATCCGCGCACCAGCCGCCGCACAGCCCCAACTGGGGTGCGGCGGCAGCCCGTTGGTCCCGGCAGCCGACGCGCCCCCGGCGAAGCCCGGACCGGCCGGCACCACCACCCTCATCGGCAAGCGGTACGTCGACGCCACCGGGACGCTCGAACTCCTCTGCACCGCATCGGGCGCGGGCGAACTGACCTGTGACGGCGCCCCCATGGCCCTCAAGGCGGCCAAGCCGCTGCCCGCCTCCGACTGACCGACCCACCCCCGAAGGAGCCGTCATGGACCGCGACGACCTCATTCTCATCAGTGTCGACGACCACATCATCGAGCCGCCCGACATGTTCGTGAACCACCTCCCCGAGCGCTACAAGAAAGACGCGCCCCAACTGGTGCACCGGGACGACGGAACCGACGTATGGCAGTTCCGCGGCACGACCATCACCAACTCGGCGCTGAACGCCGTGGCGGGGCGGCCCAAGGAGGAGTACGGCGTCGAACCGCAGGGCCTCGACGAGATCCGCCCCGGCTGCTACGACGTGCACGAGCGGATCAAGGACATGAACGCGGGCGGCATTCTCGCCCAGATGAACTTTCCGTCCTTCCCCGGCTTCTCGGCCCGGCTCTTCGCCACCGAGGACACCGACTTCTCCCTCGCGCTCGTCCGGGCCTACAACGACTGGCACATCGACGAGTGGTGCGCCGCCTACCCGGGGCGCTTCATCCCGATGGCGCTGCCCGCGATCTGGGACGCGGAGCTGTGCGCGGCGGAGGTGCGCCGGGTCGCCGAGAAGGGCGTTCACTCGCTCACCTTCACCGAGAACCCCGCCGTCCTCGGCTACCCGAGCTTCCACGACCCGTACTGGAACCCGCTGTGGCGCGCGCTGTCCGACACGGACACCGTCATGTCGGTGCACATCGGCTCCTCCGGCAGGCTCGCGGTGCCGGCCGCCGACTCGCCGCCCGACGTGATGATCACGCTCCAGCCGATGAACATCGTCTCCGCCGCGGCCGACCTGCTCTGGTCGCCCCCGATCAAGGAGTTCCCCAACCTGAAAATCGCCCTCTCGGAAGGCGGAACGGGCTGGATCCCGTACTTCCTTGAGCGCCTCGACCGCACCTTCGAGATGCACTCGACCTGGACCCTCCAGGACTTCGGCGGCAAGCTGCCCTCCGAGGTCTTCCGCGAGCACTTCCTGACCTGCTTCATCACGGACAAGCTGGGCGTACGGCTGCGCCACGACATCGGTATCGACAACATCTGCTGGGAGGGCGACTACCCGCACAGCGACTCCCTGTGGCCGGACGCCCCCGAGCAACTGCACGACGTGATGACGAGCTGTGACGTCTCCGACGAGGACGCCCGGAAGATCACTTTCGAGAACGCGATGCGCTGGTACTCCTTCGACCCGTTCGCGCACATCCCGCGCGAACAGGCCACCGTGGGCGCCCTGCGCAAGGCGGCCGAGGGGCATGACGTCACGACCCGCTCCCGCAGTCACCAACTCATCGAGCCCGCCGAGAAGTTGGAGGCGTTCCGCTCCAAGGCCAAGGCGGCTGTGGCGGCGGCCCGATGAGCGACCTGGTCCTGACGGATCGGGTCGGCGCCGTGCTGGTGGCGACCCTGAACCGTCCCGAGGCCCGGAACGCCATGAGCCCGGAGCTGATCGACGACCTGTCGGACGTGCTGCGGGAGGCGGACGCCGACCCGGCGGTGCGGGCGATCGTCCTCACGGGTGCCGGAACGGTCTTCTGCTCCGGCATGGACCTCAAGGCGTTCGCGAAGGGCGGGGGCCGGTTCGACGGCCTGGTGTGGTTCTTCCGGGAGGGCATCGCCACCCCGGTGATCGCCGCCCTCAACGGCTCGGCACTCGCCGGCGGCTTCGAACTGGCCCTGGCCTGCGACCTGGTGGTCGCCGCCGAAGACGCCAAGCTCGGGATCGCTGAGGTCAAACGAGGCCTGTTCGCGGCCGGCGGCGGTACGACCCTCGCCGACCGGGTGCCGCTGGCCGTCGCCCTGGAGATGGGGTTGACCGGCGAACTGGTCACCGCCACGGACGCCAAGCAGTTCGGCCTGGTGAACCGCGCCGTACCGGCCGAGAAAGTGCGGGAGGAAGCACTGGCCCTGGCCGGGCGCATCGCCGAGAACGGTCCTCTCGGGGTCGCGATGACCAAGAAGCTGATGCGGGAACGCCGTTGGGCCGAACCCGAAGAGGTCGAGTCCGTGTTCAGAAGCGCCGACGCGGCCGAGGGGGCACGGGCCTTCGCCGAACGCCGTAGTCCGGTGTGGACGGGCAAGTGACGGAACTCCGGGGTCTCCGAGGCTGTGGTCTCGGAGACCCCGAGTGCGCGGCTCCCGGAGTTCAGCGCAGGAAGCTGTCCTGAGGGACGCCCACCGGCGCGCTCACCTCGTCGACGAGCCCCCAGCGCAGCGCCTTCCCGGCGCTCAACTCCACCCCGGACAGGGCGAGATACGCCGTCCGCTCCCGGCCGGCCCGCACCGGGATGCTGGCCGTGCCGCCCGCGCCCGGAATCAGCCCCATGCCGATCTCCGGCAACCGGATCACCGTGTCCGGCGCGGCGACCACCCGCCCCGCGAAGGCCGCGAGCTCGATCCCCGCGCCGACGCACGCACCGTGCAGATGCGCGGTCACCCGAGGAGCACAACGGTTCAACAACGCACCCGGACTGCGATGCACCCGCACCAGATGGGCCCGCGCCGGATCACGGGACGTACCGAACTCCGAGAGATCGCCTCCACTGCAGAAGGCGGGACCGTTGCCGTACAGATCGACCCGGCCGATCGACGGGTCGGCCACGGCCACCTGGAGCGCCTCGCACAGCGCGTCCCGGGTCGCCGCGTCGAACGCGTTGCGCACCCAGGGCCGGTCCAACGTGATGGACAGCCGGGAACCCTCCCGGCCGAGCCGTACGGGAGTCTCGGCGGGGCGGGGCGTCCGCCGGGGCGCCGAGGCCAGCCAGGCCCGGAAGTCCGCTCCACCCTGAAGCGTCGAGTACGCGAGGGATTCGAGAACCAGCCTGTCGGGGATCGACAGCCCGCCGCCCATCCGCAGCACCTGCACCAACGCGACAGAGGCGGCGGCCCGGCGCTCGACGACACCACCGAGCTGCCGGGCCGTGGCATACGGATCCGCGCATCCCACCCATGGCCTGGGCGGATCGGACACACCGGTGAGCAGGATGTCGAACCCCTCGACCGCATCCACGGGTTCCGCGGCCACTCCGATCAGGACCCGGTCCCGGTCACGCGGGCCCGTCCCCTGCGCGGGAGCGCGGTCCAGGTCGACGATAGTGAAGGGCGCCTCCACAGTGATCTCCCTCCAGGCGTGAACCGGAGTGTAATTTGAGATCACCTGTGGAGAGAAGGGGGTTCAACCTGTGGAGAATCACGCTCTCCATCCCTGGATGGCCTCCGTCGATCCGTACCTGGCCCCCCTCACCGAGGTCGCCCGCTCGTTCACCGAACTGACCGGCGTGCCGGTCGACCTCCCGGACGCCCTGTTCCGGCGGGCCAGGCTCGCCGGGTTGGAACGCCCCGGACGGACGTCGGCCAACGGCTCCTGCCACCTCCTCCCCACCGCCGACGGCTGGGCCGCCGTGAACCTGGCCCGCCCCGACGACCTCGCCGCCGTGCCCGCGCTGCTGGCGCTCCTCGGCGCGCCCGACGAACCCGAGGGCCTCGACGGCCTGCGTACGGCGGCACGACGGATCACGGCCGCCGCAATGGCCGAGGCCGCACAAGTGCTCGGCATCGCCGCCGCGGTGCCGGGATCGGCCCAGGACGCGCGGCCTGCGGTGCACGCGTCGCGACGCGGAGAACGGCGTATCCGCGCGATGGCCGGGCTACGGATCGTCGACTTCTCCGCGCTCTGGGCGGGACCGCTGTGCGCGCGCCTGCTCGGGTCGGCGGGCGCGCGGGTGACGAAGGTGGAGAGCGCGACGCGACCCGACGGCGCCCGCTTCGGAGACCCCGCCTTCTACCGCTGGCTGCACGACGGTCATGACAGCCTGGTCGTGGACTTCGTCCCCGGCGCGCTCGACGAGATCGTCGCCGAGGCCGATGTCGTCATCGAGGCGTCACGGCCACGCGCCCTGCGCCGGCTGGGCCTCCGCGCCGAGGAGTTCCTCGCCGCCCGGCCCGGGAGAGTGTGGGTCTCCATCACGGGCTACGGACGCGAGAGCGACCGTATCGCCTTCGGAGACGACGCTGCCGTGGCCGGCGGTCTGACCGGCGTCGATGGGAACGGCGCTCCCGTCTTCCTCGGCGACGCGCTCGCCGACCCCGTCACCGGCGTCTTCGCCGCCCACGCCGTGGCTTGTTCCCTCGCCGAGGGCGGCGGAGAGCTGCTCTCCGTCTCCATGGCGGCCTGCGCCGCGACACTCGCGCAGGCCGGAACCCGGGTCCACCCGCCGTGCTGATCAGAAACGTGGAGGTCGAGGGCCACGGACCGACAGTGGATGTACGGATCGTCGGCGGACGGATCGCCGAGATCGGACCGGGGCTGCCGGGACCGGGCGACGTCGACGGCCGGGGCGGGGCGCTGCTGCCGGGCCTGCACGACCACCACGTCCACCTCGCGGCGCTCGCCGCCGAAACCGCCTCCGTGCGCGTCGGACCGACGGATGTGCGCGACCGTACGGCACTCGCGGCGGCCCTGGTGAGTGGGCCGCCGGGGGAGTGGGTGCGGGCCGTCGGCTACCACGAGAGCGTCGCGGGGGAGTTGGACCGGTGGGCGCTCGACTCCCTCGCGCCCGACCGGCCGGTGCGGGTGCAGCATCGCACCGGTGCGCTCTGGGTCTGGAACAGTGCCGCGCTCCGGGCGGCCGGTCTGGAGGGCGACGGACGCTTCTGGCGCGAGGACGAGCGGCTGCGAGGGTTCGTGCCGCCCGTACGGCTGGATCTGGAAGGGGTCGGGCGGCGGGCGGCGGCACTCGGCGTTACCGGGTTCACCAACGCCGATCCGCACCCGGCGAGCGGGCTCACCCAGATGCTGTCGGTCCTTCCGCAACGGCTCCTGGTGATGGGTGTCGACGAGCCGGTGAAGCTGATGCTCGACGATCCGACCCTCCCCACCCCCGCCCAACTCGCCCGTGCCATCGGGGAGATCAGACCCAGACCGGTCGCCGTGCACTGCGTGACGAGGGTGCAGTTGCTGGTGACCCTGCTCGCCCTGGACGAGGTGGGCCCGGCCGACGGCGATCGGATCGAGCACGGGTCGGTGATCCCGGCCGAGACGCTCCCGTGGCTGCGCCGACTCGGGGTGACAGTCGTGACGCAGCCGCACTTCCCGGTCGAGCGCGGCGAGGCCTACGCCACCGACGTGGACGCCGACGACCGCCCGCACCTCTACCGCTGCCGGACCCTGACCGAGGCCGGCATCCCGCTTGCCGCAGGCACCGACGCGCCGTACGGGACCGCGGACCCCTGGGCGGTCATGCGGGCGGCGACCCGCCGGGACGACGGCGAACGACTCGAACCGGGCGCGGCGCTACGGCTGTTCACCGGTGAACCCCAACACCCCGCCCGGACAAGGCGGTTGACGGTCGGCGCGGTCGCCGACCTGTGCCTGCTCCACGTACCGCTGTGCGAGGCCCTCCGCACACTCTCCGGCGATCTCGTGCGTGCCGCATACGTGTCGGGCCGACCCGTCACACCCGCGTGACCTACACGCTGTACCCGCCGTCGACGCCCAACGCCTGCCCGGTGATGAACCCGGCCCGGTCGGAGGCGAGGAACGCGACCGCCTCCGCGATGTCCGTGGCGTCGCCGAAGCGGCGCATCGGAATATTGCGCCGGGTGACGGCGAGTGCGGCCTCGTCCAGTTCGCCGGAGCTGATCAGGCGGCCCGCGATGCCGTCGTTGAGCATGCCGGGCGCCACGCAGTTCACGCGGACGCCGTAGCGGCCCTCCTCGGCGGCGAGTGCCCGGGCGACCGCCTCGACCGCGCCCTTCGCGCCCGAGGACAGGCCGTCCCGGACCGGGAAGCGGCGGGTGGCGACTGTCGTCACGGCGACGATGCTGCCCCGGCTCTCCCGCAGCAACGGCAGCGCGGGATGCACCAGGTTGAAGAACGCCATGGCGTCGCCTTCGAGTTGGGCGCGGTACTCGCTCGGCGTCACCCGGCTCAGATGCCTCATCGGCACGTGCGGGCCCGCTGCGTACACCAGGGTGTGGATGCCCCGCTCCGTGCCGGACACCGCCTCGGCCGTGGCCGACTCGTCGCTCAAGTCGAGCCGGATCGCTCGCACTTGACGGCCGAGTTTCGTGACCTCGGCGGCGAGTGCGTCCGCCGCCTCCTGGTTGGACCGGTAGGTGAAGGCGATGTCGCTGCCCCGCTCGGCGAGGAGCCGGACGATCGCCGCCCCGATACCGCCCGAGCCGCCCGCCACGAACGCGACACCTGGTCCGCTGGAGAAGTCCGGCACCGTAACCGCCTCACAATCCGAGGGACTTGGCGATGATGACCTTCATGACCTCGCTGGTCCCGGCGTAGATGCGGGTGATGCGTGCGTCCGCGTAGAGCCGGGCGATGGGGTATTCCAGCATGTAGCCGTAGCCGCCGAACAGTTGCAGGCAGCGATCGACCGTCCGGGCCTGCATCTCGGTGCAGAAGAGTTTGACCTTGGCGGCGTCCGGCCCGCTCAGTTCACCGGCGACGAGTTCGAGCACCGCCCGGTCGAGCACCGCCTGCGCGGCCTCGATCTCGGCGGCCACCGCGGCGAGTTCGAACTTGGTGTTCTGGAACGAGGCGACCGTCTTCCCGAACGCCTTGCGCTCCTTGACGTACGCGATCGTCGTGTCCAGGGCCGCACGGGCCTGCGCGACCGAGCCGACCGCCACTGTCATCCGCTCCTGCGACAGGTTGCGGCCGAGGTAGCCGAACGCGGCACCTTCCTCACCGAGCCGATTGGCGACCGGGACCCGCACGTCGTCGAAGGCCAACTCCACCGTGTCCTGCACCTTGATGCCTAGCTTGTGCAGCACCCGGCCACGCGTGAAGCCCGGCATGCCGTCCTCGACGACCAGCAGGGTGAGCCCGGCGCGCCGGTTGTCCGGGTCGGTCGACGTACGGACCACGACGATCACCAGGTCGGCGAGCAGGCCCCCGGTGATGAAGGTCTTCGCGCCGTTGAGGACATACGAGTCCCCGTCGCGGACGGCGGTCGTACGGATCCCGGCGAGATCGGATCCCGTGCCCGGTTCGGTCATCGCGATGGCGGTCAGCAGCTTCCCGGACGCCAGACCGGGGAACCAGCGGGCGCGCTGCTCCCGGTCGGCGTAGGTGAGGAAGTACGGCAGGACGACGTCGAGTTGGGTGCGTACCGTGCCCAACGTCACCAGGGCGCGGGCGGCTTCCTCCTGGAGGACGACGTTGTAGCGGTAGTCGTCGAGGCCCGCTCCGCCGTACTCCTCGGGGACGGCCGTGCCCAACAGGCCCAGCGAGCCGAGCTGTTCGAAGAACGAGCGGGGGAGCCGACCGGACTCCTCCCACTCGGCGTAGTGGGGGACCACCTCCTTGCCGATGAAGTCCCGCGCGAGCCGGCGGAACGCCTCGTGGTCGTCGGTGAAGACGTCTCGGCGCACAACATCCCCTGTCAGGAAGTGAGTTCGACGACGGTGGCGTTGGCGGTGCCGCCGCCCTCGCACATCGTCTGGAGGCCGTAGCGGATTCCGTGGTCCCGCATGTGGTGGATCATCCGGGTCATCAGGACGGCGCCCGACGCGCCGAGCGGATGCCCGAGCGCGATGGCGCCGCCGAGCGGGTTGAGGAGGGCCGGGTCCGCGCCGGTCTCGGCCAGCCAGGCGAGCGGGATCGGCGCGAAGGCCTCGTTGACCTCGAAGACGCCCACCTCCGACAGGCCGATGCCTGCCTTGCGGAGCACCTTCTCGGTCGCCGGGATCGGTCCGGTCAGCATGAGGACCGGATCGGAACCGGTGACCACTCCCGCGCGGTAGCGCACGAGCGGTGTCAGCCCCAGCTCGCGAGCCTTCTCCGGGGTCGTCACCAGCAGGGCCGCCGCACCGTCGGAGATCTGGGAGGAGTTGCCCGCGTGGATCACGCCGTCGTCCTGGAAGGACGGTGTCAGCCGGGCGAGAGTGTCCGTGCTGGTACCTCGCCGTATGCCTTCGTCCGCTGTCACCGTGCCCGTGTCGGTGGTCACCGGCACGATCTGTGCCTCGAACGCCCCGCCGTCCTGCGCGGTCGCCGCGCGTTCGTGCGACAGCGCGGCGAACTCGTCGAGGAGAGCACGGCCCAGTCCCCACTTCTGCGCGATCAGCTCGGCGGAGACACCCTGGTTGAAGTCGAAGTCCTCGTAACGGGCGAGGACTTGGGGGCCGTACGGCGTCCCGCCGGCCCGTGAGGCGCTGAGGGGGACCCGACTCATCACCTCGACGCCGCCCGCCACCACGACATCCTGCTGACCCGACATCACCGCCTGGGCGGCGAAGTCCAGCGCCTGTTGGCTCGATCCGCAGGCCCGGTTCACCGTGGTCCCCGGGATGGTCTCGGGCCAGCCCGCGGCCAGGACCGCGTAACGGCCGATGTTGCTGGACTGGTCGCCCAACTGGCCCACGCAGCCCCACACCACGTCGTCGACCACCTCCGGATCCAGTCCGGTGCGGTCGACGAGCGCGTTCAGGACGACGGCGGAGAGGTCGGCGGCGTGCACACCGGCCAGTCCGCCGTTCCGTTTGCCGACGGCGGTGCGGACCGCTTCCACCACGACTGCCTCACGCATCACGTGTCCTCCGTTGCTTTGGGCGCCGGTGTCCTCGGCACGGCCCAGCGGCCCGTGTAGCGCGCCGGGCGCCGCTCCGTGAACGCGGCGTACGCCTCCGGGACGTCCGTCGTGGCGAAGTTCATGGCCTGTGCCCGCGCCTCGCCGGAAAGGGCCTCGCGCAGGGTGCGATCGGCGTTCTCGTTGAGGAGTGCCTTGTTCTGCGCGAGGGCGACCGGTGCTCCGGCCACCAGCCGGGCGGCGAGGTCGTCCACGAAGGCGTCGATCTTGTCGGTGTCCACGACCCAGGTCACCAGGTTCAGGTCGCGGGCCTCCTCGGCGTCGATCGTCTCGGCCAGCAGCACCAGCCGTTTCGCCTGCTGCAACCCCACCAGCTTGGGCAGCAGCCATGAGCCGCCGCAGTCCATGGACAGGGCCCGGCGCGCGAAGATCTGCGAGAACGTGCTCTCCGGGGTGGCCACGACGAAGTCGCAGCCCAGGGCGAGGTTCCAGCCCGCGCCGACCGCCACACCGTTCACCTTGGCGATGGTGGGGATCGGCAGTTCGTGCAGGAGGAGCGTGACCTCGGTCAAGGTCCGCATCCGGTAAAGGGGATGCTCGTCGCTGACGCCTTTGCGGATGTCGGCACCGGAGCAGAACGCGCCGTCGGCACCGGTCAGTACCAGCGCACGCACCGTACGGTCACTGCCCGCTGCGGAGAGCGCCGCGCGCAGGGCGTCCCACAGTTCGGCATCGATCGCGTTCTTGCGCCACGGCCGGTTCAGCGTCAGGGTCCGGACACCGTCCGCGTCGCTCGCGAGAAGCACCGGCTGCTCGCTCATCGCACCGCTCCCTGCGTCCGGAGAACGGTGATCTCCTCGGCGGTGAGGCCGAGTTCGGCCAGTACGGCGTCGGTGTGCTGGCCGAGAGCGGGAATCGCGCCCATCGGAGGGTCGTATCCGGCGATGACCGGGGGCGGCAGCAGCGCCGGGACCGGACCGGACGGTGTGTCGATCTCGCGCCACCGGTCGCGGGCCCGCAGATGGGGGTGGGCGATGACGTCGCTGGTCGTGTTGTAGCGGGAGTTGCCGATCCCGGCCGCGTCCGCGCGGTCCTGCACCTCCGCGAGGGGGTGCCGTGCGCACCAGGCGCTGATCTCCGGCTCCAGCAGGGCACGGTGTTCCACCCGCCCGGCGTTGCTCCGGAACCGTGCGTCGTCCGCGAGGTCGGGACGGTCGAGCAACTCCCTTGCCAGGCGCTGCCATTCGCGGTCGTTCGTCGTTCCGAGGATCACCGTGTGGCCGTCGGCGGTGCGGTGGGCGCCGTACGGTGCCACGGCGGGGGAGCTCAGGCCGAGCGGCTGCTGTTCGACACCGGAGTGCTGGGTGTAGGTGAGCGGATACCCCATCAGCTCCGTCATCGTGTCGAACAGGCTCACCGCGACGGACGACATGCCCGGTCCGACCCCGCGCTCCTTGCCGCACAGCAGCGCGACGACCGACAGGGCGGCGTAGAGGCCGCTGCACACGTCGGCCATCGGCGGTCCCGGCTTGGCCGGCGCTCCGGGGTGGCCGGTCACCGCGCAGGCGCCCGACTCGGCCTGCACCAGGAGGTCGTAGGCACGCTTGTGGGAGAGGGGGCCGCCCGGGCCGTAGCCGTCGATCTCGACGGCCAGCAGGTCGGGGTGACGGGTCCTCAAGTCCTCTGGGGAGATGGCGAGTTTGGTCGTGGTGCCGGGGGTGAGGTTGGAGACGAGGACGTCGGCGCGCTCCAGCAGCCGGTGCAGGACGCCCATGCCGCCGGGTGACTTCAGGTCCAGAGCAACCGACTCCTTGCCTCGGTTGACCCAGACGAAGTGCGCCCCCAACCCCTTGACCACGTCGTCGTAGTGGCGGGCGAAGTCGCCGCCCTGCGGGTTCTCCACCTTGATCACCCGGGCGCCGAAGTCGCCGAGCGTGCGGGTGCACATGGGGGCGGAGATCGCCTGCTCCAACGCCACCACGGTGATTCCGGCCAGCGGCCCGGTGCTCGTCATGTCAGCCCGCAGCCTTGAAGCCGGCGCGGAGTTCGTCCTTCAGCACCTTCTGGCCGGCGTTGCGCGGGAGTTGGTCGACGAATCGGACGTGCCGGGGGACCTTGAAGTTCGCCATGTTCTCGCGGGCCCAGGCGATGATTTCCGTCTCGGTCGGCGGGTGCTCCGGATCCGGGACGACGAAAGCACAGCCGACCTCGCCGAGCCGTTCGTCGGGAACGCCGATCACGGCGACCTGATGGACGTGCTCACAGCCGAGAAGCAGCTTCTCTATCTCCGCCGGATAGGCGTTGAAGCCGCCCACGATGTACATCTCCTTCTTGCGGTCGACGATGGCGAGGTTGCCGTCGTCGTCGAGCCGTCCGATGTCCCCGGTGTGCAGCCAGCCCTCGGCGTCGATCGTCGCCGCGGTCGCCTCGGGGTCGTCCCAGTAGCCGCGGGTGACGTTGAAACCGCGCACGAGGATCTCGCCGTCGAGGCCGATCGGGACGTCGAGACCGTCGGGGGCGACGATCCGGACCTGAACACCGGGAATGGCACTTCCGGTCGTGCGCGCGACCGTCTCCTCGGAGTCCCCGACCCGGGTCGTGGTCACCAGCGCGGTCGACTCGGTCAGGCCGTAGGCGCTCATCACGATGTCGAACGACAACTCCGTCTTCATGGCGCGGATCAGCGATTCCGGGATCGTGGTGCCCCCCGTCATGGACACCCGCAGCGACGACAGGTCGTGGTCGGCCCGGTCCGGATGGTTGACCAGGTCGTGGAAGATGGTCGGCGGTCCGAGGAGAATGCTCACCCGCTCCCGGGCGATGAGGTCCAGTGCCCGCCCTGCGTCGAAGACGGGCATGGGGATGACGGTCACTCCGTGCATGAGGGAGGCCAGCCATCCCGCTTTGTAGCCGAAGCAGTGGAAGAAGGGCGGGATCACCAGGAAGGTGTCGGAGGCACCGAAGGTGTACTCCTCGGCCATCCACCCGTACGCGCGCAGGGACTGGCCGTGCGTGAGCAGCACGCCCTTCGGGTGGCCGGTCGTGCCGGACGTGAACATCACGTCCGACACGTCGTCCGGCGTCAACCGGTCGATCGACTCATGGGCCACGGACGCGGGAACGCCCTCTCCCGCACCGAGAAAGTCGTTCCAGGTCAACTCGGCCGCGCCCTGCGGACCGAGCACCGACACCGTCTTCTGGAGGGCCGGCAGTCCCGGATCGGCCTTGCGCAGTTCGCCGATGTAGTCGTTGCCGAGGAAGGGCGAGGCGAACACGGCCGCCGCCTCCGACTTGCGCAGGATGTACGAGATCTCCTGTGCCTTGAACCGGGTGTTGAGCGGAACCAGCACCGCCCCGGCACCGTGGATGCCCAGCGCGGCGAAGATCCACTCCGCCGAGTTGGGGGCGCACAGCCCGACCCGGTCCCCCGGCTTGACGCCGAGCGCGACGGTCGCGCGGACCGCGTCGATCATCCCCTGCTCCAGCTCCCGGAACGTCCACCGGCGGTCACCGTCGATGAGTGCCGTGGCGTCCCCGAAGCGCCGGGCGGCCAGTCTGATGACGTGGGGGATGCTCAGGAATTCGTCGTCGTAGCGCATCAGTTGGCTCCAGGGCTAGCCGTTCGAGGGGAGACGCAGGATCCGCTTGGCGATGATGTTCCGCTGGATCTGCGAGGTGCCGCCGTAGACGGAGGCCGCACGGGAGTAGAGGTAGTCCCCGAACAACTCGCCGCCGCCCTCGACGAGTTCGGCCGGGAAGACCTCGAGTGCCGTGTCATAGAGGCGCTGTTCGGTCCTCGTCATCAGCAGTTTGTCCACGGACGACTCCGGACCCGCGACCTGCCCGGCGAGACGTTCGGCGGTACGGCGACGGGCATGCGCCACGAGCACCTCGTAGTCCACGACACACCGGCCGATCCGGGACAGCAGACCGTCGGGAAGGCTGCCGGCCCGCTCGGCGGCATGGCGCCGCAGCCGCTCGACGAGCAGCCCGTACTTCGAGATGTGCCCGGTGTCCAGGGCGTTGCGCTCGTACGACACCGTCGTCATCGCCAGCGCCCAGCCGACGCCCTCGGCGCCGACACGCTCGGACTCCTCGATGCGGACGTCGTCCAGGAACAGCTCGCAGAACTCGTCGTCGCCGTTGGCCGCGCGCAGCGGCCGTACTGTCACGCCGGCGCGGTCCAGGGGCAGGACGAACGCCGAGATCGACTTGTGGGCCGGTGCCGAGCGGTCGGTGCGGGCCAGCAGCAGACACAGGCCGGAGTACTGGGCGTAGCTGGTCCAGAGCTTCTGGCCGCGCACCGTGTAGTGGCCGTCGTGCCGCTCGGCGAAGGTGCTCATGCCCGCCAGGTCCGAACCGGCGCCGGGCTCGCTGAAGCCCTGGCACCACACCTCGTCACCGGCCAACATCCTTGGCAGGAACCGCAGTCGCTGTTCCTCCGAGCCGAACTCCAGGAGCGCGTGGGCGAGATAGCCGATCCGGGGGACACCCGGCGCCCGGCAGGCGCCCAGTTCGTCGCTGATCGCGACCTGGTGCAGGGCGGTCAGGCCCCGTCCGCCGTAGCGCTCGGGGACGTCGAGGCCGACCCAGCCGCCCGAGTGCAGCAGCCGGTGCCAGCGGTGCAGGAAGACCGGTACCGGTTCGCCCGACTGCCGCTCGGGGAGCGGGTGTTCGGACAGCCAGGCACGGAACTCCTGCCGCAGCCGGTCCAGATCGGCCGGGTCACCGAAGTCCAGCGGAGTGTCGGTCATCGCGTCGCCTCCGGTACGGCCAGCGCGGGCAGCAGGTCGGCTGTCGTGGCGAGCAGCGTCACACCGAGTCGCACCTTCCGCAGATACAGGTGCGCGACGTGCTCCCATGTCTGGGCGATGCCGCCGAAGACCTGCATCCCGGCGTAGATCGCGTCCAGCGCCGAGGAGTTGACCTCGGCCTTGGCGGCACGTGCCGCCGCAAATGCCCGCTGTGGGTGCTCGTTGTCGAGGCACCAGGCCGCGTAGCGCGTGACACTGGTGCACGCCTCCACCAGGACCGTCGCGTCCGCGAGGAGATGCTGTACGGCCTGGAAGGAACCGATGGCCTGTCCGTACTGGCGGCGGACCTGGGCGTATTGGACCGCCTGCTCCACCAGCGAGCCTGCCGCGCCCACGAGTTCAGCGGTCACGACGACCAACGCGTAGGCCTGCCAGCGGAGGTGGTCCGGGGCACTGAGCCGGCCCACGGCCTCCACGGGAGCACCCGAGGGCACCGTGCGCAACGAGCGCACGAGGTCCGTGCTCGGCGCCGCCGGGCCCAACTCGACTTGGGTGACGGTCCCGTCGGAGGTGACGCAGAGCGCGCTGTCGGCTCCTTCGCTGTCCCAGGCGACGAGTTCGGCCGGCGTCCGTCCGGGGAAACGGAGTTCGCGGGTGAACGCGACGGTGGGTGTCGTGTGCGAGGCGTCGGCGCCGAGCAGCCGGAGCAGCTCCGGGGCGAGCAGGACCGTACCGAGCAGGGACGTGGTGAGCGGCCGGCGTCCGTGTTCCTCCGCGAGCAGCGCGCACTCCTGGGAGGTCGCCGCCGGGGGAGACGAGCGCCGTAGTTCTCTCAAACCCAGTTCTTCCAGGGCCTGTTGGGCGGCCGCCCGGGTCGACGGCTTGATCTCGTCCGCAGAGGTCACGCCGTACCGGGTCGCCAGTGCGCGCACCATGTCGCGGACCAGGACGAACTCCTCGCGCTCCACGCTCAGCGCTCCTCAGGGGGGTTCGCGCGCCGCTCGGCACGGGTCGCGAGCTCGGTGATGATGCGGATGTGGTCGGGGCTGGTCATCGTGGCCCGCTCGGCCATCAGCGCGGCCTCCATGCCGCCGCGCGAGACCTGCTCGACGACGGCGGCGAGGGCCAGCTTGGTGGCGCGGAGGGCCTCGGCGGGCTGGGCCGCGAGCCGGTGGGCCAGGGCGAGCGCCTCGCGCATGAGGTCGTCGGGCGGGACCGTGCGGTTGGCGAGGCCCAGTTCGACCGCCTTGGGGGCGGGGATGCGATCCCCGGTGAAGAGGTACTCCTTCACCCGCAGCAGGCTTGTGAGCAGCGGCCACAGCGTCACTCCGCCGTCGCCCGCCACCAGGCCGACCGAGATGTGCGGGTCGGCGAAATAGGCGTCCTCGGCCATCAGCACGAGGTCGCAGGCCAGGGCGAGGCTGCAACCCAGGCCCACCGCAGGGCCGTTGACGGCGGCGATCACCGGCAGCGGGAAGCGGATCATCTCGGTCTGGATGGTGCGGTCGAGCCGGATGGACCGCTCCCGCAGTTCCGGATCGGTGTGGTGGCGCAGGAGATGGTCGAAGTCGCCGCCGGCGCTGAACGCCCGGCCCGCGCCGGTGAGGACGACGGCTCGCGCCTTCGTGTCGTCCGCCAGCTCGCGCCACACCTCGGACAGCCGTCGGTGCAGTTCCTCGGACACGCCGTTCAGCCGGTCGGGGCGGTTCAGGGTGACGATGCGGACGTCTCCGTCGGCGGCCACGGTCAGGACGGGACTCACCTTGCTCATACCGTGATGGTATTAAAGGTCAGACCGAAACTGTCAATGGGGTTGCACCAAGAAGAGAATCACATTCTCGGGTTCGTTTGGTCCAGTTCTCCTGAGCCGGTTGTCCTGGCTCAGTTCTCCGGATCGGTGAGTTCTACGCCGTCCCGCCGGTCCACCTCTGCCGCGGCCCGGGCGAAGCCGCACACATGACGTGTCATACGGCGCATCGCCGCCTCGCTGTCGCGGTCCCGGATCGCCTCGGTGATCCGGGCGTGGGCGCGGGCGGTGAGCCTGCGGATGTCCGCGTCCATGAACTGCTCGATGTTGGTGGCCGCGTGGATCGACTGCGAGAGAGCGCTCATGAACCCGATGAGAAGCTCGTTCTCGCCGGCCCGCGCCACCGCGTTGTGCCAGTGGATGTTGGCGCGCAGAAAGCGCTGGATGTCCTCCCCCGCCGCGACGAGGTCCGCGTGGGCGTCGTCGAGTTCCGCGAGGTCGGCGTCCGTCCGTCGCCGGGCCGCGAGCGCCGCGCACGCCGGCTCGATCGCCTCCCGGGTCTCGTGCAGGTCCTCCAGGCGGATCCGCTGCCCCCGGATCACCAACCGCACGGTGTCGGCGAGCGATTCACGGCCCGGCCGGTGCACGAAGGCCCCGCCCCCGCGGCCCGGCCTGATCTCCAGGAGCCGTTCGACCTCCAGGATGCGCAGCGCCTCGCGCACCGTCGCCCGGCTCAGCCCCGTCTGCTCGACGAGCTGCCGTTCCGGCGGCAGTGCCATGCCCTCGGTGAACTCCCCGGAGAGGATCCGCTCGCGCACCTCCGCCGCCAGCACGTCCGAGGCCTTGGGGACGGTGAGCGTGCCGAAGCGCGGCCGGGGCTCTCCGGCTCCGGCGCGTCCCCGGACGGTGCGGGAAGGGTGCTCGGCGCTCTGCACAGGTTCATGCCTCTCGTCGCAGGCCGCGCTCATCGCGCTCATCGCGCTCGTCGGCCTCTTTGGCTGAACCATTCAACACAGCACGCGCGCCGCCTGTCACATCACCATGCCGCCGTCCACCGGCAGCACCTGGCCGGTGATGAAGGAGGCCGCGTCCGAGGCCAGGAACACGAAACTGCCCGCGATCTCGGCCGGCTCGGCCCACCGGCCCAGCGGAATCCGGGCGAGCATCTGCGCCGCGAACCTTTCGTCGGTCCGGATCGTCTCCGTCATGGGCGTGGCGGCCAGCGGAGCCAGGGCGTTCACGAGGACGCGCCTGCGGGCCAGTTCACGGGCGAGGGACTTCGTCAGGCCGATGATCCCGGCCTTCGCGGCCGAGTAGTTGACCTGCCCGAGCGTGCCGACCAGGCCGGCCGACGAGGTGACGTTGATGATCCGCCCCTTCCCGTCGTCCGGCAGGAACGGCAGCGCGGCCTGCGCGCAGTGGAAGGTGCCCATCACATGGATGTCGAGGACCCGCCGGAACGCGTCCTCCTCCAGCTTGTCGAACATGGCCGGGGCGATGACT
Organism: Streptomyces sp. NPDC051576; assembly: GCF_040681835.1. NCBI lineage: Bacteria > Bacillati > Actinomycetota > Actinomycetes > Kitasatosporales > Streptomycetaceae > Streptomyces > Streptomyces sp. NPDC051576. The sequence continues at coordinate 121,329 of NZ_JBFAZO010000009.1, forward strand.
CCGGCGTTGTTGACCAGGATGTGCAGCGTCCCGTCGGCGAGCGCCGCCGCGCGTGCCACCGCCGCGTCGGCGCCGGACCGGTCCCGTACGTCGAGTGCGGCGCTGTCCGCCGTGAAGCCGGCGGCATTGATCTTCCCCACGACGGCCTCTGCGGCTGACTCGTCGACGTCGGTCACCAGGACCGCGGCACCCGCCCGCGCCAGCGCCTCGGCGACCGCGGCACCGATACCGCCCCCGGCGCCGGTGACCAGCGCCGACCGCCCGGTGAGGTCGAACAGCCCTGTGCTGTCGGTCATTCAGTAGCTCCTCGGGAGTCCCAGCGTGTGCGATCCCAGGTAGTTCAGGATCATTTCCTGACTGATCGGCGCGATGCGCATCAGACGGGCCTCGCGGAAGTAGCGGGCCACGCCGTACTCCTCGGAGTAGCCCATGCCGCCGTGGGTCTGCAGGGCCCGGTCGGCGGCCGTGAACCCGGCGTCGGCGCACAGGTACTTGGCGGTGTTCGCCTCCCGCCCGCAGGGCCTTCCGTTGTCGTAGAGCCAGGTCGCCTTGCGCAGCACGAGTTCGGCGGCGTCGAGGCGGGCCAAGGAGTCGGCGAGCGGGAACTGGATGGCCTGGTTCATGCCGATCGGGCGGCCGAAGACGACGCGCTCCTTGCCGTACTGGACGGCCTTGTCGAGTGACGCCCGGCCGATGCCCAGCGCCTCCGCCGCGATCAGCATGCGTTCCGGGTTGAGGCCGTCGAGGAGATAGCGGAAGCCCTGGCCCTCCTCGCCGACGCGGTCCTCGACAGGGATGCGCAGATCGTCGATGAACAGCTCGTTCGAGGTGACGGCGTTGCGGCCCATCTTCGGGATCGGGCGGATGTCGATCCGGTCGCGGTCGATGTCCGTCAGGAACAGGGTCATCCCGTCGGTCTTCTTGCTGACCTCGTCGGCCTTGCTGGTGCGGGTCAGCAGCAGGATCTTCTCGGACTCCACGGCCTTGGAGATCCACACCTTGCGGCCGTTGACGACATAGTGGTCGCCGTCGCGCCGTGCGTACGTCGTGATGCTCGCGGTGTCGAGCCCGGCGCCGGGTTCGGTGACACCGAAACAGACGTGCAGGTCGCCGCTCGCGATCCGGGGGAGTGTGCGGCGCTTCAGCTCCTCGGAGCCGTGCACCACCACCGGATGCATGCCGAAGATGTTCAGATGGATCGCGCTGGCCGCGTTCATGCCGCCGCCCGACCGCGCCACCTCCTCCAGCAGCAGGCTGGCCTCGGTGATGCCGAGGCCGTGGCCGCCGTACTCCTCCGGGATCGTGATCCCGAGCCAGCCGCCGCCCGCGACGGTCGCGTAGAACTCCGCCGGGAACTCGTGCGCCTGGTCCTTCTCCATCCAGTACTGGTCGTCGAAGTCGCGCAGCAGTCCGGCGACGGACTTGCGGATCGTTTCCTGGTCCTCGGTCAGTTCGAAGTCCATGGACTGTGGACCCTTCTTCGGTCTGGTTTTGAAACATATCAAAGGTCAGACCGAAGCAGTAGAGCCCGGTAAGCAGGCCTGGACGCCGCCGCCTCCCTACCGTCGAGTAATATCGCGCGCCAGGCCACCAGAGGAGGAACCGTGCCACGGTCCGAACGCTCGTCGCTGCTGCTTGCCGGGCTGTTGGCGACTGCCGGGGTCGCCCACTTCGCGGCGCCGAGACAGTTCGACGCGACCGTCCCGAGGGCTCTGCCGGGCACACCGCGGGCGTGGACGTATGCGAGCGGTGCCGTCGAACTGGCGCTGGCCGCGGGGATCGCGGCGCCGCGCACCCGTCGTACGGCCGCACTGGCCGCGGCGGCGTTCTTCGTCGGGGTGTTCCCCGCCAACGTGAAGATGGCGGTGGACTGGCGCAACCGTCCGGCCCCGCAGAAGGCGGCGGCCCTCGGGCGGCTGCCGCTCCAAGTGCCCCTCGTACTGTGGGCGCGCAGTGTCGCGAAGAACAATGGGGAGGGACAGTCGTGACGGGACGCCCGAACGTCGGTGACAAGATCGAGGACTTCACGCTGCCGGACGAGACCGGCGCGGAGCGCAGCCTCACGGAACTGCTCACCGAGGGGCCGGTGGTGCTGTTCTTCTACCCGGCCGCCCTGAGCGCCGGCTGCACCGCCGAGGCCTGCCACTTCCGGGACCTGGCCGCCGAGTTCGCGGCCGTCGGCGCACGACCCGTCGGCATCAGCGGTGACACGGTCGACAAACAGCAGGAGTTCGCCGGGAAGCACACCCTCGGCATGCCCCTCCTCTCGGATGTCGACGGGGCGATCCGGGAGCGGTTCGGCGTGAAGCGCGGATTCTCGCTCGCGCCCACCAAGCGGGCCACCTTCGTCATCGGCGAGGACCGCACGATCCTGGAGGTCGTCTCCAGCGAACTCCGGATGAACACCCACGCCGACCGCGCCCTCGCCGCCCTCCGCGCCCACCGGAAGTGACACCGAGGCCGCAAAAGCCGTATCGCGGTTGATGCCGCGCGGTAAAGGGACCATCCTGGACGATATGGAGCAGGCCTCCGCCGCGGCGGTCATCGATGCCCGGGGCATCGTGACGGGGTGGAGCGAGGGTGCCCGGACACTGACGGGATACCCGGCCGAGGAGGCCGTGGGACGGTCGGTGGGGGCACTCCTCGCCCAACCCCCGTCCGCCGCGTCCGTGGCCGCGCTCGCCGGCCCGGTGGTGCTGCGGCACCGGGACGGTTCCCCGCTCGGGATCGACGTGCGGGCGTCGGCGATGCTCGGCGCGGACGGTACGCCGCAGGGATACGTCCTCACCGTCGAACCGCCCGCTCCACCCGCGCCCACTCTGGCCGAGCAGGCCTTCGAGCAGGCGTCGATGTCCCTGTCCGTCTTCGACACCCAGCAGCGCTATCTCCGCCTCAACGACGTCGCCTGCCGCGTGATGGGCGTACCCGAGGACGTCCTGATCGGCCGCTTCTTCCCGGAGAGCGTGGAGGACGCCGAACACAGCCGGGGCTTCCTGCGCAATCTGCGCCTGGTCGCCGAGACGGGCCGGCCGGTCCGCTACGACAGTTGGGCGGGCGCCCCCGCGCTGAACCGGGAGCACGCCTGGAGCATCGAGATGTGGCCCCTCAAGGACGCCTCCGGAGAGCCGACCGCGGTCGCCCTCGCGGCGTTCGACAGCACCGAGCAGTATCTCGCCCGGCAGCGGCTGGCCCTGCTGAACGAGGCGGCGGCCGGCATCGGCACCACCCTCGACGTGGTGCGCACCGCCGAGGAACTGGTGGAGCTGCTGGTTCCGCGCTACGCCGACTTCGCCAGCGTGGACCTGCTGCCGTGGGTGCTCGGCGCGGACGAACCACCAGCCGCCCTGGACGGCGAGATCGTGCTGCGCCGGGTCGCCCACGGCTCCCTCGAGGAGGGCACACCGGGTGCCGCCGTCCACCTCGGGCAGATGGACAGCCACCCACCCTCCTCGCCACCCGTGCAGGCCCTGCGCGAGGGGCGGGCGGTGCGCAGCCAAGCCGGCGAACCCGACTTCGTCCGCTGGGTCGAGGACCGCAACGCGCGCTCCCCGGAAGGCCGTTCACACCGTGAGGGCGTCCACTCGATGATCGCGGTGCCCTTGCGGGCGCGCGGCACCACGCTCGGCGTGGCGGTGGCGGTCCGCATGGCCCACCCGGACGACTACGCGGCCGACGACGCCGTACTCGCCGAGGAGTTGGCCAGCCGCGCCGCCGTCTGTATCGACAACGCGCGCCGCTTCGCCCGCGAACGCTCCACCGCGCTCGCCCTCCAGCACAGCCTGCTGCCCCGGGGCCTGCCCGGACAGGCGGCGGTCGAGGTGGCCCACCGCTATCTGCCCTCCGGGTCGCTCGCGGGCATCGGCGGCGACTGGTTCGACGTGATCCCGCTGTCCGGCAGCCGGGTCGCCCTGGTCGTCGGCGACGTCGTCGGACACGGCATCCCGTCCTCGGCGACCATGGGCCGTCTGTGCACGGCCGTGCGTACGCTCGCGGACGTCGACCTGCCGCCCGACGAACTCCTCACCCACCTCGACGACCTGGTCACCCACCTCGCGACGGACGACACCGGCGACGAGGTCGCGGAGCTCGGCGCCACCTGCCTCTACGCCGTCTACGACCCCGTCTCCCGCCGCCTCACCATGGCCGCCGCCGGACATCCGCCGCCGGCGCTCGTGCTCCCCGACGGCACCGCGAGCCTCGTCGCCATGACGGCGGGACCACCGCTCGGCGTCGGCGGACTCCCTTTCGAGGCGGTCGAGTTGGAGCTGCCCGAGGGGTCCACCGTGGCCCTGTACACGGACGGCCTGATCGAGGACCGCGACCGCGACGTCGACCACGCCGGCGTCGAACTGTGCCGTGCGCTCACCGCGTCCGCCGAGTCGCTCGACGCGCTGTGCGACTCGGTGCTGAAGGCCGTGATGCCGGAGGAACCCAGCGACGACGTGGCCCTGCTGCTGGCCCGCACCCGCGCGCTGGGCGCCGACCGCGTCGCCACCTGGGACATCGAACCGGACCCTTCGCACGTGGCCGGCGCCCGGCAGGCCGCCACCGAGCAACTCACCGCCTGGGGACTGGACGAGGAGGCCTTCGTGACCGAACTCGTCGTCAGCGAACTGGTCACCAACGCCATCCGCTACGGCGTACCGCCCATCCAGCTCCGCCTGATCCGCGACCGTGCCCTCATCTGCGAGGTCTCCGACGGCAGTTCCACCTCACCGCATCTGCGCCGCGCCCACGTCTACGACGAGGGCGGACGCGGACTCCTGCTCGTCGCCCAGCTCACCCAGCGCTGGGGCAGCCGGCAGACCGGCGGCGGCAAGACGATCTGGGCAGAACAGCCGCTGCCGCCGCGCTGACCGGACCGCTCACTCGAAGGGACAGCCGGGGTTCGGCGCGTCCTCCGAGAACGGGGCTCCGTGCGGCAGGACGTACAGCACGTCGAGGACGAGAGGCGTGCTCCCCAGGTTGCGGCCGATGTGCACATTGCCCGAACCGGCCGGCTCCTGGATGGGACTCCCCGCCCGGTACACGCCGTCGGAGGCGCAGCTCGCGTCGAAGTGGCTGAGCGTGCCCTGCTTGACGAAGCCGTACAGGGGGCCGTCGTGGTAGTGCCAGCCGGTGGCCTGGCCGGGCGGAATGGTGATCTCGCGCAGGGTGTAGTCGGTGTCGCCGACCGTGGTCTGGCTGATCAGCCGGGCGGTGACACCGGGGCCCGCAGGAGTCGCCTGGGCGGCGGTGCCGACCAGCAGGGCCGCGGCGGCCACCGACCCGGTCACGGCGGTACGGAACGCGTTGCGCATACGAGGGCCTCTCGGCTAGATCCTGAGCATCCGCCGTGAACATAGAGGCAGGGAAGGGCAGTTGGCAGCCACAACACGAACTTCCCCGGAATCCTCAGAACTCCTCGTGCGTCTCCGGATCCCCGCCCAGGCGCTGCGGAGCGTGCTCGGAGAGAGCGGCCAGTTGGGCCGGGCCGAGCTCGAAGCCGAAGATGTCGAGGTTCGCGCGCTGCCGGTCCGGGTCCGCCGACTTGGGGATCGGAAGCGCCCCCAGTTGGGTGTGCCAGCGCAGCACCACCTGCGCGGGCGTCACACCGAAGGCCTCCGCGACCGTCAGCACCGTGGGGTCGCCGAGCAGCTCGGAACCGCGACCGAGAGGGCTCCAGCTCTCGGTGAGAACGCCCTTCTCGGCGTCGAAGGCGCGCAGTTCGTCCTGCGGGAACAGCGGATGCAGCTCGATCTGGTTGACGGAGGGCAGCACACCGGTCTCCTTCTCCAACCGCTCGATGTGCTCGGGCGTGAAGTTGGAGACGCCGATCGACCGGACGAGACCCTCCTCGCGGAGCTTGATCATCGCCTTCCATGACTCGACGTACTTGCCGACGCGGGGCAGCGGCCAGTGGATCAGGTACAGATCCACGTACTCCACGCCGAGCCGCGCCCGGGACTCCTCGAAGGACGCGAGGGTCTCCTCGTAGCCGTGGTGGCGTCCCGGCAGCTTCGTCGTCACGAGGATCTCCTCGCGCGGCACCTCGCTGCGGGCGATGCCACGGCCGACGCCGGTCTCGTTGCGGTAGTTCGTGGCCGTGTCCACCAGGCGATAGCCCATGCGCAACGCGCCGTCGACGGCCTCCTCGGCCGTCGCGTCGTCCATCGGCCAGGTTCCCAGGCCGATGGCGGGGATCTTCGTTCCGTCGTTGAGGGTGTGCGTCGGGATGCTGATCACGGTCGACCTTCCCTTGACTGTGCGGTACACCAAGTATGGGCAGCCGACGCCACGGCCCGCGAGGCAGGGCCGTCCGGCCTGATGGAAAAGGCTTTGTGAGGGCCGAGTTCAGGGGCGCAGACTCGTCGTGGCAGAAAGGCGGAAAGGCGGAAGGAAGGAACCCCGATGTCACCGACCGCCATCCCCGAAACCGCACTCGTCGACGCGCTGGGCAGTGAGCCGCGCCGCCCCGGCGCCTTCCGCGAGCTGCTCCGGCGCGGACCCGATGCCGTACCCGCCGTCCGCCAGGGGCTGCGCCACGCGCACCCGCGGGTGCGCGAGCAGTGCTGCAAGCTGCTGGACGAGCTGCTCGTCCCGGACGCCGTGGACGACCTGACCGCCCGGCTCGACGACCCCGACGCACGCGTGCGGATCGCGGCCGTGCACGCCCTGTCCTGCGACCGGTGCAAGCCGGACGCGCAGGCCTGCTTCCCGGACCGCGTCGCGCTGCTGCCCCGCGCGATCCGGCTCCTGGAGCGGGACCCGGACCCCCAGGTGCGGGCCAGGGCCGTCGAACTCGTAGGCCTGTGGGTGCACAGCCGCCCGGACGCCCTCGCGGCCCTGACCCGCGCCCGCGACGCCGACCCGTCCCCGCCCGTCCGCAAGAAGGCCGGGTGGTTCACGCCAGGCGGACCGATCCACCGCCGGACCGCCCCCGGGCCCGCGCGCGCCACGAGCCGCTGAACCAGGCCCGGCCGGCAGCCCGGTCGCCGCCCACGGTGATCGCTGTCACGATCTTCCTTGGAACCGGTACGACCTGGGTACGACCCGGAAGGGACGACCGACCGGGCACGTACGACGACGGAGCACGCATGACGACGGACAGCGGTACGACGGACGAGCCGACACGGGTGGACGGCATGGAGGTGCGGCCGGCCGCCGGGCACATCGGCGCCGAGATCACCGGTGTCGACCTGGCCGGCGACCTCGACGACGCCGTGGTCGCCGCGATCCGCGCGGCGGTGCTGCGCTGGAAGGTCGTGTTCTTCCGGGACCAACGGCTCGATCACGCCGGACACGTGGCGTTCGCGCGGCGGTTCGGGCAGCCGGTCGTGCTCGGGCGGCGCGGCAGCGCCTCACCCACCGGCTTCCCCGAGGTCGAAACGACCGCCGACCGGCTGGAGTTGGGCGGCCGGTTCGGCATGGAGCACGAGGAGTGGCTGGAGCGGCGCCGGCACACCCTGCTGCGCGGCTGGCACTGCGACCACGGCGCCCGCGTCGACCCGCCGGCCGCGACGATCCTGCGCGCCGAGACCGTCCCGCCGTACGGCGGCGACACCACCTGGTCGAACCTGGCCGCCGCCTACGCCGGACTGTCGCAGCCGGTACGGGAGTTCGTGGACGGACTGCGGGCCGAGCACCGGCTCGGCGTCGGCTACCAGCCCCGGCCCGGCGACGACGCGTACGTCCGCCATCTGCTGGACCACCAGGTCGCCTCGGTGCATCCGCTGGTACGGGTGCATCCGGAGACGGGGGAGCGGGTGCTGTTCGTCAACGGCTACTACCTGGAGCAGATCACCGACCTCTCCCGCGCGGAGAGCGCCGCGATCCTGGAGCTGCTGCTCGCGCAGGCGACCCGGCCCGAGTACACGGTCCGGTTCCGCTGGGAGCCGGGCAGCGTGGCCTTCTGGGACAACCGGGCCACCATCCATCTCGCCCCGAGCGACAACGCCCACCTCGGCTTTCCCCGGACCATGCACCGCGTGATGCTCACCGGCGACATACCGGTCGGGGTGGACGGCAAGCCGTCGGAGCCCATCGTCGGTACCGAGCCCGGCCGTTGGTGAGGTCAGACGGCGTCCTGCCACCCGAGGGCCGGACCCAGCCTCGTCGCCATGTCGGTGAGGATCTGCACATAGTCCTCGTGCTCGAAGGTGAACGGCAGCGCGAACGCCACCTCGTCGACCTCCCTGAACGCGGCGTGCGCGTGCAGGAGTTCGGCGATCTCCTCCGAGGTGCCGACCAGGTCCGGCGCGAACATCAGCCGGGCCGGACCCTGCGGTGACGCGGTGCGAGGGGTGCGCTTGCGGGCGAACTCCTCGTACTTCGCCCGCTGTTCGGGCGACGCGGAGTCGGTGGGGATGACCACCAGCCCCTGCGAGACACGGGCCGCGTCGCCGTCGGGGTGATGGGCGCGGAACGTGCGGATGTGGGAGAGCTGGATCTCCGCGAAGTCCCTTGACTCGTCCGGCCCTTCGGCCTTGACGACACTGCTCGTCAGGAAGTTCATGCCGTGCTCACCGGCCCACTTCGCCGAACTCGTGCTGGCCCCGCCGTACCAGAGACGACGGCCCAGGCCGGGGGAGTGCGGCTGCACCCGGTCGGAGAACACCTCGAAGCCCTCGACCCCGCTGAAGTCGGTGGCCGGCTTGCCCCGCACGAAGTCCAGGAGCCGCCGCACCCGCTCGTAGCCGAAGTCCTCGGCGTCGCCCGTGTCGGGGTACAGCGCCTCCTTGACCTGGTCGTAGTGCATCGGCGGGCCGACGCTGACACCCGGGTTGATGCGGCCCCCGGACAGGATGTCGACGGTCGCCAGGTCCTCCGCCAGCCGCAGCGGGTTCTCCCAGCCGAGCGGGATCACCGCGGTGCCGAGTTCGATGCGGCTGGTGCGCTGCGAGGCCGCCGCCATGATCGCGACGGGGGAGGAGATGCCGTACTGGAGGTGACGGTGGCGCAGCCAAGCGCTGTCGAAGCCGAGCCGCTCGCCCAGTTCGATGATCTCCAGCGTCGACTCGTGGCCCCGGCGCGGATCTGCCTCGTCGAACAGGCCGATCGTCAGGAATCCCAGCTTCCGCAACGGGCGTGAGGTGGGCGGCACGGGCTCCTCCAGCGGTCGTGCGTCAATTCTGCCCTGATTGTCGCACCCGGACATTGCGGGAGTGTGATCAGTTCAGCGGGATGACGACCTCGTCCTCGACCGGCGGATCGATCTCCTGCGCGCGGTTGCCGGTGGCCGCGAAACAGCGCAGGCGGACCGCCTCCGGGGTGACGTCCAGCCGCAGGAAGCACTTGAAGAACGGCGGGCTGTAGGTCACCGAGCTCGGCGAGAAGAGCTGGGTGTAGATCTTGCGCACCGGAAGGCGGAAACGGGAGGTGCGCTCGGGCCGCCCGCCCGCGCCCAGCAGACTCGCGACCAGCCGGATCCGCCGGGTGACGCGGACCGGCGGGCCGGGGGTACGGGTCGGTGGGATGCCGAGGCGCTCGCAGATCACGGCCGACGCCTCGGCCTCGGTGAGGGTGAAGAAGCGGCGCAGCCGCAGCCGGCGTCCGTACAGCCCGCTGTAGAAGGCTAGGGAGTCGCCGCGCAGCGGATAGCAGCGGAAGTCCTGCTCGGTGACGTTCGCGATGTTCACGCGCGGGACGGTGTGGGTCGCGTGCATGAACGCGCCGCCACCGCCCGCGACCACGTACTGGAGCGTACGGCCGTCCGCCAACCGCACCGGATACCGCTGGTAGTTGTGGATGTCGCCGCCTATCGCGGCCACGAAGTGATGGGCCGGGTCGCTCACGATGTCGTCGACCGTACCGCCGCCCTCGATGGCGCAGGGGTGGTGCTCGCCGTCCACGTACAGCGGCGAGCCGGTGATCAGGATCTTCGGCGTCGGTCCCTTCGCCACTTCCCGTAGCCAGGCGCCCTGTTCGGCGTCGATCGTGCCCAGCAGGCCGGTGTCGATGCCTATGATCCGCACCGGTCCCGCGTCGATCGCCCAGTAGGGGCCCGGCTGGACGGCCTGTTGCAGCGGAGAGGACCGCAACTCCCGAGCCTTGTCCAGGTGTTGGCCATCGGACGGTCGGGGGCGGTGCCACAGCAGTGCACGCCACCAGGCACGCGTCAGCGGGCGCGGCGACCGCGGTGCGGGCAGCGGGGGCGCGTCGTCGCAGAAGACCCGCATGAAGCCGCCGAGGCCCTCGTACCAGTCGTGGTTGCCGGGTATCGCGTAGATGGGCGCCGGATAGTGCTGGTACGGCCGGAAGAACTTGGTCTCGTAGTCGTCGGCCGTGCCGACGGGATAGATGACATCGCTCGCGATGACGGCGAAGTCCGTCCCCTGACTCACCTTCAGAAAGCCCGGTACGACCGCGTATTGAGGATCGTCGCCCTCGCCCGTGTCGCCGATGACCATGAAGGAGAAGGTGTCCGCGTCATCGCGCCGGATCACCTTGTCGGCAGGTGCGCCGGCGGCCGTGCGCTGCGCCACCCAACGGCTTCGGGTGCTGCCCGTGGGGTCCCCGAACCAGGACGCCAGCACCCCGTTGCGCGCGGCCCACAGGGTCTTGGGGTCGAGCCACGAGACCTTGTCGACATGGGACGGCATGAGCTGCTGGTACGCCCCGCGCTCCGCCGATCCCCAACCGGCGCCCTCGGGAGTATCACGTGAGGATTCAGACACCGGTGCACCGTAACAACGAGACCTGGCGGGGAGATCGGCAGGGCCTTGGCAGCATCACCCCGCATCCTCATCGAGGTGTACGGGCGACCGAACTCCGGTCGTGGCGCCCGCGGTTGGTCACCACTCCCGGCGCCGGCGCTGCGTCCCGTACGGGTCCTGGCGGCCGGGTGAGGGGTTGGGCGGGGCGCTGTAGGCGCTTCGGGGACTCGCCGGTGGGGCGGCGGGGCCCCGGTAGGTGGCCCGGCCGCGGCGACTGCCCGGCGGGGCGGGCGGGCTCTCGTACCGGCCCGGAGCACCGGCGGTCGGTCGGCCCGCTGTGTCGACGAACGCGTCGGGCTGCTTGCGGGCGGTGTCCGAACCCGCGACGGGGTGGTGGGCGAAGGAGCGGTCCCAGTTGCCCTCGCCCATCACCAGCAGCGGGTCGAACATCACGACGACCCCGGCCAGCACCAGGAAGACGATCGGCCCCAACAGCATGGGAAGCAATAAGGAGTTGGGCGAGTCGCCCGACCATGCCCCGCCGGTGCCGTGCAGATGGACGCTCATGGCGGCCATGCCCGTGTAGTGCATCCCGGTCACGGCCACGCCCATCACCAGGCTGGCGCCCAGACTCGTCAGGAAACCCCGGATGGAGACAGCCGCCCACAGGGCCGCCGTCGCGGCGACGATGGCGATCACCACCGAGAGCGCGACCGTGGTGGTGCGGTACTCGATCGTGCCGTTCAACTGCAGGGCCGCCATGCCCAGATAGTGCATGGCGGCGACTCCGAGACCGGTGATGACGCCGGCCGCGGACAGTGTGCCGGTGGTGGCGCCGCGGTAGCCCACGGCGAACACACCGATGCCGACCACGATGATCGACACCGCCAGACTCAGCACCGTGAGGCCGACGTCGTAGCCGATCCGGGTCTCCTCGACCTGGAAACCGATCATCGCGATGAAGTGCATCGTCCAGATGCCGCTGCCGATCGATGTCGCGCCGAGCGCGAGCCAACCGGCCTTCCACGACTGCTGGTTGTGCAGGGACCGCACCACGCAGCGCAGTCCCAGAGCCCCTCCGAGACAGGCCATCAGATAGGCCGCCACCGGGGTCACCGCACCATAACGGAACCCGTCGATCGTGCCTTGCATGAGCCAACTCCCCCCAGAGTTCTGGCTTCTTGTGGAGGGAGTATGTATGGATCGAGGCCCAGCCGCGCAACCTTTTCACACCGGAAGTCGACCAACTCTCAGCTTTCGGGAGGCTACTTCGGTCGCAACGGGGTCGATACGGGGACAGAAGCGGTCAGGGCTGTTGCGGCTTGTCGCGGTCGATGTAGTCGTTGGCCTTGTCCTGCGCCATGTCGACCTGCTTGGCGTGCTTGCCGCCCGTGCGGTCGTCGATCATGTCTCCCGCCCGGTCCACGCCTTGCTTGGCCTTGTCGGGGTGCTGACCCAGCATTCCCTTGACCTTGTCCATGAACGACATGGGTGTCCTCCTTCGGACGTGCGTTGGCCCTCCCAGCATCCCCCGCCTTCCCGCGAGCCGCATTTCGGTGCGTACCGGCGGCCGGGACCGGCGTCATACCGCGCAGGTCGGGGCAGGTTCTGCCGCATCCGTGTCGCGGGCCTCGCGGGTGCGGGACACGGCGAGCAGGAGGGCCTGGAGGACCGCTCCGGACAGGCCCACCCACAGGGCGAACCGGTAGCCGACCCGGTCGGCGAGCAGGCCGCCCAGCGGTGCCCCGACCGCGACCATCCCCCAGTTGAACGAGCGGATCGTGGCGTTCATCCGCCCGCGCAGCCGGTCGGGAGTGACCGCCTGGCGGTAACCCATCTCCACGGGACTCTCGACCGCGATCGCGAAGGAGACGACGAAGAAGGCCGACGACACCGAGGCCAGGGCCCACGGCCCGCGCTGGGCGAGGACCAGCGGCAGCCAGCCGACGGCGGCGAGGAGACGGCCGGCGATCAAGGTGACGGCGACATCGAACCTCCGCGCCACCCGTGCGGACAACGCGCCGCCCAGCACTCCACCGAGGCCCGCGCAGGCATACGCCACGCCCAGACCGAAGTCCCCGACCCTCAGCTCACGCAGCGCGAAGACCACGAAGACGGTACTCACGACGGTATTGAAGAGAAGCATCAGATGCGAGGTCAGCGCGATGGACGCCAGGGTGCGATGGCGGTAGACCCAGGCCACCCCCTCACGCAGTTCGCGGACCACACCGAGCCGCGCGTCTCGATCGGGCACGGGATCGTCGGCCCGCACCGAACCGAGCAGCAGGCCGGACACCAGATAGCTGACGGCGTCCACGAGCACGGCGAGCGGCGCGCCGACGAGCCTGATCAGCACGCCGGCGATCAGCGGTCCGGTCGACCCGGCCGCCGCGTCGGCCTGCCCCACCCGGGCATAACCCGCGTTGAGAAGCTCCTTGGGGACGAGCCGCGGCACGTAGGAGTGGTTGGCGGCGTCGAAGAACAGACACAGTGTCCCGAAAGCGAAGACACACGCGCACAGTGCGGCGATGCCGAGCCGGTCCAGGGCGTACAGCAGCGGGATCGCACCGAGCAGGGCGGCCCTGCCGAAATCCATCGCCACCATCACCGGCTTGCGCCGGCAACGGTCCACCAGCACCCCCGCCACCAGGCCGAACAGCAGATAGGGAGCCCAACGGGCCGCGCTGACCAGCCCCACGTCCGTCGCGGACGCGCCCAGGGTGACGGCGGTCAGGATCTGCAGCGCGAGCCCCGATACCTGCGAACCGAACGCCGAGACCGCCGAGGCGGTCCAGAACCGTACGTACCCAGGAACCTCCACCAGGCGCGGCATGATCGGACCGTATCAGCCAAGTGCCGCCGGACCGGCGGGAGTTGGCGGTCGGGAATCCGCGACAGAGGGAAAACCCTCGACTGCCCGGAAGCAGGGTGACATGGACGGGTCAACGCTGTCATCCTCCACGCAGCCACCCCCACGGATCCTCCACGGATTGGTCAAAGTTCTCCCAGTCCCGCACGGCTCAGCTCTGCCCGGACAGCAGACCCGGCTGCCCGGTCTGTCACCGGCCGCGTCCGCGGTCGTCGCAGGAGGAGTACGAGTGAGACGCATTCCCCGTAAGCGGATGGCGGTAGGAGCCCTGGTCTCCACCGCCGCCTTCCTGGCCGTCGGTATCCAGTCGGTGCCCGCGACCGCGAAGCCCGCGTCCCCCCACCCGAGTCCGCTGCTCACCGGCAGCCTGGAGGCGAAGCTCACCCCGGCCCAGCGCACCGCCCTGGTGAAGAGCGCCACCGCGAAGAGCGCGACGACCGCCCGCACCCTCGGCCTCGGCGCCAAGGAGAAGCTGGTCGTCAAGGACGTCGTCAAGGACAACGACGGCACCGTCCACACCCGCTACGAGCGCACCTACGCCGGCCTCCCCGTGCTCGGCGGCGATCTCGTCGTGCACACCCCGCCCGCCAGCCGGGCGACCGGCACGGTGAGCGCCACCTTCAACAACAAGCACACCCTCACGGTCCCCTCGACCACCGCGTCCATCGCCAAGTCGGCCGCCGAGACCAAGGCCCTGACGACGGCGAAGACCCTGGACGCCAAGGCGCCGAGCACCGACAGCGCCCGCAAGGTCATCTGGGCCGGCGACGGCACCCCGAGGCTCGCCTGGGAAACGGTGATCGGCGGCTTCCAGGACGACGGCACCCCCAGCCAGCTGCACGTCGTCACCGACGCCACCACCGGCAAGGAACTCTCCCGCTTCCAGGGCATCGAGACCGGCACCGGCAACACCCAGTACAGCGGCACGGTCTCGCTGAGCACCACGCTGTCCGGTTCGACGTACCAGCTCTACGACACCACGCGCGGCGGCCACAAGACGTACAGCCTCAACAACGCCACGTCCGGCACCGGCACGCTGATGACGGACGCCGACGACGTCTGGGGGACGGGTGCCGGCTCCAACACCCAGACCGCCGGCGCCGACGCCGCCTACGGCGCCCAGGAGACCTGGGACTTCTACAAGAACACCTTCGGCCGCAGCGGCATCAAGAACGACGGCGTCGCCGCGTACTCGCGCGTCCACTACAGCACGGCGTACGTCAACGCCTTCTGGGACGACAGTTGCTTCTGCATGACGTACGGCGACGGTTCCGGCTCCACCCACGCGCTGACCTCGCTGGACGTGGCCGGCCACGAGATGAGCCACGGCGTCACCTCGAACACGGCCGGGCTCAACTACACCGGTGAATCGGGCGGGTTGAACGAGGCGACCTCCGACATCTTCGGCACCGGTGTCGAGTTCTACGCCAACAACAGCAGTGACGTCGGCGACTACCTCATCGGCGAGAAGATCGACATCAACGGCGACGGCACGCCGCTGCGTTACATGGACAAGCCGAGCAAGGACGGCGGCTCCGCGGACAGTTGGTACTCCGGCGTCGGCAACCTCGACGTCCACTACTCCTCGGGCCCGGCGAACCACATGTTCTACCTGCTCTCCGAGGGCAGCGGCACCAAGGTCATCAACGGCACCACCTACACCAGCACCACCTCCGACGGCGTGGCCGTCGCCGGTATCGGCCGGGCCGCCGCTCTGCAGATCTGGTACAAGGCGCTGACGACGTACATGACGTCCAGCACCAACTACGCCTCGGCGCGCACCGCCGCGCTGAACGCCGCGGCAGCGCTGTACGGCACGAGTTCCGCGCAGTACGCGGGAGTCGGCAACGCCTTCGCGGGCATCAACGTCGGCAGCCACATCACCGTGCCGACCAGCGGTGTCACGGTGACCAACCCGGGCAGCCAGTCCTCCACCGTCGGCACCGCGGTGAGCCTGCAGGTCTCGGCCAGCAGCACCAACAGCGGCTCCCTGACCTACGCGGCGACCGGACTGCCGACCGGCCTGTCGATCAGCAGCTCCACGGGCGCCATCACCGGTACTCCGACGACGGCGGGCACCTACAGCACCACGGTGACCGTGACCGACAGCACCGGGGCGAGTGGCACCGCGTCCTTCACCTGGACCGTGAGTTCCAGCGGCGGGGGAGGCACCTGCACCTCGACGCAGTTGCTGGGCAACGCGGGCTTCGAGTCGGGCAACACGACCTGGACCGCGACCAGCGGAGTCATCACCAACGACACCGGTCAGGCCGCGCACGCCGGCTCGTACTACGCCTGGCTGGACGGCTACGGCTCGACCCACACCGACACGCTGACCCAGTCGGTGGCCGTACCGAGCGGCTGCAAGGCGACGCTCACCTTCTATCTGCACATCGACACGGCCGAGACGACCACCAGCACCGCGTACGACAAGCTGACGGTCACCGCCGGATCCACCACCCTGGCCACCTACTCCAACCTCAACAAGGCCACCGGGTACACGCAGAAGACCTTCGACCTGTCCTCCTTCGCCGGCACCACCGTGGCGTTGAAGTTCAGCGGCGTCGAGGACTCCTCGCTGCAGACCAGCTTCGTCGTCGACGACACGGCATTGACGACCAGTTGATCCGCGCGATGCGTCCGATCCACCCGTGAGTCCGGCACCCCGCACGCGCTCCCAGGCGTGCGGGGTGTTCGGGTTCCGGTTTCCCTCAGCTCAGCGGGTCCAGTGTCAGGTAGGCCTGTTGCGGGTTGCCGTCGTTGACCAGGGACTCCTGGGCGCCGACGTCGTCGAACGCGAACGCGTACGCCTTGCCGTCGGCCATCTGCGCGTGGATCTTGCGGGCGTAGTGGTTGGTCACCACGTCCTGGTAGAAGTTCGCCGTGGTGGTGTCCGGCTGGTTGGGGTTGACCAGCAGTGTGGAGCGGTTGAAGCCCGCGCACAGGGTGCGCGAAATGGGCCCGCGCACCAGGTCGTTGGGCGCGTCGAGGTACTTGTAGCAGCCGAAGATGCTGGCCGCGTCCGGCTTCTGGAAGCTGGTGACGACCGCGCCGGCGCTGTTGGTGAAGTTCATGACGTTGCCCGACACCCGGCCGTAGTACTTCGTGTTCGGCTGGTCGGCGAACGGTGTCACGGTCAGCGTCGAGGTCGAGTACTTCGACCAGACGCGGTTGACGTAGTCGTCCATCACCGTGCTCGGCAGGGCGCCGGTCTCCACCCCGTACCCCGGTGAGAGCGCTCGCAGGACCGTGCCGTCGGACCGGGTCTGGATCAGGTTGGCCCAGCCGCCTGGCTGTCCGCGCAGGGCGTTGAAGAACCCGGTGTACCCGCCCGACTTGAGGTGCCCGGTGGAGGCCGTGGTCCCGTCGGCACGCTGCACCCCGACCGCGTAGGGCGCCGAGAACATGTCCACCTGGGTGCTGTTGATCCACAGCCCGGAGTCGGACCAGTTGAAGAGGATGTCGCGGTTCGGGTCGGTCGGGTTCTGCACCGCGGGCTGCACCAGGCCGCCGGTGGTCAGCTTGAAGACGAGCTTCTGGCCGTAGGAGAAGTAGATACGGCCCGAGAACTTGGGGATGCGGATGGTCTTGGACTGCCCGGCGGCCGGTCCCGGGATCGACGCGTCCGGTGCCGGCGTGGGCGGGTTGCCTCCGGCCGGCCAGGCGTGGAACGTGCCGTTGGCGTCGGCCCAACCCTGCTGGCCGGTGGCCAGGTTGGTGCCCAGGTCGTAGACGTAGACCGCGTCGCCGCGGCCCGAGTTGTTGGTGATCTTCAGCGGGATGGTGGCGGGCACCGCGGCGTCCGCCGTCAGTGGTGTCGCCAGCGCGAGCATCGTGGCCACCGCGGTCGCGGCACCCATGCGACGCATGAGTCGGATGAGCACTCCTCACCTCCGTGTGGGGGGTGTACGGAATTGGTCCGTACCTATCTGAGAGCGCTCTCAGAGTCGCGCCGAGACACGTCCATGTCAATGCGGGGAACGAAAGGCGCCCACGGCAACTCATGCCGTGGGCGCCCGGGTTGGATCGGAGGGGGCGGTCTTCGATCAGAAGGTGCGCTTCAGCAGGTCGAGCAGTGCGGCCCAGTGACGCTCGTCGGCCGCCGCGTCGTACGACGAGGTGTCGGCCTGCGTGTAGCCGTGCTCCGCGCCCGGGTAGACCTCGCAGCGGTGCCGGACGCCCGCCGCGGTGAGCGCGTCCTCGAACCGCTTGATCTGCTCCTCGGGCAGCGAGTGGTCCTGGTCGGCGTGGCCGAAGTAGACCTCGGCGGTGATGTGTTCGGCGGCCAGGTGCGGGCTGTCCGGCTCGTCGGTGGCCAGCCGCCCGCCGTGGAAACCGGCCACCGCGGCCACCCGGTCCGGGTAGGCGCCGGCGGTGTACAGCGCCAGCCGGGCGCCCATGCAGTACCCGGTGACCGCGACCGGCCCGTCGGCGACCAGCGGTGAGTCGGTCAGCCAGTTCAGATAGGCGCCGACGTCCCGCCTGATCAGGTCGGGCGTCAGCCCCGTCATCAGCGGGCCGAGCTGCTGGAAGATCGCCGGACGCGCCTCGGGATCGATGAACTCGGGGAGCTCGACCACCGGCGCGCGGCCGTGCCCGTAGAACACGTTCGGGACGAGGACCGTGTAACCGGACCCGGCCAGCCGGTCGGCCATCGACCTCAGGTGCGGGCGCAGCCCGAAGCCGTCCTGGTAGAGCAGCACGGCCGGACGGGGGAGCTCATCGCCGGGACGCACCAGATAGGCGTCGGCGATGCCGTCCTCGGTGGGGATGTCCACGGCTGTGCCCTGTACGGCGGTCATGGTGGGGTGCCTCCCAGCGGATCGGCGCCGGGCCGGCTGCCGGTCCGGCGCGGCGTGTCCGATCATCGTGGCACGCCGGATCGCGGGCCCTTCGCCGGGGTCACTCGAAGCGGGAGACGTCCCCCGCCCCCTTGCGGACGATCTCGGCCTCGCCGCTGGAGAAGTCGATGACCGTGGTCGGTTCCGTGCCGCAGTCCCCGGAGTCGACCACCGCGTCCACCACGTGGTCGAGCCGGTCCTTGATCTCCCAGCCCTGGGTCATCGGCTCCTCCTCGTCGGGCAGGAGCAGGGTGCTGGACAGCAGCGGCTCGCCCAGCTCGGCGAGCAGCGCCTGGGTGACGACATGGTCGGGGATGCGGACGCCCACGGTCTTCTTCTTCGCGTTCAGCAACTGGCGCGGCACCTCCCTCGTCGCCGGGAGGATGAACGTGTAACTGCCGGGCGTGGAGGCCTTGATGGCGCGGAACACGTCGTTGTCGATGTGCACGAACTGGCCCAGTTGGGCGAAGTTCTGGCACACCAGCGTGAAGTGGTGCCGGTCGTTGAGATGCCGGATCGTACGGATCCGCTCCATGCCGTCACGGTTGCCGAGCTGGCAGCCCAGCGCGTAGCAGGAGTCGGTCGGGTACGCGATCAGCGCACCCGAGCGCACACTGTCCGCGACCTGGGAGATGGTGCGCGGCTGCGGGTTGTCGGGATGCACGTCGAAGTACTTGGCCACCCGCCGAGCTTATGCCGTGCCCGTGCGGGTCGTCGCGCGGGCACCGTCCGATGCCCGATTCGCCGGGCGTACCCCGGCGAATCGGGGGAAGCCGACAAGAGCGCTCGGGACTCTCCCCCGAACCCGGGCAGGACCGGCTCCGCCCGCGGCCCTCCTCCGAGGCCGCGGCGGGGCGGTTCCAGCGCCTGTCGACCGGGTGCCCGGCTCAGCCGTGCAGCCGGACCGGCACCTCCTGCCAGCCGAAGGCGATGAACGACGGCACCTGGCGCAACTCGTCCGCGTCGACGGCCAGCCGGGCGTCCGGGAAGCGCTCGAAGAACGCGGGCAGCGCGGTCAGGGCCTCCACCCGGGCGAGCGGCGCGCCGATGCAGCGGTGCACACCGATGCCGAAGGCCAGGTGGTCGTCGGCTCCGCGGGCGGCGTCGAAGACGTCCGCGTCGGGACCGTAGTGGGCGGGATCGAGGCCGGCCGCGGCGATCGTGGTGAGGATGGCGTCCCCCGCCGGCACGGTGACCTCGCCGACGGTGAGGTCACCGACCGCGAACCGCAGCGGCAGCGAGGCGATGGACGGGTGAACGCGCAGGGTCTCGTCGACGACCGCGTCCCAGCCGATCCTGCCGGCGCGTACGGCGGCCAGTTGCTCGGGGCGTCCCAGCAGGGCGACGATCGCGTTGCCGATCAGGTTGACCGTCGTCTCGAAGCCCGCGCCGATCACCAGCAGCAGCGTGTACAGCAGTTCCTCGTCGCTGAGCCGGTCGCCGTCCTCGTCGCGCACCCGGATCAGTTCGCTGGTGAGGTCGTCGCCGGGGTGCTCGCCGCGATGGGCGATCAGCGCGGACAGCACCGTGCCGATCTGGTGCTGCACGGACGCCGCGCGCTCCGGGGACGGGTCGGAGGTGTCCATGATGGAGGCGATCAGGTGCCTGGTGTCGTCCACCAACTCGTCGGGCACGCCGAACAGTTCGCAGATGATACGCATCGGCAGGGGGTGGGCGAGCGCCGCCTTGATGTCGACCACCTCGGCGTCGCCGGCCGCCACCGCGTCGAGGAGTTCCGCCGTGATCGCCTCCACCCGGGTCCGCATCGACTCGGTGCGCCGGTGGGTGAAGCTCGGTGCGACGAGCTTGCGCAGCCGCGTGTGGTCGGGGCCGTAGGCGGAGAGCATGTTGGTCACGCCGATCCAGCTCATGACCCAGGCCCAGGAGGGGTGTTCGCCGATCTCGGGCCAGAGTTTCCAGTGCGGCCGGGGGTCCTTGCTGACCTGCGGGTCGAGCATCAGTTGCTTCAGGGTGTCGTGGTCGGTGGGCGCCCAGGCGGGGATGCCGCCGGGGAGTTCGACGGGCACGATCGGGCCGAGGGCACGCAGCCGGGCGCTCTCGGCGGCGATGTCGGCGCCGAACGGGTCGAGCGCGATGCGGTCGGTCACGGTCACGACTGGTCTCCTGGCTGGTCGGGGGAGCGGGGGCTGAACCGGACGGGCAGAGACGTGAGAGAGCGGTGGAAGGGGCCGGGCCGCCAGGTCAACCGCTCGCGGGGCAGGACCGGTCGGAGGTCGGGCAGCCACAGCGTGAGCCGCTCTATCGCCTCCGTCGCGATGAGCAGCGTGTGCTGCTTGACCGGGCAGGCGTGCGGGCCCGCCGACCACGACAGGTGCGAGGCGTCCTTCGGATGCCGGCCGTTGACGACCTCCTGCTCGGCGAAGTGCGCGAGCGCGCCGTACGAGACGACGACCGGTACTGCCGGTCTGATCCACACGCCGTGGAACGTGACGGGCGAACGGGCATAGTGGATGCCGTAGTTGGCGAGCGGTGTCTCGTGGTGCAGGACCTCCGCCACGGCGTCCATGACCGGGCGGGCCCCACTGGTCAGGGTGGAGTAGTAGACCGAGGTGCCGAGGATGCGGGACAGCGCGTTGGACACCAGGTTCGCGGTCGGCTCGTGGCCCGCGCCGAGGGTGAGGAACACCTGCCAGGTGACCTCCTCCGGGCTCAGCCCGGCCGGATGGTCCAGGAGCCAGCTCGGCAGGTCGTCGCCCCGCGCCTTGGCCTTGGCCGCGATCAGTTCGAGGACGTAGCCGCCGAACTCGGCCTCGCCCTCGGCCGCTTGGGCACCGCCCTCCATCATCATGCCCAGTGCCCGGTCCAGCCGCTCGCTCTGGCTGTCGGGCAGCCCGAAGAGGCTGTTGAACACCAACGCCATCAGCGGCCGGGCGAAGTCGCCCACCAGGTCGGCCTCTCCGCGCGGTCCGATCCGGCTCACCAGCACATGCACCGCCCGGTGCACCCGGGCCCGCAGGTCGTGCGGCTCGATCCGCTCGAAGGCGTCGATCAGCGAGGCGCGGTAGCGGACGTGCGCGGCGCCGTCCGCGAACAGGGAGTTGGGCCGCCAGCGCATCATCCCGAGGACCGGGGAGTCCTCGGCGACCGTCGTCTCCCACGGCCGGGGATCGTGCGAGAACGTGTCCGTGTCGCGCAGCAGGTCCAGCGCGGCCCGCCGCTCGATGACCACGTACGCCGGTACGTCCGGGGCGAGTTCGGCCCAGCCGACCGGGCCCTGGGCCCGCAGGGCGGCGTAGTGGCCGTAGGGATCGCGCGCGAAACCGTCCTCCCACAGTCGGACGGGACGGGTGAGGGGAGTCGTGGTCACCTGTGCTCCGGAGGGTCGCGGTCGATCAGATGCTGGACCAGGGCGAGCAGGGCGTCGATCGACGAGTTCGCGTCCCGGGCGTCACAGGTCACCAGCGGGGTGCCCGGCGCCAGGTCCAGGGCGGCCCGCAGTTGTTCCTCGGTGTGGTGCCGGGGCGCGTCCGGGAAGGTGTTGAACGCGACGGCGTACGGCAGCCCGCTCTCCTCCACCAGCCCGAGCACGTCGAACGAGGCGTCGATGCGGCGGCCGTCGACCAGGACGAGCGCCCCGAGCGCGCCGTACGCGATGTCCTCCCACAGCGCCCGGAACCGCTCCTGCCCGGGCGTACCGAAGAGATACAGCACGATCCCGCCCGGCAGACTGATCCGCCCGAAGTCGATCGCGACGGTCGTCGCCGTCTTCTCCCGCACCCCGTCCAGATCGTCCACGTGGACGGACGCCTCGGAGAGCCGCTCCTCGGTGTGCAGCGGCCGGATCTCGGACACGGAGTCGATCAGGGTCGTCTTGCCCACCCCGAACGGACCCGCGACCAGGATCTTGACCAACTCGCGGGCGGTGTCCGGGAGATGGATGCCGCTAGGGGTGCTTGAGGGCGCGTAGGCCATCGGCCACTCTCTTCAGCAGGTCGGGGTCGAAGCGTTCGGCGGGCGGGATCGGGGCGCGGGCGAGCAGCAGGCTCCGGTCGAGGAGGCCGGCGGCCAGGACCCGCACCGCGGACACCGGCAGCTCCAGCAGGGCCGCCGCCTCCAGCACGGTCAGCGAACCGCCGTGCAGGGCGTCCAGCAGGGCGAGTTGGGCGGCGGCCAGGCCGGCCGGGACGGGCTCGCCGCTGCCACTGAGCACGGTCAGCCGCTCCAGTTGGGGGCGGCTCGGCCGGGCCACACCGCCGGTCGACAGATACGCGGGAACCAGAGGACGGCCGCCGCGACGGCCGGTCATGCCGGTGCGCCGCCGTCGACCTCTCGTGGAGCGGAGGTCATCGCCTTCTCTCCCAGCCGCGCCACCTGCGAGTGCACCCGGTGCGCCAGCAGGTCCAGGCGCACCTCGCCGTCGCCGTAGGCCGCCACGCAAGTCCCGTGATCCGTCGGGACGATGAGCACGTACCCGTGGTCGGACTCGATGACCACCTGCCGAATCTCGGCCCTCTCCCGGTCCGCGAACGCTGCCGCGGCGGTCCGACACGCCCCCTGCACCGTGCTGGTGATCGCGGCCACCCGCTCGCCCGAGGCCTGGGACAGCGCGTCGGTGTACCCCCGCACCAGCCCGTCCCGGGTCAGCAGTACCGCGGCCACCACGTGCGGCACCTCCAGGATCGGATCGAGCACCCAGGCCGTGTCGCCCCCATCGCGGCTGATCATCTAGCCGCTCCCCCCTCGTAGTCGTTCCGATCGAGCCGACCGATGTCGTGCGCTACAACTGCCTCTGGTTCTACGGGTTCCAGGGGCCTCTCTCCTACGGCGACCCCGGCGCCGTCGCTCGCGGCGCGCGCGGCGGCGGTGCCGGACTGGAGGGCGCCGAGAGCGGCGGCGGCCTGTTCCGGGCAGCGCGCCGGCAGCGGTGCCTCCGGCGCGGCCGGCGCGCCGCCCGGGGTACGCCGGCGTCGGCGCGGCAGGCCTCCGGCGTCGGGTACGGCCTGGTGACCGGACACTTCGGCCCCGGCCCGCACGTCGCGTTCGGAGCCGTAGGAGTGGGCCGGGGCGGCGGCCCGGCGGGTCGAGCGCGGGGCGCTGGCCGCGGGCGGTTGCCGCTCGGGGTCGATACGGCTGAGCAGGTGGCTGTCGATCCGCAGGACCGCGCGTACGCCGCCGTAGGGAGAAGGCGAGGACACGTCCACGCCGAGGTCGAACTGCCGGGTCAGCCGGCCGATCGCCGCGAACCCCATGCGGGGCGGGTCGCCCAGGTCGGTGAGCAGGATCGGGTCGGAACCGGCCACCATCCGCCGGGCGTGGTCGCGTTCGTCCTGGGTCATGCCGAGCCCCGCGTCGTCGACGGTGACACAGGCGCCGTGATGCACGTGCTCCAGGTTGACCACGACGTCGGTGTCCGGCGCGGAGTGCCGCAGCGCGTTGTCGAGCAGCTCGGCGACGATGACGGCGACCGGTTCGACGGCGTGCGAGACGAGCGCGGTGCCCGCTTCGAGATGGTTGTGCACCCCCACCCGGTGGTATCCGGCGAGCCGCGCCTGGCCGCCGGTCACCGCCTCGACGAGGTGCGACTCCTCACGCGCGAGTCCGACCCAGGCCCCGCACACGACCGCCGCCACCTGAGCGCGGCGCAGCGACTGCTCGTTCTCGTGGTCCAGCATGAACAGGGTCTGCGTCAACTCGGGGTCGTCGTACCGCTGTTGAAGCGTCCGCAGGGCGTCCTGCAAGCGGTACAGCGCGGCCTGGATCTCCCGGGTGGCTCCCCGCATCCCGGCCTGTGCGGCGGCGTCGACGCGGGTGCGCTGCGCGGTGAGCTCCGAACGCAGCGCGCTCAGCACGTTCTCCAGGGCGATCCCGAGCGGCGAACCGATGAACTGCGGCTGCGCCGGCCCCGGCACGGCGACCCGCGTATGGGTCAACTGCCGTGCGGCGGCCGGTACCCGCTGCATCGCCAGATGCTCGACCTCGGCCGCCAACGCCGCCTGAACGCCGTCGAGTCGGTCCCGCAGCTCGGCGATCTCCTCGCGTTGCAGGGCGCGTTGACGCCGTGACCGCAGCAGCCCGGCACCGAGCACGAGCGCGGACAGCGTGCCGGCGGCGAGCGCACCGGTCACCAGGTCCGGTAATTCGGTCATCGAATCGAGTCCAAGCGCAGTCGGGCAGGGCTGAGTTCGGGCCCCTGAGGCGGGGCGCCCGGAGCACAGTACACACCGTCATCGACCGCTCTCGGGCGGTGTCACAGGACTTCCCTTCGAAACCGACCGGACTCTGTTCACTTCTGCGCCAACTGTCTGAAATGGCGTGTGGGGAAAGGGAGTTGAGTGGTTGGGGTCGGTGTATCGCACACGAGGGGGAGCGGTATGACGGGCGTGGCGCGTTGGCTGGACGGCATCGAGGACGAGGCGGCAGCTCTTCTGCCGCCGGAGATCCACGCCTACTTCCGCAGGGGCGCGGGCCAGGGTCTCAGCGCCGCCGAGGCCGCCCCGGCCTGGGACGGGTTCCGCCTGCGTCCGCACATCCTGCGGGACGTGTCGCGGTGCGAGACCTCGACGACCGTGTTGGGCACGGCAGTTGGCACACCGGTCCTCGTCGCCCCGAGCACCCTGCAACGCCGAGCGCATCCCGAGGGCGAGGCGGCCACCGCGCTCGGCGCGGCCGGTGCCGGTTCGCTGCTCGCGGTGACCTCCAACACCGCGGTCCCGTTCTCGGCGCTCGAACCCACGGGCGCGCCCTGGTGGGTGCAGGTGTACGTGGCCCGCGACCGCTCCCTGACCGAGGAGACGCTCCGGCGTGCGGTGGCGGCCGGGGCCCGGGCGGTCGTACTGACCGCCGACACCCCCGTCATCGGCTCCCACGGCAGACCCGGCGCACATGTCGCCGACTTCGTGGGCCCCGAGGACCTCTACGGCAATGTCACCGGCACCCCCGACCGGGAGGCCGCCGAGCACGCGCCCGACCTGGGGCCCGACGTCATCGGCTGGCTGCGGGACCTGACCGGCCTGCCGGTCGTCGTCAAGGGCGTCCTGCGCGGTGACGACGCCCGCGCTCTCGTGGACGCGGGTGCCGCCGGTCTGATCGTCTCCAACCACGGCGGCCGCCAGCTCGACGGACTGATCCCGACCGCGTGGGCGTTGCCGGAGGTCGTCGACGCGGTCGCCGGGACGGGCGCCGAGGTGTACGTGGACGGCGGACTGCGCCGAGGGACCCACATCTTCACCGCGCTCGCCCTGGGCGCCCGCGCGGTGTTCGTCGGCCGCCCGGCCCTGTGGGCACTGTCCCTGGCCGGTGCCCAGGGCGTGCGCCGCCTCATCGGTGACCTCACGGCGGAGCTGGTCGAGACGATGCGGCTGACAGGCGTGGCCGAACTCCCGGAGATCGGGCGGGACTTGCTCCATCCGTGGGCGGACCTCAGCCTGTCGGCAGGGTCACCCCCCACCCGTTGACCTACTCGGTGCGCGGGCGGTCGAAAGCCGACGGAGTCGGGTCCAGGGTCCGCAGGACTGCCTGGTACGGGGCGAGGCCCGACCACGTCCGTCAGCGGGCCGGCGTACGCGTGAATCGATTGTCGTAGCTGCGGAATCCGCCGCCATATCTTGCTCACATCACATTTTCTGTCGTACCGTCCAGACATTCCATCGCCGACACCACCGGGGTACCCCATGGACCGCACCCGCCTCCAGGACCTCCTCGCCCGCGAGCGCGCCGAGGCGGATCGGGCCAACCCGCGTTCGAAGGCCGCCTACGCCCGTGCCGATCACCTCTTCGGACGGGTGCCGATGACCTGGATGAACAAGACCGCCGGGGCCTTCCCCCGCTACCTCGACACCGCCCGGGGCGCCCGCGTCACCGACATCGACGGGCACGAGTACGTCGACTTCAGCCTCGGTGACACCGGAGCGATGGCCGGTCACTCGCCCGCGGTGGTGGCCGAGGCGGTGCGGCGCCGGTTCGCCGAGCAGGGCGGGGCCACGGCGATGCTGCCGACGGAGGACGCCGAGTGGGTCGGCGCCGAACTCACCCGCCGCTTCGGGCTGGCCCGCTGGAGCTTCTCGCTGACGGCGACCGACGCCAACCGCTGGGCGATCAGGCTCGCCAGGGCCGTCACCGACCGCCCCAAGATCCTGGTGAACAGCTACAGCTACCACGGCAGCGTCGACGAGTCGCTCATCGTCGTAGGACCGGACGGCCAGGGCACAGCCCGTCCCGGCAACGTCGGCGCCCCCTGCGATGTCACGCTCACCAGCCGTGTCGCCGAGTTCAACGATCCCGCCCAGCTGGAACGGGAGTTGGCGCACGGCGACGTCGCCGCCGTTCTCATGGAACCCGCGCTCACCAACATCGGCATCGTGCTCCCCGAGCCCGGCTACCTGGCCGCCGTACGCGAACTGACCAGGCGCCACGGCACGTTGCTCATCATCGACGAGACCCACACC
Source organism: Streptomyces sp. NPDC051576 (assembly GCF_040681835.1). Taxonomy (NCBI): domain Bacteria; kingdom Bacillati; phylum Actinomycetota; class Actinomycetes; order Kitasatosporales; family Streptomycetaceae; genus Streptomyces; species Streptomyces sp. NPDC051576. Next base: position 148,078 of record NZ_JBFAZO010000009.1, read on the forward strand.
TTCTCGGCGGGACCGGGCGGCTGCACCGCGGCATGGGACCTCGAACCCGATCTGCTCACCATCGGCAAGGCGATCGGCGGCGGCATCCCGGCCGGCGCCTACGGCCTGTCCGCCGAACTCGCCGACCGGTTGCTCGGCCGTGCCGACCTGGACCTGGTCGACATGGGCGGGGTCGGCGGCACCCTGGCGGGCAACGCGCTCTCCGTCGCCGCGATGCACGCCACGCTCGAACACGTCCTGACCGACGAGGCGTTCGCCCATATGACGAAGCTCTCCGAACGCTTCGCCGCCGGTGTGCAGCAGGGTATCGACGCCCACGCGCTGCCCTGGACGGTGAGCCGTCTCGGCGCGCGCAGCGAGTACCGCTTCGCGTTCCCGGCCCCGCGCACCGGCACCGAGTCGGAGGCGGCGGGGGACCCGGAGCTGGAGGACTTCCTCCACCTCTATCTCGCCAACCGGGGCATCCTGCTCACCCCGTTCCACAACATGGCGCTGATGTGCCCCGACACCACCGAGCAGGACGTCGACACCCACACCCGGGTCCTCGCCGACGCGCTCGCCGAACTGATGCACTGACAAAGGAAGTTGGGAGCAGGCACGTGGACGACATCGACCGGGCCATCCTGCGCGAGTTGCAGACCGACGGACGTATCGCCTACGCCGATCTCGGACCGAAGGTCGGCCTGTCCGCGTCGGCCGCACGGCAGCGGCTCCAACGCCTGCTGGATTCCAGGGCGGTTCAGGTCGTCGGGGTGACCGACCCGATGGCCATGGGCGGCCAGGCCATGGCGCTGCTCGGTATCGAGGTGGACGGCGACCCCCGTGCGGTCGCCGACGAACTCGCCCTGCGCGACGAGGTGGTGTATGCCGTGCTCACCTCCGGCGGGTTCGATCTCTTCGCCGAGGTGGTCGCCCCCGGACCGCGGGACCTGCTGGATTTCGTGAACGACGTGGTGCGGCCGGTCGAAGGGGTCCGGAACGTCCAGTCGTTCCCGTACTTCGGCATCCACACCCACCGGTTCCTGTGGGACGTGGGCTGACCGCCGCCTGAGCGCGGGCCCGAGATGCCGGAGTGATCCAACGGGCGTCTAATGGGGATGTCGGAAATGTCCCCTGGCGGAAAAGGCCGAGGTCATGACGCCCACGGATTCCAGTGCAGGGGGCAGCGGGGCCGCAGCCAAGGGGGTGCTGCGCAGGCTGGGGGAGTGGTGCGCCCGGCACTTCGTGATCGTCATCGTGGTCTGGCTGGTGGCGCTGGCCGCGCTCCAGGTCCTCAACAGGTCCTTCGGGGGCGACTATTCGGACGACTTCTCGCTGTCCGGCGTCCAGTCCCAGCACGGTCTGCAGGTGCTCAAGGAGCACGATCCGGCGGCCGGCGGCTACGGCAGCCAGATCGTGCTGCACGACAAGGACAAGCAGCTCACCTCGTTGAACTCGCAGATGTCCGAGACGGTCGGCGACCTGCAGAAGCTCCCGCACGTCCTGTCGGTGCAGAACCCGCTGCCCCAGCCCGGCACGCAGCCACCGACGTCCTCCGGGCAGAACGTGGGGCCCCTGTCGTCCGACGCGAAGACCGGTTACATCACCATCCGCTTCGACGTCCAGCCGTCCACCCTCGGTGACGGCTACCTCCACGGCGTCGACAACTCCGTGAAACCGCTGCGCGCCGCCGGCGCCCAGGTCGAGTACGGCGGCCCGCTCGGTGAACTGGCCCGGCCCGCCGCCGACGACCGGGTCAGCGAACTCATCGGGTTCGCCGTGGCGATCGTCGTCCTGCTGATCGGCTTCGGCAGTGTGATCGCCGCCGCGATGCCCCTGGTGACCGCACTGATCAGCGTGATCGGCGGACTCGCCTGCCTCGGACTGCTGGCCGCCGCGTTCACCTTCGCGACGGTGTCACCGACCCTGGCCACGATGATCGGCATCGGGGTCGGCATCGACTACGCCCTGTTCCTGATCACCCGCCACCGGCAGAACCTCATGAACGGCACGGATCCGGTGCGCGCCGCCGGACAGGCCGCGGCCACCAGCGGCCGGGCGGTGCTCGTCTCGGGCTGCACCGTGATCATCGCGCTCGCCGGACTGTTCGTGTCCGGCGTGCCCTTCATCGGCAAACTCGGGCTCGCCGCAGCGGTGACGGTCGTGTCGGCGGTCATCGGCGCGCTCACCCTGGTGCCCGCCCTGCTCGGGCTCATCGGCAAGCGCATCGACCGCTACCGGGTGCGGCGGCCGGTGGCCGAGACCGACGCCGAACCGGGCACCGAGCCGACGGGCACCTGGCACCGCTACGCCCAGCGCGTCGAACACCGGCCGTGGACCTTCCTCGCGGCGGGCGTCGCCGCCGTGGTCGTCCTCGCGATCCCGGTCTTCTCGATCCAGCTCGGCCACATCGGCGACGGCGCCGACCCCACCTCGTTCACCGACCGGCGCGCCTACGACCTGATGACCGACGCCTTCGGGCCCGGCTCCAACGGCCCGCTCACCGTCGTCGTCGACCAGAGCGGCGTCCCGTCCTCGCAGCGCTCCGCTCTCTCCTCCCAGGCGCAGAAGACCCTCGACGGGGTGCAGGGCGCCGCCAAGGTCACCCCGCTCACGACCACCAAGGACGGGGACGTCCTCGTCGGCACCGTCTACTCCAAGCAGTCCCCGCAGAGCGCCGACACCACCGACCTCACCAACCGGCTCGTCCACGACACCCTCCCGGACGCGGTCTCCGGCACCTCCGCCAAGGGCTATGTCACCGGCACCACGGCCGCGCAGGTCGACTTCCGCGACATCGTGTCCAGCCGACTGCCCCTGATCATCGGCGTCGTGGTCGCCCTGGCCTTCCTGATCATCCTCGCCGTGTTCCGCGGCCTCCTCGTCGCCGTCAAGGCCGCCGTCCTCAACGTCCTCTCGATCGCGGCCTCCTACGGTGTCGTCGTCGCCGTCTTCCAATGGGGCTGGGGCGGCCCCGCGCTGGGCGTCTCCGGCAAGGTCCCCATCGAGAGCTACGTGCCCATGATGATGTTCGCGATCATCTTCGGCCTGAGCATGGACTACGAGATCTTCCTGCTCTCCCGCGTCCACGAGGCCTGGCTGCGCACCGGGGACGCCGAGGCGTCGGTCGCCCACGCCCTGGAGATCACCGCGCGGGTCATCACCTGCGCAGCGCTGATCATGGTCAGCGTCTTCGCGGCCTTCGTCGTCAGCGACAACATCGTGGTCAAGATGCTCGGCCTCGGTCTGGCCGTCAGCGTGCTGATCGACGCCACGGTCGTACGGCTGCTGATGGTGCCCGCGGTCATGACCCTGCTGGGCCGGCACGCCTGGTGGACACCCCGGTTCCTGGACCGGGTCCTGCCGCACATCGACGCGGAGGGTGGGCACGAGGGGGCGTGAGCGTCAGCCGGCGGGTGCCGCGTCCGGGGTGAGCGCGAGCATCGTGACGTCGTCGCGGATCTCCTCGGAGTACCGCAGCACATCCGCCCACACCCGCTCCGCCAGATCGCCGGAGTCGCCGTCGGCGAGCGCGGCCAGCCGGTCGACGAACGGATAGAAGACACCGGTGGCGTTCCGCGCCTCCCAGACCCCGTCCGACGCCAGGAACAGCCGGTCCCCGGGCAGCAGCGGCACGGTGACACCGCCGAGCGGGCCCGAATCGACCAGACCGAGACCCAGCGGAGTCCACGGCACGACGCCGATCTCCCTGACCCGCCCGTCGCGCAGCAGCACCGGAGCCGGATGCCCGCAGGCCACGATCCGCACCGCCCGCGCGTCCGCCGAGAACTCCAGCAGTACGGCCGTGGCGAACAGCTCCGCGTGCGGCGAGCGCGCGGAGTCCACCACGAGCCTGCGGTCCAGGCGCGCCGTGACCGACTCCAGGTCCGGCCGGTCCAGCACCGCCTCCCGGAACGCCCCCAGCAACGACGCCACCGTCGCCACGGCCGACAGCCCGTGCCCCTGTACGTCACCCATCACCGCCCGCACCCCGAACGGCCCGTCCCGCACGTCGAAGAAGTCACCCCCGACCAGCGTCCCGCGCTGCGCTGCCCGGTACAGCCCCGCACACCGCACCGCCCCCACCCGCTCCGGCAACGGGGGCGCGACGGCCCGCTGCGCGGCCTCGGCGACCGTGCGCTCCAGGTCGAGCTGGGCGTCGCGACGACTGCGTACGAAGGAGATGAACACACTCAGCAACGCCACGAAGCAGATCGTCAGCAGGTCCGTACTGCCCGGATCGTTGAGGTGGAAGGCCGGGACGGTCAGCAGCGCGACGCTGAGCCCGCCGAAGAGCACGGTCGCCACGGGACCGTACGACAGACCGGCCAGCGGCGGGATGGCACCCAGCACGAAGCCGATGTCGAGCGGGCTCGGGCTCACCAGCGTCGCCACGCCCACACCGGCCACCAGCACACCCGGCAGCACCCGCACCCACAGGGGAGCGGGCGCGCCCCGCAGCCACCCCCGCCGGGCCGGCTCCCGGTTCCGGCGCGGCACGCGCACACGCACCTTTCCCACAGCACCACGCTCCTACGGCGGGACCCGCCCCGCACGCCGAGCGACGTCCGCCCTGCCGTGATCAATCCGTAGATCAACCGAAAGATCGGTCAGATCCGTCGATATTCACCAATCCGCGAGGGGTGGCTGTTCCGAATCCTCCAGCGTCAGGGAAGTTGGCATGGAGGACGGACGGTATGACACCTATCTCCAGGAGCGGTGCGAGGCTCAGGAGCCTCGCCACCCTCGTAGCAGGTGCGCTGGCCGCCGGGGGACTCGCAGCCGCCGGCGTGGCCACACTGGAACCCGGGGCGGCTTCCGCCTCAAGCCATCGGGAGGCACCGCTGATCTCGGGAAACCCCCGGTACGACAACACGGACGTGTACGCCTTCGTCAGTCCGGACAAACCGGATACGACGACGATCATCGCGAACTGGATCCCGTTCGAGGACCCGGCGGGCGGCCCGAACTTCTACACGTTCGCGGACGACGCCCAGTACGACATCCACATCGACAACAACGGTGACGCGCAGGGCGAACTGCTGCTGCGCTACACCTTCAGGACGCACACGAAGACCAAGAAGACGTTCCTGTACAACACGGGCCCGGTCACCAGCCTGGACGACCCGGACCTCAACGTCACACAGACCTACGACATCGAACTGCTCGAACTGCACAACCAGAACGTCGTGTCGACGACGAAGCTCGCCGACGACATACCGGTGGCTCCGTCGAACGTCGGCAAGGCATCCATGCCGGACTACGACACACTGCGACGCCAGGCAGTCCGCCAACTCGCCGACGGGGTCCAGACGTTCGCCGGCCAGGCGGACGACCCGTTCTTCCTGGACCTGCGTGTGTTCGACCTGCTCTACGGCGGCGATCTCTCCGAGGTCGGCAACGACACCCTCAAGGGCTACAACGTCAACTCGGTCGCCCTGCAACTGCCCACCGACATGATCACCGAGTCGAAGCAGCAGCCGGTCGTCGGCATCTGGTCGACCACACAGCGGAAGAACGCCCGGGGGAACTTCGAGCAGGTCTCGCGGCTGGGCAACCCGCTGGTCAACGAGGTCGTCAACCCGCTCAAGGACAAGGACAGGTTCAACGCGTCCGCGCCGTGGAACGACAGCCAGTTCCTGAAGAACGTCACCGAACCGGAGCTGCCGAAGCTCATGGAGTCCGTCTACGGGATCAAGGCGCCCGCGACACCGCGCACCGATCTCGTCGATGTCTTCCTCAAGGGCGTCAAGGGCCTCAACCAGCCGCCGGACGTGCGACCGGCGGAGATGCTGCGCCTGAACACCTCGATCGAGCCGGCCGCCGAGCCGAAACGGCTCGGTGTGCTCGACGGCGACAAGGCGGGCTTCCCGAACGGGCGCCGGCTCACCGACGACGTCGTGGACATCTCGCTCCAGGTCGTCGAGGGCGAACTGGTCGGCGCCAAGAACGACTTGGGCGACGCGGTCGACGCCGACGACCACAAGTTCGGCACCTCCTTCCCCTACCTGGCCGAGCCCGTCGCGGGTTCACGAGGCCCGCTCGCCAAGGGCGCGACCGGTGGCGACAATGTCCGCGACCAGGTGGGCAACGCCCTGCGACCGGCCGGCTCCGCCGACGGCACGAGTGACACCGGCCTGATCGCCGCTTCGGCGGCCTCGGGTGCGGTGGGGATCCTGCTGATCGGCGCGGGTCTCGCGTGGTGGCGTCGGCGCACGCGGCCGTCGGACTGAGTGGCATGGAACGAGAGAGGGCGGGGGCCGCGCTCCCGCCCTCTCCGGTTTCAGAACGGGGTGAGCGTGAGCCGGATCGCCGTGGGTGCCGTGTCCTGGACGTACGACGCGAAGTCCGCCACGTCGTCGAAGGCGAAGCCGTACGCCCTGCCGTCGGCGGTGGCGGCGTGCACCGCCTTCGCGTAGTGGTTCGTGAGGTCGGTCCCGTAGAAGGCCGAGGCGTCGGTGGTCGGCTGGGCCGGGTTCGACAGGAGCGTCGAGCGGTTGAAACCCGCGCCGAGCACGGCCGCCACCGGGCCCGTGGTGCCGTCGTTCGGGGCGGCCAGGTTGCCGTCGCAGAACAGCACGTCCCGTGTCGACGGCTTCGCGAACGAGACCGAGGCGGGGCCCGTGAAGGTGAACCTGTCGGCGCGGACCCGCCCGGTGAAGGCGCCCGCGTTCGTGGTGACGGTGAGGTCCTTGCCGGTGTAGGTGCTCCACACCTCGTCGATGTACGGCGCGAAGTAGTCCGCGGCGAACAGGCCCGCGTCCAGGCCGTGCCCCGGTGCGATCACCCGGGTGTCGTCCACGAGCAGCGGGGCGAACTCCTCGACCTGCCGCACCGCGGCGAACACCGACGCGCGCCCGCCGTCGCGCAGCGTCCCCGTCGTCTGGTCCTGCGCGCCGGTCAGCCGGATGCTCAGCGGCACGCTGAACATGTCGACCATCGTCGTGTTGCAGAACATGCCCGACGCGTTGTGCGTGAACTCCGCGCAGTCGTGCAGCACCCCGTAGTTGGGGTCGGACGTCACCCAGCCCGCCGGGTACTGCAGTGCCGGGCTGCCGTTGCCGTCGGCCACGGCCTTGAACTTGAGCTTCGCACCGAGCGAGACATAGATGCGCCCCGACAGGTACGGCAGTGAAATCGTCGTCTCCGCACCGGAGTTCAGACTGATCGCGTAGTCGGTGAAGCCGTCGGCGCCGTTGTCGGAGAGCGCTATCGGCGCGAGTGTCCCGTCGGGAGCGACCCGCACCTGCTTGCCGTCCACGTTTCCGACGATGTAGACGTGCACGCTCGCGTTGTCGAACGAGCCGCTGTTGTTGACCAGCGTCAGCGGGAGCGCGCCCGCCGCGGCCGAACCGGTGTCCGCGAGGGCGTAGGGGGCGAGCGCCGCGATGGCGGGAGCGGCCACGGCCGCGCCACCGAGGGCGAAGAGCATCTTGCGGCGGCCGAGTGCGCGCTGATGACGGGGAGTCATGTGGGGGGACCTCCGGGCGAGTTGGGGTGCGGCAGCGGACGGCGCCGACGATGAGAGCGCTCTCAGGCTGCGCGTCGGCACCGCCGCCGGGCCCCGATGTTACGCACGAGCACCGCCCCGGCCAACCGTTGAGTGAACCGTCGCCACGGCCCTGACCTGCGAAGACGAGATGAGACGGAGGGCTTAACCCCTGCTTAAGGACCACTTAAGCGCTCGGTGAAGCGTTCACGCGGGCTTCATCGCCCGTATCCGGGCGCCTCTTCCGTCCCATCGCATGCCCTCCTAGCCTCACGACACCTCATGTCCCTTTGTCGAAAGGCGACTTGCCGCATGCGTCAGCAACTCCCGCACACCGCGAGACGATTGGGCACCAAGGTCGCGATCCTGGCGATCACCAGCGCGCTCGCCGCATCCGCGCCCTTCCCCGCCGCCGCGGCCAACTCCCCGGCCGAGCGGCTCTCTTCGCTCGTCGACCCGCTGATCGGCTCCTCCAACGGCGGCAACACCTACCCCGGCGCCACCCTCCCGGGCGGCATGATCGCCTGGTCCCCGACCAGCACCACCGGCGACCAGACCAGCACGGGCGCCGCCAACGGCTACGAGTACGGCGCCACCCGCGTCCGCGGCCTGAGTCTCACCCATGTCAACGGCGCGGGCTGCAACCCCGGCGCGGCGGGCGACGTACCGATCATGCCGTTCGTCGGCGACGTCACCTCCTCGCCCTCGGCGGACACCAAGGACGCCGTCTACGCGTCGAACTTCTCGCACGCCGACGAGAAGGCCACCCCCGGCCGCTACACCCTCGGCCTCGCCTCCGGCGCCACCGCCGACCTGGCGGTCGGCAAGCGCGCCGGAGTCGCCGACTTCACCTTCCCCGCCGACCGCCCGGCGAGCCTGCTCTTCCGCGTCTCCAACTCCCTCAACGGCAGCGAGGACGCGCACGTCGACATCGACACCGCCCACCACAAGGTCACCGGCTGGGTCCTCACCGGCGCCTTCTGCGGACGCCGCGCCAACGGCGGCGTCAACAACCGCAAGAGCTACTACAAGCTGTACTTCAGCGCCTCCTTCGACCGCGCCTTCTCCTCGGTCGGCACCTGGCACGACAGCACGGTCTCACCCGGCTCGACGACCGCCTCCGGAGGCGAGGGATACGCCACCGGCGCCGACCGCGCGGGCCGCGGCTCCGGCGGCTGGATCGGCTTCGACACGGCGGCCGACAACGATGTCCACATGCGGATCGGCATCTCCTACGTCGGCCTCGCCGGCGCCGAGACCAACCTCCGCCAGGAGATCGCCCCGCACGCGCGCGTGGCCGACGTCGCCCAGGCCGGCGCCCGCGCCTGGGACCGCGAACTGAGCACCGTACGCCTCGACGGCGGCACCCCCGCCCGCCGCCAGACCTTCTACACGGCGCTCTACCACGCGCTCATGCAGCCCGACCTGATCAGTGACACGGACGGCCGCTACTGGGGCATGGACCAGGCCGTGCACCGGCTGGCACCCGGACAGCGGGCGCAGTACAGCAACTTCTCCGGCTGGGACCAGTACCGCGCCCAGATCCAACTGCTCGCCCTCCTGGAACCCACCGTCGCGGGCGACTTCGCCCAGTCGCTCTACAACTTCGCCCAACAGAACGGCGGAGTGTGGGACCGCTGGGTGCACATCAGCGGCGCCACCCACGTCATGACGGGCGACCCGTCCGCCGCGACCCTGGCCACCTTCTACGCCATGGGCGTCCGCAACTTCGACTACAAGGGCGCCTTCGATTCCCTCGTCCACCAGGCCACCGTGCCCGACGCGGACGAACTCTCGGACGCCGGCTGCCCCGGCCAGTGCGTGGGCCAACGCCCCAACCTGGCCCAGTACATGACCTCCCACTACGCCGCCCAGGACGCGTGCCACTGCTGGGGCGGCGCCGCCGAGACCCTGGAGGACGCCGTCGCCGACTCCGCCCTCGGCCAGTGGGCGACACTGCTCGGCCGTACCACCGAGGCGAAGACCTTCACCGAACGCGGCGCCTACTGGCGCAACGTCTTCAACCCCGCCACCGGCTACATCCAGGCCCGTAACCTCGACGGCTCCTGGGTGACCCCGTTCAACCCGGCGAGCGACCTCGGCTTCGCGCAGGGCTCGGCCGCCGCCTACGTCTGGATGGTCCCGCAGGACGTGACGGGACTGGCCGAGGCGATGGGCGGCCGCGAGACGGCCACCACCCGCCTGGACGGCTTCTTCCACACGGCGGACGGGGCGTGGTCGGTCCGGGGCGGCGACGCGCTGCGCTACGACCCGACCAACGAACCCGACATCCACGCGCCGTGGCTCTACAACTCCCTCGCACAGCCCTGGAAGACCCAGGCGACGGTCCGCCAGATCCTCGACACCGCCTACGGAACCGGTCCCAAGGGCCTGCCCGGCAACGACGACCTCGGCACCATGTCCGCCTGGTACGTCCTCTCGGCCCTCGGGATCTATCCGCGCACCCCGGGCAGCGCCGACCTGCTGCTCGGCGCACCCCTCTTCCCGAAAGCGGTCCTGGACCGGCCGGGCCGCACGGACATCGTCATCACCGCGCCCGACGCCGACGACACCCACCAGTACGTCGACGCCGTACGCCTCGACGGCCGCGACCTGACCCGCTCCTGGACCGGCGCGGCCCTGACCCTCAAGGGCGGCAGGCTGGACTTCCGGCTGGCCACGGAGCCGGACACGAGCTGGGCCACCGACCCGGCGGGACTGCCCCACTGACGTGCGGCGGCCCGGCGGAGGCGCACTCCGCCGGGCCGCCCGCGTAATTCGCTGGACGGGCGGACGGACCCGGCCCTAGCGTGAGCCCGCACACCCGGAGACCCACGGAAGGAGGCGAGTGCCATGCGATTCACAACACCCCTGCGCTCCCTCCCCGTTGACCCGGTGTGCCTCGACTGACCTGACCGGGAGCGCCTCACGCGGTACGCATCCCGGAGGAATCCATGACCGATCTGGTCATCCGCGCGCTCGACGCGAGCGACGCCCATCTTTTCGACGCACTTCCCGACGCGCTCGGCGCCCGGGCGCAACACCGGCTGACGACCTGGCGGCCCGACTGGCAGCGGGTGGCGCTGCGGGACGGCACGGTCGTCGCCCGCGCCGCCTGGTGGGCCGGCCCGGACGACACCGAACCCCTCGCCGTCGACTGCTTCGACCTGGTCGAGGGAGAGGAGGAGGCGGCCGCCGAGCTCCTGCGCAGCGTGCCCTGGCGCGTGGATGTGGAGCTGAACCTCCCCGCTGGCTGGCGCGACAGCCCCGAGGTCCGTGCCGCCGCCGAGGCCCGCTTCACCGCCCTGCGCGCGGCCGGTTACGACCTCCTCGTCGAGCGGTTCATCTACCGATGGACCCCGGCGTGCGGGCTGCCCGAGCGCCCCGGACGCCTCGTCTTCGCCCCCGAACCGGACGACGCCGTGTTCTTCGACGCCCTGCGCCGCATCCACTCCGTCACCCTCGACGCCCATGCCCGACGGGCCATCAGCCAAGGAGGAGTCGAAAAGGCCGCACAGGAGGAGATCGACTTCTTCCGCTGGTGCCCGTCCCCGCGCGAGTGGTGGCAGGTCGCCCGCACCCCCGACGGCGACCTCGTGGGCATCCACATCCCGGCCCGCAATCCGTCGGGCCCCTGCGTAGGCTTCATCGGAGTCGTACCGGAACAGCGCGGCCACGGCTACGCCCGCGACCTGCTGGCCGAGTGCACGCACCATCTCGCCGAGCGCGGCGCCGAGTTCATCGCCGCCGCCACGGACCAGGGCAACTTCCCGATGGCCGCGCACTTCGCCAAGGCCGGCTATCCCCTCATCCGGGAGCGCGCCACCTTCCAGTTCGTCGAGTAGCCGCACCGGCCCGTAGCCGTGCGGGCAGTCGGCCCGGTTCGTGATCCGTTCCGGGCCGACTGTCAGTGCCGGGTGCCATGCTGGCGACAGGTGGATCTACGGAACATCGCTCTACGGCGGGATGGAGGCGGGCATGGGGTTCGTCGGCGAGGTCTGGCAGGTGCGCGGGGGCGAGGAGACGGTGGGGGAGATCCTCATCGACGACGCCGACTTCCCTTGGCTGTCGGGCAAGTTCACCCCAGGTCCGGCCTTCGACGCCGTACGGGATCTGTTCATACAAGAGCTGGCGCTGGCGCAGGCGGACGACGACTGGTCCCTCTGGGAGGAGGCCTACGACGAGATCCGGCGGCGGGTCACGCTCACCTCGCCGGACGGGCCCGTGCCCGAGTTCCTGCTGCACATCGAGGGGGAGCGGGCCTGGTTCCGGTGGAGCGACGAGCCGTTCGACGAGGACGAGGAGGCACCGGGTGGCGAGTGATCAGCCGACGGTGTCGGTCACCATCGCCTCGGCCTGCGCCAGGATCTCGGTGACCCGCTGCCCGAAAGCCGCGTCGCAGGGGTGCGGCCGACCCGTGCGGACGGCCTCGCTCAGCGCGTCGGCGGCGCGGGTCAGGGCGGACACCGCACTGCCCGAGCTGTCCGGGAGGCCGGCCACCCCTGCCTCACCGCGCAGTTCGACCGTGACCCCGGCTGCGGCGGTCGGCGCCGTGAGGCTCAGCGTCAGCGTGCTCGTCGCACCGCCGACATGGTCCAGGATCAGCAGGGCCGTGTCCCGGGGACCCCGCACGGCCGCCGCCACCCTGCGGACATCACCGAGCACCGGCATCAGCACGGACAGGGCGTGCGGGCCGACGTCCCACAGCGCGCCCTTCTCCTGCCGCCAGGGGGACGCGGCGAACGGACTGTCGCTGGTGAACACCGAGCCGAGCCACTCGGCCCGAGCGGTGAACCAGCCCCCGGCGGCGGCCTGTTCAGTGATCCACGCCTCCGTCTCCGGCTGGAACCGGCTGGTGAAGAACACGACCGACGCGACCCCGGCCTCCCGCACCGCGTCGACCACGGCTCGTCCCTGCTCCACCGTCGGAGCGAGGGGCTTGTCCAGCAGCAGATGCCGGCCCGCACGAGCGGCCCGCACCGCCAACTCGGCCTGCACGGACGGCGGAAGGGCCACGGCGACGGCGTCCACATCCGCGAGGAGGGCGTCGACGTCGTCGTAGGCCGGCACGCCGTACCGGTCGGCCAGCTCCTTGGCCGCGTCCGGACGGCGGCCCCACACGCCCGCGAAGTCCCACTCCGCGTGGCCGTCGAGGGCGGGGGCGTGCGCCATCTGAGCCCAAGGGCCGGTGCCGAGCAGTCCGATGCGCATGGCGCTGCCTCTCCACGGGTCGAATCCACGGGTCGAACCTGATGCCGACCGGAGTCGATCCGACCGGCCGGTCGCCGGTGAGCGTGCCACATGAACGGGGCAGGTGCGCAAGCCCTTGCGGCGACCCACCGATTGAGCAGTCCGGCTGCTGGATGCGTTCGATTTCTTCTATTGGACCTGCGGACTCGGGCCGGAGAGGCTGGAAGCTGCGTCCTGCCCGCCGCGACCCGATCGGTCGTGGAGTGATGCGGCACGGCACGGTTCTGAGCTACAGCCGGAAGACCGGAAGAGGAGCACGAGCAATGGACACCCGCCGTATCGGTGACGTCGAGGTCGGTGCGATCGGCCTGGGCGGTATGCCCATGTCGATCGAGGGACGGCCCGACGAGGCACGCTCCCTCGCCACCATCCACGCGGCCCTCGACGCGGGCGTGACCCTGATCGACACCGCCGACGCCTACCACCTGCACGCCGACGAGGTCGGACACAACGAGACCCTGATCGCCAAGGCCCTCGCCTCCCACGACCGCGGCGCCGACGTCCTGGTCGCCACCAAGGGCGGCCATCTCCGTCCCGGGGACGGCAGTTGGACCCTGGACGGGCGCCCCGAGTACCTCAAGGAAGCCTGCGAGGCCTCCCTGCGCCGACTGGGCGTGGAGGCCATCGGCCTCTACCAGTTCCACCGCCCCGACCCCAGGGTCCCGTACGCGGACTCCGTCGGCGCGGTGCGGGAGCTGCTCGACGAGGGCAAGATCCGCCTGGCCGGGATCTCCAACGCGGACCCGGAGCAGATCCGGCTCGCGAACGACATCCTCGGCGGGCGGCTGGTCTCCGTGCAGAACCAGTTCTCCCCGGCCTTCCGCTCCAGCGAGCCGGAGCTGGAGCTGTGCGACGAACTCGGCATCGCGTTCCTGCCCTGGAGCCCGCTCGGCGGCATCGCCCGCGCCGGTGAACTGGGCTCCGCCTACGCGCCGTTCGCCCGGATCGCCGAGCGGCACGGCGTCAGCCCGCAGCGGGTGTGCCTGGCCTGGATGCTCGCCAAGTCACCGGTCGTCGTGCCGATCCCGGGCGCCAGCCGCCCCGAGACGATCCGCGACTCGGCCGCCGCACCCGAACTGGCCCTCTCGCAAAATGAGTTCGCGGAGCTGGACGCCGTCTGAGAGGGTGGCGACGCCCGAGGTGCAGCAGGGGCGGGCAGGGCGAGAAAGCCCTTGCCCGCCGACCGGTCGCAGGGGGAGGACCACCGTCGATGGCGTCGTCCACGGACAAACCGCTCGACCACCACTACCGTGACGAACACCCGATCCGGACCCTCGCCTACCTCTTCCGCGCCGACCGCAGACGCCTGGCCCTGGCCGCCGCCGTGTTCACCGTCAAGCACAGCCCCATCTGGCTGCTCCCGCTGATCACCGCGTCCATCATCGACACCGTGGTCCAGCACCAGCCGGTCAGCAGACTCTGGACCAGCACCGGAATCATCCTGTTCATCCTGCTGATCAACTACCCGCTGCACGTCCTCTACGTCCGCCTCCTCTACGGCAGTGTCCGCCGCATGGGCACCGACCTGCGCTCGGCGCTGTGCACGCGGATGCAGCAACTCTCCATCGGCTACCACTCCCGGGTCAGCGCCGGAGTGCTCCAGGCCAAGGTCGTGCGGGACGTGGAGACGGTGGAGCAGATGGTCCAGCAGACCGCCGAGACCGGGCTCGGCGCGATCACCGTGCTCACCGGCGGCCTGGTCATCATCGCCTTCCGCACACCGGAGTTCGTGCCCGTCTTCGTGGTCGTCGTGCCGGTCGCCGCACTCCTTGTGTCCCGGCTCAGGGCCCGCCTGCGCACCCACAACGAACACTTCCGCCACGAGGTCGAGACCCTGTCCTCGCGGGTGACGGAGATGACCCGGCTCATCCCGGTCACCCGCGCCCACGGCCTGGAGGGCAAGGCCCTGCGCCGCATGGACGGCACCCTCCGCCGGCTCCTCACCACCGGAAACCGCCTCGACCTGCTCAACGGCCGCTTCGGCTCGCTGGCCTGGGTCGTCCTCAACGTGGTCGGCGTGCTGGTCCTCGCCGGCGCGGCCCTCGTGTCGTACTACGGCGCCTGGGGAGTCACCGCGGGCGACGTCGTCATGCTCAGCGCCTTTCTGACCACGCTCACCAACTCCACCACGACCCTCGCGAGCCTGGCGCCGGTCATCACCAAGGGCCTGGAATCGGTCCGTTCGGTCGGCGAGGTGCTCCAGGCGCCGGAGCTGGAGGACAACGAGGGCAAGGCGGAAGTCGCCTCGGTACGCGGGGCCGTCACCTTCCAGCGCGTCGGCCACATCTACGACGAGAACCGACTCCGCCCCGCCGTACACGACTTCACCCTCACCGTCGTACCCGGCGAGACCGTCGCCCTCGTCGGCGCCTCCGGCGCCGGCAAGTCCACGGTGCTCAACCTCGTCATCGGGTTCATCCGCCCCACGAGCGGCCGAATCCTGCTCGACGGCACCGACATGAACACCCTCGACCTGCGCACCTACCGCCGCTTCGTCTCGGTCGTCCCCCAGGAGTCGATCCTCTTCGACGGCACGATCCGCGACAACGTGGCCTACGGCATGGACGACGCCGACGAGGAGTCGGTGCGCGCGGCGCTGCGCGACGCCAACGCCCTTGAGTTCGTGGACAAGTTGCCGCAGGGCCTGGAGACCCTGGTCGGCGAGCGTGGGGCGCGGCTGTCGGGCGGTCAGCGCCAACGCCTCGCCATCGCACGGGCGTTGATCCGGGACCCCCGGGTGCTCATCCTGGACGAGGCGACCTCGGCCCTGGACACCCGCTCGGAGGCCCTCGTCCAACAGGCCCTGGCCCGACTGCTGCGCGGCCGTACGACCTTCGTCGTGGCGCACCGGCTGTCCACCGTCCGCGGCGCCGACCGGATCGTGGTGCTGGGCGACGGCGAGATCCTGGAGATCGGCACGCACGACGAACTCCTGCGCCGGGGCGGGGCGTACACGGCGCTGCACAGTGGGCAGGTCGCCTGATCCCGGGTCAGGACACCGGCCCTACCACTCGCTCCATGCACACCAGCCGGTCCCGCGCGTCCCACGACTCGGTGGCGGTGAAGCCGAGGCGCTCGTACAGGGCGACGGCGGCGGTGCGCCAGGCCCACACCGACAACTGGACGGTGCCCGCGCCGCTTTGGGCGGCCTGAGCGAGCGCGGCGGTGATCAGACGGGAGGCGACACCCCGGCCGCGGAACTCCGGATCGGTCCAGAGCCTCTTGATCTCCGACCGCCCGTCGGCCGGAGCGGTCACCACCAGGCAGCCCACCACCGTCTCGCCGCACACGGCCAGCAGCACGGCGGCGTCGGCGAACGCGGCGCGTGGATCGCGGACTTCGGCCCGGTACCGGTCCGGCAGAGAGTCCACGGCGGTCACGGGTTCACCCTTCTCGTCCTGGGTGCGCAGATGGTAGGACGCCAACAGAGCGGCCAGGGCGTCGAGTTGCGAAGGGTCCTCGCCCGACCAGCGGACGACCGCGATCTCGGAGTGAGGGGTCATACCGGCGCCACCTCCGGGACCGTCCTGCCGTGGAACGCCGAGCGATACGCCTGCGGAGTCGTGCCGACCACCCGGCGGAAGCGCTCGCGGAAGGCGGTGGGGGAGCCGAACCCGGCCTGCTGGGCGACGCGTTCGATGGGGTGGTCGGTGTTCTCCAGCAGGTACTGGGCACGTCGTACCCGGGCTCGCAGCAGCCACTGGAGAGGTGTGCTGCCCGTCTGTTCGCGGAAACGGCGGCTGAACGTCCGCTCGCTCATGCCCGATCGTGTCGCCAGCGCACCCAGGGTGATCTCGTGCGAGAGGTTGTCCTCGATCCACCGGAGGACCGGTTCGAGGGCCGAGCCCTGGGGGACCGGTGGATGCCGGTGGACGATGAACTGGGCCTGCCCGCCTTCGCGTTCGAGCGGCATGACCGACAGGCGGGCCGCGTCCGCCGCGACCGCCGAGCCGAAGTCCCGGCGGATGATGTGCAGACACAGGTCGAGTCCGGCGGCGGCTCCGGCCGAGGTGAGGATCTGGCCGTTGTCGACGTACAGCACGTCCGGCTCCACGTCGACCAGGGGATAGGCGCGGGCCAGCATGTCGGCGGCGATCCAGTGCGTGGTGGCGCGCAGCCCGTCCAGCAGGCCCGCCTCGGCCAGCACGAAGGCGCCCACGCAGATCGACACGATGCGTGTACCCGCCGCCGCGGCCTCCCACAGCGCCGCCAGCACCCGGGCGGAGGGCGGCCCGGCCTGCTCCGAGCGGCCCGGGACGATGACGGTGTCGGCGTCCGCCAGTGCCTCAAGCCCGTGGTCGACCCGCAGCGCGAACCCGTCCGTCCGAACGTCCGGCGTCTCGCCGCACACCCGCACCCGGTAGGCGTTCCGGCCGTCGGGCAGGCGGGTGCGGCCGAACACCTCCATCGGTGTCGCCATGTCGAACGGCACCACATGGTCGAGGGCGAGGATCGCGATGGTGTGCATGAACGCCACCATAGGCGGATTCCTGCCAGGCAGGTGACATGGCCATCTGTCACCACAGCCTGGCCGGAGGTGCTGGCGAGAATCCGTTGAAAGCTGTCGTTCCAGCCTCTGTGCGGCCGGACGGGACCTGCCTAGCCTGGGCCGGTGACCAAGATCCTTCTCACTCTGCACGTCCTGGCCGCCATCGTCGCGGTCGGCCCCGTGACCGTCGCCGCCAGCATGTTCCCACCGGCGGCCCGCCGCGCCCTCACCGCCGCGGACGGCCCCGACGCGGGGGTGACGACCGTACGACTGCTGCACCGCATCTGTCGCCTCTACAGCGCGGTCGGACTGGCCGTACCCCTCTTCGGCTTCGCCACCGCCTCCGCGATGGGCGTCCTGGGCAGCGGCTGGCTGATCGCGTCCATCACCCTCACCGCCGTGGCCGCCGGCATCCTCATCGCCTTCGTCCTGCCGCGTCAGGACGAACTCCTGGAGGAACTGGGGGCGCGGCGGCCCGTGGAGCGAGCCGGAACCGTTCAACTCGCCATGTTCACCGGCATCTTCAACCTCCTGTGGGCGACCGTCACCGTCCTCATGATCATCCGTCCCGGCTCGACCACGGGTGCCTGACCGGTCAGGCGGTGACGCGCACCAGGAGCAGCGCGACATCGTCGTCGGGCTCCGGGCGCAGCGCGTTGAGGAGCATGTCGCTCGTCTGCTCCAGCGGGCGCCGGGAACTCTGCAGCAACCGCGTCAGCGTGTGCAGCCCCACGTCGATCGACTCGCCGCGGTTCTCCACCAGCCCGTCGGAGTACAGGGCGAGCAACGCGCCCGTGGTGAAGTCGACTTCGGCGGTCCCGAAGTCCACCCCGCCGACACCGAGCGGGACCCCGCCGGGAATGTCGAGGAGTTCCGCGGCACCGTCGGAGTGGATCAGGACCGGCGGCAGATGCCCGGCGCTGGACAGGCAGCAGGTGCCGCGCCCGAGGTCGACCACGCCGTACGCGCAGGTGGCGATCGTGTCGCCGAGGGAACCGGTGAGGTCGTCGAGGTGGTGCAGCAACTCCGCGGGCGGCAGGTCGAGTCGGGCGAGCGCGCGGGTCGCGGTGCTCAACTGGCCCATGATGGCGGCCGCTTGCACCCCCTTGCCCATCACGTCCCCGACGACGAGACCGGTCCGGCCCGGCCCCAGCGGCAGCACGTCGTACCAGTCGCCCCCGACCTCGCTCAGCGCCGGGAGATAGCGGGCGGCGATGTCGAGGCCCTCCTGCCGTGCCGGGGCCGGCGGCAGCAGACCGCGTTGCAGGGTCAGCGCGGTGGTGCGCTCCCGGGCGTAGAGGCGGGCGTTGTCGATGCAGATCGCGGCGCGCGCGGCGAGTTCCGAGGCGAGGAGGCGGTCCTGTGCGTCGAAGGGGCGCTCGTTGACGGTGCGGTAGAGGCTCAGCGTGCCCAGCACCTCGCCGCGGGCCACCAAAGGGACCGCCAGGTAGGAGTGGACGCCCGCCGCACGCAGGGTCTGCGCGGCACGCCCGTCCCGGGCGATGCGCCGCATCATCGGCTGGTCGACCCGCTCGACCAGGATCGGTCCTGCCTCGCGCACGCACCGGGTGATGATGCGGTTGGGGCCGTAGGTGGCCAGTTCGCCGACCGGGTCCGCCGCGTGGATGGCGTCGGTGAGGTATCCGGCGGCGACGGCCAGCGCCCGGAACTCGACCTGCGCGTCCTCGGTCACCGGAGTGATCGTGCCGTCCGTCACGACGGATTCCAGTACGTCGACGGCGGCCAGGTCGGCGACATGCGGCACCGCCACGTCGGCCAGCTCCCGCGCGGTCTGCTGGAGGTCGAGAGTCGTACCGATCCGCACCCCGGCCTCCGCCACGACGGACAGATGCTGGCGGGCCTGCGCGACCTCGGCGGCGGCCTGCTCCCGTTCGGTGATGTCCAGTACGGCCATCGCCAGTCCGAGGACCCGGCCCTGCGCGTCCTCGATGCGGTGGTACGACTCCGAGTACGCCCGGTCCTCGGCGTCGGCGGCCGTCCGGCCCACGGTCTGCTGGTCGAGCAGCGGCTTGCCGGTGATCAGCACATGGCGCATCCGCGACTCGATGGTCGCCACGTCCAGACCAGGCAGCACCTCACCGATCCGCCGCCCGACGACCTCGGCCTCCGGAAGGCCGTTGATCCGCTCCAGGGCCGGGTTGACCCCGACCCAGCGCAGCTCGGTGTCGAACACCGCGATGCCCACCGGCGTCTGCCGCACGAGGCTGTGGGACAGCGCCAGGTCCCGCTCCACGGTTCGTACCGTCGTCGCGTCCGCCGCGAGCCCCAGCAGATGCGCCTGACCCCGGCTGTCGCGCAACCGCATGGTGCGGAACTCCACCTGCCGCTCGGTGCCGTCCCGGTGCAGCAGGGGAAACACCCCCGCCCAGCGGGCACCCGTACCCACCTGGGCGAACAGCTCCCGCGCCCGGACCCGGTCGTCCGGCGACACCAGCAGCCGGTCCGCGCGCTGGGTGAGCGCCTCCTCGGGGGAGTAGCCCAGCAACTGCTCCGCCTCGGGGCTCCACAGCGTGATGTACCCGTCGGCGTCCAGGACCACCGCCGCGACCCGCAACAGGTCCAGCAAGCCTCCCGGGGCGGCCGTGACACCGTCCCCGGCACCGTACGCGTCCATCCCAGCCGCTCCTTCCGGCGCGGCACGGCACCGGCCAAGATCCGCACCGCGGGTCATCCGATTACGGCACAGCACGGCCCGCGCGGCAACACCGTGGGGGAGGGGAGCGGAGAGGGCCGTATGGAGCACGTACCCGCGCGGATGCCGACGAGCCCCCGGATTCTGGTCGTGCCCTGACCCGACTGCCCCCAGGACACCCGATGCCCTTCCCGCTCCGCCTCGTCTCCCTCGTGGTCGCCACCTGCGTGGGCGCCCTCGTGCCCGCGTCGCCCGCGGCGGCCGACGACCACTCCCTCCAACGCGGACTCGATGATCTGGTCGCCGCCCCCGACGGACCGCCCGGCGTGATCGTCGTCCTGCGCGACGGCGACCGACAGCGCGTCCTGACGGCCGGCACCGCCGACATCACCACCGGCCGCCCGCTCGAAGCCCGCGACCACACCCGGACCGCGAGCACCAGCAAGGCGTTCAGCGGAGCGGTGGCCCTGAGCCTCGTACGACAGCACCGGCTCGACCTCGACGACACGATCGGCGCCCGACTGCCCCAACTGCCCCGGGCCTGGCGGTCGGTGACCCTGCGCCAACTGCTCCAACACACCAGCGGGCTGCCGGACTACAGCCAGAGCCCACAGTTCCGGAGCCTCATCGCGGCCGACCCGCGCCGGCACTTCGACTCGCGGCGCCTGCTCGACTTCGTGGCCGGCGAACCGCTCGGCTTCGCCCCCGGTTCGCAGTACCGCTACTCGAACTCCGACAACATCGCCGTGGCGCTGATGGCGGAGGCGGCGACCGGCAGACTCTACGAGGACCTGCTGCGCCACCAGGTCTACCGGCCGCTGGGCCTGCGTGACACGAGCCTGCCGCAGGGCTACGAGATGCCCGAGCCCTACATGCACGGCTACGCCTTCGGCGGGCCCAACGGACCGGAGGACGTCAGTGAGGCGATCGGCATGTCGGGCGTCTGGGCCTCCGGCGGCATCACCTCCTCGCCCCGCGACCTGGCCACGTTCATCGGCGCGTACTCCGCCGGAGCCCTCACCTCCCGGGCGGCCGTGAAGGAACAGCGGCACTGGATCCCCGGCGCCTCCGAACCGGCCGGCCCGGGCCGCAACAGCGCCGGACTCGCACTCTTCCGCTACGCCACCCGCTGCGGGGTGGTTCTCGGACATACCGGAAACACCCTCGGTTACACACAGTTCATCGCGGCCACCCCCGACGGTCGGCGCGCGCTCACTTTCTCATTGACAACTCAGGTGAACCAGGCGGGTACCCCCGCTCTGCTGCGCAAGCTGCGCGCGGTCGAGGAGGACGCCGTGTGCAGCCTGCTGGGAGGAACGTACGGGTCGTGACTCCGGCGTCCGGTGCCTCGGACCCGGACGCCGCCGGAACCCGGGCCGCATGTCGGACGAGACCGCGGCGATGATCCTGCACTTCGGCCGGCCAACCGCCGCACCCACGCCCGCAGTTCGGGGTGAACTCGCCGAAAGCACCCTGACCGTCGGTGACTTCCGCACCCTGGGTCTGTTCGCGGGCTGCCCGGGGTGCGGCCTGGGCAGCGACCGGTTGCGCCCGTACGTCACCGTCGACCATCTGCACGACCGCGCGCTGCGGCTGGTCGGGTGCGGTGCGTGCGGCCGGCAGGACGGCTGTGACCTCCGAGCCTGGTGAACCGTTCCTGCTGAGGCTCAGGCGACCGTGCTGTCGGGCCCGTCGAGGCGTCCCTCCCGCTCCGACGAGGCGGGCAGGGACAGCCACTGGGCGATCGTCCGGGCGATCGGCTGGCCCGTGTCCGCCTCGACGAAGCCGAACTGGCCCGACTGGTTGCACTCCAGGAACCACCAGGTGCCGTCGCCGTCCTCGGCGAAGTCGAAGGCGCCGTAGGCCAGTTCGGCCTCGCGCAGATAGGTGCGGACGGCCTCGGCGATGCGCGGCGGGACCTCGGTGGGATGCCAGGGCTGCGCGGGTGTGGCGAAGCGGACATCGACCTCGGCGGGGTCCGCGTCCGGGGCGGTCGCCGTGCGGGCGGCCAGCATCCGGTCGCCCACCACGGTGAGCCGGATGTCGGCGCGCTTGGCGATCCGCCGCTGCAGCAGCGTGGGACCGAACGCGACGGCGGCGAAGTCGGTGTCCGGCGCGACCCGGCTGGTCGGCACCGCTCTGGGCGGATCCTGCGGATGGGCACCGGAGACCGGCTTGACCACCAGGTCCGGGAAGCGTTGCGAGAACTCGCGGGCGGCCTGCGGGAAGGTGGTGATCAGGGTGGCCGGCACGGGCAGCCCGCTGCGCTGGGCGAGCCGTAGCTGCCAGGGCTTGTGCCGGGCGCGGCGAGCGGCGTCGGGGTGGTTCATCCAGCGGGCGCCGGAGCCGCGGAGCATGCCGTAGAGCGCCTGGGACGCCTCCTCGGTCAGCCACTCGGAGGGCTGGGGTCCGCGGGTGGCCGGAGTGCCCGGTCTGCGCACCCAGATGGACCGCAGTCCGCTCAGGCTCACCAGCCGCCCTCCGGCGGACAGATGACCCCGGAAACGGCCGTGGACGTACTCGCCGGAGAGCGCGACCCCGCCGGTGAGGTCGGCGGGATCGATCCGGACCACGGGGACGCCGGACGCGTGCAGGTGGACCACCACCATGTCCGCCGTGACGTCCTCTTCACAGGTAAGGACCAACACGGTCATTTTCGTCGTTCCGTGTTCAGTCGTCGAAGTGGGTCTTCGATCCCGCGGTGGACGTCGTGGTGCCCAGTTCTCTCAGCAGAGCGAGATCATGGGCGGCCACCCGTCCGTCGGCGAGCACGTTCAACTGCAGTCCGGAGTCGTAGCTGTACGGAGCGGAAAGCTCCAACTGTGAAGCCGGGCGAGCGTAGTTGAGCGCGAACGGTTGCATCGTCTCTCCCTCGTCGGTACTGCCTCGTGCAAGCGGCCGGCCACCCTGCGAGGTCGCTCGACCCGCCGACTTCCGTCTGCTTCCAGAGACTTATACGAATCGAACGAGTGAATGGTTTCCTTACGCTGCGTAGTCACAGGAAGGAAGGCGAGACGCACGCCGGGGTCAGCCGGGGTCGCCCGGCCGCCCCTCCTCCTGCTCGCCGAGGGAGTTGCGCATCGTGCGCAGGGCGAGGAGAAGGACGGCGATGTCGTCCAGATACACGGGGTCGGGCATCAGGTCGGTCGGCAGTACGAAGTAGAGGACGGCACCCCAGAAAACCCATTTGGGGCCGGTCGGAAGCCCTGCGCGCCGCAGTCCGCGCCGCGTACGGACGAGCCGCACCAGCACTCCGACGGCCACGGCGAGCAGCATCACCGCGAGCACCACGGCGACGACGATCACGGTTGTGGTCGAATCCACGGGAGCCCCTTTTCCGGTGCGGCCGCACGGCATGTGCCCTATCCGAATGCCCGGTTACGGCCCCGGTATTGCCTGCGAGGGGAACATCACACCCGAACGCCCGGAAGGGTCTTGACAGTCGCCGACCGCGCTTGACCGTCAGCCACAACTCCCAGGACTGGTACGGGCCTTGCAGTGACTTTCCGGTGTCCCACAGGGCCAGTCAGGATCGATCCCGATCATCGTCACGCGGTGGATCCGCACGGTCCGCGTCGACCGGAGAAGCGGGGCGCAGCGCCTTCGTCGCGTCCCGCAGGCGGCCGAACGTCCGCTGGAGCGGGGACACCGATGCTTCGGGAGGCAACCCGGACACGGCGCCGGCGGACTCGCGCAGGGCGGCGAGCGCCTCGTTGGCGCGGTCGGCGGACTCCCGGTACAGGTCCCGGGACTTCGTCATCGCCTCCAGCGCCTCGGCGTACATGGCCACCAGCCTGCGCTCCCGGGCGAGTTCCTCCTCAAGCGTCATCAGGCGCCACTGCTCCCGCAGCGCGGTGACGGCCGCCTCGCCGCCCTCCGGCAGCGGACGCGCGGAGGCGGCGTAACGGCGCAGCACGTCCACGAGTTCGGTCGGCTCCGAACCGTCGAGGAAGACACTGCGCACGGAGAAGTCACGCACGTCGTAGCCGGGCGCGGCCGGGCTCGTGGGCAGCACCACCGCGCCGCCGCGCGGTACCTGGAAGTCGAACTCGCGCAGCAACGCCCAGTTGACGGACCGCAGTTGGTCCGGCGTGGCCCGGTGCTCCACCACGCGGTGCCGGAGGCTCTCGGGCAGCAGCCGCGCCAGGGGCAGCCGGCCGCGCGCGTCCGGGGTCATGGCCTCGTGCACGACGACGTGAATGCTCCAGCCGTCCTGCGCGCAGCTCCTGAACAGGCGCCGCAGCTCCTTCTCGTCGGACGGCAGCGGATTGACCTCCCGGAAGCGCAGCCCCGGAACCGTCACATGGTCCCAGCCGGCGTCCGTGTCCTCGGGGTCCTCGGGCCAGAACACGGTCGCGGGGGAGGGCCACCGGGGATCCCAGACCCGCTCGGCCTCCGCGACCAGGACCCACTCCTGCCCGTCGGCCGCTGCCGAACCCGGCTCCGGAGCGGACGGCAGCGTCAACCGGGCCCGGACGGTGACCGTCCCCTCGACCCGCCAGCGCGCCTCGAAGACCGGCTGGAAAGCGTCCGGTTCGTCGTCCGCGTCCGGTTCCAGATGGTCGTCGATGACCTCGCGGTCCTTGAGTCGCTGCAACTGTCGCCGTACGACGTCCGCCGCGTCGGACCCGACGTGGCGGCCGCGAGCCAGCCACACCGTGTGGGGGATCGTGGGCGGAGCTGTGGAGGAGTTCGACATAGGCCAATCTGCGGGCGGGGGCGGTGCTGACCCACCAGTATCACCGTCGGAGATCTTGGCGCGTCAAGCGGGGGTCGGAGAGTCTCGTATGCCCGGCTTTCCCGCGATACGGCGCGAGCGTACGCGCGGGGTGTGATCGGTTCGCTCCGGGCGGCCGGGTTTCACTCGTGCCTTTGACATGGCCCGGTCCTCAGAATGGTGGGGCGGACGGGACCCGCCCACCATCCGCTCGGGGTGGGTCCCTTCCGTGCGCCACGCGGTCTCACCTCCGCCGACGGCCGTCCACGGCACCCCGCCGGGACGGGGCGCCCGGTTCGGGCGCGGGCGCGCTGAAGCCGGCCGGCACCGGACGCGCGCTCGTCGCGGACGGGGCCTGAAGGGGTACGACCGGCTCCTCGCGCGGCGGCCGGGTGCGCGGCAACGGTTTGCCGACGACTCGCGTGTGCGTCATCAGCGAGGCGCAGGCCGCGCAGACCTCGGTCAGGGTCCACACCTGGCCGACCGCGGGATCGTGGCGCAGTACGAGCAGCACCGAACCCGAGCAGTCGACCCGGGTCCCCTCGTGCGCCGCGCACCGCTGCCGGCGGCAGCCGCAGGCGGCGTCGGGGCGTACGGTCGCCGCTCTGGCATGGGCCGCCGCATGGGCTTCGGCGAAGCGGCGCAGGGCCGCGATGTCACGCGACCGCGCGGGCATGCCGCACCCGGAGGAGCAGCTGACCGAAGCGGTGCGGTCGCGGTGACCGGTGATGCGAATAGTCCAGATACGCCCGGGTCGACGGGCTGACGGGGCGTCAGGGTACGCGAGAGCCAAGACCACAGTTCCTTTGAGTGGAGGTGTTCACGCGGAAGAGGCGCTGAGTTAAGAACTACCCGTCGTGAGGCACTTCACAGCATTTATGTGCCCCAAGTATTCGTTCGACCCCGTGGTCTTCTTCGGGTCGGTCAGTGGGGGTAGGCGCGCGGCGCCCGCTGCCGGGGCAGTTCGTCGCGGAACTCCGCGATGAGGGAACTCACCTGCCGGATCAGGGCGGTCTCCTCCAGCCGGTCGAGTTAGAGGTTGCGGCGCGCGAGACCCCGCGCGTCCACGCAGAAGTACAGGGCCATCAGCAGATTGATGAACAGCTCGCTGCCACGCGTGCGTTCGGTGAAGCGGACGTCCCCGAAGTCTCCGCGTACGGCCGCCGCCACGGAACCGTTGACGATGCTCGGATGCTCCGGCGTGGACTTCTGGGCGTGGGCCACCGCGTCGAGGTACAGCCGCCCCTCGCGGCTCTCGCGCGGCAGGGAGAACGCGCCCAGGTAGGCACCGTCACGCTCCAGCGCGGCCAGATTCTCCAGGACCAGCGAGTGGTTGACGCCGTGATAGGCGTCGACGCCGAAGCCGAGGCACGCCACCAGCCGCACCGCCACCTCGTCGAGCCCGTTCACGGCGGCGAGGCTGACCATGTCCTCCTCCGGCGTGCCCAGTCCGTGCTCGTCGCCCCGCATCAGGATGTCGGTCCCGCCGTCCACCAGCACGACGGCGTCGACCCCGCCGAGATGCCCGATCAGCGCGCGGTACGCGTCCCGCAGCGGCCGCACACCGGTGAGGGGGAACGCGTACACCGTTGACGGCATGTCGTGCAGGTCGAGCCAGCGCGCGAGGGACCGCTCGGGGAAGTAGTCGCCCCGGGCCTGCGTTTCGGGCCGTATCGCGGCGACGTCCGGCTCCAGCCACACGTCCTGGTCGAGGCCGTACAGGTCGGCGAAGGACAGGTTCGCCAGGTGCACCTCCTTGCCGGCCGCGCGCAGCGCCAGGGCCAGCGGCAGCCCGGCGTAGACGTCGAAGCCGCCGCCCGCACCGGCGACGAGAATCCGGCGCGCGTCGCGCAGCCGGGAAAGGAACGGGGGTTCGAGAAGTGTGAACACCTCAGGACGCTAACAGCCCCGTGGGCCATGATGGGCGGGTGGACTTCGAGGCGTTCCGGGGCGAGTTGGTGGCGTACTGCTATCGGATGCTGGGCTCGTTCCACGAGGCCGAGGACCTGGTGCAGGAGACCATGCTGCGCGCGTGGAAGGCCCGCGACCGCTATGACCCGGCGCGGGCGTCCGTACGGACCTGGCTGTACCGCATCGCCACCAACGTGTGCCTCACCGCGCTCGAAGGACGGTCCCGCCGCCCGCTGCCGTCCGGCCTCGGCGCACCGGGCGAGGACCCCGGGACGCCGCTCACCCCGGCGACCGACATCCCCTGGCTGCAGCCCTTCCCCGACGCCCGCTACGACATGGAGGCGCGGGCGGACATGCGGCTGGCTCTCGTCGTAGCCCTGCAACACCTGCCGGCGCGGCAGCGGGCCGTGCTCGTCCTGCGCGAGGTGCTCCAGTTCAGCGCCGCCGAGGTCGCCGACCAGCTCGACACCACGGTCCCGGCCGTCAACAGCACGCTCCAGCGCGCCCGCGCGGCCCTCACGGACGTCGGCGACAGCGACGCGATCACCGAACCGGACGACCCCGAGGCACGCGAGGTGATCGACCGCTACCTGCGGGCCTTCGAGGCGGCCGACGTCCCCGCCCTCGTACGGCTCCTGGCCCACGAGGTCGTCCTGGAGATGCCGCCGGTCCCGCTCTGGTTCCGGGGCACCGAGCACTACGGCGCGTTCATGCGCCGGGTCTTCGAACTCCGGGGCACGGACTGGGCGTTGACGCGCCTGTCCGCCAATGGTCAGCCCGCACTCGCCGCCTACGCGACGGGTCCCGAGGGATACCGGTGGTTGCACAGCGTCCAGGTCTTCACCGTCACCGGCGGACGTGTCGCCGGCAACGTCGTGTTCACCGATCCGCAGGTACTGGAGGCCTTCGGCCTGCCACGACAGATTTCCTCGGACCGATCGCGCGCGCAGCGATGAGTTCGGCCGACGCCGCCGGTATGTACCGGTGAGCATCGACCGAAGGGACACCGATCATGAGCGTCATCGTCATTCAGTTCACCACCCTGGACGGCATCGTGTCCGACCCCGACGGGTCCGACGGCACCCCGGACGGCGGCTGGATCTTCCGCTACGGCCGTGAGGAGATCGGCGGCGACAAGTTCCGGCTGGGCAGCATCCTCGACGAGGGGGTCATGCTGCTCGGCCGCACCACCTGGGAGGCGTTCTCGCGGCTGTGGCCGGGCCGCGACGAACCGTTCGCCGCCCGCATGAACGCCGTGCCGAAACTGGTCGCGTCCCGCACCCTGACCGATGTGTCGGCGTGGTCGCATTCGACCGTCCTCGACGGCGATCTCGTCGACGCCGTGAAGCGCGAGGAACGGGACGTGATCGTCATCGGCAGCCTGAGCGTCGTCCGCGCGCTGATGGCGGAGGACCTCGTCGACGAGTACCGGCTGATCACCTTCCCCACGGTCCTCGGCACCGGTGAGCGGCTCTTCCCGGCGGGCGGTCCGGCTGTGCACCTGGAGTGCCTGGCCGTGGAGAAGCCGGGGCCCACCGTGTACGCGCGGTACGGGCGGGCGGCGAGCTGACCTGCGCGAGGGGCCCGGCGATACGTCCGCCGGGCCCCTCGCCTTCAACTCGGTGGCGCTTACGCGCCGCTCGCCCTGAGCATGTCCTCACGCTCGACGAGCTTCACGCGCTCGCGGCCCTGCGGCTCGCCCAGCGCCTTCTCGGCGGCGTCCAGCCGGTACCAGCCGTCCCAGGTGGTGAAGCGGACGTCGCGCTCGGCGAGGAACGCGTCCACGGCCTCCGGGTCGGGCGAAACAGGCGTGTGCAAACGGCCGTTGGCGTGGTCGTCGAGCAGGTTCGCGACCGTCTCGTTGGCGTCGCCCTTGGTGTGGCCGATCAGACCGACCGGGCCGCGCCGGATCCAGCCCGTGACGTACGTCGACTGGAGGTGCTCGCCGGTCTCCTGGATGACCCGGCCGCCCTCGTCCGGGACCGTGCCCGACTCGATGTCCCAGGGAAGCTTGGGGAGCTTGTCGGAGAGGTAGCCGACCGCGCGGTAGATCGCCGTGACGTCCCAGTCCTTGAACTCGCCGGTGCCCTTGACGTTGCCGGTGCCGTCGAGGGCGGTGCGCTCGGTGCGCAGGCCGACGACCTTGCCGTCCTCGCCGAGGATCTCCGCCGGCGACTCGAAGAAGTGCAGGAAGAGCTTGTGCGGGCGGTCGCCCACATCGCGGATCGCCCAGTTCTCCAGCGTCTTGGCGACCATGTCGGCCTGCTTGTTGCTACGGCGGGTGGTGATCGAGCCCTCGTCGTAGTCGATGTCCTCGGGGTCGACGATGACCTCGATGTTCGGGGAGTGGTCCAGCTCGCGCAGCTCCATCGGGCTGAACTTCGCCTGCGCCGGGCCGCGGCGGCCGAAGACGTGGACCTCCAGGGCCTTGTTGGCCTTGAGGCCCTCGTGGACGTTCGGCGGGATCTCGGTCGGCAGCAGCTCGTCGCCCGTCTTGGCGAGGATGCGGGCCACGTCGAGGGCCACGTTGCCGACACCGAGCACGGCGACCTTCTCCGCCTCCAGCGGCCAGGTGCGCGGGACGTCCGGGTGGCCGTCGTACCAGGAGACGAAGTCGGCGGCGCCGTAGGAGCCGTCGAGCTCGATGCCGGGTATGGACATCTCGCGGTCGGCCGTGGCACCGGTGGAGAAGACCACCGCGTCGTAGAAGCTCCGCAGGTCGTCCAGGCAGATGTCGGTCGGGTAGTCGACGTTGCCGAAGAGGCGGATCTGCGGCTTGTCCAGGACCTGGTGCAGGGCGGTGATGATGCCCTTGATGCGCGGGTGGTCGGGGGCGACGCCGTACCGGATCAGGCCGAAGGGCGCGGGCATCCGCTCGAAGAGGTCGATGGACACGCCGGGTTCGGCGGCCACTTCGGACTTGAGCAGGGCGTCGGCGGCGTAGATCCCGGCGGGGCCGGCTCCGACGATGGCTACCCGCAGGGGGCGCAGCATGATCAGGTTCCCTTCGAGCGATTTCGAGCGATACTGAGCGACTCGACGGGAAGCCTAAACTAAGGCATGCCTAACTCGGTATGCGGGTCCGGTCTATGACCTCATAAGGCCGGCTTATGGGGTGCCGAAGTCCGGTGCATGGGGGGTTGGGCCGGGATCCTCAGCCCGCCGGACGGATGTGCACCACGTCCTGGACGACCTCGGGCGGTGTGCCGAGCAACTGGAGCAGGACCCGGGCGGCGGTGGCCGAAAGGAGCGGCTTCGTGGCGCCCACCCTGGTCAGATAGCCGTCCGCCTCCCACACCGGCGCGGCGCGCTGGCGGTCCTCGCCGGTGAAGTTCTCGTAGAACGCGCTGTCCGAGATCGAGCCCAGGATCACCAGGGCGACCCGGATGCCGTCGCCGCGCAGCTCCTTGTGCATCGCGGCGGTGAAGCCGTTCAGGCCGTGCTTGCTCGCCGCGTACATGGCCATCAGCGGCATGTGGTCCAGGGTGATCTCGGAGGAGATGTTGAGAATGTCACCGCCCCCCGCCGCCCGCAGCAGGGGGACCGCCGAGCGGATCGTGTGGATCGGGCCCAGGAGGTTGGTGCCCACACAGGCGTGGATGTCCTCGTCGGCGGTCTCCTCGATGGCGCGGATACGGGCGGTCCCGGCACTGTTCACCAGGATGTCCACCCGCCCGAACCGCTCCTCGACCTGAGCGAACGCCGCGCGGACACTGTCCCCGTCGCTGACATCGGTCGGGATCGTCAGCACCGCCCCCGCCATCTCCCGCGCGGCCGCCTCCAGCCGGTCGGCACGCCGGGCGAGCAGCACCACCTTCGCCCCGCTCTCCGCGAGCAGCGCCCCGACGGCACGCCCCACACCGGTCGAACCCCCGCTGATCACCGCGACCTTGCCCTGCATCGTGCCTGCCATGGCGGCCTCCCCCGCGAGACGTGGCGATTGCGGGAGAGGCTACCTCTCGCTATGTGAGAACACCATATTCGCGCACTGCGCACCGCACCCGACCTCCCCGCTCGAAAGGGGTTCAACTCACTGGTGACGGACCCGTCCGCTGGCTAGGCTGCGCACAGAATCGGGATCGTCAACGCGCCGGTGGCTGGGTAGCGCGTCTCTCCGACATGTTCACGGGAGACGCCGATGGCGTACCGATCCCTCCTCCGTGTTCCCGGCGCGGGATTCTTCCCGCTCGGGTTCCTCGCCCGCCTTCCCTACGCCACCTCCGCCCTCGCGACACTCGTCCTCGTCCAGGCCGCCTCCGGCAGTTACGCCTTCGCCGGTCTCACCGCGGCGGCCCAGGGCTGCGCCAACGCGCTGGGCGGTCCGCTCTCCGGGGCACTGGCCGACCGTCACGGCCACCGCCTCGTCGGGACGGTCACCGCACTGGCCAACGCCGTCGCCCTGACCGGCCTCGTCGCGGCGAGCCACACCGGCCGCGCGAGCATGCTCATCGCGGCGGCCCTCTCGGGTCTCACTCAACCGCCGGTCGGCCCCCTGGTCCGCGTGCACTGGTCACGCCTGCTCCGGGCACGCGGGCGAACCGACCTCATCCCCACGGCCTTCTCGTACGAGGCCACCGCCGACGAGATCAGCTTCGTCGCCGGACCGGCGATCGTCGGACTGCTCACCTCCATCAGCCCGACAGCGCCGACGGTGGCGGCCATCGTCCTCCTCGTCCTGGCCACGTTGCCCTTCGCGTTGTCCCTGGCCGACGGGGAGACCGAGCACCGGGAGAGCCCGCGTTCCGCGCGAACTCCCTTGCCACGGCTGCCACTTGTGGGCCTGTTCCTCGCCATGGCCGCCATGGGCACCGTGTTCGGCGCGGTACAGACCGGCGTCACCGCGTACGCCAACGACAGCGGGCACCCCGGCAGCGCAGGACTCCTCTACGCCCTCTTCGGCATCGGCAGCGCCCTGGCCGGCGCGGCCTGCGCCTGGCTCCCCGCGCGATTCAGCCTGCTCCAGCGGTACGTGACCTTCGCGGCGACCCTGCTGCTGGGCACGCTCACCGTGGTCGTCGGGGAAACACACAACGCCGTTCCCGCCGCCATGGCCCTCGCCGGCGTGACCGTGGCCCCCTACCTGATCAGCCTCTACGCCCTCACCGAACGCCTCGCGCCCGCCGACCGGGCGACCGCCGCACTGGCGATCCTGTGCGCCGGAGGCCCCCTCGGCACCGCGACCGGCCAGGCGCTGGCCGGGTACCTCGCCGACAGCCACGGCAGCGCCGGAGCGTTCCTGGTCGCGCCGATCGCGGCGGCAGCGGCACTACTGCTCGCCGTGGCGACGCTCCTCGCGGACTCGGCCGTACGCCCCGCCCGGGCCCGGTGATCGAACGGGACAGGACCACCGCATGGCCATCCGTGTCAGCCGTTGCGGTCGGGTCCAAGACGCCTGAGTCTGAAGGAATGTGCCGGGCCATGAGGAGGACTCACGATGGGGACGAGCGGTGAAACGGCGGACGCCGAGCGGCGACGGCTGGCCGAGGCCGACGATTCCGGGGTGCCTTGGCGCCGTTGGGGTCCCTATCTGAGCGAGCGCCAGTGGGGGACCGTGCGGGAGGACTACAGCCAGGGCGGCGACGCCTGGTCGTACTTCACCCACGACCAGGCGCGCTCCCGCGCCTACCGCTGGGGCGAGGACGGCATCGCGGGCGTCAGCGACGACAAGCAGCGGCTCTGCTTCGCGCTCGCGCTGTGGAACGGCCGCGACCCGATCCTCAAGGAGCGGATGTTCGGCCTCACCAACTCCGAGGGAAACCACGGCGAGGACGTCAAGGAGTACTACTTCTACCTCGACAGCACGCCCACGCACTCGTACATGAAGTACCTCTACAAATACCCGCAGGCCCAGTACCCGTACGAGGCCCTCAAGGCGACCAACCGGGACCGGGGCCGCGGCGACTTCGAGTACGAACTCCTCGACACCGGAATCTTCGACGAGGACCGCTACTTCGACGTGTTCGTCGAGTACGCCAAGGCCGGCCCCGAAGACCTGCTGATCGAGATCACCGCCCACAACCGCGGCCCCGACGAAGCCCCGTTGCACCTGCTGCCGACCCTGTGGTTCCGGCACACCTGGTCCTGGGCGGGCGGCAGCGCCGTACCGGCCATCCACCAGGAACCCGGCGGCCCGCTCCGCGCCGACCACGCGGAGCTGGGCCCCCGGTGGCTGTACTGCGACGCGGAAGCGCCGACCCTGTTCACCGAGAACGACACCAACAACGAGAAGATCTTCGGCAGTTCGAACGCCTCCCCGTACGTCAAGGACGGCATCGGCCGTTACGTCGTCCAGGGGGAGACAGGAGCGGTCAACCCCGACCGGACCGGCACCAAGGCCGCCGTCCACCACGTGCTCACCATCCCGGGCGGGCAGAGCGCCACGGTCCGCCTGCGCCTCAGCGCCGCCGAACTGCCGGACTGGACCGGGGACTTCGACACGGTGATGACCCAACGCCGCGCCGAGGCAGACCAGTTCTACGACGGCATCACACCCTCCGACCTGGGCGTCGACCAACGGCGGCTGGTCCGGCAGGCGTTGGCCGGGATGCTGTGGAGCAAGCAGTACTACTACCTCGACGTCGAACGCTGGCTCTCCGAGCACGGGGTCGACCCGCTCGCCTCCGACCCCCGGGTCCGGAACAGCAACTGGTACCACATGGTCAACGACGAGATCATGTCGATGCCGGACACCTGGGAGTACCCGTGGTTCGCGGCCTGGGACCTCGCCTTCCACACCGTCGCCCTGTCGATGGTCGATCTCACCTTCGCCAAGGGCCAGTTGGACCTGCTGCTGCGCCGCCTCTACCTCCACCCCAACGGCCAGATCCCGGCGTACGAATGGAACTTCGGCGACGTCAACCCGCCTGTGCACGCCTGGGCCACCCTGTTCCTCTACGAGCTGGAGAAGCACCGCACCGGCAAGGGTGACCGGGTCTTCCTGGAGAACGCCTTCCAGAAGCTGATGAAGAACTTCACCTGGTGGCTCAACCGCAAGGACACCGACGGCAACAACGTCTTCCAGGGCGGTTTCCTCGGCCTCGACAACATCGGCGTCTTCGACCGCAGCGCCCCGCTCCCCACCGGCGGCCACCTCGACCAGGCCGACGGCACCGCGTGGATGGCGCTGTACTGCCAGAACCTCCTCGAGATCGCACTGGAGTTGGCGGTCGACAACCCCGTCTACGTCGAGCAGGCGCAGTCCCTGTTCGAGCACTTCGCGTGGATCGCCGTCGCCATGAACCGCATCGGCGCGGACAACGCGAGCCTGTGGGACGAGGAGGACGGCTTCTTCTACGACGTGCTGCGACTGCCCGACGGCACGGCGACCCGGCTCAAGGTGCGCTCGCTCGTCGGACTGATCCCCCTCGCCGCCACCAGCCTGGTCGGCGGCTGGGCCGACCAGCGCTTCCCCGAACTGGTCGCCGGAGCAAGGGAGTTCATCGAACGCCATCCGGCCGTGGAAGCCACCGTCTCCTCGCACGAGGCGCTCGGCCCGAACGCCGACGGCCACTATCTGTTCGCCCTGTTCGGTGAGGACCGGCTGCGGCGCGTCCTGTCCCGGATGCTCGACGAGGACGAGTTCCTCGGCCCGCACGGCATCCGCTCCCTGTCCCGCTACCACGCCGAGCACCCGTACACCTTCGAGGTGCACGGCGAGACCTACGGCGTCGGCTATCTGCCGGCCGAGTCCGACTCCGGGATGTTCGGCGGCAACTCCAACTGGCGCGGCCCGGTGTGGTTCCCGGTCAACCTGCTGCTGATCCGCGCCCTGCTCAACCTGCACGCCTTCCACGGCGCCGACTTCACCGTCGAGTGCCCGACCGGCTCGGGCCGGCACCTCACCCTCTACGAGGTCGCCCGCGAGATCTCCGACCGGCTCACCGCCACCTTCCTCAGCGACGACGACGGACACCGGCCGGTGCACGGCGCCCAGGCCAAGTTTGCCAAGGACCCGCACTGGAAGGACCTGATTCTCTTCTACGAGTACTTCCACGGCGACAACGGCGCCGGCCTCGGCGCTTCCCACCAGACCGGCTGGAGCGGCCTGTCGGCCGTCACCGCCACCCTCTTCCACACCCTGGGCGACGGCGAGTGGTCGGCCCGCGGCCGCGAGAGCCTGCGCCCGACCGGCGACCGAGAGGAGCCGCTGTCATGACCGCCTGGCCCGACCACCCGGTGATCTACGAGATCAACACCCTTGTCTGGCTGGGCGAGTTGAGCAACCGCTACGGCCGCCGCGTCACCCTCGGCGAGGTGCCCTCGCCCGCCTGGGACGAGGTCGCCCTCCCGGGTGTCGACGCCGTCTGGCTGATGGGCGTGTGGCAGCGCAGCCCGGCCGGACTGGAGATCGCCCTGCGCGACGAGTCGCTCCAGGCGTCGTTCCGGGCGGCCCTGCCCGACCTCCGCCCCGAGGACGTGGCCGGATCGCCGTACTGCGTGCGGGGGTACGTCGTCGACGCGGCACTCGGCGGCCCGGACGGGTTGGCCGCGGCCCGCGCTCAACTGGCGTCCCGCGGTATCCGGTTGATCCTCGACCACGTCCCCAACCACGTCGCCCCCGACCACCCCTGGCTGACCGAACGGCCCGGCTGCCTGGTCCAGGGCACGCCGGACGACCTGGCCCGAGACCCCGGCGCCTTCCTGGAGGCCGGCGGCAAGGTGTTCGCCCGGGGCCGCGACCCCTACTTCGCGCCCTGGCCGGACGTCGTCCAACTCAACGCCTTCAGCGAGGAGTTGCGCACGGCGGCCGTCGGCACCCTGGCCTCGATCGCCGACCAGGCGGACGGTGTGCGCTGCGACATGGCCATGCTGCTGATGACCGACGTGTTCACGAAGACCTGGGGCGAACGCGCGGGCACGGCACCGGCCGAGGACTTCTGGCCGTACGTCATCCCCCGGGTCCGCGAGCGCCACCCCGACTTCCTCTTCGTCGCCGAGGCGTACTGGGACCTCGAATTCGCGCTCCAGCAGCAGGGGTTCGACCACTGCTACGACAAACGGCTCTACGACCGGCTGCTGCACGAGGGCGCCGATCCGGTGCGCGGCCACCTCCAGGCCGACGTCGGCTACCAGCGCGGCCTGGTCCGCTTCCTGGAGAACCACGACGAGCCCCGGGCCGCCGCCACCATGTCACCCGAGCGGGAACGGGCGTCGGCGGTCACCATCGCCACCCTGCCCGGCGCGACGCTTTGGCACGAGGGCCAGTTCGAAGGGCGCCGGGTACGGCTGCCGGTCTTCCTCTCCCGCCGCCCGGAGGAGCCGGTCGACAAGGAACTCCTCGCTTTCCAGCACCAGTTGCTCGCCGCGGTCGCCGCCTCCGGGATGCGCACCGAAGGGGAGTGGCGGCTCCTCGACTGCACCGGCTGGCCGGACAACCCCACCCACGAGAACCTGGTCGCCTGGTCCTGGACCACGTCCGCCGGCCGTCACCTCGTCGTCGTCAACCTCTCCGACCGGCCCGCCCAGGGCCGGGTCCGCCTCCCATGGACCGAACTGCGCGGCGGCCCCCACCGGCTCACCGAACTGCTCACCGACCGGACCTACGACCGGGACGGCGACGAGCTGCTCGACCCCGGTCTGTATGTCGACTTGGAGGGGCTTCGCTGGCATCTGGTCGACGTGCTGCCCGGATCTTGACCTGTGGCCAACTGGTGAAGGATTGACGGGAGTTGTGAAAGGTGACAAGAATTCAGCTTGCTTCGCTGTGATTTCACTGAGTGAAGCGATGTGAGCGGTCCGGTCGCGCACGCCTTCGACCGTTTCTTCCGTGCGCCCACCGGTCGCGCTCTGCCACCTCCCACACCTTTCACCATCGCCGAGGCTCACTTTGTCACGTTCGCACCACCTCAGAAACCTGTCCGCCCTCGCCGCCACCGCGTTCATCGCCGCCGCCGCGCCCGTACTCGCGGCCGGCCCGGCGAGCGCCGCGGAGTCCGGCGGCTGCGAGTCCGCGACGGTGCAGTACCGCATCGTCGGCGCCGACGGAAACGTCGTCGGCGCGGACTGGACCTCGCAGGGCGGCTTCCACCAGTGGGACACCGTCCCCGGCACCGTCGAGGTCCGGCTCGCTCCCGACCAGAGCGTGGGAGACGGCTGCAAGTACCCTGTCTCGCTCGCCGAATACACCGCCGAGGGCTCCACCTGGTACACCTCGGGCCATCAGGCCATGGTCGACAAGGCCACGGTCTACCTCACCGCCAAGGACGTCGCCGGCGCGGACGACGCGCAGCGCACCTGGCAGCAGCTCAAGGTCAAGTCGCCCGACTGCTACGGCCAGATCGACCTGTACGGCGACGACGTCACCTACGACGGCGGTACGGGTGAAGGCCACGGCCCGCTGCCCTACGAGCCCGACAACATCATGACCCCCTACCACCTCATCGCGGCCTGGAACGGAGGCGACAAGGAGTGCACCCCCAGCACGCCGGACTCGCCCACCCCGACCCCGCCGGCCTCGGCTCCGCCCGCGACGCCGTCGACCCCGGCCGACAGCACGCCGCCCGCCGAGGAGTCGACCCCGCCGGCCAGCCCCAAGCCGTCGACGACACCTCCGACGTCGGCGCACGTCCCGCCGCTGAAGGCGACGCCGACCGCCACTCCGTCGCCGACGCCCAACGGCGGCAAGCAGCCGCTGGCGGAGACCGGTTCCAGCGCGCCGGTCGGCCTCATCGCAGGCGGTGCGGCCCTCGTGATCGCCCTCGGTGCCGGAGGCGTCTACGCGGCAGGCCGCGCCCGCCGCTCCTGACCCGGACACGTCGTCCGACGTGAACCGGCAGCCCTGCCCCGCGCGTTGTCACGGGGCAGGGCTCACGGTCGTGGCCAGGGACGCCCGCCGAGCCGCTCGATATCGGTGTTGAAGCGTCGTAGAAAGGCCGCGAAGGCGGCGATGTCCGCCTCCGACCAGTCGTCCATGATCTGGTCCAGCGACTGCACGAGCCCCTCGCGCTCCTCGTCGAGCATCCGCGCGCCCAGCTCCGTGATACGGAACTTGCGGGCCATCCCGCCCTGCGGATCGGGGATGCGCTCCACAAGACCGGAGCGCATGGCGGCCGCCGTCTGCCGGTTGAGGGTGGACGTGTCCAGACCGAAGGCGTCGCTCAACTCGCCGATGGACATGGGCCCTTGGACGCGGATCCGGCTCAGCAGGATGTAGGCGCTGCGCTCCAGCACACCGTCCTTGCGGCGCCCTCCCCGGTGTGAGAGCAGCCCGTGCCGGCTCAGGAGCATCTGCTCGTACTCGATCTCGCGCGTGCGCCTGTCCATCGGTCCGCTGCCTCCTGCTTCCCGCCGATGCCGCCGCCGTGTCCTGCGGTCCGGGACGGCCGGGCCCATCCTCGCACGAGGGTATGCAGCATGCCGATCACATGCTCGATACATACGATGTGTACGATGCATATTCCTTGTCCCGACTGAACAGATACGCCGAGGAGTCCCGTCATGGACGCCCCCCAGCCCACAGCACGCGCAGGCGGCGTGGTCGCCACGCTGGCCTTCGCCGGCACCACGGCCGCGATCATGCAGACGCTGGTCACCCCGCTCATCGCCGACCTCCCGGAGATGCTGCACACCTCGTCCTCCAACGCCGCGTGGGTGATCACGGCCACCCTGCTGGTGGCGGCCGTCTGTGTGCCGGTCGTCGGCCGCCTCGGCGACCTGCTGGGCAAGCGCCGCATGCTGCTCGCCTGCTCCGTCCCGCTGATCGTGGGCTCGGTCGTCTGCGCGCTCTCCTCCTCCGTCGTCCCGATGATCGTCGGACGCGGTCTGCAGGGCATGGGCATGGGCATGGTCCCGCTCGGCATCGCCCTGCTGCGGGACGTCGTGCCGCAGGAGCGGCTCAGCCCCTCCATCGCCCTGGTCAGCGCCTCCATGGGCATCGGCGGCGGCCTCGGCCTGCCGCTCGCCGCGGGCATCGCCCAGTACGCCAACTGGCGTGCCCTGTTCTGGGGTTCGGCCGCCCTCGCCGCGATCGTCGCCGCGCTGATCTGGTTCCTCATCCCGGACGTACCGCCCGCCGCCAAGGGGCAGCGCTTCGACGTCCCCGGCTCCCTCGGCCTCGCCGTCGGCCTCGTCTGTCTGCTGCTCGGCATCTCCAAGGGCGCCGACTGGGGCTGGGGTTCGGCGACCATTCTCGGCCTGTTCGCCGTCGCCGTCGTGGCCTTCCTGGCCTGGGGCGTGTGGGAGCTGCGCACCAGCGACCCGCTGATCGACCTGCGCACCACGGCCCGGCCCCGGGTCCTGATCACCAACATCGCCTCGGTGTTCGTCGGCGTCGGCATGTACTCCAGCATGCTGGTGGTACCCCAGCTCCTCCAGTTCCCCGAGGCCACGGGCTACGGCCTGGGCCAGTCGATGCTCGCGGCCGGCCTCTGGATGGCCCCCGGCGGCATCATGATGATGATCGTCTCCCCGCTCGGCGGAAAGCTCACCAACGCCCGCGGTCCCAAGTTCACCCTGATCAGCGGCGTGCTCGTGATCACCGCCGGCTACGCCCTGTCGATGGCCCTCATGGGCTCCGCCTGGGGCCTCATGGTCGTCGTCATCGTGATCAACAGCGGCGTCGGCCTGGCCTACGGCGCGATGCCCGCCCTCATCATGAGCTCGGTCCCGCTCGCCGAGACCGCCGCCGCCAACGGCTTCAACACCCTCATGCGCTCCCTCGGCACCTCCATCGGCGCCGCGGTGATCGGCGTGGTCCTCTCCCAGCTCACCACCACGGCCGGCGGCTACACCTTCACCTCCGAGGACGGCTTCCGCACCGGCCTGCTCATCGGCGGTGGCGTCGCCCTCGTAGCGGCCCTGGTCGCGGCGGCGATCCCGGCGGTACGCCAGGCGACACCCGAGCAGGAGCAGTCCGAGTCGGCCGCCGCGCTCGAAGGGGCCGGGGTCGAGTCCTGACCGGAGCGCGCTGAACGCACGGGGAAAACGCTGCCCGGCGACGGAGGACCGAGAGATCGGTCCTCCGCGCCGGGCAGTGTGCTGTTCCGGCTCCTCGCGGCTGGCGTCGGCGGACCCGCCGGAGGACCGTGGACGATGTGGAGAAGCGGCGCTACGACGTGTGGGCGGCCGGGGACGCCTACGAGCGGTACATGGGGCGATGGAGCCGACATGTCGCCGAGGACTTCGTCGCATGGCTCGCGTGCGGACCCGGCGCGCGCTGGCTGGACGTGGGGTGCGGCACCGGAGCCCTGACCGCGACGGTCGCGGACCGGTGCCGACCCCGGACGGTGATCGGCCTGGAACGGTCCACCGCCTTCGTCACCTCGGCCCGCACCACCGTCCCTACAGCCACCGGTTTCGCCGTGGCCGACGCAAGGGCGTTGCCGTTCCCCGAGGCCGTGTTCGACGTCGCCGTCAGCGGACTGATGCTCAACTTCCTTCCCGAACCCGCCGATTGGGTGCGCGAAGCGGCCCGTGTGGTGCGACCGGGCGGGCTGGTCGCCGCGTACGTGTGGGACTACGCCGACGGCATGGCGTTTCTACGGCACTTCTGGGACGCGGCGACCGCGCTGGACCCGGCGGCCGCCGAACTCGACGAGGGTCGCCGGTTCCCGGTGTGCCGTCCGGAGCCGCTCCGGGAGATGTGGGCGGCGGTCGGCCTGCTCGACGTAGCGGTCGCCCCCGTCGAAGTGCCCACCGTCTTCGCCGACTTCACGGATCTGTGGGAGCCGTTCCTTGCGGGCCAAGGACCCGCTCCCGGCTATGTCGCCGCCCTCCCGGCGTCGGCCCGCGACCGGCTGCGCGCGGCACTTGAGGCCTCCGTACCGACCCGGCCGGACGGAGCGATGGAGCTCACGGCCCGCGCGTGGGCGGTACGAGGGCGCAGACCGGTCCGGTCCCGCACCGTCCCGCCGTAGTCGAGTCAGCTTCCCGGTCCGAGGCCTT
This sequence comes from Streptomyces sp. NPDC051576, assembly GCF_040681835.1. Taxonomy (NCBI): domain Bacteria; kingdom Bacillati; phylum Actinomycetota; class Actinomycetes; order Kitasatosporales; family Streptomycetaceae; genus Streptomyces; species Streptomyces sp. NPDC051576. Next base: position 188,447 of record NZ_JBFAZO010000009.1, read on the forward strand.
GCAGGGCCTTGTCGAGTTGCGCCGGGGTCAGGGCGGGGGACGGGAGCGGAGGCGCGGCGGGTGTGCCGCGCAGGCCGTCGAGGAGGAGGGCGAGGGGGCGGAGCCAGGCGTCGGCGCCTGCGGCCGCGGTGAGCGAAGGGACGGTACGGCCCAGGGCGGCGAGGGCGAACAGCACGTCCTCCGGGGTGACGTCCGCACGGATCGTGCCCTGCTCCCGCCCCCGGCTCAGCAGTATCTCCACGGTGCGGCGGTTGTGGGCGTGCACGGCCTGGAGCGAGTCGACGCCGTCGAGGTGGGTGGTCATCAGGTCGTTGGTCCCACGGTCGGCGGCCAGACCGGCGAACACGGTGTGGAGATAGCCCGTCAGCCCCGCCAGGGCGTCGTCGGCGAGGCGCGCCCGCTCGCCCGCTGTCATCGTGCCGGTGAGCAGGTCGCGGAAGACGGCGTCGACGAGGGCGGCGCGGGTGGGGAAGTGCCGGTAGAGGGTGGCGTTCCCGATGCCGGCCCGACGGGCGATCACGTCGATCGGCGCGTGCAGCCCCTGCTCGGTGAAGACCTCGTGCGCGGCCTCGATCAGGAGCTCCCGGTTGCGCCGCGCATCGCGCCGCCGAGCCGGTGCCGTCGCGTCGTTCGGGCCCGTCGTCCTCACCTCCGAGGTAGTGGGGAGTACTCCCCGGTAGTGATGTTATCGTCGATCCATCAAGTGGGGAGCACTCCCCATTTCGACGACAGGGGGTGGCGTCATGCGGAGCACGGCATTGGTCCTGGGCGGAGGCGGGCCGGTCGGCGGGGCGTGGATGACGGGGGTGCTCGCCGGGCTCACAGAGGCCGGTGTCGACCTCGCCCGCGCCGACGTGATCATCGGCACCTCGGCGGGCGCGATCTTCGGTACCCGGCTCGCGGCCGGCGAGACGCCGCAGGAGCTGTACGAGCGCCAACTGACCCGTGCCGACAAGGTGGAGCTGCGGGTGACCGCCGCCCAGACGGCCCGATTCCTGTGGGCGGCCATGGGATCCCGCGATCCGGAACGCTCCGTACGACGGCTGGGCCGTGCCGCGCTGAACGCCCGCACCGGACCCGAGTCCGAACTGCTCGACGCCCTCGGCACGTTGCTGCGCGGCACACGGGACTGGCCTGCCCGTGTCCTGCGGATCGCGGCCGTGGACGCCCGGACGGGTTCCCTGGAAACCTTTGACACCGACTCGAAGGTCACCCTCCTCGAAGCGGTCGCCGCGAGCTGCGCCGTCCCCCTCGTCTGCGCGCCCGTCACGGCCGGCGGCCGGCGCTGGATCGACGGCGGCAGCCGCACGACCACCAATCTGCACCTCGCCGCCGGTTACCGGCACATCCTGGCCGTCTCACCGATACCGACGGCGGTCGGCCCGCACCCGAGCGCTCGGCAGCAGGCGGCTCAACTCGCGGCACAGGGCGCCGAGATCACCCTGGTGACCCCCGATCGCGCGGCCCGCCGTGCGATGGGCCGCGACATGACCGCCGACGCCCGCCGCCCGGCAGCCGCCAAGGCGGGCCACGCCCAGGCAACGGCCCTCGCGTCCACGGTGGATGCCGTATGGCGCACCGACGTGTGACCGCGTGCCCCCGCGTTCCCGGCAACCATCGAAAGGAGTGCCATGCCCGCACCCACCCTCCAGGACCTCGCCCCCGAAGGCCATGACCTGGCCGCCGATCCCCACCCCGTCTACGCGGCCCTGCGCGAGCGGGGCCCCGTCCACCGCATCCTGGTCCCGGGCAGCGGCGAGAGCTGGCTGGTCGTCACGCGGGACGCGGCACGCACCGCGCTGACCGATCCGCGCCTGCGCAACGACATACGCCACTCCTCGACCTGGCAGGACGACGGCGGCCACGCCCTGGGCCGCAACATGCTGCAGACCGACCCACCCCAGCACACACGCCTACGGCGGCTGGTCGCCGGCCACTTCACGCCCGCGCGGATCGCCGCGCTCCGCCCGGGAATCGAGGCGATCGCCGTCGACCTGCTCGCCGAGCTGCCGACGCGGGGGACAGCGGATCTGGTCAGCGGGTACGCCCTGCCGCTGCCCGTCACGGTGATCTGCGACCTGTTCGGGGTGCCCGCCGCGGACCGTACGGTGTTCCACGCCTGGTCCAACGAACTCGTCATGCCGGCCTCGCCCGAGACAGGCGCCTCGGCCGCTGACGCCCTGGGCGCCTATCTGGCCGACCTGATCCACCGCAAGCGCGGCACCCGGGAGTCCGACCTGCTCGGTGACCTGGTCAGCGCGGCCCGCGTCCCCGCCGCCGAGTCCCCACTGACCTCCCAAGAACTCCTCGGCATGGCCTTCCTCCTCCTGGTGGCCGGGCACGAGACGACCGTCAACCTGATCTCCGCGACCGTCCACGCCCTGCTCACCCACCCCGACCAGCTCGAACTCCTCCGCGCCGAACCGGAGTCGGCGGCTGCCGCGGTGGAGGAGTCGCTGCGCCACAGCGCACCCGTCCATGCCACGGCGTTCCGTTTCGCGGCCGAGTCGATGGACCTCGCGGGCACTCGTGTCCCGGCCGGAGACGCGGTACAGATCTCCCTGGCGGCCGCCTCCCGCGACCCCCTCCACTTCCCCGAACCCGACCGCTTCGACCTGCGACGCCGGGGCCCCGGACACCTCGCCTTCGGCCACGGCCTCCACCACTGCCTGGGCGCACCCCTGGCCCGCACGGAGGCCGCCGTCGCCGTACGTCTCCTTCTCCACCACCGCCCCGACATCGCCCTCGCCACCGACCCCACGACACTGAGCTGGCGAACGAGCACGCTGGTGCGGGGGTTGAGCGCGCTGCCGGTACGTTTCGGCCCGGTATGGGATGCGGGCGCCGCCGGATGAACGGCCGGCCCGGGATCCGTACGCCGGCGTGACCGCGTCGCCTTCCCGTCGACCCCGCCGGAGTCGGCGGCGGCTCAGATGGCCAGGATCGCGCGCACCCGCTTGCCGCCCCCGGTGAGCGGGGTGACGTCGAGGCGGTGGGCCAGGCAGCGGACCATGGCCAGGCCGCGCCCGCTCTCGCCCTCGGCCGTCATCGGCCGCAGTCGGGGCGGGGTCGGGCTGTCGTCGTAGACCTCGACCGTGACGCGCTCGTCGGACAGTTGGAGGCGCAGCCGGCACTCGCCGCGGCCGTGCTCGGTCGCGTTGGCGACCAGTTCGGAGACGATGAGCGTCGCGTCGTCGATCTGCTCCGCGTCCATCCGCGTCAGCCGAGGGCGGGAGCGGGCGAGGAACTCCGAGGTCAGCCTGCGGGCCTGGCCCGCCGACGCGGCTTCGTCGGGCAGCAGGTACTCCACGCGTACAGAACGCCTATGGGTACGCCGATGCGTACGCATGGCGGATCACTTCCCCTCCTAGGACAACCCGGTATCCCCGCGGCGCCACCGCACCGGGGCCGCTGCACGTCTTGCGCGGCCGGTCCCACACACTCCATGTGCCCGGAGTCCGTGATCGGCAACCGGGCGGACCGCGTTGGTTGTCGCCGATCAGGAAATGTCCGCTCTCGGACTCAATTGGGTAAAGCGCTGGGCACGCCCGGGGGATTGCCTGGGAGCCTTGCGATGTCCAAAGGTGGGGGAGAGGCCCCGCGGAAGGCGGTTCCCGGGAGCCGTGACGCTTTGGAGAGGACCATGGCCGCAGCGAAGCCGCAGCGCAGTCTCTCCGTGCTGACCTGGCTGCCCGCCGTGGTGATGGCGGTGGTCGCGGTCGGGGACGTTCTCACCGGCCCCGGACTCGGTTTCCTGCCCCTGGCCTCCCTCGGTCCGGCCTTCGCCGGGCTGGTCGGCGGCTGGCGCCGTACCGCCTGGTTCGGCGCGGCGGCGCTCGCGCTGTGCGTCGGACTCGGCCTGTACGACGGACTGTTCCAGGAACGCAGGGGCTTCCTGGCGATGGTGTCGGTGGTGGGCGTGACCGGCGCGGGCATCGCCGCCGCGGTGATGCGTGGCCGTCGCGAGGCCGAACTGGCCAGCGTGCGCTCCATCGCCGAGGTCGCGCAACGTGTGCTGCTGCGGCCGGTGCCCCTGACCGCGGGCCCCCTCCAGGCGGCGGTGTCGTACACCTCGGCCGTCGCGGAGGCCCGGATCGGCGGTGACCTGTACGAGGTGGTCGCCTCCCCGCACGGCGTCCGCGTCATCGTCGGCGATGTCCAGGGCAAGGGCTTGGCCGCGGTCGAGACGGCCGCCGTGGTGCTCGGCGCGTTCCGGGAGGCCGCGCACGACGAACCCGACCTGGTGGGACTCGGCGAGCGGCTGGAGCGCAGCGTCTCCCGGGTGCTGTCCGACGAGAAGTTCGTGACCGCAGTCCTCGCCGAGATCGGCGCGGACCACGAGGTGCTCTTCCTCAACTACGGCCACCCGCCCCCGATGGTCGTACGGCGCGACGGCGCCGCCGACTTCCCGGCACCGCCCGCCTACGCCCCGCCGCTCGGCCTGGGCGGTGCCCAGGGCAGCGAGAGTCCGAAGCCGTTCTCCGTGTGCTTCGCACCGGGCGAGCAACTGCTGCTGTACACCGACGGCGTCACCGAGGCCCGCGACGACCACGGCACCTTCTATCCGCTCGGCGAGCGGGCGCACCTGCTGAAGGAACCCGACGCGCAGAGCGCGCTCGACTCCCTGCGCGAGGACCTGGTCCGCCACACGGCCGGCCCGCTCCACGACGACGCCGCGATGCTCCTGCTCCGCTACCACGACCACACGGACACGGACACGGCGGGAGACGGCCCGACTCTGCGGTGAGCCGCGGAAACCCCGTTGCGGGCCGGAGGCGATCACCCGACAGTGGGAGCATGACCGCCCCCACTCCTGCACCGCCCGGTCTGCTCGTCCGCCCGGCGACACCGGGGGACGCGGACGCGGTGTGCGCCCTGCTGAACGAGATCGACCTGCTGGAGATCGGCCGCCCGGACACCGAACTGGCCGAGATCCAGGCGGATCTCAAGCACCCCGAGGTGGACCTGGAGCACGACTCCTGGCTGCTCTTCGAGGGCGCCCGCCTGATCGGGTACGGCCTGCTGTGGGACGACTCGGGCGGCGAGCGGATCGACATCGACCACTACATCGTGCCGGACCGGCTGCCGGCCGCCCTGCACCTGTTCGACCTGGTGGAGGCCAGGGCCGCGGCACGCGCCGCCGCCAACGGCGCGTCCCGTGCCGTGGTGCATCTGCACCTCACCCTCGCCCCCACCATGGACCTGCCCGCACTGCGCGGCCGGGGCTGGCGACCGGTCCGCCGCTACAACGTGATGGCTCGTCAAATCTCGCCTACGGCCGACCCGTTGCCGTCCCCTCCGCCCGGTGTGACCCTGCGCCCCTGCCTGACGGAACCGGACCGCCGACGTGCCCACGCGCTGCTCCAGGAAGCCATGACCGAGCACTTCGACTTCCAGTACCGCACCTACCCGCAGTGGCTCGACGACATCGACGCCGACCGGGTCGACTGGTCACTGATCTGGATCGCCCATGTCGACGGCCTCGGGGACGCCGCGATGCTGCGCAGCCACAACGACCGCGCCTCCATGGCCTGGATCGGCAACCTCGCCGTCCTGCGCCAGGCCCGCGGCCGGGGCCTGGGCAGTCACCTCCTGCGGTACGGCTTCGGCCACTACGCGGCGCTGGGCCGCGACCGGATCGGCCTGGGCGTCGACACCGACAACACGAGCAACGCGCTGGCCCTGTACGAACGGCACGGCATGACACTCGACTTCGGGGTCGACACCTGGGAGTTGACCCTCCCCGTCACCTTCGGGTGAACGACTTGAAGGTGTGGCTGAAGTACCAGGTGTCCTGGGCGATTCCCGAGCAGTTGTTGGCGCCGCCGGTGCCCACACAGCCGCCGTTGTCGCGTTGGAGCGCCCAGAAGGAGAGCGTGTTGATGCCCTGGGCCTCGGCCCACTTCTTCACCGTGACCGCGTTCTGCGTGGTGAAGGTCTCCGCCGGGCCGAAGTCGTCGATGCCGGGCATCTCGGTGACGCCGATCATCTTCCACAGCTTCGCCGGGCTCTTCTTCGGGTAGAGCGCGGCGAGTTGGGCGTGCAGGCCGGTGGCGGCCGTCCTGGTGTCCTCCGCCATGTCGTGGGTGGCGCCGTCGTAGTAGTCGAACGTCATGATGTTGACGACGTCGACATGGGCGCCGTTGTCGACCGCGTTCTGAAGCAGGGCCACGCCGTTGGGCGCGAGACCGGTGGTGGTCGTCGGCAGCGTGTAGGAGAACTCCACGCTGCGGCCGGTGCGTTGGGCCCAGCGCTGCACCTTGGCGATGGCCTTGTTGCGGCGGTCGATGCCCGCGGTGTTGTTGATGGAGTCGGCCTCGATGTCGAGGTCGATGCGGCTCACGCCGTACGTCGTGACCAGGCTCTCGTAGACCTTGGCGATGGCGTCGACGTCGGTGCAACTGTCGGCCAGTTCGGTGTTGGTGGTGTCCGCGCTGTAGCCGCCGAAGGACGGGATGACGTTGCCGCCGCGCGCCTGGATCGTGGCGATGTCCTTGCCGAAGGTGGACCTGGCGATCGGCTGGGCGGGCAGACCGTTCCAGTACGCCGTGCACGAACCGGCCGCCTCGGTCTGCAGGAAGGCCATCGTGAGGTACTTGTTGCCCGAGGCCGCGGCGAGCGCGGCCGGGCTCTCCCCGGTCCACGCCTCGAAGTACGGCGCCGCCACGTGGTCCGGCATGGGCCGCGCGCGGTGATCCGCGCTCGCGGCGCTTCCGCCTAGGGCAACCAGCCCCGCGGACAGGGCGGTTACGGCCGTACAGGACAGTGACGCGCGAAGAGGCCCAGGTCGTCTCATGACGCTCCCATGCTGAAGGAGAGAAGCCGCCCCAGACCGGGGCGAACAGCGACCATATTTGGACTAGACCAATCGTCTGTCAAGGTTCTTTACAGTGAACTGACCGGGGCGGCACCGGAATTCGGGCACAGGGGCTCGCGCTAGTGGTGGTGCTCGTGTTGCGGCTCGTGCTCACCGTCTTCCGGTGAACCGCCCATCATCCGCAGCATGGCCGGGCCGCCGCTGCGCAGGAACCGTACGACCAGACTCGCGGCCAGCAGCAGGAAGACGATGTTCAGCCAGGTCGTGTAGTTCCAGGTGATCCCGTCGTCGGGGATCGTGGCGTCGGCCTGGTCGGGGATCAGGCCGAGCCCGCCGAAGGCGAACTCCACGACATAGCCGGCTACCGCCATCGCGGCGAAGAAGGTGACCAGCAGGAAGCCGGCCATCCGGGGGCCGTAGTACTTCCGGTAGATGTTCAGGATCGGCAGGATCAGCAGGTCGGCGTAGATGAAGGAGATCACTCCGCCGAAGCTGATGCCGCCCTTCCACAGCACCACCGCGAGGGGCACGTTGCCGATCGAGCAGACGAAGGTCGCGATGGCCACCAGCGGTCCGACGAGCGGTCCGACCAGCTTCGAGGCGAGCGGGTGGTCCACGAGGAAGAACGTGTGCCAGAAGCTGTCCGGCACCCATGCGGCGATCGCGCCCGCGATCAGCAGTCCGGCCACCAGATCGCGCAGGATGGCGGCCCACTCCATCACGAAGATGTGCGAGACGGACGTGAACCCGTCCCGTGAGAACAGCCGACGGGCGAAACTCCCCTCGCCCCCGATCGACATGTCCATCGCCGCGTGCCCCTCCATGGAACCGGCCAGCCCGCGCTCCGCCTGCTCCTGGGCCCGGCGCAGCAGTCGCTGCCGCAGAAAGAGACGGAACAGCACCGCGAGCACCACGATCATGATCGGCCCGCCGACGAACTCGGCGGCGGTGAACTGCCAGCCCATCAACAGGGCCAGGATCACGCCGAGTTCGACGACCAGATTGGTGGAGGCGATCTCGAAGGCCATGGCCGCGGTGAAGTTCGCACCCTTCCGGAACAGCGAACGCGCGAGCGCGACGGCGGCATAGGAGCACGAGGACGAAGCCGCACCGAGCCCTGCGGACAGCGCGAGCGTGCGCGGCCGGTCGTCACCGAGCAGCCGTACGACCGTAGACCGACGCACCACCGCCTGCACGACGGCGGAGAGCGTGAAGCCGAGGATCAGTGCCCAGGTGACCTCCCAGGTCATCGACCCGGCAATGGACAAGGCGTGCCCGATCGCTCCCATGAACCTGCCCCTCTCCGGTGTGCGTCAGGCAGGACTATACCCCTAGGGGGTATCCAATGCAGGTGACGCGACACAGGCAAGGCCGCCGCATGGGCGGCGGCCTTGAGTGTCGAGCGTCAGCTCGCCGGCTGCCGCACCACGGCGACTTCCCTGGCGGAGAGGACGGGGAAGCCGTCGGCGCCCGCGCTGCCGACCAGCAGCTCACCGGACAGGCCGGGCAACGGCACTGTCTCGTCGGTCCTGTTGACCAGGAACAGGTAGCGGCTCTCGGCGTTCCGGCGCACGGTCAGTTCGACATTCCCCCTTGCGCCGTCCGGGAGTTCACTGACGACACCGGCGGGCGCGAGCAGCTCGGGGAGCAGGCCGGTGAGGCCGTCGCGGCCCAGTCGGGTGGAGACGTAGGCGGCCGAACCCCCGCCCACCGTACGGCGGGTGACGGCGGGGCGCCCGGTGTACGTACCGCTGCGGTAGTGGGCCAGCACCTCCACCTCCGGGTCGGTCACCGTGATGCGGTCGGTCCACAGGGAGCCGGTGGCAGTGGCGTCGAGGTCCAGCTCGACCGTGTCGCCGTCGAGCAGCGGGCCGAACTCCTCGATGCGGATGCCGAGCAGGTCGCGCAGGGCGCCCGGGTAGCCGCCGAGCCAGATGTGGTCGTTCTCGTCCACGACACCGGAGAAGTAGGTGGACACCAGGTGGCCGCCCTGCTCGACGTAGCGAGTGAGTTCCTTGGACAGGGCCGCCGGGATCATGTGCAGTACCGGCGTGATCACCACGTCGTACCGGTCGAGGGCGGTCTGGGCCGTGACGATGTCGGCCCGTACGCCGAGGTCGAGGAGGGCGGAGTACCAGTCGAGCGCCTCCTGCCGGTAGTCGAGCCGGTCGGTGGGGTGCGAGTCCTGCTCGCTGGCCCACCAGGACTCCCAGTCGAAGACGATGCCGACCCGGGCCGACTCGCGGTCCGTGCCCGCGACCGGCGCCAACGTCCGCAGGGTGCGCCCGAGTTCGGCCACCGCGCGGAAGACCTCGCTGTCGGCACCGGCGTGCGGCACCATCGCCGAGTGGTACTTCTCGGCACCGGCCGCCGACTGGCGCCACTGGAAATAGCAGACGGCGTCGGCGCCGTGCGCGACATGCAGCAGCGAGTCGCGGGCCAGGTCGCCGGGCCGCTTGGCCACGTTGACGGGCTGCCAGTTGACGGCGCTGGTGGAGTGCTCCATCAGGAACCACGGACGGCCGGCGGAGATACCGCTGACGAGGTTCGCGGAGAAGGACAGCTCGTCGCGGTCCTGCGAACCGGGCAGCACGTAGTGGTCGTTGGAGACGAAGTCGATCTCGGCGGCCCAGTCGGCGTAGTTCATGCCCTTGGTGTTGCCCATCACCATGAAGTTGGTGGTGACCGGCACGTCCGGGGTGATCTCGCGCAACAGGTCGCGCTCCGCGCGCAGATGGTCCTTGAGTGCGTCCGAGGAGAAGCGCTTGAAGTCGAGCTGCTGGGTCGGGTTCGGGAAGGACGCGGCCAGCCGGGGCGGCAGGATCTGCTCCCAGTCGCTGTACCGCTGGGACCAGAACGCCGTGCCCCAGGCCTGGTTGAGCGTCTCGACGGTGGAGTAGCGGGCGCGCAGCCAGTCACGGAAGGCGCGGGCCGCGTCGTCGGAGTAGTCGTAGACGTTGTGACAGCCCAGCTCGTTGGAGACGTGCCAGGCGACCAGCGCGGGGTGCTGCGCATACCGTTCGGCCAACTTCCGTACCAGGCGCAGCGCGTGGTCGCGGAAGACGGGCGAGGTGGGACGCCAGTGCTGACGGCCCCCCGGCCACAGGGTCTCGCCGGAGGCGGTCACCGGGAGGATCTCCGGGTGCTCCGTGCTCAGCCACGGCGGCGGGGACGCGGTCGCGGTCGCCAGGTCGACGCCGATGCCGCCCGCGTGCAGCAGGTCCATGACCTCGTCGAGCCAGCCGAAGTCCCACTCGTCCCGGGCCGGTTGGATCCGGGCCCAGGAGAAGATCCCCACGGAGACGATGTTGACGCCGGCCTCGCGCATCAGCCGGATGTCTTCCTCCCACACCTCGCGAGGCCACTGCTCCGGGTTGTAGTCGGCGCCGTAGGCGAGGCGGGGGGTGGTGGGGTCACCGTCCGGCCCGTGCCGCAACTGGGACAGGAGGGTGGAGATCATGGTGGTCCTTCCGGTTACCGCACAGGTGGAACGAGTCGCTGGGTGGATCGCGGGCGGCCGCCGCCGAGGCATGACTGCTCGGCGGCGGCTCCCGAGGTGGTGCCGGGTGTTACTTGGAGACGGTGAAGCCCTGCTCGCTGCCGTACTTGATCGAGGCGTCCTGCCAGCTCTTCAGGCCCTGGGCCAGCGTGGTGCCGGAGATGTAGGCCTTGCCGACGGTGTCGTTGAAGATCGAGTTGGCGTACTGCTGGAAGGGCAGGTACGACCAGTCGGAAGCGACCTCGGCCGCGGACTCGGCGAAGATCTTGTTGGCCTTCTGGCCGCCGAAGTACGGGAACTCCTTGTTCTGGAACGCCGCGGACTGCTGCTCCGCCTTGGTCGCCGGGAAGGCGCCCTGGTCGACACGGGTCTGGACGCCGGCGCCGGCGTTGGCGTAGTCGACGAACGCGTAGGCCAGTTCCTTGTTCTTGCCCAGGGTGGGCAGGGCGAGGGAGCTGCCGCCGTTCTCCGCGCTGGCCTTGCCGCCCGCGGTCCACTGCGGCATCGGGGCCGCGCGCCAGTCACCGGAGGCACCGGCGACACCGCTGACGAAGTTGGCGGGCATCCAGGCGCCGGTGGTCAGGGTGGCGATGGTGCCGTCACCGAGGCCCTTGTACCAGTCGTCGGTCCAGCCGTTGATGGGCGAGACGAGCTTCTCGTCGATCAGCTTCTGCCAGGTGTCCGTGTACTTCTTGGCGCCCGCGTCCTCGAAGTTGACGGTCACCTTGGTGCCGTCGACCTTGTAGGGGCGCGAACCGGCCTGCCACAGCATGCTGGTGGTGAAGCCGGCGTCACCGGCGTCGTTGGCGATGTACGCCTTCGGGTCGGCCTTGTGCAGCTTGCGGGCCGCGACGACGTACTCGTCCCACGTCGTCGGGACGGCGATCTTGTACTTGTCGAAGACCTTCTTGTTGTAGAACATCGCCATCGGGCCCGAGTCCATCGGCAGGCCGTAGACCTTGGAGCCGTCGCTCACGGCGTTCCACGGACCCGCCGTGTACTTCGAGGCCAGCTTGTCGGCGCCGTAGGGCGCCAGGTCGGTGAGGCCCTTGGTGAGGGAGTACTGGCTCAGCGCGAAGTACTCGACCTGGGCGACGTCCGGGACGCCCTTGCCCGCCGCGATCGCGTTCGACAGCGCGGTGTAGTGCTTGTCACCGGAGCGGTCGCTGACCAGGTTGATCTTGACCTTGGGGTACTTCTTCTCGAAGTCGGCGGCGACCGTCTTCAGCGTGGGCTCCCAGGCCCAGACCGTGACCGTGCCGCCCTTCTTCAGGGCCGCCTGGATGTCCGCCGAGGAGACGGCCTTGGTGCTGGAGCTGTCGTCGTCCGAGCTGCCGCACGCGGTCGCCCCCAGGGAGAGGACGGACAGGAGGGCGAGGCCGCGCAGCAGGCGGCCGGTGGTTCTGCGCATGGAGGTGCTTCCACTTCTTCGTGGGTGGGACTTCTTGAGGGTTGGGTTATTCCTTGACGCTTCCGGCGGCGAGACCGGACTGCCAGTACTTCTGCAGCAGCAGGAACGCGGCGATCAGCGGCACGATGGTGAGCAGCGAACCCGTGATCACCAAGTTGAAGATGACGTCACCGCCGATCGTCTGGGCCTGGTTCTTCCACGCGTCCAGGCCCAGGGTCAGGGGGTACCAGTCAGGGTTCTTGATCATGATCAGCGGCAGGAAGTAGTTGTTCCATGTCGCGACCGTGGTGAACAGCAGGACCGTCACCACACCGGGGGCGAGCAGCGGCAGGGAGACCTGGAAGAAGGTCCGCAGCTCGCCCGCTCCGTCGATCCGGGCGGCTTCCAGGAGTTCCACGGGGATGGCCTCGGTGGCGAAGACCCACATCAGGTACAGGCCGAACGGCGAGACCAGCGAGGGGATGATCACCGCCCACGGGGTGTCGGTCAGCCCGATCTTGCTGAACATCAGGAAGGTCGGCACCGCGAGGGCCGTACCGGGGACGGCGACCGCGCCGATGACCACGGCGAAGACGGCGCGCTTCCCGGGGAAGTTGAACTTCGCCAGCGCGTAGCCGCCGAGGATCGACAGGAGGGTGGCGCCGCCGGCCCCGAGCACGACGTACAACAGGGTGTTCAGCAGCCAGCGACCGAAGATGCCGTCGTGGTAGGTGAACGTGTCGTGGAGGTTCTGCCAGAGGTCGAAGTGGTGGGCGAACCACAGTCCGTTGGAGTTGTTGAGTCCCGACTCGGACTTGGTCGCGTTGATGACCAGCCACACCAGGGGCACCACGGCGTACAGCATGATCAGGCCGGTGAGCACGGTCAGCAGCACACTGCGCTTGGGACGTCCCGGTGTGTGCTTCTTGCGGGGTGTGCGCAGCCGGGGCGCGCCCTTGGAACTCCCACCGGAAGGGGCGGACGCGGACGGGGAGGCGGTGGTGACGGGGGTGCTCATGGCTCAGGCTCCCTTGCGCATGCCGCGGAGCTGCACGACGTAGGCGACGACCATGGTGATCAGCCCCATGATGATGGCGACCGCCGCGGAGTAGTTGTGCTGCTGTCCGTTGAAGGACAGCGAGTAGGTGTAGAAGTTCGGCGTGTAGTCCGTCGTGATGGCGTTGCGCGCCAACGGCCGCAGAATGCTGGGCTCGTTGAAGAGCTGGAAGCTGCCGATGATCGAGAAGATCGTCGCGATGACCAGGGCGCCGCGGATCGCGGGGAGCTTGATGGCCGTGATGACGCGGAACTGCCCGGCGCCGTCGATCTCCGCGGCCTCGTACAGCGAGTTCGGGATGACCCGCAGCGCGGAGTAGAAGATCAGCATGTTGTAGCCGACGAACTCCCAGGTGACGATGTTGCCGATCGACGCCAGGACCAGGTGTGCCGAGAGCGGGTCCGGCAGGGTCACGCCGAATGCGCTGTTGATGTCACCCACCAGACCGAACTGGGTGCCGTACATGAAACCCCACATGAGGGTGGCGACCACGGCGGGCACCGCGTACGGCAGGAAGATCGAGATCCGGAAGAAGTCCCGGCCGAAGAGCCGGCCGCTGTCCAGGGCGAGCGCCACGAACAGGGCGATGCCGAGCATGATCGGCACCTGGACCACCAGGAACAGGGAGACCCGCTCCAGGGAGGACCAGAACTGGTCGTCCTGGAAGGCCTGCTTGTAGTTGTCCAGGCCGACGAAGTGGTTTCCGCCGATGAGCTGGTTGCGGTACAGGCTGAGATAGATCGAGTACACGATCGGCGCCAGGAAGACGAAGGCGAAGACCACCGCGAAGGGTCCGATGAAACCCCACCCTGTCCAGGAACGGCGGTCCCGTTTCGCCGATGGCCTGGCTGGGGGCCGAGTCGCGGCCGCAGGGGGTTGAAGCGTCGTCATGTAGTTCCTCGCTCGTCCATCTCGGAACCGGCGTCCTACGCCGTCGCGATGGTTGCGTAAACACGCAGGTCCAAGGACGTCCCGGCCTGTTATGTTTACGTAAACATCTGATGGCGGCATGTCTACACTGCCCCAATGTCGGTGGTCAAGGTTCGTTTGGTGAAACACGACCGAGGCAATCGGATCGATATGTGAGGGAGACCGGTGGACACAGCGGACGGTGCCTCGGCCGGCACACAGGAGCCTCGTAGACGCTCCGGGAAACGGTCCTCGCGGCGCGCCCCCAGCGCGTCCATGGCGGATGTGGCGCGCGTGGCCGGCGTCTCCTCGCAGACCGTCTCCCGGGTGTCCAACGGTTACGAGGGCGTCAACGAGGAGACCAGGCAACAGGTCCTCGCCGCCATGAAGGAGTTGGGCTACCGGCCCAACAGCGCGGCCCGCGCCCTCAAACGCGGTGAGTTCCGCACCATCGGTGTGATCACCTTCAACCTCTCGACCACCGGCAACATGCGCACCCTGGAGGCGATCGCCACCTCCGCCGCGCAGGAGGGCTACGCCGTCACGCTCCTGCCGGTCGCCGTCCCCACCCAGGACGAGGTGCGCGGAGCCTTCTCCCGCCTCGGCGAACTCGCCGTCGACGCCGTCATCGCCATCATGGAGGTGCACCTCCTGGACGCGGCGACCATCTCCCTGCCGCCGCACGTCCAGGTCGTCGTCGCCGACTCCGACGCGGGCGACCGCTACAGCGTGGTCGACACCGACCAGAACGGCGGCGCACGGGCCGCCGTACGCCACCTCCTGGACCTCGGCCACCGCACGGTCTGGCATCTGGCGGGACCCGAGGAGTCCTTCGCGGCGCAGCGCCGCGCCGACGCGTGGAGCGCCGAACTCACCGACGCGGGCCGGCCCGTGCCGCCCGTGGTGCGCGGCGACTGGTCCGCCGAGTCCGGCTACCGCACGGGCCTCGCGCTGGCCGAACAGGCAGACTGCACAGCCGTGTTCGCGGCCAACGACCAGATGGCACTGGGTCTGCTGCGGGCCCTGCACGAGCGCGGCCGGCGCATCCCCGAGGACGTCAGCGTCATCGGCTTCGACGACATCCCCGAGGCGGGCTCCTTCCTGCCGCCCCTGACCACCGTCCACCAGGACTTCGCCGAGGTCGGCCGCCTGTGCGTGGAGGGTGTCCTACGGCGGATGCGGCAGCGGGGCGACGAGCACGGCACCACGCTGGTGCCCACGCAGCTCGTGATACGCGACAGCACGGCGCCGCCCGCGGCACACACGTCCGGCCCCCCTGTCTGAGCAGGAGGGCTGGAACATCACGTCCGCACGGCTCAGGCCGTCGTCTCCGGGCGGCCGGGCCGGGACCAGTGCGTGTGGAAGGTGCCGGTCCTGTCCGTACGGCCGTAGGTGTGCGCGCCGAAGAAGTCGCGCTGGCCCTGGAGGAGGGCCGCCGGCAGCCGCTCGGCACGCAGCGTGTCGTAGTGGGACAGCGCGGCGGAGAACGCGGGCACCGGAATGCCGCGGCGGGCCGCCGAGGCCACCACCTCACGCCAGGGGACCTGCGCGTCGCCGATCTCCCGCGCGAACTCCTCCTCGCCCAGCAGGCTGACCAGACCCGGCTCGGCCGTGTACGCGGCACGGATGCGGTCGAGGAAGGAGGCGCGGATGATGCAGCCGCCTCGCCAGATCCCGGCGACGGCGGCGAGGTCGATCGACCAGCCGTACTCGTCGGCCGCGTCCTGGATCATCTTCCAGCCCTGGTCGTAGGCGATGACCTTCGAGGCGTACAGCGCCTGTTCGACCTGCGCGGTGAAGCGTTCGGCCTCGGTGCGGCTCAGCGGGGGAGTGGTGCCGCCGGGCAGCCCTCGGTAGGCGGCGCGCAGGTTGGCCTGGCTGGAGGAGGCGCGGGCGAAGGTGGCCTGTGCGATCGCGGTGACCGGCGAGCCCAGCTCCAGCGCGGTCTGCACGGTCCAGCGCCCGGTGCCCTTCTGGCCGGCGGCGTCCTTGACGATGTCGACGAACGCGCCGCCGGTCTCCGCGTCGGTGTGGGCCAGGACCTCGGCGGTGATCTCGATCAGATAGGAACCGAGCCGGCCCTCGTTCCAGCGGCGGAAGACGTCCGCGATCTCGGCGGGGGAGTAGCCGCCGACCTGGCGCAGGAGGTCGTAGGCCTCGGCGATGAGCTGCATGTCGGCGTACTCGATGCCGTTGTGCACCATCTTGACGAAGTGCCCGGCGCCGTCGGTGCCGATGTGTGTGGAGCAGGGCTCGCCGTCGACCTTCGCGCTCACCGACTCGAACATCGGGCCCAGCACGGCGTACGACTCCGCCGAACCGCCGGGCATGATCGACGGGCCGTTGAGCGCGCCCTCCTCGCCGCCGGAGACCCCGGCGCCGACGAAGTGGAGGCCCCGCTCGCGCAGGGCGGCCTCGCGGCGGCGGGTGTCGGCGAAGTGCGCGTTGCCGCCGTCGATGATCATGTCGCCGGGCTCCATGAGCGCGGCGAACTCGTCGATGACCGCGTCGGTGGCCGGACCGGCCTGCACCATGATCATCAGTCGGCGGGGGCGTTCGAGCGCGGCCACGAACTCCTGTGCCGTCTCGGCCGGGACGAAGGCGCCCTCGTCGCCGTACTCCTTCATCAACTCATGGGTGCGGTGCGGCGATCGGTTGTGGACGGCGACCGTGTAGCCGTTGCGGGCGAAGTTGCGGGCCAGGTTGCGGCCCATCACTCCCAGGCCGGTGACACCGATCTGGGCGGTCGCGTCGGTGGCGGGGGTGTTCGGTACGGGTGCGTTCATGGGGTGCCTGTTCTCCGAGTCGGTGACGTGGCGGGTCGGCGCGGGGCGCCCATGACCGCAGGTACGGCTGTGATCACGAATTGACTCGAAGTCCGGGAACCCGATTCGGGATTCATGTTGGCGCCCGGCCGTCGGACCGCGCTCTCAGCAGCCTGTTCCGGTCGGCGCGAACGTCACGCGCGTGTGCTCGTCCGCGAGGCGGACGTCGTCGTAGGCGGCACGTGTGACCTGGTACCAGACGTCGTCCCTGCCGGTGTCGCCGCCCACGTCGTCCAGGCTGACGCACCACCGCTCCTTGCGGACGACACGGGTGTACGTCTCCGTGCCGCTGCGCACCTTCGCGCACTTCCGGTACCGCTCCGTGGTGTACCAGGTGCGGGTCTTCTTCTTGGTGCCCGTGCCCGAACTGGACGTGTGCCGGACCTGCTTGGTGGCCGAGGCGCACTTCGTGACGGTGTGCGGGCGAGTGGCCCTCGTCGTCTGCCGGGCGAGGTGACGGACCGAGTCCCGGAGCCCGGTGACGGTGTCGGGGGTCTGCCGGGCTGTCGCTGCGGTGCTGGTCCCACCGGTGCCGGACGCGGATCCAGAGCTGTCGCCGCCCCCGCATGCGCCGAGCGTTCCGATCAGAAGTGCCGTCAACCCGGTCGTGATCAGTCGCTTGGTGAACATGTCCCCGCTGTCTGTGAATTGGAAGCGGTCAGCGTAGCTGATCACCGGCGGACCTCGGCGGGGCTCGGGCCTGCGCTTCCTGCGCTACAGGGCACCCGCGGTGGCCGGAACCTTCGAGGTGACGGGGAAGCGGGCCATCGGGGTCCACGCGGGCTGCGGGGTCTTCGCCCGCACCGGTACCGGCACGATCGTGGCCTTCTTGGGTTCCGGGACCGCCGTGCGACGGCGGTCGGTCGCGAAGACGTACAGCCGCAGCAGCAGGAAGCGGGCGAGGCCGGCCAGACCGGAAGCGCCGAGGTACACGATCTGCTCGGTCAGCGTGCCGGGCGAGGACTGCACCAGGTGCAGGACGAGCATCGCGGCGCAGGTCACCACGTAGGCCGCCGCGGCCGAACCCGCGGACTGCCAGTGCTGGCGCCATCCGGCGCGGCCGCCCGACCCGAAGGTGAAGCGGGCGTGCAGGTCGGTGCAAAGGAGGGTGGAGGCGACGGTGATCAGCGCGTTCGCCAGGGCCCAGGCCATCTGCCCGGCGAGCAGGGCCACGGCACCGCTGGAGAGGAGTCCGACCCCGCCGCCCAGCAGCACGAACCGGGCGAAGGAGGCGAGCGGACCGGGGGCGGCCGGGGTACGGGTCGCGTTGTCCATGGCGGTCTCCATCCGCTCCGTACGCTGTGCCTCGGTGATCCGGCCGCGTATATTTCCTTGACTTACTCAACTATAGCGGATTGCTTGAGTTACGCAAGTTATTTTTACGGCGATGGTTCCGAGGACATCGGCACGAGGGGAACAGGGGCGACGATGGGTGACTTACGGGTGCGGTGTGCGACCTTCAATGTGCTGCACGGCCGGCTGATCCAGCCGGACGGCCGCCCGGCACCGGTTCGCCCCGGCGATGCCTCGGCGCCCCTCGCCGAAGCCGTCGCTTCCCTGGACGCCGATGTGGTGGCTCTCCAGGAGGTCGACTGCCTTCAGGAACGGTCGGGTTGCGCCGATCAGGCGGCGGTCGCCGCCGACGCGATGGGCGCGCGGGACTGGCGCTACGGAACCTCGCTGCACTGCCGACTGGTGCCCGGTCGGGGCTGGGTCCGCGATCCCGCCGAGCCCGGCATGCGCGTCCACGGGCCCGAGGGGCGGCGGCCCCAAGTCCCTTCGCACGGCGTCGCGTTGCTGTCCAGGCTGCCGGTCCGGGAGTGGCGGGCCCTACGACTCCCAGCGGCGCCCTTCGGGATGCCCTTGAGGGTCGCCGGGCGGGCCACTCCGGCCCTGGTGCGGGATCAGCCCCGGGCCGCCCTCGCCGCCGTACTGGAAGGACCGCAGGGGCTGTTCACCGCCGTCGCCGTCCATCTCTCGTTCGTGCCGGGCTGGAACATGGGTCAACTGCGCACCGTGCGCCGGTGGATCGCCGATCTGCCCCAACCGCAGCTATTGATGGGCGACTTCAACCTGATCGGCGCGCTGCCTCGAATCGCCCTCGACGCGACCGGCCGGCGCGGCTGGCGGGGGCAGGGCCGACAGGCGACCTTCCCCTCGCATCGCCCGCTCGTCCAGCTCGACCACATCCTGGCGACCGGGCTGGGCGCGGACGCCGTGGGCACGGCGCGGGCGCCCAGGACGGCGATCTCCGATCACCGGCCGCTGGTGGTGGAGTTGTCGCTCTGAGTCAGTTCCACAGGGGGTAGGTCACGACGTGCGCGAACTCGTCGGGCCGTCCGGCGGTGTACGTCAGGCTGATCTCGCTGTAGTGCCGGAGCTGCGGGTGCTTCTTCCAGGGCTGCGGGGTGTCGAGCCGGACGACGACCGGGTACGAGTGGAACTTGCCCGCCGCGCAGTACGGCTTGCAGTCGTTCACCACGTTGAAGCCCGTGGCCGTCGCGGAGTCGGCGCTCCAGTTCGTCCAGTGCAGCGACGTCAGGCGGCTGTTGCCGTCGCCGCAGGCGAGCACGAAGTCGGCGGGGCGCACCTCGGGATGCCAGAGGCAGTCGACGAGTACCGGGTCCGCTCGTTGCTGGTGTGCGGCGGGGGCCGCGCTCGCCGTGGCCGCGGACGAGGTGCCCACGGCCGGCGCGAGCAGGGCGGCGGCGCAGACCGTGACGACTCCGACCATGGTGTGTTTGTACATGTCCGCTCCCCGCCGCCTGTTCGTCCTGGTCGTGCCGCGCCCGCACCGGCGGTGGCCCACCGGCCGGGGCACGGTCGTCGTCTCACTGTCGACGCTACGACCGTGTCCCAGGATGCACCACTCGTACGGACCAACGACACGGCTCGCCGGGGTGGCAAGGGTGTGCACGTATGTGCGACCAGGTCGGGAAGGCCAGGCATCCCGAGCGGATCAGGCGGGCCGCACGGCGCCCCGGATCGCGGCGGAACCCGCGTAGAAGATCGACTCCTCGCGTATCGGCGTCCCCGGGCTCGGCGCGTGGATCATCAGGCCGTTGCCGGTGTAGAGGCCGACGTGGTCGATGCTGTCGTAGAAGAAGATCAGGTCACCGGGGCGGATGTCCGTGAGCGGGACCAGTGTGCCGGCGCCCGACTGTTCCTGGGCGGTGCGCGGGAGCAGGACGCCCGCGGCCTTCCAGGCGGCCTGGGTGAGGCTGGAGCAGTCGTACGCGTCCGGCCCCGCCGCGCCCCACAGGCAGGGCCTGCCGATCTGTGCGCGGGCGAAGGCGAGGGCGATGCCGGTCTTGCTCTGGGTACCGGCATCCGGCGCGACGGGGACCGTCGTGGCGGATGCCGGGCTCATGGCCGGGGCCGAGGGGAGAACGATCTCGGGCGGCATGGTCGGAGCGGTGGGCAGGGTGATCTCGGGGGTGATGGCCGGGGCAGCGGCGAAAGAGACCTCGGGAGTGATGACCGGGGCAGGCGCGTAGGAGACTTCAGGGGCGACGGCCGGGGCAGCCGCGTAGGAGACCTCGGCGGCGGGCGCGGTCGGCTGCCACTCCTGCTGGGGCGGGCGCCAGTCCGGTTCCGGTGTCGTGTACCAGGCGGGCTCGACGGTCGGCTGCTCGGTCACCATGGGCATCTGTCCGGTGGACCAGTCGGTCACCATGGGCATCTGCCCGGTGGACCAGGCCGTCTCCGGGGCGGACCAGGCCGGATCCGGCGGCGGCCAGGTGGCGTTCGTCGGGGCGGTCTCGGTGCGCGGCGCGGCGATGTAGGGGAGCAGCGCCAAGTCCGCGGTGAGCGGGTCGAAGGCCGGCTCCGGAGGGGCCTGCGGGGCGAGTTGAGGCGACTGGACCATCGGCGCGGGCGCCACTTCGAGGGCGGGGACGGGCGGCAGGTCGAGCATGGTCGCCGGTGGTGCTTGCGGCGTCTGGGGCGCGGGGGGCAGTGCGGCGACGGGCCGGGCGGTCAACTCCGGTGTCGGGGTGGTGATGTCGGGTACGGCGGGCGCCGCGGTCAGCTCCGCGACGGCGCGGCTGGGCGGCGCCTGGAGCGCGAGGGCGGCCTCGGGGTCGGGACGTCGCTCGGGCCGGGGTTCCGCCGGGCGGCCGGGAGTCCTGCTGGGCGGGAGGATCGCCGGTACGGTCGGGCCCAGTTGGGCGCGGGCCCGGTCGAACCACTGCCGGGCGACGGCGTCGAGGGCGGGATCGGAAGGCCGCGACGCACCGGGTCGGGGGTTGACGCGCTGACGCGGGCCCCCGGACATCGCACGGGTGGCGTTGTAGTTTCCGGTGGCCGTCTCGGCCCTGTCGTAAAGGGAGTTGATCCGCCGCTGGACTTCTTCGCGGCTGGGTCGGTCGTCCACGGTGGGGCCACTGCCTCCGGTGCGCGTCCTTCGTTCTGCCGGCATGGCAGACGTGCTCCTTCCGTATCGCGCCTACCGGGTTAGCTGTCGGGTTCGGGCGTCGATCACGGAAGGTTTGCCCTACGGCCCTTGCCCTGCTGGGCAGTTGGGCCGATTCACCCCAAGTCGGTTGGGTCCCCGGCTCCGGCTGCCGCGAGCGGCGCACCGGACTCGGCGCAAGCCGTGCGGCCCGGCGCCGATCGCCGGAGTTAGTCGCAAGGCCTGGGCGTCAACCTAGCCAACGTGTGTGCCTCGTGTGAAGGTTGAAGCGCGATATGTCCGATACGTATTTGTGACCTTTACCTCGTCCTGGGTGTGGCGAGCGCTCATGGGTCGGCGGAGTCAGGCGTTCCGTATGAGGTCGCTATGAATTTTCGGGACGGTTGAACACACTGGGACCCGGCCCCGTATTGGGGCGGGGGATGTCCATGCCGGGACGAGCCGGGCCGACCGATACGTGTAGGAGCACTTCCTTGGCACGCAACACGCGCAGACGCCCAACGGGCGCACGCCGCGCGACGATGGCAGCAGTCGCCCTGATGCTGGGCGGCGGAGGACTGGTGGCGGCGAACGTATACGCGTCGGCGTCCGAAGGTGGCTGGGGTGGTGACTCCGCCCAACAGGGCACCCCGGACGCGGCATCGCGAGGCGCGACGATCGACTGCCCTGACATCGGCACCCAGTTGACGACGGTCCCGGACGAGGCGAAGACCGACGTCGACAAGGAACTCGCGCTGCTCGACCAGCAGATCACCGAGGCCTACCAGAAGCTGCAGGACTCCACGGAGTCCATACGCCAGGACGCCTCCTTCGCCGACAACGCGATCATGAATCCGTTGAAGGAGAAGCGGGCCGCGACCATCGGACGGATCGGCGACGCCATCGCGCGCGTCGGAGACCGCCCGGAGGGACTCGACGCGCTCGCCGCCTGCACACTGATCGCGCCCAAGAACGACACCGGTGACCAGGGCGGCAGCAGCGAGGACCCGAGCAGCGCCGCCGGTGACCAGGGCCAGCAACAGGGCGACGGCCAGGGCCAGCAGCAGTCCACCAACGGGCCCGTCGCCTCGGACTACGCGGACATCACCTCCGTACAGCCCAACGTGAACACCCCGAAGGACCAGGGGGACGCCTCGACCGGCACGTTCGTCACCGCCTGCGGTGTGAACGCGAACGGCCTGTTCAACTCCGACAACGTCATCGTCGCGCCCGGAGTCACCAACGGCGCCCACCACTTCCACGACTACGTCGGCAACCAGTCCAACAACGCCTTCGCCAGCGACCAGGATCTAGCGAACGCGAACACGAGCTGCGAGAACCCGGGCGACAAGTCCACTTACTACTGGCCCGTGTTGCGCCTGCAGAACGGGAAGCAGGAGCGGGACGCGGACAAGCCCGGCGGCGGCACCGAGGGCAACTCCGGTCAGATCGTGACCGCGAAGGCAGCCACGCTGACGTTCGTGGGCAACCCGCAGAGCAAGGTCGTCGCGATGCCGCGCCTCCTGCGCATCATCACCGGCGACGCCAAGGCCTTCGTGAACGGCCCGGCCAACGCCAACGCCTCCTGGAGCTGCACCGGGTTCGAGGACCGGCAGCTCAAGGACAAGTACCCGCTGTGCCCGGCGGGCAGCGACGTCGTACGCACCTTCAAGTTCCAGAGCTGCTGGGACGGCCGCAACATCGACAGCGCCAACCACCGCACCCACGTGGCCTTCGAGGATGCCGAAGGCGCCTGCCCGGCGGGCTTCGAGGCCATTCCGCAGTTGGTCCAGCGGATCGTCTACGACGTCGACGCGCCGAGCCTCCAGGACGGTGGCAAGACCACCCCGTTGTTCGCGGTGGACTCCTTCCCGGAGCAGCAGCACAAGCCCGTCACGGACCACGGCGACTTCATCAACGTCTTCGACGAGGGCCTGATGAAGGACATGGTCAACTGCATCAACAACGGTGATAAGTGCGGCGCCGGGACGGACAACGACCCTGGATCGGGCGGCGGTTCGGGATCCGGATCGGGGTCGGGCTCCGGTTCGGGCGGCGGTTCGGATTCGGGCGGTGGTTCGGGTTCGGGTGAGCCGCAGGAGTCCCCGACGGCCACCGACACGGCGACGGCGGCGCCCAGCGCGACCGCGACCGAGCCCGCCGGGAACGGCGGGAATGACGGAAACGGTGGAAACAGCGGGAACGGGGGGAATGGCGGCAACGGCGACAACGGTGGAAACGGCGACACCAACGACCAGCCCACCGTCGCGCCCGCGACGAGCGCCCCGGACACCGCGACCACGGACCCCAGCTCGTTGACGTCCGCTGTCGCGGTGCCCAAGGCCGACACGAAGACCGAAGGGTCGAACGCGACGCCGACGCAGGGTGGTTCGGACGACAACGCCGGTACCGGCGGTGAGGTCGGCAGTGCCGTGGAGACGCCGCCCACGAACTCCTCGGGCGGGGAGAGCTACGCCGCCGTGGCTCCGCAGACCGAACCGCAGGCGCAGGGCGGGCTCGCGGAGACCGGGGCCAACCTGTGGCCCGCGGTGGCCGGCGCGCTGCTTCTCATTGCCGGGTTCGTGGTGCTCTACCGGGGCAAGCGCAGCTCACGCTGACACCACGCACAGCGGTATCAACGACGGCCCGGCCGCCCCCAACTGGGGGCGGCCGAGCCGTCGGGTGTTCCGGGCCAGGGCGGTCAGACGGCCGGCGCCGGGTAGGTCGGGTACTCGACCCCGGAGACGTGCTGGACGACCCGGACGACCTGGCAGGAGTAGCCGAACTCGTTGTCGTACCAGAGGTAGAGGATCGCGTTGTCGCCGTCCACCTTGGTCGCGCCCGCGTCGATGATCGAGGCGTGGCGCGAGCCCATGAAGTCGCTCGACACTGCGTCGGGGGCGGTGGTGAAGTCGATCTGCCGTTTCAGCGGGGACGTCAGCGAGACCTCGCGGAGGTGGTCGAGGACCTCGGCGCGGGTGGTCTCTCGGCCGAGGCGCAGGCTGAGGATCGCGATCGAGACGTCCGGCACCGGGACCCGGATCGAGCTGCCGGTGATCGGCGCCTTGAGGTCGGGCAGCGCCTTGGCCACGGCGGACGCGGCACCGGTCTCGGTGATCACCATGTTCAGCGGCGCGGACCGGCCGCGGCGGTCGGCCTTGTGGTAGTTGTCCAGCAGGTTCTGGTCGTTGGTGAACGAGTGGACGGTCTCCACATGGCCGCGCAGCACACCGTACTCGTCGGCCATCGCCTTCAGCGGCGGTACGATCGCGTTGGTGGTGCAGGACGCACAGGACAGGATCTGCTCGTCCGGCTTGATCGTGTCGTGGTTGACGCCGTGCACGATGTTGGGGACGTCGCCCTTGCCGGGCGCGGTCAGCACGACCTTGTCGATGCCGGGCCGCAGATGCTGGGAAAGGCCTTCCCGGTCACGCCACTTGCCCGTGTTGTCGATGAGGATGGCGTCCTTGATGCCGTACGCCGTGTAGTCGACCTCGGAGGGCTCGCCCGCGTAGATCACCTTGATCTCGTTGCCGTTGGCGATGATCGTGTTGCTCGACTCGTCGACGGTGATCGTGCCCTGGAACTGGCCGTGGATGGAGTCGCGGCGCAGCAGCGAGGCGCGCTTGACGATGTCCTGCTCCCCGCCCTGCCGTACGACGATGGCGCGCAGCCGCAGACCGTTGCCCGAGCCGGCCTTCTCGATGAGGAGGCGGGCGACCAGTCGGCCGATGCGGCCGAAGCCGTACAGGACGACGTCCCGGCCCTCGCGGCACGCGATCTTGTTGGCGCCCGTGGCACCGGCGACCGCCTCGGCGGTGAACTCCTCGGCGGTGAGGCCGCGTTCGTCGGCGCGGTGGGTGGCGGCGAGCATGCCGATGTCGATCTGGGAGGGGCCCAGGTCGAGCGTGGTGAGCGCCCGCAGGTACGGGAGGGTCTCGGTGACGGAGAGTTCCTCGCCGTCGATCTGGCGGGCGAACCGGTGGGTCTTGAGGATGCTGACCACCGACTTGTTGACCAGGGAGCGGCTGTGCAGCAGGACGGTGACGTCCTGCTCGCGGTGCAGCCTCCCGATCATCGGGATCATGGACTCCGCGATCTCCTCGCGGGTCTTCCAGTTGGTGAACGAGTCCTCGTTGACAGGCACAGGTTTCTCTTTCGAGCTAGGCGGTGCTCATATGCTAACCCGCTGTTCATCTGCTCGTTCAGGAGGGGTGCCCCCGGCACGTGGAATGCCCGGAATGCCGTGAGGGCCCCGCCGACACGCGTCGGCGGGGCCCTCACGGCTGTACTGGTGTGTGTCGCTCCTACACGTCCTGGGGCGCGCCGCTGCCCAGCAGCGCCGACGCGTTCTCGAACGGTGTGAGCGCGTGCACGGGCACCGCCTCGGGCAGGCCGTGACAGGTGAAGCCGAGCCGGGTCATGGCCCGGACGACCTCGCCGCTGGTGAAGTCGCGCGGGTCCTGCCGGGTGATGATCCGGCCCACCTGCTTGACGGGGTAGCGGCGCCGCCCGATGGTCACGGACTCACCCGTGACCAGCTCGGGCTTGATGCCCTTCATCGTCTCCAGCACTCCCAACTTGGTGAGGTCGAAGGGATACCGGGCGATGACACAACGCATGTTGCCTCACAGAGAGAAGGAGATGCCGTCCGAACGGGCCCCCGAAGGGGCCGAGTTGATCCCTAGGCCGCGGGGCCGAACGACGACCGCCGCTGCCCCCGGCTGCTGCCACCGCCGTTACCGCCGCCGCTGCCGCGGCGAGCCGCGCCACCACCGGTCCGGCCCTCGGACGCCGGGCGGCCGCGGCGGCCACGGGACGACGAGGAGGACGGGCCGCGGCGGGTGCGCTCGCGCTCCACGACCGGCGCGGCGATGACGACCGGGACACCGGACGGGGCCTGGGCGCCCGTGATCCGGGTCAGCTCCTCCTCGCCCGAGCGGACCGGGGTGATCTCCGGAGTGACGCCGGCCGCGGTCATCAGGCGGGTGAAGTCACGGCGCTGGTCGGGGGTGACCAGGGTGACGACACTGCCGGACTCGCCCGCACGGGCCGTACGGCCGCCGCGGTGCAGATAGTCCTTGGGGTCGGTGGGCGGATCGACGTTGACGACCAGGTCGAGGTTGTCGACGTGGATGCCGCGCGCCGCGACGTTGGTCGCCACCAGCGCCGTCACATGCCCGTCCTTGAACTGGGCGAGGGTGCGGGTGCGCTGCGGCTGGGACTTGCCGCCGTGCAGACCGGCCGCGCGGACGCCGTTGTTCAGCAGGTGCTTGACCAGCTTGTCCACCGCGTGCTTGGTGTCCAGGAACATGATGACCCGGCCGTCGCGCGCCGCGATCTCGGTGGTCGCCCGCTGCTTGTCCGTGCCGTGCACATGCAGGACGTGGTGCTCCATCGTCGTGACCGCGCCCGCCGAGGGGTCGACGGAGTGGACGACGGGGTCGGTCAGGTAGCGGCGGACCAGGAGGTCCACATTGCGGTCGAGCGTCGCCGAGAACAGCATTCGCTGGCCGCCCGGCTGCACCTGGTTCAGCAGGCCGGTGACCTGGGGCATGAAGCCCATGTCGGCCATCTGGTCGGCCTCGTCGAGGACGGTGATGGTGACGTTGTCCAGTCGGCAGTCGCCGCGGTCGATCAGGTCCTTGAGCCGTCCCGGCGTCGCGACCACGACTTCCGCGCCACCGCGCAACGCTCCGGCCTGCCGGCCGATCGACATACCGCCGACGACGGTGGTCATCCGCACGCTGACGGCGCGGGCGTACGGGGTGAGCGCGTCGGTGACCTGCTGGGCCAGCTCGCGGGTGGGGACCAGGACGAGCGCGAGCGGCTGTCGCGGCTCGGCCCTGCGGCCCGCCGTACGGGCCAGCATCGCCAGGCCGAAGGCGAGGGTCTTGCCGGAGCCGGTGCGGCCGCGGCCGAGCACGTCACGGCCGGCGAGGGAGTTGGGGAGGGTCGTCGCCTGGATCGGGAACGGGACGCTGACGCCCTCGTGGCCGAGGGCGGCCAACAGCTTTGCGGGCATGTCCAGTTCGGCGAACGACTCCACGGCGGGCAGGCCGGGCGTGACCGTCTTCGGGAGCGCGAACTCGCCCTGGAGGGCGACCGGTCGGCCGCCGTTGCCCTTGGCGCGACGCGGTGCACCTGAGCGGTTGCCGGCGGGGGCCGCCGAACGGTAGCCGCCCTTTCCGGATTCCGCATTTCCATTGCGCTTCCGTGCGAAGCGGTCATTGGAACGTTCATTTGTTCGTGCGCGGTTCAATGTGGAACCTTCCTTGATATGGCACGTATCAAGGAATTCCCGCGGTGAATGAACGGCGCAGAGAATCGCAAGAACGAGCCGGTGGCTTCGGCGGAATAGCGCCGATAGCATGGAAAATGCAGCGAGCTGGGGCCCGCACCCCAGGTGCGGGCCCCAGCTACGAAGTAAACGTCGTTGTTACGCAGGGACGATGTTCTCGGCCGTCGGGCCCTTCTGGCCCTGCGCGATGTCGAAGGTCACCTTCTGACCCTCCTGCAGCTCGCGGAAGCCCTGGGCGGCGATGTTCGAGTAGTGGGCGAAGACGTCAGCGCCGCCACCGTCCTGCTCGATGAAGCCGAAACCCTTTTCCGCGTTGAACCACTTCACGGTGCCACTGGCCATTTTGTTCTCCTTCGGGGCGGTCAGCGGAGCCTGCACTGTGCGGGCTCCGTGTCGCCGTGATGATCACCCCGCCGGAAAGAAAAACCGGACACACAAAAAAATGCTCCACCGCCTCGGAGGGTGGTGTGGGCATCTGAAGGGTTTGGCAACCACAACTGCAACTGAGATCAATAGTAGCACGGCGCGATCGTCCGTGTGCGGTCGTCAATTCCGTTTCTCATGTCGCGAACATAGATATTCGGTGTTCTGCCCGGTTGCCCGAGCGTGTCGATCCAGTTGTGGACGACCTTGCAGCGCCAGATCCTCCACCAACGTGTCGAATCTCTCGCCGACCGCCGGCGGAATCCGGGCGGGCGGCGACAGCAGTCACGGTTCGGCCTCCCGGTCCGGGCTGACGTGGTGGGAGTCGATCAGCACGAGCCCGGCCGGGGCGCGCCGAGAGCGGTCCCGGGGTCCGTGCCGGTGAGGCTCCCGAAGGTCCGGTATCGGGCAAGATCTGGGGCATGGTGATGTGCGACTACTTCTCCGCCGCGAGTGACGAGGTGCGCGCACGGCCGCGCTCCGGGGAGTTGCTCTCGGACCCCGAGGCCGAAGAAGCCTTCGTCATCGGCGTCCCGGACACTCTCCGGGTCGCGCTGGCCACCGCGTCCGACGACCAACTGGAGCTGGCGGCAGGGCTGTTCGGGGCCGTGGAAGAGGTGGATCTCCCGCCCGACCGGGCACTGGAACTGCTCCACCTGCTGTCCGGCCTGGCCCGGCGGGCGACGGCGGAGGACCGGCGGTTGTACTGCTGGTGGGCCCTGTAGGACAACTCGGAAGGCAGGAGCGGCCCGTGACCACACCCGGTGAACGGCCAACGCCCGAGCCGCTCGGTCCCTCGTCGCTGGCCTGGCGGTACTTCAGCGACTGGCGGGGGATGCTGATCAGTCTCTGGGCCGGGTCGATGCAGAACATGCATCCCGGCCTCGGTGCGGGAGTCGAGGAACACTCGCGGTTCTTCGAGGAGCGCTGGGAACGCCTGCTCCGCTCGCTCTACCCGATCGCCGGGGTGATCTACGACGGCCCGGACGCGGCCCGGACGGCCCGGGAGGTGCGCGACTACCACGTCGGCATCAAGGGCGTGGACAGCAAGGGCCGGCGCTACCACGCGCTCGACCCCGACACGTTCTTCTGGGCGCACGCGACGTTCGTCATGGTCCCGGTGCTGGTGTGCCAGCACTTCGGCCGGCCGATGACGCGGAGGCAGAAGGAGCGGTACTACGCCGAGAGCCTCCAGTGGTACGGGCTGTACGGGGTCAGCGACCGGGCCGCTCCGGCCGACTGGGCAGGATTCAGCGCCTACTTCGAGCGGATGTGCGCCGAGGTGCTGGAGGACAACTGGGCGGCACGCGCGGTGCTGGACATCCGTCGTCTGGACAGGCCGCCCGCGCTGACGTGGCTGCCGGACGCGGTGTGGAAGGTGGTCCGGGTTCCGGTGACGCGGTCCTTCGTGTGGCTCACCATCGGGATGTATCCGCCCACCGTGCGCGCCAAGTTGGGCTTTCGCTGGTCGCGGCGGAGTGCGCTCGGGCTGTGGCTGGTGGGTCGTACCGTCGCACTGGGCTGGCACCTGGTGCCGTTCGAGCGGCGCTACCACCCACGGGCCAGGGCCGCTTGGCGACGGGCGCGCGGTCTCGCCGTAGGACCGGTCGAGACGCCGCGCCGGAACCTGCCGCCGGAGGAACACCGGGGCGACGGCAAGCACTACGCGCCGGACGTGTGAGGGCGGGGAGTCAGCCGGGCAGGCCGAGGAGGTCACGGCCGGCGCGTCGTACCGTGATGCTGACCGCCTCCGGGTCGTCCAGTCCCGCGCTGGACAGGGCGCCGTCGTGCAGCAGGACCAGGACGCGGCCCGCGTGGTCGGGATCAGGATGGCCGGCCTTGGCCGCCAGGTCGGTGACCGTCTCCTGGAACCAGGCACGGTGCTCGGCGATCGCCTCGCGGACCGGGTCGGAGGCGTTGGGATACTCCGCCGCCGCGTTGATGAAATGGCAGCCCCTGAATCCGGCCGAGCAGGTCACCTCGCCGATCAGATCGAGAAGCGCCGAGACTCCCTGGTCGGACTCCGCCTCCGCGACGGCGGCCTCGACGGCGGCGCGCAGACGGGTGTCGGTGGCCCTCAGGTAGGCCACCACCAGGTCCTCCTTGGTCGGGAAGTGGCGGTAGAACGTCGCCCTGGTGACCTCGGCCTCGGTGACCAGACGATCCACCGGAACGGTGTGGATGCCCTCGCTGTAGAACAGGCGGACGGCCGTCTCCAGCAAGCGTTCGCGGGGGCTCGGGGGCTTCGTCGGCATGGGGCCAGTCTAAGAGACAGAACATTCTGTTGACACGCCTGTGGGCGCCCTCTACGGTCAAGGAAGAACGAACGT
Source organism: Streptomyces sp. NPDC051576 (assembly GCF_040681835.1). Lineage (NCBI taxonomy): Bacteria > Bacillati > Actinomycetota > Actinomycetes > Kitasatosporales > Streptomycetaceae > Streptomyces > Streptomyces sp. NPDC051576. The sequence goes on from NZ_JBFAZO010000009.1 coordinate 218,391, forward strand.
TCTGTCTACACCTGGCAGGAGATCACCGTGTCCCGCTTCGCCGCATACGTCGAGCGCAACCAGGCCTTCGCGGCCACCGACGCCAAGTCCCACGTGCCGGAGATTCCCTTCATCCCCTTCAAGCAGACCTTCGTGATCACCTGTCTCGATCCGCGGGTGGAGCCCGCCGCCGTCCTCGGTGTCGAACTCGGGGAGGCCATCGTCCTGCGCAACGTGGGCGGCCGTGTCACCCCCGCGACGCTCCAGGACGTGGCCTGGATCAGCCATCTGCACGAGGCGAAGACGCCGGACGCCGACTGGTTCGACCTGGTCGTGATCCATCACACCGACTGTGGTTCGGCACTCTTCGCCGACGACGAACTGCGCGGGGAGTTCACCGACCGGCGGGGCTACGACGATGCGACCGTCGCCGCTCTGGCCGTACTCGATCCGGCCGCGACCGTGCGCGAGGACGTCGATCGCCTGCGCGCCTTTCCCGGTCTGTCGTCCCGTGTCGAGGTCTCGGGGTACATGTACGACTTGGCGACCGGTCTGCTCACGGAGGTCGCCGCAGCGGAGACCGCGACCACCTGAGCCGTGTCCCCGCCTCGTACGGGGACACGGCTCAGGTGGTCACCGGGTCAGGACTTGACGGGCCTGCCGCGTCCCCAGGCCCAGGCGAGGCGGTCGGCGCCGGACTGGTTGGTGGTGACCAGCCAGGGGCGGGCGGCGTCGCCGATGAGCTTCTGGATCGAGTAGGTGTCGTCGGTGCGCAGACCGGGCCAGTAGACCGAGCCCATGCCGAGCTCGCGGAAGGTGTCGGTGTCGGCCTGGATGAAGTTGACCGAGTTGTCGTCGGGCGTCGGCACGTCGTAGTTCAGGCCCGTGGTCATCGGCGCGCCGAACTCGTCGGCCACCGTGCGGTTCGCGCAGTCGCCGAGGCGCTCCTTGAGGTCGCTCACCCACTGGTCGTAGGTCGCGTAGTCCTTCCAGAAGCCGTAGTGGTGCAGCGAGAGGTATGTGCCCTTCAGCCGCGGGTCGGCGCAGACCGTGGTGACGTGGTCGTTGTAGCCGGCGCCGCTGACGAACACCCGGTCGCGCGGCACCCGGGAGTAGGTGTCCAGCCACTTCGCGGCGAGGTCGGCCCACTCGGCGTCGGTGTAGCCGTGGGGCTCGTTCATCGGCTCGAAGTAGACCCGCTGGTTGTGCTGGTAGGCCTTCACCACGGTGTTCCACATGGGCCAGTAGGTGGCGGGGTCGTCGATGAAGCCGTCCTTGTTGGCGCCCGTCCCCTCCCAGTAGGAGACGATGACCTTGAAGCCCTGGGCCGTCGCGGCGTCGATGACACCGCGGTACGACTTCCAGTAACTGCCGTTCACCGTGTACGGGTTGATGGGCAGCCGCACCGTGTTGGCCCCGAGGTTGGCGCGGAAGGCCGCGATCACGCGGGTCGCCTTGGTGTACGTCTGGGCGTAGGTGTCGGACAGCGACAGGCCGGACAGGACGACCGGGTCGTCGGCGTAATTGTCGCGCGGGTCGGCCCAGTTGACGCCCTTGAACTGGGACGTGTTCGTGCTCGGCGCGGCGGACGCGGGGCTGCCGGCCAGCGTGGCGCCGGTGACCGCGGCGATCGCGACGGCCACGAAGGTGGCCCGCAGGCGGGTTCTGGCGGGGATGGTGCGCATCGACTTGCCCTTTCAGGAATGGCGGCTCGCCGTCGTCGGACCCGGTCGGCTCGGAGTGGGGGAGTGCGGGCTCGGTGGGCCCTGATCCTTGGAGATGTTTACGTAAACATCGCGGCGCCGGAATCGTGGCATCCGGCACCGCGCCCGTCAAGGTTTCCCACACGTAACGTCGTTGGGGTCCTACGGCGGCTTTCCGGGCCCTCCGTCCCGGCGCACGACAACGGGCCCCGGGGCAACTGCCCAGGGGCCCGCGGAAGTTCGGCTACGGCTTGATGCCCACCCCGGTCCAGAGGCTGACCTCGGCGTCCGTCGGCGGCTCCGTCTCGGTGGCGTCCTCGGCGGCGTCAGGGCGCCAGCGGTGGCCCATGACGATGCCCGGGTCGAGCAGGTCGAGCCCCGTGAAGAAGCGGGAGACTTCCTTCTGGGAGCGGATCTGCACCGGTGTCCCGGCATTGTTGTAGATCGCGGTCACCTTCTCCCAGGTGCCGGGGTCGAAGTCGGGCGTGCAGTGGCTGATGGCCAGGGCGCTGCCCGAAGGGAGAGCGGACAGCAGACGGGCCACGAGCCCGTACGGGTCCTGGGCGTCGGTGACGAAGTGCAGCAGCGCGTTGAGGGACAGCGCGACCGGCTTGTCGAGGTCCAGAATCTCGGCGAGTTCGGGCGCGTTGAGGAGCGTCTCGGGGTCGTTGGCGTCCGCCTGGACGTACGTGGTGCGGCCCTGCCGGGTGCTGCGCATCAGGCGCTCGGCGTACTTGAGGACCAGCGGGTCGTTGTCGGCGTAGACCACCCGGGCCTCGGGGACCACGGACTGGGCGACCTGGTGGAGGTTCGGCTCGGTGGGGATGCCGGTGCCGATGTCGAGCCACTGGCGGATGCCGTGCTCACGGGCGAGCACACGGGTGGCCCGGTGCATGAAGGCGCGGTTCTCGCGGGCGCAGACGAAGATGGCCGGGTAGACCGACGCGACCGACGCGGCGGCCTGCTTGTCGATCTCGAAGTGGTCCTTGCCGCCCAGGTAGTAGTCGTACATGCGGGCGGAGTGCGGCCTGCTGGTGTCGATGTCCCGCGCGGCGTGGGGGTTGGTCATGCTCTGCCTCTCCAGTGGTGTACGTCGGCGTCTCGGGCAGATCGCAGCCGGGACGGCTCCCATCCCTCACGCCCGTGGTCTGGTTCAGCCGGCCATCAGATGGTCGGCCAGGCCCCGCTTGACGCCGGCGACGAACGCGGCCATCTCCTGGGGTGTGTAGATCAGCGCGGGACCGGCGGGGTCGGTCGACTGGCGCAGTGCGATCCGGCCGTCGGCCAGTTGCTTCGTCTCCACGCACTGACCGCCGTTGGGACCGCTCCAGGGGCATTCCCAGCCCTGCTCGCCGAGGTTCGACGCGGGCATCCCGTTGTAGACCAAGTCGTCGGTGGTGGTCATGAGTACTCCTTGCGCATGCGGTTCAAGAGCGCCTTGCTGTCCGCGGACGAGGTCAGCAGCGACATCCTGTTGTGCGCTTCCAGATGGGCCACGACGTCGGATCGCTGGTCCAGGTACATGGAGCCGGAGAGGATCTCGCTGTAGACGACGTCGGGCAGCTCCGGTTCCTCGAACCGGAAATAGGTGAAGGGTGCGCACGCCCCCACGTGGGCACCCGCCGAGAACGGGACGATGTCGACACTGACGTGGTCCAGTTCCGAGACTTCGAGGAGCCGGTCTATCTGTTCCCGCATGACCGCGGGACCGCCCACCACCCGGTGGAGCACGGCTTCTTCCAGTACGGCCCACAGGGTGGGCGCGTCCGGCCTCTCCAGCAGACTCTGGCGGCGCAGGCGTAACCGCACCCGCTTCTCCAGCTCCTCGTCCCCGTCGTTCGGGAAGCCGCCGCTCAGTACGGCGCGCGCGTAGCCGTACGTCTGGAGCAGTCCCGTCACGTAGTGGGGCTCATAGGTGCGCAGGGTCTTGGCGCCGGTCTCCAGGCTCACATAGGCGGTGAACCAGCCGGGCAGCACATCGCGGTAGGCGTGCCACCAGCCGGGTTCGTTGGCGCGCTCGGCGAGGGCGACGAACTCCTCGATCTCCTGCTCGTCGGCGCCGTAGGTCTCCAGCAGCTTCTCGACGTACAGGGGTTTGAGGCCGACCTCGGCCTTCTCCAGCCGGCGGATGGTCAGTGTCTTCACCCGCAGGGCCCTGGCGGCGTCCTCCAGTGACACGCCCGCACCCTGTCGCCGCTCCTGCAGCCGGCGGCCGAGGATCATGCGGAGAACCGTGGGTGCACCGGCGCCGGTGCCCGAACGAGCTTCGCTCACGCCCAACCTCCTGAGGGACTGTCACCGCCGTTAGTCTGACAGCGACTTGCTGATGCCGCCAGACGGAAACCGTCGGTCTGAAATTATCAGGGAGTCGGTTGCAGCTTGAACTGAGCTACGGGCATAGTTACTTGTGTGAGCGATCTGGGCCACGCACCGGAACACCCCCATTCCGGCAGGTCAGTTGCTGACACCGGTATCCCGCCTGCGCCCGCCCCCGATGGAAGGCGAACCACCGTGTCCCCCCACACGACTCCCTCCCCACAGCTCTTAGACGTCGCCAGCCCCGACCTGGCGCACTGGCTGGAACTTCCGGCACATCGCTCCGGCGTCCGGGTCGCCCGTCACGTCATGGGTACACAGCTCGCCAAGTGGCATCTGCCCGACGAGGTGTGCGACGACGCGGTACTGCTCATCTCCGAGTTGGCCACCAACGGGGTGTGCCACACGCCCAGCACCCGGCTCCTGTGCGGGATCGGACTCGTCGCCGACCGAAGACTGCGCATCGAGGTGCACGACCACGACTACTCCGGCGGCGGCCTCTCCCGCTGCGAGCCGTGCGCCGACGACGAGAGCGGACGCGGACTGTTCATCGTGCAGGCGGTCGCGGACACCTGGGGGGTCGACCGATCGGCGCTCACCGGCGGAAAGGCCGTCTGGGCCACACTGACCACCGGCTATTGATGCCGGGCACCCGGAGGGGGCGAGGACGCCCGCGGCCTGTTCAGGTGGTCGCGGGCGTCAACTCGGCGATCAGCAGCGTGCGGTCGTCCGCCCCGGGCGCCTCGGACGGCGCGCGCAACAGCCGCTCGCACAGCGAGGGGAACGCGTCCGGGCCGACGGCCGACGACGTGGGCTCGGCGGTGGCCCGGTCCAGGGCACGGGCGAGGTTCGCGATCTCCTGGTCGATGTCGGAGTGCCGGGACTCCACCAGCCCGTCGCTGTAGAGCAGGAGCAGGGACGGTTCGGAGACCTTCAGCACCGTGGCCTCGTAGTTGCCCGTGCCGAGCCCCAGCGGCAGCCCCGGGCCGGCCAGCGTGACCGGCGCGGCCGGTCCGTCCGGGCCGCGCAGCAGTGGGGGAGGGTGGCCGGCGCCGACCAGGGTGCAGGAGTGCGCCTCGGCGTCCCACTCGGCGTACATACAGGTCGCGAAGGACGCGCCCGGGGTGTCGTAGGCCAACTCGTCGAGGCGGCGCATGAGTTCGGCCGGTTCCATGTCGAGCCGGGCCAAGGTGCGTACCGCCGTGCGCAGTTGGATCATGGCGACGGCGGATTCGGGGCCGTGCCCCATCGCGTCGCCGACGACCAGACCGACCCGGCCGCCGGGGCGCGGCAGTACGTCGAACCAGTCGCCGCCGATGATGTTGCCCTGGCCGGCCGGGAGATAGCCGTGGGCGATACGGCAGCCGTGGAACGCCTGGGCCGGATCCGGGAGCAGACTGTTGCGGATGGCCAGCGCGGTGCGGCGCTCGCGTTCGTAGCGGCGCGCGTTGTCCAGGGCCACCCCGGCCCGGGCCGCCAGCGACTCCACGGCCACGGCCTCGCCGGGCAGGAACGGCTCCCGGTCCGGACCGCGCGTGCAGGCGATGAACCCGACGGTGGCGCCCCGCAGTTGGAGCGGCACGACGAGGAAGGACGCCGTGTGCAGCAGGTCGTCTATGCGCTGTGCGTCCCCGCCCGCCGAGGCCAGCAGCCGCTCCGAGGTGTGCTGGTCCACCCCGTCGAGCACCTGGGTGTGCCCGGTGGCGAGGGCACGGGCGTACGGGGTCTCACGCGGGAAGACGATCACCTCGCCGACCGGCAGCACCCCGTCCCAGGTCTCGGGCGCCTCCGTGCCCACCCGCACCGCCAGCCGGCGCGCCTCGATCTGCGGCGGATCCACGGACGGAAACGCGTTCTCCTCGACGACCCACCGCTCCAGCAGATACACCGACGCCGCGTCGCAGAACCCGGGCGTCAGCGCGTGCACGACATGGCTGCCGGTCAGCCGCAGGTCCAGCTCCGAGCCGATCACGTCCGCGGCCGGGGCGAAGGCCTGCCTGCGGCGTGGGGGGCCGGGGTGACTGAGCGGTTCGTTCCGCAGGGTCGTGCCTTTCCGGAGGGGGACCGGCCGCGTGGTGTGGGGGACGAGCGGCCTGCCGGGTGTTCAAGGCAACTATATGATGACGCGTCAAGGATCTTCGGTTGAGAGGGAGTTGTGGTGCCGGGTACTGGAGGTCTGCCGCAGGGGATCGATCCCGACAAGGCGAGTGTCGCCCGAATGTACGACGCCATGCTGGGCGGTGAACACAATTTCGCCATAGACCGCGAGGCGGTGGCGGCGTTCACGGCGATCGACCCCCAGGTGCGCACCCTGGCCCGCGCCAACCGCGACTTCCTCGGCCGGGCCGTGCGCTTCCTCGCGGCCTCCGGGGTACGGCAGTTCATCGACCTCGGCTCGGGCATCCCCACCCAGGGCAATGTGCACGAGGTCGCGCAGGCGGCCGCTCCCGGGGCCCGGGTGGTCTACGTGGACAACGACCCGGTGGCCGTCGCCCACAGCACGTCGCTCCTCGCCGACAACCCGGACGCGGACATCGTCGACGGCGACATCCGACGCCCCGCCGAGGTCCTTTCCTCCCCGCAGGTACGGAAGTTGATCGACTTCGATCAGCCCGTCGCCGTACTGATGATCACGATCCTGCACTTCGTCACCCCTGCCGAGGACCCGGCCGGCATCGTCGCCGCGTTCCGCGACGCGCTGCCCGACGGCAGTTGGCTGGCGCTCAGCCACGCCACCAACCAGGACCGCCCGGACACCGCGGCGGCCGTGGGGCAGTTGTACCGGTCCAAGGCCACCTCACCCGTCACCGCCCGCTCCCACGACGAGATCCTCGGCCTGTTCGACGGCTTCGACCTCGTCGCACCCGGCCTGGTCTACGTCCCCCTGTGGCGCCCGGACCCGCAGGACGAGATCCCGGAGAACCCGTCGGAGTACTGGGTCTACGCGGGCGTCGGCCGCAAGGGCGCGTGAGCGCCCCGCACTGTCACTGACGGACCGTCAAGGCCACTGCGGTGGACCGGAGTCCGGGCGCGCTCGCGGTGAGGGTGACACGGCCCGGTCTCTTCGCCGGCCGGACTACGGCCAGCGCCTGCCCGTGCCAGGTGTGACGGCGGGGCAGACGGAAACTGTCCACGTTGTGCGGATTCCCGTTGCCCACGGCGGCGAGTTCTCCCGCGCCGTCGACCCGGAACGACACCAATACTGTCGCGTCCGGCACCAACCGGCCCCGGCTGTCGGTGACTTCGACGCGCACATGCGCGAGGTCGTCGCGGCTCGTGGTGAGGTGCGGGACGTCGGACACCAGCCGCAGGGCCGCCGGAGCGCCGACCGTCGTGAGTGTCGTACGGCCGATCTCCCGGCCCTCGCGGGAGGCGACCGCGGTCAACTCGCCCGGTGAGTAAGGGACGGTGAAGGTGGCCGTCGCCCGCTCGGGCACCGTCGCGGCACCCCCGGGAAACTCGGCGCCGTCGAGCAGCAGCCGTACGCTGTCGCCCGGCGTGTAGACATGCACGGTCATCGGCCGGCCGGGTTCGACGTCCCAGGTCCAGCTCGCCAGCTCGTCGAAGTACCCCCACCAGACGGCCACTTGCTCGGTGCCGGGCAGCGTCGGACGCTCCACCAGCAGCTCCACCGGGCTGAGTCCGGAGACCGCGGCCCGCCAGTGGTTCTGCGGTTTGCGTCGGCCGATCAGGTCGATGTCCCCGCAGTTGCCCTGGAAGTAGGGGTACGGGTAGCCGAAGCCGCCCCAGGAGTGGTGCAGGGTGCGGGCGATCGACCAGCCGGGCATGACGCTCTGGTCGCCGATGCCCGCCGCTGTCCCCTCCGGCGCCATCGGGGTCTTGCCGATGCCGGACTCGCCGAGGTAGTCCCAGGCGGCCCAGACCCAACTCCCCACCGCCCAGGCGTGGTCGTTCACGAACGTCGAGTCCTGGTGGATCGTCGCGGGGAAGCCCTCGCTCTGTGTCATCGCCCGCTCGGGATGGGCGTCGTGCATCGGGCCGTAGCCCTTGCCGTTCGCGTTGTAGTGCACATCGCCTACGTCGACGTAGCTCCACGACGGATCGTCCGCCGAGAACGTCGAACCGCCGCCCAGCGTGATCGGCCGGGTCCGGTCCAACGCGCGCAGCCGGGCGGCCAGTTGGGCTCCCCGCACCCCGTTCGTCGCGTCGGTGATCTCGTTGCCCAGCGACCAGATCACCACGCTGGGATGGTTGCGGTCCCGCAGCACCGTGCCGGTCAGGTCTCGCTCCCACCACTCGGCGAAGTGCACCGAGTAGTCGTCTGGGTTCTTGCCGGTGTCCCAGACGTCGAAGAACTCGTCCATCACCAGCATGCCCAGCCGGTCGCAGGCGTCGAGCAGTGCCGGTGTCGGCGGATTGTGCGCGGTGCGCAGCGCGTTGAAGCCGGCCTCCTGGAGGATCTCGACCCGGCGCTCCTCGGACCGGTCCAACGCCACGGCTCCCAAGGGCCCGTGGTCGTGATGGACACAGCCGCCGACGATCTTGACGGGCTCGTCGTTGAGGAGGAAGCCGGCCTCGCCGTTCCAGACCAGCGAGCGGATCCCGAACCGGGTGTCGACGGCGTCGACGACCTTCCCGCGCACCATCACCTCGGTGCGCGCGGTGTACAGGCTCGGTGACTTCGGGGACCACAGCGCCGCCCGCTCGACCGGGACGTCGACCGAGGAGTCGGCGGTGGCGCCCGCGGCGACTCCCCGCGCGGGCGTCCGTCGTACGGCCACGACGTGCCCGTGCGGGTCGAGGACCGTGATCCGCACCTGCGTCGACGCGGGACGAACGCCGAGGTTGGCGACGGACACCTCCACACGGGCGACCGAACGGCCCCTGCCGACCACCGGTGTTGTCACCCGCACGCCCCAGAGCGGAACGCGCACGGCACCCGTGACCGTCAGCCAGGTGTGCCGGTAGATGCCCGATCCCGAGTACCAGCGGCTGTTCCGGCCGCTGTTGTCGACCCGGACCGCGAGGACGTTCGCTCCCGTCGGGTTCAGGTGCGGAGTCAGGTCGTACGCGAACCCCGTGTAGCCGTAGGGGTGGAAGCCCAGATGGACGCCGTTGAGCCAGACATCGGCGTTCTGGTAGACGCCGTCGAACCGCAGCTCGGCGTGGAGTCCGTCCCCGGCCGGCGTCCCGAAGTGCTTGCGGTACCAGGCGATTCCGCCCACCGTGTAGCCGGTCGAGCCACCGTTCTGGCTGTTCCCCGTGTCGAACGGGCCGATCACCTGCGGAGGTTGGGGCAGCGTGGGGTCTGGGTCCTTCAGCACCAGCAGGGACGGGTCGCTCGTCGCGCCGCCGTCGGTGGAGGTGGCGTAGGGGAGGTCCTCGATGCTCCAGTCGTGCGGGAGGTCGAGCGAGCGCCAGGAGCCGTCGTCGAAGGACGGCGCCTCGGCTCCGGTGGGGTCGCCTCGCAGGAAGAGCCAGCCCTCGTCGAAGGACCGCTCACGCCCCGACCCCGCCGGTGCTGAACCGTCGTTGACGGCTGCGGCGGCCGACCGGGGCAGGTCGAGCGCGGCCGTGCCCGCGGCGACCGCGCCGAGCTGGAGCGCGCGACGGCGCGTCACCCCGCCCGAGTCGGGTACGCCGTCATCGATGCGGTCTTCTCCGGTCGTCGTCAAGTCGGCCACCCCACCCGGGTATTCGGTATGTCGAACGGGAATCGGAATGCTGAACTGTCGTAGGCATGACAGAAGTAGACGGGTGGGGCCGCCGGGTCAAGCTCCCCAACGGAAACGAGGGACGCGCCCCGGATTTGACCGGATGAGGGGGAGTGAGCCGCGAGAAGCGGGGCAGGGGGCTCATGACAGAAGTTCCTTCGGACGATTGGGGTGGGCGACATGGCAGCCGTGACGGCAGTGGAGGTACACGCCACGGCAGAGCAGCGGATGACGGCCGGAGGGCCTCTCCCGTTGATCGCGGAGCCGTCGAAGGTGAGCCCGAAGAACGCGCGCGAGCTGTCGCGCCAGTTCTTCGACCGGCTGGCCTCGCTGGAGGAAGGCACCCACGAGTTCCAGTACGTGCGCAACACACTGATCGAGATGAACCTCTCCCTCGTGCGCTACGCGGCCGCGCGCTTCCGCAGCCGTAGCAACAACGAGATGGAGGACATCGTCCAGGTCGGCACGATCGGACTCATCAAGGCCATCGACCGCTTCGAACTCTCCCGCGAGGTCGAGTTCACGTCGTTCGCCGTCCCTTACATCGTCGGCGAGATCAAGCGCTTCTTCCGCGACACCAGTTGGGCCGTCCATGTCCCGCGCCGGCTCCAGGAAGCCCGCGTCGAGCTCGCCAAGGCGACCGAGGAACTGCGGTCCCGCCTCGGCCGTACGCCCACCACGCGGGAACTGTCCGAGCTGATGTGCCTCTCCGAGGAAGAGGTCATCGAGGCCCGGAAGGCGTCCAACGGCTACACCTCCTCCTCGCTCGACGCGGCCCTCAGCTCCGACGCCGGTGCCGAGGGTGAGACCGTGCTGGCCGACGTCATAGGCGAGGACGACCCCGGGCTCGAACTGGTCGACGACCTCAGCTCTCTGGCCCCGCTGATCGCCCAACTCGACCAGCGCGAGCGGCGGATCATCCACATGCGCTTCGTCGAGGAGCGCACTCAGGCCGAGATCGGCGAGGAACTCGGCATCTCCCAGATGCATGTGTCCCGGCTCATCAGCCGGATGCTCCGCCGCCTGCGCGCGGGGCTGCTCGACCCCGCGGTCGTCTGACGGGCCATATCCGCCCAACAATCCGGTCGGTTGGGTGTCTTCACCCTCCCCGGAAGTCCGTTCCGCGGCACTCTCGTACTGTGGCCGGGCTGGCACCCCAGGTGCGGGCCCGGCCGTCGCGGGGTTGCCGGAAGGGGGAGTTGTGGCGTGGCGGAGTGAGGAGTTCGGGGAGTCCCACGAGGGCATCGTGGGAGCGGTCCTCGCCGACGGCAGTGAGCCGAAACCCGTGTATCTGGACGTGGGCAGCGGCGGCAACGGATTCCAGACATGTGAGTGGTGGGCGTACAACGGCCGGCTGAGCCGCCCCAAGGCCGCCGCCTGGCGGGCCTCCTGTGTCTGCGGCTGGCGTGGGGAGAGCCGTCCCATCGACTGGGGCCAGGTGGAGGGCCACGACCTGACCGACCTCGACACGTCCGAGGCGTACGACGACTGGTGGGAGCACATCAACGCGGTCGAGCGCCGTACGGTCCCGTTGCCGGAGGAACTCTCCGATCTGATGGAGCAGTTGGAGGAGCGGCTCGAGGCGCTCGCGGCGACGGCGCCGGTGGCCGCGCTGAAAGCGGTGGCCATGCTGGAACGCATGGCCGGCCGGGTGGGCAGGGAGGCCGCGTACGGAGCACAGGCCGACGATGTGTCGAGCGAGTCCCTCGGCACGGCACTCGGGCTCAGCGTGAGCAGGGCTCGGTCCCGGCTCTACCGTTACCTCCGCGCCTACCACTGACAGAGGCCGGGAGTGGTTCGACCGGGCGCCCCCCCGGCAGGGCAGCGGGCCGACGCCGTGCGGGACAGCGACGCCGGGCGGGGGCATCGCGACGGAGCTGAGCAAGGAGAGGGGCGCGCCTTCGTGGCCGTCCGTAATGCGGCGAAGCACTGGACCCGAGGGCCCGTGCCAGACTGGACGTACCGCTCGTTCCCGCTCCGTAGCTCCCGTACCGCACCGAGGTTGTCCGTGACCAAGCCCGTGGCCCGTGTCCCCCAGCGAAGCAACGCGCGCTCCAACCGGGAGCGCATCCTGGCCACGGCCCGCCGGGAACTCGGCCGGAACCCGGACATCACCCTGGAGGAGATCGCCCGCGCGTCCGGCGTGGTGCGACGCACCCTGTTCGGGCACTTCCCCGGCCGGGAGGCGCTGCTGGAGGCGTTGGCCGAGGAGGCGGCGGAGGCCCTGCGGGGCGCGCTGTCCGCCGATCCGGTGCCGGCGGAGTCGGCCGACCGGTCGTTCGCGCGGTTCGTGCTGTCGATGTGGACGGTGGGGGACCGCTACCGGCTCCTCCTGGCGCTGGCCCGCCGCGACCTCGGCCAGGAGCGCGTGACCGAGGTCCTGGCACCGGCCCGCCGCGCGGCCACCGCCATCCTGGACCGGGGTCAGCGCGACGGCGTCTTCCACACCCAGCTGCCGCCGGCCGTACTGAGCGCCGGCCTGGAAGGCATGACGGTCGCCCTGCTCGAAGAGGTCAACTCCGGGGAACTGGAGGACGACGGGACCCGTGCGGCGGTCGCCGCGCTCATCGCGGCGGGTGTGCCGGAGAAGCAGGCGCGGGTCGTGGTCGACGAGGTCGCGCCCGCGCAGGCGACGCGGGCAGCGGAGGACTGATCCTCAACGGCCTTTCGAGGGCTGTCGTGCGGTCGGAAGGTGACCGACTCGCCTGACAGGCGGGCGCTGAGGCCGCTCTCCGTCGTGGTGACCGAGCGGAGTCGTGGGCCGTACGGGATGTTCCGCGTCCAGGACTGAGACTCAAACGTCGTTCCACGACGGCGAGTTGCCCCGCGCCACCTAACCCTCCACCGAAGCCTTTCGCGAGCCGTCGTCCGATCGGAGGATGACCTTCTCGCCCGACAGCCGGACCCTGAGCCCGCTCTCCGTCGCGGTGACCGAGCGCAGGTGCAGGGCCGTGCGGGATGTTCCGCAGACGGATCGGCCGCTCGACGACCTTGGCGAGTGATGCTCGTCCCACCTCGGGCAGCAGGTCGCCCGTGACCACGAAGTCCTTGAAGGCGACGCGGTTGCCGGACAGCACCGAGACGGTCGCCGAGCGGGCCAGTGCCGCCCTGTCGTCGTCCGACTTCCTCAACCCCTTTAGGCGCAGGGAGAGTTCGCTCACCGGCAGGGGGCCCGTGGTGTCGCTCGCCGGTATGTCGTGCGCGGTGATGTCCACGTGCCGCAGGGTGCCCGTGGCCATCTGCGTCAGGACGGGGAACCCGCACGTCGACGTCGGGTGCGGTCGGGGTGTGCATGCCCTCCTGGAGCGCCTTGGCCGTACGCGACTCCACCCCCGCTGCCGAGAGACGGTCAACATCGGTGCCGAAGTCGCCGTACATGTAAGGGTGTTGCTGCACAGGTCTCTCCATCGAGGATGTTCAACGGGGTGGTTGGACCGGTCCCGTGCCGCAGCCGAGGCGGTGGACCGTGGTGGTCGCGAGGTCGGCGCCGACGCCCACGGCGATCAGGGCCGCGGTGGCGGCGGCCGTGCCGTCGTCGGTCCAGTGGCCGGAGGTGACGCTGTCCAGGAGGGACAGCAGGTGTGCCTCCAGGGCCCTGGTGAGCGGGACCGGTGGGACGGCGGTGTGGAAGACGCCCTGCCGCTGGCCGTGGGCGAGGATCCCGGCGACCGTGTCGCGGGCCGGGCCCAGCAGTGTGCCGACCCCGTCGGGGTCGAGATCGCGCGGGCCGAGGGCGATGAGCGTGCGGTAGCGGTCGCCGACGGGCCACAGCGTGAGGACGAAGCGGGCCAGGGCGGTCACCGCGTCCGGCGTCGGCGCGCGTGCGGCGGCGCTCGCCCGCCGTACAGCCGCGCCGGCGTCCGCCACGAGGCCCTGGACCAGTTCGGCCCGACCGGCGAAGTGGCCGTAGAGAGTGCGACGTGCCACGCCCGCGGCCTCGGCGATGTCGCCGAGGCTGCTGTCGGGGTCGCGGGCCAGTTCCCGCCCGGCCGCTTCCAGGATGCGGGCGCGGGTGGCCTGCGCCTTGGCGCCGCTGCGGCCGGTCACATCGGCACCTCCTGAGGGCTGGTCCGCCCGGTTGGTCGGTCCCGGCATAGTTGCACATCGATGGGTAATAAAATAGTCTGCACATCAGTGAGCAATTAACGCCTTCGCTGGGAGCCTCCGATGCCGCTCTTCGTCACCACACCCGTCGACCGGATGACCGGGCCGTACACCCGGCGATGGTCCGCCCTGATCGTGCTCTGCCTCAGCCTGCTGATCGTGGTCATGGCGAACACGTCACTGATCGTGGCCGCTCCGGACATGACCACGGACCTGGGCCTGAGCAGCAGCGATCTGCAGTGGGTGATCGACGGCTACACCGTGCCGTATGCCGCGCTGATGCTCGTGCTGGGTTCGATCGGCGACAAGTACAGCCGTCGTGGCGCGCTCATCACGGGCTTGGTGATCTTCGCCGGCGGATCGGTGACGGGCAGCCTGGTGCACGAGACCGGACTGGTCATCGCCGCCCGCGCGGTCATGGGCGTGGGCGCCGCGGTGGTCATGCCGGCCACGCTCTCCCTGCTGGTCGCGATCTTCCCGAAGCGTGAACGCGCGCGGGCCATCACGGCCTGGACCGCGACCTCGGGTCTCGCCATCGCCGTAGGCCCGCTGGTCGCGGGCTGGCTGCTGCAGGACCACGCCTGGGGCTCCACCTTCCTGATCAACGTCCCCATCGCACTTGTCGCGGTCGTCGGCGCCCTGGTCCTCGTACCGCCGTCCAAGGCGGACACGATGGGCCGGATCGACTACGTGGGCGGTCTGCTCTCGATCGTCTCGGTCGGCAGCCTGGTCTACGCGATCATCGAGGGCCCGCACTTCGGCTGGGGCGCGGGGCCGGTCACCGCGGCCGTCGTCGCCGCCATAGGTCTGCCCGCCTTCGTGGCCTGGGAGCTGCGCCACCCGCACCCCATGCTCGACGTCCGCAAGTTCGCCCGGCGTCCCTTCAGCGGCTCGATGACGGCCGTCCTGTTCTTCTTCTTCGGCACCTTCGGCGCGATCTACTACGCCACGCAGTTCCTGCAGTTCGTCCTCGGCTACAACCCGCTGGAGACCGGCGTACGACTGCTGCCGCTGGCCGGTGCCGTCTTCGTCGGCGCCGCGGTCACCGGACGGCTCACCCCCAGGCTGGGCATGAAGCCGATGGTGGTGGCCGGCATGGTGATCGGCACCGTGGCCGTCTTCCTGCTCACCCGGGTCGACAAGACCTCCACCTACGGCGACTTCCTGCCCACGATGATGCTGCTGGGCTTCGCCATCGGGCTGAGTGTGTCCCCGGCCACGGACACGATCATGGGCTCCTTCCCGGAGAACGAACTGGGCGTAGGCGGCGGCGCCAACGACACCGCGCTGGAACTGGGCGGCTCCCTCGGCATCGCCATCCTCGGCTCGCTGCTGGGCACCACCTACAAGGACAGGCTCACCGACCTGGTCGGCGGCCACCTCCCCGCCGCCGCGCTGGACTCCGCCCAGGACTCGGTCGGCGGCGGCCTCGCGGTCGCCCAGCAGATCGCGAAGACACCGTCCGCCGGACCGCAGCAGGCGCAGGCACTGGTCGACGCCGTGCACGAGGCCTTCGCCCACGGCGTCGCGCAGACCAGCCTCGTCGGCGGGATCATCATGGCCGCCGGCACGCTGATCGTCCTCGCCGTCCTGCCCGGCCGCCGCGCCGCCGGCAAGTCCGAGTCGAAGGCGACGGAGGCGGACCACGAGAAGGAGCACGCCGAGTCCGTCTAGAACTCCCCAGTACCCACCAGGGAATCAGCATCCGGGGGCACACTCCGGTCGGTCAGACCATCGTGGATAAACTGGCACAGTTCCGCCCTGGCGCCCGCCTCCTGGCCCGTTCGGAGAACACCGTCCCCGCTGTGAGGGGTGCCGGGATCGCCGACGGCTGAAGCTCACTTCACGAAATCGACGGTCCTGCCTGTGCCTGCTCCGGACACCACCGCCACCGAACCGGCCGACGCGCCGCCGCGTCACACCCGACGCTGGCTGCGTCCGGCGGTGATCACCGTCCTGCTCGCACTGTTCACCATCGAACTCGTCCTGGGATGGCCGTCGTTGGCATCCGCGCTGTCGCAGTTGCGCGCGCCCCGGCTGAACTGGTTCGCCGTCGCGCTCGTCGCCGAAGTGGCCGCGATGGGCTGCTACGCGCGCATGCAGCGCAGACTCCTGCGATCGGCCGGGGTGAACGTGCCGATCCAGCATCACATCGCGCTTGCCTACGCCGCCCACTCGCTCAGCGTCACCCTGCCCGGCGGTCCGGCCTTCTCCACCCACTTCAACTACCAGCAGATGCGCCGCTTCGGGGCCACGCCCGCCGTCGCCTCCTGGTGCATCGCCCTGTCCGGCATGCTCTCCGCGGCGGCCCTGGCCGTCGTCACCGCGATCTCCGCGGTCGTCTCCGACGGAGACCTCCAGTGGCACAGCCTCATCACGCTGGCCCTGGCCGTACTCCTGCTCACCGTCGGCATCCGGCGCATCACCCGCCACCCCGAGAAGGTCGAACCGGCGACCCGTGCCGCGCTGGCCCGCGTCAACAAGCTGCGCCACCTTCCCGAGACCCAAGGGCTCGACCGGGTCCGCGGCTTCATCGAGCAACTCCGCACCGCCCGGCTCGAACCCCGGCACGCCGTCGCCGCCGCCGTCTTCGCTGTCCTCAACTGGCTGCTCGACGCGGGCTGTCTGTGGCTGTGCTTCCACGCCATCAGCGACACACGGATCAGCAACGCCCAACTGCTGCTCGCCTTCTGCGCGGGCATGGCCGCCGGCACCCTCACGATCATCCCCGGCGGCCTCGGCCTCATCGACAGCGCGCTGATCCTCGGACTGGTCACCGGCGGCGTCGCGACCAGCACCGCCATCGCCACCGTCGTGCTCTACCGCATCATCAGCTTCGGCTTCATCATCGGCGTCGGCTGGATAACGTGGCTGATCATCCGCCGCCACAACCGCAAAGAACCGGAACCTGCTGTCTAGCGAGGCGAGGCGCCAAGTTCCCGCTGTTCTTGCGGTGAACCCGACCGTACACTGACAAGTCACGGTAACGGGGGCATTGTTGAGCGGGGGGAAAGCCATGTCCGAAGATCAGTACGGCGCTTTTCAGGGGTTCGCTGTTCCACCCATGCCGTCGTCACCGCCACCCGCTCCGCCGGACCGACTGAGATCCGTGGCGGTGGGCGTGCTCAACCTCAGTGGTCTCGGGCTCGGTTACGCCCTGATGCGCCGCTGGCTGCTGATGGCCGTGTGCTGGGTGGCGACCGCGGTCCTGCTGCTGGTGGCGCTGCCCGCCGACCCGGACGGGGTCTCCGGTGTCCTCGTCACCCTGTACGTCGTGTTCCTCGTGTTCGCCGCCGTCCACGGCGCGATGGTGGGCCTGCGCACCCGGCTGGCCTGGCCCGCGCCGACGCCCCTCGCGGTCCTGCTGGGCCTGGTCCTGCTCGCCGTACCGGCCGGGGGAGTCGTGCTCTACGACAGCGCCCGCGACGAGGCGACCCAGCAGATGCTCCTCGACCGGCTGGAGAAGGCCGATCAACTCGTCGCGGACAACGGGAGGTTGTCGTTCACCGCGGCCGAGCCCCACTACCGCCAGGCGCTGAGTGTGTACGACGATCTCAGCACCGCGCACTCCGGTTCGCGGGCGGCCGACCGGGTGCCCGACCGGCTGAAGACGTTCTACACGACGGTCGCCGGCGCCTACGCGCAGAAGAACTACTGCGACGCGATACCCCAGTTGAAGTATCTGCGGACCGTCCCCGGCACCATCGGCAAGAAGCAGTTGGGCACGCTGGCCACCTGGCCGGACGACAAGCTCGCCACCTCCCTGTACGAGTGCGGCTCGACCGCGCTGGCCTCCGAGAGCGCCGACTGGCCGACGAACTTCGGTGATCTGCTGGCCACGTTCCCGCAGTCGTCCCAGGCGGGTCAGGTCGAACCGGACGTCAAGTCGGCCGTCAGCAAGGCGGCTCAGGGGGTGCGCGGCAGTGAACCCTGCGCGGCCGTCGAGGAGTTGAAGAGTCTCTCCACCCAGATCGGCAGCCTGGAGAGCGGACAGGCGGCCGACGCACTCGATGCGGACGCCACGCGGGCCGGCGGTCAGGCCGACGCCGGTGCCTACCAGTGCGGTGTCTCGCAGTACAAGGACGGCGACTTCGACTCGGCGCTCACCACGATGAACGACTTCGTGAAGAACAACACGCACGACAAGAACCTGGCCCGCGCCAAGAAGATCGCGATCGCCGCCGAGGTCGCCCAGACGGTCCCCGCCGCGGGCAAGCACCTGCCGACGACCGCGTCCGGCGGCAGTATCACCGTCACCGTCAAGAACGACAGCCCGGACGACATCACGGTCCTCTACACCGGCCCGGTGACCGGAAGCTTCACCCTCAAGGGCTGCGGGAGCTGCACGTCGTACTCCCTCACCACCACCCTGCTGTCCGGGTTCAAGCCGTGCAGCTCCGGCAAGAACTATCCCCAGAAGACGATCACTCTGCCGACCGGCACCACCTACTTCGTCCACCGCCCCGACAGCTCCACCGCGACCCCGGCCTCGGACACGGCCAAGCTCAGGTCCGGGTACATCTACACGGAGTGCGCGTACAGCACGGGGGCGTTCGGCACCAGTTGACGCGCACGGGCACGGGGCGCGTCCGGGGGGCGATCCCTGACCGGGGACAATCGGTGGCATGACGGACGGTAGAGACGACGCCGAGAGCCGGTTGGTCAGGATCGAGCGGCTGTTGGAGGAGAGCGGGCACGACGTGGTGCCCGCGTGGCGGCGGGTGACGCACGGTGAGACCCGGTGGGCGGTGTCGGCCGTGATCCTGGTGGCGATCGGGCTGCAGTTGATGCTGCCGCACCGGCTCGCCGCCGGGCCCTACTGGCTGCTGCCCGCCCTCGAACTGGCCCTGCTGGTGGGCCTGTTCGTCGCCAATCCCAGACGGGCCGAACCCGGCCGGCGCTGGGTGCGCTGGCCGGGCCTGGTCCTGATGGCCGTGATCAGCCTGGCCAACGGCTGGGCCGCCGTCCGCCTGGTGGTGGGACTGGTCAGGGGCACCGAGGGCCTGGACGCCGGGCCGCTGCTGCTGACCGGCGGCGCCATCTGGCTGACGAACGTCGTCGTGTTCGCCCTCTGGTACTGGGAGTGGGACCGGGGTGGCCCGATGGCGCGGGTCATGGGCCACCAGCAGTTCGCCGACTTCCTCTTCGTCCAGATGCAGAGCCCACAGACCGCGCCGCCGGACTGGGAACCGGCGTTCCTCGACTATCTGTACCTGTCCTTCACCAACTCCACCGCCTTCAGCCCGACCGACGTGATGCCGCTCTCGCACTGGGCCAAGATGCTGATGATGCTCCAGTCCTCGGTCTCGCTGGTGACCGTCGTGCTGGTGGTCGCCCGGGCGGTCAACATCCTGCGCTAGCGGGCCACTTCACGACGATCGCGCCCGATCAGCAGGCGCCCTCGTCCTGCCAAGGACCCCACTCGGAGGCGCCGGGCACCTCGTTCTGGGTCCACCACTTGGCCTTCCAGTTGTGGTTGCCGTACGACACCTCGTTGCCCTGTGTGTAGACGGCCGTGGAACTCCACGCCGTCTTGCACGAGGTGGGGGTGGGCGTGGGCGTCGGGGTGGGCGTGGGCGTCGAGGCGGGCGGGGTGGCGCCCGCGAACTGCACCGAGTACTTGGCGAAGTCCCACGCGTTCTGCGCCACGCTGGAGCAGGTCCCGGACGTCGTACCGCCGTTGTCGACCGGACTGCACTGCCGGTCGCGGTTGAGGGACCAGAACGTGAAGCGGTCCATGTTGTGGCTGGTGGCGTAGTTCAGCACCGTCTGGAAGTCGGCCTGCGTGAAGTACTCGCCGGTGTCGCTGCGCCCGTTCATCCCCGAGAAGCCCTCATGAGCGTAGGCGGTCGCCTGGTCCCAGCCGAACGTGGACTGGAGGATGGAGTTGAAGTTGGTGAGCGCGCTGGTCTGCGAGGCCGCGCCGTTGAAGCCGCCGTCGAACGGCATGATGGAGAAGTTGTTCGGGGTGAACCCCTGCGACTTCGCCTCCAGCAGCATCTGCTTGCCGAACCAGCCGGTGCCGTCCGCCGTACCGGCCGTGGTGACGGAGACGTACAGCCCCGGGTTGTTCGCCTGGAGGATCTTGGCCGCGCCGATCTCGTTGTGGATGGCCGCGGTGTTCTCGTACTCCGGCTCCTCCAGGTCGAAGTCGATCGCGTGCAGGCCGTACTTGGTGATCACCTGCTGGTAGGCCGCTGCCGTCGAGGCCGGGTCCGCGCAGGTCTGGCCGAGCTTGGTGCCGCCGTAGCCGCCGATCGAGACGGAGACGTCGCCGCCCTTGGCGCGGATCGTGTTGATCACCGACTGGACGGCCGTGTCCGAGGAGACCGGTGAGGTGCCGCCCCAGGTGGGGGAGCAGCCGCCGCCGTTCGGGGCGAGGACGAAGGCGAGCTGGAAGGCCTTGAGGCCGGTGGCGTCCATGATGGCGCCGGCGTCCGGCGGGTTGTTGTCCGTCGGCATCAGATAGGGGGCCGCGGCGTACCAGCGGTTGCTCAGTGCGGTGGCGGCGTTGGTGGCGCCCTGGGCGTTGCCCGCGACCAGCGCGGTCGTGCCCGCGGCGGCGAGTGTCACGGCGGTTGCCGCGCCGAGACATGCGCGAAGACGTGTCACGTTGTGCCTCCGGTGGGAGTGGGGGAGGCGCCCAGCTTCCGGCGATGTCGCGGTCACGTCAATGGATTGGACTGGACCACATCGCACTTTGGACTAGACCATACGATTCTTTTACCTTCGGCCCGGCGATGCTCGTCGCGCGGCACGTTTCCCGTTAGTGTCCCGGCTCACATGGCGTTATAGGGGCGATACCGACACCATGGTGCACGTCACAGGCAGGCTGAAGGGATCGGGAATGTTCCGCAAGGTGCTGGTCGCCAACCGTGGCGAGATCGCGATCAGGGCGTTCCGCGCCGGCTATGAGCTGGGTGCGCGAACGGTCGCGGTCTTCCCCCACGAGGACCGCAATTCGCTGCACCGGCTGAAGGCCGACGAGGCCTACGAGATCGGTCAGCCCGGGCATCCGGTCCGCGCCTATCTGTCGGTCGAGGAGATCGTCCGCGCGGCCCAGCGCGCGGGGGCGGACGCGGTGTATCCGGGCTACGGGTTCCTCTCCGAGAACCCCGAACTCGCCCGTGCCTGCGAGGAGGCGGGCATCACCTTCGTCGGCCCCAGCGCCCACATCCTGGAGCTGACCGGCAACAAGGCCACCGCCGTCGCCGCCGCCCGCGCGGCCGGCGTCCCCGTGCTCGGCTCCTCCGCGCCCTCCACGGACGTCGACGAACTGGTGCGCGCCGCCGAGGAGATCGGCTTCCCGGTGTTCGTGAAGGCGGTCGCTGGCGGCGGCGGGCGCGGGATGCGCCGCGTCGAGGACCCCGCCACCCTGCGCGAGTCCATCGAGGCCGCCGCCCGTGAGGCCATGTCCGCGTTCGGCGACGCCACGGTGTTCCTGGAGAAGGCCGTCGTCGACCCCCGCCACATCGAGGTGCAGATCCTCGCCGACGGCGAGGGCAACGTCATCCACCTCTTCGAACGAGACTGCTCGCTGCAGCGCCGGCACCAGAAGGTCGTCGAGCTGGCCCCCGCGCCCAACCTCGACCCGGCCCTGCGCGACCGCATCTGCGCCGACGCCGTCCGCTTCGCCCGCGAGATCGGCTACCGCAACGCGGGCACCGTGGAGTTCCTCCTGGACCCGCAGGGCAACCACGTCTTCATCGAGATGAACCCGCGCATCCAGGTCGAGCACACGGTCACCGAGGAGGTCACCGACGTCGACCTCGTGCAGGCGCAGTTGCGGATCGCCTCCGGGGAGACCCTCGCCGACCTCGGCCTCTCGCAGGAGACGGTCACCCTGCACGGCGCGGCCCTCCAGTGCCGTATCACCACCGAGGACCCCGCCAACGGCTTCCGCCCGGACACCGGCCGCATCAGCGCCTACCGCTCACCCGGCGGCTCCGGTATCCGGCTCGACGGCGGAACGACCCACGCCGGTACGGAGATCAGCGCGCACTTCGACTCGATGCTGGTCAAACTCACCTGCCGGGGACGGGACTTCACCACCGCCGTCAACCGCGCGCGGCGTGCCGTCGCCGAGTTCCGCATCCGCGGTGTGGCCACCAACATCCCGTTCCTGCAAGCGGTCCTGGACGACCCGGACTTCCAGGCGGGACGCATCACCACCTCGTTCATCGAGCAGCGCCCGCACCTGCTGACGGCCCGTCACTCCGCCGACCGCGGCACCAAGTTGCTGACCTACCTGGCCGACGTCACGGTCAACAAGCCGCACGGCGAACGCCCCGACCTGATCGAGCCGACCACCAAGCTGCCGCCCGTCCCCGCCACCGAACCCCCGGCCGGATCACGGCAGTTGCTCGCCCGGCTCGGCCCCGAGGGCTTCGCCCGCCACCTGCGCGAGTCGCCGACCATCGGGGTCACCGACACCACCTTCCGCGACGCCCACCAGTCGCTGCTGGCCACCCGCGTCCGCACCAAGGACCTCCTCGCGGTCGCCCCGGTCGTGGCTCACACCGTGCCCCAGCTGCTCTCCCTGGAGTGCTGGGGCGGCGCCACCTACGACGTGGCGCTCCGCTTCCTCGCCGAGGACCCCTGGGACCGGCTGGCCGCGCTGCGCGAGGCCGTCCCCAACATCTGCCTCCAGATGCTGCTGCGCGGCCGCAACACCGTGGGCTACACGCCGTATCCGACCCAGGTGACCGACGCCTTCGTCCAGGAGGCCGCCGCCACCGGCATCGACATCTTCCGCATCTTCGACGCCCTGAACGACGTCGGCCAGATGCGCCCGGCCATCGACGCGGTACGCGCCACGGGAACGTCGATCGCCGAGGTCGCCCTCTGCTACACCTCGGACCTGTCCGACCCGGGCGAGCGCCTCTACACGCTCGACTACTACCTGCGCCTGGCCGAACAGATCGTCGAGGCGGGCGCCCATGTCCTCGCCGTGAAGGACATGGCGGGCCTGCTGCGCGCCCCGGCCGCCGCGACCCTCGTGTCGGCTCTGCGCCGCGAGTTCGGGCTGCCGGTGCACCTGCACACCCATGACACCGCAGGCGGGCAGCTCGCCACCTACCTCGCCGCGATCCAGGCCGGCGCGGACGCCGTCGACGGCGCGGTGGCCTCCATGGCGGGCACCACCTCGCAGCCGTCCCTGTCGGCGATCGTCGCGGCCACCGACTACTCCGACCGCCCCACCGGCCTCGACCTCCAGGCGATCGGCGACCTGGAGCCGTACTGGGAGAGCGTCCGCCAGATCTACGCCCCCTTCGAGGCGGGCCTCGCCTCGCCCACCGGACGCGTCTACCACCACGAGATCCCCGGCGGCCAGCTCTCCAACCTGCGCACCCAGGCCATCGCGCTCGGCCTCGGCGACCGCTTCGAGGACATCGAGGCGATGTACGCCGCCGCCGACCGCATCCTCGGCCACCTGGTCAAGGTCACCCCGTCGTCGAAGGTCGTCGGCGACCTCGCCCTGCACCTGGTCGGCGCCGGAGTCACCCCCGCCGACTTCGAGGCGTCCCCCGACCGCTACGACATCCCCGACTCCGTGATCGGCTTCCTGCGCGGCGAGTTGGGCACCCCGCCCGGCGGCTGGCCCGAGCCGTTCCGCACCAAGGCGCTCCAGGGCCGCGCCGCCCCCAGGGCCGTAGAGGAACTCAGCCCCGAGGACCGCACGGCCCTCGACAAGGACCGCCGCGCCACCCTCAACCGCCTGCTGTTCCCCGGCCCGACGCGCGAGTACGAGACGCACCGCCAGACCTACGGCGACACCAGCGTCCTGGACAGCAAGGACTTCTTCTACGGCATCCGGCCCGGCAAGGAGTACGCGGTCGATCTGGAGCCCGGGGTGCGGCTCCTCATCGAGCTGGAGGCCGTCGGTGAGGCCGACGAACGCGGGCTGCGCACCGTGATGTCCGCCCTGAACGGCCAACTCCGCCCGATCCAGGTCCGCGACAACGCCGCGGGTTCCGACATCCCCGTCACCGAGAAGGCCGACCGCACCAACTCCGGCCATGTCGCCGCCCCGTTCGCGGGTGTGGTCACGCTCGCGGTCGAGGAGGGCGACGAGGTGGAGGCCGGTGTCACCGTCGCCACCATCGAGGCCATGAAGATGGAGGCGGCCATCACCGCGCCCAAGGCCGGCCGGGTCTCCCGCCTCGCCATCAACCGCATCCAGCAGGTGGAGGGCGGCGACCTGCTCGTCGAACTGAGGTAGCCGGGCTGGCGACAGGCCGTCTCACCGGTGACCGGATCGGTCCGCTCCCGGACCCGATGCGGCCTGTCGCCGCCCCACCCGCAGGACGCAGTCTTGGGACATGACCCGAGCACTGATCGTCATCGATGTCCAGGAGTCCTTCCGCGCCCGCCCGCTGTGGGAGACCATCTCCGATCCGAAGGTCGCCGAGAAGGCGGACCGCCTGGTGCGCCTCGCGCGCCAGGCCGGCGACCTGGTCGTGTGGGTACTGCACACCGCCCCGGGCAGCGGCGACGTCTTCGACCCGGCCCTCGGCCACGTCCGGCTGATGGACGAACTGGAGCGCGCGGAGGGCGAACCGCTCCTCCACAAGACCTCGCACAACGCCTTCACCACCACCAACCTCCAGCAACTCCTCACCGAGCACGGCGTCCGCGAGGTCGCCGTCTGTGGCATCCGCACCGAACAGTGCGTCGAGACCACCGCACGCGTCGCCAGCGACCTCGGCTACCGGGTCACCTTCGTCACCGACGCGACGGCCACCAACCCCATCCCGCACCGCGACGCCCCCGCCGGCCAGAGCGTCGCCGACCTCCTGGCCGACCCCCGCACCCTGCCCGCCGACGAGATCATCCGCCGCACCGAGTACGCCCTCGCCGGCCGCTTCGCCACCATCGCCACGGTCGACGAACTGGAAGCCGCCGCCGCACATCAGGCATGATGACCGGATCGTGAGCCACGTCGTCTTCTTCCTGGTACCCGGAGTCCACCTGCTGGACCTGGCCGGCCCCGCGCAGGTCTTCTCCACGGCGGCCGGCTTCGGGCACCCCTACACCCTCTCCTACGTCGCCGAGCTGCCCCAGGTCGTCAGCGCCCAGGGGCTGCCGCTGGCGGCCGGGCCCGACTGGCCCGAACTGGGGCCCGAGGACCTGATCGTGGTGCCCGGCTGGCGCGCCGACCGACTGGCGGACGCCCCCGCCATCGGCGCCGACATCCTGCGGCGGCTGCGGGACCACCACGCCCGGGGCGGCACGGTCGCCAGCGTCTGCGCCGGCGCCGAGGCGCTCGGCCGGGCCGGACTCCTCGACGGCCGGCACTGCACCACCCACCACGACGTGCAGGACGAACTCGCCCTGCGCCACCCGAAGGCGACGGTCGTCCGCGACGTCCTGTTCACCACCGACGACCGGGTCATCACCTCGGCCGGCATCGCCAGCGGCATCGACCTCGCCCTGCACCTAATCGCCACCCGGCACGGTCCCGCCGCAGCCGCCCGGACCGCCCGGGACATGGTCGTCTACGCCCGTCGCAACGGCCACGAACCGCAGTCCAGCGCGATGCTCCGGCACCGCTCCCACCTGGACGACACGGTGCACCGCGCCCAGGACCTCATCGACACCGGGTTCGACCGGCCGCTGCCCCTGCCCGACCTCGCCTCGGCGGTCGGCGTCAGCGAACGCACGCTCACCCGCCTCTTCACCCGGGCCACCGGACTCACCCCGCTGCGCTACCAGCAGACCCTGCGCCTCGAACGCGCCGAGCACCTCATCAGCCACGGCTCCACGATCGACGCCGCCGCCCGCTCGGTCGGCTTCGAGGACCCGCGCATGCTGCGCCGGCTGCGGGCCCGCACGGCCTGACCGGGCACAAATGAGAGGCGGTCGCGCGGGAGTTGCTGTTGGCTTGCCGCCCGACGACCGACCGGCCCGCCACAGGAGCGCCCCGTGATCCCACCCCGTCTGGCTCCGCTGCTCGACCAGTTCGACCTCGCGTGCGAACGCCTCTCCAGCCGGATGACCGGGCCCGTCATGGACAGCGGCGACGGGACGGACACCCCGGTCGGGCCGATGACCGACGCGGAGTACTTCTGGGAACCGGTGCCGGACTGCTGGTCGGTGCGGCGGCGCACGGACGGGCCGGGAGCGCGGGCAACTCTCCTTGCGGGACAGGGTGATTGGGGCCGCGACGCCGCGTCGTACCCGCACCCGTGGCCCCCGCCCTTCACCACCCTCGCATGGCGGCTGAGCCACCTCACCGAGCTGCTGGCCCTGCGCGCCGACCACACGGCAGGCAGCCACGGCCTGATCCGCGCCGACCACCCCGTCAGCGGCGACGCCGTCGGCGCGGTCGCGGCCTTCGACGCCGCTGCCGGTGCCTGGCGCAAGGCGCTGCTGAGCGTCGACGACGCCGCGCTCGACACCGTCGGGTACTGCACCTATCCGCACGGCAGCGACGCGGAGGAGCCGTTCATCGACATCGTGTGGTGGGTCAACCAGGAAGTACTGCACCACGGAGCCGAGATCGCCCTGCTCCGCGACCTGCATCGCGGCATGGCCCACGGCCGGCCCGGCGCCGCCCGGCCGGGAGGGTGAGGGGTGTCTCCCGGCCAGGGGGCCTGCCGCCGTCCGCGCCGTGAGCCAGGGGGGACATCGGCTGTGGCGTGAGGTGGGCGGCAGTGCCGACAGCCGACCGAGCTGCCGGCCGCCGCTGCACAGCGTGCGTTTTCGGCCGCGTCCTGTCGCCACCTGTTCCACTCAGCGGACCGGCCGCCTATCACGCGGCGCGCCGTGTGACGGCCCGTCAGAAAGACGCGGCGGGCGCGGTGATGCGGCCGTGACGGTGTGGTGACTGCGGGCCCGGCACAGTCTGCGGCATGCGACAGCACGGATGCAGGCAATGACCGCCCGGGTCATCGATTCCATGGGCGACGCGGCCCGGTGGGCGGCGGTGGGGCCGGACGGCTCCACACCGTCCACCGAGGTCGGCATCGCCGACGAGACGGTCGTGGTCGGCTACGGCCCCGACCGGCGCGGTGCGAAGATCGCCGCGACGCCGACGGCCGGCGGGCACCGCTTGCGGCGGGCTCTCGCACCGGTGGACCTGAGCGGCTTCACGGAGTTGAGGCTGTCGATCCGGGCCGATCGGCCGGCCGGCCGTGGCGGTCTTCCGTTCTTTCTCGAACTCCGGGTCGGCTCGACGGCGACCCCGGTCGACGACCCGGCGAACACCTGGCACCGCCTGCTGCCCGTGCGGGCCGCCGACCGCTGGGAGACCGTCCGGCTGAGTCTCGACGACCTCACCATGGCCGGCGGCCTGACCGAGTTGCAGTTGCGCTGCCTCGGCGGCACCGGATTCACCGCCTACCTGGACGACGTGATCGCGGTCGCGCCGCAGCCGTTCGCCGACGCCGACCGCGCGCTGGCGGAGCGGCTGGCGGGCATCGAGACCGGGGGCACCGCCGTACCCGTGAGCGTGCGAGCGGCCGGTGAGCCGCCCGCGTCCGCGCCGGCCCTCGACGTCGTCCAGTTCGACGTGCGCTACGCCTACGACCGGGTGGTGGACGCGGTCGTCCCGCGCGACTACACCGACGTCGGCTCCCGCCAGGCGATTCCCGGCGACCCCTACGACATCGACTACGCCGTCACCCCGGTCGCCGCCACCCGTGCCGAACAGACGGCGCTGCTCGAAGCGGTTGTGGACCGGCTGTCCCCGGTGGACGAGCTGGTCGTGGACGGTGAGCGGCTGCCGACCCGGCTCGTGTGGATCCCCGGTCCGAACCGGATCGGCGGCTTCCTCACCGATGTCCCCGTCCTCACCTACCGGGTGAGTGTCCGGCGCACCCCGCCGCCCGTCCCGCCGGTCCGGCCGGTCGACGACCTCGTCGTCGCCGCAGACCTCTTGGAGATCGCATGACGACGACCCTCGCCAACACCCGCCGCCGACCGGTCGAACTGCATCTCGCCTCCGGCGTGGTCGTCGTCGGGCCGCTCGGCCGCGTGCCCTGCGACACCGAGGATCTCGAACTCGGCCAGGTCCGGACCCTGTGCCGCGCCGGCGTCCTCGTCGCGCACACCGAGTCCGACAAACCGGTCCGCCGCTCCCGCAAGCGCGGCTGAGCGCAAGGAAGGAGAACCCTGCGATGGCCTTCAACATCGGCGTCAACGTCATCGAGACCGACGGCACCGAGGCACCCACGGCCACGGGTGCCGCCGTCTCGGTCGGCGCGTTCAACGTGCTGACCCAACGCGGCGTACCCAACACCCCGGTACGGGTGACCAGTTTCGTGCAGTTCGTCGCCCAGTTCGGCAGCTACTTCACCGGTGGGCTGGGCGCCTACCTGGTGAAGGGGTTCTTCGACAACGGCGGCCAGACCGCGTACGTCAACAGGGTCGTCGATCCGACGCTGAGCAGCACCGACGCGGTCGCGAGCCGCACGCTGCCCGACACCGGCGGCAGCAACGGCACCCTGCGTGTGGAGGCCGGCTACCGAGGACAGGCCGACCCCGGCATATGGGGCCGCGGACTGTTCGTGAGCACCGCGCTCAGCGCGTCGGCGTCCAGCCGGCTGCGCGAGTCCGCACCGGCCACCGTCACCGGCTCCCCGCTCGCCGCCACCGTCAACATGTCCTCGCCGCCGACCCTGTCGGTCAAGGTGGACGGCGCGAGCACGGCGACCGCGATCACCTTCGTCGGCACCGACTTCGCCAACCCGGCGGCCGCCACCCGCCAGGAGATCCGCGACGCCATCAACCGCAAGACACGGCTGCTGGTCGCCTCCCTCAGCGGCGGCAACGCACTGGTCCTCACCTCCACCGGCGAGCGGGCCGCGGTCGTCGGCGGCTGGACCGGGCTCCAGGTCACCGCCGACGCGCCGGCCCTCGGCCTCGCCGTGATGTCCAACCCCGCACAGGGCACCCCGGTCGCGCTGAGCGCCGGCGGCACCCAACTGGCCAGGCCGGACGGCTTCGACGTGGGCGACGCCCTGATCGTCACCGACGGCACCACCACCGCCCGGGTACGGCTGCTCTCCGTCGATCCGGTCGGCGGCGCCGTCACCTGGACGCCGGACCTGTCCAACCCGGCCGCCTTCACCGACCTGCGCGCGGTCACCGTCTCCAACGCCGAGTTCGACCTGACCGTCGCCCAGGGCGCCGGTGACACCGACCATGCCGTCGAGACGTACACCGGCCTCTCGATGGAGCCGGGCGTCGCCAACTACGCGCCCACCGTCCTCAACAACCCCCTGTCCGGCTCGCGTTACATACGCCTGGTCGATGTCGGCACGCCGAGCCCCGGCGTGGACCGGCCGGCCGCGACCAACGGCTTCCTGGCTCTCCAGGGCGGCGCCGAGGGCACACCCACCGCCACCCACTTCATCGGCGATGCCGCGGCTCACACCGGGTTCTTCGCGTTCGATCCCTTCGACATCCAGTTGGTGTGCTGCGAGCGCACCGACACGGCGATCGCCCAGGCGGCCCTCGCCTACTGCGCAGGCAGGGGCGATGCCGTGTTCGTCGGCGCGGTCCCGGAGGGATTCGTCGCCGCCGGGCAGGCCGTCGCCTACGGGCAGGGACTGCAGACACGGAAGGCGTACGGCGCGCTGTACGGGCCGTGGATCGTCGTGCCCGACCCGATCGGCACCGGCACCAGCCCGCAGATCACCCTCCCGCCCGTCGGACACGTCCTGGGCGTCTACGCGCGGATCGAGGCGACCCGCGGCATCTGGAAGGCACCGGCCGGCGACGAGGCCAACCTGCTGGGCGTACTGGACGTGGAGACCCGCCTCTCCGACGCCGACCACACCGACCTCGTGGTCAACGGTGCCGTCAACGGCATCCGGCCGGTGTCCCGGGCCGGGATCGTCGTGGACGCCTCCCGGACCCTCAGCTCCGACCCGCGCTGGCGGTACGTCAACGTGCGGCTGCTGTTCAACTTCGTCGAGAGCAGCCTCCGTGGCGGACTGCGCTGGGCACGGCAGGAACCCAACCGCGAATCGCTGTGGAGCGCCGTCAAGTTCGGCACCGTCACCCCGTTCCTGATGGGCCTGTGGCGGCAGGGCGCGTTCGGCACCGGGAGCCCGCAGGAGACCTTCACGGTCACCGTCGACGCCACCAACAACCCGCCGGACCAGGTCCAGCAGGGCCTGCTCCAGGTCCAGGTGCTGTTCTACCCGTCCCGGCCCGCCGAGACGATCGTGATCACCGTCGGCCAGCAGGCGAGCGGCACCACGACCAGCGAGGTCTGAACCCACCGGACGGTCCTCGCGGACCGTCCCACCGAAGGGAAAGTGAGGAGCGGTCATGCCCAGGGTCAACGACTTCGACGAGGGTTACCGGGCCAATGAGTTCGTCCTCGTCGTGGACGGCGTGGAAAGCCCCAGCGTGAGCAAGGTGTCCGGACTCAGCGAGGGCGAGCTGGACACCATCGAGCAACCGGACGGCGGCAGCCTCCACGTCTACAAACTGGCCGCCGCGAAGATGAAGTTCGAGCCGCTGACCATCGAGCGGCGGGTCGACGGCAGCGCCGACGACAAGCGGTTCCTGGACTGGATCCAGCAGACGTTCCGCCTCAACGCACCACGCCAGGGCGGCTCTTCGATCCGCAAGAACGGAATGATCGTCAAACGCCACTTCGGCGACGTCGTCCTGCAGTTCGCCTTCTACGGCGCATGGATCAAGTCGTCCAAGTTCACCGACCTCGAAGCCGGGTCGACCAACCTCTTCCTGCAGACCATCGTGCTGGAGCACGAGGGCCTGGAACGCGTCTCCTAGGAGCCCGCCGATGACCCTCACCGACCTCGCACCCGGCCGCGCCGGGACCCGCGAACTCGATGTCACCCTCCCGATCGGCTACGTCGACCAGGAAGGGCGGACGCACCGCCAGGTGACCCTGCGCAAGATGACCGGCCGGGAGGAGGCACTCCTCGCCGACCCGGCCAACCAGCGCAACGGCGGCCGACTGGTCACCGCGCTGCTGCACAGTTGCGTCGTGCGGCTGGGCGACCTGCCGCAGGTGCGCCGCGCGGACATCGACGCCATGTACTCCCTGGACCGCAACTTCCTGCTCATCCGGCTGCGCAGCTTCACGTTCGGACCGGAGCTGCGGGCCGGCTACACCTGCCCGTCCTGCGGCGACCGGTTCGAACAGACCGAGGACCTCGACGCGCTGCCGGTGCGACCGCTCGCCGACGGGGAGCCGCCGCAGGACGTGGTGGTCGAACTCCTCGACGGCTACGTCGACCGGGACGGCTCGGTGCACACCGCGATGACCCTGCGCCTGGCCCGCGGCGACGACGAGGCCGCGGCGGCACCGCAGTTGCGCAAGAACGCCTCGCTCGGCAAGAACGCGCTGCTCGCCCGCTGCCTGCGCTCCCTCGGCGATCTGCCGCAGCACCGGCTGGAGGCGCTCGGGCCGAAGATCCTGGCCGATCTCACCCTGACCGACCGGCGGTTGATCGACCGGGCCTTCAACGACGGCGCACCGGGCATCGACCTGATCCGTGAGCTGGACTGCCCGGCCTGCGGTCATGAGCTGCGGGCCACCTTGGACATGACGAATTTTTTAGTTCTGGAGTGAGTCTCGACCAACTCCGCCGGGAGGTCTTCTTCCTCGGCTACCACCTGCACTGGTCCCACAGCGAGCTGATGGACATGGCCACCGGGGACCGGCGCGAGTACGTCGATCTGCTCGTCGAACAGATCCAGCGGGAGAACGCCCAGGTGGAGGCGGCCCGCGACCGCACCTGACCAGCCGACCGAAGGGAGGGCCGCCGCGATGCCGGTGATGATGCTGCTGCGCGGCCTGACCGCCTCGCTGCGCGCGACGGTCCGCACCCTGACGCCGTGGCTGGAGATCGTCGACCACGAGTCGGCGGTCGTCGAGCGGGCCCGGGCCGCGTTCCTGGTGCACTGGTGGGGATTCGACACCCCCGTCACCCGGCTCAACCTCAGCGGATACCTCGTCAACATCGGCGAGTTGGACCAGCGGTTCCTGGCCGCCCAGGGCTCGGTGCCGGTGAGTCAGGGCGGCCCGAACGCCACGGGGGCGCTGCTCGGCTTCGTCGGCAAGGTCGCCGGCATGGCACTCGACCCGCTGTACGCCCTGGCCGGGGTCTATCTGCTGATGAGGTTCACCGACTTCAGCTGGAAGACGCTGATCCTCTCGGTGCTGTGGCGACTGGCCCCGTTCGTGCTCGCCGTCGGCCTGGTGGTCGCGCCGGTCGGCACCGGCGTTCTCGTCGGGGGCGGCCTGGCCGCCGCCGGCTTCGGCTACGGCCTGCTCGCGGTGCTCGGCGACCGCCGTGAAGTACGCGCCGCCTACGAGCTGTTCGGGTCGCTGACCCGGCTGTTCATCACCGCTCGTGACCTGATCGGCCAGGTGCTCGGCGACCGGATGCGCAACCCGCTCACCGCAGGGCTGGTCATCGTCGGGACACGGCTCGCACGGCTGCTCGGCCAGGCACTCGGCGCCCTGGCCTTCCTCGTGGTCCGGGTGGGGCCGGCGCTCGCACCCACCGCCGCCCTGATGAACGGCCTCGCCGTGCTCGCCGGCGGGGGAGCCGACGCGATCGGCGAGGTGGTCTCCGGCGCCAAGTCCTACGCGGACGACGCGCTCTCGGCCGACCGCCTCCTCACCCGGGTGACCGGCGCCGTGCGCACTCAGCTCACCGCGGCGGGCGCCGCCTTCGCGAAGGGGCTCGCGGTCCTGGAGTCCGCGCTGTCGGGGATGCGCGCCAAACTGACCCTGGGCACGTTCCCCACCGAACTCACCACATTCGTCGGCGCGTTGCTCATGGGCCACCCGACCGCCCGGGTCCTCACCGCCCTCCAGGCCGAACTGGGCGTCTTCACGGACGCCGTGGACGCCGCACAGAAGGAGTCCGACAAGGCGAAGTCCGGCAAACCGAAGCCGGACAAGTCG
Source organism: Streptomyces sp. NPDC051576 (assembly GCF_040681835.1). Classification (NCBI taxonomy): domain Bacteria; kingdom Bacillati; phylum Actinomycetota; class Actinomycetes; order Kitasatosporales; family Streptomycetaceae; genus Streptomyces; species Streptomyces sp. NPDC051576. Next base: position 251,069 of record NZ_JBFAZO010000009.1, read on the forward strand.
CCGTCCGAACCGAGTCGGCTCGCCCCACTGCTCAGCGCGCTGCCGGACCTGCCGCACCTCTCCTTCCCGAAGCCGCCCAAGCTGCCCGTCGTCTCGGTGCCGCCACCCGTGCCGGTGATCGAGCCACCGTTCGTGCCCTGGGTCCCGGCCGTGCGGGCACCGGCCGTGCCCGCCCTGGAGCTGCCCGAGCTGCCGCGCTTCCTCACCCGGCCGGTCGACCCGGCGCCGCTGATCGCGATCGTCGACCACCTGCTGCCGCCCGTCCTGCGGGGCCCGACGCGGGAGAAGCTCGACCGGCTCCTGACCGAGTTCCCGGTCGCCGAACTGCCGCAGGGCGATGTGCTCCGCCCGGTGGTGCACACCCTGCGACTTCGGGTGCCCGACGCCGACCCGGACGACGTACGCCGCTTCCAGGACGGACTCCTGGCACGGCTGCGGGAGCAGCCCTACCTGACCGGAACGGGCGGGTGACGACGATGCCGATCGACTTCGCCACGGCCGCCGCCCGGTTCGCCCCGGCCTTCGCCGCCCAGGAGCAGGCCATGCACATGGCCCGCCGAGCCGTACGACCGGTACTGGAACGCCGGCTGCTGGCCGGGCGGCAGGCCGACCGCGCGACCGTACGCTTCCCGGTGCTCCGCTTCGTCGACGGCGCGGTGACCCTGCGCGTCGTACCCTCGCAGCGCCGTGCGCTGACCCGCAGCGCTCCCGTACCGAGCCTGGCGGACGCCGGACTCGCGTTCCTCGCCGGGCTGACCCGACCGCTGCGGCTCGACGGCGCGAACGCGATCCCCGGCCTGCTGGACCAACTCCTCGCGATCGCCGACGCGTTGGACACATCGGTGTCCGCGGCGGCGCCGGGACCGTCCATGTTCGACAGCTCGGACCTCGTCGGCGTCGCGGCGCTCGCGTTCCGGGCCCTGTCGGAGGCGAGCGTCAAGGGCGGTGAGATCGACCGGTTCACCGCACAGCTGCGCCCCTTCGTGCCCGTCACACGGGCCGAGGCATCACCGGCGTCCCCACCGGCACCGTCCCCGACCGGCTCGCTGGACGGGATCGCGACGGGTATCGCCACCGGCATCGCGTTCGTCGTGCTGCTGCCCGGCGCGGCCGACGTGCTGCTGGCCGTGCTCGGCACAGCGGTCCGGCGCACCCTCCAACGGCAGCTCCAGGACGTGCTGGACCTGAGGCGCGACGCGCTGCCCACCGCCCTGGCCGGCTTCGCCGGAGTGGTCGACACGGCGACGCGGATGACCCGGGGGATCGCCGGGCTGCTCGGCTCGCACCTGGACTTCACGGTGCGCTACTGGCAGGCGTTCGGCACCGCCCTCGGCACCGCGCTCCGTGACTTCCTCGGCGCACTCGGCTACTCGCTGCGCGGTGTGGTCCGGTTCCTGCGGGTCGCGATGTTCGTCGTCACCACCGCGTTCGACTTCAACCTGGCCCGCATGATCCCCTGGATCGGCGACACCGCCGTGACGGACGTCGTCAACTTCTCGCTCAACGACCTCCTCGACCAACCGGGGACCGGACTCAACCAGGCCCTGTACGGCACCCTTTCGGACGTCCTGGAGTGGATCCGGAAGAAGGTGCGGCGCAGCCCGTTGGTGCTGTGGCCGTACGCGCGCCGTCAACTCCGCCGCGCCCGGCTGCTGTTGGACGCGCTGTTCGACTCGCACGGCCCGGGACATGTGCTCCTGCCCGCGTTCCCCGAAGCCCCGCCCCTCGCCTTCCGCTCGGACTTCCCGCGTCTCGTCGATCCGGCGCTCGGTCCGGCCCTGGCCGGCGCGGTCGGTGCCGTGGGCGACGGACTGCGCACCGCCGTCCGCGGCGCACTCACCAGTACCGCCACCGGCCTGGGCGACCTCGCCGACGCGAGCCTCGCCGCACAGCGGGACGCGACCCGGCTCCCTGGACTGGACCGGATCGGCGACCGGTCGACCGCGCTCGCCGACCGGGTGTTCGGCGACGAGATCCGGCGGCAGAGCGAGGCCCCGCCCCCGGACCAGCTCGCCCGGACGGTCGAGGGGTGGCTGGCCGGGAGCGGATTCGTGGTGGTCGGCGCGGTCGTCGACGGATACGTCGGCGGCCTGATCGACCGCGCGGGCGAACCGCTGCCCACCTCGCCGTGGATCCTGCGCAGGGCCGCGCTCGGACGGGTCCTCCTGCCCCGGCTGACCCTGCGCGTCCGCGCCGGCACCGACCTGGACGAGGGCCTCGCCGACGCGGTGGCCGCCGCCTTCGCCGACGCCGTCCGGGACGCCTTCCGCACCGGCGAGCGACGGCTGCGCGTTCTCACCGAGGGGGTGCGGGTCTGACATGGACGAGACCGGAGAACTCATCACCCAGCTCGGACTGCTGCTCACGCAGACCCGGTTCGGACGCCGCGCCCTGGAGGACATCGAGCGCGCCACGTCGACGTACGGCACGTTCGCCTTCACCTCGGTGATCACGGCCGGACCGAGCTTCGGCGCGCCGCCGATGGTCGACGGCGCCCTCAAGGTGTACGTCGTCAACATCAACGACCTGGCCCCGGGCGGCGGGTTCGGCGACTTCCTCTCGGGACTGCTGGGCGGCATCGGCGGGTTCGTCGGCAACCTCATCGGCGGCGCGGCCGGCGGTGCCGTCTCCCAGTTCCGGCTGGTGTGGTCGCTCCAGGACATCGCGAAGCTGGCCGAGCACATCGACCACATCCTCACCGTGATCGGCGCGCCCGCGGTCACCCCCGCACCGAGCACCACGGCTCCCGCGAGTCCGGCGACCGGCCTGCTCGCCCAGCTCGACGGCATCAAGAGCGCGGTCGACTCGCTCGCCAAACTGTTCCGGGCCGGCGGCAGCCCGCCCGTCGGCGCGCAGCCCGCCGTGGCTCAACTGGGCAGCGCCACAGCCCTGTTGAACTCCGTGGCCAAGGTCGTGGACGGCCTCGTCCTCGTGCTGCCCATCGCCGTGGGCTCGCTCGCCGTGCTGATCAGCCGGCTCGGCGACATCCGGCTCGGGATCGCCGAGACACTCCGCTTCGGACTGCGGGTCGCCCTGCTGCTGCGCGGTGCGCTGCTGGTGCTCGCGCTCGACACGGCGGTCGTCGTGGCCCGCGTCGGAGCCACCGTCGTAGGAGCCCTGGCGTCCACCGTGGACGGCGTCATCGGGAACGTCTTCGACGGCCTCCAGCAGGCGCTCCTCGCGGTGCTGCGGATCGGCGTCGTACTCGGCGACGCGGTCAGGGCCACCGTGGACGGCCTCCTCAACTGGCTGATCCCGACGATCGACGCCGTCCTGCGCAACCTCGGCGACCTGCGGGCCTTCCGGGTCATCACCCATCTGGTCCGGATCCTGCCCGCGGTGCTCCCGCTGGTCTTCGAGCTGAAGACCGACACCCAACTCTCCGACAAACAGCAGACGGCGCTCGGCGACGCCGCCAAACTCGGCCTGCCCTCCACCTCGTTCGACAGCACGGGCCCGGTCGCCGTCCGGCCCGTGGCACCGAACCCCGGGGCGGCCTTCTCCGACCCGCTGTTCATCAAGAACCTCACCGAGTCGCTCGGCCAGGCCCGCAAGGCCGGCACGGACGCGATCGCCCTCGGCGGCGGACGGCTCTCCGACGGGCTGCGCACCATCGGCTCCACGCTGGAGGCCGCCGCGCTGGCCGAGACCAAGCAGTCCGACGCACGGCTCGGCCGCGCTCTGGACGATGTCAGCACCCGGTCGGCGCGGCTGGCCGACAAGCTCGTGGTCGACGAGGCCATGACCCCGCAGACCGGTCTCACGGCGGTCGCCAACGCGTATGAGGCATGGCTGGCCCACGGCGGACTCGACGGCCTGCTGTCCACCATCACCGGCCACTTCGCGAGCCCCGCCGGCCAGGCCGGGATACCGCGCAAGGTGACCGAGTCGACCGACCGCACCCGGGCGACCATCCAGATCGACGAGGTGGTCGTCGACGTGGAGAGCGCCGCCCCCGGACCGGTCGGGCTGCCACCGGTCACCTGGACCACCACCGAACCCGCTCCCGCCACCGGCCCCTCGGACGACATCGAACGGCACGCCCGGATGTGGTTCGACTACGACCAGCGCGGCGGCGGCAGCCGGCTGCCCCACCCGATCTAGGAGTCGTCATGGCACGCACCGCCGGCTACCTCGCCAACCTCATCGCCGTCCCGCCGCTGATCTTCCGGTTCCAGTTCAACCCGGAACTGCTGTCGGAGAAGAAGAGCTTCGCCTACCGAGAGACCACCAGCCTCGGCAACTGGGCCTTCGACCAGACCAAGGCCTCCAAGGGCTTCGGGAACATCAGCGGCATCGCCACCGACCTGAAGGAGATCGGCAGTTCACTGGTCGGGACGAAGGCCCTGGAGGCCGACTTCGGCAAGCCGCGCTCCTTCGCCCTGGACTTCGCCCTCGACGCACGGTCCCTCCCGGACATCCCGGCCCAGCAGAGCGGCGACGGCTCGGCGGCGGACGACGCGCGGTTCGGGGGCCGGATCGAGCCCAGCCTCGCGGTCCTGCGCTCGTTCATCAACCCGGCCTGGGACCCGGTCAACGACGTACTCGCCTGGTTCAGCGGCGCCAAGACGTTCTGCCCGCCGGCCCAGCCACCGGTGTGCACGCTCAAGCTCGGCGGCATCGACCTCGACTGTGTGATGACCGACCTCAACATCAAGATCACCAAGTTCAAGCCCGACCTCACTCCGGAGCGCGCCGAGGTCAGCCTGACCCTCAACGAACAGACCGCGTCCATCACCACCAGCCTCGACGTCCTCGACCGGCTGGTGGAGGTCGGCAAGTCCTACGGGCAACTGGATTTCCACGACTGGGTGCAGGCCGTGCCCGGTGCCGGCCTCGTGCAGAACATCTTCGAGCTCTGAGGGGAGCCCCGACCATGTCCGTGTCGATCACCTCGCGGTACCAACAGGCCGCCGTCCACCCGGCGTCGGACGCCACCGGCACCACCCGGGCCACCGTGGCGATCCGCCGGTACACCCCGCCCGCCGCCGACGCCGTCACCTACGAACACCGGGTCACCGGCGTCGAGGACATCGAGTACCTGTCCTGGCGCTACTTCGGCGACAGCCAGGTGTGGTGGCGCATCGCGGACGCCAACCCGGTGGCGTTCCCGCTCGACCTGCGACCCGGCGCCGCCCTGTCGGTGCCGGCCTCCCAGGACATCGGCGTGGTCAGCAGGGACCGGGTGTTCTGAGATGACCGTGGCCATCCCGCCCGTGACGGGCAGCGACAACCGGCCCGCGTTCGCCACCGTCCAGGTCGGCACCGGCCCCGGCGACCTGGCCGATGTCACGGTGCCGGTGCGCTCGGTCGCCGTCGAGGACCACGACCGGCTCACCGACGAGGCGAAGGTGGTCCTCGACGACCCCACGGGCGTCCTCGCACACGCCTCGTTCGAGGGCCTCGTGGTACGGCTCACCCTGGGCCGGAAGATGCAGCACGCGGCCCTGTTCGAGGGCGTCGTGGTCAGCACCCAGGTACTGGCCGGCCCTGAAGGACAGCGGGTCGAACTGACCGCCCGGGACTACAGCCACCGGCTGGCACAGACCCCGTTCGACCCGAAGACCTGGAACACCGGCGAACCGCTCAGCGCACTGCTCACCAAGCTGGTCACCGCGCCCGGTACCGGCATCACGGTCGGCACGATCGCACCGGTCGACGACACCGCGCCGGACGCCCGGGCCGCCGGCCGCTATGTCGCCACCTCCGTCTGGGAGTTCATCCTCGACCAGGCCCGCGGTCAGGGCTGTCTCGCCTTCGTCGAACTCACCGACAGACTGACCTCCGAGTTCTCCTTCCGGTCGATCGAGTCGATCGCGCAGACCGAGCCGGTGGGCACCCTGCGGTACTGCCGGGTCGGCAGCGACCTGGTCACCTTCGCCTATGAACGGATCAGCTCCGGTGCGCTGCCGGCCCGTTCGGCCAGCACCGTCGATCCGGACACCGGGAAACTCGTCGACCAGCCGGCACCCATCACCCCGCCCCGGCCGCCGCTGGCCGCACCCCAGCCGGCCCGCGACCCCGCCATCACGGACCCGATGCGCACGGCGATCACCGCGCTCACCGGGAAGGCGGCCGCAGCGCAGGCCCAGCTCACGGCACCGGCCGAGCGGGTCGTCGGCAAGGCGGCCGGCACCGCCCAGGACGCCAAGAACCGGGTGGCCGCGGACCCGACCCGGATCGTCGGGATGAGCGGCCGCGGCAAGGCCGTAGGAAACGTCCTGCTGCGCGCGAAGGCGATGCTGCGGATCACCGGACTCGCACCGTGGGCCGAGGGCGCCTGGTACCTCACGAAGGTCAACCACGTGTACACCCGCGACCTCGTCGGCGACCGCCAGGAGTCCAGCTACTTCACCCACATCACCGCGACCCGCTGACCGGAGGCCCGACATGCTGTCCGACGAACTCACCCGGCACACCGGCCACTTCTACGGCAAGTACCGCGGGATCGTGAAGGACAACACCGACGACGGCAAGCGCGGTCGGCTCCAGGTACTCGTGCCGGACATCTTCGGACCGGACGCGCTCGTCACCGCCGAGCCCTGCTTCCCGCACGGACACTTCTTCGTGCCGCCCAACGAGGCGAACGTCTGGGTGGAGTTCGCGGCCGGCGACACCCGGGCCCCGATCTGGGTGGGCGTCTGGTACCCGGCGGACGCCGTCCCGCCCGAGGCCCAGGTGACGCCCCCCGAGCACCAGGTCATCCGGACCGCCGCCGGGCACACCGTCGACCTCACCGACACCGACGGCGGGGAACGCATCCTGATCCGGCACAGCGGCGGCGCCGCCGTCTCCATCGAGTCCGACGGCAGCGTGCACGTGAGTGCCGACCACATCGTGCTCGACGGATCGAAGGTCGAGGTGGGCAGCGGCGCGAGCGAGCCGACCCTCCTGGGCAACGGCTTCAACCAGCTCTGGAGCCAACTCCTCACCCATGTCCACGGCCCGCCCGGCTCCCCGTCGCCCCAGCTCGCACCGCTCGTCCTGCAGCCCGGTGTGCACCTCAGCCAGTCCGCCGTCGTGAAGTGAAGCGAAGAAAGCGAAGAAGGAGATTCCCATGGCCGACGCCCGCGGAGCGGCGTTCCCGTTCCGGATCGACCCGCACTCCGGCGGCATCGCCTGGACCGAGGGCACCCAGAAGATCCGCGACGATCTGCGGATCCTCCTCGGCACCCGGCTCGGTGAGCGGCCCATGCTGCGCGACTTCGGCACCCGGGTCCACACGCTGGTCCACGAACCCGACGACGACGTGACCGCCGACCTGCTCCGCAAACAGGCGCACGAGGCGGTCGTTCGCTGGGAGCGGCGCGTCGTCGTCACCCGGGCACGACTCTCCCGCTCCGACGGCGAACTGCGGCTGACGCTGAACTATGTGCACAGCGACAAGCCCGTGTCCGCCGAGATGATCGTCCCCCTGGTGTAGACGATGACGACACCGGCACCCGCGATCGACTACACCGACAAGGACTTCGCGTCCCTGCGCACGGCCATGCTCCGGCTGGCCCAGCAGCGCCTGCCCGAGTGGACCGACCAGAGCCCGGCCGACCTCGGCATGCTGCTCGTCGACCTGTTCGCCTACGTCGGCGACATCATGCTCTACTACCAGGACCGCATCGCCAGCGAACTGTTCCCCGGCACCGCCACCGAACGGGCCAGCATCGTGGACCTGTTGCGGCTGATCGGCTACGAACTCACCCCGGCCGCACCGGCGATGGCCGATCTGCTGCTCACGTTCCCGCGACCGGCCGGCCCGCGCACGGTGACCGTCCCCAGCGGCGCGCAGTTCGCGGCCCGGCCGCCCGGGGCGGCCGCGATCGAGTTCACCTACCTCGGCCCCGACCTGGACCTGGTCCTGCTGTCCGACCAACTCCGCCCGGGTACCGGCCCGGACGGCAAGCCGGTGGTCGTCTACGACGGGCTCCCGGTCGAACAGAGCCGTGCCGTCGGACCGGTGCTGATCGGCTCCTCCACCGGCGAGGACAGCCAGTCCTTCGCGCTGCCCGACGCGTCCGTGGTCGTGTCCTCCGTGGTCGTCGAGGTCAACGAGGGCGCGGGCTGGGTGACTTGGGACCGGCGCGACAGCCTGCTCTTCGACATCGCGGCGGACGGCCGGGCGGTGTTCTCCCACCCCGAGGCCCGCTACTACCAACTCCTCTTCGACGCCGACGGGATCGGCCACGCCGTGTTCGGCGCCGGCCGGGTACCACCGGCCGGCCTCAACAACGTCCGCGCCTCCTACCGGGTTTGCCAAGGCACCGCCGGGAATCTCGCCGTGGGCACCGTCACCACCGCGCTCACCACGATCGACACCCTCCAGACCGTGACGAACCAGGCCGCGGCGGCGGGCGGCAGCGACGCCGAACGCTCCGACCACGCCGCGCGGTACGCGCCCTTCGCGTTCCGCTCGACCAACCGGGCGGTGACCGCGAGCGACTACGAGGCGCTGGCCCGCAGCACCGGCGCGGTCGCCAAGGTCCGGGCCCGCAGCGTCTCCTGGAACCAGATCGACCTGTTCGTCGCACCCGCGGGGGACACCCTCGTCCCGGTCCCGGAAGCGCTGCGCAACCGGCTCGTCGGCTACTTCGAGGACAAGCGGATGGCCGGCTGCCTGGTCCGGGTGCTGGACGCGCAGCCCGTCGCCGTCGACATCGGCGTCGAACTCCTCGTCGACGAGCGGTTCGTCACCGACGCGGTGGCCGGACAGGTGGAGGCCGCGATCACCGCCCTGCTGTCGTTCGCCCGCGTCGACTTCGGCCAGTCCCTGTTCCAGAGCGAGGTGTTCGCCGCCGCCGAGTCCGTCCCGGGCGTCCTCGCGGCGACCGTCACCGGGCTGCGCCGACAGGACCGGCCCGCACCGGACGTCGACGCGGAACTCGCCCGGCACAACCTGCCACCCCTCGCCGAACTCCCCGCCTTCCTGCGGGACGCGGTCACCCTCGACGTGGCCGCCGACGGACGCATCGACATCGGCGAGTTCGAGATCGCCGTCCTCGGCACCCTCGACGTGACCGTACGGACGACACTGCCATGAGAATCGACACGTTCACCGCGACCGCCGACCTGATCGGCCGCCGGATATGGCTCCGCTGGGCCTTCACGCCCGACACCGGCGAGACCGTGCTCGACGCGCCACCGGTCACCGTCCGGCGCAAGACACGCGACTTCGCCTTCCCGGACACCGGCGCCCCCTGGCTGCTCTACGACAGCTCCGCGTTCCCGCCCGCTCCGGTGCCCGGCTCGCTCACCGTGACCGACCTGCCGGACCGCGACACGGGCAGTGGCGGCGGACGGGTCCGGGAGCGGACCGTCACCGTGACCGAGACGGCCGCCGCCGTACCCCGGGAGGCGCTCCGCCTCCTCACCCGCACCGTCTTCGGCGCAGACCGCGCCGTACTGCGCCTCGAACTCGACCTGCTCGACGTCGGCGGCGTCGGCGCCGAACTGGACGCCGGCACGCCCTACTACTACGAGCTGGACAGCCCGGCCCTGGCCCGGCCGATGCACGCCGTCGCCACGCCCGGCGACGTGCACGGCGCGCACCGCACGCTGTACGAGCTGATCCCCGAGGTCTACCGGCGCCACGACACCGTCACCCGGACACCCGACGCCGGCACCGGTCTGCTGCCCGAATCCGGCGCGGGTGGCGGGCAGTTACGGCGATTCATGGACGTCTACGGCGCCGCCGTCGACACCATCCGCAGCTCCGCGGACAACCTGCGCGGACTGCGCGCGGTGTCCGACGTCGACAGCCGCTTCCTGCCCCTGCTGTCGCAGTGGGTCGGCTGGGACCTCACCGCCGACACCGACCTGGCCCGGCAGCGCAACGAGATCCGCACCGCCCCGAGGCTGTACGACGCGGTCGGCACCGTCCCCGGACTGCGCAGCCTCGTCGACTTCTACACCGGCTGGTCCACGCGCGTCGCTGAGTTCTCCCAGCACGTCACACGGGCCGGGATCGCCCCGCAGCGCAACCTGTTCGCCGCGACCCTGCGCGACGGGGCGTGGTGGGGCGCCGAAGAGGCGTCCGCCGTCCTCGGCCTCACCGCGCCCCACGACATCGCGACCGGCACCGCCACCACCAACGCCGTGCTGACCGGCGCCACCGCCGAACCGTTCGCACTGCGCGCGGGAATGACCGTCACCATCGCGCCGGACGGCGGTCTGCCGGTCACCATCACCTTCGGCCCGGCCGACTTCGCCGACCTCGGCGCCGCGACCGCCGCCGAGGTCGCGGCGATCGTCGACCGGGACATCGGCGAGCTGCGCGCGGACACCGTCGGTGGCGCGGTGCGGCTGATCTCCCGTCTCACCGGCGAGGCGTCCCGGATCGAGGTGCGCACCGCGACCGCCGGTCTGGTCTCGCTGGACGGCGCGGCGCGCGGCCGGCTCGCCACCGTCACCGACGCGACCGGCAGGCTGTGGCTGGCACACGCCTCCACCGTCGGCGCCGGCGGTGTCGTCCCCCGGCTGCATCTCAAGGCGTACTTCAGGGGAGCCTGGGCGGACACCCGGGTGGTCGAACCCCAACCGGTCGCACCCCAGGCCGATCCCGCGCCGGTCGCGCTGCCGGACGGACGGCTCGGCCTGGCCTGGGTCGAGCACCCGGACACCGGTGCCGCACGGGTGCGCTGGCGGCTGGGCACACCGTCCGCACCCACCCCGGCCCGGTTGCGCGGCGACGCCTCCGCGCCGTACGCGCTGAGTGCCGGCACGGTGCTGACCCTCAACGGGTTCGGCGCCACCGAGCAGTTCACCGTGCGGGCCGCCGACTACGCCGATCCCGGCGCGGCCCGCGCCGACGAGGTCACCGCCGCGTTCAACGCACAGCTCACCGGCGTCACCGCCGCCGTGGCCGGGGACGGCTCGCTGGTCCTGGCCACCACCGCGACCGGACCGGGGATCGCCCTGCGCGCCGACCTGGCCGCCTCGACAGCCGCCCGTGCACTGGGCTTCGGGGACCGCGCACTGACCGGCCGGGGCGACTGGCAGCCCGACATCGTCTGGGCCCCGGCCGCCGACATCCCCGCCGTGCCCGCGGGCCGGCACGCCGACTGCACCGCCGTCGTCGACCCGGAGGGGGCCGTACGACTGTGCTGGACGAGCCGCCTCGACGCTTGGCGGCTGTACCGGCTGCGGTGGGACGGACGGATACGGCTCGCCACCACGACCGGGGTCCGGGTACTGACCGGCGACGGCGCGCTCACCACGGTCACCGGGCTGCCGTCGGCGGACGTACGGGGCATCGCGGTGGACGCCGACGGGTCGAGCTGGTTCGCCACCGCCGCCGGGGGCGCCGTACGCCGGTCGGACGGCACGACGACCGTGTTCACACCCGGCAGCACCGCAGGCAGCCTCACCACCACCGATGTGCGGACCGTGGCCGTGGACCCGAACGGCACCGCGTGGTTCGGCCACGGCGCGGGCGCCGCCGCGCTCTCCACCGGCGGCTCCTGGCAGGTGGTCACCGCGACGACGAGCGGCCTCGCGAGCAACGACGTACGGCACATCGCGGCCGACGCGACCGGCGCCGTGTGGTTCGCCACGGGTGCGGGCCTCTCCCGCCTTGATCCGGCGGGCACTTGGACCACCTTCCTGTCCGGAGCCGAGGTGCGGCACGCGGCACCGGCCCAGGACGGTGCGCTGTGGGCCGCCCTCCCGCACGGTGTCGCCCGCGTCGGCGCCGACGCGTCGGTGCGCACCGTGGACCTCGACGCCGACGTACGGCAGGTCGCCCCGGCGCCCCCGGCGGCGAGCCCGCAACCGCCGGGGGAGGACACGGGAGTGGTGTGGGCGGCGACCGCCGCCGGACCGGTCGAGATCCGGTCGGTGCGCGACATCCGCGTGCACACCCCCGCCGAGGGCCTGCCCAGCGCCGACTGCCGGGCCGTCCTCGTCGACCAGGGCACCGTCTGGGCCGGCACTGCCGCCGGACTCTCCTTCCTGGACGGTTCCGGAGCGTGGCGGACCGTGTCCGGGTCGGCCACCCCGGTCCTCGCACTGAGCGGCTCCTGGTCCGCGCCGGCCCGCTTCGCCTCCGCGGGCCCCGGCGAACGCGACCCGCAACTGACCGTCGACGGCGACCGGTTGTGGCTGGTGTCGGCCGTCCGGCAGGCCCACGCGGACCCCGACGACCGGTGGCGGATCGTCGTACGGCATCTCGACTTCCCGTCCGTCGGCTGGTCGGCGCAGACCGACGTCACCGGCACCGGCGCCACCGACCGGGAACCGGCGCTCGTCCCGCTGCCGGCCGGCGGGGCCCGCGTCCACTTCCGCTCCAACCGAGGCGGCGGCCCGCGCCTGTGGTCCGCCGACCTGGACGCCACCGGCAGCGCGGCAGCGCCGGTGGTCGTCACCGGTGGACTGTCGTCGGACACGAACCCGACCCCGGTCGTCTTTCCCGACGGCGCCACTTGGCTGCTGTTCCGCAGCGACCGCAACGTCGCCTTCGGCCGGCTCGGCGGCGGCGTGCCCGGCCCCGGTCCCGACCAGTCCAGCCGACGCGCGCCGGAGGAGGCGTCCGTGCGCCGGTTCGCCGGCACCGTCACCGCGACCCTCGCCGACCTCGAACGCAACCGCTCCACCCGGCAGTTCGGCGATCTGCTCGGCTACACCCCGCAGCGCCCCGACGGCACCGCGCTCGCCGCCGACGAGGTGTACACACCGTCCACCATCGGGCTCTACGTCGAACGCGGGCCCACCGGCCGACCGCTCGTGCAGCGCGACGCCGACCGGCTGCGGCAGCTCCTGGAGCGGTTCCTGCCGGTCAACCTCCGTGCCGTCGTGGTGCTCGGCTCCGGCCCGCTGGAGGAACTGCTCTTCCCGGCGGGACACGAACTCGCCGACGCCTTCAACGACGACTACCCGATCGCCGAGGTGCTCCGGATCGCCGAGGAAACCGCCGTCGGCCTGCCCGGCTGGCAGGTGTTCCTGTCCACCGACGGCACGAGCATCACCGTCGACCCCACCCGACCCACCACCCTGCGCCGACGCAGTTGGTGGCCCCCCTTCCGCTAGGAGGAGCGCACATGTCCGCGAACGAGTACCCGGCCGGGATGCTGCACGGCCAGTACCGCGACGTCCTGTACGACCCGGCGGGCCGCGTGGTGCGGGACCACGGCTGGCGCAACAACACCATCGTGGGGGACTGCCGCCGGCTGCTGGCCACCATGCTGCGCGGCACCCCCGGCTCGTCCGGGCTGCTCGGCCTGCGGGTCGGCGCCGGACTGAGCACCTGGGACGGCACCGGTCCACCGCCGGCCGGCGCCGCGCAGACCGCGCTGGTCGACCCGCACCCCTACACCGTGCCCGCGGCGAACCTGCGGATGGACTTCCTCGACACGGCCGCCGTGTCCGCCACGCCCACCAACCGGCTGCAGATCCAGGCGACCCTCGGGCCCAACGTGCCCAACTGGCCGGACGCGAACCACATCAGCGGCAACCTCCGCGAGTTCGGCCTGATCGCGAGCCTGGACGGCACCACCGTCCTGGTCAACTACGTCACCCATCCCGTCATCGCCAAGGACCCCGCGAGCACGTTGCAGCGGACCGTCTGGCTGACGTTCTGAGCAGGAGTCACCCATGGCCTCGATGACCTCCAGCACGTTCCACCCGCTGCTGCGCTACGTGAACGTGCGGCTGCAACAGGGCGTACCGATCGTCGACTCGGACGTCAACGAACTCGACGACGTCCGCAAGTTTGAGCTCCGCGCCTTCCTCAAGTGGTACGTCGGCGACGGCGTGCCCGAGGGCACCAACGGCTTCCAGATCACCGGCGGCCTCGCCAACGACTTCACCATCGGCGCGGGCGCGCCGTCCGGCAGCGGCAGCACCGAACTGGACACCGCGCTCGCCCACACCGGCCGGATCATCGTCGACGGCCTGGATGTCATGATCACGACCGATGTGGCGTTCTCCGCCCAGCCGCTGCACGCCTCGCAGACCGGCGCCTCAACCCTCGCGGCCAAGCTGGGAGTTCCGGTCGTACCGGCCCTCACCACACCGGGCGCGGCCACGACCCTGATCGCCTACCTGGACGTCTGGGAGCACCTGGTCACCCCCGACGACGACCCGAACCTGATCCTGCCCGGCCTCGGCGTCGAGTCCTGCGCCCGGATCAAACGGGAGTGGGTGGTCCGCACGGGCGCCGCCGTACCCGTCTCCGGGTCCTCGGAATTCCTGGCCGGGCACTCCTACACCCCGCTCGCCGTGCTCAACCGGCCCGCCACCGCCCTCATCGCACCGTCGAACATCGTGGACAAGCGCCAGCGGCGACTGCTGCTGCCGCCCGCGCACCTGATCGCCGACACCGTGGGTGTCGAACCGGTCGACTACCGCAGCGGCACCAACCGTCCGCTCATCAGCCTGCGCGCCGCGATCAACGCGCTGCTGGCCGGACAACTGCCCACCACGGGCGAGGTCGCCGTCGCCAACGGCCCCGGTCCCGATCTCCTCGGCAAGGCGGTGTTCCTGGACAACGCCAACGGACTGGTGATCGTCTGGCAGTCCAGCCAGTCCGGCACCAGCCAGGTGGCCCTGGCCCGCATCGACCTGACCAACCCGGGCGTCACGAGCGTCGCGGCGACCCCGCTGACCAGCTCCGGCGTGCACGCGGCACCGGCGGCCCTGATGCTGCCCAACGGGGACCTCCTGGTCGCCTACCAGACCGCCGCCTCCGAGGACCCGAACTCCGACCTGAAGCTGAAGCGTGGGCCGCTGGCCACCCTCGCGGGCGCCAACGAGGTGACGATCACCGCCACCGCGAACGTCGCCGAGCAACGGATGCAGGCGGTCCTCGCCGGCGACTTCGTGGTCTTCGTCTTCGACCAGTCCGGCACCACCGACAAGTGGTCCTACCTCCGCTACAGGCACACCGACAACTCCTTCCCGGACACCGCGCCGGTGCAGTTGGCGACCAACTCCGGCGGCGGCCGGGCCATGCACGCGGCCTCCGCCGGGGGCCTGGTGTTCATCGCCTTCTACGACGGCACCAAGCTCACCGCGTCCTCGCTGAACCCGGTCACCAACACCTTCACCAACAGCCCGCAGGTGAACGGGCAGGCGACCGACATCCACGTCCTGGCGCTCAGCGCCACCTCGGCGCTGGTGTTCTACAACAGCGGTAGCGGACTGTCCGTGCTCACCCTCAGCGGGACCACCTGGACCGGCCCGGTCGCCATCGCCGGCACCGACGTCAATGACAGCCAGCCGACGGGGGTCCAGGACTCCGACGGCACCGTCTGGCTGCTGTCCACCAGGAAGTTCCCCGACAACACCAACCACGTCGTCGTACGCCGCCGCAACGCGGCCAGCGGCGACTGGACCGCGCCACAGCGGCTGGCCCCGAGCACCGGGAACGACGGGTTCCCGGCCGCGGTCCCCGTCCCCGGCCAGGGCATCTGGGCCGTCTGGGCGAACGACCGCAACGGCACCACCAACACCGACCTGTTCGCACGGCGGGTCATCACCGCCATCTGAGAAGGGCGTTCCATGCCACAGCCACACATCACCCCGTCCACCGATCCCGCCATCAACTCCTACACGGTCGCCAATGCCAAGGCGTTCGTGCTGGCCTTCCACCAGGCCATCGACGCCGGAATCACCAAGGCCGTCAACATCACCTACGGCGAGCCGGCCGCGGGCGGCGCCGACCCCGTTCTCGAACTCACGCTGACCGGCAATGCCCCGATCAACCTGCTGACCGTCCCGCCGGGGCAGGAAGTCGCCGTCGGCGACTTCACGGTGGCCGTCACCCGGAACCCACCGGACAACGGTGCAGTTCTGGTCAACTGCCGGATCACCAACCAGACCCTCGGCTCCCTCGGCTCCCCGTGGACGCTGCGCGCCAGCCGGCCCACGCAGGACCAGTGGATCATCCGGTTCTCCGACGCCTCGGCGAAGCTCGACCACGCGATCTGCGACCCGCGCGCGGTCGTGCGGGATCCCGGGACGGCGCTGGAGCAGGACCACGTCACCCTGGGGGCCGACGACGCGCAGGGTCTGCCCACCGAGCCGACCGTGCTCGGCACCCTGCCGGACGGCGCGTTCGCTCCCAGGTACTTCTGGCACCAGGACGCCGGCATCGCGATCCTGCCCATGGACGAGACCACCGACGAGCCGACGCTCGACGTGGAGCTTCCCGGCGTCTACGCGACGATCGACGCCCCGCTGACGGTCACCACCTCATTCGGCACCGACGGCTTCCTGACCAACGTCAGCGAGACCAAGCACCTGACGATCAGCCACCGGCCGCAGGACATCGTGCTCGTGCTGGACCGCTCCGGCAGCATGGGCGACGAGGACAAGTGGACCAACGCGGTCATCGCCACCCGGGCCCTCGTCCACCTCATCGCCGACGCCCGCGCGGGCGTCAACGACCAGGACCGGATCGGCATCATCACCTTCACCGACCCGGGCACCTGGCACGGACTGCCGTTCTCGAACGAGGTCGAGACCGTACTGCCGCTGACCGCACTGGAAGACGCCCGCGTCGCCATCAACACCCTCGACCTCGGGCAGCCGGCCGACAACACCAACATCGGTGACGGCATCGTCGCCGCCCTGGACCTGCTCGCCGGCGCCGGCCCGATCGCGGACCGGCGTTTCACGATGGTCGTGATGACCGACGGGATCCAGAACTGCGGTCACTACTACATCGGCGACACACTTCCGGACAACGCGCCGCCCGCCACCGTGGAGGCGCTCACCAGCGTCACCGGCGACCGGCTGCTGATCCTGGCCGCCGCGCGCAAGTACGTCATCGGCCTCGGCTCGACCATTGACATCGACGTCCTCATGAAGCTCACCGACACCGGGTTCAAACATGTCGTCAACCCGGCCGAGCTGCCCGGGGTGTTCACCGACATGCTGCACTTCTCCCAGGAGGTCAACCGGCCCATACCGTCCGCCACGGCACCCGGCACCATCCCCACCGAGCCCGACCGGGTCTACGTCACGACCACGGACGCCGACCGGATCGTCCTGTCGGTGATCAGCCCGCCGACGGCCGGGACCATCGCGCTCGACCTGTGGGACGGCACCCGCTTCACGCCGCCCACCCCGGTGCCCGTCCCCAACATCTCCGAGACCGACCAGGCCCTGTCGGCCGGTGCCCCGAACAAACTCCCCGAGGGGGAGGTCGTATGGCGGGTGAGCCTGCTGAACAACTCCACCAAGGAGCCCGAGCCGCTGACGCCGGACCAGGTGCTGCTCTACGAGGACCTGCATCTCAAGGCCGATCTGACGCTGGACCAGCAGACCTATCTGACCGGCGACGACATGGTCCTGACCGTCCGGATCCGCCGCGACTCGGCGCCGGTCCTCGGCGCGGTCGTCCGCGCCGAACTCGACGCCCCGGCCGCGGGCCTGGGCGAGGAGATGTCGGCGGCGGCACCCTCGCTGGCCGCCTCGGTGGTGGACCCCTCCGGCAAGGACGTCCCGCCGCCGGCCGAGCAGCGCATCATCGACGTGATGCGGCACAACGGCTGGAGCCAGTGGCCCCGCCACCGGGCACCGGGCCTGTTCGCGGACGGCACGGACATGCTGCACGACCCGGACGGCACCGGCGACTACACCAACACCTTCAGGCGTGTGTTCAAGGCCGGCTCCTACAGTTGGAAGGTCTTCGCCGACGGCCAGGACCCGGACGGCAACGGCTTCAGCCGCCAGCTCGCCGCCGCCACGGTGGCCGGGGTGAAGGTCGACGCCCGCACCACGAAGGTGGTGACCCAGCGCATACCCAACCACCCCAGCGGGCTGCGGGCGACGAGGATCATCATCACCCCGCAGGACGTCCGGCACGAGCGCCTCGGCCCAGGTCATGACGACGTGGTCGTCTTCGCGCTCAAGGACGGCATGTTCGAG
The DNA here is from genome assembly GCF_040681835.1 of Streptomyces sp. NPDC051576. Classification (NCBI taxonomy): domain Bacteria; kingdom Bacillati; phylum Actinomycetota; class Actinomycetes; order Kitasatosporales; family Streptomycetaceae; genus Streptomyces; species Streptomyces sp. NPDC051576. Next base: position 268,928 of record NZ_JBFAZO010000009.1, read on the forward strand.
CACATCGCCGACCACCAGCCGGCACCGGTGTTCACCGACGGCACCTACCAGCGGGTGATCCTCTTCAAGGCCAACCAGCACCCGGTCGTCCAGGTCCTCGCCGCGGACACCCTGCTCAAGCCGATCGACGCCAAGGGGTGACACACCGGCGGCCACACGGCCCGGTGCTGCTGCCGGACCGTGTGGCCGCCGCTCACGGAGCAGGCCGTGTCCTACGCGGCCGTGCCGCCCGCGTAGTCGCTCTTGAAGGTGGTCTCGATGGTGGTGGCGACGGACTGGGCCACACCCGTACCGGTGAGGATGATGCCCAACTCCCGGTTGTTGGAGAGCGAGTTGCTGCTGATGTTCATCGAACCCGCCTCCACCTCCTGGGTGGACAGCCCGTAGTCGGCGACCATGGCCTTGGCGTGGATGTAGAAGCCGTTCGGGTCGGAGTACCCGACGACCGTGCCGCCGGCCGCCTTGACCGCGGACACCTCGCTGGAGTAGCTCGACGGAGTCTCCAGCACCACCCGTACGGTCACGCCCGCCTTCGCCCTGGCCACGATCGCGTTGACCACCGTGCTGTCGCTGAACTCCAGCTCCTCGACGTCCAGCGTCTTGGTGGCCGCGTTGATCACGGTCAGCAGCCGGCTGCGGGAGTCGGTGGGGGACCAGAGCAGATGGTCGCCGTCGGTCGGGGTGATCGAGGTGCCGGCGTAGTCCGCGTTGAACACCTTCTCGATCGCGGCGACATCACGGGTGTCGTCGGTGAAGACGCCGTAGTCCCGGCCGGTCGCGTAGTACTGCGAGGTCAGATTGCCGGTCAGGACAAGGGACTTGGTGCCGTCCACGGTGATCGTCTTCTGGTGCGTGTAGACGAAGCTGGACGGCGACCACACCACGCCCACGCCCGCGTTCGTCAGCGCCGTGTACGCCGAGCTGTTGGCGGACTGGTGCGCGCGGTCCAGGACCACCCGCACGGTGACGCCCTTCTTCTCCAGGGCGACGAGGTCGTTGACGGCGGTGGTGTCCTCCAGCTCGTACATCGTCATGTCGAGGGAGGAGGTGGCCGAGTTGATGAAGTCGTAGATCGTCGGTTCGCTGCTGCTCTGCGAGAAGGCGAACGCGGTGTAGGTCGCCGCGTTCGCGGGGACGGCGGTGACGAAGACGGCGGCGCCGGCCACCAGGGTGACGCCGGCCCGGCCGAGAAACGTCCTCAACATGCGTGACTCCTAGTCGAGTTGATGCCCACGTGGGGGGTGGTGAGCGTGGGCATGACACCACGCGCGTAGAACGCTGAGGAAGGGCAGTCCGGTGAACTCGGGATTACCTGCGCCGAGTCGGAGTGGACAAAGGGGACTCCGCGCAGGTGGGGGGCGGTTCATGGAGTCCCCGCGTGTTCGCAAAGACTTCGTAGTCCGCGGAGTTCGGCGAGCGCGGGCGCGCCCCTCTAGGCTGCGACCCGGCACCCGCATCGACCACAGGAGCGCACTCCGTGTCCGACCCCGCAACGAAGCCCCCGTACCCCGACGCCCACGGACCGGACGGGAAACCCGCACCGCACCCGCTGCTCGAACCGGTACTGGCCCTTCTCGGCCACTGGCACGGCCGGGGCGAGGGCGAATACCCCACCCTCGACGGGGACTTCGCCTACGCCCAGGACGTGACCTTCAGCCACGACGGCCGTCCCTTCCTGCACTACGAGGCCCGCGCCTGGCTCCTCGACGCCGACGGCGCGCCGCTGCGCCCGGCGGCCCGCGAGAGTGGCTGGTGGAGACTCCAGCCCGAAGGCCGCGTGGAGGCACTGATCACCCAGCCGACCGGCATCGCGGAGATCCTCGTGGGCCGCGCCACCGGCGGCACGGTCGACCTCTCCACCCACGAGGTGGCCCTCGCCCCCACCGCCAAGAAGGTCACCGCCAGCAGCCGCCGATACGCGTTGAGCGGCGACGGCCTGCTCACCTTCGAACACGACCTGGAGGCGGTGGGACAGCCGCTCCAGCACCATCTTTCGGCGCGCTTGCGACGCAGGGACTGAAGTGGACTGATCAGCAAGCCTGTTCACAGCGTTGCTTTCCGATTATCCCCTCGTTGATCTCCTCATGCAGTGACCGGTGCCCGAGCGGCATGGAGGCGTGGATCGACAGTGGTGCCCGGCGGCCTCCCGTGGGCAGGCGAACGGAGAGCCCTGTGCGCATGACCGACCTTCAGCGGTGCGAGATCCGGCCCGGACGACTCGTCGAATGGACGCTGCACCCTGCGGCCGTGGGGAGCGCGCGGGCCCTCCCGGACGACGCGCGGCCACCGGCGTACGTGCAGGAGTCCCACATCCGTACGGCCCGTTCGGTACGCGAGGACGGACTGTTCGTGCCGACCTGGCTGGGCACCGCCTTCGACATGCCGGGACGCATCGAACTCGACGTGCTCCAGGGCGCGTTGCGGGCCTGGATGCTCCGGCACGAGACCCTGCGCAGCGGCTTCCGGTGGGCCGGTGACGAGATGCGGCGCTTCACCCTGGACGCCGACGCGGTCGCCCTGCACCGGGAGGACGTCGGGGAGTTCGCGGACGCGGTGACGCTGACCCGGTATCTGCAGGACCGTTTCGATGTGACGGCAGACGCGCTCACCTGGCCCAACTTCCTTTTCGCCGCGGTCGTCCGCGACGACGGCACGAGCGTGTATCTGGCGTTCGACCACAGCAACGTGGACGCCTACTCGCTCCACCGCATCGCGGGCGAAGTCCACGAGTTGTACGCGGCCGGCCTCGCCGGGAAGGCGGTCGAGTCCGAACCCGTCGCCAGCTACATCGACTTCTGCGCGGGTGAACGCACGGACGCCGACCAGATCGACGACACGCACACCGTCGTGGCCCGCTGGCGCGAGTTCATCGCCCGCTGCGACGGCAAGCTGCCGAACTTCCCCGTCGACCTCGGCCTCGACCCCGAAGGACCGCTGCCCACCCAGAAGTTCCTCCAGGAGATGCTCGTCGACGACACGGACGCGGCGGCCTTCGAGGCGCACTGCCGCCCCTACGGCGGAAGCCTCGTCGGCATCCTGGCGGCCGTCGCCCTCGCCGCCCGCGAGGTCAGCGGCCTCGACGTGTACCGCACCGTCGTTCCCTTCCACACCCGGGCCAAGTCCCGCTGGGCCGACTCGGTCGGCTGGTACGTGGGCGGCGCGCCGATCGAGATCCCCGTCCAGCACGCCACCGACTTCGACCACGCCCTGCGCATGGTCCGCGCCACCCTCCGCGAGAACCGCCCGCTGGCCCGTATGCCCATCGCCCGCGTACTGCGCCTGCTCGGCGCCGACTTCCGGCCCACGTCCCCCGACCTGTACTCGATCGTCTCGTACGTCGACTCGCGTGCCCTGCCCGGTTCGGAGCGCTGGCAGGAGCTGAAGGCGTACGGACTGATCCGGGTGTCCTACGGCGACCAGGTGTGCGCATGGGTGACCAGGGTCCACGAGGGGCTGCAGTTCGCCTGCCGCCTCCCGGACAACGACATCGCGGACAAGAACATGCGGCTGTGCATGGAGCTGGTGCGGGAGCGGCTCGTCGCGGTGGCCCGGGGGGCCTTGTCGGTGGCGGCTCCCATGTCATAGAGGGCCGCCGCGCATCAGTGCCCGGCCCGCACGCGTGGATCCCAGCCGCTCCAGGCGGGGATCGCCTCCCGGGCCTCCCACCAGGCGGACGGGAGGCCGGCCGTGCCGGTACGGGCCGCGACGACACCGCCCACGATCGCGCAGGTGGTGTCGCGGTCGCCCCACCCGGCGACGGTCTGCCACAACGCCTCGGCCAGGTCGTCCGGTCGACCGGCGGCGGACCACAGGGCGAAGGGCACGGTGTCCGGAGCCGAGATCAGGATTCCCGAGCCCAGCACGGACGCCGCGTGCCGCACCGACGTCCGCCCGGAGAAGTTCGCGGCGACCAGCAGCCCGGAGCGGACATCGCTGTCCGGTACGTGCGCGGCGACCTCGCGGAGGAACTCGGCGCGCGGCAGGGCCTCTTGACCGGCGCCGGCGGCCGCCAGCGCGGTGGCGACCGCCACGGCCACCGCGCCCGCGACGGCCTCCGGGTGGGCGTGGGTGGTCAGCGCGGAGAGCCGGGCCTGTTCGGCGGCGGCCGCGAGATCGTCCCGGAACCACGCCCCCAACGGGGCGACCCGCATCGCGGCCCCGTTGCCGTAGGACCCCTGCCCGCCGAACTGCCCCGTGGTGACCGATTGCCAGTCCTCACCGTCACCGACGCGGCGCAGCACACTGTGCATCGACGGGCCGTACTTGCGCCCAGGATCCCGCGCGTACTCGGCGGCGAACTCCCGCGCCAGTCCGTCGGGTCGCACCTCACCATGAGCCACCAGATGCGCGAACAGCACGAACGCCATCGCCGAGTCGTCCGTCCACAACCACGGCGCGGGGCGCAACTCCCGCGCGGCCCACAGCTCTTCGGCGGACTCGTCGGACCGGGTGAACCACCCGTCACCGAACGCGTCGCCCATCACCAGGCCGTCGAGAGAGGCGTGGGCTTGGCGCGGGCTGTTCACGGTGGGGCTCCTGTCGATGATCGGCTGGTGAGGCACATCGTAGGCAATGTGCTCGCACAGAGAAGCCACATAATCGGTGCTTCTCGTTCGCCCCTCCCGGTCAGAGGAACGGCGTACCCGCGTCGAGTCCGGAGAGCACCCGGCCGTACAGCTCCAGGTTGGTGGTGGGGTTGACGAAGGAGTGCAGGCTGAGTGCGTGCAGATCGCGTACCGCCCGCTGGACGGGGACGTCCCGGTGCAATGAGGACGCGCCCGACGCGGACGCGACGAGGTCCACGGCCTCCTTGCACAGCCGGGTCGTATAGCCGCTCTGTGCGCGGATCTTGGCGCGTTCCTCCTGCGTGTACGGCGTGTCGTGCTCGGCCGCCGACTCGATCCGCGCGACGAACTCGGCGGTCAGCAGTTCCGCGCAGGAGATCTTCAACGCGGCTTCGGCGACCTGGAGATGGGTGACGCCCGCCTCGAACTGCCGCTCGTGGAAGGTGTAGGTGATGCCCCGCCGGTGGATCCGCTCGGTGAACTCCGCGAGCGCCGCCCGGGCCAGGCCCAGCGCGTTCGGTGCCGTCCAGGCGCAGAACAGCATCAGGACCGGCATCCGGTAGAAGGGGTCGCCGGCGTTGGCCTTGGAGGGGAAGTCGCCGCCCAGCAACGGCCCGACGGGCAGGACGCGGTGCGCGGGTACGAACACGTCCCGTGCGACGACGCTGTTGCTCCCGCTGCCGGCCAGCCCCGAGACGAACCAGTCGTCCAGGATCTCCAGGTCGGACATCGGCACGGCGGTCCACAGCACCTCGGGCGGGACGCCGGCGGACTCGACCCGGACCGTCAACAGATGCCAGTCGGCGTTCTGACAGCCGGTGGCGAAGGCCGAGGTGCCGTTGACGACATACCCGCCGTCCGCCGCCACCGCGACGGCATCCGGGATGAGCGTGCCGCCGACGCGCGCATCGGGACCGGTGAAGATCTCGTCCTGTGCCTCGTCCGGGAAGAGCGCGGCGACATAGGAACACCCGGCCTGGATCAGCGCCATGAAACCGGTGGAACCGCACCCGGCGGCGATCTCGCCCAGCACGTCCACCTGAGTGCTCAGCCGACTCTGGTAACCGCCGTACCGGCGGGGCACGTTCATTCGGTAGACCCCGGCGTCCGAAAGCGCGGACACCACCTCGGCCGTCACCCGCCGCTCCTGCTCGGTCCGTAACGCCTGCTCCCGGAGGAGGGGTTGCAACGCCCGTACGCGTTCGACGAGGCCGGCATCGGACGGTGGCGCTGCGGACGGAGCCATGGACGACCTCCGGGCACGACGGGCCCTCACCGTTACGCGGATCGCCCGCAGTGTCAACGCCCGTGCTCGGACAGGGGTGTTGGGGGAGCGGCTATGCGTCGCCGCCCGTGGTCGGCGGCGCCGACGGCCACTGTACGAGGGAGATCATCCCCAGCACCCGGTGTATGAGGTAGAACGCCAGCGGCAGTTCGGCGAAGACCGCGAGCGCCGCCGCGAACCACACGTCCGAGGTGCCGAAGGCGAGCGACACGTCGAACCACGCGTCACAGATCAGCAGCACCGCAGTCGCGAGCGCCGCCACGATGACGGCGCGGTGCCGCCGCCAGCCCAGCAGCGCGGTGGACGCCATCGCGACCACGAGCAGCACGTCGAACCCGACCCAGGTCAGCCGCCACTGGTGGACCTCGTAGCCGGACGGCAGCGTGAACGCCAGCAGGACAGTCCAGGGGACGAGACCCACGGCGCAGACGGTGAGCAGCTCCAGCGTGTTGCGCCGGTGCCGGCGGATCCGCTCCAGTACTTCCGGTGTCGGAGCAGGAGCCTCTGCCCCCTGGCGTATATCGGCCTTGGGTGCGTCGTTCACCTCGGCTGCTCCGTTCTCGGATGTCCGGTGACGATCCGGTGCCGACAGGCTAATACCCGCCGTTTCCCGGCCACCTTCCGAGGGGCGCGAGCGCGGATTCCACGCTTCCGTATCCCGGCAAATCGGATGCATCGCCCCGATAGCGGGGGAAGGGGCGGCGGGCTAGGCTCGTGCAACCTACGACGTGGGGAAGGTCCGGCATGGGACGGTGGGCCGAATTCGTTCTGCGGCACCGCAAGGTGGTCGTGGCGTTCTGGGGTCTGGTGCTGGTCGCCGGCATTCTGCTGGCCGGCCGGACCACGGACCGGCTGACCATCGACTTCTCCTTGCCGGGCCAGCCCGGCACCGTGACCGCGCACAAGATCGAGCATGCCTTCGGCAGCGGCGGCGACACGAATCCGTATCTCGTCTCGGTCACCCTGCCGGCCGGGCAGACGGTCACCGGTCACGAGACGGACGTGGCGCGCGGGTTCGCGGCTGTCGGTACGGCGGTTCCGGGTCTGCGGGTGATCGACGAGGCGAACACTGGTGACAAGGCGTTCCGGACCAAGGACGACCGCAGCGCCTATGCGCTGGTCTTCTACCGGTTCAACCCGTCCCCCAGCCAGACACTGCTGACCGGTCCGATCAGGGCGGCGGCCGAGAAGGCCATGCCGGCGGGCGCGACGGTCGGAGTGACGGGCGAGGACACGCTGGCCTCCGGCGGCGACGACGGCGGCGGGCCCGGCGTGCTGGGCGAGACGCTCCTCGGCGCCCTCGGCGCGCTGGCCGTCCTCGCCTTCGTGTTCGCCTCCTTCCTGGCGCTGCTGCCGCTGGTCGTCGCCGCCGTGTCGATCCTCGCGACCTTCGTGATGCTGCTGCCGCTCACCTATGTGACCGACGTGTCGTTCATCGTGCAGTTCCTGGTCGCCCTGATCGGCCTGGGTGTGGCCATCGACTACTCACTGCTGTTCGTCACCCGCTGGCGCGAGGAGCGCGACCGCGGCCGGGACAACCATGAGGCGGTCGTGGTCGCGATGCAGCACGCCGGGCACGCGGTGGTGTTCAGCGGCGTCACGGTGGCCATCGGCCTGCTCTCGCTGGTTGTCCTGCCGGTCCCGTTCCTGCGCAGCATGGGGTACGGCGGCGCGCTCATCCCGCTCGCGAGTGTGCTGACGACGCTCACCCTCACCCCCGCGATCCTGGGCGGCATCGGGCCCAAGGTCGACTGGCCGAAGATCCGGCACGAGAACCGGGCGAGCCGCTTCTGGATCCGCTGGACCGCCGCCGTCGTACGGCGCCGCTGGATCGCGGCCGGCGTCGCGCTGGCCGCCCTGCTGGCCCTGACGGGCGTCTTCCTCGGCATCAAGATCGGCCTGGCGTCCTCGGCGTCGCTGGCCAAGAACGGCCCGGCCTACGAGACCCTGCAGACCCTGGAGCGCGGCGGCGTCCCGACCGGCGCGCTGACCCCGATGGAGGTCCTGGTCTCCACCGACCGCGCGAAACCCATCGCCGCCGAGCTGGTCAAGGTCGACGGCGTGAGCAGTGTGTTCGTGCCGACCGGGCCCGCGGGCCAACGGGGCGGACAGAGCATCGTCGTCGTCATCCCCGACAACGAGACGGTGAACTCGAAGAGCGTCGACGTGGTCAGAAGGGTCAAGTCCGTCACCGGGCATCTGCCCGGGGCCATCGGCGTCGCCGGTGTCGGCGCGGCCCAGATCGACTTTCTGCACGCCGTATACGGCAACTTCCCGCTGATGCTCACGATCATCGCCCTGTTGACGTACATCCTGCTGGTCCGCGCCTTCCGCTCGCTGCTGCTGCCGCTGAAGGCGGTACTGCTCAACCTGATCTCGCTGGCGGCGACCCTGGGCCTGATGGTGATCTTCTGGCAGGACGGTCACGGCTCCAACGCGGTCTTCGGCATCGCCGCCACGGGCGCCGTCACGTTCTGGATCCCGATCATGGTCTTCGCGTTCCTGTTCGGACTGTCCATGGACTACGAGGTGTTCATCCTGTCCCGCATCCGGGAGGAGTACGACGGCGGACGCTCGACCGACGACGCCGTCGTCGAGGGCATCGGCCGCACCGGCCGCCTCGTCACCAGCGCCGCACTCATCCTCTTCCTCGCCTTCGCCGCACTCGCCTCGGGACCGGGCACCGACCTCAAGACCCTCGCGACCGGCCTCGGCATCGGCATCCTCCTGGACGCGACCATCGTGCGGATGCTCCTCGTCCCCTCCCTCGTCTCCCTGTTCGGCGGCTGGAACTGGCACCTGCCCCGCTGGGCGGCCCGCCCGCTGCGCGTACAGCCGTCCACTCCGCACCCCGAACGGCCCGCGCCCGCGCCCGTGCCTGCGTCACCGGCCGACTGAGCCCGGCCGAAGCGGAAGACGGAGATCCGGCTCCGGGAATCCGTGATGCTGCGCTCCCGGCTCCTCGCCGAACGGGCCGCCGTCGCCTTCGCGGTGACCGTGGCCCACCCCGTCAGCGACCTGCGCGTCCACCAGGTGGGGACGGCGGTGAGTCAGCCCGCCCGCAACCGGCTGCTGGAACCCACCGCCACCGAACTCCCCGCCCAGCCCGACTGGCCGGCCCTGTCGGGACGCCGAACGACAACGACGGCGTAGGTCAGGCCTGTTCGGCCCGCGCCCGGAGCATCCGGCTCACCTCGTCCGAGCGTTCCAGCAGCGTGGTGCGGACCACCGGGACCGCCTCCCGCGCCGCCTCCCGGGCCTGATCGATGTAGGCGGTATCGATGGCGTGCAGCGGGAAGAGGCGGTTCGTGTAACTCATCGCCAGGATCATGCCCCCCTGGTGCAGCTTCGGGATCGCCTCCAAGTAGCGCTGGGCGTACGGAGCGAGAAGCGCGTCCTGGCCGGGACGCCAGAAGGCCGTCGCCACCAGGCCGACCGAGTTGATCGGCACCGTGCGGTCCACGACCATCCGCTGCCAGACCTCCGCCTTCGTCGCGGCGTCGGGCAGCGCGGCCCGTACGGTGAGCGCGCGGGTCCAGGCGTCGGGGTCCGGGTCGCGGGCGAGCAGGAGATCGGTCTCCGCCGTGATGTCCCCGCCCAGTTCGGCCTCGCGGACCAGCGCACGCCAGCGCAGGTCCACGTCGTCACCGGCCTGTTCGCGCAGCCAGGCGAGATCGTCGGCGGTCGTCGCGGTACGGGCCAGCCCGCGCAGCGCGACCTGACGGCGACCGGGGTCCCCGGCGAGGCGCCGACACGCCGACGCCACCCCCGCCGACAGTGCGACACGCTCGCCGGCCGGCGCCCACAGTTCCGCGATGTTCGCGGCGAGGGTCAGATACGGCTCGATCACCGCGTCGGACGTCTCGGCCGCCAGTACCTCGGTGAGACATCGGCCGGCCTCCGCCGCCGTGGCCTCGCCGGTCGTCAGCATGTCCCACACGGTGGCGGCGGCCACGCCCCGGGAGATCGCCGTGGGCAACCGAGCCGCCGTACGGAAGAGTGCGTCCCTGGTGGTGGGGTCCGGGCGGGTGGTGGCGAAAGTCAGATCGTCGTCGTTGATCAACAGGACGTCCGCCGCCGGGAGTTCGGGCACCGGGGTCCGGGTCTCCGTCACCTCGACCCGGACCAGCGCCCGCCGTTCCAGCGCGTCGCCGTTCCAGCCGTACGCGCCCACCGCCAGCACCTGCGGACGCGGAGTCGCGGCGGCCACCAGCGTGACGGAGTCGCCGTCGCGCTCCAGCGAGAAGCGGTCGGTGCCCGCTGTCGCCAGCCAGGCCGTGCGCCAGGTGTCCAGGTCACGGCCGCTGGCCTCGGCCAGGGCATCGATCAGGTCCTGGAGGGTGGTGTTGCTCCACGCGTGGCGGGCGAAGTAGGCGGCCATGCCGGTCCTGAAGTGCTCTTCGCCGACGTACGTCTTGAGCTGCTGGAGGACGGACGCGCCCTTGGGGTAGGTGATGTTGTCGAAGATCGACGCGGCCCGGGCGACGTCGTGGATGGGCTGGTGGATCGGGTGTGAGGCGGGGCCCTGGTCGGACAGGTACGCGCTGATCTTGCCGATCATCAGATGGCCGGCCCACGCGTCGGTGTGCCGGGTGGCGCGCTCGGCGGCCCAGTGGCAGGCGAACTCCGCGAACGCCTCGTTCAGCCACAGGTCGTCCCACCAGCGCATGGTGACGATGTTGCCGAACCACATGTGCGCCATCTCGTGCAGCAACACCCGTGCCAGCAGCCCGTGTTCGGCCGGAGTGGGCGCGGCCCGCCGAAGAAAGGCGTCCGACCAGGTCACACAGCCGTAGTTCTCCATCGCCCCGCCGAACTCGGGCATGAACACCTGGTCGTAGCGGCGCTGCGGGAACGGCATGGCGAAGGCCTCGGCGTAGAAGGCGAGGCCTTGGGCGGTGAGGGTGAAGATCTCGTCGGCGTCCCGATCGAGGACCTGGGCGAGCGAACGGCGGGCGTACAGGCCCAAGTTGTGGCCGTCCGCCTCACGCCGTACTTCGTGGAAGGGGCCCGCGTTGATGACCGTGTTGTAGACGGACAGGGGCGGGGTGTCCGGGAAGGTCCAGCGGCGGGCCGCGCCCAGCTCTTCGACGTGCGCGTCGCCGGAGTTGCTGGTGACGGTCCAGGCGGACGGGGCTGTGACGGTGAAGGCGTGCGGGGCCTTGAGGTCGGGCTGGTCGAAGCAGGCCCACACGAAGCGGGCCTCGTCCGGTTCGAAGCTCATCCACACGTAGACCTCGCCGTCGGCGGGGTCCGTCGCCTTGTGCACACCCTCGCCCGAGGTGGTGTCGGCCTGGACGCTCTCCACGCGCAGCACATTGTGCTCGGCGAGGCCGGTGAGCGGGATCCGCCCGTCCTCGGCGGGGGCGAGGGCGACACCGTTCAGCGTGGCGCTCAGCACCCGTGCCGCACAGTCCACGAAGGTCTCCGCGCCCGGCTCGCGACAGGTGAACGTCACCGTGGAGACACAGCGCACCTCCGGCCCGTCCGGCAGCGCGGTCAGATCCACGTCCACGTCGCACCGCTCGACCGCGATCAACTCGGCCCGGCGCTCGGCCTCGATACGGGTCAGGCTTCGGATCCCCATGCGTCCTCCCTCGGCAGACAGCGGCCGTCAGCGTACGACGGAGATCGACGGGGAGCGCGAGGTTTTCACGGCGCTTCGCCGTAGGCATAGGAGGATCGGGGGAGTTGGGCCGAGGGCGACAGGGGGATCGGGCGGGGCGAGGCGTTCCCGGTCGGCCGCACCCGCGACGCTCCGCCGGGCGCTCGCCTCCTGCCCGAGCGCCCGGCGTCCTCGTGGATGGGGCCGCCGGTGCGGGTGATGCTCGACCCCGCCCGAGCGTCCGTCCGCACGGCGGCCCCGGCCTTCACCGCCCCCGCAACCCCGCGCCGATCACCCGGCCGGTGCGGCGGGCGGTTTCCGCGAGGCGTTCCAGGTGGTGGGCGGGGTCGGTGAGGACGCACAGGGCCGCCACGGGGATGCCGCGCGCTCCGAGCAGCGGAACGGCCGCACAGCACACCCCGGTGACCACTTCCTCACGGTCGTAGGCGGCACCCCGCTCCCGTATCGCCGCCGCTTCCCGCGCCCAGGACGCGGGAAGCGGGCCGAGCAGCGGTGCCGGAGCGGTCATGGCCACCAGTACCTTGCCCGCCGCCGTGAACCACGGCCAGGTCATACGGGTCTGCAGCGGATCGGGGCGCAGGGCGTCGTCGGGACACCAGTCCACCATCAGCGTCTCGCCCTTCCACAGCACGGCGAGCCCCACCGTCGTACCCGTGAGCTGAGCCAGCCGCCGCATCGGTTCGCGCGCGGCGGAGCGCAGCCGGGGATGCGGCTGCCAGGCGCGCCCGAGGCGGAACATCCGCGGGCCGACCCGGTAACTGCCCCCGCTCCGCTCGACCGCACCGAGGTCCGCCAGTTGTTCCAGCAGCCGGTACGCCGTCGTCTTGGGCAGCCCGCAGTCGGCCGCCAGCCTCGTCGGGCCGGCCTCCACGGCCCGCTCCACCGCCTCCAGCAGTGCGAAGGCGCCCTCCAGCACACTCCTTCCGCCCGCGTTCCCCGAGGTGGCCGGTAAGGCTTCCGGCCGCCGCGTCGGCACCCGCGTCCCAGGTGCCATCACTCCCTGTGTGATCACACGTCTCGCCCCCGTTTTGCCTGTCGCGCAGCCGCCAGGCGACGGCCCTGCCGTCGTGCCCGGACGGGACGCGGTCAGCGCCCGTCCGCTCCCCAGCAGACTCGCACCGGTGTGTGGCGGGAAACCTTGTCGAAGGCTTGTCGCTTCGCACACATGTCCGCGAAAAAAGGAGGACGCTTCGTCTAGGGCCTGTTGCGAAAGTCCCGTCGTCCGCCCGGAGGGCGGGCCGGGCGTCGCCGGGCAGGCGGGACTCTCGCAACAGGCCCTAGGGGGAGGCGAACACCATGGTGGACGTGCAGTTGCTCGGACCTGTCGAACTGTCGGTGGCGGGCCGCGTGGTGGAGGTGGGCCCGCCCCAGCGCCGTACCGTGATGGCGGCCCTGGCCGTGGACGTCGGCCGGCCCGTCGCGGTCGACGTGGTCATCGAGCGGGTCTGGGGAGCGCGGGTGCCGGACGGCGCGCGCGGCGCGGTGCACGCCCATGTCGCCCGGATCCGGCGGGTGTGCGAGCAGGCCGCCACGACCGCGCGGAATCCCTTATTACTCGTGCGCCGTTCGGGCGGTTACCTCCTGGAGGCCCGCCCGGACCAGGTGGACGTCAACCGCTTCCGGCAGCTGGTCGACCAGGCGCGCGCGGCGGGGCCGACCGAGCCGGCGCGGGCGCGGCTGCTGCGCGAGGCACTCGACCTGTGGCGCGGGGAGCCGCTGTCCGGTCTGCACGGGGAGTGGGCGGCCCGGATGCGCGAGGCCTGGCGGCGGCAGCACCAGGACGCCGCCGTCGGCTGGGCCAGGGCGGAACTGCGCCACGGCGAACCCGCCTCCCTCATCGGCCCGTTGACCCGCCTGCTCGGCGAGTACCCGCTCGCCGAACCCCTGACCGAGGCCCTGATGCGAGCCCTGCACGAGACCGGCCGCAGCGCCGAGGCCCTGGACTGCTACGCCGCCGTACGCAAACGGCTGGCGGAGGAACTGGGCACGGACACCGGACCCGCCCTGCGCCAGTTGCACCAGTCGATCCTGCGCGGCCACCGCTCCACCACGGCCCCACGCCCCGAGCCGCCGACGATGCCACGGCAGACCGACCTGCCCGCCCAACTCCCCATGGCCGTACGGGGGTTCACCGGCCGCGACGGGGAACTGGCCCGGCTCGCGACGATCCTCGCCTCGGCGGAGGGCGAGTCCGCCGCCGTCGTCATCTCGGCGGTGTCGGGCATGGCGGGGGTGGGCAAGACCGCGCTCGCGGTGCACTGGGCGCGCCGGGTGCAGAGCGCGTTCCCCGACGGGCAGTTGTACGTCAACCTGCGCGGCTTCGATCCGCAGGGTTCGGTGGTCGCGCCGACCGAGGCGGTACGAGGGTTCCTGGACGCCCTCGGGGTGCGGCCGGAGCGGATACCGCCGGGACTGGAGGCTCAGGTCGGCCTGTACCGGAGTCTCCTGACGGGACGACGGATGATGGTCGTCCTGGACAACGCCCGCGACGAGGAGCAGGTCCGCCCGCTGCTGCCCGGGTCGGTCGGCTGCATGGCCCTGGTGACCAGCCGGAACCGGCTGACCGGGCTGGCCGCCACGGAGGGCGCCCATCTCCTCGCGGTGGACCCGCTGACGCCGGACGCCGCACGCGACGTACTGGCGGAACGGCTCGGGGCGGCCCGGCTCGCCGCCGAACCGGAAGCGGTGGCGGACCTCGTCACCTGGTGCGCCGGACTGCCCCTCGCGCTGGCCGTGGTGTCGGCCCGCGCCGCCGCGCAACCGCAGCGGCCCCTGGGGACGCTGGCGGAGCAACTCCGGGAGACGGGCGGCCGGTTGGACGCGCTGGACGGCGGCGACGAGGCCAGCCAGGTACGGGCGGTGTTCTCCTGGTCCTACAGCGCGCTCAGCCGGCCCGCCGCCCGACTGTTCAGACTGCTGGCCCTGCACCCGGGGCCGGACCTGGACCAGCGCGCGGCGGCCGCCCTTGCCGGAGTGGAACCGGAGCGCGTCCGCGGACTGCTGGCCGAACTCACCGGCGGGCACCTGCTGGTCGAGCACGCCCCGGGCCGCTACACCTACCACGACCTGCTGCGGGTGTACGCCGGAGAACTCGTGACCGCGTACGACGACGAGTGGGACCGCCGCGCCGCGCTGCACCGGATGATGGACCACTACCTGCACTCGGCGCGGGCGGCCGACATCCTGGTGACCCCGCAGCCCAATCCGGTGGCGGTGAACGCGCCCAGACCGGGCGCGAACGCCGTACAACCCGAGGACTACGGACAGGCGATGGCCTGGCTCCTCGCCGAACACCCGGTACTGCTGGAGATCGTGCGGCAGCCGCCCCCCGGCTACGACGGCCATGTGTGGCGGCTGGTCACCGTGCTGACCACCTTCCTGGACCGGCACGGGTACTGGCAGGCGCTGCTGACCGCCGCGCGCGGCGCACTCGTGGCGGCCGAGCGGGACGGCGCCCCGGCCGGCCGGGCCGGCGCCCACCGCGGTCTGGGGCTGGCCCTGGACCGGTTGAAGTGTCCGGAGCCGGCCCGCGAGCACTATCTGCGGGCCCTCGAACTCTTCGCCGCGGTGGGCAGCGAAGCCGGGCAGGCCCGGACCCACCAGCATCTCTCGCGGATGTCGGCGACCCAGGGCAGTGACGAGCTAGCTCTGGAACACGCCTACCGGAGTCTGGAGCACTACCGTGCGGCGGGCGACCCGGCAGGACAGGCCGCCGCGCTCAATCACATCGGGTGGCGGCAGGCGAAGTGCGGCGACCATCTCCGCGCGCTGGCCCACTGCGAACAGGCCCTCGAACTCGCCCGCGCGGCCGGGGACGTGGACGGACAGGCCCACATCTCCGACAGCCTGGGCTACATCCACCACCAACTGGGCCGCTACCAACAGGCGGTGGACCGCTACCGGCAGGCGGCCCGGCTCTTCCACGCCACCGGCGAACGCCACAGCGAGGCCACCTGCCTGCGCTGCCTCGGCGACAGCCACCACAGCGCAGGACAGCCCGAGGCCGCCCACGAGACCTGGACCAGCGCCCTCGCCCTCACCACCGAACTCGGCCTGCCCGACGACGATCCCCTCCGCATCGACCTCCAACACCGCATCGGGAACGGCCGTTGAGGTAGCGGGTTCGGATCCGGGGGGCGCTGATCGACGGCATCCGCCTGCGCGTCGACCCGCCCCGGACTGATTCCGGTTTCCGGACCCGTCAGTATTCGAGAAGCGCGAGTACGCCCGCCGCCCCTAGCGTGGCTGCCGTGGACGTCGCCGCGTACCGGCGCCGGAAGCGGACGTACCGCTCGAAGGTTGGTTGGATCGAGCCAGGCGATGTCCGTCGAGCGACTCTCGGCGGCCTGGCGCAAACGGAGGGAAGGCACGATGAGCATGGCCACGAGGACGGATACGCGGGAGTCCGCGCCGCACGCTGCCGACAGCCACGACCTGATCCGCGTGCACGGGGCGCGCGAGAACAATCTCAAGGACGTCAGCATCGAGATCCCCAAGCGTCGGCTCACGGTGTTCACCGGTGTCTCCGGCTCGGGCAAGAGCTCGCTCGTGTTCGACACGATCGCCGCGGAGTCGCAGCGGCTGATCAACGAGACCTACAGCGCCTTCGTGCAGGGCTTCATGCCGACGCTGGCGCGCCCCGAGGTCGACGTCCTCGACGGGCTGACCACCGCGATCATCGTCGACCAGCAGCGGCTGGGCGCCGACCCCCGCTCCACGGTCGGCACCGCCACCGACGCCAACGCCATGCTGCGCATCCTCTTCAGCCGGCTCGGGAAGCCGCACCTCGGCTCGCCCAAGGCGTTCTCCTTCAACGTCGCCTCGATCAGCGGCGCGGGCGCGGTCACCATGGAGCGCGGCGGACAGAAGGTCAAGGAGCGCCGCAGTTTCAGCATCACCGGCGGCATGTGCCCGCGCTGCGAGGGCCGCGGCTCGGTCACCGACCTCGACCTCACCCAGCTCTACGACGACTCGAAGTCCCTCGCGGAGGGCGCGATCACCGTCCCCGGCTACACGGGCGGCGGCTGGAACTCCCGGCTCTACATCGAGTCGGGTTTCTTCGACCCTGACAAGCCGATCCGGAAGTTCACGAAGAAGGAACTCCAGGACTTCCTCCACCGCGAGCCGACCAGGATGAAGATCGCGGGAATCAACATGACCTACGAAGGTCTTATCCCGCGCATCCAGAAGTCGATGCTCGCCAAGGACCGGGAGGGAATGCAGCCGCACATCCGGGAGTTCGTGGACCGGGCCGTCACCTTCACCACCTGTCCCGACTGCGACGGCACGCGCCTCAACGAAGGCGCCCGGTCCTCGAAGATCAAGCGGATCAGCATCGCCGACGCCTGCGCGATGCAGATCAGCGACCTCGCCGAGTGGGTCCGCGGACTCGACGAGCCGTCGGTCGCGCCCCTGCTCACCGCTTTGCTGCAGGCTCTCGACTCGTTCGTCGAGATCGGTCTCGGCTATCTCTCGCTCAACCGGCCGGCGGGCACGCTGTCCGGCGGCGAGGCACAGCGCGTCAAGATGATCCGCCACCTCGGGTCCTCCCTCACCGACGTGACGTACGTCTTCGACGAGCCGACCATCGGGCTGCACCCGCACGACATCCAGCGCATGAACGACCTGCTGCTGCGCCTGCGCGACAAGGGCAACACCGTGCTCGTCGTGGAGCACAAGCCGGAGACCATCGCGATCGCCGACCACGTCGTCGACCTCGGTCCGGGGGCCGGTACGGCGGGCGGCACCGTCTGCTTCGAGGGCACCGTCGAGGGACTGCGCACCGGCGGCACCATCACCGGCCGGCACTTCGACGACCGGGCCTCCCTCAAGGAGTGGACGCGCAAGCCCACGGGCACCCTGGAGATCCGCGGCGCCGCGACCAACAACCTCCAGGACGTCGATGTCGACATCCCGCTCGGCGTCCTCGCCGTCGTCACCGGTGTCGCGGGCTCCGGCAAGAGCTCGCTGGTGCACGGCTCGATCCCGGCCGGCGAGAACGTGGTGTCGGTCGACCAGGGCGCCATCCGCGGCTCGCGCCGCAGCAACCCGGCGACGTACACCGGACTCCTCGAACCGATCCGCAAGGCGTTCGCCAAGGCCAACGGCGTGAGGCCGGCCCTGTTCAGCGCCAACTCCGAGGGCGCCTGCCCCACTTGCAACGGCGCCGGGGTCATCTACACCGACCTGGGGATGATGGCCGGCGTGGCCACCACGTGTGAGGACTGCGAGGGGAAGCGGTTCGACGCGTCGGTGCTGGAGTACCGCTTCGGCGGGCGGGACATCAGCGAGGTGCTCGCGATGTCGGTGACCGAGGCCGAGGAGTTCTTCGGCGCGGGCGAGGCGGCCACCCCGGCCGCGCACCGGATCCTGACCCGGCTCGTGGACGTGGGCCTGGGCTACCTCAGCCTCGGCCAGCCGCTCACCACCCTCTCCGGCGGCGAACGCCAGCGCCTCAAGCTGGCCACCCACATGTCGGAGAAGGGCGGCGTCTACGTCCTCGACGAACCCACCGCCGGCCTCCACCTCGCCGACGTCGAGCAGTTGCTCGGTCTGCTCGACCGGCTCGTCGACTCCGGCAAGTCCGTCATCGTCGTCGAACACCACCAGGCGGTCATGGCCCACGCCGACTGGATCATCGACCTCGGCCCCGGCGCCGGACACGACGGCGGAAAGATCGTCTTCGAGGGCACCCCGGCCGACCTGGTCGCCGACCGCTCCACCCTCACCGGCGAGCACCTGGCGGCGTACGTCCGCGCCTGAGAGTCCCGCCGTCCGATACCCAACTCCCCACAGTGGTGGGCTTTGTGGGCACTGGGGGAGAAGTATCGATTCGGCTAACACCCTTCCAGGTTGTGTGGGAAATGTGTGCATGGCGTGCTTGAATCATGCGCAACTCGGCCTGGTGGCTTGAACTCGACCGTTCGGTTCCCCGTGTCCTGTCGCTCCTCAGCAGGATGTCCGCGCGCTCGTACCTGGCCGCCCGGCCGAGCCGGTACGAACGTGCGGCAGGGGCGGGAGCGTGCTCCACGTCACCGTGCCGGCACACCGCGACCGCGGTGCCGCCTGCCGTCAGGTACGTGAAGGGACCCCTGGATGACCGCCTCCGCCTCCGCCAACGTCTCCGACTTCTACTACGGCGCCGTGACCCCGGTCGCCGCCTATCTGATGGCATGTCTGGGAGCGGCCCTGGGGCTGCGGTGCACGACCCGTTCGCTGCGCCGTCCGCAGCACAGAGCCCGCTGGCTGGCGATGGGTGCCGTGTCGATCGGCTGCGGCATTTGGACCATGCACTTCATCGCGATGATCGGCTTCAGCGTCCAGGGAGCGCTGGTCAGTTACGACACGACGAAGACGCTGCTCAGTCTCGCCGTGGCGATCGCGGTGGTCGCCGTAGGCGTGTTCCTCGTGGGCTACCGGGGCGGATCCCCGCTGAACCTGGGCGTCGCGGGCGCGATCACCGGGCTCGGCGTGGCGGCCATGCACTACCTCGGGATGGCCGCCATCCGGACGAACGGCACCCTCCATTACAACGCCCTGACGGTGCTTCTCTCCATCGTGATCGCAGTGGCCGCCGCCACCGCCGCCCTGTGGGCCGCGGTCTCCATCCACGCGCTGTGGGCGAGCCTCGGCGCGAGCCTGGTGATGGGCGTGGCCGTGACCGGTATGCATTACACCGGCATGGCCGCGGTCTCCGTCCACCTGTCCCACGCGGCCGCGTCCGGGCAGTCCTCCGCCGATCTGGTCGCGTTCCTCCTGGTCATGCTCGCCGGCCCGCTCCTCGTGCTCCTGGTCGCCGCCGTGATCGTCATGTTCGACCCCGACATGCTGCTCGCCGAGAACGAGGAGCAGGCGTCCGAGTCCGGGCCCGCCCCGCTGTTCGGCGGCGACTCCGTGTTCCCGGCGCAGCAGCCGGCCCAGCCGTCGCACACCCATACCTCCTGGTGAACCGACTCCGAGGGGACGGCCGGTGTCGGTGCACCGGCCGTCCGCACGGAGTCAGCCGATGGTCAGGTCGTCGACGTAGCCGCGATAGCCGCCCGTGGCGCCCGGACGGTCGTAGCCGACGAGGATCTTGCCGACCGCCTGCCCCGCCTTGACCGCGCCGAGGTCCACGGTGACGTGGTTCCACGTGTCGAGCTTGAGGTGGCCGCACTGGTCGGCCGGATGGAGACCGGCGCCCGAGTCCCGCAGGTCACTGCCGTCGGTGAAGATCAGATCGACGGCGACACAGGTGCTGTCGTCGGAACCGGCGGACACCCACGGCGTGGTCGCGGCGGACTGCGGGAAGATCCAGTAGCTCAGCGTCGTGCCGTCGCGGACGGTGAGCGGCGCGCCGTTGAAGCCGTAGACCTGCATGTACGCGTGGTCGTACGAACCACCGTTGGCGTAGCCCGAATACATCAGCGACGTGTCGCCGGTGTGGGCCTGTTCGCCGGTGCGCAAGGTTGCCTGGGGACCCGCGAGTCCGCAACACAGGCCGGTGATCCCGTAGTTGCCGCCGCCCTTGGCGTCGACGGTGTCGACCGTGTCGGTCCAGGTCGGCCCGGGCTGTCCGGCCTCGAAGCCCGTGGCGAGGGAAGCGGTTGCCGCGGACTTGGCCGGTTGGGTCAACTCGCGGTGAATGGCGGCCAGTTCGGTACCGGCCGGGGCGAGGTCGATCGTCTCGCCGACCGAGGTGTCCAGCTTGACGGTGGTGCCCGCGAGCGTTCCCTTGTGGACGCCGTTCGCGTAGTACTCCATGGGCTTGCCGGGCCAGGGGTTGGTGACCGTGAGCCGCCCGCCGGACCGGCTGGTGATCCGGACGTATTCGACGGCGTTGTCCCGGATGCTGCTGGAGACCAGGGCGTTGCCGTAGGCGAGCAGACCGCCGAACTTGGCGTTGGAGTCGGCCGGCCAGTTGGGGAAGACCTTGATGTCGTGCTGGGCGGACTGGAGGAGCATCTCGTCGAGCCCCGAGGTGGTGACGTTGAGGTTCTCGATGCCGCCGCCGTAGTGGTGCACCGCCATGTTCGGGTACGAGTAGGCGGTGGCCTCGGCGTGCAACTCCTCCATCAGCGTGCTGGGGTTGTAGCCGACCATCGCCGCGGCCGCGTACAGGGTGGCCGGGGAGTTGTCGCTGTGCCAGTTGTCGAGCTGCTCCACGGTGTTCCGTGCGGTCCGGAGCAGGTCGGCGGGGCTGTTCAGACCGACCTGGAGGCCGGGGTAGACGGCCTGGACGGCGACGTCGTTGCCGTCGCTGACCCAGCCCGAGCCTTCGGAGGTCTGCCGGAAGACGGTCTGGCCGTTCCTCGTCATCGTGGGCAGCGGTGCGAGGTGGCTGTCGATGTGCCGCCAGGCGGGGAGGAGCGAGCCGTTGATGTGCAGGTCCTCGCTCATGTCGATCAGGCCCTGGAACAGCAGGTGCACCAGGCCCAGGGACAGGATGCTGTTGGTCTGCGGGTACACGCCGCCCTCCTGCGGGGCGTCGTTCTCGATGGTGTAGGTGCCCGTGGCCGCGTCCCAGGTCAGGTAGTCCTGCCAGAAGAGGCCGACCTGCTGGAGATAGGGGAGGACCTTGCGGGCGTAGGCGGCGCTGCGGGTGTACTCGTACTTCATGACCATGTCGCTGGCGAAGTTCACGGCGTCGGACTTCTGGTTGTACAGGTCGTCGGCGGCGCTGGTGCCGTTGGGCGAGATGCCCACCGGGTAGAGCACCCCCTGATATCCGGCTGCCGCCGCCTTCGCCCTGCCCCTCGGCATCCAGTCCAGGATCGGGTCGTCGTAATTGCCCATCTGGGCCACGTGGTTGGTGGACAGGGTCGGGTAGAACGCCGCTTCGTAGTTGTAGTTGGCGTGGTAGTCGCCGAACCAGTTCATCGCTCCGGTGGTCCAGTTGCCCCACAGGCCCGGGGCGTACTTCCCGGCGCGCGAGACCGAGCCGAGCAGGTAGAGGGAGCCGTACCAGCTCTTCTCCACGGCCTGATCGGGGATCTGCACGAACGAACGGGACCAGTACGCACGCCACCAGGCCTCGTGGGCCGCGTACAGCTTCGCCAGGGAGCTGTCGCTCACCGAGGAGGCCATCGTGTGCGCGACGGACCGGTAGCGCGGAGTGTCATGGCTGCTCTGGATCGCCGCCGCGAGGGTGTAGGTCACACCCGGCTTGAGGGTCAGGCTGATCCGGTTGCCCGACGGTCTCGCGGCCGTACCGCGCACGCTCGTCGCTATACGAGTGTGGGGGTTGCCCGGCGCGTCGGTGGTGCCGGCCTGCACGTCGGCGTCAAGTACCCCGTTTCCGCCGGAGGTTGAGGGGGCCTTCCCGAGGCCGTCCTGCACGGTGACGGTCGCGGTCTGCGTGCGGGAGCCGGACAGCCGCAGGGTGGTGACGAAGAGGTTCCGGGTGGCCGAGACCCAACTCCGGGACGAGAGCGTCTGGTCGGCGAGTGTGTAGGTGCCCTCGACCTGCGCTTGCGCGATGTTCTGTACGACGTGGTGGTCGGCGCCGGCCAGGCCCGGGACGGCGAGCACGATCCGGCCCAGCGGTTCGATGCCGTTGGTGGCGGTGGAGAAGAAGTCGTTCTTGCCCAGGTAGAAGGTCTGGTCGTCGATGGAGCCACCGACCGCGACGCCGACGTCTCCGTTGCCCAGCAGCGGGGCGTCGACGGTCTCGCCGTTGGCCAGGACGGTGGGCGGGGAGTCCCACTCACCCTTGAACCGCGCCACGGTGCGCAGGGCTTGGGACACGGTGGGATCGCCGACGGACGGCTGTACGGATGCCGCCGCCGTCGAGCCGCCTTGAAGGGTTGTCAGGCCTACGGCCACCAGGGCCGAGGCCAGCAGGACGCTGACGCGTCTCCGGTGACGAAGTGAGGATGCCACTGCGGTGTGACCTTTCTGCTCGTCTTTCATCCGGGGACCCGCTCTTCCTGAACGGGCTTGTGGGGATGGGGGTTTCAGAGCGGCGCGGTACGGCCGCGCGGCTCACCGCACGCCGTGGCGAGGTAGGCCGCGCCGAGCAGCGGTGCCTCGGCCGGTCGCTGCGCCGAGGTGATGACGATGCGCCGGACGCGGGCGGGCGCGACCTCGGTGAGGCCCGCGCGCAGCGGTCCGGACACGAGATCCCAGGCGCCCGCGATGGCACCCCCGACCACGAGAACCGTCGGTTCGAAGGCCGCGAGCAGCGGCCCCAGCACCCGTCCCAGGGCACCGAAGGTCTCGGCGAACACCCCTGCGGCGGCACGATCCCCCTGCCGTGCGAGCCGGGCGATCTCCCGGACGTCGGGCGGCGAGGCACCGCTGGCCCGCGCGTAGGCCCGCCGCAGGGCACGCCTGGACACCGTCTCCTCCAGCGGCCCGCCCGCGTACCGCAGAGTGTGGACCCGGCCTTCGGGCGCCACCCCGGGTCCGTGCCGCAGCACGCGGCCGTCGTGCAGGAAGCAGGAGCCCACCCCGGTTCCCAGGGTGATCCCGACGACGCGGCGGTGTCCGCGCGCCGCCCCCGCCCACCACTCACCGAGCGCGAACGCGTCCGCGTCGTTCCAGAAGCTGACGGCCG
This sequence comes from Streptomyces sp. NPDC051576, assembly GCF_040681835.1. Classification (NCBI taxonomy): domain Bacteria; kingdom Bacillati; phylum Actinomycetota; class Actinomycetes; order Kitasatosporales; family Streptomycetaceae; genus Streptomyces; species Streptomyces sp. NPDC051576. The sequence goes on from NZ_JBFAZO010000009.1 coordinate 291,940, forward strand.
TGGCACCGGGCAGCGACGCCGTCAGGGCGGCCCGGAGATCGAACCCGCGCAGGGCGTCGAACTTGCCGACCCCTTCGTACCGCCCGATGCCGCGCTCGTAGTCGAAGGGACCGGGCAGGGCCACCGCCCACGGCTCCGCGCTCGCCCCGGACACCTGGGCGGCGCAGCGCACGAGGGCCGACACGATGTGCTCGGCGCTGCCGTCACCGTCCAGCGGCTCATGGACCGACCGGCCGGACCGGAGGCCGCGCGTCGTGAGGTCCACCCGCGCCGCGGTCACATGCGTACCGCCGACCTCCAGCACCGGGACGACGCTCCCGTCGCCGGGTCTCATCGCACCAGCGCCTTCACATAGCGCACCGGTCCCGTGCCGAGGGCCCGCACCCGGTAGGCGCCGACCGAGGCGGGCACGGTCAGGGTCTCGGCGTAGGCCAGTTCGAAGGCGTGTCCGCCGCTCGTCTCCAGGAGGATCCCGTCGCCCTCCACGACGTTGACCACGTGGAAGCGGTGATCCGTGTCGTCGTCCACGACGGTGTCCGGCGCCAGTTCCAGACGCCGGACCTCGAAGAACATCTCCGGGAGCCGCCCGATGACCTCCTCGCGCCAGCCGTCGCCCGTGCGCAGGGTCCGCGGCTTCTGGACCAGATCCCTCGCCACGGCCTCCCCCGACCGGGCCGGATCGAGGTTCTCGAACGCGTGGCTGACGTGGACCGGCCGCCGCTTCCCCGCACGATCGGTGCGCAGCCAGTCGTAGAGGCGAAGGCTGTACAGGTACGGCGTCGCGCTGATCTCCAGGACGACATTGCCCTCGCCGCTGCCGTGCGGGGTGCCGCCGGGGATGAGGAAGAGCTGGTGCTGCTCGGCGGGGAAGGTCTGTATGTGCCGTTCGATGTCGAAGGGCACACCGTCGTGGACCGCCCGGTCCGCCTCGCGCCGGAAGGCCGCCAGGTCGGCGTCCTGGCGCAGGCCCAGGAAGACCTGGCGGCCGGGTCCGCCGAGCATCATGTAGTAGGTCTCGTGCTGGGTGTAGGGCCACCCGAACACCCGCCGCATGTAGTCCGGTTGCGGATGGCAGTGGACGGACAGGTTGCCGCCGCCGACCGTGTCGAGATAGTCGAAGCGGATCGGGAACGAGGTGCCGAACACCGCGTGCACGCCCTCGCCGAGAATCTCCTCGGGATGCAGCGCGACCAGCGCCTGGAACGGCACCTCGACCCGTGGTCCGTCCGGCGTACCGACGAGGATGCCGCTCTCCGGCGCGATCAGCTCGTAGCCGAGCGCGGTGTTGGGCGCCGCGCGGTTGAGGCCGAGCTGTTCCTGGGCCCAATGGCCGCCCCAGGACGTGGTGTTGAAGGTCGGTCGGGTGCGGAAGGGCCGTCCGGCCAGATCTGCGAGGGCACCGCGCAGGGCGGGTCCGTCCAGCCAGGCCGGGGTCTCGGACTGCTGGGTGTCCAGCCACAGGTCGACGTCGGTGATCAGGGTGTCGCGGTGCCGGTCCAGGACGGGCCAGTCGATGTAGAACAGCCGGCGTGTGGTGCCCGCCCCGGTACCGGCCGGCTGCCCCAGGTTGCGGCCAGTTCCGCCGGTGATCCCCGCCTCGGCGTAGCGTTTGGGCAGGTCCGCGTACCAGAGCCGGTCGTACGGCACCAGGGCCGCTCCCGGTCCGAAGACGACGGTCACGGTGTCGGCGGGGCTCTCGGGCTCGGGCAGTTCCGTGAAGAACTCGGCGAGGCCCGCCCGGGACAGCGGGGCGAAGTCCGGGTCGTCCGTCAGTTCCGCGGACGCGGTGAGGGCGAGGATGTCCGGCCAGGGGGCGAAGTGCTCGCGCAGGTCGAACTGCTTCGCCGTGATGGCGCGGGCGGCCAGCGCGTCCCGGATGCCGGTGGTGACGCTCTCCCAGTCGACGGCCACCGGGCCGTCCACGGCGAGGACCAGCCCGGGAGCGAGGCCGGCGACCGCGTCCCGGTATCCGGTGCCGACCTCTCCGGTGATGGTGTGGCAGGGGTCGGCTTCGTAGCCACGAACTGCCCGCATGACGGGGTCGGCCTTTCTGTCGGTGCTTCTCTTCCGGTGCGGCTCGGTCCGGTTCACGTGCCGGGGCCGAGATGCGTGAGCGTCCCGATGCCCTCGACGGACAAGGTGGCGGGCAGCCCGGTCCAACTGCCGTTCTCGAACGTCGGGTTGATGTCGAACAGGGCCGAGAGCACCGCCTCGGCTCCGGCCGCGCCCGCGAGGTTGTCGCGGGTGGCGGTGCCGCGCTCGGCCACCCGGGCCCGGTGGTGCCCGTCCGGACCGGTGACGATCTCCATGGCCTGGCCCCACAGCCCGCCCGACGCGGCGGACGGGAGGTTGCGCAGCAGAGCGGTCGCCCGGTTCCGGTGGCCGAGGCGGGCCAGACCGTGGGCGGTGACGCCGGGCCAGGCGGCGAAGGCACCGGCCGCGCCGTGGTCGGGACGGTCGGAGGCGGCGGCGATCGGATCGTCGGGACTCAGCGCCCGCATCCAACCGCCCACCAGCAGGCGGCCGGTGACGAAGTCGGCCATCTCCCGCCGTGTCCCGTCCGGGAGTTCGCGGTGCAGGGCCGATGCGACCAGGCCGAAGTCCAGGCAGTGGCCGATCGTATCGGTGGCGTCCGGGTGGAGTATGCGCCAGCGGCCCGATCCGGCGTACAAGTCGAGCAGTGCGGCCGCCAGTTGAGCGGCTTCGGCCTCGGTCTTGTCGGCTTCCTCCGCGCGGCCGAGGCGTCGGTACAGCCCGGCCAGTGAGCGCGTCGAGGAGACGTAGGCGCCGTTGAAGGAGGCTACGACACCGGTGTACGTGGGCACGCACTCCAGCAACTGCCATGGATCGGGGCCGAAGTCGGCGAGTACGCCGCCGGTGGCCGGGGTGCGGCGGTCGCGCCAGCCCAGCCCGAGCCGCTCAAGGTGTCCGAGGACGGTGGCCCCGCCGGTCGTCTCGTCGAGGAAGGCGAAGTCGCCGGTGACGCAGACGTAGTGCTCGATCAGCCGGAACAGGGCGTAGTCAGTGGAGCTGTAGGCGTTGCCCAGCGGCCCGCCGCCCAGGTTCTCGACGCCGAATGAGTCACGGTAGGGACCAGCCAGGACCCGCAGCAGCCAGGAGCGCAGCCCGGCCGGCTCCAGCAGGGCGTACAGGCGGCTCCACTCGCAGTGGTCCCAGAAGTAGGTGGTGGTCGGCCCGAGCCGGGGGCCGCCGGTGAGGAACACCGGCTCGCCGGGCCGGATGCGGGTGTTGCGCATGTACAGCGCCTGGAGGGCGCCCATGTAGTAGGTGCGCGCGAGTCCTGTGTCGTCCGTGGTGAACGTCGGGAGGTGACCGGAGAAGTCGGGGTCGCCCGGAGTGAACATGCTGGCCCAGAGCCGCCGCCAGCCCTCCTCCCCGGCACGTGTCGTCGCCTCGAAGTCCTCGGCGGCGGCGCGGGCCTGGGCCGAGACGGCGTCGATGCCGGCGTGCGCGTCGGTGTCCGTGTCCCCAGCCGTGTCCGCTCCGTACGCGCAGGCGATCCCGACGGTCACGCTCCGGCCGGGTTCGATCCGGCAGGTCCACCTCGCCCGGGCCCCGGCGCCCTCGCCCCGCAGCTCGCCGGGCGGTCCGGCGAAGGCGTAGACGGCGTGCGCCGGTGATCGGGAGTCCGTGAAGGCGACCGTGCCGTCCTCGATGCGGGACACCCAGCGGCGCGACTCGGTCCAGTGCCGGGTGCGCGCGATCTCCGAGCCCGCGAGACGGAGCACGACGTGGTCGGCTCCGACGTCCACGCGCACGTGCTGCCAGTCTCCGGCGGGGAGTCGGGCGTCGGTGGCCTCCCGCTCTCCCGTGATGCCGAGCCACAACCGGCCGTCCTCGACGCCGATCTGGAGCGAGTCGGGGTGGTTGCCGTGCGTGAGGACCGTCCCGGACTGGCCTGCCGTATCGAGCCGTAGCTCGAAGTCGATCGTCAGGCCGGGGGTGAGCGCGACGGTGCCCAGGCCCGTCTCGCCGTCGGGTGTCAGAGTGATCGGCTCGTCGGAGGCGGCCCGCAGGACTACCTCGGCGTCGGCGCCCACCATCGGAGCCTCGCCGTCCGCCCCGGTCGCCCGAGTCTCGCCGTCGGCCCCGGTCGCCCGAGACTCGTGCGTGGCTCCCGTGGCCTGAGTCTCGTGGGTGGTCCGCGCGGTCTGAGTCTCGTGCGTGGCCTCGGCCGTCCGAGTCTCGTGTGTGGCTCCCGTGGTCTGAGTCTCGTGCGTGGCCTCGGCCGTCCGAGTCTCGTGTGTGGTCCGCGCCGCCCGAGCCTCATGCGCGGCCTCGGCCGTCCGAGGCCCGCCCGCGGCTCCGGTCTCCCCAGGCCCGCCCACGGTCTTCGTCACGCGCAGTCCACGCACCGCGCCGGCCACCCCGGCCCGCGGTTCCGGCTCCTTGTCGTGGCTGACGTGGGCCGGGAGCGCGTCGTCCAGGAGCATCGGGCCGTGGTCCTCGTCGCGCTGGATTCCGGGGATGCGGGGCTTGCCCAGCCTGAGCCGCCGTGGTGCGGGGGAGAGCAGGTAGTGCGGCTCGGCTCCGCCCGTCGTGGCCCGGATGCGCTCAAGTGCCATGAAGTCGTGGTGCATTCCGTGATTCCACGGGCCGTCGTACAGCCAGCCGTAGCCGACCTCGGAGTGGGCGACCATCGCGAACAGGTCCTGCGTCAGCTCGACCGTGCGGGCCTCGCGGCTCTCGTTGGTGACCTCGATCCGCCACAGGAGCAGATCCCGGGACAGGGCCATCCGGCTGTCGGTGGTCACCAACAGCCCGTCCTGGCGGCGGTGTTCGCGCAGGACGCCCCACGGCTTCCACAAGAACCGCTGTGCGGCCAGGACTTGGCCGTCCACACGCAGCTCGCCGGTGTGGTAGCCGAAGGTGAACGGCGGGGCGGCCAGCCAGGACAGGGAGGTCAGGTCGTGGTTGACGTGGGCCTGGCCCTGCTGGTTGCGCAGGGAGGGCAGGTGCGCGAGCTCGTCCGCGTCGACCCAGTGCCCGGCGACGTCCGCCAGGTCGGGGACGCCGCCCCGGCCGATGTCCACGCCCTGCTCGGCGGTGTTCATGGTCACTTGGTGGCTCCCGAGGTCAGGCCGGCGATGAACTGCTTCTGCAGCGCGAGATATCCCGCGACCGGAATCACCGCCGCCAGGAGCATCACGCCGAACAACTGGGCGTAGTCGGTGGAGAACTGACCGACCGACAGATACAGCCCTGTGGTGATCGTCTGGCCGTGCAGCGGGCCGAGGATGAACTGCGGATTCATGAAGTCGTTCCAGATCCACAGCGACAGGAAGATCGTGACGGTCGCGGTGGCCGGACGCAGCAGCGGCATGACGATCGTCCGCCAGACCCGCAGGCTCCCGGCGCCGTCCACCGTCGCCGCCTCGATGATCTCGCCCGGGATCGACCGCAGGAACCCGGAGTAGACGAACACCGCGAACGACAGATAGCCGCCGCCGACGTTGGCCAGGACCAGCCCCGGATAGGTGTGGTCCAGGTGCAGGAAGGTCAGGATGCGGATCGTGGGCAGGAGGATCACCGCGGGCGGGATCATCAGTCCGGCGGCGAAGCCCGCCAGGACGATCCTGCGCAGCCGGGCCGAGCGGCGCGACAGCCAGAAGCTCAGGGCCGCGCCCAGCGGGATGATCAGCAGCACCGAAACGACCACGGTGACCGCGGAGTTGGTCAGCCCGATCTGGACGATCCGGTCGGGCCGGGCGAGGGCGTCGGTCAGGTTGTGGGTGGTCGGCGGGGCCGGGGGAGCGGCCGGGTCGCGGACGATCTGGTCCTGCGTCTTGAAGGCGTTGACGAGCGTGAGATAGACGGGGCTGACGAAGGCCAGCGTGAGCAGCGCGGCCGCCGTGAGGTGGCCCCGGGAGGTCCAGGCCCGGCGATTCCCGCGCGGCGCCGGTACGGACGGAGGTGTCGCCGTTCGCCCTCGTTCCAGGGGCCGTTGCGAGGTCGACGTGCTCACAGGTCCACCTCCCGGCGGCGCAGCAGGGCGGTCACGGACAGCGCGATAACGATCGAGACGACGAGCAGAAGCATCGCCACCGCCGAGGCATAGCCGTACCGGTCGTCCGTGAAGGCGAGCTGGATGATGTAAAGGGCGGTGGACTGGGTGGAGTTGGCCGGGCCGCCGGAGGTGAGCACCGCGATGATGTCGTACAGCTTCAGCATCGTGATCAGCGAGATGGTGACGCTGATGGTGGTGCCCGGGGCCAGCATCGGGAACGTGATCCGGCGGAACCGCTGCCACCGGCCCGCTCCGTCGACCATCGCGGCTTGGTACAACTCGACGGGGATCGACTGGAGCGCGGCGAGATGGACGACGGTGGTGAACCCCGTCAGCACCCAGGCCGCGACGATCCCCACGGACAGGACGGCCAGGTGCGGACTGCCCAGCCAGGTGATGGGCCTGTCGATGATCCCCAGTGAGACGAGGACGTTGTCGAGGATGCCGTCCCGGGCCAGGATGTAGCGCCAGACATAGCCGACGATGACACCTGACAGCACCTGCGGCAGGAACGCGACGGTGCGCATCGTCCGGAAGCTCAGCGACGTCCTGTTGAGCAGCATCGCGAACCCGATACCGGCGGCGTTGGCGGCGATCGTCACCGTACCGGCCAGCAGGAGCGTGAAGCCGAGGCTGTCGGCCAGGGCGCTGTCGTGCGCCATCTCCCGGTAGTTGGAGAGGCCGACGAAGTCGGCGCGTGCCAGCAGCGGGTTCTCGTCGGTGAGGCTCTTCCAGGCGCTCATGATCACGGGTACGACGACGAACAGGACGTACAGGCCGAGTGCGACGAGCGCGATCGTGCCCAGGGCGGGGTCACTGCGGCGTCGGCGGACGCGGTTGGTCAGGGCTGGGGAGGTCATGGCTGTTCCCTCGGAGGAGATCTGCGGCACCGGTACGGCGGGGACCGGTGAGGTGGCCTACTTGGTCGCCGAGTCCCAGGCGGCGTCGAGCTTGGCCAGTTGCCCGTCGACGTCGTCGGAAGAGAACAGCGCCTGACTGGCCGCGTAGAAGGCGTTGTTGAGGCCCGACGGCATCGAGTCGTCGTTGGTCGCCCAGCCGAACGACGAGACCTTCGTGTTCTGCTGAGTGACGTAGGAGTAGGAGTCCTTGAACACCTTCGTGACGTGCACGCCGTAGTCGTCCAGGTTCTTGCCCTTGAGCATGGGGAACGCGCCGTCGCCCTCGATCAGGGCCTTGTAGTTGGCCGGGGCCAGCGACCAGGCCTGGGCGAACGCGGTTGCTTTGGCCGGGTCCTTCGTCTTGGCGCTGACGGCCATGGAGCCGCCCACCGAGAACGGCACCACGAGCGATCCGTCGTCGGTCGGGGTGAGGAAGGCGCCGAAGTCGTCGGCGTGGTCCTTGGGCACCGCGCCGAGGAACCAACTGCCCATGATGTACATCGCGGCCTTGCCGGACGTGAAGTTCGTGATCGAGTCGGCGTACTTGACGCCCAGCGCGCCGTCCTCGAAGTAGCCGTTCTTCACCATCGTCCGGTACTTGCCCACGGCCGCCTTCACGTCGGGATCGGTGAACTTGACCTTGCCCGCGTAGCGTTCCTTCAGCCAGTTCGGGTTCTTGCCCAGCACGTCGGCGGAGAGGACACCGACCAGCGGCATCGACGCCGAGAACGGGTCGCCGCCGCCCAACTCGACCGGGGTGACACCGGCGGCCTTGAGCTTGGCGCACACGGCCATGAACTCGGCCCACGTCTTCGGCGGCGCCGAGATGTGGGCCTTGGCGAACAGCTTCTTGTTGTAGAAGACCTCGGGGATGATCTGCGAGTTGGTCGGCGGGATGTAGACCTTGCCCTTGTAGGCATTGCCCAGCGGCAGCAGGAAGTTGGCGTCCACCCACTTCTGGTCGTACGGCTTGAGCAGCCCGGCCGTCGCGAACGTCGACGGGGTGATCGACTGGAGCAGGTCAGGGAACTGCCCGGAGGCCTGCAACTGCTTGGCGTACGCGTCCCGGTCGGTGCTCGGCGCGACGATCTTCTTCACCGTGACGCCCGGGACCTTCTGCTCCGCGCCGGCGATCGAGGTGTCCCAGAACTTCGCGGTGAGGCTGGGGGTTTCGAAGGTGAGATAGGTCAGGGTGCTGTCACCCTTCCCGGTCCCGCCCCCGGTCGACGCGGCGGAGCAACCGGTGAGGGCGAGTGCCGCGGCGAGGCAGACAACGGTCGGACGTTTGCGCCTCATGGAAGTCTCCTGGAAGGACGGTGCGGCCCGACGGATGGGGGTGGACCCGACTGGATCGACACCGCGTCACCCTTCGAGATAACGTTATCCCGAGGATAGGAGCGCGTTGCGGGAATGTGTCAAGGGCCGGTCTGATATCGGTCCGATGTTTCGAGGAGGAGCTGCCGGATGACGCAAGCACGGCGTGACAGTGGGGGACGGCCCAGGCGCCCGACGATGGTCGACGTCGCGCGCGAGGCCGGGGTGGCCCTGCGCACCGTGTCCCGGGTGGTCAACAACGACCCCACGGTGGGGCCGGAGTACGCCGTCAGGGTCGAGGCCGCGATCGCCGCGCTCAACTACCGCCCGGACGACCGCGCCCGCCAACTGCGCACCGGCGTCACCGGAACGATCGGCGCGGCCGTCCGCCGGATCGCCGAGGTCAATCCCGAACTGGCCGCCATCGAACGGACGGCCAGGGACGCGGGGTTGACCCTCTTCGCCGCCTCCACCGACTTCGACGAGACCAGGGAGCGCGACATCCTGGTCTCCATGTGCCGGCAGCGTCTCGACGGCATCATCGTCGAGCCGTTCGGCGAGAACCACGCCTACCTCCAGCCCGAACTGGACGCGGGCGTACCGCTGGTGGCCATGGACCGCCCGATGAGCGGGGTCTCCGTGGACTGCGTCATGTCCGACAACGCCTCCGGCATCGGCATGGCCTTCCACCACCTCCACCGCCACGGTCACCGCCGCATCGCCTACATCGGCGACAGCGAACGCGTCTTCTCCGGCCGGGAGCGCGCCGCGGCCTTCCGTGCGGCCCTGCGCGCCCACGGCGAAGGCGTTGAGGGCCTGGTGCACCCGGGCGAGATCACCGCCGAGCGCGTGGCCGCTGCGCTCGACACGGCGCTGCACGGCCCCGATCCGGCGACCGCCCTGGTCACCGGCAACATGGACACCACGCTCGCGGTCCTACGACACCTCGGACCTCAGGCGGCCTCCCGCCTGGCCCTCGTCGGCTTCGACGAAGTACCCCTGGCCGACCTCCTGCAGCCCGCCCTCACCGTCGTCGCCCAGCAGACCTCCGAGATCGGCCGGACGGCCGTCGAACTGCTCCGGGCCCGCATCGCCGACCCCGGCCGCGCGGTGCAGTCGGTGGTCGTCCCGGTCGCGCTGAAGGTCCGTGGCTCGGGCGAGGTGCCCGCCTGAGATCCGGCGATGGGGCGGTCATGCCCGGGATCGAGGAAGATAACGTTATTTGAAACGAGGTGGTGCGGGACCTGCACGCCGAGCGGTGAATGTGGCGCGACGGCTGCCACCGTGTGCGCTGACCGGCCGCTTCCCACACCATCATCTCGGGCTCTACGACGCCCCGTTGGGCCCCGCCTGCGACGTCTCGGCAGTCTCCGCGGGAGTCGGCGGCAGCCCGACCGGTGTCGGTTCCGGTCCGGGCTCCGTCTGGTGGCCGCCGCGCAGGGCCGAGGCGATCGCGGAGACCAGGGCCATGCCCGCGGCGACGCTGAAGACGATGGTCAGGCCGTGGTGGAACGGGCCGGAGACCAGCCGCGGGAAGAAGGTGTGGCCGGTCAGGACGGCGCGCTGGGCTGCGGTGACGTGGCCGAGGACCCCGTTGGACGAGAGCAGGTGCTGGATGGGGTTGTTGCCGAGGAACGTGGCGAACAGCGTGCTCACCGGCGGCAGCGACGCGGCCTGTCCGGCGGCGCCGGCCGGTACGCCGTGTGCCTGGAGCCCCTGGCTCAGCGTTCCGGGCAGTGAGGACGCGAGCCCGGACACCATCAGGGAGAAGAACACGCCGATGGACAGGGCGGTGCCCGAGTTCTGGAAGGTGGAGCGCATGCCCGAGGCGACACCCCGGTACTCGCTGGGCACGCTGCCCATGATGGAGGACGTGTTCGGCGCGGAGAACATGCCCTGGCCCAGCCCGTTGAGCAGCAGGAGCGCCGCGAACATGCCGTAGTCGAAGTCGATGGGCAGCGCGAGCAGGCCGAGGAAGGACAGCGCCACGACGATCAGCCCGACCGTCGAGAACATGCGCGCGCCGAACCGGTCCGACAGATAGCCGGACACGGGCCCGGCGATGAGGAAGCCGACGGTCAGCGGGAGCATGAAGATGCCGGCCCACAGCGGGGTGTCCTCGTAGTCGTAACCGTGCAACGGCAGCCAGATGCCCTGCAGCCAGATGATCAGCATGAACTGCAGCCCGCCCCGCGCGATCGCCGTCAGCAGGGCAGCCAGGTTGCCCGCGGCGAATGCGCGCACCTTGAACAGGGCGAGGTTGAACATCGGTTCGGCGATGTGCGTCTCGATCCAGCAGAAGAGCAGCAGCAGGACGGCGCCGCCGATCAGACCGCTGAGCACCCACGGGTTTCCCCAGCCGGTGGCGCTGCCGCCGTAGGGCTGGATGCCGTAGGTGATGCCCGCGAGGAGGATTCCGGCGCCGGCCGCGAAGGTGAGGTTGCCCAGCCAGTCGATGCGGCCGGGGCGGCCCGCCGAGGTCTCGCGCAGGCTCAGGTACGACCAGATGGTGCCGGTGATGCTGATCGGCACGCTCACCCAGAACACCGCGCGCCAGTCGACGACGGCCAGCAGACCACCGGCGAGCAGCCCGAGGAACTGGCCGGCGAGAGCGGTGATCTGGTTGACGCCGAGCGCCATCCCGCGCTGCCGGGCGGGGAAGGCGTCGGTGAGGATCGCGGCCGAGTTGGCGGTGAGCATGGAGCCGCCGAAGGCCTGCACGATGCGCCAGAGGATCAGCCACATGGCGCCCGCTCCCGCACGGAACGGATCGAGGGACAGTGCGACGGACGCACACGCGAAGATCAGGAAGCCGAGGTTGTAGATCTTCACCCGGCCGAACATGTCCCCGAGCCGGCCGAGCACGACGACGAGTACGGCCGAGACCAGCAGATAGCCCAGGATCATCCAGAGCAGATAGCCGATGTTGCCCGGCGCCAGCGGATCGAGGCCGATACCGCGGAAGATCGCGGGCAGCGAGATGATCACGATGGAGGCGTCCATCGTGGCGATCAGCACGCCGAGTGTGGTGTTCGACAGCGCGACCCACTTGTAGTTGGGCCCGACCGGGGTGTCCTTACGACGTCCCGAGCGCACGGCGCCGAGCAGGGACGACCTGCCGCGGCCGGTGCTGTTCCCGTCGTCGGGTATGTGTGCGCGCTCGGTCACAGTCGCTCCGCCAGTCGGTCGAGGAGGGGAAGGGCCGACGCGAGGGTCGCGCGCTCCTGCGCGGTGAACTCGTCCAGGACGGCACCGAGGCGGTGGACCGACTCGGAGCGCCGCTCGGCCAGCATGGCGCGGCCCTCGTCCGTGATCGCCACGATGCTCCGCCGCCGGTCCGCGGCGTCGGGGCTGCGGCCGACGAGCCCGCGCTGTTCGAGCAGGGCGAGCGTGCTGGCCATAGCCTGCGGTCGCACCCGCTCCATCTCGGCGAGGGCGGTCGGTGATTCGGATCCGTCGCGGGCGAGCCGGGCCAGCACCGAGACTCCGGAGAGCGATACGTCCCCCACGGCGTGTGCCTGACGCAGGCGCCGTGTCACACGGCCCACCGCGAGTCGTAGATCGGACGCGAGCTGAGCGGAGTCGTTCTTCACGGTTACTGACACTAGATTTAGCAGCCTGGACTGCTCAACCAATTGTTAGTAAATGGCGAAGCCCGTGGTCCGTGGTTCGTAGACTGACCACACGTTCGGGCACAGGGAGGTGCGGTGCGTCCTGAAGGTCTGTTCGTCGGTCTGTGCACCCTGGACGTCATCCAGCTCGTGGACCACGCGCCGGCCTCCAACGAGAAGCTCACGGCCCAGCGTCAGGTGGTCGCCGCCGGCGGCCCGGCGACGAACGCGGCCGTGGCGTTCAGCCACCTCGGTGGCGCGCCGACGCTGCTGACCGCAATCGGCGCCCATCCGTTGGGAGTCGGGGTGGCGGCCGACCTGCACGCGCTGGGCGTCACCGTGTCCGACCTGGCAGCCGACTCACCGGACCCGCCCACGGTGTCCTCGGTCCTGGTGACCGCGTCCAGCGGCGAACGCGCCGTCGCCTCGACCAACGCGACGGGACACCGACTGGCCCCGCCCGATGATCTCGAAGCACTGGTGGCGGCCTGCGACATCGTCGAATTCGACGGCCACCACATGGAACTGGCCGTCGCAACGGCCCGCTCCGCACGCGCCGCGGGCCGTACGACCCTTCTGGACGGCGGCAGTTGGAAGACAGGCACGCAGGACCTGTTGCCGTTCATCGACATCGCCGTCTGCTCGGCCGACTTCCACCCACCGGGCGGGACCACACCCACGGACACCTTGCGATACCTCAGGGAGCACGGAGTCACCTGGTCGGCGGTGAGCGGGGGAGCGGACCCCGTCATGTGGACGACCCCGGACGGAGAAGGCACGGTGGACGTGCCCGCGGTCCAGGTGGCGGACACCCTCGGCGCGGGCGACGTCCTGCACGGAGCCCTCGCCCACCACCTCGCGCTACGGGACGGCCGCCCGACCACGGAGAGCTTCGTCGAGGCGTTGCGTGAGGCGGCGACGGTGGCCTCACGGGCGTGTGGGTCGTTCGGGACGAGGGAGTGGATGCGGAGGGGGTGAACGCACTCGGCTCGTCCACGGCTGAGAAGATCACCAGGAACGTACGAGTCGCAGGACCGTACGGACCAAGGGGGAAACATGATCGTTGTGCTGCTGCTCGGCGTCTTGGCGCTCCTCATCGGCGGGTGCGCGTGTGTGGTGTGGGCCGAGCGTGGCGGACCTCGCTGGGCCCGTGTCGTGGCGACCATCACGCTCACCGCGAGCGAACTGCTGCGCAGCTCCGAGAAGAAGCGGCGCCGGGGACCGAACCGGAGCGACGCGGGCGACGACTAGCCTCGTCAGGTGGCGAGAAACGGTCATAGGACTCGCCGGTACTGCACGTCCTTCCGCACCCCGACCTCCCTAGACTGAGCCGCCGTTGATGGTCACATCCGGTCGGTCTCGGGAGGACCGTATGCCTCGCACGCCGTCTCGACGTACTGCATTGCGCGGCCTGGTCGCGGGCTCGGCCGCCGTCGTCGCGTTTGATCCCTTCAGCCGTAGCTGGGCGGTGACCGGTGACGGTCGGACGCTCAGTGGCATCCCGCGTCTCGACGGGACGCTGCTTACCGACGACGCCTCGCTCGGCGCCGACGCCGACGACTTCGGGCACATCGTGCACCGTCGTCCGGCCGCCGTGCTGCGGCCCGGTTCCGTGCGGGACGTCGTCGCGATGGTGCGGTTCTGCAATGTGCACGGTCTGCGCGTGGCCCCGCGCGGACAGGGGCACGGTACGAACGGGCAGGCGCAGGTCGAGGGTGGTCTGGTCATCGAGACCGCGCCGCTCGACTCCATCGGCCCGGTGCGGGCGGGGAGTTCGCGCGTCACGGTCGGGGCCGGTGCGAAGTGGAGCGACGTCGCCAAGGGCACCCTTGCCCACGGTCTGACGCCGCCCGTCTTCACCGACTACCTCGAACTCTCCGTCGGCGGGACCCTGTCCGTCGGCGGTCTGGGCGGCCAGAGCCACCGGCACGGCGCGCAGGTCGACAACGTCCTGGGGCTCGAAGTCGTCACCGGGGCGGGTGAGTTGCTCCGTTGCTCGCCGACCCGCCACCGTGACCTCTTCCATGCCGTGCTCGCGGGTCTCGGGCAGTGCGCCGTGATCGTCGGCGCCACCCTGCGCCTGATGCGAGCCCCGGAGACCGTACGGCACTACCTCCTGCCGTACGACGACCTGGAGACCTTCCTCGACGACCAGCGTCTCCTCGTCACCGAGCGGCGCTTCGCGTACGTCGAGGGTCAGGTGAGCGCCGACACCTCGGGCGCCTTCGACCAGTTCGCGATCGAGGCCGTCGCCTACGGGCCGCCCGTGGGGGACACCCCCGACGACACCGCCCTCCTGCGGGGGCTGCGGCACGTTCCGTCAGGCGTCCAGATCACCGATCTCGCCTACTACGACTTCCTCGACCGGCTCGCCCCCTCCGTCGCCGCCCTGAAGGAAGCCGGTCTGTGGAGCTACGCGCACCCCTGGCTCAACCTGCTGCTGCCCGGCCGTAGCGCCGCCGACGTCACCGCGACCCTGCTGGACGCACTCACCCCGGCCGACCTGGGACCCGGCATCGTCCTCCTGTACCCCCTGCTGCGCGACCGCCTCCACACCCCCCTGCCGCGCATGCCCGACGACCCGGTGCCCTACCTGTTCGCGGTCCTGCGCACCACACCGCCCGAGGACACGGCCACGGTACGACGGCTGCTGGACGCCAACCGGGCCGCGTACGACACGGTCGAGGCGGCCGGCGGTACGCAGTACCCGGTGGGCTCGATCCCCTTCCAACAGGCCGACTGGAGACGGCACTTCGGGCCGTACTGGAGCCGGTTCGCGGAGGCCAGGAGGACGTACGACCCGAAGGGGATCCTGACACCGGGTCAGGGCATCTTCTGATCGCCGCCGCTCCGGTCCGCCAGCGCGTCGCGCAGCGCCGCACGGGAGGCCACGCCCAGTTTGGGGAAGAGCTGGCGCAGGTGGGCGGCGACGGTTCGGGGGGAGAGGAAGAGGCGCTCGGCGATCTGCTTGTTGGTGAGGCCGGCCGCCGCGAGGAGGGCGATCTCGCGTTGTTGTGGTGTGAGGGACGCCGGTCCGGTGATTCCGGCGGCTGTGACGGACAGGCCGGTCGCGCGCAGTTCGTTGCCCGCCCGGGCCGTCCAGGGGTGGGCGCCGAGCCGTTCGAAGGTGTCGATCGCGTCGGCGAGACGGGTGCGCGCCCGAGCAGTGGACTTCACCCGTCGCAGGCGTTCGCCGTAGGCGAGTGAGACCCGGGCCAGTTCGAAGGGCCAGCGGTCGGTGCCGGGTACGGCGAGCGCCTCCTCGAACAGGCCGAGCGCCTCGTGGTCGTCGGCCGCGATCGCCGCCGACGCCTTCACGAGCAGGGCGAGTCGGGGCGAGATCGCGGCGATGCCGGCCTCGCGCGCCGCCGTGACATGGGCCGACGCCTCCGTGATCCGGCCCGTTCGGACCGCCGCCTCGACGAGATCCATGACGACGAACAGAGCCGGGGGAACGTGCGAGGCCAGCTCACCCGGGCGGCTGATGGCACAGGCGTGCCGGTACGCGTCCTCGAAGCGGCCCCGGCCCAGCGCGGCGAGCGCCCTCGCGTGCGAGGCGCACGACAGATAGGAGCCCACCCCGCGCGGTGTCGCCCACAGGGTCATCTCGTCGGTCAGCGCCCGGGTGGCGGCCTCGTCGCCGCGGGCGGCGGCGACCAGAGCCCGCTGGTAGAGGAACTCCGTCGACAGCAGTTGGTAGTCGTGGGCCTCGCCCAGGTCCCGGCCCTGCGCGGCCTGCGCCTCCAGCTCGTCCCACTCGCCTGCCGCGAAATGGTCTCTGCCCAGGTACACCAGTCCCTGGATCTCCACGGTGAGCGAGCTGTGGTCCCGCCCGTCGCGGAGCACGCGCCGCAACGCCGTCCTGCACGCCGGGAGCCGGTCCACGTAGAGGGAGGTCATCGCGATCCGGATGATCCGGACCGGGTCGGCCTCCTGGTCGAGGGTGGCGATGAGCGCGTCGAGCCTCCCGAGCGCGGGCGCTGCCGTGCGCGCAGGATCGGCCATCGTGCCGACGGTCAGGGCGAGTTGGTCCGGGACCTCCGGTTTCAGCAGGCCGAGCGCCCGGTGCAGCGGCTTCCACAGCTCGGCGCGCTGACTGCTCTGGCACAGCCAGGCGAGTGTGTAGAGCGCGTCGATCATCGTCGCGTCGGTGGCGTCGTACGGCTGGTGCTGCATCTCGATCGCGCCGACCAGCAGCCGGTGGGCGGTGTCGAGGTCGCCCTCACCGCTGAGGAGGATGTGGTGGGCCGCCGCGACGGCGGCGACCAGCGGCCCGGCCCGTCCCCCGTCGGCGAGGCGGGCCTCTTCGAGCAGCCGGGGCACATCACGCAGATCACCGGTCAGATCCGCTCCGAGATAGGCCGCCTCGGCGATCCGGCGGCTGCGCTCGTAGCCGCGCGGACTCAGCTCCGCGGCCCGCAGCAGAGCGGCGATGGCACCGCCCGCGTCACCCCGCCGTACGGTGTCGCGCGCCACCTCCTCCAGGAGACCCGCCACGTCCTCGGTGGGCTCGACCGTGGCACGCGCGAGGTGCCAGGCGCGGCGCTCGGGCAGGTCCGCCCAGTGCTCCGCCAGGGCGCGATGCGCCTCGCGACGCCGGCCGCTGGTGGAGAGTTCCACGACGGCCGAGCGCGTGAGGGGGTGGCGGAACGTCAGCCGGCCGGTGGCCGCGTCCACCTGCACGAGACCCGCCCGCTCGGCGGACGCCAGGTCTTCCACGTCGGCGCGCCCGGAGTCGACCGACGCGAGGACACTCAGGTCACCGGTGCCGTCCAGGACCGCGTACAGGAGAAGCAGCCGGGTCGGGGCGGGCAGGGCCTCGACCCGGGACGCGAACACGGCCTGGAGCCGGCGGCCCAGCGGCAGCAGCTCGGGCACCGAGGCACCGGAACGCTGGGGGCCGCTGAGGGCGACGGGCAGTTCGAGCAGGGCCAGCGGGTTGCCCTGTGCCTCCGTCAGCAGCCGCTCGCGCACCCGTGGGGCCAGGGACGGGGAACGCTCCTGGATCAACGCCGCCGCGGCCGTCGTGTCGAGCGGCGGTACGTGGTGCCGGGGCACTCCGCCGCGTTCGAAGAAGCTGCCCTCCCCGGACCGGTAGGCGCCGAGGAACCCGACCCGGCTGCCGCCCAGTCGGCGGGCCACGAAGCCCAGGACCACGGCGCTGGCACGGTCCAGCCAGGGAAGGTCGTCGACGATCACCAGCAACGGACGCTCCACGGCGGCCTGCACGAGCAGCGTCAGCACCGCGTTCGACACCAGGAGCTGATCGGACGGCGCGCCCCGGTCCAGCCCCAGGGCGACGCCCAAAGCGGTGCGGTACGGGTCGGCCAACCGGTCGAGGTCGACCAGTAGCGGCTGAAGGACCTGGTGGAGTCCCGCGAAGCTGATGGTGCTCTCGAACTCCACGCCCGCGGCCCGTACGACCCGCGTGCCCGCGCCCTGAGCCCGCCCGGCCGCGCTGTCCAGCAGCACCGTCTTGCCCACGCCCGCGTCGCCCGACAGCAGCAGCGCCCCGCCGGAGACCGCGGCCTCGTCGACGAATCCCCGGATCACCCCGAGGTCGTGATCGCGCCCGATCAGCAGGTCGGCCGGACCCGACGGCGCGGGACCGTCCCCCTCCATGTACCTCACCCCTTCCGACCTCGGAACCCTACGCCCGGCCTCCACCGTCAGCGCATGAACAAGCCGCCGTTGACGTCCAGTGTGGCGCCGGTGATGTACCCGGTGTCCTCTGCCGACAGATGCCCCACCAGCGCGGCCACCTCCTCGGGCCGCCCGAACCGGCCCACGGGAATGCGCTCGGCGGTACGCCGCAGTGCCTCGGCGGGGAGATCGTCCATCACGGGTGTCCGTACGGCCGCCGGAGCGACGGCGTTGACGGTCACACCGTGGGGAGCGAGTTCCTGCGCGAAGACCTTGGTCAGCACCAGCACCCCCGCCTTCGCCGCCGCGTAGTGGGGGCCGGTGACCAGCCCGCCCTGCTGCCCCGCCAACGATGCCAGGTTGATGACGCGCCCCCAGCCGCGCTCGCGCATCGCCGGTGCGCAGAGGCGGGTGAGCACCAGGACGCTGCGCAGATTCGTGGCCAAGAGGGCGTCCCACTCGTCGAGTTCGACGTCCCACACCGAACCGGCCGCCGTACGCGCCGCGTTGTTGACCAGAACATCGGGGCTGCCCCACGCCGAGGTCACCGCCCGCACCGCGCGCCGCGTCTCCTCGGGGTCGCCGACATCGGCACACACCGCCATGGCCGAATCCCCGCCGGGATCAAGCGACTTGGCCCGCGCGTGGGCACCGGTCCCGTCCCGGTCCAGCAGTGCGACCCGCAGTCCGCGTCGGTGCAGTTCCCCGGCGATCGCGGCACCGATACCTCGGGCCGCCCCGGTGACCAGAGCGACCTTGCGCTCGACTGCCGGACTGGCAGGGCCTGTTGACGACCGGGGTGCACTCATCGGGTCGGGCCTCCTTGGTTGCCGGGATCAGACGACGTCGGTGTGGGGCAGCGGTCGGCCGAGCAGGACGCGGCCGTAGAGCTCCTGGCTGGTCTCGACGCTCAGTGCCGCGTGGCGGGAGGCCGTCCCGATGTCGCGCCAGGCGCGTTGCAGCGGTGAGTCGTCGGAGAAGCTGCTCGCCCCGGCCGTGTCGAGTAGGAGGCTGACCGCCTCGCGTGCGCAGCGCATGGCATGGCCGCCGTCCATCCGCAGCCGGGCCCGGGATTCGAGATCGGGGCGCCGTCCGGCGCGGGCGGCTTCGTCGATCTCGTCGGCCGCGCGCCGCACATGCAGTGTGGCCGTGTCGATCAAGGTGGCGGCCTGCGCGACATTCAGTTGGTGGGGAGGTGCGTCCACCGTGTGGGAGTGGAGCGGGGAGACGGAGCGTTTTCCTCCCGCGAGCATCCGGACGACGTGTTCGAGCGCGCTACGGGCGATGCCGATACCGGTGCCGACCAGCGGCAGATTGATGGAGAGGGGGTAGACGACCCGCGCCTCGCCCGGATGGCGTCGGACGCCGGCCCCCTCGGCGATCTCGGCGAACGACACGAACCGTTCGTCCGGGACGAAGAGCTTCCGCGCGATCGCCGTCTGACTGCCGGTGCCCCGCATGCCGGCCATGTTCCAGGTGTCCGCCACCGTCAGCCCGGACGCGGGGACGAGGGCCAGCCCGCGCTCCGGCCGGCCGTGGTCCTCCCGCACGATGCCCAGCAGCACCCAGGCCGCAAGGTCGATGCCGGATATCCACGGCCACCGCCCGCCGAGTTCGAGGCCCCCGGGCACGGCCGTGACCGAACCGGAGGGGTTGGCGGCCCCGCACACGACGGCATCGGGATCCGACGACCAGATCGCACTGCGGACCGCGTCGGGCAGTTGCGCGGCGAAGAGGGCGCCTCCGTACGCGATGCCGACGAGCCATGAACTCGACGCGCACCCCGCGGCCAGCTCGGCACACACGTCGACGGCCGTGCGCACACCGGCGCCCCGGCCCCCGTAGGAGCGCGGTGTCCCGAGGGCGAAGAGCCCGGCTTCGCGGAGCGCCTTCACGCTCGGCTCCGCGGGCGTGCGCTGCCGCTCGGTGTGCTCGGCGTGGGCCGCGACGACCGACGCCACCTCCCGTGCCACCAGGGGGAGTTGGGCTTCGGAGGCAACATGCGGTGAGTCGCCCCGGCTGTTCCGGTGAGTCATCGGGGGGTGCCCTCTCTGCGGTCCGGTCCACGACGGGCAGCGCTGCTCCGGGCGGGATCAGGCCGTCGCGCAACACCGGCCACCCTACCTGGAGAAGATTCCTCCGGTTAAGCTGATGCGGGAGTCCGTACCGGGTGGGGGTTCCTGCCGTGTCCGCCGAACTGGTGGGCACTCAGGCCGAGTTGCTACCGGCACTCCAACGCAAGGGAAACGCTTGAAGATCGTCGTGGTGGGCGGCGGCGTCGCCGGCCTTGTCACCGCACTCAGCCTGCACGCCGCGGGAATGACCCCGCTCGTCCACGAGTCCGCCCGCGAACTGACGGCGCTCGGTGTCGGCTACGGGCCCTGGAGCGGCGGCTTGCCGGGCGCGCGACCGCCGTCCTCAACGGCAGGCACTCCTGGTCGGTCTCGCCTCCGGCTCCCTCGGGGACGGGGCTTCAGCACGCCTCCTCGCGCTGCCTCGCGGGAGCGGTGCGGCTGGACACGGTCTTGCCGCGGGCGGCGGCTCGGGCCGGGCCGTCGGGGAGGGTGAAGGCGAAGACGGAGGTCGCCGCGGCGAGGGCGGCCAGGGTCAGATAGGCGTGCTGGTAGGCGGTGACGGGGGGATTCGCCGCGGCTGTCGTGGGGGTGCTCAGGACGAGGGCCGTGGTCACCGCCGCCGGCGCGAACGCGCCCCCCGTCTGCCGTACCACCGTGTTGAGTGTGGAGGCCTGGGACAGGTCCTTCCGGG
Source organism: Streptomyces sp. NPDC051576 (assembly GCF_040681835.1). NCBI lineage: Bacteria > Bacillati > Actinomycetota > Actinomycetes > Kitasatosporales > Streptomycetaceae > Streptomyces > Streptomyces sp. NPDC051576. The sequence goes on from NZ_JBFAZO010000009.1 coordinate 312,201, forward strand.
AGAGTGTCGCCAGTGAGGCCACCGTCGTCGGCATGAAGACCCCGCCCATTCCGATGCCGAGCAGGAACATGTAAGCCCGGAAGGTCCACAGGCCGGTGTCCTGGTCGCAGGTGGCGAAGAGCAGCAGGACCGCGCTCACCATGGCCAGGCCGGAACCGATGATGATCCGGGGGCCGACCCTGGAGTACAGGATCCCGGCGATCTGCACGGTCAGCAGGACGCCGAAGGCCTCGGGGAAGGTGCTGGTACCGGACTCCAGCGCGGAACGGCCCTGACCCTGCTGGAGAAAGAGCGGGCCGAGGTACATGGCGCCGAGGATCGGCACCAGGCCCACCAGGTTGATCAGGTTGGTGTCCCGGAAGAGCCGGTCCGCGAACAGACGGAGCCTCAACAGCGGCTCGGCGGTGCGCAGTTCGAAGAGAACGGTGGCGGTGAGCAGGACCGTGCCGACGGCGAGGGCGGTGACCACGGAGGGGGAGGACCAGCCGCGGTTGGGGCCCTCGCAGACACCGAACATCACACCGCCCAGGGCCGTCGCGCTCAGCAGCAGCCCGGTCAGGTCGAAACGGCCGGGCCGGTGGCCGCGGTGCTCGGCGAGGAACAACGCCCCGAACACGACGGCGGGCACGCCCAGCGGCAGGTTGACGTAGAACACCCAACGCCAGGACAGGTGGTCCACCAGCAGCCCGCCGAGGATCGGGGCGGCGGCCGGGGCTATCTGCTGCGGGATGATCATGTACCGCGATATCCGCACCTGCTCCCAGGAGTTGAAGGTGCCGAAGAGCAGCGAGGACGCGGCGGGGAAGAGCACTCCGGCGGACAGACCCTGCACCGCGCGGGCCGCGACGAGCTGACCGAGCCCGGCCGCCGCACCGCACAGCAGCGACGAGCCGAGGAACGCGGTCAGGGCGGCCAGCAGCACACGTTTGGCGCCGAACCGTTCGACCAGCCAGGCGGAGGCCGGGATGGCCATCGCCAGGCAGACCGGATAGACCACGACCACCCCGTCCAGCGCGGCCGTCGTCAGCCGGAACTGACGGGCGATGGAGGGGAGCGCCACGGTCGTGATCGCTCCGTCGACGATCGCGATGAACGTCACGCAGACACACATGACGGGGACGACCAGACGCTGACCGGGGCGCAGGCGTCGAGGAAGCCGGGGGAGTCGGTGAAGGACAGGAGGGACGAGGGAGCCGAGGGAAACGGGACGGCGTCGGAACAGCAGCACATGCTGAGCATACTCACTATGTGGGTGCTCATTGGTACCGGCCGGGGATCGTACAATCGGCTCTCACCGCGGAACGGGGAACGCCATGGCAGTGCACGGCAGCAGCGACATCCTGGTCGACGAGCTCTACGAGACGACGCATCAGCTACGGCAGTTCGTGGAGACCCGGCTGCGCGCGAACGGGGCCTCGGTCGCCCGGCTGCGCGCCCTGCGGATGCTCGCGCATGCCGAACAGCCCCTCCGGATGCGGGACTTGAGCGAGATGACCGGTGTCGCGGCGCGGACCACCACCAGCATCGTCGACAGCCTGGAACGTGACGGGCTGGTGGAGCGCCTACGTCATCCGCACGACCGGCGGGCGTTTCTGCTGCGCCTCACCGACAAGGGCCGGGAGTGCCATCGCGAGGCCGAGAAGGTCGACGGCCTCGCGCTCGCGGAGGCGACGGCCGAGCTGGGCACCGAGGACCGGACACAGTTGCGGACCCTGCTCGCCCGCATCCGGAAGGCGACCTCATGAAGCGGCGTGCAGAGGGCCTGCTACACCGGCGTATGGCCCTCAAGGTAGGCACGCACGGGGGCCGGTAGTCCGCTGGCGATGGCTTCGGCGAACGGTGCCCAGCGGAGTTGCCCGGCCGTCAGCCGGGCCTCACCCGAGGGGTCCTCGCTCAGCAGGTGGCACACCACGGCCGGCGGCCCTTCCGCTTCCAGGAGGCTTGAGCCGTCCACGAGGTAGCCGGTGAGTTCGTACACCAGCCGGGCCGCGGTGGCCTGGGGCGTCTCGGCCTGGTCGGGGACACCGGACGGCAGGCTCCAGCCGCCCTGGACGTTCACCAGCAGCAGGTGTCCGTCGTTCACGACGACCGCGTCCACCGCGTCCTCGGCGGCCTGCTCCAACGTCATGTCCCAACCGTCCCTTCACACAAGGCGCGACCGTCCGTCCAGCCGCGTCCGACCACGTTCCCTACCCGGAACACATCGGTTCACGCGGTGCGAAGGCGGTCGGCAGAGCCACGACCGCCGTCGTCCCGATGCCCCGGGTCAGGACGGCCTGCCGCCGAACTGCCAGTTGTGCACCTCGATGTCGGCGTACCGGTCCTCGGTCAGGACGGCGCGCGCCGTCTCCTTGTCCGGTGCCCGGAGCAGTGCCGCGGTGCCCAGCCAGGCGGTGCCGTCGTCGGACAACAGCGGTCCGTAGGCGATCAGTTCGTCCCGGCCGGGTGGTACGGCGAGGTCGGCCGCGGGCTGCCGTCCGGCGCCGAGGCCGAGCACCAGATAGCGGTTGCCGCCGTCCCGGCCGCCGGCGAAGTCCCACATGGTGCGGCCCAGGGTGTTGCGCCAGCGTCGTATCAGTACGTCCCGGTAGACGCCGGCCTGGTAGGTCGGCTCGTCGAAGGCGAACGCGCGGGCGGCGGCAGCGTCGGCCAGGTCGAGGATGTGCACGCTTCCGGTGGGGGTGTCACCGTCGTCGGCCAGCGTCGGACCCCGGGCGATCATCTCCTTCGCGTACCGGTCCATGTAGGACCAGTGCTCCTCCAGCAACTCCTCGCGCAGGGCGAGGGAGCCGGGCCGGTCGCGGTGGTAGCAGAGGAACTCCATGACCGAAGGATCTCCTCGCGGAGGCGACCGGGTCGAGCGAGTATTCCGGGCTTGCGGCCCGACCCGGTCGTGCGGCTCAGGGGATCACGAGCCGGCACGTTCCGTTCCCGGCACACCGTCGACACCCTCGCGACAGGCCGTGAGGAACTCGACGAGCGCCGCGTTCACCTCGTCGGGGCGCTCCTGCTGGGTCCAGTGCCCGCAGCCGGACAGCTCGATCGGCTTGCGCCACAGGCCCGGCATCAAGTCGGGCAGTACGTCGATGAGTTCACGCGCGCCGGGGAAGGCGGGGACCAGGTCGCGGTCGCCGTACAGGTAGAGGGACGGCCGGGTGACGACGGCGTTGTCCCAGGCGGCGGTCAGGTCCCAGTTGCGGTCGAGGTTGCGGTACCAGTTCAGGGCGCCGGTGAAGCCCCCGGAGAAACTCTCGGTGAGCGCGTCCAGGTCGTCCTCGGTCAGCCACTCCGGCAGCACCTCGGGGTCCTCCATGAACGCGAGCCAGCCCCGCTCGGGGTCGACCAGCGGCTGCATGATCTCCCCGCTGGGAGAAGCGGCGGCGGAGGCGGAGTAGAGGAACTTGCGCAGCGTGGTGCGGGTGTCCCTGGCGAACTCGGCGTCGGCGACACCGGGCCGGTTGAAGTAGGTCCAGTAGAAGCGGTCCCCGAACCGCTCCTCCATCATCGCCAGCGGACGCTGCGGTCCCCGGAACGGCGGCGGCACGCTCAGCCCGGCCACCCCGAGCACCATGTCCGGCCGTAGCAGCGCGGTGTGCCACGCGACCGGCGCACCCCAGTCGTGCCCGACGACGTACGCCTTCTCCTCGCCCAACTCCTTGATCAGGCCCACCACATCGCCCACCAGGTGCAGGATGGTGTACGCGTCCACGTCGTCCGGATGGTCACTGCCGCCGTAGCCGCGCTGGTCGGGCGCCACCACCCGGAAGCCCGCGTCGGCCAACGGACCGAACTGGCGGTGCCAGGAGTGCCACGACTCGGGGAAGCCGTGCAGCAGCACCACCAGCGGGCCCTCGCCCTGCTCGGCGATGTGCAGCCGGACACCGTTCACGTCGACCATGCGATGCGCAACCATGAAACGGAGCGTACGTGCCGTGATCCACGCCCGGCAGGGCGGGTTTTGGACGCGAGGAGGACCGGTTCCCGACCCTCAGTCGCGCTGCCCCGAGCCCTCGTCGTCCTGCTCCTGATAGGAGTAGCGCTGCTCTTTCCAGGGATCGGCGATGTTGTGGTAGCCGCGCTCCTCCCAGAAACCGCGCCGGTCCTCGGTGAGGTACTCGATCGCGCGCAGCCACTTGGCGCTCTTGTAGCCGTACAGATGCGGCACGACCAGGCGGAGCGGGAAGCCGTGTTCGGCGGTGAGGGGTTCCCCGTCGTGGTGCGTGGCCAGCAGGGTCTGCGGGGCCGTGAAGTCGGCGAGGCGGAGATTGGCGGAGTAGCCGTACTCCGCCCAGGCCATCACGTGCGTGACCTCCGGCGAGGGCGGGGCGAAGTCCAGGATCGCGGTGGCGGGGATGCCGTACCACTCGTGGTCGGTGGAGGTCGGGCCGGACGCGCAGTGCAGGTCGGCGACGACCGTGAGGTGCGGCAGGGGCGCCAGTTCGTCGAACGTCCAGATGTGCTCGGCGCCGTCGGCGGTGGCTCCGTGCACCCGCAGGTTCCAGCGCTCGGGGCGGAAACGGGGGACGGGCCCGTAGTGCGAGACCGGCCAGCCGTGCACATGGCGCTGGCCGGGCGGGATACGACGGGACCCGTCGGAGGCGGCCTCGGCCGTGCCCTGTCGGTCGCTTGCCACGCGTGACGTCCCCTCTGCGCTGGTGACCTGGTTACGGCTGTCTTCCCGAGCAGCGTAGGCGCTCACACCCGGCGCGACCGAGGCCGGGTACAGGTGCGTGTTCGCGTGTGGCGACCTACGGGAATGTGACGACAGGGCCTAGTGCAGGTGGCCGTAGACCTCGGCGGTGGTGCCGGCCCGGGCCGAGGCGTCGACCGCCTCGGCCCGGGCTTTCGATGCCTCCTCGGGACGGCCGGCGGTTTTGAGAGCCAGGGCGAGATTGTTCAGAGTCTGGCCGGTCGCGTACCAATAGTCGTACTCCCGGCGGATTTTCACCGACTCGCGGTAAGTGGCGATGGCCTCGTCCACCCGCCCCACCGCGTGCAGGGCCCAGCCCAGACTGTTCAGTGAATCGCCGTGGAGGACCCGGTCGCCGGTCGCGCGGTGGATCTCGCAGGCTCGGGCGAAGGCGCCGATGGCCTCTTCCGTCCGGCCCGCGGTGTCCAGGGAGAGGCCGAGGTTGTGCCACGCGCGCCCTTCGAGATGCAGGTCGCCCGTGCTGCGGAAGCGGTCACGGGCTCGGACGTGGTTGGCTATGGCCTCCTCCAGCCGGCCCGTCCTCCGTAAGGCGAGTCCGAGGGTGTTCCAGACCATCCCCTCGCCGGTCAGATCGCCGAGGTCGTCGAAGAGGCCCGCGGCGCGCATCAGCGGTTCGATCGCCTCGTCGGCCCGCTCGGCCCGCAACAGCGCACCGCCGAGGTTGTTGCACACGGTCGCCTCGCTGTGCCGGTCCGCCAGGCGATGGGCGGCGTCCCGGGCGGCTCGGCCGACGGCGATCCCGTCGTCGAAGAATCGCCGCCAGCGCAGAAACTCGGCAACGCTCAGGGCCAGGCGGACGGAATCCCGCGCGAAGCGGTCGCCGGCCCACTGGGCCGCGGCGACCAGGTTGACGCGCTCCGCGTCGAACCAGGCCAATGCCTCCGCACGCCCCGCGAAGACCTCGGGTGCGGGTTCGCCCCGCGGAGACCGCAGTTGGCGGTCCGCGGCCTCCGCCAGACGGCTGAAGAAACTCAGCAGACGCTCACGCGCCAGTTCGCCCTCCTCCGCCGGCGCGGGGTCGTCGGCCGTCAGCGTCGCCGTGTAGCCGCGGACGAGATCGTGGATACGCCACCGCTCGGACATGCCCGTGGACGCCGGTAACCCGGTGATGAGGTGAGCGTGGGCCAGGTCGTCCAACAGGCGCAGCGCCAGGGCAGGGCTCAGGCCGGTCATGGCTGCCGCCGCGTCCGTGCTCATCTCGGTGCTGGGCGCCAGCGCCACGGCGCGCAGCATCCTCGCCTGGCCACTGCCCAGCCTGCCGAACGACACGTCGAACACCGGAGGCAGGGCCAGGGACCTGCTGTACTGGTCGACTCCCTCGCTGACCAGAGCGCGTGTCGTGTCGGTGGCCGTCCGTAACTCGTCCACCAGCGAGGCGATCGGGCGGCTCGGGTGGCGCCGCACCAGCATGGCGGCGGCGATCTGCAGCGCCAGTGGCAGATGGCCGCACAACCGGGCCAGGTCCCGCACGGATCCGGCCTCGTGCGCGGGCCGGTCGTCGTCGGGGTCACGCAGCCGCAGAGCGGTCGCGATCAGGGATACGGAGCTGTCCGGACTGAGGGCATCCAGGGCGACCTGCCGGGCGGGCAGGGAGTCGAGACGATCGCGGGTGGTGATCAAGACCCGGTGCCGATCGCTCCCGGGCAGCAACGGGGAGACCTGCTCCGGGGTCGAGGCATTGTCCAGCAGAAGCAGCACGGACTGATTCCGGTCGGCGAGACTGGCGAGGCGGCTGCGGTACAACGCGTACGGGTCGACGTCCTCGGTCGGGATCTGGACGTGCCCCACGCCGAGCGCGTGAAGGAGGGAAGTGACGGCCTGCTCTGCGGTCAACGGAGTGTCGTTGTAGCCGCCCAGGTCGATGAAGAGAGTGCCGCCCGGAAACCACTTCCGGGCGCAGGCAGTGTGCGCGGCATCCAGCGCGAGCGCGGTCTTGCCGATGCCCCCGAGCCCGGTCACGGCACAGATGACGGCCGACTTCGGGGTGGTTCCCCGGTCGGTGGGGCGCAGGACGTCCATCAGCTTGGCCAATTCGGTACGCCTGCCGGTGAAGCCCGCGGGAGCTGCGGGCAGGGCCGAGAGAGCGGTGAGCGGGGGGCAGCGGCACTGATTGATGACGACTTTTCCGGTGACCGGGCCTCGGAATTCGCTGCCCCGGAAGTCGACGTGATCGTGGTGCCCGTCTCCGTTCGGAGCCGCCTCTTCCACCCGTTGCCCCCGCGACTGTGCCCCGCTCGCCCTGCGTTGTGGGCATCCAAAGTAGGGCATCTTGCGCTGCCGGTGAATGCGATGAGGAGTTCTGTCGCGACCTCTCGGTTCATATGCGAGCTTCGACGATCGACCGGTCGCGGGTGACGCGTGAACGGCCCGCGCCGATCAATTCCGGACCATGACGGCCGTAGGTCAGACGGTCGCCAGGGACACCTCGGTCGACTTGATCAGCGCGACGACCGGCGAACCCGTCCGCAGACCCAGATCGCCGACCGCGTCCTTCGTGATCGCCGCGGTCAGCTCGCCCCCGTCGACCGTGACCTTGACGACGGCCATCGCCCCGCCGGTGGCGACATCACTGACCGTTCCGGGCAGTTGGTTCCGGATGGACAGCCCCGCCACGCGGCCGGTGGCTAGCGCGACCTCGGTGGACTTCATCATCGCGCGTACGGCCTTGCCCTCGGCGAGCCCCAGATCCTTCACCGCCTCCACCGTGATCGCCGCGGTGAGGTCCTGGCCGCCGTCGAGGCGCACCTTCACGGTCGCCATCACCGCGCCGGGAGTGACCGCGGTGACGGTGCCGGGAATCTGGTTGCGGATGCTCAAGCTCATGACGGAACGCCCTCACTGAGAAATAGTGCGGAATGCCGGATTTCTCACCGACTGTGAGTCCACAAGTTAGTCGCTTCGGCCACGCCCGTCACAGACCTCGTCGCATACGCCACCTGGGAGTTCGCCTACTCCTGGCACTTCGGAGGAATGCGCGGACGGAGACGTCGGGTGCCGGAGTGCGGCCCTGTCGGCGGGGCGATCCGCGCCTGCCGGAGCAATGCGGGAAACGGTCTCGCACATGCGAGGCGTTCGGTCCGCCTGCTCCCGTATCCGCGTTTCGGTCCGGCCGCCGTCCGGGTACGGTCGTGCGGGAGGTGATGGCCCGTGATCCAGATCGTGGAGCACGCACCGCACGAGGGCCCCTACGCCATCGGTGCCGCACTCGACGCGGCCGGGCTGCCGACCCGCGTCTGCCGGACCTGGGCGGGCGACCCGGTGCCGGAGACGGCCGACGACCTGGTGGGCCTGGTGGTGATGGGCGGGGCGATGGCCGCCTACGAGGACTTCCCCGGTCGTGGCGCGGAACTGACGCTGCTGCGCGCCGCGTTGGCGGCCGAGGTCCCTGTCCTGGGCGTGTGTCTCGGCGCGCAGTTGCTGGCCGTCGCGGCCGGCGGCGCGGGCCGTCCCGGCAGCGGCGCGCAGATCGGCTGGGCCGACGTACGGATGACGGCGGCCGCGCACACCGACGCCCTGTTCGCCGCCGTGCCCGAACGGCTGCGGGTACTGCACTGGCACGGCGACACGATGGACCTGCCGGCCGGGGCGACCCTGCTGGCCTCGTGCGACCGCTACCCGGTACAGGCGTTCCGGATCGGCGCCTCGGCGTGGGGAACGCAGTTCCACCTGGAGGTGGACGAGGCCGCGGTCGGCGCCTTCGCCGACGCGTTCCCGCAGGAGGCGGCCACCGCCCCCGGCCTGGTGGAGTCCGCACCCGCCGAACTGGCCGCGCTGGCCCGCCATCGCGACGGGGTGTTCGAGCGCTTCGCCGCCTTCGTCGCGGAACGGGCCGAACAGACGGCGACGCGCGCCTACTTCACCCGGCGGGCGGCGGACTGGGAGGAACGGTTCGCGCACGAGGGCCCCCGGTACGCGGCGGCGGTCGGCCGCATGGGACTCCGCCCAGGCCAGCGCGTCCTGGACCTGGGCTGCGGCACCGGCCGCGCGCTGCCCGCGCTGCGCGCCAGGGTCGGCGACGCGGGCCTCGTCGTAGGCATCGACCTCACGCCCGCGATGCTCGCCGCCGCGCTCCGCGAAGGCCGTGACAAGGACGGCCGGCTGCTCCTGGCCGACGCCTGCCGACTCCCGCTGCCGACCGCCGCGGTGGACGCGGTCTTCAGCGCGGGCCTGGTCAACCACGTACCCGACCCGGTGACGGCCCTGCGTGAATGGGCCCGGGTCACCGCCCCGGACGGCACCCTGCTGCTGTTCCACCCCTCCGGCCGCGCCGAACGCGCCGCCCGCCACGGCCGCCCCCTCGACCCGGACGACCCCCTCGCCGAGGAGAACCTCCGCCCGGCCCTGCGGGCGACCGGCTGGGACCTGTCCCGCTACGAGGACGCGCCGCACCACTTCCTGGCCCGGGCGTCCCGGGTCGCCGGGTGACGTACGGGGATTACGCCCTGGAACCCGGCGTCGAGGGAGGACGCCCCGCCTGATCCCGGTCACCTGGGACGGCGCCGGCGCCCGCCCCCCATTCCCGCACGGCGCTGCCCTCGCGGATGCCCTCGCGGCCGTGGCACCGGACCGGCGGCCCGGACGGCCGGCACCCCTGATCCTGCTCACGCGGTGAAGCGAGCGGGCCGGACGGAATCCGATTGCCGAGAGTGATCCGGCTGGTTAGGTTCGCCGCATGGCTGATGACGAACCCACGCGGGCCGCGCGCCTGCTCGATGCCCAGGCCAAGGCCGCCCTGCTCTTCACGGCGATCGAGGAGCGCGGACTCGTGGCCCCCGGCGAGGGCGAGCGCGCGGTCAGCGACCGGGTCCGCGACCTCGCCAACGAGATGTTCGGCACGACCCGGCACTGGCACAAGCGGATCGTGCGCTCCGGCCCGAACACCCTCAAGCCGTACAAGGAGAACCCGCCGGACCGGGTGATCGACAGCGACGACATCGTGTTCGCCGACTTCGGACCGATCTTCGAGGAGTACGAGGCCGACTTCGGCCGGACCTTCGTCCTGGGCGACGACCCGGTCAAGCACCGGCTGCGCGACGACCTGCCCAAGGTGTTCGCGGCCGGCAGGCGCTTCTACGAGAACACCCCGGACATCACCGGCCGGCGCCTGCACACCGAGATCTCCCGCCTGGCCGACAAGTCCGGCTGGGAGCTGGGCGGCTGGCACGCCGGACACCTGGTCGGCGAGTTCCCCCACGAATCGATCGAGGGCGCCCACGTCGAGTCGTACATCACCGCCGACAACGACACTCCACTGCGCCGCACCGACAAGGCGGGCCGGACCTGCCACTGGATCCTGGAGATCCATCTCGTCGACAGCGCACGTGGATTCGGCGGTTTCTACGAGGAGTTGCTCACTCTCTGATTCCTCTGCTCCCTCTGACACCGACCGGGTGCCCTGTCTGCGGCCATAGTTGATCCATGGGAACTGTCGTGGCGCTGTACCGGTATCCGGTGAAGTCGATGCTGGGCGAGGCCGTGATCGCCGTGGCGGTCACGGAGAGCGGGCTCTCCGGAGACCGGGTATATGCCGTCCTCGACGGGACGGGCGCGATCGGCAGCGCCAAACATCCGCGGAAGTGGGGGGAGTTGCTGCGCTGCCGGAGCCGTTTCGACGACTCCGGCGCGGTCCGGGTCGTCCTGCCGGACGGGACCGCGCTCCCGGTCGAAGACCCGGACCTGGACGGGGAGTTGTCCGAGCTGCTGGGCCGCCGGGTGTTCGTCTCGGCCGTCGTGCCGGAGCGGAGCAGACTGGAGCGCGCGGTGCCCGAGTACGAGGGCGGAGTCCCGGACGCCGTACGGGAGTCGGCGACCGTGGACGCGACGGGGGACAGCATCACCACGGGCGGGGTCGCCCCGGGGACGTTCTTCGACTTCGGCCGGATCCATCTCGTCACCACGGCGGCCCTGGACCGGATGCGGACCGTGCATCCCGCCGGGGACTTCGACGCACGCCGCTTCCGGCCGAACCTGGTCGTGAACACCCTTGACGGGCCCGGCTTTCCGGAGGACACCTGGGTGGGGTCGCGCCTGCGCGTGGGGGAGGCCCTGTTCCGGGTGCTGGTCCCCACACCCCGCTGTGTGATCCCCACCCTCGGCCACGACGAACTGCCGCCGGACCCCGGCATCATGCGTGCCGTCGCCCGCGAACACCGGATACCCGTCTTCGACCTGGGCAGGCTGTCGTGCCTCGGCGTGTACCTGGACGTACTGGAGGCGGGCACGGTCCGGGTGGGCGACCCGATCACGTTGGAGGCGACTGGCCGCCCACGTGTCTCCCCCTGACGCCCGGTCACTCCACGAAGCGGTACTTCAGATGGGTGGCGAGGGGCGTCTCGACCACCCTGACCTGCTCGACGCGCCGCCGTCCGGTGGCCGGCCCTTCGAAGAGCCGTAGTCCGTCGCCGAGGAGGGCGGGCACCACGTGCAGTTGGAGTTCCTCGATGAGGCCGGCCCCGAGGTACTGCCGTACGGTGCTCGCACCGCCCGCGATGTCGACGTTCCGGTCGCCCGCGACCGCCTTCGCCCGACTCAGAGCGCTGTGAATGCCCTCGGTGACGAAGGTGAAGGTGGTGCCGCCCTCCTTGACGAGGGTGGGCCGAGGGTGGTGGGTGAGCACGAAGACCGGGGTCCGGAAGGGCGGGTCGGCGCCCCAGAACTCCTCGCCGGTGTCGTACATCATCCGGCCCATCACCACCGCACCGGTGGCGTCGAACCACTCACGCATCAACTCGGAGTCGCGGTTCTCCTCCCCACCGGCCATGCCCTGGCGCTCCCGCCAGCTCGCCAGGTTGTGGATCCACTCGAAGAGCGGCTCGGCGCCGTCGCCGCCCGGGTTGTCGACGGTGACATCGGTGCCGGCGATATAGCCGTCGAGGGAGATGGCCAGATCCGCGGTTACGGTCACGGTGGTGCTCCTGAGTCGTGGAGGTGCTGCCTTCACTCTCACGTCGATCGGGAACCGGCGCATTCGACACACCGCCGACCGTCGACCGCAGTACAGATCGGCGGTGAGGGGGGTCAGTTCGTTGAGGAGGAGAATGACAGCCCCTCTCCGATCCTTCTCCGCCCTAATGAGTATCCCCATTACGAAAAAGGAGCGACGCGCTCACGAAACAGGCTCCTGTGCCCCCTCGCCGAGATAAGCCCGCTCCAGCAGACCGGGATCCGCCGCGAGTTGCGCGGCAGGCCCGCTCAGCACTGTCGTGCCGTGCACCAGGACCACCGCCCGGTCCGACACATCGAGTGCCAGTCGGACGTGCTGTTCGACCAACACCACCGCCGTGCCGGTGTCCTCGGCGATCCGGCGGACGACCGGGAGCAGCTCCTCCACGATCACTGGTGCCAGCCCCATGCTCAACTCGTCGACGAGCAGCACCCGGGGATCCTGGATCATGGCCCGGCCCAGCGCCAGCATCTGCTGCTCCCCGCCGGAGAGCATTCCGGCCGCGACCTTCAGCCGTTTGCCGAGCGCGGGAAAGAAGTCGAGCACCTGGTCCACGCCGCTGCCCCGGCGCCGTCGCGCGAGGACCAGGTTGTCGCGCACGGTGAGCTGGGTGAACAGGGACCGGTCGTCGGGCACGAGGACCAGGCCCCGCCGGGCGACCTCACGCGCCCGGCCGCCACGGACCTCCCGGCCGTCGAGGGTGACCGACCCGCCCAGGCGCGGCAGCAGCCCGGCGAGTGTCGTCAACAGGGTTGTCTTTCCGGCTCCATTGGGCCCCAGCAGGGCAGTGACCTCACCGGGGAGCAGTTTCAGGTCGAAGCCGCGCACCACCGGCCGTCCCTTGGTGTAGCCCGCGTCCACGCCCTCGCACGTCAGCAGTTCCCGCCCGGTCACTGGACGACCTCCCCACGTACCTGGTCCGTATCCGCGTCCACGTGTGTCGCACCGAGGTAGGCGGTGGCGACCCGTGGATCCGCCTTGATCTCGGCGGGAGTTCCGTCCGCGATGACCTTTCCGATGTCCAGGACGACGATCCGGTCGCACACGTCGAGCACCAGCCCCATGTCGTGGTCGATGAGCAGGACCGTCACGCCGTCGGCCCGCACGGCCCGCAGCCGGTCGCCCAGCCAGCGGCTCTCGGAGCTGTCCAGGCCGGCCGCGGGTTCGTCGAGGAGCAGCATCCGGGGGCGGCCGGCCAGGGCGCGCGCGATGGACACCAACTGCCGCCTGCCCTGGGAGAGTTCACGCGCCGGCTGGTCCCGGAACCGGCTCAGGTGCAGTGTCTCGAACAGCCGGTTGCGCAGGTCCAGTCCCCGCATGGTGCCGACGTGGTCGCCGCCGTGCCGGGCCGCCGCCTCGCCGACCAGCACGTTCTCCTCCACGCTGAGGTCCTCGTACAGCTCGATGCCCTGGAAGGTGCGTCCGAGGCCCGCCCGCCCCCGCTGGTGCGGCTTCAGCGAGGAGATCGTCCGGCCGTCGAACTCGACCGTTCCGGTACTGCGGTTGTAGCCGCTGATCGCGTCGAGGAGGGTGGTCTTCCCGGCGCCGTTGGGTCCGATCACGCCCACGATCTCGCCCGAGCGCACCTCGAAGGAGACCGCGTCGACGGCCACCACACCGCCGTAGCGCACCCCGACATCGCGCACCGCGAGGACCACCTCGCCCGGATCGGGGACTGGTGGACGGGCGCCCGGTGCCGTGTCGGTGAGGGCTTCGGTGTCCCGGTCGTCCCCGGTGTCGACGGCTGCGGGACGGCGCAAGCGCCGTAGCCGGGCCGTCAGTTCGTGTGCCGGGCCGACGACGCCTTCGGGGTTGGTGATCACGGTGAGGACGAGACCGATGCCCATGATCACGTCGTACCACTCGCCGATGGACAGGGCCCGGTCCAGGAGGACGGGGAGCAGGCCGCCGGCTCCCATCACCCCGGCGACGAGGCCGCCGGACAGGGAGGTGATGCCGGCCAGGTAGGCGGTCGCGAACAGGCCGAGACCGCCGATCGCGGTGAACATCTCGGCGTCGGCGACGGTCTGTTGGTAGCCCATGAGGGCGCCGCCGAGGCCGGCGATGAACGCGCCGATCGCGAAGGCGACGATCTTCGTACGGGCGACGTCGATACCCGCCGCCGCGGCCGACCGCTCATTGGCGCGCACGGCGAGCATCGCGGCGCCGAGCCGGCTGCGGCGCAGCCATGCCACGCCCAGGCCGACCAGCAGCAGCACGACGAGACACAGCAGCGCGAACGGGATGCGCGGATAGTCCTCGCCGGACCCGATGCCCAGGTCGATCCCGAACAGGTGCGGCGAGGGAACCTTCGAGCCGCCCAGGCCGCCGTTGAGTTCGGTGTTGCGGAACCAGAACGCCTCCAGCGCCACCGCCAGCGCGACTGTGACCACCGCCGCCGGCAGGCCGCGGATCCGTAGCGCGGGGAGCCCGATCACGACCCCGATCACCGTCGCCGCCAAGGCGGCCAGCAGCGGGGCGATCGGAAAGGGTATACCCCATCCGACGCTCAGCTTGCTCAGGCTGAACGCGCCGACGCCCGCCAGGGTCAACTGGGCCAGCGAGATCTGCCCGGCGAACCCGGTGACGACCACCAGCGACAGCGAGATCACCGCCAGCGTCAGCGAGGTGATCACCGCGGCGCGGATGCTTCCGGTGGTGGCGAAGAGCACGACGACACCGAGGACCGTACTCGCGACGGCCGGGACCAGGATGCGGTCGGGCCGTGGTGCCCGGCCCAGCGCCTGCTGGATCAGCGAGCCACGGGTGGGCAGCGGCCGTCCGCGGACCACGAGGTAGGCCAGGATGACGGCCAGCGGCACCAGTTGGGCCAGGCCGGTCTGCGGGAGCCACGACCACTTGCCTTGCAGGAACTGCACCTCCGACTGCAGCATCCCGATGACCAGACCCGCTCCCACGGCCGGGATCAGCGCGGTGAAGTTGCCGACCAGCGCCGCCGCCAGGGCCGGCACGATGAACAGTGTGTAGGAGACCGGGACCAGCGGCACGATCGGTGCGATCAGGATGCCGGACAGACCGGCGATGGCCGAGCTGAGCGCCCAGTTCGCCACCGCGATCCGCTCCGGCGACAGTCCGCTGACCAGCGCGCCCTTCTCCGACTCCGCCGCCGCCCGGGCGGTGAGACCGAAGCGGGTCAGCCGGAACACCAGCGCCAGGACGACGGTCAGTAGGACGATCACCGCCGCGAACCAGAGCCGGTCGCCGGGGATGAGCGAACCGCCCCAGGACACCGGGTCGTTGGGCAGGATGGCCTTGACCGAGACCGCGCTGGTCCCCACCCCCGCGGCGAGCACGGCCTGGATGACCAGCATCACCCCGATCGAGGCGACGGCCTTGGCCACCGGGGGCGCGGTCCGCAGCGGCCGGAAGACCAGTCCGTACAACGCCACCCCCAGTGCGGCGGCCAGGACGAGGGAGATGACCACCGCCGGGAAGAGGCCGAGCGGACCGCCGATCCCGACCTTCTTCGGTACGCCCGGCAGCGGCACCAGCAACTCGCCCTGGCGCAGGAAGGCGTAGGTGTACGCGCTGTACAACGCGATCGCCCCGGTGGCGAAGTTGACCACTCCGGAACTGCGGAAGGTGAGCACCAGCGCCAGCGCGAGCGCGCCGAACACCGCCCCACTTCCCAGTCCCAGCAACAGAAACACGACGTACTCGCTCATCGGCTGGACCGTCCCCTCCGGTTGCTGCGGACTACTGCGCGAACAACGGGCTGGGATCGACGAGCCGCATCTTTCCCAGCTTGCCGTCGGACGACACCGTGCCGGTGACCTCCTTGGCCGAGCAGGCGGCCGGCAGTCCCGGTACCGCCTTGGAGTCGCAGCTGAACGTGATGCCGTGGCCGGCGGGCAGCACGACGTTCTTCGCCGAGCGCAGCGCCGCGGTGATCGTCTTCGGTGTGACCGTGCCGGTCAGACCGTGCAGGGCGCGGACCAGGCCGAGCACGCCCTGGTAGCCGATCGCCGCATAGCCCTGGGTCGGGGTGTCGGGGCTGTACTCCTTCATCACCTGCCGGTAGAGCTGCGCTTCGAGGTCGTCGCTGGCCACGTCGAAGCTGCTGAACACCTGCACGCCGTCCATGCCCGCGCCCACCGCGTCGACGACCTCGGGGGACACACACGACTGGACGGTCATCCGGGCGATGCCGGCGCCGAGCGTGCCCATGGCCTGGAGCACCGAGGTGCACACGGTCGGGTCCGCCACGACGGCGACGGCGTCGGGCTTGTCGCGCAGCGCGGCACTGACCTGCGGTGAGGCGTCCGGTGTGCCGGCCGCCACCGTGACGATCTGGAGGCCGATGCCCGCCTTCGCGAAGACCGGCTTGCCGATGGCCTGGATCCCGCTGACCGCGGCCGGGGCGTCGATCACGAACGCGGCGACCTTCTTGTACCCCTTCTCCTTCGCGTAGGCGGCCATCGACGTCATGGTCGTCGGGAAACCGCCGGTCCAGGAGAAGGCGTTGGCGGTGGTGCCCTCGGAGTTGCTCGCGGCGATGGACGTCGTCCAGGGAATGCCCGCCCGGGTCACGATCGGCACCATGGAGTCGCCCAGACCACTGCTGGTCAGGACCACCGCGTCGACCTTCTTCTCGACCATCTGGTTGGCGCAGTCCCGCGCCGTCGCCGGCTCCTCCTTGGTCTTGCAGACCACGAACTCGATCGGCCTGCCCGCGATCCCGCCGAGGTTGGCGTTGACGTACTTCCGGGCCGCCTCGGCGGCCTCCCGGTTCTCGGGCTGGCTGATCGCCGAGCCGCCCTCATTGGTGATGAGCCCGATCGTGACCGGCGCGCCGGTGGCCTTCTTCCCGGGGAACGCGCTCGCCAGCGCGGCCGGGATCTTCGTGCTGTCCGAGGTGGTGGCGCCACCGGCGCTGCCACCGCATCCGGCCAGCAGGAGCGTGGCCGACACCAGCGCCACCGAGGCGCGCGACCGGGGTGAGGAGATGGCTCGTCCGACCGACTCGATCATGTCTGCGTCCCAACGTGTCGGCGAGTGCCCGGCACTCGCTGCGATCAGCGACCGGCGGCGCCGTGGGCCGAAGCCGCGGCGACGTCGCCGTCCGAGAGGGTGAAGAGAGAGCCGCGAGTGGGGGTCGATCGGCATGGAGGCCGGCCGCCGCGGCAGACCAGTGCCGGCCGGCGTGCCGAGAACTTGACGTAGCAACTGGGCCCGCAAGCAAGAAGAGTATACGTAATTGCCTGTCGCTGGAATGGGTCGTACGGGACTTGTCGTTGTGGTCGACGCCCGTTGCGGCGCCACGTAGGGAATGAGGGGCCGGAATGCAAAGACGCAGCAGGCCGGGTGGGCTGCTGCGTCCGAGCGGGTGCGCCGGTTCAGTGACCGCGATGGACCCAGCCCTCGTCGTGCCAGTACGTCCTGAGGTTCGCCATCGGCTCGGGCCAGGTCTCGATGTAGGTGACGCCCTCGGGCCCGGCCGTCATGAGATAGGGAGTTGTGGCCTCGCTGATCCAGAACTCGCCCGGACCGATGGTCCGGCTGCCCTCTTCCCCGTCCTTGCCCCAGGTGACGTGGAACTCGCCGCCGAAGACGATGATCAACTCATCGAGGTTGTGATGGTGGCGGGGCACCGGGAAATTCGGCGCGCACCGCAGCCCGTTCAGATTGAACGACGGGTCCACCCTGGTCGACCACCACATGTTCCCTTTGAAGGTCTGCTCCATGTCGACCGGTGCGTCGGCCAGGAGTCCGCCCTCGTGCCACAGATACGTGGGTTCGGACTGGTCGACCGGCAACTCGATCCAACCGTCGTCCGACAGCAGATTGAAGAACTCGATTCCCATGTCCCGATACTGGGGACCCGGGTGGGACATGTCATACGTGAATCCCGATGAGCGGAACCTCTCGACGACACGGTGTCCGGCCGCGCATACGGTCGCCGCGTGACTCTTACATTCGGTGATCTGGTGGAAGACGCGGACTGGGTTCCCATGGGCCTGGAGCAGCAGGGCCATCCGAAGTACTTCTGGAACGACGGCGGTCTGCTGCGGGACGCGCCCGTGGACTTCGCGGCGACGTTCGACGGGGCGATGTGGGTGACCACCAAGCCCATCGACATCCCGCGCTTCAACCGCAACCCGCTGCGTGTGCGCCCGAACTTCACGGTGCCCCGGCACCACCACAACGTCGACGAGATGCTGTTCGTCTTCGCCGGCGAGTACAGCATCGAGCACTACGAGGCGGGCGAGCCGCAGACCGTGAAGGTGGGCCCGGGGGACTTCTTCCTCAGCCGGGCCGGCACGCCGTACACGATGACGGCGGGACCCGAGGGTGTCACCTACATCGAGACCTGGCCGAAGCCGGTGACCGAGTTGGAGACGTACTGGCACGACGTCGGCTGGGTCCGCCGGTAGCTCGCCGACATGATCGTGTCCCGGCCCCTGCGGGCCGGGACCACGGATCGGACGGGTGTCAGTCCGTCCAGAGGAAGCGGTCGGCCACCCGGTGGTGGTTGTAGATGGTCATCTCCTGCTCCTCGCTCAGCCGGTGCCCGTCGAAGCTGGGGGAGTGCATGCCCACGGTCACCTCCTTGGCGTTCAGCAGGTCCTGCGTGAAGATCTCGCCGAGGTCCGCCTCACGGAAGTCCTCGAAGAACTGCGGCTGGAAGTCCCGCTTCTTGTCGTAGTCGGCGACCGGGACCTGGTCCAGGCTGAAGATCTCGAAGAGGCAACTGTCCGGGTCCATGCCGTTGGGCCGCGCCCGGTAGCCGAACACCGAACCCTGGTTCGGCAGCAGGATCGTGTTCGGGAACACGTTCCACGCCGTACCGGCCTCCGCCCACTGCTGCGGGGTGATCTCCGGCCAGTCGTAGCCCTCGGCGATCGACAGGTCCCGGTAGAGCTGGAGGTAGTACTGACCGGCGGTCATCCCCTCGGGCACGTCCGCGGTCTTGAGTGCCTCGGCGGCCCGCCAGCTCCGCTCGTTCTCCAGACCGCGCATGTCGTCGGCGATGTACTGCACGCTCAGCGCGACGGAGAGCCGCTCGTCGGTGATGCCGCCCGTGCCCCGGTTGGCCGGGTCCTTGCCGACGTCCTTCTTCTTCGGGCCGACACTCGAATAGTGCGCGTGCCGCTCGTACACGGTCGTGGGCGCCCACATCCGCGCTTCGAGTTCCTTCATCGAGGCGATGTTCGTGTTCGACTTGTCGAAGCGGTACAGCTGCGGATGCGTCCCCGCCACGTGGTACGCCTCGAGGAACCCGTCCAGCGCGGTCTTCCAATTGCACGGCAGCAGCACGCTCTTGTGCCACCGGTAGCGCATGTTCTCGAACTGGAACGGCGCGAAGATCCGCGGAATCGGGTCGAGGTATTCGAGCAGCGGTTTCGCGTCGGGGTCCATGTTGATGAACACGAACCCGCCCCACTGCTCCGCCCGTACCTGGACCAGGCCCAGGTCGTCGTCCGAGCGCGGCACGAACTCCTCACGGTCGAGCACCAGCCTGATGGAACCGTCCAGGTTCCAACGCCAGCCGTGGAACGGGCAGATGAGCGAACCGACCCGGCCCCGGCCGCGCGCCAGCCGCGTACCGCGATGCCGGCACGCGTTGAAATAGGCGCGGATCGAGTCCTTGGCCTCCCGCACGATCAGGATCGAGTGACCACCGATCTCGTACTCCACGAAACAACCCACACCCGGCAGTTCCTCCAGCCGGCAGGCCATCAGCCACGCCCGCGTGAAGACCTTCTCCAGCTCCAGTTTGAGGAACTCGGGGTCCAGATAACGGCCCTTGGGCACGAACGCACGAGAAAGCCGGTACTTCTCCGGGACCTTCTCGGGAGGTACATCGCCCTCGAACCAGGGGACACGACGGCCCACTTGCGGCTCAACCACGGCAGACACCGAACATCACTCCTTCCACTGCTCACGCACGGTCATGTCAGCCGGCGTCGGGGCCGGCGACCTCGGTCCCGTCGGCGCTCCGCACCACATGGATGCAGTTGCCCGGGCACTCGTCGGCGGCGTCGATCACGTCCAGGCGCAGCCGCTCCGGCACATCGGCCTGCGCGCCCTCGGGCGTCAGCAGTTCCCCGTCCTCGCCGTTCTTGACGTAGGCCAGTGCGTCGTCGCCGAACTCGAAGACATCGGGGGCGTATTGGGTGCACAGGCCGTCACCCGTGCACAGTTTCTGATCGATCCACACCCGCACTTCATCGCTCACGAGCCTCGCCCTCCTCGTCCGCAGAAAGCCGTCCGTCATCGCGGTGGCCCGTGACAGCGACTCTCCACGCGGCGTCCCGGAGCGTCCACCGACCGTCCCATCAGCCGGGACCGGAGCCGACGGCCCTGATCGGAGCCGCCCTACACTCGGCCGGCCGACCACCGCCGACCCCTGCCGACCGCTGCGGTCTGGTGCCCACACTCCCCATCACCCCAGGAGGCCGGCCCGTGGCCGAGACCGTGACCACAGACATCCTCATCGTCGGAGCCGGCCCGATCGGGCTCTACGGCGCCTACTGCGCGGGCTTCCGCGGACTGCGGACCGTCCTGGTCGACGCGCTGCCGCAGTGCGGTGGCCAGATCACCGCGCTCTACCCGGAGAAGGAGATCCGCGACATCGCCGCCGTCCCCGGCACCCGCGGCCGCGACGTCGTCGGCGCCCTCAAGGACCAGGCCGACGCGTTCGACCCGACCTACCTCCTCGGCCGCCAGGCCGTCGACCTCGCCCACACGCCCGACGGACGCCCGCAGGTCACCCTCTCCGACGGCACCACGGTCGACGCGGGCGCGGTCGTACTGACCGCCGGGATCGGCACGTTCACCCCGCGCACCCTCCCGGCCGGGGAGGAGTTCCTCGGCCGCGGACTGAGCTACTTCGTCCCGGACCCCGCCGAGCACTCCGACCGTGACGTCCTCGTCGTCGGCGGCGGGGACAGCGCGGTCGACTGGGCCCTCGCCCTGCACCCGATCGCCCGGTCGGTGACCCTCGTGCACCGGCGCGGCACGTTCCGCGCCCATGCGGCGAGCGTGCGCGAACTGCACGACCGCGGAGTCGACATCGTCACCAACGCCCAGGTGGAGACGCTGACCGGCGACGACCTGCTGCGCCAGGCGCAGCTGCGGGTCGACGGGGAGGCGGAGCCCCGGGTGCTGAAGGTGGACGCGGTCGTGGCGGCGCTCGGCTTCATCAGCAACCTCGGACCGCTCGCCGACTGGGGTGTCGCACTGGAGCGGCGCACGATCGTCGTCGACACCAGGATGCGCACCACGGTCGACCGGGTCTACGCCGCCGGCGACGTCACCGCCTACCCCGGCAAGGTCCGGCTGATGTCCGTCGGCTTCGGGGAGGTGGCGACCGCGGTCAACAACGCGGCCGTCGCCCTGGACCCGGCGCTGTCCCTGTTCCCCGGTCACTCGACCGAGTCCGCCTGAACACAGCACTCCCTCTCGAAGAGACCGTCTTCGAGAGGGAGTTGAGGACACTCCTCCGGGTTACCGACCGCCGTCGGCCATGTCTACGGCGGCGATGTAGGAGAACGCCATCGACGAGCCGACGGGACCGCCCGCGCCCGGGTAGATCCGGCCGGACATCGGAGCCATCGTGTTGCCCGACGCGTACAGACCGGAGATCACCGAGCCGTCGGGCCGCAGCACGCGCGCGTGCTCATCCGTCTTCAGGCCCCCCTTGGTCCCCAGGTCGGACAGCACGATCGTGGCCGCGTAGAACGGCGGCTTGTCGATCACCCCGAGACAGGGGTTGGGCCCGTCGGTGTGGGCCCCCGCCATGTGCGTGATCATCAGGTCCCAGGGATCCTCGCCCCGGCCGAACTGCTCGTCCTTGCCGCCACGGGCATACCCGTTGAACCGCTCGACGCTCTCGGTGAGCGACCCCGCGGGCAGGCCGATCAGCTCCGCGAGTTCCTCCAGTGTGTCGGCCCGCTTCAGTACACCTGCGGCGAGGAACTTGTCGACGTCGAACCAGCCGGGTACCTGCGGCGCCACCGGCAGCCCGGCGAAAGCCCGCTTGTTGTCGAGCTGGCGCTGGTCGAACACCCAGTGCGTGGGCAGGTGCGACACGTGCGAGGACCGGTGCGCCCTGAGCATCTCGTGACCGGCGCGGTCGTAGGGGAGACGTTCGTTGAGGTAGCGCTGACCGGCGGAGTTGACCCAGATGCCGCTCCACACCGAGGTGTAGAACACCGGGCGGGTGTCGGGTACGACCAGGCCCGGCGCGAACCAGGACTCGTCGAGCAGGTCCGTCGCCGCGCCGATGTCGATGCCCGCGGTGAGGGCGTCGCCGGTGTTGCCGGGGCAGCCCTGGGTCCACTCGTCGGCGACTCCGGGCTGGAAGCGTTCACGCAGCGCGCCGTTCCGCTCGTAACCGCCGGCTGCCAGGAGTACGCCCCGGTGGGCACGGAAGGTCACCAACTCGCCCTTGCTCCGGGCCTCGACGCCGACGACCGCGCCGTCCTCCACGAGGAGGCGCTCCAGCGCGGTGTTCGTCAGCACGGTTCCGTTGCCGGTCTCCATGAACGCGAGCAGCGCACGCCCGATGAGGGCCTGACCGCCGATCATCTCCGAGCCCGGATCGACACCCCAGCGCTCCGTCCACAGCGGCCTGCGCACCAGCGGTTCCAGATCACCGAGTTCGGACCGGTCGAGGTTCTCGGGGAAGATCGTGCGGCCCTGGGCCAGGCTGCCGGGCCGTCCGGCGAAGTAGTCGGGCACGCCCTGCCAGAAGAACCGGCCGAACCGCGGGTTCTTCTCCAACTCGTCGATCAGCGTGGGCCCCGCCTGGAGGAAGGCCTCCCGCAGTGCGGCGGGCGAGTCGTCGCCGACGATCGCGTCGAGGTAGGGACGGGCGAGGTCGGGACCGTCCTCGACCCCGGCGCGCTGCTCGGCCGCGTTGCCGGGCAGCCACATCCCGGCGCCCGAATAGGCCGTGGTCCCGCCCACGTACTCCGTCTTCTCGATGACCAGCGTGCGCAGCCCGCGAGAGGCCGCGGCGTATGCGCCGACCAGGCCCGCGCCCGAGCCGACGACGATGACGTCGTAGGAATCAGTTGTGCGTTCTCCGCTCATGACGCGGTTCCTCTCCTCGGATGTCGAGCAGGATTCAGCGCACTTGGTTCCGGCCCGCGTTCGACGCCGCCTCCAGGTGCGCGAACCCCTGGGCGGCCTCCTCGTCGAGTTCCATGACCTCGACGAAGTGCCCCAGCTCGGCCGTCATGTCGAGATAGCCGAAACGGATGGCACCACTGTCCCCGTACTGCTTCCACGACCTGCCGCTCGCGGCGACGATCGCCGACGCCTCGTCGAAGTCGTCGACGCGGAAGCCCAGATGGTGCAGCGTCGCCGGTTCCCCGGGCCTGACGGCTCCGCGATAGAGATCGACCATGCCGCCGACCGGGCGGATGATTTCGAGATTGGTCGGCCCGGCGTTGACCAGGGCGACATCGATGACCCACTCGTCGGCGGGCACACCGTCCACCACGACGAAGGTGGAGCGCTGCTCGTCGCCGCCGACGGGGGGCCGGCCACCGCCCAGCGACGACTTGAAGTGCTTGACGCACTCGACCGTCCCCAGCTTCGACTCCAGGAACGCGGCCGCGGCGTCGATGTCGTCCGTCACATATCCGAGCTGCATGAAGTTGCGGAAGAGATCACTCAACGATCGCACTCGGTACCCCCTTGATCCGGTGATCCGGTTGGCCCGATGGACCACGGGGCACGACTGTCCCCCCGCCTCCGGCAGCCGTCCATCGCAAGTCCCACCAGACGGAATCGGGCCGCGTCGCAGCGGCGTCGGCATGGCACGCTACGGCGATGACCACATCGAGTGCGGGGACGGCGCCGGTGACCGTGGACCGGGCAGCGATCGAGCACCGGCTCTTCACGCTGCGCAAGTCGGTCGTACAGCTCGAATCCCTCGGCTCGCTGGACCGTGCGCGCCTGGAGAGCGACCCGGGCACCGGACTGGCCGTCGAGCGCATCCTCGCGCTCCTGAACGACCTGGCCCTCGCCATCAACCGGCACGTCTCGGCGGCGGTGTTGGGGGAAGCACCGGGGACCCCAGCCGACGCGTTCGGCGCCGCTGCGACGGCGGGGCTGATCGATGCCGGCCTGGCGAGCGCGCTGGCACCGGAGGACGGTCCGCACCACATCCTCGTGCAGCTGTACCTGGACGCCGAACCCGAACGGGTCGAGGCGGTCGTGGCCGCCGCGCGGTCCGGATACCGGGAGTACGCACGCCAGGTCACCGACTGGTGTGAAGGTTCAAACGGCGGCGGCTAGAGTGCGACCATGACCACGACGCCACGCTGGCTGGATGCCGAGGAGCGGCGGGCCTGGCTCGCCTATGTCGAGTTCTCCACGCTCCTCTCCGACCACCTGAACCGTCAGTTGCGTCGCGACGCGGGGATGACACACGCCGACTACATCCTGCTGGCTCACCTGTCCTCGGTTCCGCAGGGCACGCTGACCATGTCGGAGCTCGCCGAGCGCCTCAAGATCACCCGCAGTCGGCTGACCCACGCCGTGACCCGCCTCCAGGAGGCCGGTTACCTCGACCGCTACGAGGACCCCGCGAACCGGCGCAGTCAACTCGCCGAACTCACCGCGCAGGGACGCGAGTTCCTGGAACACGCGGCCCCCGGTCACGTCGAGGCCGTACGCCGCGCGGTCTTCGACCCGCTGACGCCCGAGCAGGTCCGCCAGTTCGCGGAGATCGGCGAGGCGATCAACGCCGCACTCCATCGGGAGGAGGACGCCGGGGACGACCAGGAGGCGCTGCCCTGGCGCCGACGCTAGGTGATCGATTCCAAGGGGTTTGGTGCTCGTGGGCGGTCAAGGCGCGGCGGAGTTGCGCAGCTGCCGCGAGGCAGTCCCGATGTCGGTGCGTGAAAACAGAGTCGGACTCACTCACGACCGCGCTCGCCTCGACTGAGCAGGGGATCGTGGCATTCCCGGCGTGGATACCGTCGACTACGGTGCCAGCACGATTCTGCCGAAGACCTCGCCCGCGTCCATCTTCTGGTGCGCCAGCACGGCTGCGTCCAGTGGCAGCACCTCGTGCACCACTGTTTCGATCTCACCCCGGCTCGCTGCGGCGAACTGCTCGCTCCGCACGGCACGCCGGTCGGCTCCGCTGACGGTGGCCGCGCTGAAGGCGGCGAAGGACATCGACTTCTGGAACGCCGCCATGATCCTCGCGCCGAAGTCCGCCGGTGGCTGGCCTGCGACA
The DNA here is from genome assembly GCF_040681835.1 of Streptomyces sp. NPDC051576. NCBI lineage: Bacteria > Bacillati > Actinomycetota > Actinomycetes > Kitasatosporales > Streptomycetaceae > Streptomyces > Streptomyces sp. NPDC051576. Next base: position 337,077 of record NZ_JBFAZO010000009.1, read on the forward strand.
GCGCCCACGGCCACCACGCGACCGTTCGGGTTGAGCCGGTCGAAGAACGACGGCATGTCCTTGCCGGCCACCACGTCGATGATGACGTCATACCCTGCGGGAGCTGGTTCCCCTCCGTCGCCGGAGCGGTCCAGCACATGGGTCGCGCCGAGGCGTCGCAGCTGCTCGCCGCGCTCGGCCGAGGAGGTGGTGACCGCCACCGCGGCGGCACCGCCGCGAGCGGCGAGTTGCACGGCCATGATCCCGATGCCGCCGGCCGCACCACGCACCAGGACCGTCTCCCCGGGGGCGAAGTGGGCGTGACGGAGCCCGAAGTGGGCCACCACGCCGGAACTGCCGAGTGTCACCGCATCGACTGCGGACAGGTTCACGGGCAGGGGAATGATCTCCTCGACCGGTGCGAGGGCCTGTTCGACGTAGGCTCCGCCGGTGCCGGTGAAACCCCACACCCGCCCGCCGATCCACGAGGCGTCGACGCCGTCACCGACCGCGGTCACGGTGCCCGCCACCTCGCTGCCCGGGATATGGCCCTCCTCGAAGCCGTAAGCGGCCAGGGCCCCGCTTCGGATCACAGTGTCGACTCCACCGACGCCCACGGCCTCGGTGGCGATCACCACCTGTCCGGCGGCAGGTACGGGAGGCGGCAGGTCGACAACAGCCAGACCTTCAGGACCTCCGTATGTCCGGATCGCGATCGCCTTCAGTGTCGTCTCCCATGTTCTCGGACGCGGCAGGGGTTCGGTTCCGGTGCTGTGCGCCCCGATGATCTCGGTGAGCTGCTACGTCCTGAACGCTAACGGACGCCCCCGTCCGTTTAGATAAAGTGAGAGCATGACCGACCGTCTGCCTCACACCCTGCGTTCCGACGCGCTGGACAACCGCGAGCGCATCCTCGATGCGGCCCGGGCACTGTTCTCCGCCGACGGCCTGGACGTGCCGATGCGGGAGATCGCGCGGTGCGCGAGGGTCGGACCTGCCACCTTGTACCGTCACTTTCCGACCAAGCAGGTGCTGGCCACCGAAGCCTTCGCGGACCAGTTGCGCGCATGTCGCGCCATCGTCGACGAGGGGTGCGCCGATCCCGATCCGTGGCGCGGCCTCTGCCTGGTGATCGAGAAGATCTGTGAGCTGCACGCGCGGGATCGGGGTTTCAGCGAAGCCTTCATGTCGGCCTTTCCGGGGGCGTCGGATGTCGCGGGCCGCGAGTACACGGTGAAAGCGGTCGCCGGACTGGCCCAGCGGGCCAAGGACGCAGGGCACCTGCGGTCCGACTTCGTCCTGGACGACCTCCTTCTCATCCTCATGGCCAACAAGGGGATCCACACCAGATCGACCGACACCCAGGTCATGGCCTCCCGACGCTTCGCAGGGTTGGCGATCCAGGCACTCGAAGCCTGCCCTCAGCACGCACCGCTACCACCACCGGCACGACTGGTAACCGCAGCACCGGACAGCGCCTGACCGTGGGCGAGCGGCATCCACGCTCGACGCAGGCATCACTGAACCCCCTTGATGAGCCGGAGGGGGTCGGCGCCCGGGATGTCAGCCGCCAACTCTCTTTGTCCGGGGGAAGTTGCGGGCATGACCGCTGACAGCGGATCGCGGTACCGACGTCGCGACGTCCCGGCGGAAAATGCCTCGCGGTGCGGCCGGGACGGGCTGAGACTCGTGTCATGACCGACATGGAGGCGTTCCGGGACGCGGTGACCGCGTGGGCGACCGGTGGCCCCGGCGATCTGGCGCACGAACTGGCCGGGCGGTTGCCCGTCCGTACGGCCGTCCTGCTCGAAGGACCGAGCGACGTCGCGGCGGTCGACGCGCTGGCGCGGAGTCGCGGTCGGAACCTGGCGGCCGAGGGGGTCTGCGTCCTGTCGATCGGCGGTGCGATGAGCGTCGGGCACTATGCCGGCCTCCTCGGTTCACCCGGCCTGGGTCTGCGCCTCACAGGACTCTGCGACGAGGCGGAACGCCCCTACTACGCCCGCGGTTTCGAACGGGCCGGTGCGGCAGAGCAGAACTTCTTCGTCTGCGCGGCGGATCTGGAGGACGAGCTGATCCACGTGCTGGGCGTGACACGCGTGGAGGAACTCGTCGGAGCGGAAGGCGACTTGCGTGCCCTGAAGACCTTCCTCCGCCAGCCCGCCCAGCGGGGCCGCGCCCCGCAACAGCAGTTCAGGCGCTTCCTCGGCACGAAGAAGGGGCGCAAGATCCACTACGGCCGCGTCCTCACCGAGGCCCTCGACCCCGAACGCGTCCCGGCACCGCTCGACGGGTTGCTGTCCAGCGTCTGACCGCCCATGCCATGACATCCACAACCTTCACGGGACATCACGCACTCTGGACAAGCCGTGCTCGGACAGGGAGGGTACGAACATGGGCATGCAGCGTATGACCGTGCAGACTCAACTGGTGCTGCGCACTCTGCTGGAGGAGCCCACCAGACCGCGATACGGCCTTGAGATGTGCGAGTTGGCAGGGCTGCCGTCAGGAACGATCTATCCGATTCTGGCCCGGCTGGAACAGTTCGGCTGGGTGGACAGCGTCTGGGAGGACCCAGCCGTGCATGTAGAGGGTGGGCGCCCGCGCCGTCGCCTCTACTCGATCACAGCGGACGGCGCGAAACAGGCTCGCGCCGCCCTGACGATGGCCTACCGCGCCCGCAGGCTGCCGGTACCCGGATGGGCCGCCGCCCCTCCAAGGCCGTAGAGCAGACCGCCCCCGAGGAAGGCATCCGCGTGTCCGATCCAGGCGGCCAGATTCCGTACTGGGACACGGCCGCGGCAACGAAGACCTTCACCCACCCACTCCATCTGCCCTGGCTGAAGGGGCTCAGCAGGCACGCCGCGATTCTCGACTACGGCTGCGGCTACGGCCGCACCATGGGAGATCTCGCACACCACGGCTTCGACAACCTGACGGGCACCGACACCTCACCGGCAATGATCAAACGGGCCCAACACCTGCACCCCACCCTGCACTTCGCCACCCTGGACAACCCGCCGGTGTGGCCTTCTCCGCGTGCCGGCTACGACGCGGTACTGCTCTTCGCCGTGCTGACCTGCGTCCCGGACGAAGAAGCCCAACACCGTTTGATCGCCGAGCTGAACCGCGTACTCAAGCCCGGTGGAATCCTCTACATCAGCGACCTCCTCCTCCAGGACGACGAACGCAACCGCCGCCGCTACGACCGCTACACAGCCCGCTACGGCAACTACGGCGTATTCGAGACCGACGACGGCGCGGTGTGCCGACACCATTCGCGTGGATGGCTCACCACCTTGCTGAGCGGCTTCGAAACCATCGACCTCCGCACCATGGCGGTGCCCACGATGAACGGACATGAGTCGACGGGGATCCAAATCCTGGCCCGCAAACCTGCTGTGCTCTGAGCGCGCTCGAAGCGGTGAACGGCCCCGGCGACGTGATCGCCGAGAGCGTCGAGGTTCGTGCTGAAGGCGGGATGCACGACGCCCTCGCATGAACCCGCACTCGCCGTGGCGCCGGACCAGTGACCCAACGCCCTCGTCACCGAGGGCCAGACGGGCCGGTGCCACACCCAACGTCGAGCACGACATCGGCCGGTGCGGGCGGTGTATTTCGACGGCCAACTGGAGCCTCGGGCGATGTCGATGACGCTGTTCCGCTCGGTGTCCCGGCCGTGTCCCTGGACGACGGCCGCAGCGGTCGAGGGGCGTGATCAGGGCTTCGGTCGTGGCCTGGAAGCGGGTGCCGATGAGCGGTCCGGCGGCACCGAGGGCTTTGTCCTGCGCTTTCAACTGCCCGACCAGCGTGGTGGCTTCGGCGACCTGGGCCTTGGTCCTGTCGTCGGCGGCCGCCCTTGGTTGTGCGGCCTCCTTCGCCACGGTCTGCGACTGCTTGACGGTCTGTTGTCCGGTGCCGTGCGGGCGCACACTCCACGTGCCTTCGTCATCGAACCGCGACCGATGCGGCAGAGCAGTGTGCGGGCGGCGCGAATGCCGGATACTCGTGATCGGCGGGGCACGTGGGTGCTGTGCCGACAGGAGGTGCGCGGGCGCATGGCGATATCTTGGCGCGTCCTGGCCGGACGGATTCCCACCTGGTTGCGCGACCATGATCCGGGGCTCGCGGCGACCCGCCGGGCCGCGCGCACCGCGCTGGTGATGCCCGCGCTGTTCGCCCTGTGCAGTCAGGTGCTGGACTCATCGACGATGGCGACCTTCGCGGCGTTCGGCTCGTTCTCGATGCTCCTGCTGGTGGAGTTCACCGGCCCCATGGTGCAGCGGCTGCGGGCGCACGTGGGTCTGGCCGTGGCCTGGGCGGTCCTCATCTGCCTCGGCACGCTGGTGGCCCGGACGACCTGGCTGGCGGTCACAGTGATGGTCCTGGTGGGTTTTCTGGTGCTGTTCTCCGGTGTCGTCAGCTCCGTTCTCGCGGGCGCAACGACCGCGTTGCTGCTGGCCTTCATCCTCCCGGTGACCTCGCCCGCCCCGCTGGCACAGTTGCCCGACCGTCTCGCCGGAGCGGGTCTCGCGGCGGCTGCGGCCATGCTCGCGATCTCCCTGCTGTGGCCCCGGCCCGCCGCGGACCCGCTCAGTGCACCCGCCGCCCGGGTCTGTCGCGCGGCCGCGGCGCAACTGCGTACCGACGCCTCATGGCTGGCCGGCGGCCCGGACGCGCCCACCAGCCGGCAGTGCGAGGTCACCGCCGGCCAGGCCGCCACGGCGGCGGCGGACCTGCGGACCGCCTTCGACGCCATGCTCTACCGGCCCACCGGTCTGTCCTCCGGATCCCGCGCACTGGTCCGGCTGGTCGACGAACTGACCTGGCTGAGCGCGATCGTGGCCGACAGCGGCCCGCCGCTGGAGGACCGCCGTGACTGCGACGCCGACGCGCATGCCGTACGGCGGGCGGCGGCCACGGCCCTGGACGAGGCCGCCGACATCCTCGACGCCCCGCGCAACCCGCCCGACGCCCTCCGCGCCGCCCTGGTGAACCTGCGCAAGGCCATGGACGGCATGGAACTCCGGGCAACGCACCGACTGCCCGTGCACGAGCCGAAGCCAGGCACGGAGTCGGAGGTCCGCGCCTTCCTCGAGACCCTCGATCTGTCGTTCCGCGCCCAGGAGTTGGGGTTCGCCACCCTCCAGATCGCCGGCAACGTGGACCTGGCCGCGGCCGCCGAACGCCGTAGCTGGCCCGAGCAGTTGCTGGGCACGGAACCGGGCGCGCTGACGCAGCCGCTGGCATCCGCCGTCGAGCGCGCCGCCGCACACCTGGAGCCGCGCTCGGTCTGGCTGCACAACAGCCTCCGGGGTGCGCTCGGCCTCGGCGTCGCGGTGGCCCTGGCGGACGCGACGAGTGTCCAGCACTCGTTCTGGGTCCTGCTGGGGACCCTGTCGGTGCTGCGATCCAACGCCCTCAACACCGGGCAGAACGCGCTGCGGGCGCTGGGCGGCACGCTGGTCGGCTCGCTCATCGGGACCGGGCTGCTCCAGCTCATCGGGCACCACAGCACCGTGCTCTGGTTCCTGCTCCCTGTCGCCGTGCTCGTCGCGGGCATCGCCCCCGCCGCCATCTCCTTCGCGGCGGGCCAGGCGGCCTTCACCGTCACCCTCGTCATCCTGTTCAACATCGGGCAGGACCCCGACTGGCACATCGTGCTGCTGCGGATCGAGGACATCGCCCTCGGCTGCGCGGTGAGCGTCCTGGTGGGCCTGTTCTTCTGGCCGCGTGGCGCCGCGGCCGCCGTCGACCGGGCGCTGTCGGCGGCGTACACCGAAAGTGCCCGCTACCTGGCCGGCGCGGTGGAGTACGCGGCCAGCCGCTGCAGCATCGGCTGCGTCCCGACGGACGCCCCGGTGGAGGCGGGCCGGCAGGCGGCCGCCGCGGCCCGCCGACTCGACGACGCCTTCCGCAGCTACCTCGCCGAACGCGGCGCCAAGCCGGTGCGGCTGTCCGACATGACCACCCTGGTCACCGGGATCGTAGGACTGCGCCTCGCCTCGGACGCGGTACTGGAACTGTGGCAGCGCAACGGCGGGGAGGAAGGGGAGCGACGGATCGAACCCGATCGCTCCGAGGCCCGGCTGACGCTGCTCGACACCGTCGGCCGGCTGGCCGACTGGTACCACGGCCTGGCCGCCGGCCTCGGCCGGCACACTCCCGTGCCCGATCCGCTGTCGCGCAACCCCGACGAGGAGGCACGCCTGGTCGACTCCCTGCGCCGCGACCTGCGCGACGACGACGGACACGCCACCGCGACAGCCGTCCGCATCATCTGGACCGCCGACCACCTCAACGCGGCCCGCCGCCTCCAGCCGAGCCTGGCGGCCGCGGCGAAGCCGAGCGATCCGGCCTGACGCGGCGGGCGAGGTTCAGAGCTGTGCGGCCGTACGGACCAGTCCGGCGAGCGCGACGGAGCGGCTGTGCGCGGGCCGGGCGATGTGCGTGACGACGGGCGGTGCGTCGATCACGGGGACAGCGGTGTGCTCGGCCCACGACCAGGCGCGGGCGGAGTCGGGGAAGACGGCCATGGTCCGGCTCGCCACGCTGCCGGACGACGGCCCGAACGGTTCGTTCTTCGAGGACGCGGGCCTCGTCCCCTGGTGAGAGTGGGCCCGGTGTTCCGGTGTCGCGCTCACCCCGGATAGGGAACGGCGTCGCGCGCCGACCGGAGTGCGATCGCCCACCAGGCCAACTGGTCCAGCACGGTCCGTGCGTACACAGGGGATCGGGGATCGAGCGGGCGGCCGTCCTGCCATGCCGTGAAGTAGTTGGGGAAGGTGAGGCCGTCGCGGATCGTCACCGCGTGCAGTTCCGTCAGCACGTTCTCCAGGTGCAGCACCGCGTGCCGTCCGCCGGCCGCGCCCCCGTAGCTGACGAAGGCGACCGGCTTGGCCGCCCACTGTGTGAAGTGCCAGTCGACGGCCGCCTTCAACGACGCGGGATAGCTGTGGTTGTACTCCGGCGTGACCACGATGAAAGCGTCGGCGCTCGCAAGGGCCGACGTCAGGGCCGCCATTCCGGCCGGGCGCGGGTAGTCGTCGCGGGCGTGCTTCGGCGATGCCGCAGGCAGCGCCAACGGGATGTCGAACTCGGCCAGATCGACGACCTCCGCATCGAAAACCCCGTGCAGGCCGACCTGTTCGGCCACCCACGAGGCCACCACCGGTCCGAACCGTCCTTCACGCACGCTGCCGACGATGATCACCAGATGAGGTCTGTTCTCCATGCCCACCACGTTCGGACAGCGCCGCGCGCCCAGCCAGACCGTGCTCGGACTGGCCCCCGCAGGGCCACTCTGAGCACTCCGCGACGAGCGGGGCAGCGCCGTATGCTCACGCCATGGGTTCGCCGTTGGGAGATTTCATCCGGACCAAGCGAGACAGCATCCAGCCCCAGTCGCTGGGGTTGCCCGATCGCGGCCGGCGCAGGTCACCCGGTCTGCGGCGCTCGGATCTCGCCACGCGGGCCGGCATCAGCGTCGAGTACCTCACCCGCATAGAACAGGGCCGTGACCGCAACCCCTCGGTGACGGTGGTGCGCGCCCTGGCCGACGCGCTCGGCCTCGACTCGGCGGAGCGCGACCATCTGCGCTACCTCACGAAGATCACCGGCGGCACATGCTCAGCCCACCGTCGACCCGGGCCGCCGCCCCGCGAGGTCCGTCCGTCGATCCTGGAGACGCTCCGCCTCCTCGAACCCGGAATCGCCCTGGTCACCAACCGACTTGGGGATGTCCTCGCCCAGACCAGCGGCTACGAGTCGCTGACCCACGGAACCGGACTGCTCGACGCCGACACCCCCAACCTCACGCGCTACGTCTTCACCGACCCCCGCGCCCGGACGTTCTTCGCCGACTGGGACGACGTCGCCGACGAGCAGGCTTTCGACCTGTGGCTCGGGCCGTCCGCGGGGAACTCCGAGTGGTTCACCACGGAACTCGCCCGCACCGCCGGCCCCGATTTCACGCGCCGCCTGAACCGGCACGTGGTTCCCCGACGCGGGGCTCTCCGCCTCAACCACCCGTCCGGACGCGAACTCCGCCTGATCCGCGAGACGCTCGAACTCCCCTCGGACGCACAGCAGTTGATCGTCCTCCTCCCTGCGGACGACGACACGTCCCAGGCGCTCGACGAACTCCGCCGCCGGTCGCACGGTCCTCTCCGCGCCATCTCCTGACACACCCGGAGGGCGCCCCGCACCAGGCGCCACGGCTGAGCCGACGGGGCCGGGGTACCCGAGACTTTGATGAACGCGGTGCTTTGAGAGAGGAGCGTCATGTCGGACGTGATGGAGCGCATCAAGCGGTTCGCAAGGAGCCCGCAGGGGCGGCGCACAGCCGAACAAGTACGCCGAGCCGCTGCCGACCCGCGCCGTCGGGCCCAGGCGCAGCGCCTGCTGGCCAAACTCCGTGGCCGCCGCTGAGCACAACCGCCCACGCTACCGAGGGAGGACTGATCGCGGTGGAAGGTTCATCACTCCGGGCAGTGGGCTGGGCCCGCACGCTTCCATTGAACAGCGAGGTGAAATCGGCCCGGGACTGGGCGCGCAAGCACCTGGATGCGCTGGGCTGGACCAGCACCGCGCCGGAAACGGCGGACGCCGTACTGCTCACCGTCTCCGAGTTGGTGACCAACGCGCACAGGCACGCGCACAGCAGCGCCCAGTTGGTGATGACGTGCGACGACCACTGTCTGCACGTCTCTGTGCACGACAAGTCCAGGGACCTGCCCACTCCCCGCGAGGCCGACACGGAGCGTCTCGGCGGACGCGGGATGCTCCTCGTGGACGCTGTGGCCGACACCTGGGAGACGCGGCCCTGTCCGCACGGCAAGTCGGTCAGCGCCTGTTTCCACGTACCGGACGCGGCGGCGCCGCGAGACTGAAGGCGGGCCGGTTCTCCCCGCTGCCGTAATGTGCTCGACGCCCGCCCCCCCCAGCAACGGCCCGAAAGGTTCCCGAAGTTGGCCATGAAGCGCTACGTCCTCACCGGTGCGCCCGGCGCGGGGAAGACATCGATCCTCCATCATCTGCAAGAACGTGGATTCGAGGAGGTCGCCGCCCTTCAGCGTCGACGGCAGATGCTGTCCACGTCGAGTGACGCGCCCGTGCAGGTCTACGACAGGTCGCCGATCTGCATGCACGCGAGCTGGTCTACGAGCGGCAGGTCTTCTTCGTCCGCACCATCGGATTCTGCGAACCCACCGCCGCAATCCGGATCAGTTACCCGGAGTCGCTTGAGTTCGAGCGGATCCACGAGCAGATCTATCGGCGGTTCGGCTACGAACTCGTGGCCACCATGGCGCAGCTCCCGGCGCGAGACACGTCGGGACCCAACTGAGTCGATCCCCTGATCACCGATCCACAGCAGCCCACTCCCGGATGAGCCGGACGGTGTCCTCGGTTCGCTCCTCGTGCAGGTAGTGGCCGACGCCCGGCCAGTGCTCGACGCGTGAGCCGGTGACGTGCAGGGTGCTTCGCTCCCAAGTGGCCATCTCCGCCGCCGTCCACACCGTCAGTGCCGGCTGGGTGCGGCGGCGTAGGTACGCCTCGCTGTGCGGGCGGACGCCGACCGCCTCCGGGTCGGTGTACATGCCCGCGTACGCCTGGGCGATGACGTGGTCCGGGGTGCCCAGCATGGTGCGGACATGGGCGGTGCGCAGTCCGGGCGGGGCCTGGGCGGAGAACGCTCCGGCGACGAACTCGGCTGCCGCGCGGGCCCCGTGCTTCCGGTACTCGGCCAACCGCGCCGGGATTCCGTCCACTTCGGCACCGTGCGCGCCGTGGGCCGGGTCGAGGGCGACGACCGAGCGGACGAGCTGCGGGTGCCGTACGGCCAGCAGATTGACCACCTGCACGCCCATGGAGTGTCCGACCGCCACCACCGGACCGGTGGCGAGGGTCTCCACCAGCGCGGCCAGGTCGTCCGCCATCTCTACGGGGGTGTTGCCCTCGTCCGGTACCTCGGAACGGCCGTGACCCCGCAGGTCGGGGACGACCACCCGGAACTCCTCGGCCAGCGCCTCGGCGTGCGGCGACCATTCGCGGCCGTCGCCGCCCCAGCCGTGCACCAGGAGGAGGGTCGGCCGGTCGGGGGAGCCCAGGCTGGTGGTGAACAGCCGGATGCGGCCCATCAGTTGTGGTCCTCCTGGTACTGGTAGGTGGCGTAGGCGAAGTCGGCGTACGCACCGGCGCCGTCGAGATCCTGGACCCACAGGCCCAGCATGGCTCCGGTGAACCCGAGGACCCGGAGCTGTCCCTCGTGGAACTCGTCGGCGTGTTCGTCCGACAGGACGGTGGCGTCGAGGTCGAGGGGCAGAGGGTGGGGCGCGCCGTCGTCGCCGGTGCCGTAGGCGAATCGTAGGCGCGGTCCGTCGAGTTCGGCGCGCAGCGTGACCGCGTGTGCCGGTTCGAGCGGGATCTCCACCGGGTGTGCCGTGACCTGACCCGCCGCGCAACTGAGGGCTGTCAGTATCGGACGGCCGTCGTCGTCCGCCGTCACGTACAGGTAGTGCCAGTTACGGGTGTTGTAGTAGGCGGTGAGTCCGGCCAGGTGGTCGGGGGTGCGGGGGGCGAACGTCACGCGGGTCTCGAAGGAGCACCGCTGTGCGGTGACGCGGCGGGCGACCAGGCTGGGGGTGCGGCGGCCGGCGGGGGACTGGCCGCCGTGGATCCGCAGCCGTCCCGGCGCGGGCTCGACCCAGTCCGGGGTGGCCGGGCGGCGCAGCGTGGACCAGTCCGGGCCGAGCCCGTCGAAGCGGTCGGTGGCGGGTTCGGCCGGCACGGGCGCCGGGGGCAGGTCGGGGGCGGGTACGGTCACCGCCGGCACCCCGCCCGCGATGCGCGGCCAGCCGTCCTCCGTCCAGCTCACCGGTTGCAGGGCGGTTTCCCGGCCGAGTACGCACCGGCCGCGTTCCGTGTAGGGGCGGGCGGTGATGTGGGCGGCGTACCACTGCCCCTTCGGCGTCTCGACGAGCGAGCAGTGGCCGGCCTTCTGCAGTTCCAGAGAGGGGTCATGACGGGCCGTCAGCAAGGGGCCCGACGGGTCGGGGAGGTAGGGGCCGAAGAGGTCGCGTGAGCGCGCGACGGCGGCGCCGTGCTCGTAGCCGGTGCCGCCCTCCGCGTGCACGAGGTAATACCAGCCGTCCTTCTTGTACAGGTGCGGTCCCTCGGCGACCCCGGCCGCCGTGCCGACGGAGATCGTGCGGGGCTCGCCGAGCAGGGCCTGTGTCGCGCGGTCGTACTCCTGGATCTCGATGCCCGCGAACGACTCCCGCTCGGGCCGCCAGTCGAACCGCATGTTCAGCAGCCAGCTGCGCCCGTCGTCGTCATGGAAGAGGGAGACGTCGAAGCCGCGGCCGTGCAGTGGCACCGGGTCGGACCAGGGGCCGTCGATGGAGGGCGCGGACGTGACGTAGTTGGGGAGGTCCTTCCACCCCTCCGCGTAGGTGTCGACGACCGTGAAGACCAGGTGGAACCGGCCGTCCGCGTACGACAGTCCGGGGGCCCAGATGCCTCCGGAGTCGGGTACGCCGGTCAGGTCGAGCAGGCGGTCGGTGTCCAACACCCCGCCCAGCGCACGCCAGTTGACCAGGTCCCTGGAGTGGTGGACGCGGACGCCCGGGTACCACTCGAAGGTCGAGGTGGCGATGTAGAAGTCGTCGCCGACGCGCAGGATCACGGGGTCGGGTTCGAAGCCGCGCAGGACGGGGTTGTGGATCACGTGGTGGGGTCCATTCGGAACTGAGGGCTCAGAGCGAGAACAGGAGGGTGCCGAAGCCGGGTTGGTCGCACTGGGTGGGCGCGCCCTCGGGGCGCAGGTTGCTCGCGACCTGCGCGGTGTACGGGGCGGACTTGCCGGCTCGTTTCACGTAGTGGTTGTACGCCATCTCGTAGATGGGCTTGAACGAGCCGCGCCCGTCGGTGCCGAGGGCCGACCAGTGCCAGTTGCAGCGGCCGAAGGTGGCGTCGTACGGGACGGTGTTGCCGAGGTTGTACTTCGCCGTGTACTCGAAGCCGGACAGCAGCAGCGAGCTGGAGGCGCCGTACAGGTCGAGGCCCTGGATCCAGCCGGTCTGGCAGATCTCCGCGAGCGAGCCCAGGATCAGTTGGGTGTGGCCCTGGTCGCGGCCGGACTCGCAGCACTGGCCGGTGCCGGACTGGATCAGCTTGGTCAGCGCGCAGCAGCTGTTCGTGTAGAACGCGTTGTAGGCGTCGTTGAACAGGGTGAGGTTGTTGCAGGCGACCGCGATCTGCATCATGCCCTTGAGGCCCATCAGGCCGTAGCCGCCGTCGCCGTAGATGTTGATGAGCGGCACGAAGATGTTCTGGAACATCGCGACGGTGGCGTCGAGTTCGGACTGCGACCAACTGCCCGCCGGACCCGTGTAGTGCATGATCTCCACGGCTGCGGCCAGCTTGGCGCCGTAGATGCCGGCGGCCAGCTCGGCGTCGGCGCCGTTGATGGTCTGCAGCGCGTTGGTCCAGGACTTGATGATCTCCAGGGCCTTGTAGGCGTGCGCGGTGTCCTGGGTGATGTACCACATGAGGGCGTTCTGGTAGGCCGCGTTGCAGTCGTACCAGAGTTCCGCGTTGCCGCTCTCGGGGCTGGTGCCGCGGGTGACGGTGGCCCGGCCGCCCGCGACGACGTACGAGGACGAGGAGAAGAAGTCGGCGGCGAAGGCGGTGTAGGCCCCGGCCCAGGGGGCGGTGCCCGCCGCGACCTTGCTGCGCATGCGGTTCAGGTCGGTGAGGCTGTGCAGGACGCCCGGGTGGGTCAGGGCGCTCAGGCCGGAGGTGACGGCGGCGGCGGGGTTCGCGCCGGCGAGGGCTCCTGCGCCCGCGAGGCCCGCGGCGCCCGCGCCGACGGCGGTGAGTTTGAGGAAGCGGCGGCGGGTGGGCGGGGTGGCGGGGACGGACTGCGGCTCGTTCAAGGGATGGTCCTCTCGCACTCGGCGTTGAGTGGTGAAGAAGGGGAGGGGGAAGGGAGCGGGCCGGTGCGGTCCCCTGTACTGCACCGGCCCGAGTTGTGGGGGGAGGGTCAGCCCCGGTACAGCACGAGCGTGCTGTGCGGGCCGATCTTGGGGCAGTTGCCGGCGCCGATCCTCTTGCCGGTGGCGAGGTCACGGGCCGGGCCGAAGTCGGTGCGCGCCGGCAGGGTGAACACCTTGTCGCTGCTGGTGTTCATGGCGATCAGGTAGTCGCCGTACTCGCAGAGATAGAAGGGCGCACGGCCCACGAGCATGGTCTCCACGCCCTCGAAGTGGACGCCGAGGGTCGGGTCGGGGACGTCCGCCGGGATCGGGGCCAGGTGGTAGACGTCGCCCGCGAGGGCCTGGTGGAGCGTGTCGCCGGGGGGCGGGAAGCCGCCGGGCGGGATACCTGCCGCGCCGGGGTCGTTGATGGCGTAGTCCCACAGGATCCAGTCGTGGGCGGTGAACGTGTCGGAGGTGGTGCCCGCGGTGCGCTGCCGGATGGTGGCGGAGCGCTGGTCGGTGGGGGTGACCTGGTGGACACGGGCGTAGTTGTTGACGCCCTGGCGCGCCCGCCAGTACAGCGAGGCGAAGAGGAGTTCCTTGCCGTTCTTGATGGCCACGCAGCCGTTGTCCTCGTCGGTGACGACGAAGTCGGGCTGGTCCCAGCCGGTCGGGATACGGGCGGGCCGGGCGGCCAGGGACTGGAAGGCGTCCCAGTCGTGGGAGACGAACCGCAGGGCGTTGAGGCCGACGCGGGTCCAGGTGTGCTCTGCCTGGAGGCTGAGCTGGGTGTAGAGCTGGCCGTCGGCGATCATCTCCTGGGTCCAGCCGACGATGTCGGGGTCCTTGAAGGCGACCGCCGTCATGAGGGGGTTGGAGTCCCAGGCGGTGCGGGAGGCGTAGCCGATCTCGCCGGGGTAGACCTCGTTGCGCCAGCCGATGACGGTCTCGATGCGGGAGATCCGGCAGCCGTCGCCGTCGACGTCGATCACCCGGAACGCGCCGCGCGCCTTGGTCATCTTGACCATCTGCTCGCGGAGTTCGGGTGCCTCCTGGCCGCCGTAGCCGCGCGTGACGGACTCGTACATCATCACGAGCCAGTCCATGACCTCGCCGTAGTTGCCGACGAAGCCCAGTTCGCGGGTCAGGCCCGCCTTGGTCACCTGGTAATAGCTCTCGCCCAGCGGCTTGGTCGGGTTGCCGTCGGCGTCCTCCGGGCCGAGGTAGGGCGTCATGCCGAGCGACTGGTAGAGGTAACTGCGCGCCTTGGACTCGGACAGGGCCTGGCTCGGGGCGAGGAGTCCGAGGCCGCGGTTGGTCTGGTAGAGGCCGATGGCGCAGATCTGGGACTGGTTGCTGTAGTGCGGGAAGTGCTGGCGCCAGTAGTCCCGGCTGGACTTGAGCATGTCGATGTACGCGTCCTTGCGCACCGGCGGCACGGGGGTGTCCGTGGCGGTGGGCGCGACGAGGGTGACGTCGTCGAACCAGGCGCTGCCGGGGCCGGTCAGGCGCAGGTGCAGCTCGATCTGGGTGGCGCCGGCCGGGGTGGCCAGGTCGACGGACACGTACTCCCAGTCGTGGGTGCCCGTGCTCGCGTACACCTTGTGGTCGCTGCCGACCAGAGTGCCGCTCGCGTCGAAGAACAGCGGGTCGATGTGCGCGCCGAGACCGGTGACACCGTCCGTCTTGATCCACGCGCCGTAGGTGTAAGTGCCCGTGCCCACACGGGTCCTGGGCGCCGAGTAGACGTAGCTGTAGTCGTCCGCGCCGGTGGCCGTCAGCTTGAGGGAGGCCGAGCCGGAGCGGGCCACCGTGGTGTCGCGGGCCCACGTGCCGCCGGGCGCCCAGCTGGGCTTCTCCCAGCCGGTGGGGGTGTCGGCGCCGTCCTCGAAGCCGGGGTTGGCTATCGCATACGGCGAACCGGTCACCTGGGCGTCGAGGCGGTCGCCCAAGTGCTCCCAGAGCAGGGCCAGTACGAGCCCGACCCGGCCGAAGCCCTGCCACTGCTGGTCGGAACCGGTGAGGACGGTCTCGTCGGCCTTCCACGCCAGATAGCGGCCGTCGATCGCCTGGAGGACCCGGTCCACGGCCGCGTCCTGCTGGTAGGCGGGGCTTCCCGACCAGAGGTAGCCCTCGGCGAGGGACTGCATCGCCCAGCCGTCCATCGTGGCGGGGGTCGCGCCGGTGAGGAAGTACTTCTGGTCCTTCTGCACCCGGGCCTTGATGTCGTCGAGGATCTCCTCGCCGCCGGTGCGGGGCTTCGGGGTGGGCGCGGGGCCCTGGACCTCACCCTTCGGCGGGACGAAGCGGGGCTCGGTGTGGGTGTAGAGGCGGTAGATGCCACGCGAGGGCGTGGTCATGTTGTAGTAGAGCTGGTCCTGGTTCTGGCCGTAGGACCAGATGCGGCCCAGCGCGCGGATCTCCAGCGACACCTTCTTCTTGCCGGCCGTCATCTTCTCCGGCAGCGGCAGGGTGTGGAAGAAGAAGCGGCCCGGGGTGCGCGGCGCGGTGTCGAGGATGTCGAGGTTGTCGACGGCGCCCTGGTCCTGGTGGCCGACCTGCTTGCCCTCGCAGAAGAGCTGGAGGCGCCACATGTTCGTGCCGGAGGCGGCCTCGGGCGAGGTGTCGTCGTAGTCGTCGCCCCACAGGCGGACGGTGACATACGTGGTGCCGGTCGGGTTGACCGCGACCTCGAACTTCAGGGTGCCGCCCGCGTACGAGACCGGCTCGGTCGGGTTGAGGACGCGGGCACTCTGGCCGAGGCCGCCGGTGACCGTGTCGGAGAGGGTGGCGGTGAGCTTGTGCGCCGTCTCGGAGCGCGCGTCGCCGAAGACGAGGACGTCGAGCGGGGCGCTGCCTCGCGCGGCTGAGGCGTTCTGCTCGGCCGCGAGGGCGGGGGTGCCGGCGGTGACCGGCAGTCCGATGACGGCGGCGGCGACACCGGTGGCTCCGGCGTACTTGAGCACGTCACGTCTGCCGGGTGCGCTGGGCACGGCTGTTCTGGGTGCGTCGGGCACGGTGGTTCCTTTACTTGAGGCTGCCCATGAGGATTCCGCTGCGCCAGTACTTCTGGAGGGCGAACATGAAGACCGCCAGCGGAATGATCGACAGCAGTGACCCGGTGAGGACGAGGGTGTTCATGTCGCGGGACTGCTGCGCCTGCTGCACCCAGGAGAAGAGACCCAGGGTCACGGGGAAGGAGCGCTCGCCGTTGAGCATGAACAGGGGGAGGAAGAAGTTGTTCCAGATGTTGACGAAGTCGAGCATGAAGATGGTGATGCCGCCGGTGGTCATCAGCCGGAGCGCGACCGAGAAGAAGATCCGTGTCTCGCTCGCGCCGTCGATGCGGGCGGCCTCCATCAGCTCGGTCGGCATCGAGGTGTCGGCGTAGACCTTGCCGAGATACACGCCGAAGGGGTTGATGAAGTACGGGATCAGCACCGCCCACACGGTGTTGGTGAGGTGGATGTCCGCGAAGACGAGGTAGAGCGGGAACGCGAGCAGGGTGCTCGGCAGCAGCGAGGCGCC
Source organism: Streptomyces sp. NPDC051576 (assembly GCF_040681835.1). NCBI lineage: Bacteria > Bacillati > Actinomycetota > Actinomycetes > Kitasatosporales > Streptomycetaceae > Streptomyces > Streptomyces sp. NPDC051576. Next base: position 353,564 of record NZ_JBFAZO010000009.1, read on the forward strand.
GACGATGACCCCGAACAGGACGCCCCGGCCCCGGAATTCGAACTTCGCCAGGCCGTAGCCGGCGGCCAGCGAGATGAACGTGGAGCCCGCGGCGCCGACCGTGGAGTACAGGACGGAGTTGGCGATCCAGCGGCCGAAGACTCCGTCGTGGTAGGCCCAGATGGCCTGGAAGTTGTCGACGATGTGGTTCGAGGAGAACCACAGGCCGAAGGTGGAGTACAGGTCGGTCTGGTTCTTCGTCGCTGCCACCAGCAGGAACCAGGTGGGCGCCAGCGAGTAGAGCAGGAAGACGATGAGCAGGCCGGTGGTGAGGGCTACCGCGCGGCGGGTCGGGCGTGCTCCGCCGCCGGTGGCGGTGGCCGCGGTCGGGGCGCTGCTCATGACACTTTCCTGTTCGTGACGCGGTAGAAGACGAAGGCGAGCACGCCGGTGACGGCGGCCAGCACCAGGGATTCGGCGGCGGCGTACTGGTAGTCGCCGGTCTTGAACGCCCGGTCGAAGATCTCCAGCATCGGGGTGAAGTTGGTGCTGATGGACTGCGGCGCCACATAGCGCAGGAACAGCGGCTCGGTGAACAGCTGGAGCCGGCCGATCAGGGAGAACATGCCGGTCAGGACGAGGATGCCGGTGATGTTGGGCACCTTGATCGACCAGGCGATCCGCCACTCCTTCGCACCGTCGAGACGGGCCGCCTCGTACAGCTCGCGGGGCAGGGCCTGGAGCGAGGCGGAGATCAGGATCATGTTGAAACCGATGCCCTGCCAGGTCAGCAGGTTGCCCAGCGAGAGATAGGTGTTGATGCCGCCGAAGAAGGTGACACCCACGCCCGCCTTGTCACCGATGTCGATGATCGGACTGGCCGTCGGGCTGTAGAGGAACAGCCAGATCAGTGTCGACACCACGCCGGGGATGACGTACGGGATGAGCAGTCCGGCGCGGAAGAAGCGGACCGCGCGGGCCGCGACGCCGTCGAGCAGCAGGGCGAGGAGCAGTGAGATGCCCAGCATGACGGTGATCTGGACGGCGCCGAAGAGCAGGGTGCGCAGCATGCCGGCCCAGAAGGAGCCGTCCGCCAGGATCGAGGCGAAGTTGGCGAAGCCGGCGAAGACGACCTTCGTCGGACCGAAGCCGATCCCGCTGCTCTTCTTCTCTTGCAGGCTCTGACTGAACGCGTAGCCGATCGGCACGACGTAGGTGAGGACGAAGCCGACGAGGAAGGGCACCATGAACAGCAGGCCCTTGTAGGCTCCCCGCCTCCCGGCCCGGCGGGGGGAGGTCCGCCGGGCCGGGGAGTCGCCCGCGACCTTGGGGGGTCGTGTGAGGGTGGACACGGATGTCTCCAGGTGAGATGTGCTGTGGGTCGTTGGCTGTCAGTTGGCGGCGACGGCCTTGACGCCCTTCTTCTTCAGGTCGGCGAGCACCCAGCTCTGCAGGTGGGTCAGCATGGCCTTCACGGTCATCTGCTTGTTCATGACCTTGCCCCACTGCTTCTGCATCTCGGAGTACATGGCCGCGTAGTCGGGGCCGTACTGCCACTGCTCACCGACCCGGGACGCGGCGGTCTCGATCACCTGGGCGCTGTCGGACTTCCCGTTGAACATCTCCGTCGGGATGATCTTGTCGACGTACGGGGAGACGTTCTTGACCGCGGGGAAGAGCCCGGACTTGGACGCGGGGTCGGTGAGCGCGGTCAGCGACTCCTTGCTGCTGGACAGCCAGGACGCGAACTCGGCGGCGCGGTCGGGGTACTTGCAGCCCTTCAGTACGGCCGTCACGTCGAAGTTGCTGGACGTCTGCGGGTGGGCCGTGTCGAAGACCGGTGCGTCGGCGAGCTGCCACTTGCCCTTGGACTTGGGGAAGTTGGTGTCGTAGATCGGCAACTGCCAGGTGGAGGTGGTCATCAGGATCGTCTTGCCGAGGTCCCAGGTCTTGAAGACACCCGGGTCGGAGTAGGAGGCGTTGGAGGCGAGGTTGTTGTCGACCAGCTGCTGGACGACGTCGCCGGCCTTCAGCGCGTCCGGTGAGTCGAGACCGATCTCCCAGTGGTCGCCGACGACCTTGTACCAGGCCGCGCCGGCCTCCCAGGACAGGTCGACGAGGGTGCTCGGGTCCTCGCCCGCCATGTTGAAGATCTTGACGTTCTTGTCCTTCTTCTGCACCGCCTTGCCCGCGGCGATCACGTCGGCCCAGGTGGTGGGCGCCTTGATCCCGTACTTCTGGAAGAGGTCCGCGCGGTAGGCGGTGAACAGCGGGGAGGAACCGGTCGGGATGCCGTAGGTGGCACCGCCGGGGCTGACCGCGTTCCAGGCGGGCGTGGTGTAGCGGGCCTTGTACGGTGCGGCGATCTTGGTGATGTCGGTGAGCAGCCCGTCCGCGGCGAAGTTCGCCAGGTTCATCCCGTCCATCTTGGACAGGCAGGGCGCGTTGCCGGAGGTCACGGCGGCGCGCAGCTTCTGGTAGACGGTGTCGCCGGCCGCGTTGACGTACTTGACCTGGGTGTCGGGGTGTTCCTTGTTCCACACCGCGACCTGCTGCTGGATGCCCTCGGTCCAGCTCCAGAACTCCAGTTGCACCTTGCCCTTGGTGGTCTTGGTCGCCGAGTCGTCGCTCCCGCCGCCGCAGGCGCTCAGGACAAGGGACAGGGAGAGGGCAGTGGCCGCGCCGGCAAGGGCTCTCGTACGGATGGTGCTCATCGGTCCTCCGGAGAAGGGCGGACAGCGCCTGCGGCGGGGGGAGGACGCGGGCTGCTGAAGGCAAGGACAAGAGGGGGTGGCTACGAAGTTTCAGTAACCGTTTCCCGTGGACGGTAGGACCTAGGAGGGCGACACCACAAGAGGGATGGGGGCATTTGTTTCACCGATCTTGCGAGAAAGTTACCCAGAAGAGGACTTTGGCCTGTGGTTTTCGCGTTCGCCTCAGGTCAGAGGTGTGGCGTTCCCGAGTGAGTCACCTGCGCAACGGCGTTGACCGACCCGCCTGGCGAGCTCTAGCTTGGAATACGTTTACTACCGCTGCCTCCATCCCACCTCGCTGCAAAGTGGAGTTCCATGCCCACGTCAGAGCTGCCACGTGCCGTGTTCGCCATGAACCCGGAGCACCTTCCCGAGCTCTTCCCGCCCCGGCTCATGACACGGTTGAAGGCCCTGGCCCGGATCGACCCCGCCCTGGTCGTACAGGACTTCGGCGATCCCGCGACGGCCGGGGCACTGGCCGAGGCCGAGGTGCTGATCACCGGCTGGGGCTGCCCCCGCGTCGACGAGGCCGTCCTGGCCGCCGCGCCCCGGCTGCGGGCGGTGCTGCACGCGGCGGGCAGCGTACGCAACCTGCTCGCCCCCGAGGTCTGGGACCGGGGTGTCTCGGTGTCCAGCGCCGTGCAGGCCAACGCGCTTCCGGTGGCCGAGTTCACGCTCGCCGCGATCCTGCTGGCCGGCAAGGACGCCTTCGGGCTGCGGGAGCGGTTCCGTGCCGAGCACGTGTACCCGCCGCCCGCCGACCACGCCGCGATCGGCAACCTGGGCAGACGGGTCGGCATCATCGGTGCCTCCCGGGTCGGACGCCGCCTGCTCGAACTGCTGCGGCCCTTCGACTTCACGGTGACGCTGCACGACCCCTACGTCGACGCCGCCGAGGCCGCCGCCCTGGGCGCCGCGCTCGTGCCGCTCGACGAACTGATGCGCACCAGCGACATCGTCAGCCTGCACGCGCCGGACATCCCGGAGACCTACCGGATGCTCGACCGCCGACGGCTGTCGCTGATGCCGGACGGCTCCGTGTTCATCAACACCTCCCGGGGCGCCCTCGTCGATCCCGACGCGCTCGCCGACGAACTGGTCTCCGGACGGATCGGCGCGGTCCTCGACGTGACCGAGCCGGAACCGCTGCCCGCGGACTCCCCGCTGTACGGGCTGCCCAACGTCTTCCTGACCCCGCACATCGCCGGCTCCCTCGGCAACGAGCTGGAGCGCCTGGGCCGCACCGTCGTCGACGAACTGGCGCTGCTCGGCGCGGGCGCGCCGCTCGCCTGCGCCGTGCGCCAGGCCGACCTGGTCAACAGCGCCTGATCCTCGGCCCCTGACGGCTGCCCCGCCACGGCTCGGAAGCCCGGCCCCGCCTTCCACTGGGCCGGGGAGGACTCCCGCGGGTGCTCACCGCCGGTCGAAGGCGATCAGCATGGCCGAAGTGGTCGCGACATCAACGCGCAGGGCAGTGGCGCGGGCGTCCCGGCGGAGGTCGGCGCCGGAGCCGGAGTCGAACTGCACGCGGGGGTGCGCTCCTTCGGGGATCCGGGGCGGCAGCGCGCTCTTGCCGGCTCTTTCGCGGCGCCACGTTGTGGTGTTGTCCGCCCTCGATCGAGCCGGGGGCGGACTTCCTTTGCGCTTACCGCCGGTCGAAGGCGCCCAGTACGGCCGAAGCGGTCGCGATGCCGACGCGCAGGGCACCCGTGCGGGCGTCCCGGTCGAGGTCGATACCGGTTCCGACCTCGAACAGCGTGCGGGGGTGCGTTCGTTCGGGGATCCGGGGCAGCGGTATCGACACGTTTCTGGTGGCTGCGTTGTGGCGCCACGGCGTCGGCAGGGTTGTGGTGTTGTCCGCTCGTGACTGGGCTGGGGGCGGGCTTCTGTGGGTGCTTATTGCCGGTCGAGGGCGATGAGTGCGGCCGAAGTGGTTGGGGTCCCGGCCCGTTGGGCGTCTGCGTGGGCGTCTCGGTCGAGGTCGCTGCCGGGGATCCGGGGTAGCGGTATCGACACGTTTCTGGTGGCTGCGTTGTGGCGCCACGGTGGCCGCAGGGTTGTGGTGTTGTCCGCCCGCGACCGGGCCGCGGGCGGACCCCCTTTGCGCTTACCGCCGGTCGAAGGCGACCAGTACGGCCGAAGCGGTCGCGATGCCGACGCGCAGAGCGCCCGCGCGGGCGTCCCAGTGGAGGTCCACGCCGGAGTCGGACTCGAACAGCACGCGGGGACGCGTCCCTTCGGGGATCCAGGGCAGCGGTATCGACACGTTCTCGGTCGCCCCCTCGCGGCGCCACACCGCCAGCAAGGTCGTGGCATCGTCCGGGGCGGTCAGCGCGAGGGCGATCCAGTCGTCCCGCCAGCCCGGCAGACCGAGCGGCCAACTCGGATGGGCCGTCGGCAGGAAGTGGCGGTACGTCTTGTACGTGTCCAACGCCCGGCGTACGACGGCGAGTTGGGCCTCGGTCAGCAGGTCGGGGCGGCCGCTGAGGTGGACCCGGCCGAGCATGGCCGAGACCATCACCGTGCCGAGGTCGGCGTCGGTGTGGTCGGGCAGGGGGTAGGCCCACATCGCGCCCTGCTCCGGGGTGACGGCGGTGGGCGCGGCGGCGGCGATGGCGGGCAGCAGCCGGAAGTCCTGCTGGTCGGTGACGGAATGGATCGGCAGCCGCGAGAGGATCGCGTGGTCCGTACGGCTGCCCCCGGCCGCGCAGCTTTCGAGCACCAGGCCCGGGTGCCGGTCGACGACACCGTCGAGCCAGTCGACGTAGGCACGGTTGTGGCCGAGCAGACCGTCGCCGGGGCTGTCACCGCCGTCCGGGCCGTCGGTGCCCGCACCGATGTCGATGTTGTAGTCGAGCTTGAGATAGCCCACTCCGTAGTCGCGCACGAGCCGGTCCACGACCGTGTCCAGGTGAGCGCGGGCCGCCGGGTGCCGCAGGTCGAGCTGGTGGCGGCCCCACTCCACCACCCGGACACCGTCACGGCGGAAGAACGCCTCCTCGGGCAGCTCGGCGGCGATCGGGCTGCGGACACCGACGACTTCGGGCTCCAGCCACAGTCCCGGCACCATGCCCGCGCCGCGGATCCGCCCGATCACCTCGTCCAGGCCGCCCGGGAACCGGGACGCCGCCTCCCGCCATTCGCCCACCGAGTCCCACCAGCCCGGCACCCCGCCCGGGCCGACGGTCCCGGGCGGCTCGGGGTCGAACCAGCCGGCGTCGATGCAGAAGACCTCGGCCCCGGCTGCCGCCGCCGCGTCCACCAGCGGCAGCAGCGCCTTGGTGGAGGGCTCGCCCATCAGGCTGTTCATGAAGTCGTTGAAGACCACGGGGAGTTGATCGTGGTCCGGATGCGGGCGCCGGGTCGCGCGCCGGTGCGCGGTCATCGCGGTGACGGCGGCTTCGAAGCCGCCCTCGGGGACCATGGCGAGAGCGACCGGGACCGTGCGGAAGGACTCCCCGGGAGCGAGCCGGCGGCGCCACTGGTGTTCGCGGTCGGTGGGGCCGGACAGGGCCAGGTACACGTCGTCGAAGCGGTCGCCGAGTTCCGCGTGCCAGGAGCCGTTGTGCTCGATCTGCCACAGCAGCGCGCGGCCGGTGGACGGCTGCTCCAGACAACCCATCGGCAGGTGTTCGGAGGAGGACCAGGAGCCGGTGCTGGTCACGGCGATCCGGTTCTTCGAGCCGGTCTGGCCGAAGGCGACCATGCCGACGTCGTACAAGCCGCGTTCGGCCAGAGTGGCCTCGGACCAGCGGAACTCACCGCTCCACGGGTTGGCCGCCAGCCACAGGGACAGGCCGTCCTCCCAGCGCTCGGTGTCCGGGAGATGGCACGCCAGATTGGACAGGGCGAGGGAGGAGACGTACTCCAGCCCGACCGCCTGCGGGCCGGTGTTCTCCACCTGGGCCTCGGCGTGCAGGACCGGTATGCCCGCGCGCAGGGTGAAGACGGCGGTGGCCAGCAGACCGGTGGCATCGTCGGACATGCGCACCCGCAGTCGGCGGACATCGCCGCTCCGGCTCTCCTCGTGCCCCGCGTACCGCATGCCGCGGGACATCGCCCCGTCCACATGGCGCTTGCCCGAGGTGCCCAGCCGGCCGCCGTCCGTGGTCTGGATCTCCACCACGGGCAGGGCCCGCCGGGCGAGCGCCGCGCACCGTTCCGGCTCCGCTTCGGGATCGGGCAGCGCGGACGGCTCGCCCGCGGCCAGGAGCCTCACCGGCCCGGTCGGTTCCCAGGCAAGGAGGAGCGACAGGTCGTCCAGACCCCAGCACAGGTGGGTGGCGGGCATGGCTGTGGGCATGGTGGCGGCTCCAGGGACAGGATCGATCGTAGAAATCGTTTACTGCCTGAGCACGCTAGTTTCTGTCGCGACCGGGCCGCAAGGGTTGTCGATGCAGTAACGTCGGCCTTGTGACGGATAACGGGAACGGCGCCCGCAAGAGCTCCACGGCCAGCAGGCCCAAACGGAAAGGCACCCGGTCGGACAGGCCGAGCACCATCCGCGATGTCGCGGCGATAGCGGAGGTCTCGGTAGCAACCGTTTCCCGCACCCTGGCCGGCAACTATCCGGTGTCGGCGGAAACCAGGGCCCGCGTCATGGCGGCCGTGGAGTCACTGCACTACGTGGTGAACGTCCATGCCAAGGCCCTCTCCGGAGCCGTGGCCGGTCCCGTCGCCCTGGTCATCCAGGACATCACCGGCCCCTCGCTGGCCCATGTCGCCGCCGGCGTCGAGCAGGAGGCCACCGGCCGGGGCAGGCTCAGCCTGGTGTGCTCTACGCGCGGCGACGCCGCTCGCGAGACCGACCTGGTCCAGCTCATGCGGGAGCAGCACGCCGCCGCGGTCGTCCTCGTCGGCGGCGTGGTCCCTGACGACGCCTACCACCGCCGTATGTCCGAGTACGCCGAGGCCCTCGACGCCGCCGGCTCCCGTCTGGTGCTGGTCGGACGCCCCGCGCTGCCCGCCGAAATCCCGGCGACCGTCGTCGACTACGACAACCGGGGCGGCGCGTTCCAGGCCACCTCGCACCTCATCGCCGCCGGGCACCGCCGCATCCTCTTCCTCGGCGGCGCGCCCGGCTTCAGCAGCTCCGAACAGCGCCGCGAAGGTCATCTCAACGCGCTGCGCGCCCACTCGGTCCCCTACGAGGAGGAACTGGACCTTCCAGGGCTCTACACCCGCGCCTCGGGCTACCGCCGGGTGCGGGACGCGCTGGACGCCGGCCTGGAGTTCACCGCCGTCTTCGCCGGCACCGACGCGATCGCCATCGGCGTGCTGGCCGCCCTGCGCGAGGCGGGCCTCCGGGTCCCCCGTGACGTGTCGCTCATCGGCTTCGACGACGTCCCCTTCGCCGCGGACCTGACGCCGTCCCTCACCACGGTCCGTGTCCCGTACGAGGAACTGGGCCGGACCGCCGTACGCCTGGCACTGGACCGCGAGGAGACCATCACGGGTGACAACCATGTGGTCCTGAGCACGCAGTTGGTGATGAGGGAGTCGGTGCGGCCACCGAAGTGACGTGGCAGTGAACGGGGTCGCGCACGCCCCACCGCCCGCAGAGCTGTGCCCCTGAGCCTCCCGCACACCCGAGGACCCCGGACCATGAACATCCACGCCTGGCGCCAGACCGAGCTGTCGTTCACCGCCGAACACGGCCACCCCGATCCGTACACGGGCGTCGAGCTGTGGGCCGACTTCACCCACGTGCCCACCGGAACCGTCCTGCGACGCCCCGCCTTCTGGGACGGAGGCTCCACCTGGCGCGTGCGGTTCGCCTCGCCGGTGGCCGCAGGAGTCTGGAGCTGGCGCACGGACGGCGACGTCGACGACCCCGGACTTGTCGGCCGCACCGGTGAACTCACCGTGGTGCAGGCCGATCCCGTCCACCGTTTCGAGGAGCACGGTTTCTGGCGCATGTCCCCGGGCGGTCGCAGCCTGGTGCACGCCGACGGCACCCCCGCCCTCCTGGTCGCCGACACGGCCTGGGCGCTGCCCTGGCGAGCCACGCCCGACGACGCGCGCGTCTACGCCGCCGACCGCGCCGCGAAAGGGTTCAACGCCGTCCTGCTGATGAGCGTGCAACCCGACATGCGCGTGAGGGGCCCCCGCGACCGCACCGTGGACGAAGGCTTCGCCGTCGGCTTCGAGGACCTGAAGGACGGTCACCTGACAGACCTCGACCCGGCCTACTTCCAATACCTGGATCGGCTACTGGACATCCTGGGCGACCACGGCCTGGTCCCCGTTCTGCAGCCCGTCTTCCAGGGCTTCGGCTGGAAGGGCGGATCGGTGGCGGGCAAGGTGGTGCCGCCGGTGGAATACGCGCGCTACTGCCGTTACCTGGTGGCCCGTTACGGCGCTCGTCCCGTCATCTACCTGGCGGGCGCGGACGGTTCGGGCGAGGAACCGCAGATCGCCGCCGGGGGCGCGGAGATCGAGGCATGGGACGCGTACGGCCAGCCCTGCGGCATCCACTACTACCCGCACGGCCGCAGCCGCGCCCACCAGGCCGCCGCCTGGCTCGACTTCCAGTGGTGCCAGACCGGCCACTCCGGCGAGCACCTTCCCGAGCGGGTCGCCGACATGCGACACAACGAACCGCCCAAGGGCGTCGCCAACGGGGAGCCCACATACGAGAACTCGGGGGAGACGGGGAAGGGCGCGGGCTGGTGGCAGGGCCACGAGGCCTGGTCCAATCTGTGCGCCGGCGGCACCATGGGCGTCGTCTACGGTGCCGGGAGCCTCTGGCAGTGGCGGCTGCACGCGGAGGAACCGGGCCACGAGCCGTACTTCCTGGCCCCGGGCTGCGGCTGGAGAGAGGCGCTGGACTTCGAGGGCTCCCACTACACAGGCCTGCTCGGCCGCATCCTGGACGGCCTGCCGACCACCGACATGCACCCCGACTGGGACCGCGCGATGGCCTCCAGAGCCCTGAGCACCCCCGACGGCACCCTCTACATCGCCTACGTCGAACACGGAGGCCCCCTGCGACTGAACCCCGGAACCGCCGGGACGTTCCCCCGGTGCTACCGGGTCATCGATCCCCGAACCGGAGAAACGGTGTCCCAGGGCATGCGCCGAGCCGACGAACTGACCGTCCCGGAGGAGGGCGGCCCGCCACGGGTCTTTGTCTGTTACGACGGCTGAGGGGCGGGAGCCCGTACAGCTCACATTCCGATCGCGTGCCTATGCGGAAGGCACCCCTCGGTCAACGCCCCACGGACGGAGCTTCTCAGGGTTCCGCACCGCCCAGATACGCCTGATCCGCTCGCCCGCGATCTCGAAGGCGAACACGGTCGCGATCGTGCCGTTCTGCTGTGCCACCAGGCCCGGCAGGCCGTTGACCGTGCATTCCAGGAACGTCGTGCGGTCGCCCGCCACGCGGGCGATCTCGGCGTAGGCATGGGCGATCTGCTCGCCGCCCACGATCGGGTGCAGGTGGGTGACGGCCAGGCCGCCGCCGTCGGCGGTCGCCGTGGCGGCGGGGTCGAGCAGGCCGATCAGGGCGTCGATGTCCTTGGCCTCCCACGCCGTCCTGAACTGACGGACGATGGCGGCCTGTTCGGTACTGGGGCCCGCCGGAGTCCGCGCGGTGCGGATGCGTCGGCGGGCGGACGAGGCCAGTTGGCGGCAGGCCGCCGGAGTACGGCCGACGATCTCGGAGACCTCGCCGAAGGGATAGCGGAAGACGTCGTGCAGGACGAACGCGACGCGCTCGGCCGGGGTCATCGCATCGAGGACGACGAGGAAGGCCATCGTCACGGACTCGTCGAGGGTGATCCGGTCGGCCGGGTCGTTCCCGCCGGCGCCGGAGTGCCCGGTGATCCACTCCGTGGGCTCAGGCAACGGTTCCGGGATCCAGTCGCCCACATAGGTCTCCCGCCTGGCCCGTGCCGAGCCGAGCAGGTTCAGACAGATGCGGCCGGCGACCGTCACCAGCCAGGCACCGGGCGACTCGATGGCCCGCTGTTCCCGTGCCGACATGGCGTACCAGCGGGCATAGGTCTCCTGCACGACGTCCTCGGCGTCGGCGAGGGACCCCGTGAGCCGATAGCCGAGGTTGATCAGATGGCGCCGCTCGCTCATGATCGCGCTGAGGCCCGGATCGCTCCGATCGTCGCCGGTATCGGCACTGCTGCTCATGGTCGGCCCTCTCTCCTGCTCGCTTCCGTGCCTCTACCCGTTACGACAGGACAGACCTCCGGAATGTGAGGCCGACGCCCCGCCTCACATTCCGAACGGCCGCGTTGTCGTAACGGATGAGGACGACAACACGACGGAGGAGCGACTCCCATGAACGACTTCCAAAACGACTTCCAACTCATCGCGGACCGGGTCGAGATCGAGGCGCTGCGCGGCGAGTTCACCGACGCGGCCATGATGCGCGACCGGCCCCGCATGGCATCGCTGTTCACCTCGGACGGCGTCCTGCGCATGCCCAACATCCCCGTCGAGCTGGTCGGCCGTGAGGAGATCCGTGCCGGGGGAGAACGGCTGCAGAGCCAGTGGGACTTCTTCGTGCAGAACACGCACCCCGGCTCGATCCTGCTCGACGGCCACACCGCGACCGGCCGCGCCTACATCCAGGAACTCGCCCGCACCCTCGACGGACGCCAGGGGCTTAACTACGCCGTCTACCACGACCGTTACCAACGCACCACGGAGGGCTGGAAGTTCGCCGAGCGGGTGTACGAGGTCAGGTACCTCGACACCTCCCCGCTGGCGGGCACTGCGCCCCGCTCGGCGGGGAGTTCCGGGGCCGACCAAGCAGACACCACGGCCGCTTCCTTCGCAGAGCCGGCTTCGGCCGAACGGCTGGAGCGGGCAGCCGGCGCGCTGCGCGCGGGCGGCTTCGCCGCCGAGATCCTCGACGACGCGTCGGCCGCGCGCATCCGCGTCAAGGAGCTGATCCCCGAGGGCGTCAGCGTGTTCACCGGAGCCAGCGAGACCCTCCGGCTGTCCGGCATCGACGAGGACATCAACACCGGCGGTCGGTACGACGCCATCAGGCCCCGCGTGCTGGGCATCGACCGTGCCACCGGCGCGGACGAGATCCGCAAGCTGGTCGCCGGCCCCGACTTCGTCGTCAACAGCGTCGCCGCGGTCACCGAGACCGGCTCACTCGTCCTCGCCTCGGGCAGCGGCAGCCAACTCCCCGCCAACGCGGGCGGAGCGGGCCACGCCGTCTGGATCGTCGGCGCACAGAAGGTGGTGCCCGACCTGAGCACAGCGCTCCGCCGGGTCGAGGAGCACGCGCTCCCGCTGGAGAACACCCGCGCCCAGGCGGTGTACGGGTCGCCCAGCGCGATCAACCGGTTGCTCATCCTCAACGCGGAACCCCACCCGGGTCGCGGCACCGTCCTGCTGCTCCGGGAGAGCATCGGATTCTGACCCGGCACCGGGCCCGGGCCCGGCGGCACTCCCACGGCGGCGAGCGACGAGGACTGGCGTCCGACACGTCGACGTCGACGGACGCCCCACCGGTATCTTCCGGCACCCGCCGGGCGCGGATTCGTGGATTGCCACGTCACAGAGGGTCTGCGCCTCCGTTTCGGGGGCAGACGGCGGTGCATCGGGTGCGAACGTCACCCGGCCGAAGTCCGCCGCGAGGCGCCGACCCGTGGGAGCCCCGATGCCGACCGCCGTGCCGGGAAGAGCCGTAGGAGCGACCGGGGACGAAGCCGAGGAGGTCCGACCGGTCCGCCGCTCGTTCGCGCTGCCTCGCGGTACCGGCACCACCGCGGCGCGCATCGGCGCACTGGCCGTCGGCCAGGCCGCCCTGATCGTGGGCTTCGGGCTCCTGATCACGGGACCTGCCCGGAAGGTGTGGCCGCTGACGGTCGAGGACCACGTCAACGAGGGGCTGGAGCGGATCCGTACGGGCCCGCTCACCACCCTGTCGTACCTCGGTTCGGAGGCGGGAAACACGCTCACGGTGATCGCGGTCACCCTGCTGAGCTGCGTGGCGCTGGTTCTCGTCCCCAGGCTGCCGATGTGGCGTCAGGCGGTCTTCCTCGCCGTCGCCGTCTCGCTCCAGGCCTTGGTGTTCCTGGTCGTCACCGAGTCGGTGGACCGCACCCGGCCGGACGTGCACCGCCTCGACTCCTCGCCGCCCACGTCCAGTTACACCTCCGGCCACACCGGCGCGGCCACCGCGCTCTACGCGGGACTCGCGGTCCTCGTGCTGTCCCGGGTGCGCAGGCCGTGGCGGTGGCCGCTGGCCGGGCTGCTGTTCCTGATGCCGCTGGTCGTCGGCGTCTCCCGGCTCTACCGGGGCATGCATCACCCCACCGACGTGATCGGCGGAATCGCCAACGGCGCCCTGTCCCTGCTGATCGTCGGCCGTGCCCTGTTCACCGACGGGTCCGTGACCGCCCCAACGGGGCGCAGGGGTACGGCCGTCGACGTCGAGGAACGTGAACCGGGCAGCACCGCCCTGATCTTCAACCCCACGGTCACCGGCGAGGCGGACCGCGAGAAGCTGCGCCGCGTCCTGGAACAACACGGCCACCGCGCACCGGAGTTCATCGAGACCACCGCCGACGATCCCGGTACCGGCCAGGCGGCCGGCGCGGTCCGCGACGGAGCGACGCTGGTCGTGGTCTGCGGCGGCGACGGAACCATCAGGGCGGCCGCCGACGCCCTGGCCGGCACGGACGTACCCCTCGTCGTGGTGCCCTGCGGCACCGGCAACCTGCTGGCCCGCAACCTCGGCCTGCCGCTCACCCCCACCGACGCGCTCGACGCCGCGCTGTCCGGCACCCCGCACCGCATCGACCTCGGCCGCATCGAGGGCGACGGGCTCACACCCACCCACTTCACCGCGATGTCCGGAGCCGGGCTCGACGCCGCGATGCTGGAACACACCGACGACCGCGCCAAGTCCGCCGTGGGCTGGCTCGCCTACGTACTCGCCACCTTCGGCACCCTGCGCACGCCCCGCATACGGCTGACGGTCCGTCTCGACGACGGTCCTGTCCTGCACCGTACGGCCCGCATGGTGCTCCTCGCCAACGTCGGCACCGTACAAGGCGGTCTCACGCTCCTCCCGGCGGCCCGGCCCGACGACGGACTGCTCGACCTGCTGATCCTCGACCCGCGCGGCCCCGGCGGATGGATGCGCGCCCTGGGCGTCCTGATGCGCGGCCGCGGGCGCGACACGCGTCCCACGACCCTGGACACACTCGCCCCCGAAAGTGCCGGGAAGAAGGGCGTACCGGTGGAGTTCCTCACCTTCCGGCGGGCCGAACTCACCTTCGCCGTACCGCAGTCGCGCGAACTCGACGGCGACCCGGTGTCCCATGGCCGCCGCCTCACCGCGGAGGTCAGGCCCGGCGCGCTGACCGTCATGCTGCCCACCCGGGAGAAGTGAATGGGCACCGCCACCAAGGTCCCCGAGACCCGCGACATGACCGGCGACGACCTCTCGGCCGACGAGGCCCTGACCTCACTGCGCCGCTACGGCCGCTGGCCGCTGCTGCGCGACTCCTTCGTCCGCTTCCGCTACGCCGACGGCTTCAGCCACTCCCGCGCGCTCGCCCTCCAGACCGTGCTGGCGGTGATCCCGCTGGCCATCGCCTTCGTCGGGCTCTCCACCGCGCTGCACACGGAGGACATCGGCAGACTCGCCGAACTGACCATCCACCGGATCGCGGAGGGACCCAGCGCCGACGTCGTCGACGACGCACTGGACCGCAGCCGCCACAGCGCGGGGGACGGCGACCAGCTCGCCCTCTGGTTCGGGCTGCTCTTCTCACTCGTCAACGTCACCACCGCGATGTGCCAGATCGAACGCGGCGCCAACCGGATCTACGGAAACGAACGCGACCGCCCCTTCCGCCAGAAGTACCTGCGCGGGCTCGTGATGTCACTGAGCGCCGGGATCCCGCTCGGCCTCGGGTTCATCGTGATGGTGGCCGGCGGCGACCTGGCCGCCGCGGCGGTGACGGTGTATCACCTCGACGGCGGCGCCAGGATCCTCTGCGAGATCCTGCGCTGGCCCTTCGGCCTGCTGCTCGCCCTCCTCTCGGCCAGCGCGATCTTCCGCCGCTCGCCCCGGCGCCGGCAGCCCGGCTACACCTGGCTGGCCTTCGGCGCCGCCGTGTACCTCGTCCTGTGGACGGCCCTGACCTGGCTGCTGAGCCTGTACCTGGGCGTCAGCGGCTCCTTCGACACGGTCTACGGCCCGCTCAGCGCCTTCATGTCGCTGCTGCTGTGGGCCTACCTGACCTCCATCGCCCTCTTCCTGGGCCTGTCCTTCGCCGCACAGCTGGAGGCAGTGCGGGCACGGCGACCGGGTCCGATCTCAGACGACCCGGGAGTGTGAACCATGGTCCGTGCCACGGCCCGACGCGTCCGCGACCTCCGTCGCCGCCAGGCGGCCGACCGGAGATTCGGCATCCACCTGCTCGCCTCGGTCACGGTCGCCGCCTGCGCCGCCATCCCCTTCGGCCTGCTGCTCGTCCTGGTCGAGGGCCACTGGCAGCCGCTGCGCCGTCTCGACGCGGGCGCGGCACGGGAGTTGAACGAGACCGCCCTCGAACACCCCGCGTGGACGGACACGTTGCGCTTCCTGTCCGACTACGTCTGGGATCCGCTCACCCTGCGGACGATCGTCGCGCTGCTGACCGTGTGGCTGCTGTTCCGCCGGGCCTGGCGACTGGCCGCCTGGTCCGCCGTGACGGCCACGGCCGGTGGACTCATCGGGCTGCTGGTCAAGACGGTGGTCGAGCGGGCCAGACCCTCCCTGGAGGACCCGGTCGCACACGCACCGGGGTTCTCCTTCCCCTCGGGACACGCGATGACCGCGACCACCTCGTTCGCGATCCTGTTGCTGGTCCTGCTGCCGATGGTGCCTCGCGCCCTGCGGACGCCGTGCTGGTGCGTCGCGGTCGTGTCCGTGCTCGGCGTCGGCTTCACCCGTATCGCGCTCGGCGTCCACTGGTTCAGCGACGTCGTGGGCGGCTGGCTCCTGGGCCTCGCCGTCGTCGCTCTCACCACCTGGGCCTTCGAGGCCTGGCGCACGGACGCGGGTCGTGGACCCACCGGGTTGACGGAGGGCCTGGAGCCCGAACTCACCGAGGCCCACCCCGAACCCGGCCCCTCCGGCCGGAAACGGGAGGACGGATCCGTACGAGAGGGATGACCCTCCGCGCCACAGCCGCCCGGCCTATCTACACGGCGCCGACGATCCTGGGGGAGACATGGCGCCCGTGCAGTGGGCGGAACTCGCTCGCGGGCCCGCCGATGATCCCCGCCCGGCGCATGAACATCACCACGGCCGATGTCCGCTCCTTGCTCGTGTCGGGTACGAGCGTCGTGTACGCCCAGCCCGCACACCGTCTCGCCGGTCGTGGTGGCCCAGGCGCACGGCATCGGCGTCAACTCCGGGTGCTGGCAACGGGGATGACGATCAGTCGGCAGCGGCAGCGTGGTTCAGGCGTCTTGCGGGTGGTCCCGCATCTCCTTGTCGACGGTGTGGCCGCGTCGGGTGGTGAGATCGAGGGAGGTGAGGACCGAGGAGTGGACGACGGAGGGGAGCGTGTGGCGAAGGAGGGCGGCGACGGTCCGGGGGAGGTTCTCGTAGGCGGTGGTGGCCTGGGACATCGCCTGGACGCCGGCGAGGGCACCGACGAGGACCTCGGCGGTCTCGCCGGGGTCGACGTGCGGGAGGAGTTCGCCCTGCTTCTGGGCCTTGCCGAGAAGGCCGGTGACGACGGCGGTCCAGCACTGGAAGGGACCGACCCGGTCGATGGCGTCGGCGCCCTGGTCCAGGGCGAGGCGGGCACCGGCGCGCACCATGGGGTCGGTCTGGAGGCGGTAGGCGTGGAGCATGGCGATGTCGACGAGTTCCTGGGTCTTGCAGGGGCGGACGGGGACAGCCAGCCCTCGGTCCTGTATGGCGAGGACGCCTTGAGCGAGCTGTTCCTTCGAACTGAAGTGGAAGTAGAGGGCGCCTTTGGTGACGTTGGCGGCGGTGAGGATCTCACTGATGGTGGCGGCCTGATAGCCGCGCTCCTCGAAGACGCCGGCCGCTGCGACGAGGATGGTGTGTCGGGTGCGGATCGCCCGGTCCTGCTTGGGTTCTGGCATGTCCCGACCTCTTTCCTCGCGCGTGGGCTGACCGCCCGTTAAAAAACCGTCCAGTTCGTATAGTCTACGGCGCTATGTCTGCGTCGAGACCCGGACATCGAGGGCGCTGACTGTGCGCCGGGCAGGTGTACCCCACAGGTGCGGCGAGGAACCCAGGCTCCGACAAACCACCCGCGCTGTTTGTTAGCGAAAAGTTTCGGTGTGCGAGAAGTCGATGAACTCACCCGGAATCGATATAAAAGCGAAGAGAAGGTTGATAGGTGGAGGAATAGATGGGCGAGGGAGGACCCGGTGATCCTGGTGACGGGCGCCACCGGGACGGTGGGACGGGAAGTGGTCCGCGGCCTCCCCGAAGGCCTGCGCGTACGAGCCATGAGCGGGAACCCGGCCAAGGCCGCGGGGATGTTGCCAGGGGCGCAGCCGGTGGCCGGGGACTTCGCGGACCCGCAATCACTGGCCCGGGCACTGGAGGGAGTGCACGCGGCATTCCTCGTGACCACCCGCGCAGATGTCGATGACGACGCCCGTTTCCTGTCGGCGGCTCACAAGGCCGGAGTGCGACGGGTGGTGAAACTCTCCGCGGCGGCCGTCCTCGACCCTCGCGCGGACGACCTCATCACAAGGTGGCAGCGCGCCGGCGAGGACCAGCTGCGCGCCTGCGGCATGCGATGGACCCTGCTGCGCCCGCGCGCCTTCATGTCCAACTCCCTTTCCTGGGCCGCCTCCGTCCGTTCCGAGCGCACCGTCCGCGCGTTGTACGGGACGTCGCCCAACGCCTGTGTGGACCCCCGCGACATCGCCGAGGTCGCCGTACGAGCCCTGACCGAGGAGGGCCACGCCGGACACGCCTACACCCTGACCGGACCGCAGGCCCTCACCGCCGTCGACCAGACCCACGAGCTCGCCCGATTGCTCGGCATCCCCTTGCGCTTCGAAGGACTGACCCCGGACGAGACCCGGGCCGCGCTGAACGGCCGATATCCGCCCCCGGTCGTCGAGGCGCTGCTGGCGAGCGCGGAACGCCAGAGAGCCGGGGCCAAGGCTCACGTCGAGGACACCGTACGCACGCTGACGGGTCGCCCGGCCCGGACCTTCAGCCAGTGGGCTCAGGACCACATCGGAGCCTTCACACCGGCTCCGGACCAACACCCTTGTCCGGAGGCGCCCTGGCGACCGTCGGCGTCGCGGCCCTCATGTTCCTCGTCGGCCTCGCGTGGGACACCGCGATGATCCGCCGACGAGGTCCTGGCCTGATCGTTGTCGGCGGGCGTGGTCGCCGTCACCGGTTCGCTCGGCCCCGACCAGTGGCGCATCCTGCTCGCCGTCCCGTACCTGCTGGACATGCTCCTCGTCGTACGGCCTCTGCTACGGCGTCTCGCGACCCTCGTCTGAGGGGACCGGGGACGACCGGGCCCGGCCCCCCAGAGGGAGGGCCGGGCCCGGTCTGTTACGGGGTCTGGCTCAGGCCTCGACGACGCCGGAAGCGGCGATCTCGATCTTGGCCTTCGTGGCGCCCGACTGCGAGCCAAGGGACTCGATCTTGTCGATGATCTCCTGGCCCTCGACGGCCTCGCCGAAGACGACGTGCTTGCCGTCGAGCCACGAGGTGACGACGGTCGTGATGAAGAACTGCGAGCCATTGGTGTTGCGGCCGGCGTTCGCCATCGACAGCAGGTAGGGGCGGTCGTGCTTCAGGTCGAAATTCTCGTCCGCGAACTTCTCACCGTAGATGCTCTTGCCACCGGTGCCGTTGTGGTTCGTGAAGTCGCCGCCCTGCAGCATGAACTGCGGGATGACGCGGTGGAAACCGGAACCCGCGTAGCCGAAGCCGTTCTGCCCCGTGGCCAGCTCGCGGAAGTTCCGGGCGGTCTTGGGGACGACCTCGTCGAAGAGGTTGAAGACGATGCGGCCTGCGGGGGCGCCGTCGATGGTGATGTCGAAGTAGACGTTACTCATAATCAATTCTGTCGCTTTCAGTGTGTTGCACACCGCCCGACGAGGCCGTGTGCCGAACGCCGGCCCGATACCCCCAAGGGCCCGGACCGGATTCCGGACTACGAAACTCTATCCGCCGACCGGCGCTCTCACCGTCCGGGGCGAACCGGTGCCGGCCGTCAGGACGGGGACGGGCCGTGCATCACGAGGGCGAGGCTTTGCTCGGCGTCGTTGTTCAGAGCGTTGTGGAAGGCCTTCTCGTAGGCGTCGTCCCCGATCGACTTGCGGGCCTGCAGTTCCCACTGGTCGCGGACCTCGGAGAGTTCGGGTGTGCCGTGATTGGGGTGGCCGAGCATGCGCCAGAAGGTGTTCCCGGTGCCGGAGGTGCGGGCGGCCGCGATGCCGTTGCCCTGGATCGCGTTGGCTCCGGTGAGGAGGTCGAGGGCGAGGGCGATTCCGAGGTTGTCGTTGAGGTTGTGCTTGCTGGTGAGCATGGCCCGGGCATGGCGCTCGGCGTCGCGCGCGCGGCCCTGGACGAGGTCTATGAAGGCGAGCTGGTGGAACGCGTAGGACCGTGCCCAGTGCTCGCCGTAGCGGACGCTGAGACGGTGCAGGGCGGTGGCCGCTTCGTAGGCCTCGGCCAGTCGGCCCAGTGCGGAGTGGGCGAAGATCCGGATCACCATGCAGCACAGTTGCGGGGCGCCCGCCGGGGGTGAGGTGCCGTAGGTGATCAGGGCGTGGTCGCACACGTCGTACGCGGCCTGGGGCCGGCCGGCCATGAGATGGGTGAGGCCGAGGGTGTGGGCGGCGAAGAGCGCCGAGGACGCGGTCCCGTCCTGGTGCGCCGCGGCGGCGCATTCCTCCCCGATGCGCAGGGCGGTCCGGTGGTCGCCCTGGAGGGTGAGCGTGATGCCCAGGGCCCACAGCGCACGGGTGCGGGAGGGACCCGGTGCGGTGCCGAGGGCCAGGACACGTTCGAGGTAGTCGCGGGACTCGTGGAGGTGCCCGCAGCAGGGCCAGAACAGGCCGGTGCGGCCGGCCGTCTCCACGGCGATGTCGGGCTCCGTCTCGATGAGGTGGTCGAGGGCCGCGCGTACGTCGCTGTGGCTCGCCGAGATCCGCGCGTACCAGGCGACCTGCCGATGACTGAGCCAGCCGGCTTCGGACTCGGCCAGTACGTCGGCGAAGTGGGCGGCATGGAACTGGGCGAGGGTGTCCTTCTCACCGAGTTCCGCGAGCCACATGGCGCCGTACTCGCACAGGGTGTCGAGCATCCGGTAGCGGGTGCCCACCCGCTGGAGGACGGACTGGTCGACGAGCCGTTCGAGAAGCCGGGGAACGGCGTCGTCGTCGAGCGGACCGCCCGCGCAGACGGACTGTGCGTCGGCGGCGTCGAAGGGGCCGCGGAAGACGGAGAGCCTGGCCCACAGCAGGCGTTCGAGCGGGGAGCACAGTTCGTGGCTCCAGCCGATCGCCGTGCGCAGGGCCCGGTGGCGCCTGGGCCGCACCGTTTCGTCGACGAGGGTGTCGAGCCGTGAGACGAGGCGCTCGGCGATCTCCGTGAGGCTGCTCTCCCGCAGGCGGGCGCAGGCGAGTTCGACGGCGAGCGGGATGCCCTCCAGGCGGCGGCAGATGGCGAGGACGGTTTCGGCGGAGCCGGGGGAGTCGAGCGACAACCCGGGGGCGGCCGTGGCACAGCGATCGTGGAACAGGCGCACCGCGTCGCCGCCGTCGTCGTCCAGGGAGAGCGGAGTCACCTCGATCCGGTGTTCACCCCGCACGCCGATGGGCTGTCTACTGGTGGCCAGAACGGTCAACTGCGGTGCTGAGGCGAGGAGTTCACTCAGCAGAAGGAGGCAGGAGGGCAGCACTCGTTCGCAGCAGTCGAAGACGAGCAGTACCTGCCGGCCGGTCAGCCACTCGCACAACGCCTCGACCGGGGCGCGCGGATTGTGGTCCAGGAGATCGACCGCGTCGCAGACCGTGGCGGTGAGCAGCCGATCGTCGTAGAGGTGGGAGAGATCGACCCACCAGACCCCGTCGGCGTACTGGCCCCGGACCTGCTCGGCGGCGTGGAGTGCGAGGCGGCTCTTGCCCACACCCCCGCCGCCGGTGAGAGTGACCGACCGATGCCGGGCCAATGCTGCTTCGACTGCGTCGACTTCGCTTTCGCGGCCGACGAAGCTGGTCGTCACGACAGGGAGATTGCCTACCACGGCCCTATCCTGCACGGCCCGCGAGCGGGGCCGGACCCACTCGCGGGAAACGGTCACAAGTGATCGGGCTCGACCACTGTTCGATCGACCCGCTACTCGTACCGGTACTTCAGCGAGTCCGCCTCCGCCTGCTCGATGTCGGCGATCGTCAGCTCCGGCATCCGCAGTTGGGCCAGCGTCACCTCGGCCGAGGCCGGCTGGGCGTCCGCCGGCAGCCACTGCTCCGGCTTCCAAGCCCCGCTGCGCAACAGCGACTTGGGGCAGTGCGGGTAGACCTCCTCGATCCCCACCACCAGCGCGCTGGCCGGCGGCTTGCCCACCGCGGTCAACTGCGACAGCAACTCGGGACGGGTGGAGACACAGGCCCGGCCGTTCACCCTGAGCGTCGTGGTGCGCCCCGGAATGACGAACAGCAGCCCGGCCCGTCCGGTGGCGATGACGTTCTGCAACGTGTCCAGACGCTTGTTGCCGGTAGCGTCCGGTATCGCGACCGTCCGTTCGTCCAGGACGGCGACGAACCCGGCGGGACCGCCGCGCGGCGAGACGTCACAGTTGCCCTCGGCATCCGCGCTGGCGACCAGGACCAGCGACGAGCAGCCGATCAACCGCCGGGTCTGCTCGGTGAGTTCGGTCATCTGCTTCCGTCGGGCCGCGTCGCCGGGGAGTTCGTAGACCTGGCGCAACGCCTCCTGGTCGGACACGGCGTCGAGGCTGAGCGAGTCGAAGGCATTGCCGGCAAGGGATGTGGTCATGACGGCGACCCTAGCGGGCGCGCGTGGCCGGACCTCCGGGCCGGGCCGGGAAGGCCCGGCACGGAGGCCGAACTCGGTTACGCCCAGCAGCCGTTGACCGTGGCGGCGAGGCCGTCGAGGGCGTCCTTGGTGGCGGCCGGGTCGGCGGTGGAGTTGTTCTCGATGAAGGAGAAGACCTTCCAGGTCCCGTCCCCGGCCTTGGTCAGTCCGCTGAGCGCGATCGCGCCGGTGAGCGTGCCCGTCTTCGCGCTGACCTTTCCTACGGCGCACTGGGAGTCCGCGGTGTCGAACCGGCCCCACTCGGGCCCCAGCGTGGAGCCCGCCTCGCCCGCGACGGGCAGTCCGTCCACGATGTACTTCAGGGTCTGGCTGTTGGCCGGGTCGTCCGCCAGATCGAGGATGTCGGCGATGGTCTGCGCCGGGATCCGGTTGGAGCGGGACAGCCCGCTGCCGTCGTGGATCTCGAAGTTGGCGAGCGACACGTTGTACTGGGTGAGCACCTGGCGTACGACCGCCACGCCGTCCTCGAAGGTGGCCGGACGGCCGGCCGCGAGCGCGGTCTGCCGGAGCAGTGTCTCGGCGATATCGTTGTCACTCACCTTGAGCATGTGCTCCACGACGCTCGACAGCGCGGCGGACTGGTGCTCGGCCACGGGGACGGTTCCCGTGCCGGCGGTGCCGTGGGTGACGCTCCCGGTGACGGTGACACCCTGCTTGGTGAGGAGCCTCGCGAAGGTCTGGCCGGCGTCCAGGGAGGTGTCCGTGACGTGGTGGCCGTCGACCACCAACGCCCGTACCGGGGCGACGGAGTCGGGGTAGTAGCCGTCGTTCCAGCCGGTGGCGAGGGTGGGCGCCGGGAAGAGGCTGTCGTCGACCTTCACCTTCACCGAGGTCAGGCCCGCGTTCTTCAGACCCGCGACGACGGTCTTGGCCATCGCCTCCAGGTCGGCGGAGGTCAGGGTGCGGTCCCCGCCTCCGACGAGGGTGACGGTGCCGTCGCCGTAGACGGCCTTCGTGGTGAAGCGGTGGTCGGGGCCGAGAATCGTCAGCGCGGCGGTCGAAGTGGCCAGCTTCGTGTTGGACGCGGGCATCAACGCGGTGGTCGCGTCGTGGCCCCAGACGACCTTGTCGGACGCGGCGTCGATGACGACCCCGCTGAACGTGCTGCCCAAACGGGTGTCCTGGACACGGGTGTTGAGGTTGTCCGCGATCGTCTGCTCGGCGGGGTCGAGCGTGACGGCGGCGGTCTTGGGGGCGGTCGTGCCGGCGGCGAAGGCCGACGCACCGAACAGGATCGTCCCGGCGACGGGGGTGGTGACGGCGATGACGGCCGCACGCCGCAGGGCCGGAGCCGTCGTTCTGCTCTTGCGGTGGCGTCCGCCTGAGCGGTCGGCGGACGGTGAGTCGGGCATGGGGCCTCTATGCGGGGGTGAGGGGTGGCTGACTGGGGAGAGCGCGGAAGATCCAAGGAATCCTGGAAGGAAGGTAACAGCACCAACTGCCGTTACCTATGGGTACGTTGTGTCTTCCGCCGGCAGTCAGCCGGCCCGACTGTCCCGCTATGCCGCCTTCGCCTGCGACAGAATGTCCTCGGCGAGCCGCTTCTCCAGCGCCACGTGGACCAACCCGTCGGTGAACCGGGCCAGTTCGTGCTCGGAGACCAGGCTCGCGAGCCGGCCGGGTGAGGTGGGGAGGCCGAGGCGTTCGGCGCCCTGCAGTGCCTTGCTGTCGACGTACGGCGCGAACTCCGGCCATACCGTCTGTACGCCACGCAGGAAGATGTCGACGCCCGTGGGCCCCAGGCCGGGAAACTTCCGCAGCGCCTTCTTCGGGTCGTCCTCCTCGCGGAGATTCCGGAGATCACCGCTGTACTGCTGGATGAGCAGTTCAGCACCGTCGCCCAGCATGGTGGCGGTGCTCTCGTCGTAGCGCCGGTAACCGCCCTCGCCGAGCGCGTCCACACGCTGCTGCCAGGTGGCTTTCGCCATGGACCGTGGGGTGGTCATGCCTGCCTCGAACAAGGCGCGTCCGGCGGCCACCGCGATATCCGCCCGGATCCGGGCGGACAGGAGCACGGCCAGGACGAGGGCCTGGTAAAGCGGCGCGGGCGTGTTCCGGAGCCTGATACCCGCCTGCGCAAGATACGTGGATTCCTGTCGGTCGAGGAGCGCCCTGACGACCGCCTTCTGTGTACGGCCGGGGGTCCTCTTCGGGGTCGTGGTGCTCATGATGCCTCGCAGGTAGGGTGCGCCGGTCAGTGTGCGAGCGCCTTGCGCGTCCCGGACTTCGACGCTTCCGCCCACACCGCTGGCAGCTCCCGCTCGCGCTGTTCGGCGAGGGCCCGCTCCTGGCCGTACAGCAGCCCCCATGTGAAACCGGCTTCTCCCGCCGTCTGCGCGGCCACGGCCAGTTGGTGCAGGGCGTCCCGGGCGACGACGCTGTCCTGATGCTCGCCGAGCACCTTCTGCACGGCCTTGACGCGTTTGCCGAACCGCTTGGCCGGTTTGCCGAGCGCGGAGCGCGCCGGTTCGGTCGCGTACCTCGTCCTCTTCGCCGCCTTGCGCGCCTGGTGGAGGGCCGTGTCGCGCTCCATGCCCGGCGGGACCTCCATCGCGTGGGCCACCCGGGCGGCGAGGCGCTCGTACTCCTTGAGGATCGCCTTGGCCATCACCTTCTCCGGAGCACGGTCCGCCCTGCGCCGCAGCGGGGGCCGCTGGACGAGCGTGGCCACGGAGTCGAGGAGCGCCAGGTAGCGGGGTGAGCGCAGGGCGTCGAGGGTGCGCTGTCGGGCATCCGCGGTGCGGGCGACGTCCCACACCCGAAGCCGGGCCTCGACCGGTCCGAGGACCAGCTCCGTGGGCGAGGTCCTGATGTGGGAGCCGAGTCGTTCCCGGAGGACCTCCTGATCGCGTTCCGCCCCCAGCTCGGCGCCCAGCCACTTCAGCTCCGCGCGGATCGGGTCGGTGACCTCACGAGCGAGCACCGGCCGGTAGGAACGCAGGACGCTGCGCAGCCGACGGCAGGTGACCCGCATCTTGTGCACGGCGTCCGGGAGATCACGGCGTACCGAGGGGTCGAGTTCGACGAGCGCGCTCACCTGCTCGTCGAGGTACCGGAGGATCTCCTCGCCCGCCGAGCCGGGTTCGTCGGTCCGCGCGGACGTGTCCGGCCCGGGCTGTGTTCCTGCCCCGGTCTCCTCCAAGGCGCGGGCCAGCTTGGACGGATGGTCCGCGCGGGCGATGCTGTTGGCGCGCAGTGTCTTGTCCAGCGTGTCGAGCAGCGCGGGGTCGGAGTCCTCGGCGAGTTCGATCTCCATCTCGGTCCACGAGGCCGAGGTGTCCCCGCTGGGCAGGGGGTCGGCGCGGACCGCGTCGACGCTCAGCTCCGCGAGGACGTCGCCCTCGGGGCCGACGAGGTGCCGGGTGCGGCGGGTGGAACGGACCCGGACTACCGGTCGGACGTCGGCTCCCCGGGTGCGGGAGAGGACCAGCTCTCGCAGAGTGTCCGGAAGCGTGTCGGAGAGCGGGGCCTGCACCTCCTCGCGGCTGTCCCCGGACAGCGGCAGCTTCAGGTGCCAGCCGGCGTCGGCCCCGCCGGTCCTGCGACGCAGCGTCGCCGACGCCCGGGCGATGCGCAGGTCATCGGTGTCGTAGTACACGGCGTCAAGCTCGTCTGTGCCCTGGTCCAGGACCGACTCGACACCGCCCACGCCGGAGAGGTCCGGCAGCCACGAGCTGTCGCGGGCCGACGGCGCCTCGTACTTTCGTTCTGTTTCTCGCTTATGAGCCATAAGAGGCGCGTGCACGTCTGGTCGCGGCTCAAACATGGTCTGTCCCGCTTACGACCGACACCTCGCCAGCCGGGTTTGGAAGCGGAGGCGCGTGGCTACCCGGCGGGCATGAACGCGCCGACAACACCTTTCGACCGGTCCCGGGAGACGAACCCATCCGTACGGGAGCCCCGCGAGGGGGGTCACGTGGCCGGCTGGCTCGCGGCGGGCGTACGGGCCCTCGACAGGTTGGGGGAGTGGGACCGGATCGACCCGCTGGCCGACCGCGTTCGGGACACCGTCCGCGCGCTGCCCCTGGGCCGGGCCCGTGATGTGCTGCACGGCCGCCATCTCGGACACCCCCTTCACCCGCTGCTGGTCCAACTGCCGATCGGCGCCTGGGTGTCCGCCGCGGTCCTGGACGCGATACCGGGCTGTGAGCGCCAGAGCCGCCTCCTGGTCGGTACGGGTGTCCTGACGGCTTTGCCGGCCGCCGCGGCGGGCTGGGTGGACTGGGCCGAGCTTCATGAGCAGCAGACGCGCACCGGCCTCGTGCATGCGACGGGGAACGCGCTGGCCGTCGGCCTGTACGCCGGGTCCTGGCGTGCGCGAGGCGCCGGCAGGACCGGCTTGGGGCGCCTGCTCGCCTATACGGGTCTGGCTGTGGCGGGAACCGCCGGGGCGATCGGCGGGCATCTGGCCTACCGGCAGGGCGCGGGAGCCAACAAGGCCGAACCGGTTGCGTACCTGCTGGCTCCCGGCTGGCACGCGCTGGCCTCCGCCACGGAACTGCCCGTTGGCAAACCCGTACGGCGACAACTGGGGGAGGTGCCCCTGCTGGTGTACCGCCACCCCGACGGCCATGTCGACGTGCTGGCCGACCGGTGCAGCCATCTCTCGGGCCCGTTGTCGGAGGGCGAGGTCGAGGACGGCTGCGTCGAGTGCCCCTGGCACGGCAGCGTCTTCCGCCTCTCGGACGGCTGGAACGTCGCCGGGCCGGCCACGGCGCCCCAGCCCTCCCTCGCCTCACGCATCAGCGCGGACGGAACCCTGGAGGTATGTCTGCCGGGGGCGGGCTGAGGGTACCCGGGGCGGAACAACCACTGACAAGGAGGAACAGATGAGCACAGTGAAGGAAGCGGTGGACGTCGAGGTGCCCGTCCACACCGCCTACAACCAGTGGACGCAGTTCGAGGAGTTCCCCCACTTCATGGAGGGCGTCGAGGAGGTACGACAGCTCGACGAGCGGCACAACCACTGGACCACCAGGATCGGTGGGGTGCGGCGCGAGTTCGACACCGAGATCGTCGACCAGTTCCCGGACGACCGCATCACCTGGCGCGTCGTCGACGGCGAGACCCAGCAGCAGGGCTCGGTGCGTTTCGAGCCGCTGGACGACACCCGCACCCGGGTGGAGCTCACGATGGACGTCGAGCCCACCGGCGTGGCCGAGAAGGGCGCGGACATGCTGGGTGTCATCGACCGTCGGGTGAAGGGCGACCTGCGCCGCTTCAAGGACTACATCGAGCAGCGTGGCGGCGAGACCGGTGCCTGGAGGGGCCGTATCCGCCCCGGAGGCCCTGACTCGGTGCTGTGACGGCCTCGGCCCACTGACGGCAGGAGACGGAGGCGGAGGCATGTCCGAGGTGAACGACGCCGCCGCGGACGACGGCGGCACCGTGACCGATCTGCGTCCTGTGGTAGCGCGGGGCGTGGCGGACGGGCCTCCGCCCGATCTCCACCAGGCGATCCTGGAAGCGGCCAAACAGGTCGGCTCGCTGCTGAAACGGGACGGCCATCGCTTCGCCCTCGCCGGCAGCGCGGCCGTCTACGCCCACGGCGGACCGGGCCGTCTCGGGCACGACGCCGACTTCTGTGTACGGCGGGAGGACGCGGAGGCCGTCGCCGCCACGTTGACCGAAGCGGGCCTGACGGTCGTCGAACCGCCGGAGGACTGGCTGTGGAAGGCGAAGTGCCTGGACCAGGACATCGACCTGCTCTTCGAGATGGCCCATCGGCCGGTGACGTCCGAACTGCTGGGCCGGGCGGTGGAACTGCCCCTGGACTCGGTGCACATGCCCGTGCTGGACGCCACCGATCTTCTGTGGAGCCTGCTGGCGTCCTTCTCGGAGCACCACTGCGACTTCGGTGCCGTGCTGCCCATCGCACGGGAGCTGCGCGAGAAGGTCGACTGGGAGCGGATCCGGGCGGACTGCGCGGACGAGCCGATGCCGGAGGCCTTTCTCTATCTCCTGGAGCGTCTGCGGGTGATCACACCGGTGAGGAGACCCTCATGACGGACCGAGGAGGAGAGCGGGGCGCAGACCCGGGACTGCCGGCCACGAACATCGAGTACCGGATCGCGCGGCTGGAGAACCGGCTGGCCGCGGGCGAATGCGGCGAACTGGGCCTGCGTGTCGAGACGCACGGCGCGGCCGTGACCGTCCGGGGGACCGTGCCCACCGCCGTGTGCCGCGAGGACGTGCTGCGCGCGGTCCGCAGCGAACTGGCCGGGCTCACCGTCCACACGGACATCGGGATCGCCGAGGTCGTCCCGCCCGAGCGCCCGGAGGAACTGCCATGATCCGCGTCGCGGCCGTCGGTGACATCCACATGGGCCCGGACAGCAAAGGGCTCCTCAGGCCCGCGTTCGACACCCTGCCGGACTGTGCCGATCTGCTGCTCCTGGCGGGCGACCTCACCCGGCACGGCACACCCGAGGAGGCACGGGTGGTCGCCGGTGAGCTGTCCGGTCTCGCCGTGCCGGTCGTCGCCGTCCTCGGCAACCACGACCACCACGACGAGAAGCCGGAAGAGGTCACCGCCATCCTCCGTGACGAGGGCGTGCGGGTGCTGGAAGGCGAGGGGACGGTCGTCGAGGTCGACGGCGAGCGCGTCGGTGTCGCGGGCACCAAGGGGTTCGGCGGCGGCTTCGCCGGACGGTGCGGCAGCGAGTTCGGCGAACCGCTGATGAAGGAGTTCGTCCGCTACAGCCGCCGCTGCGCGGACCGACTGCGGATGAGTCTCGAAGAGCTGTCATCCGAGGGGTGCGCGGTGCGGATCGCCCTCACGCACTTCTCCCCGGTTCCCGACACCCTGGCGGGCGAGCCCCTCGAAATCTACCCCTTCCTCGGCAGCTACCTGCTGGCGGAGGCAGTGGACACCGCGGGCGCCGACCTCGCCGTGCACGGACACGCCCACGCCGGTACGGAACACGGCATGACCGGCGGAGGCGTACACGTACGGAATGTCGCGCAGCCGGTCATCCGCAGGGCGTTCAGCGTGTATCACCTCCACGCCGCCTGAGGAGGCGGCGGGGTGCGTCTGCGGCGCGCTCGCCCGGTGCGTCCGGCCGGACCATGCGGTTCACGACGATCTCCGGGGGTACGCGGCGATGAATCCAGCCCCCGACCGAAAGGCAGTCGTAGTGCGTGAGCAGACGCGGAAGAACATCTTCGTGGTGGGTCTCGACGAGGCGAACCTCCGCACGCTCGGGGCCGTACCCGACGCGGACGCGTACCGGTTCCACCAACTGCTGTCGCTCGACGAGCTTCAGGAGGGCGAGGTCTCCGTTCCGCGGCTGATGGACTCGGCCCGCGCGGTGCTCGACGCCCACGACGGCACCGTCGACGCGATCGTGGGCTACTGGGACTTCCCGGTCAGCACCCTCGTCCCGATGCTCGGCAGCGAGTACGGCACCCGCACCACCAGCCTCGAATCCGTCGTCAAGTGCGAGCACAAATACTGGAGTCGGCTGGAGCAACGACAGGTCATCGACGAGTATCCGGGCTTCGGCCGCGTCGACCTGGACAGCGACGATCCGCAGCCGCCCGAGGGCGTCGGCTTCCCCATGTGGCTCAAGCCGGCCCTGTCGTACTCCTCCGAACTGGCCTACGGCGTCTCGGACATGGAGGAGTTCCGCACAGCCGTGGCGGCCATACGCAAGGGCATCGCCCGGGTCGGCAGACCCTTCGAGACGATCCTCGAACTCCTCGACCTGCCGGAGGAGATGAGGGGAGTCGGTGGACAAGTGTGCCTCGCCGAAGAGGCGATGACGGGCATTCAGGTCGCGGTGGAGGGATACGTGCACGAGGGCGAGGTCACCGTGTACGGGGTGCTCGACTCCATCAACTACCCGAACTCGTCGAGCTTTCTGCGCCACCAGTACCCCAGCACGCTGCCCGACGACGTGATCCGGCGACTGCACGACGTCAGCGAACGGACCATGCGCCGGATCGGCATGGACTCGGCGACCTTCAGCATCGAGTACTTCTACGACCCGAAGACCGGCGGGATCAGCCTGCTGGAGATCAACCCCCGGCACTCCCAGTCGCACGCCGAGCTGTTCGAGTACGTGGACGGCGTCCCGAACCATCACCGCATGCTCAGCCTGGCCCTCGGACAGGACCCCGCACTGCCGGCCGGAAAGGGCCCGTACCGGCTGGCGGCGAAGTGGTACTACCGCTGGTTCGGCGAGGGGACGGTTCACCAGGTGCCGACCCCCGAGGAGATCGCCGCCATCGAGCGGGACATCCCGGGGGTGCGCGTCGACGTCGTGCCCCAGGAAGGGCAGAAGCTCTCCTCGATCTCCCAACAGGACAGCTACAGCTACGAGTTGGCGCACATCTTCACCGGCGGGGACGACGAGCAGGACCTGCGGCGCAAGTTCGACCGCTGCGTCGCCGCCCTCGGCCTGACCTTCGACCACACGGCACCGGGCGGACGCGACACGAAGACCAGGTGAGCGCCACCCCAGGAGAGGAGCAACGCACCGACATGCGACATGTGGACCAACTCCCGTACGCGATCCAGGAACAGAGCCACGTCACCATCCCGATGGCCGACGGAGTACGACTCTCCGCCCGGATCTGGCGGCCGGTCTCCTCCGACCAGGAACCCGTGCCGGCCGTCCTCGAATACATCCCGTACCGCAAGAACGACCTGACCTCCACCCGTGACGCCATTCACCACCCCTACATCGCCGGACACGGCTACGCCTGCGTCCGCGTCGACCTGCGGGGCACCGGGGAGTCGGAGGGCGTCCTCCTGGACGAGTACCTGGAACAGGAACAGAGCGACGCGGAAGAGGTCCTCGCCTGGCTCGCCGACCAGCCCTGGTGCGACGGGACGACGGGCATGATGGGGATCTCCTGGGGCGCCTTCGCCGCCCTCCAGGTCGCGGCGCGACAGCCCCCG
Organism: Streptomyces sp. NPDC051576; assembly: GCF_040681835.1. Lineage (NCBI taxonomy): Bacteria > Bacillati > Actinomycetota > Actinomycetes > Kitasatosporales > Streptomycetaceae > Streptomyces > Streptomyces sp. NPDC051576. Next base: position 384,258 of record NZ_JBFAZO010000009.1, read on the forward strand.
AGCCTCGCCGCCATCGTCATCGCCTCCTTCACCGACGACCGCTACGCCGACGACATGCACTACCTCGGCGGAGCGATGCTCTCCGACAACCTCGCGGAGGCGGGCACCATGTTCGCCTACGCCACCTGCCCGCCCGACCCCTCCGTCGTCGGCGAACGGTGGCGGGACATGTGGCACGAACGCCTGGAGTCCGCCCGCCCATGGGTCCTGGAGTGGCTGCGCCACCAACACCGCGACGCCTACTGGCGGCACGCCTCGCTCAGCGAGGACTACGGCAGGCTGCGCTGCCCCGTGCTTGCCTCCAGCGGCTGGGCCGACGGCTACTCCAACGCCGTGACCCGGCTGCTGAGCCACGTGGACGTCCCCCGCAAGGGACTCGTCGGCCCCTGGTCGCACAAACTCCCGCACCTCGGTGAACCCGGACCCGCGATCGGCTACCTCCAGGAGGTCGTCCGCTGGTGGGACCACTGGCTCAAGGGCATCGACAACGGCGTCATGGACGGCCCCATGCTGCGTGCCTGGATGCAGGAGAGCGTGCCCCCGTCGACGTCGTACGAGGAACGCCCCGGCCGCTGGGTGGGGGAGCCGAGCTGGCCCTCGCCGCACATCCGCGACGTGACGTACGCGCTGCGGGACCGCGCCGTCGTCATGGGTGACGGTGACTCCGGTGAGAGCGAAGGGTCCCGGCCGGACCGGGTGCACGACGTCCAATCACCCTTGTCCGTAGGGCAGTTCGCGGGGAAGTGGGCCTCCTACAACGCGCCGCCCGACCTCCCCTACGACCAACGGGAGGAGGACGGAGGCTCGCTCGTCTTCCAGACCGAACCCCTGCCCGAGCGGATGGAGATCCTCGGCTCCCCCTGCGTCGGCCTCGAACTGGCGTCGAGCGGCCCGGCCGCGCAGGTCATCGCCAGGCTGTCGGACGTCGCCCCCGACGGCCGCGCCACCCGCGTGACCTACGGCGTCCTCGACCTCGCCCACCGGGACACGCTGGAGGAGTCGCACCCCCTGGAACCCGGCCGGCGCTACCGCGTACGCGTCCCCCTCAACGGCGTGGCCCAGGTCTTCCCGCCCGGACACAGCATCCGCGTCTCCCTCTCCACGTCGTACTGGCCGCTTGTCTGGCCGGCACCCGAACCCGTCCGGCTGAGCGTCCACGAGAGCGGATCGTCCCTCACCCTGCCGGTCAGGCCGCTCGACGAGCCGGACGAGATGCCGAGGACACCGTTCGGCGAACCGGAAGGCTGCGCACCCCCGGCCGTCACGACGCTCACCGAACCCGAGCAGGCCTGGACCGTCTCCAGGAACCTTGTCGACTACCACTCCACGCTCGACATCGTGAAGGACCGCGGCCTGCAACGGTACGAGGCCAACGGCATCGAGGTCGGCCTGCGCGCCTGCGAACGGTACGGCTCGGTCGCCGACGACTTCGGCTCACCGACCGGTCGATCCGACTGGACCATGCGCTTCCGACGGCCCGACTGGGACATCCGGGTGGAGACCCACACCGAACTGACCGCGGACCGGGACCACTTCATCGTCGACGCGACGCTGGACGGTTACGAGGGGGACCGCAGGGTGTTCTCCCGGACTTGGAACGAGAAGATCCCCCGCTCCACCCCGTGAGCGCGGGTCAGGTCGACCCCTGCCGCTCGCGCAGCGCCTCCCGCTGTGGCACGACCGTGTAGCGGGGGTCCTCGGCGGAGGCGACACCCGCGGCGAAGACACCGAACCGAGTGCAGGCGGACCCCGCCAGCAGAGCCGCACCGCTCGCCGCCGCGACCGGCCGAGCAGCGCGCGGCGGCAGCAGCGTGCCGCAGACGGCGCCCGCCGCGCCGACGGCCGTCAGCAGACGCGCTGCCCGCAGGAGCGTCCCGGCGCGGCCCTCCCGGAGGGTCTCGGCGATCATGCCGAGTCGCCGTTCCATGCGTTGGGACGCCAGTTGCTCGGTGGCTGCCGCGAACAGTGCGGCGCAGCGGGCCGGGGCCGACTCGCGGGTCGGTGCCACGACGAGTGCCATGCCCGCCGCCGCGGCGGTCGCCGACGCCGCGAACAGGTACGGGAGTTCGCGGTGCGCGCCGTGCCAGGCGGGCACCGCGGTGTCGGCGGCCAGGACCGCCGTGTACGTGGCGACCACCGGGCCCAGCAGCGCCGCGGCGGCCGTGGCCGCGGTGCCGGTCCTGGGGAGTCGGCCGGTCAGCGCGCTGAGCGCGGCCGTGCCCGCCGCCGGGCCGTAGCCGGCCAGGACCCATGAACCGACGCTCATCGGGGAGGTGGGCTTGAGGACACGCAGCATGTTCGGGAAACGGCTCGGCCGCCCGAGGTCGTTGACCAGGGCTGCCGCAGAAAGTGAGACAGCTACCAGAGACGATGCCTTCATTCCGGTGGCGAGCGTGGTGCGGCCGGTCAGTTGGGCGCCGGCGGCCAGTACCGAACCTGCGCCCGCCAGTCCGCCCAGGAAGAAGTAGCCCGCGATGTCCCGCGCCGCCCAGGACGGCGCCTTGATGACGGGTCTGCCGTAGTACGACTCGAACTCGGCGCGGGGGACCATGAGTTGCTCGCCGCCACGGCGTCCGCCCTTGCGGCCGCCTCGGGCGACGGGGCCGGTCATCGGGTCCTCCCTCGACGCAGGACGGCCGGCAGTGCGAAGGACATTGCGAGGCCGCCCACCAGGGACAGCGCCGCCGTGCCCGCGTGTTTCCACATGGCGGGCAGGTCACGGGTGGTGACGACCGGGTCCGGTGGCAGACCGTAGACCTCGGGTTCGTCGAGGAGCAGGAAGAACGCGCCGTCGCCGCCGACCCCGTCGTCCGGCTCGTGGCCGTACAGCCGGGCGCCCGGCACGCCGGACTCCTGGAGCTGCTCGACCCGCAGCGCGGCTCGCTCGCGCAGTTCGTCGAGCGGGCCGAACTGGATGGACTCGGTCGGGCATGCCTTGGCGCAGGCCGGTTCCTGGCCCGCGCCGAGGCGGTCGTAGCACATCGTGCACTTGAACGCCCGTCCGTCCGTGGGGCGTTGCTCGATGACGCCGTACGGGCAGGCGGGTACGCAGTAGCCGCAGCCGTTGCAGATGTCCTCCTGGACCACGACGGTGCCGAACTCGGTGCGGAAGAGGGACCCCGTGGGGCAGACGTCCAGGCAGGCGGCGTGGGTGCAGTGCTTGCAGACGTCGGACGACATCAGCCAGCGCACGTCTCCGGCCGCGGGTGCCGATGTGCCCTGGGCGAGGGGGAGTTGAGTGCGGCCCTCGGGCTCGGGCACCTGCTGTTCGATGAAGGCGACATGGCGCCAGGTGGAGGCGCCGAGTCCCTGGGTGTTGTCGTAGCTCATCCCGGTGAGGGAGAGACCGTCCTCGGGGATCGCGTTCCATTCCTTGCAGGCGACCTCACAGGCCTTGCAGCCGATGCAGACGGAGGTGTCGGTGAAGAAGCCGACCCGCGGGGGCGGCTCGGTGTGCCCGGCGTCCCGCGCGGGGTCGGGCTCGACACCGCTCAACAGATGCTGGTGGTCGCTCACTTACGGCTCTCCGTCCCTGTGGTGTCGGTGATGCCCGCCCGCCGCCGGTACTCGGCGACCAACTCCGGGAGCGCGGGTCCTCGTGGCCGGCGGCCGGGCCGGATGTCGGCGGTGAGGGCCTTGTCCTCCTGGATGTGCGAGTTGGGGTCGAGCGCCATGGCGACGAGTTCGTTGGCCGCGTCGCCGGTGGCGATCCCGTTGGGACCCCAATGGAAGGGCAGCCCGATCTGGTGGACCGTACGGCCGTGCACCGTCAGGGGTTTGAGCCGCGCCGTCACCAGCACCCGCGCCTCGACGGCGTTGCGCGCGGTGATGACGGTCGCCCAGCCGGTGTGCTCAAGACCCCGCTCGGCGGCGAGCTGCGGGGAGACCTCGCAGAAGAACTCCGGCTGGAGTTCGGAGAGATGGGGCGACCAGCGGCTCATGCCGCCCGCCGTGAAGTGCTCGGTCAGCCGGTGCGTGGTGACCACGTAGGGGTAGACCTCCGCCCCTGGTTCGTCTCCGCTCGGGTGGTAGCGGTTGCCCTCGCGCGGCAGGAGCTGGCGTACCGGTGAGCGGGGTGTCTCGGGGTAGAGGGCGTTGGTGAACGGGGAGTCCTGCGGCTCGTAGTGGGTCGGCAGCGGGCCGTCCTCCAGCCCGGCCGGCGCGTACAGCCAGCCCTTGCCGTCGGCCTGCATGATGAACGGGTCGTCGCCGCGCAGGGCGTCCGGTCCCGTCGCCTCCTCCGGCGGCACGTAGCCGGGGGCACGGTCGGGGACGAAGTCCGGGATGTCGTGGCCGGTCCACTTCTCCTCGCCCTCGTCCCACCACACGTAGGCCTTGCGGTCGCTCCACGGGGTGCCGTCGGGAGCCGCGGAGGCCCGGTTGTAGAGGATGCGGCGGTTGGCGGGCCAGGACCACGCCCACTCGGCGGCCACCCAGTCCTGCTCGGTGTGCGGTTTGCGGCGGGCCGCCTGGTTGACGCCGTCCGCGAAGACACCGCAGTAGATCCAGCAGCCGCACCGCGTCGAGCCGTCGTCCTTCAGCTCCGTGTACGCGGACAGCGGCTTCCCGTCCGGGCCGTGTCCGTTGATCTCCGCGAGGACCGCCGCCGAGACCGGTTCCCGCAGCGGCCCGTCCACCGGGTAGTCCCAGGTCAGATCGTGGATCGGTTGATCCATCGGGTCAGTGGAGCCGGCCAGCCGCGCCTTGATGCGGCGGCCCAGGTGGTACATGAACCACAGGTCGCTGCGGGCGTCGCCCTCGGGCTCGACCGCCGCGTGGTGCCACTGGAGCCAGCGGTTGGTGTTGGTGAAGGAGCCGGACTTCTCGGTGTGGGCGGCGGCGGGGAAGAAGAACACCTCGGTCGCGATGTCCTCGGTGCGCAGCTCACCGGTCTCGATCTCGGGCCCGTCCTGCCACCAGGTCGCGGACTCGATGAGCGAGAAGTCGCGGACCACCAGCCATTCCAGGTTGGCCATGCCGAGCCGCTGGAGACGGGTGTTGGCGGAGCCCACGGCCGGGTTCTCGCCCATCAGGAAGTAGCCCTTGCAGACGCCGTCGAGCTGGGCCATGACGGTGTCGTACGTCGAGTGGCTGCCCGTCAGGCGTGGCAGATGGTCGAAGCAGAAGTCGTTGTCGGCGGTGGCCGCGTCGCCGTAGTACGCCTTGAGCAGGCTGACGAAGTAGGCCCGCATGTTGCCCCAGAAGCCCTTGTTCGTACGGCTGGCCTCGATGAACGCGTCCAGGTCCTCGTGGGCGTGGGCATGGGGCATCGGCAGATAGCCGGGCAGCAGGTTGTACAGCGTGGGGATGTCGCTGGAACCCTGGATGGAGGCGTGACCGCGCAGCGCCTGGATGCCGCCGCCGGGCCGGCCGATGTTGCCGAGCAGCAGTTGGAGGATGCTCGCGGCGCGGATGTACTGCGAGCCGACCGAGTGCTGGGTCCAGCCGACCGCGTAGGCGAACGCGCTGGTCCGGTCCCGCCCCGAGTTCTCGGTCAGGGCGTCGCACACCTCGAGGAACAGCTCACGCGGCACCCCGCATGTCTTCTCCACCAACTCCGGTGTGTAGCGGGCGTAGTGGCGTTTGAGGATCTGGTAGACGCAGCGCGGATGGCTGAGCGTCTCGTCGCGGGCCGCGCGGTGTTCGGCCTGTGCCCCTCCCGAGCCATGCGTCTCCGCGCCGCCGGGGGTGGGCGCGAACTCCTCGTACTGCTCGTCCACGTCACCGGCCGGCGCCTGGACCTCGGCCCCCTCGTACTGCCAGGACGTCGGGTCGTAGTGGTGGCCCTCCTCGTCCAGGCCGGAGAAGACTCCACCCAGATCCTCGGTGTCGCGGAAGTCCTCGCCGACCAGGGTCGCCGCGTTGGTGTAGGCGAGCACGTACTCGCGGAAGTCCTTGCCCTCGCTCAGGACGTGGTTGATGATCCCGCCGAGGAAGGCGATGTCGCTGCCGGCGCGGATCGGGACATGGAGGTCGGCGAGCGCGCTGGTGCGGGTGAACCGGGGATCGACGTGGATGATCCGGGCCCCGCGCGCCTTGGCCTCCATGACCCACTGGAAGCCGACCGGGTGGGCCTCAGCGAAGTTCGAGCCCTGGATGACGATGCAGTCGGAGTGCTGGAGGTCCTGCATGAACGTGGTCGCGCCGCCGCGCCCGAACGACGTCCCGAGGCCCGCCACGGTGGAGCTGTGGCAGACCCGCGCCTGGTTCTCCACCTGGACCACGCCGAGTCCGGTCAGCAGCTTCTTGATCAGGTAGTTCTCCTCGTTGTCGAGGGTGGCGCCGCCGAGACTCGCGATGCCCATTGTCCGGGCCGTGCGCAGCCCGTCCTGCTCCCACTCCCAGGTGCGGCGCCGTGTCTCGACGACCCGGTCGGCGACCATGTCCATGGCCGTCTCCAGGTCCAGCGGCTCCCAGTCCGTGGCGTGCGGACGCCGGTACAGCACCTGGTGACGGCGGGCGGAACCGGTGGTGAGCTGGAGGGTCGCTGAGCCCTTGGGGCAGAGCCTGCCGCGGCTGATGGGGGAGTCCGGGTCACCTTCGATCTGGACGACCTTGTCGTCCTTGACGTAGACCTGCTGGCCGCAGCCGACGGCGCAGTAGGGGCAGACGGAGCGGACCACCCGATCGGCCTCGTCCGTACGGGGCCTCAGGCCCTCGGTGGTGGCCGACATGGCGGCGCGGCCCCGGCCCAGGCGGTCGGTGCCGGTCAGTTGACGGTAGACGGGCCAGTCCTGGACCCAACCGCGCACGCCCATCGGATGTCCTCTCGTCGTCGTTCGGCGGGGTGCGGACGGACCTACCAGCGGTACCAGCGGCCGCTACCGCCCCGGGGGCGGGCGACGAAGCCGATCAGCCACAGCACGATCACGACGATCGCGATCCACCACAGCACGTTGACCGCGAAACCCGCGCCGAAAAGGATCAGAGCCAGCAGAAGAACGAGAAGCAGGGGGATCATGGCGTGCCACCTCCAGGCCGGCGTATGCCGTGCACTCCGTCGGCGCATGCGGATTCGCGCCGATTCCACTGTCCACCGAGTGGCCCGAAATCTCTCTTGCTAACGAAGGCCGACCGGAAATCATCCGATGGCGGAGTCGTCCTCCGGCCGGGCGCCAGGCAGGCCGTTTCGGGCGGCGATCAGGGCCGCGTCGATGTCGCTGGTCCCCGTGGCCAGGCACAGGCTGTACGAGACGTCCAGCAGGCGCCGCTGGACGTCGGGGCCCGAATGCTCCGCGTCCAGGACGCGCAGGGAGTCGTACTCGGCGAGCAGACCGTTGAGTACGGCGGGGTGGGCCAGCAGCATGAAGCTCTCCTTGCCTGACGAAACCGGTGAGGTCCGGTTCCGGACGGATACGCGGAGACCCGGTACCCCGTCCGGAGGCCGCTATCCGGGGGATGACCATGGACCGTGAAATGGATACGGTCTGGGAGTGCTTGGGAAGTAGGCACATGCGCGTGGATCACCAGCGCCCCGCCGGATGTCGGCGGTCGCTGCGTCCACGTGGGATTCCGTGTGTCTGGTTCTGAAAGTGGAGATCGCCGTGACCTACGACGAACCGCCCTCGTCGAACGAGAAGACCTCGCAGGCGCAGGCCCGCTCGCTCCGGGAACGGGTGGTGAGTCTGGAGAAGCAGATCCGGGCCCGTTCCCAAGTCGCTTTGGCCCAGGGGCTGTTGATGGGACGGTACGGACTGGCGGACCCGGAGGAGGCGTTCGCGCTGATGCGGACCGCGTCGCAGCGCGCCAACATCAAGCTCCACCAGATCGCCACCGCGCTGGTGACGACCACGGCACCCGCGGTGGGTGCTCCCGTGTGGTTCCCCGACCGCACGCGCACCGCCGCGCCCTCGCTGGCGGACCTCCGGGCCGGGACGCTCGACGCGCGGAACCAGGGCCAGGTGCTGGACGCGGCGCTGAGCCGGGTGCTGGAGGTGTCCGGCGGCGACGCGGGCAACGCCCAACTGGCCGAGGGCGGGGTGCTGCGCATGGAGAGACACATGGGCCACCCGCAGGCGTTCACGGACTACTTCGCCTTCGTCGAGGACGGCACGTCGTGCTCCCGCGCCGCGCATGTGGCCCGCCAGGTGACCGTCCGTGACATCGCGGTCACCGACGTGTTCGACGAGGAGACCCGGCAGGTCATCCTGGAAAGCGGCAGCCGCGCCTGCCACAGCGTTCCGCTGAGCGGGCCGGACGGCACCGTGCGAGGGGTCATCTCCAGTCATCACGACCGACCGGTCACGGGGTTCGCCCGCACGCAGTTGGCCGCCTTCGACCAGGTCCGGCAGGTGGTCGGGGAGTGGTTGCAGTGGTACCGCGGCACCGTTGTCCTGGACGCGCTGGAAGACCTCCACCACAGCGCGGTCACTCGATCCTGACTCCGGGAGCACCGGGCCGACCGGTCAGGTCGGAGGACCCGAGCAGCCGTGCCATGGCCTCGGCGGCCCGTACGGCGGCGTCGGCGCAGCAGTTGTTGAACAGGACGTGCACCTGCTCGGCCCGATCGGCGAGGGCGCGCAACCGGGGTACCCACTCCGTGAGTTCGTCCTCGCCGTACTCGTACCGGAAGCGGTCCTCCTTGCTTCCCCGCCCCCACGCGGCACTGCGGCCGTGGAACCGTACGACCGACAGCCGGCCGGTGGTGACCGGTGCGACCGGCGGCAGAGCGGACGGCAGTGACTGGTTCATGTCGACACCGACCGCCGCCATGCCGTGACCGGCCAGAAGGGCCCGGGTGGCCTCGGCCTGTTCCCCGCGTCACCAGGCGGGATGCCGGAACTCCACGGCCACCGGCCAGGCGCGGGCCCGCCGGGCGGTGTGCGCGAGGAACTCCTCGGCGTGTTCGCCGGGCCGTAGCCACGGCGGGAACTGGAAGAGGACGCTCCCCAGCCGCCCGGCCCGACGCAACGGCTCGATCCCGGCCGTGAACCGTGCCCACACCTCGTCCAGGACCCCCGTGTCACGGGGATCGGCCGACAGCCCCTCGGGCAGTGCGGAACGGGCCGTCGGGTGCCCGGTGAGCAGGGAGAACGCCTTGACGTCGAACGTGAAGGCGTCCGGCGTGCGCTCGACCCACAGCCGGCTGTTGCGCTCGCTGGGCAGCCCGTAGTAGGTCGAGTCGACTTCGACGACGGGGAACCGCTCGGCGTAGTACCGCAGCCGCCGCTCCGGATCCCGATGTCCCCTCGGATACCAGCCGCTGCGGACCAGCGCCGGATCGGTCCAGGAACAGGTGCCCACCAGGATGTCTCCCATAGGGGCCCGGTACCCGCGTCGAGTGCGGGCAATGGTGCCTTCCTCGTGCCGCACCGCCTTTGCCGGAGCCGACGTTCAGGGCACAAGGCCCGCCGACCGCGACATCGCCGTGAGACGGTCGCCGAAGCCATGACGCGCCCATCCACGTGACGGGCTGTGGTTCGTCTCGTCGTAGACGTCAAGGTGCGGACTGTCGGCCGGCTTGTAGATCCAGCGGTAGGGGTGAGGACCGCCGCCGCCCGTGCAGTCGCCCTCGGTTGGACGCGGTCGCGCGGGCGGCCGGGGCGCTCCCGGAGGGCTGTGCGAGGGCGGCACTCGTCAAGGTGCTGACAAGGATGACGGAGCGTTTGCAGCCCGTCGGACCTGAACCGCCGTCAGCGCCAACGCCAGCGGACCGGGAGCCAGGAACGCCAGCGGCACCAGCATCCAGGCACACAGGGCAGCGGCCGCCACCGCGAGCAGCACCAACGCGCTGCCCCCGGCATCTCGTACGGCGTCCCGCGCGGCCTCCCGTACGGCCGCCGGCCAGTCGGTGAGCGCCTCGGGGCGGGCACAGGCCCTCAGACCAACCACCAGTGCGCCCGCGCCGATGGCCGCGGCCACGACCGCGAACAGCGGTGCCCCCGGCAGCCCGGCCCCCGCGAGGGCGAGGTCCGCGACCACCAGCAGGGCCCCGGCCAGGGCGACGGCGCCCGCGGCGAGGTCGCCGGGCCGCAGCCGCTGTCGTAGCACCGCCAAGTACCGTCCGGCGGTGGCCGGTTGGCCGCCGATCGCGCCGCGCAGGACCGCGCACGCCGTGGACAGTGCGGCCGGGATCGTCACTACGGGCAGGGACAGCAGGGCCGTGAGGAGGCCGATGCTCAGCATGTCGGCGAAGAGGGTCATACGGGGGCCGAAGACGTCGCCCGGATCCCGCGTGGACGTGTCACGCATCCCGCTCACCCCTTGAGTCCGGAGCTGGCCACGCCCTCGACCAGGAAGCGCTGGAAGGCGAGGAAGAACAGCACGATCGGCAGCAGCGCGATCACCGACATCGCGAACATCGGGCCGAACGCCGACTGGCTGGAGGCGTCGACGAACGACTGCAACGCGAGGGTGAGGGTGAACTTCTGCGGGTCGAAGAGGTAGATGAGTTGGGTGAAGAAGTCGTTCCAGGTCCAGATGAACGTGAAGATCGCCGTGGTGATCAGCGCGGGGCGGGTGAGCGGCAGGACGATCTGGAAGAAGCTGCGGAAGGGACCGCAGCCGTCGATCCGGGCCGCCTCCTCCAACTCCCGTGGCAGACCGCGCATGAACTGCACGATCAGGAACACGAAGAAGGCTTCCGTGGCGAGGAACTTCGGCAGGATCAGCGGCCAGTAGGTGTTCACCAGGCCGAGCTTGTTGAAGATGATGTACTGCGGGATCAGCACCGCGTGATGCGGCAGCATGATCGTCGCGATCATGAACGCGAACAGCGGGCCACGGAAGCGGAAGCGCAGGCGTGCGAAGGCGTAGGCGGTGAGGGAACAACTGATGACGTTCCCGATCACCGCACCGCCCGCGATCAGCAGCGAGTTGCCGAGCAGCCGCCAGATGGAGACGTCGTTCACGCCGTCCAGGGCGGTCTTGTAGTTCGACCACTCCAGGTGGCTGGGCAGCAGGTTGAGGCTCGCGATCACCTCGTCGGCCGGCTTGAGCGAGGTCGCCAGCAGCCAGGCCAGCGGGTAGAGCATGACCAGCAGCGCGGCCAGGCAGCCGACGTGCAGGGCGACCCGGTTCCAGCGAACAGCCTTGCGTGGCACGGCAGTTGACGTCGGTGGCGATACGGCGGTCATCGGTCCCCCTCGGACGCGTAGAAGACCCAGGAGCGCGAGGTACGGAACAGCACCGCCGTGACGGCACCGATGGCGAGCAGCAACACCCAGGCCATCGCGGAGGCGTAGCCCATGTGGGAGGCGACGAAGCCACGGTCGTAGAGGTAGAGGGTGTAGACGAGGGTCGAGTCGGCGGGTCCGCCCTTGCCCGCGCTGAGCGCGAACGCGGGTGTGAAGACCTGGAAGGCCTGGATGGTCTGGAGCACCAGGTTGAAGAAGACCACCGGGGACAGCATCGGCACGGTGATGGACAGGAACTGCCGCCATCTCCCGGCCCCGTCCACCGACGCCGCCTCGTACAGCTCGACGGGTATCTGCTGGAGACCGGCCAGGAAGATCACCATCGGTGCACCGAACTGCCAGACCGACAGCAGTGCCACGGCCAGCAGCGACCAGCCCGGCCGGGTGACCCAGCCGCCGGTGCCGAAGAGGTGGTCCACCGTGCCGCCGTCGTTGAAGATCGCCCGCCAGACGAGCGCGATGGACATCGACGCGCCGAGCAGCGAGGGCGCGTAGAAGGCCGAGCGGTAGAAGCCCTTGCCGCGCTTCATGGTCTTGAGGGCGAGTGCGACGACGAGGGCGAACGCGAGTTGGAGCGGTACGGCGATGACGACGTACGTCAGGGTCGTCATGACCGATCGCCAGTAGCGCGGGTCCTCGGTGAACATCTGCACGTAGTTGCGCAGCCCCACCCAGTGCGGCGGGTTGAACAAGTCGTAGTCGGTGAACGAGAGATACAGCGAGACGGCCATCGGCAGCAGCGTCAGGACGCTCGCGCCGAGCAGCCAGGGCGAGAGGAACACCCAGGCGGCGCCCTCGCGTTCGCGCTTCGGGCGGCGCTTCGAGGCGGGGGTGGGCCGCGATGTGCGCGCGGTGGGTACGGGGATGTCGGTGGTGGTCATGACCTCAGCTCCGCCTTGGCCTCGGTGATGTAGTCCTTGGCCGCCGCGTGCGGCGACATGAGGTCGAACGACACCTGCTCGTAGTCGCGTTGGAAGGTGGTCTGCAAGGAGTTGTCGCCGGTGGGCGGAGCCTGCGGCGGGTCCTTGAGGGTGCCTTCCACGGACGCCTGGTAGTCGGAGATCGTCTTGTCGAAGTCCGTCAACCGCCCGGCGGTCTGCTCGCGGACACTCTCGTTGACCGGGATGCCACGGGTGGCGCCGAGGATCTTCGCCGCCTGCTCGTCGTTGATGAGGAAGTCGATGAGTTCGGCGGCCTCCTTCGGATGGCCGGTGCGGGCCGAGGCACCGAGGAACATCGACGGCTTGTAGTACTGACCGGGGGTGCCGTCCGTGCCCGACGGCATCGGCGCCAGCGCGATGCCGCCCTTGACGAGCGCCACGTAACCGCTCGCGGGCGCATCCCAGTTGAAGTCGGAGGTGGCCTTGCCGCGACCGAGCGGAGTGTTCTCCACGGAGCCGTCGAGCTGGGTGTTCTGCTCGGCCGGGGAGACCGCGCCCTCCTTGCTGAGCGCGTGGGTGAAGGTCCAGTAGCGGGCGAGGTCCTCGGCGGTGAAGGCGAGGCCGCCGTCCTTGGTGTAGAGCGCCTTGCCCTGGCCGCGCAGCCACACCTCGAAGAAGTCCTCGCTCCAGCCCGGGTCGGTGCCGCCCGGCTGACCGGTCTTCTTCGCCAGCGCGCGCATGGAGTCCGCCCAGTCGCTCCAGGTCCAGCCCTTGGTCGGGAGCGGCACTCCGGTCGCCTTCCAGGCGGCGACGTCGTAGACCATGGTCTCGGTGCCCCGGCCCTGCGGGATCGCGTACAGGGTGTCGCCCACCTTGCCGGTGGCCAGCAGGCCCTTGTCGATCTCGTCGGTGCGCAGCACGTCCTTGACCTTGCCGAGGTCGAGCAGGACGTGCCCGAGGGCGTACTGGTCGATCTGGCGGTAGTCGAGCTGCATCACGTCGGGCGCGTCGCCTCCCGTGGCCTGGACGGCGAGCTTCTGCTTGTAGGAGCCGAAGTCCGAGAACGACGTCTGCACCTGGATGTTCGGGTGCTCCTTCTCGAACAGGGCGACGGCCTGGTCGGTGCGTTCCGCGCGGTCGGGGTTGCCCCACCACGTGTACCGCAGCACGATCTTGCCGCCGGCGACCGATTCCCCGGAGCCTCCGCATCCGGTCAGCACCGCGCAGAGCGCGAGCGCGAGAGCCGTTGCGCAGAACCCCGTTGTCCTGTGTCCGGGCATACCGACGTGTCCCTTCCTCTCCTCTGTCGTCTTCCGGGCCCCCTCCGAATCCGCCGCTACTCGCCGCCGTACGGCAGCGTCGTCCCCGGCAGGTTGTACTCGTCCCTGCGACCGCACATCCCGAACCCGCCGAGGCGGGTCGGCGCGGTCTCGTGTGCGGTCGCCCCGTCGAGATACGACGGCTCGCCGGCCGCCAGCGCGTCGAGCTGGGTGCCGGTGCGCTCGGCGGTGGCCAACGCGCCGGCCCGCCACAGCTCGCGCCAGTTCGGCACCTTCGCGCGCACCAACTGGGCGGCGGCGCGCTGGAATTGGAGGTACGGGCCGTTGTCACCGGCGGCCAGGGCCGCACGCAGCGGTTGGTATCCCTCGACGGCGAGATCCCGGCGGCGCCGGGCGGCCGTCGCGGTGTCCGGGCCGGTGCCGGGCGGGAGCGTGGCCGCCGCCGCGTACCGCTCCGGGTCGGCGAGCACCTCGGGCGGGAAGGTGAAGACGGCGTCCCCGGCCTCCGGCAGCCCGCTGTTCTGCATCAGCACGGTGATCCGCAGATCGCCGCCCTGCACCATGCGGTGCACGGTCCCCGGTGTGAACCAGGCGACCGAGCCCGCCTCCAGCGGGATGTCCCGGTAGCCGTCGGGGCTGAGCGTCTGCACCGCGCCCCGGCCGCCGGTGACGACGTACGCCTCCGTGCAGAGCAGGTGCAGATGGGGGCTGCCGCCGCACACGCCGTCGGCGGCCTCCCAGTCGTAGGCGCTGAGATGGGAGAGGCCGATGGCGCCGGGGAGCGGGTGGGGGAGTTCGGGCTTGGCGGGCTTGGTCACCACGGCAGTCCCTCCAGGTGGGCGGCGACCCGCTCGCGGTCCCAGGCGCCGTCGGCGACGACCACCCGGTAGCGGAAGGCGAAGGACTCGCCCGGCGGCAGCTCGAACTCCTCGAAGAACGCCCAGGAGAACGCGACCGTCGGGATCGGCTCGGAGCGCACGAACCAGTGCGACTCGTGGATCGCGCCGCGGGTGTCGAGGTTCTCGGGCGCGTGCGCGAACATGATCGTCGAATGGCCGTCGACGTCGTCGTGCTCGGTGGTGAAGGCGAGCCACGGACCCTGCGAACCCATCAGCTTCTCGGTGTCCGCGTCGGTGTCCGGCGCGAAGGCGGTGCCCCCGGTGAAGTCGCGCGGGCCGCGCCACTGCAGACCGGTGTAGCCCGCCAACTCCCGTCCCTCGGTGGTCGGTGAGCCGAAGACAAGGGGTTCGTCGCGGACGTTGGTGAGCCGGATCGACCAGTCCAGGGCCCAGGCGCCCGCCTCCTCGTCGACCGAGTGCACGGCCAACTCCCGTACTTCACGCGCCCATTCGGCGCCACCGTTCTCCACCCAGGTGAGTTCCTCGGTGAAGTCCAACCGGTCGTCCGTGACGGTCAGTTCGGGGAACCCGTCGTGCCGCATCGAGCCGACGCGCTCGGGCTGCGGGAGGTAACCCTGGCCGTGCACATAGCAGTTGCCGCCCCAGAAGTTCTGGCCGGAGAGATGACTGGCCGTCATCTGGAAGCCCTTGTGCCAGCGGTGGTCGCTCGGGCGGTACCCCGTCACCGTACGACCGGAGAGGGTGCGCACCGGGTGGGCGTACGGCTTGCGGGCCTCGAAGGCCTCGGGATCGGGACGGTAGACGTAGCGGAAGATCTCCGTGCCGTTCGCCGCCTCGACGGCGAGGTGGTCGCCGTGGACGTGGCTGACGCGGATTGTCATGCGCGCTCCTTGGGGGCCCAGTGGGGGTGGTCGCCGTGCATGGCCTGGTAGAAGGGATCGCCCGGTGTGATCTCGCCCGCGTGGACGGGCCGCCCGGTGAACGCCGACTTGTAGAGGGCGGCGGCGAATTCGAGGGTGGCGCGCGCGTCCGGTCCGCTGCCCGGTGGCCTGACACCCTTGTCCAACGCGTCGAGGAGGACGCCGAGTTGGGCCGTGTGCGAGCTGGGCACGTCGGTGTCGGGGGCGCGCCAGGCCGCGACTCGCTCGGCGGTCACCTGCGGTGCGGGGGTGTAGACCCAGTCCTCGTTGCGGTGGCCGTAGAGGTGGGTGACTTCGACGGTCGCGTCGGCGCAGTCGATACGGATCCGGCTCACCTCGTCGGGGGACAGCACGCTGTTGACGACGGTGGCCAGGGCGCCGTTCTGGAACCGCACGAGGGCGGTGGAGACGTCCTCGCTCTCGGTGTCGTGGACCAGCCGGGCGGCCATGGCCCGGATCTCCGTCCACGGCCCGAGCAGACGCAGCAGCAGGTCGTACTGGTGGATGCCGTGGCCCATGGTCGGCCCGCCGCCCTCACTGGCCCACGTCCCCCGCCACGGGACCGCGTAGTAGTCGGCGTCCCGGTGCCAGGTGGTCTGGCAGTGCGCGACACGCGGAGCGCCCAACTCGCCGCTCGCGAGGAGCCGTTGGGCGTGGACGGCCCCGGACCCGTACCGGTGCTGGAAGACCACGGAGGCGTACGCGCCCGACGACTCCTCCGCCGCCGCGACCTCGTCGTACTCGGCGAGCGACAGCGTCAACGGCTTCTCGCACAGCACCCAGGACCCGGCCTTGAGCGCCGCCACCGTCTGCTCCCGGTGCAGCGACGGCGGCGTACCGATGAGCACCAGATCGGGGCGTACGGCGTCCAGCATCGCGTCCACCGAGGTGTATCCGGCGACTTCGGCGCCGGCGAGGTCGCCCGCGAGCTGCCGGAAGGCGTCGAGCCGGCCCTGGTCCACGTCCACGGCGGCGACCAGTTCCGCGCGCGAGGAGTGGGCCCTGAGCGCGGGCAGATGGCTGCCGGTGACGATGGCACCGGTGCCGATGACGGCTACGCGGTGGTGGCGGGCGGGGGCCGGTGGGCCTGGAGGGCGCGGGGGGAGTGAGTCGTGTGGGGGGAGTGGGGGCATGCGGGTCTCCTCGGGCCGACCTGGGGAGCGGCGCGACAGGTACGCGGAAAGCGCTTGCTTCTGGGGGGTGACCCTAGATGTCGACCGAATGTCCGGACAACCCCTGTGCGGCAACATTCGGAGATCCAGCCTCCGTTTACATTCTCTCCACAAGTGACGCCGTGCTGTTTCGCGCGTCTGTGTCGGTCGGTTGTCGGCGGTCGCTGACGTCTGTCGCCGCGCTGTCGGCGCTCTGTCGGCCGGGTCTGGAACGTTCGGTGGAGGTCCTGCCGGGCGCCGGTCCGGCAGGCGTGAACATGCGAGGAATGACTATGACGACGCACGTCACGATCATCGGTGCCGGACTCGGCGGTCTCACGCTCGCCCGCGTCCTGCACATCCATGGAATCCCCTGCACGGTCTACGAGGCGGAGGCGTCCTCGACGGCACGCGGACAGGGCGGGCTGCTCGACATCCGCGACTACAACGGCCAACTCGCCCTGCGGGATGCCGGATTGACCGACGAGTTCCGCAGCCTGATCCTGGAGGGACGGCAGGCGATGCGGCTCGTGGACCGGGACGGGAAGATCCTCTTCGAGGATCCCGACGACGGCACGGGTGGCAACCCCGAAGTACAGCGCGGCGAGCTGCGGCAGATGCTGCTCGACTCCCTCCCGGCCGGCACCGTCCGCTGGGGGCGCAAGGTCGGCACCGTCCGTGCGCTCGGCGACGGCCGCCACGAGGTGGCCTTCGCCGACGGCACCGCCGTCACCACGAGCCTGCTGGTCGGCGCGGACGGCGCTTGGTCGAGGGTGCGGCCGTCGCTGTCCGACGCCGTACCCGAGTACGTCGGTATCTCGTTCGTGG
Source organism: Streptomyces sp. NPDC051576 (assembly GCF_040681835.1). Classification (NCBI taxonomy): domain Bacteria; kingdom Bacillati; phylum Actinomycetota; class Actinomycetes; order Kitasatosporales; family Streptomycetaceae; genus Streptomyces; species Streptomyces sp. NPDC051576. The sequence goes on from NZ_JBFAZO010000009.1 coordinate 401,313, forward strand.
AGACCCACCTGTTCGACGGCGACAACCGGCACCCGACCAGCGCGAAGACCGTCGGCGGCGGCGCGCTGATGGTCCTTGAGCCGGGAAGGGGAATCCTGGCTCACCGGGAGCGCGGCGGGAACCTCCACACCTGGGTGCTGCTCGCCAGGTCGCAGGAGTGGTTCGCCGGTATCGATTTCACCGATCCCGGCGCCGCAACTGCCCGAATCGTGCGGGAGTTTGACGGCTGGGCACCGGAGCTCACCGCCCTGATGACCGACGGTGAGACCCCTCCTGTCCTGCGCATGCTCCACACCCTGCCCATCGAACACCGCTGGGACCGGACGGCCGGGGTGACCCTGATCGGCGACGCCGCGCACCTCACGGCCCCGAACGGTGAGGGCGCCAACCTGGCCATGTACGACGGGGCCGAACTCGGCAAGGCCATCGCCGCACACCCCGACGACATGGAGGCCGCGCTCGCCGAGTACGAGCAGGCCATGTTTCCTCGGAGTGCCGCGGCAGCGGCCGATGCGCCTGATCTCTACGAGATGCTGGGGGAGGACACGCCTTACAGCCTGATCAAGAGTTTCGCCGGGAATTAGGTCTGTGAGGGCGTAGGTCGGCTGGTGGGTAGGGTCCGGGGGTGGGGGAGATCGAGGTCGTTCCGGAGAAGGTGGCCTGGATTCTGGTGCGTGACGGGCGGGTGCTGGTGACGCGCAACCGGGGCGTGGATCTCTTCTACTTCCCGGGCGGGAAACGGGAGCCGGGTGAGTCCGATGCGGCGACCCTGGCGCGCGAGATCACCGAGGAACTCCGGTCCCGGGTCGATACGGCCACGATGGTGCACGTCGGTACCTTCGAGACGCGGAGGAATGACGACGGACGCACCGAGTTCCGGATGATCTGTTACACCGCCGAGAAGACCGGATCTCAAGCACTCCGACGTTCCGCCCGCTGCCGGATCAGTTCCTCGACCGCGGAGGGCAGGGTGGTTTCGAAGTCGATGAGCTTCACCCAGGTCGGGGTGACAACGATGCGGACCATGCCGTCGTAGAGCGATCGGACCTCGGCCTCCCACTCGACGCGCTGCGCGGATGTCATCTCGTAGCTGCCGTTCATCTGGAGGTACTCCTCCGGGATGCCGTCCACGACGTCCAGCTCGGCCCGCCCGCGGATGAGCAGGATCTTCGGCGGGTGGACCTCGGTGTCGATGGTCAGGGCGACCATCGGGTTCTGGCGCAGGGCGTGCAGCTTCGGTGCGTTCTTGGTGGTGCACAGGACGATCTCCGAGCCGTTCCAGGCGAACGCGATCGGGATACTGCGAGGGGTGCCGTCCTTGGCGACGTAGGCCAGCCGGGTCAGGTCGCGGGCCAGCAGCTCCTGGCTGATCGGTCGGTTCAGGATCTCGGTGATCTCGGTCCGCTGCATGGTGATCGCTCCTTCGTCGGCGTCGTCGAGCGACTGTTCGTGGCCGCTCGTACCCCTGGGACGGAGCCGGGAAGGCGTTCTCGACATCCGAGGAGTACGAATTCCCGGCTGCCGATCCGGGCTGCCGCGGCTGTACCCGACGTGCTGAGCGAGACTGACCCGGCGAACTGTCTCGTGAACCGGACCCCGTGTTCGTCGAGCACGCGCGCGGCAACAACTGGACCGTTCCGCAGGCCGGCGAAGAACACCTCGAAGCGATGGTGGCATTGCTTATTGGAGAGGAAGACGAACACGAACCGGAATGCATCCTCAAGCACAATAAGCACGGCATGAACGTCGAAGTCCGCACCGATCCGTTCGGCCGCCAACCGCAGGCGTCCGCCGCGCTGCCCGTATCCTCCGAAGGAATCCCCGTTCCCGATCGTTCCCGACGGCCTTGCCGGATTCTCGAAGGAGCATCAATTGCGTGTGAATGTGCGTTTTCGACGGCGCCCGCAACGGACGGGGTTACGCGCAGTAGCAACAGTTGCGGTGTCCGCGGCTCTCGTCGTGCCCCTCGCCGCGACCCCGGCGAGTGCGAACGCGGTCCACGAGAGTGCGGCCGTCGGCCCTCGGACGTTCTCGACGGTCCGACAGGACGGTACCGCGGAGACACGTGCCCACCTGCGGGAGCTGGCGCGGAAGTTGGTGGAGGAAGGGGTGCCTGGGGTGATCGTGCGGGTGGACGACGGTCACGGCAGGCCCATCGAGATATCCGAGCAGGCCGCCTGGACGAGGAAGGACCATCTGCTCAGGGCGGACGACGAGGTGCGAGAAGCGTCCAACACCAAGACGGTGATGGCCACCCTCGTCCTGCAACTGGTCGCTGAGCACAGACTCGCTCTCACCGACCCGGTCGACAAGTGGCTGCCCGGCCAGGTGCGCAACGGCAGAGCAATCACCCTGCGCATGCTGCTCAACCACACCAGTGGGTTGTTCGACTACACCGACGACCCCGCCCTCGCGCCGGCCCTCACCGGCCGGGACTCCCACGTATGGACGTCGACGGAAATCCTGAGCCTCGTGAGCAGACACCCGGCACTGTTCGAGCCCGGGACCGAATGGTCGTACAGCAACACCAACTACATCGCGATCGGCGCCGTCCTGGAGAAGGCAACCGGTAAAAGCCTCGCGGCGCTGGTGCGGGACCGGATCGCCGGACCCCTGGGACTCCGGCACACTTTCTACGCCACCGGCTCCGCCTGGCGCGACCGGCACGCTCACGGCTACGAACCTGGCGCCGCCCACATGCCACCTGACGTCCCCGACGAGTTCAGGAACTACGCCGGACCGCAGCACGACGACCACGTGGACGTCACCGGCGACTACGTCACGGCCGACGGAGCGGATGCCGCGATCGTGTCCACCGCCGGTGACTGGTCCCGTTTCTACGGCGCGCTGATGTCGGGCGGCCTGCTGCCCGCCGCCCAACTGGCCGAGATGCGCACCACCGTGCCGGAGGACGGGCCGGGAGACCCGGACGAACTCGGCTACGGGTTGGGCATCGAGACGGCGAGGACCGACTGCGGCACGGTCTGGGACCACGTCGGCATCGTCCCGGGCTACGCGACCTACAACGCCAGCGACTCCACCGGCCGTCGGACGGCCGCCTTCTTCTTCGCCACCTCCACTCTCACCAAACAGGCGCACCAGACCGGCGCGGCCCTGATGGACGCGGTCAACTGCGCCATCTTTGACTGACCAACGTGCTGGTTGACCGGGCGGCGAGTCGGCCTGGGGGGAGTGTCCGGAACCCTCCTGCCCGACGCCGGGAGCGGGGCACGCGGCGGTGGCGCGCGGCTGAGCGCGGTCCGGCAACCGTAGCCCCGGACCTCGCCGCGGCCACCCTCGCCGCCGCGCACAGGACCTTCCTCGTCCTCGACGCACCGCACGCCGCCGACGATGAGCGCAGGGCCGACTTCTCCGCGTCCTCACCAGTCGACTCGGGCAGCCACGGGCAGGTGGTCGCTCCCGGTGCCCGGCAGCACCCACGAACTCCTCGGCTCCATGCCCCGGACGAGGATCTGGTCGATCCGCACGACCGGAAACCTCGCCGGCCAACTGAAGCCGAAGCCGTCGCCGGCCGTGTCCTGAACCGAGTGCAGTTGCGAGGAGAGGCCGTCGAACGCCCGGTCGTCCATGGCGCCGTTCAGATCGCCGAGCAGCACCACCCGCTCGATCCGCTCCGCGGCGACGGCCTGGCCGAGCGACTGCGCGCCGGCGTTTCTCTGGCCCGCGGAAAGGCCGGCCTTCGGGTTGACCCGTACGGACCCCAAGTGGGCGACGTACACCGCCAGCGGCCCGTGGTCCGTGGCGACCGTGGTGCGCAGCGCCCGGTTGTACTGCATCTTGACGTCGGCCGGCTTGGTGGCCGCCAGCGGCCCCGCGTCCATCTTCACGTCGACCGGCCGGGTGTCCGACAGCGGCAGCTTGCTCCACAGTCCGACCGTGCCCAGCACGGTGCGGTACGGGTACGTCTTCGCCAACTCCTTCTCGTACGTGCCCTTCGCCTGCGGGGTCACCTCCTCCAGGGCGAGCAGGTCCGCGCCGGAGGAGGCCAGGTCGCGGGCGGTGGCGGCCGGATCGGGGTTGTCGGCGCCGACGTTGTGGCTGACCACGACGAGATCGCCGCCCGGCTGGGACTTGTCGCGGAGCAGACCGCCGAAGAGGTTCAGCCACACCGTGACCGGCAGCAGCAGCGCGACCACCGCGGCGGCGGAGCGGCGCCGGAGCGCCCCGGCCAGCAGCACCGGGACGAACAGGCCCAACCACGGCAGGAAAGTCTCCACCAGGCTGCCCAGATTCCCGATGCGGTTCGGGATCTCGGTGTGCAGCAGCATGAGCAGGCCGAGCAGCAGCGCCAGCGCGGCGAGTATCGGTCCCCGTCTCCAGGGGCCTGGTCGGCAAGCGCCGCGGACCGTCCGGTGGACGGCTCGCCAGGCGCCCGAGCCGGGAAGTCGGTGCTCGGCGACGTCGCCGGCCGCGCCGAGCGCGTCACGGTCCTCGCCGCCGTCATGGTGCTCACGGGGACCGGTGGTCGTTTGCCCTGGTGGTACGGGTCGCGTCATACCGCCAGTGAAGGCGGCGTGGTGTTGCCCACGCGTATGCGGTTTTCGATACGCCGACGATATGTGCCGGCTCGTAGCATCGAGAGCATGCGTGTGTTGATCGTCGAGGACGAGCCCTATCTGGCCGAAGCCGTCCGCGACGGCCTGCGCCTCGGAGCCATCGCGGCCGACATCGCCGGCGACGGGGACACCGCTCTGGAACTGCTGAGCGTCAACACCTACGACATCGCCGTCCTCGACCGCGACATCCCGGGGCCGTCCGGTGACGAGATCGCCAAACGCATCGTCGCCTCCGGCAGCGGCATGCCGATCCTGATGCTCACGGCGGCCGACCGACTGGACGACAAGACCACCGGGTTCGAACTCGGCGCGGACGACTACCTCACCAAGCCGTTCGAACTCCAGGAACTCGTGCTCAGACTCAGGGCACTTGACCGCAGACGTGCCCATCACCGGCCGCCCGTACGGGAGATCGCCGGACTGCGGCTGGACCCGTTCCGCAGGGAGGTCTACCGCGAGGACCGTTATGTCGCACTCACCAGGAAGCAGTTCGCCGTACTCGAAGTCCTCGTCGCCGCCGAAGGCGGTGTCGTGAGCGCCGAAGAACTCCTGGAACGCGCCTGGGACGAGAACGCCGACCCGTTCACCAACGCCGTGCGCATCACCGTGTCGGCACTGCGCAAACGTCTCGGCGAACCCTGGATCATCGCCACCGTGCCCGGCGTCGGCTACCGCATCGACACACAACCGGGGGCCGGGAACGAGGGAGCGGACCGTGGATAGAGCCCCTGGTCCGAGCGTCCGCCTCAAACTCACCCTCAGCTACGCCGGGTTCGTCATGCTGGCCGGCGCCCTGCTGCTGGCGGCGGTGTGGGTGTACCTGAATCGTGTACCCCACCCCGGCCTCATCATCGAGCCCGACTACCGCTTGGCCGTCGTACGCACCTTCGCCCCGACGGCAGTCGCCGTCATGGGGTTCCTGCTGGTGTTCGGTCTCGCCGGAGGGTGGATCCTCGCGGGCCGGATGCTCGACCCCCTGACCCGGATCACGGACGCCGCGCGGATGGCCACGCACGGATCGCTCGCCCACCGGATCCGGCTACCGGGCCGCATGGACGAGTTCCGAGAACTCGCCGACACCTTCGACGCGATGCTCGCACGGCTCGAAGCACACGTCGCCGAACAACGGAGATTCGCGGCCAACGCCTCGCACGAATTGCGCACCCCGCTCGCGATCTCGAAAACGCTCCTCGACGTGGCGCGCACCGATCCGAACCACGACACCGGCGAAATCATCGACCGCCTTCACGTGGTCAACACCAGAGCCATCGACCTCACCGAGGCACTGCTTCTGCTCAGCCGCGCCGACCGACGGTCCTTCACCCGAGAACACGTCGATCTGTCGCTCATGGCGGAAGAAGCCACCGAAACACTTCTCCCCCTCGCGGAGAAACACGGCGTCACCATCGAGACCTCCGGCGACTTCACCCCCACAAGCGGATCACCGGCACTCCTGCTGCAGTTGACCACGAACCTCGTCCACAACGCGATCGTCCACAATCTGCCCGAACAGGGCGCCGTACGGGTCAGTACCGCTGTCCGCCCCAGGTCTGTGGTGCTCACCGTCGAAAACACCGGCGAGATCCTCACCCCGCAGGTGGTCTCGACCCTTACCGAGCCATTCCAGCGCGGCACCGAACGCATTCGCACCGACCACGCGGGCGTCGGCCTCGGCCTGGCGATCGTCAAGACCATCACCCACGCACACGACGGAACACTCACCCTCACCCCGCGCGCCGCCGGCGGAATGCGTATCACGGTGGAACTCCCCTTGAGTACGCGGGAATTGGTGTAGTTCCGCTACCCGTTCAGTGCTGATAGGGCTGCTGCTGTTGCGGCTGCCCGTACGCCTGGCCGCTCGCGGCCTGCGCCTGCAACTGCTCCGCCTGGTCCTTCGTGATCTTCTGATCCGCCCCGCAGAAGGTGCACTGCATCACGTACTTCGTCGAGAGCGGAAACAGCGGCACGAAGAACAGCGTGAACTTGGTGACGCGCTTCCTGAGCGTGTGCGCGGCGGGATTTCCGCAGTTGCCGCACACCAGCGTGAGTATCGCGAGCTGGTACAGGTATCCCTTGGTGCCGAAAATGATCATGTCGTTGGTCTCTCCCAGGACGGTGCCGCCTGACACGGTGTCACCAAGCGGCGAGTGCGGTCACGGAGCACAGTCTCTTACACGGTGACGCGCTCGGGGGACGGCAGGGCCCGATGACATGTTCCTGTGGAGCCCGGCCGCCGGGCGACCTCGGTCGCCGCCTCGGCCGGCAATCCTTACGGGTCGCGGACGTCGCATCGATATGCCGCTTTCGTCCGATCGTCGGGGTCCTGGGCGACCTAACGTTCGAGCCAGCCCGAACTCCCGCTCCCCATACGGAGAATGACGATGACGCTTGCCCGCACCGCCCGGATCACCGCCGCGATCGGCACCGCCACGCTGGCCGCTGCCGCCGCCTTCGCCGTCCCGGCCTCCGCCGCCGTCCCGATCAAGGCAGGGCACCACGGCTCCCCGGTGTTCGTGCAGACGAACAGCGCGAGCGGGAACGCCGTCGTCGCCTACGACCGTCACGCCGACGGCACGCTCACCGCCGCGGGCCGCTACCCCACCGGCGGCCTGGGCGGCAGCCTGACCGGCTCGGTGGTGGACCACCTCGCCTCGCAGGGCTCCCTCGCCTACGACAGCGAGCACCACCTGCTCTACGCCGTGAACGCGGGCAGCAACACCGTCACGGTGTTCGCCGTACAGGGCGACCGGCTCAGGCGCACCCAGGAGGTGGCCTCCGGCGGGTCGTTCCCGGTCAGCGTCGCCGTCCACGGCAACACCGTCTACGTGCTCAACGCCCTGGACGGAGGCGCCGTGCAGGGCTTCGTCCGGGTCGGCGACCACCTGGCCGCCGTCTCCTCCTGGCACCGCGGCCTCGGCCTGGACCCGGCGGCCACGCCCCAGTTCACCCACACCCCGGGCCAGATCGCGTTCACCCCCGACGGCAGCCGGCTGGTCGTCACCACCAAGGCCGCGACCAACAGCATCGTCGTGTTCCCCCTCGGCCGCTCCGGTGCTCCGGCCGCCGCGCCGGTGGTGAACAGCCTCCCCGGGACCGTGCCGTTCGGGTTCGTCTTCGACGCGGCAGGCCGTCTCCAGGTCACCGAGGCGGGCACCAACTCCGTGGCGACCTTCACCGTGGCCCGCGACGGCAGGGTCACTCCGGTGGGTTCCCCCGCCGCCACCGGCCAGGCCGCGACCTGCTGGATCGTCAGGGACGGGCGCCACCTGTACGCGTCCAACGCCGGCAGCAACAGCCTGTCGGGCTTCCACACCGACAGCCGGCACGGCCTCACTCCGCTCGGCGACACCACCACCGACGGCGGCACGGTCGACGCCGCTGTCTCCTCGGACGGCCGCTACCTCTACGCGCAGACCGGTGCCAAGGGCATCGTGGACGAGTTCCGGGTGAACCGCGACGGTTCACTGACCGAGATCGGCTCGGTCACGGTGCCCGACGCGGTCGGCGGGGAGGGCATCGTCGCCCTGTAGCCGCTCCCGAGAGCCCCTCCGGCAGTCGTAGCCGGAGGGGCTCTCGGTGCGGAACGGTGCTCTGCTGGTGGCGGCCCGCAACTGCTCGCCGAACACCGGCTCTTACCTCCGGTCACGTCTCCGTGAGACGCCCACCCGCCAATCCCGAGGGCTCGGTACGCTGGCCGCGCCCGCCATCGACGGTGTGCGGTGCGTGTTCCCCGAAGACCTGCCGGGCGTTGTGCGCCCGGGACCCCGGAAGGCCGAGAGCACATGAGCACGGATGAGGGCCCGGGTGCGGGTGCGCCCCGAGGCGAGGGCGCCCGGCTGTCCCGAGGCGAGACGGCCGGCCCGACGGTACGGCGGAGCGGCCGGTCCGGGTCCGGCGGGGTGTCGCCGCTCTTCGACCCGGAGGCCGCGCGTGCCGCGCGTGTCCTCGCCTCGATCCCGGCGAATCAGCGGGACGAACCGGATGCGGCCGCCGATCCCGTCAAGGCTCCTGCCTCATCGTCGTCGTCGCGGGCCGGGAAGCCCGTGCTGGTCGGCGTCGCCCTGTTGCTCGCGCTGGGCATCGGCACCGCCGTGCTGCTCAACGGATCGGGCAACGCGGCGTCGCACAGTCCGTCGGCCTCCGGCGACGACCTCCAGGGCGGAGTTCCGGGCAGCGACGGCGCTGCGCCGAGCGGTACGGCGTCCCCCAGCCCCCTGAGCGACAAGCAGTCCGACGGACACACCGCTTCGACCACGGCCACCCCGAAGGTTTCCGTACCGTCCCCGGCGGCCTCGAAGACAGCGGCGTCCGGTCCCGCCGTCTCCCCGACACCCCACGTGGCCGCGGCGAAATCCTGGACCACCGTGGTGGTGCGGGCCACCAGTGTGCTGACGCCCGGCCGGGCCTGGCACTCCAACCGGACCAGCATGGCCATGACCTCGGACGGCGACCTCGTCATCCGCGACGAGAACAACCACATCCGCTGGTCGGCCGGTACGGCGGGCCGCGGCTACAAGACCGTCTTCCAGGGTGACGGCAACTTCGCCATCTACACGAAAGACGGCGCCACCGCCTGGTCCACCCGCACCGACGGCCACAACGGCGCCACGCTGATCCTCCGGGCGGACGGCGATGTCGCCGTCGTCTACGGCGGCACGACGATCTGGCACAGCGGCACCCAGCACTGACGCTGCCCGGGACGTGCTGTCGACCCGGTATCCGGAGCCCGAGGGGAGTGCGACACCTGGACTCCCCGTGCCTTCCTGAGGACGATGCTCGCAGGGCGGCCGAGGGGGTGAGCCGGGGTGGAGCACGCGGGGGTCACTGCTCGGTCGGGCGCGGCGGGCGTGTTCGTCGGCCGCGCGGACAGCCTCGCACTGCTGGCCGGCGCCCGGGAGGGGGCCCGCGCCGGAGTCCCTCGACGCGTTCTCGTCGAAGGCGCGGCGGGTATCGGCAAGACCGCGCTCGTACGGCACTTCCTGCGCGGTTCCGCGCGGGTGCTGCGTGCCGCGGGGGAGGAGGCCGAGTCCGAGCTGGCCTTCGGTGTACTGGAGCAACTCCTGGGCACGCGGGCCCGTTGGGCGGATGCCTCGGCGGCCGGGGCGGAACTGCTGGAGGCATGGGATGCGGCCCAGGAGACAGCGGAGTCGGGAGAACCGGTCGTCGTCGTGGTGGACGATGCCCAGTGGGCCGACCACCCGTCCCTCCAGGCACTCACCTTCGCCGTACGGCGGCTGCGGGTCGACCGTGTGCTGGTGGTGCTGGTCGTACGGGACATCGACGACGCGCGGCTGCCCGGCGGACTGCGACGGTCCTTCACCGCCGACGACGTCGTGCGAATCCGGCTCGACGGGCTCGACCCGGCCGAACTGCGGGAACTGGGCGGCGAGTTGGGCGTATCCGGGCTGACGGGCCGGGCCGCGGCCCGGTTGCACGCGCACACCGGGGGCAACCCCCTCCACGTACGGGCCCTGTTGGAGCAGGAGAGCCCCGGGTTGCTGGAGGCGCTGGCGCAGGCCGAGGTCGCGCCGCCCGCGCCCAGGTCGTTCACGGCGCTGGTGCTGGCCCGGCTGGCGGAGATCAGCCCACCGGCCGAGGCGCTGGTCTGCGCGGCGGCGGTGCTGGGCACACACTGTGGGCTCGCCGACGCGTGGACGGTGGCGGGCGAGGACCCGCAGAGGACGGCAGCCCATGGCGACGTTCTCTCCGCCCTCGAAGAGGCAGTGCGCGCCGGTCTGTTGGCCGAGGTGCCCGGCGACCCGGTGATCCGCTTTCCGCACCCCCTCATGCATGCCGCCGTCTATCACCGGCTCGGGCCTTCACGCCGGGCCGCGCTGCATCTGCGGGCTGCGGAGGTCGTAGCGGACCAGGCGCAGCGGTTACGGCACCGGGCGCTCGCGGCGGTCGGTCCCGACCCGGGATTGGCCGTCGAACTGGCCACGCTGGGGCGGAAGTTCGCCTCGGACGGCGCCTGGTCCGGCGCCGCGGGTCAACTCGGTGCGGCCGCCCGGCTGAGCACGGACGTCGCGGTCCACGAGCGGTACTTCCTGGAAGCCGTCGAGTGCCGGCTGCTCGCCGGGGATGTGCCGGACGTGGGTGAAATCGCCGAGCGGATACGGCAGTTCGCGCCCGGCGGGTGGAGGAGCTATCTGCTGGGGCGGCTGAGCCTGTTCGACGTGGAGCGGGCCGAGGCGCTGCTCACCGACGCCTGGCACCGTTGCGACCCGGAGGCCGAGCCGCTCCTGGGGGCGCGGATCGCGGGGCAGTTCGCCGCACTGCACGGCAGCATGTCGCACGGCACGGAGATGGCCGAGTGGGCGGATCTGGCGCTGCGCCTCGCACCGGACGACACCGCCACCGACATGATCCGCTACCTGCGCCTGATCGGGCTGGCGATGAGCGGGCGGGCCGCGGAAACTCTGGCGGCGCTCGGACCGCTGCCCGACCCGGCGCTCGCGTCCCCCGCACAACTGGAAGAACTCCTCGGCCGCGGCAACCTGCGCCCGTTCGTCGGCGATCTCACCGGCGCCGTAAGGGACTTGAGCGGGGTGTTCAGCGCCTGCCGCGGCCGTGCGGCCTCCTTCCGGGTGGTCGCGACGACGGCACTCGCCTCCGCCGAGTACCGCACAGGACGCTGGGACGACGCGCTCGTCCACACCGAACTCGCGCTGTCCCTCGCCGCCGACACCGACCAGCCGCACATCGCCCTGCACGGCAGGACGCTGGCCGCCCAACTGTGCGCGGCACGCGGCGCGTTCGCGAAGGCGCAGGCGCACGCGTGCGTGGTCCGCGACTACGCCCGGGGGAGCCATGTCAGCCCGGCGCTGTCGGCCGCGCTCGCCGAGGGCTACCTCGCCCGCGCCCAGGGCGACCCGGAGGGCGTGGTCGTGGCCCTCGATCCGCTGCTCGCGCTCGGCCCGCGCGGCTCCCTCGAAGAGCCCGGGACCGTGCCGTGGGCCGATCTCCTCTCCGACGCCTGGTCCGCCCTCGGCGAGGAGAAGCGCGCCGCCCGGATCCTCGCCCCCTACGAGGTGCTCGCCACCCGGCGCGGGCATCACGAGGCGCTGCTCGTCGCCGCCCGCGCTCGCGGCACGCTGGAGGCGGCGCGCGGCGACACCGAAGCCGCCGAACGCGCCTTCCGCCTGGGCCTGCGCCACGCCACCCACGTCGAGGCGCCCTTCGACCGCGCCCTGCTGCACCTCGCGTACGGCGGCTTCCTGCGGCGCACGGGCAGGCGCACCCTCGCCGGGGAGCAGTTGCAGGGCGCCCGCGACCTCCTCGTACGACTGGACGCGAAGCCCGATCTGGAGCGCTGCGAAAGGGAGTTGGCCGCGTGCGGACTGCGCCCGGCGACGGGGGAGCGGCCGACGCCGGACACGGCCGTGCTCACCCCGCAGGAGCTGGCCGTCGCCCGTCTCGTGGCATCCGGGCTGACCAACCGGCAGGTGGCGCGCGAGCTCGTGATCAGCGTCAAGACCGTCGAGTACCACCTGGGCCGGATCTTCCCGAAGCTGGGCGTGGACTCCCGAACCCGCCTCGCGACCCGACTGGCCGACCTGCCCGAACCCCGCTCCTAGGGATACCCCCGGGTCCGCACCCGGGGTGCCCGGTCGGCCCTCCCCGTAGCGTCGTCAGCGGTCGCACTTCGCGCCCTCGCAGGCAGGGACCGTAGCGAAAGGCCCGTGGCGCAGGAAGCGCGTTCAACCGCAACCGACATCAACTCATCGTCAATCAACCGGGGGATCGACTGTCATGGCCGACAACACCAGCCAAGTGGTCACCGACATACCGCACGCCAAGGTCAAGGCGGTGGCCGAACGCGTCGTGCAGGAGCTGAGGCTCGCCGGCGAGAAGGTCGCCGCGCACCACGCCGAGCCCGCCAAGTACCCGCTGCCCGAGGACAGGAGCGCCGCGGAACACCTGCTGGCCCAGCGTTTCGACCGGCTGAGCGACGCCAAGAAGAAGCAGGCGGCGGACGCGGTCGTCGCCGATCTCAAGAACGCGGCGGGCCGGGCCGCGCGCCTCGGCGACCTCGCCCGGGTCGACCTGCGCTCACCGGCGTCGGTCGAAGCGCAGATCCAACGGATGCCGTTCCCGGACCGGTTGAAGTTCCCGGCCGACGAACTGAAGAAGCTGCCTCTCCTCCTCTCCGAGGAGCCCCAGGCCGGCGCCGGGGCCGCGGCCGCACCGACCGCGCTGCACAAGCTGGAACTGCGCATCCACAGTGTGAAGTGCGTGGCCGAGACGTCGGAGCTGGGTTCCGACGAGATCTCGCTCGCCGGGACCAGTGTGGACGAGAGCGGTGACGCGCTGAAGATCAGTCCGTTCGAGGTCCGCAGCTTCGACGACGGAGACGTCAAGACGTACACGCCGCCGAAGCAGTTCCACTGGTTCAACCTCGACGAAGGGGGCGCCAAGTATCCGAAGTCGTACTTCGTCACGCTGGTGCTCGCGGAGATCGACTTCGGCGGCCTCGCCGACTACGTCGACCAATTGCTGGACATGGTCAGGACGAAGGTCGCCGCCTACCTCGCGGCCGCCGTCGGTGTGGCGATCGGCGCCTCGGGCGGAGTGCTCGGGATCCTCATCGGCATGGCGGTCGGCGCGGCCGTCGGCTGGGCGTTCGACCAACTGAAGGGCGTGGTCGAGGACGACGTGTTCGCGCCGGTGACCCTCAGCACGATCATCCCGTCACTGACCAGCCGCTGGGACGGCAAGCCCGAGTCGGCCGCGAAGTCCGTCGAGTACCGCGGTTTCGGCGGGGACTACCGGGTGACGTACAGCTGGCGCATGTTCAACTGAGCGCTGCGGTGCGGCGGGTGGACCTCGACCGCAGGCACGTCAACACTCGCGGTCGGCCTCGCTGCTCACCACTCGTGGTTCAGGTACGAGCAGGGCAGCGGTCGATCGCCAGGGGACGGCCGAGGCCCAGCCGACCAGGGGCATCGTCTCGTTGTAGTGCGGAGCGAACTGCGCGACGACGATGGTGGGCATGCGGTAGTCCAGGCCGCGGACATGTTCGACGAACGCTTCGGGCAGCGAGACGTGGTGTGCCTCCACGTAGTGCGGGAAGTCCTGACGCCACAGCCAGGTACCGTCGGTCACCAGCGACGAACAGCCCGGGGAGTGGCGGTGGGCGCTGCCGGTGATGGCGTCGGGTCCCGCTTCCATGACGTGGATGAGGATGTGGCCGGCATCCAGGTAGGCCACCAGGTCGGTCTCATCCGGCTCGCCGACCGGTCGGACGGCCTCGCGTATCGATCCGTTCGGCTGGTCGGGGCGGCTGTCCAGTTCGTCGTAGAAACCCAACAGTCCCAGCACCGCGTCCTCCTCGTCGAGCCGTGCCATCCGCCGGCACGCGAAGGTGCGGCCACCGTCGGTCATCGATGCGCGACGAGAAACGATCACGCGGTGGCCGTAGGGGGAGCCTAGACGCTGCCCACCGGTAGCTGCCCGGCAGCCGGACTCGCTCCCCGGCCGGCGCGTCCGCCACCAAGCCCGGCCCGGCCGCCCGCGTGCTCAACCGCGTCCTGAACGCCGGCCACCGCACCCCCTGGGTGGCTGGAGACGAGTTCTCGGTGGCGAGGTCCCGCAGGTCGCGATGCCACGTACTCTGTTGGTCACGGAGCGTGTGAGTGGCGAAGGGGGCCGTATGGATGCGGAGTTGGCCGCGCTGGCCGCGTCGGGGGCCACTACGGTCGTGCAGTTGATGGCTCAGGACGCCTGGACGACCGTGAGGGAGCGGGTGTTGGCGCTCTTCGGGCGTGGGGCGGTGGACGGGACGGAGTCGGTCGGGGCCGCGCTCGACGAGACGCGGATCGTCGTCGCGTCGAGCGGTGGGCGCGAGGACGATCCGCGCCTGGTCGCGCTCACCTCCGAATGGCGGGAGCGGTTGCTCGTGCTGCTGCGACAGGAACCGGCGCTGGCCGAGGAGTTGCGGGAACTGGTGGCGCACGCGACCGATCAGCCGGGGTCCGTGCACAACGTCATCACCGGCGCCAAGGTGCGAGGCCCGGTGATCCAGGCCCACACCATCACCGGTGACCTGCACTTCGGCTGACCTCCACAACGGGCCACGCGGCACACGCTGTTGACGGAACACGGGCACAAGGGGGGGCGGGTCGTGGAGCAGCGGCGATCGGAGCGACCGGCGGCGGACGGTCGGGCAGCGGGGCACCTGGCGAGGTTGTTCCTCGGTCCGACACACGGGGGCAGTCGTGGGGCGTATCTGCCCGGTGGCTTCGACCTCCACCTGCGCGGCCGGGGCGACGACGCCGAACGACTGGTCCATCATCACGAAGCGCAGCACGTCCTGTTGACCGACACCACCGCGTGGGGTGCCGCTCTCGTCCTCACGTCACAGGTGCCTCGATGGGCCGAGTTGTTCAACCAGTTGCTGGAGCTGTGTCGCACCACGCACGAGTCGTTCGCGACGTACATGAGTTGCAGCGTGGCAGCCGCGAGCACCGGTTCGTTCGAGGCGGCGCTCGCCTCGTACCCGGACTACGTGGGATTGCTGGACCGGCTCGACCGCCATCTCGCCGCGATTCCGGGAGAACACCGGCGCTCCCTCGCGGTGACGGCCCTGGCGCGGGTATGTATGCAGACACCGGTGATCGGACAGATGGCCGCGGCCTGGCCGCGGGCGTTGACACCCGGCGAGCTGCGCGAGATCGACGTACCGGACGGGCGCCTTCGCACCCTGTACCGGGACCCGGCCGGGCTGCCCGTCGACGTGGTCGCGGCGGCCGACGAGGCGGTGGTGGCCGAGTTCGGGCCGCAGCCCCTGTCCGCCGACCTGCCCGGTACCGGGGCGGCCGCGCTCGACGACCGCTTCGACGAGGCATGGGCCCGGTGGGAGGACACCGTGTTCGCAGGGCTCGCGGCCCGGCTGACCGAGGCGGGAGCAACGGTGCTCGGCAGTCGCGAACACCTGCCCGCCGCGGCCGAGTTGGTGGCACGGGTCGCCGACACCGTTCCCGGACTGCGGCTGACCGTCGACCTCGATCCGGACCCGCCGGACCGGCACATGGTCGCCCAGGTGCTGCGCCAGGCCCGCCTGTGGCTGACGACGGAGCCGCGGCCCGCGCGTCTGATCACCTTCGGGCAGGACGTCGATCCGGAAGAGGTGGTGCGGGTCGTGGACGCGACCACCCGGGTGGCCGGGCGTCCGAACGTCGTGCTCGGGGCGCGCCTGCCGACCCGGCTGCTGGCCGGTTACGCCTTCCCGGAGAGCGACCGCGCGCGACTAGCCGGTCACGACGGGCCGGTACTCGCGATCCGGACCCTCGCCGACGACGGCACCGACCGCGACACCGACGCCGTCTGGCACGTCCGGCTCGACGATCCGGGGGACGTCGCGGGGCTCACCGCCGCCTGGGACGGCGGCGCGGACGTGACCTGCTGCGTGGCCGCGAGCTGTCTCTCCGACGAGCGGTGGCGCACCCGGTGGCTGCCCGTCCTCCAGGACGCGGCACCCGTGATCTGGCTGATCGACGTCCCCGTGGCGTCCCTGGCCGGTGAGTTCACCGGCGGCCGGACCGTGCACGGCATCTACCTGGATCTCGGGGCCAACCCGACCGGTGCGCGACGGGCGGTGGCCTTCAAGGTGTCCGGTCGGACGGGGGCGTGGCTCGCGGTCGCCGACGACGTCGGCATCCAGTTGCTCACCGGGCAGCTGGCGGACCTGCCGGGCATCGATCTGAGGATGACGGGCGCCGACTGGACGGGCGCGGTGCCCGCCCTCCGGCTGGTCCTGCTCGACCTGCTGCGGACCGAGTCGTACGTCGATCTGCGCGCCCTGGTGGACCACGGGAACTGACGGGATCATGCCGGGAATCTTCCTCAGCTACCGCAACATCGAGCGGTCGTACGCGCCGATGCTCGTCGATCGTGAACTCTCCCGCCGGTTCGGCCCGGAGAACGTGTTCCAGGCCGGTCGGTCCAATCTGCCGGCCGTCCACTTCCCGACCGAGATCGACCGGCGGGTCGACGAGTGCGACCTGCTCATCGCCCTCATCGACCCGCCGTGGGTGGGCGAGGACCTGCCCCTGCTGCGGGAGCCCGGCGACTGGGTCCGGCGGGAGATCGCCCGCGCGCTGGGGCAGGGCAAGCGGGTGCTGCCCGTGCTGCTGGACGGGGCGGAGATGCCCAGGACGGCCGAACTGCCCGCCGACATCGCGCCCCTGACCCGGAACATCGCCCTGCGGATGCGTGCGCGTACCGTCGACACCGATCTGCTGCGGCTGATCGGCGAGGTGGAGCGGCTGGTACCCGAACTCGTCCTGGTGACGCTCATGGACCCGGCCCCGGCCAAGAACGTCGGCGGGCCCGCTCTGCTCCGCGCCGAGCACCAGGTCCTCCCGTTCCGGCACCGCGGCGAACTCGACCTCCTGGCCGAGTGGTGCTCGGCGCCGGCCGGGCCACCGGTCAAGCTGCTCGTGGGTGCCCTGGGCGCGGGCAAGACCCGGCTCGGGCTCCGGCTGGCCGCACAGGTACGCGGGTCGGGCCGGCCCGGCGGGCTGCTGTCGGTGACCGCTCCGGCGGAGTGTCTCGATCGGCTGGGCGAGATCGGCAGCCCCTGCCTGGTCGTCCTCGACGACGCCGAGGCGCGTCCGGCACAGGTCCGCGCGGCGCTGCGCTCGCTCGCCGCCGCGCCCCAAGCCCCGGCCCGGCTGCTGCTGTTGGCGCGCTCCGACGGTGACTGGCTGGACGATCTGCGCGACGACGCCGACGACGCGGTCGCGGACCTCGTGGACAGCATCGTGCCGCTGCCGCTGGCACCGCTGCGGCCGGCCGAGGAGGACTTCGCCACGGCGTGCGGCGCGTTCGCCCGGCGTCTCGGACTGCCCCTCCCGTCCCTCCCTTCCGATCGGCCCGAGACACCCACCCTGCTCGAACTGCAGGCCGCCGCCCTCACCCATGTCCTTTCCCCGCACACGCCGTTGGACCGACCCCTGCGCCGGATTCTGGGGCTGGAGCGGGCGTACTGGCGCACGGCGGGGACAGCGTTCGGGCTGCCGGTGCCGAGCGATCGCGTCCTGGCGGAGGTCATGGCGACGGTGACGTTGTTCGGAGCGGACTCCGAGCCGGAGGCGGACGGCCTGCTGACCTCCCTGCGGGCGTTCCGGGGCGGGCCGGTGCATGCCGTCGACTCCTGCCGCGACCTCCTGCGCACCGTGCTTCCGGGGCCGGCTCCGCTGAACCCGCTGCAACCGGAGCAGTTGGCGCAGGAGTTCGTGGCGGAGTTCCTGGACTCCGACCACCGGCTCGCGGACCTCCTGGACGGTGTCTCCGACAACCAGGCACGGCGGGCCCTGGGGAACCTGGGCCGGTGTCTGGAGCGTCATCCCCGGATCAGTGGTCCCGTCGAGGACTTCCTCGCCGCGGCCCCGGGCCGACTGCTGCCCCTGGCGTTGACGGTGCTGGCCTCCCTACCTCGACCCGAGCTCCTGGTCTCGGCCATGTCCGGCGCCCTGGACCGCACCCCGCAGGACGAACTCCCCGCCGTGGTCGACGCGTTGCCGCTGCGCAGCGACGCCCTGGCCCGGTTCGCCGTGGACGCGACCGAGCGCGCCCTCGGCGCACGAGACGCCGACGCGGGTGACTTCACCACGGCCCGGCTGGCCCGTCGGCTCTCGGTACGGCTCACCTACCTCGGGGAGCGGCCCTCGGACGCCGTGGAAGCGGCCCGTTCGGCCGTAAGAGCCCTCACCGCCCTGACGGTCGGTGAGCCGGCACCCGTGGAGTCCGTGGCCGCGGGCCAAGGCTCGGTCGACGCCGAACTGGCCGAGGCGCACGCCGCGTTGGCGCTGGCGCTAGACCTCGATCCGTCGTCCAGGGACGAGGCTGTCGCGGCCGGTGAGACGGCCGTTGCCCGGTACCGCGCTCTGCCGGACGGGGACCGGCACGGCGCGGCGCTGGCAACAGCCCTGCACAACCAGTCGATCCGGCTCCGCCGGGTCCGCGCGATGCCGGCGGCCTTCGCGGCGGCGACCGATGCCCGCCGGCTCGTCGAGCCCCTGCACACGGAGCGGCCGACGCGATTCCGGTCGCTGTACGCGGACGTCCTGGACAACCTGTCGATCGTCACCCATCTGACGGGCCACCCCGATGAAGCCGAACGGCTCGGTCGCGAAGCCCTCGCCCTGCGCCGCGCGTTGGCCGCCGCCCGACCGGACGCCTACCGATCACAGTTGGCGGGCACGCTGTTCAATCTCGGTCTCCTCCTCACCGAGAACGAGCGAAAAGGGGCGGAGGTGGGACAACTGTGGGACGAGTCGCTCTCGATCTACGATGCTCTGTCCGTTGTTCGGCCCGGTCACTACGACGCGCCGCGTGACCGGGTCCGCGCCCACCTCGACCGTCGGAAGGCGGACCACGATGACTGACCATCTGGCCCGGCTGTGCTTCGAGGGGCTGGGCAGCACCGGCCGCTACACCCCGCACGCCTACACCCTGCGGCTCCAGGGCGTCGAGCAGTCCACCGACCACGTGGTCTACCTGCACGAGGTGCATCACGCGACGCTGAACGACGTCACCGCCTGGGGCAGCGCGTTGCACGTCTACGCACGCCTCCCCGCAGCCGCCGGCCAGGCCTTCGTCCACCTGCTGGACGCCTGCCGCACCACCCATGAATCGCTGGCCACGTTCGCGAGTGTGCGGCTCGCCGCCGCCCGGCACGGCGTGCTGGACAGCGTGCTCGCCGCCTATCCGGACTACGTGGGGCTGTACGACACGGCCACGCGGCTGGTCCAGGAGATCCCGGGGCCCGGTCGCAAGCAACTGGCGGTGAGCGCCCTGGCGCGGCTGTGCATGCAGACCCCGGTCCTCGACACCGTCGACGAGGTCGGTCTCGAAGCGTTCCGCCTTGCCGACGTGCCCGACGCTGACCGTCCCGACAGCCGCTGGAGATGGTTCGTCCGCCGGGGCCCGGCCGCGCTCGCCGCCGCGGCCGAGGCCGCCGACCTCATGCTTGCCGAGCGCTTCGGCCCGGCCGCGTCGGCCACCGACGGGCCCGACGGCGACCTGTACGAGTCGACGGCAAGCGTCCACGACGCCGCGTGGGACGCCTGGGAGGAGGCGGCGTACGAACATCTGCGGTCGCTGATCCACGCGACCGGGGCCCGCACGCTGGACCTCAACGGCCATCGGGAGAGCTCCGAGGCACTGATCAGCTCGGTCGAGGCGGTCCACGGCGACATCGGGCTGCGCGTCCCGATGAGCGACGAACAACGGCAGGACGACGCCGCCGTGGCCAGTTCGGTGCTCCAACAGGTACGGCACGACCTCGCCGGGGGAGACCGGCACCGGGCGCGGCTGCTGGAACGGACGCCGGCCGACCTGGTGGACGTACTCGCGCGGCGGCCCGTGCACGGCGACCGGCCGGCGCTCATCGTGGACGCCCGACCGGTCCGGCGGCTCGCGGATCTCTACCGGTGGCCGGACAACACCCTGCCGGAGCCCTCGGGCGAGCCCCTGGTCGCCGTACGCGCCGTCGCCGACAGGGTCGTCGGACACGCGCTCGTGCCGGAGCCGGACGCGCTGCCCGAACTGGCCGAGCGCTGGGGCGGCCGCGGTCCGCTCGCCGCCTGTGTGAGCGCGAGCTGTCTGGTCGACACCGCTTGGACGCGGCGCTGGCTGGAGCCGCTCGGCGCCCTCGGGCCGCTGTTCGTGCTCGCCGACGTGGAGCCCGACCGGTTCGTCCCGGCCTGGGTCAGGGACGACAGACAGGTCAACGCCCTCACGATCACCGTGGAGGAGACCGGCCGCCGCCGCGCCGCACTCCTGTTCACCGCGGGCACCGCCTGGTGGCTGGTGCTGGCCGAGGACGTCACCGTGGCGCTCATGGTCGAGTACCTGGGCAGACGGCTCGGCCCCCGGCTGAGCAGCGACCTCGCACCGTTCGAGCCGGTTCGTGACGCCGCCACGGCGGTCATCGGTAATCTGCTCGCCACCGAATCGTTCGTGAGCTTCGACGCGCTGGGGAGTGGCCATGTCTGACCCGCTCGACCTGGTCCTCAAGGATGCGGACGTCGACGCGCACCTGCTGCGGCGCGCCGAGCTGGAATCGGTCGGGCGAACCGTCAGCGGCCTCGACCCTGAGGAGTTCATCGACGCCGCCACCCAGGTCTGCGCCCGGTCCTGGGACGACGAACGCACCAGGCCCCCGGGCTACTTCGAGATCCACGGCCGGGACTGGTGGATC
Organism: Streptomyces sp. NPDC051576; assembly: GCF_040681835.1. Lineage (NCBI taxonomy): Bacteria > Bacillati > Actinomycetota > Actinomycetes > Kitasatosporales > Streptomycetaceae > Streptomyces > Streptomyces sp. NPDC051576. The sequence continues at coordinate 422,097 of NZ_JBFAZO010000009.1, forward strand.
GACACGTCCGGGCCCGAGAACCGGCGCGGACTGCTCCACGCGGTGACGGCGGCCGCGCTGGTGGACGCCATCGGGCTTCCCCGCAGCACCGCCTGGGTGGCCCGCGTCCTCGCCGGCGTACTCACCGTCCGGTCGATCAGCGTGAGCGCGTCGACCGGGCTGTGCTTCGTCCTCGAACGGCACGACGCGAGCCCGCTGCCGGACCATCTGGCCCATGACGTCCACCCCGGCGACTACGCCGAGTTCGCCACCGCGGTCGCGACCGCCGCCGAGGTGCTGTCCCTGTCCGTCGGCGGCTCGATCCGGTTCACCGGCCCACCCCGGCCCGCGCCATGACCACCGCGTCGCCGGACGCCGGCGCACCGCCGTACGACGTCTTCATCTGTTACGCCTGGGACGACTCCAAGGAGTTGGCCGACGAGCTTCACCAGGCGCTGACCGAGGTCGGTCTGAACGTCTTCCAGGACGAACCGAGCATGGCCGACTGGGACGAGATGGCCCCCGAGATCCGGGCCGCGCTCCTCTCGTCGCGCACGCTGCTCCCGTTGGTCAGCCCGGGCTTTCCGCGCAGCCCGCACTGTCGGCAGGAAGTGCACCTCGCGCTGGACCGCGCCTTCCGGCTGGGGCGCACGGACCGGGTGATGGCCGTGACGTCAGGGGTGCGGCCGGACGACATCCGGCCCAGCGAGCTCAGCCGGTACCGCATTCCACGCCAGGGCAGGAGCGCTCGGGAGCTGGCCGTCGCCATCGCCGAGCGGGTGCGCGCGCTGCGGGCCGAGGACGACCGCACCTTCGGCGACGCCCGCCTGCCGTCGTCACCCGACTGGTTCCCCGAACATCTGCCCGGCGGTCGGCACTTCCACGGCCGGCACGCCGAACTGTGGGAGATCCACGAGGGGCTGCGGGCCATGGACAAGGCCCGGAACATGGGACATCCCGTGGTGTCGCTGAGCGGTGTGGGCGGGCAGGGCAAGACCGCGCTGTGCGCCCAGTACGCCCGGCTGTTCGCCCTGGACCACCCCGGCGGTGTGTTCCTGGTCCGGCTCTCCGGCAGCGACCGGCGCGTCCGGGCCTCGCCGGACGCGGTGCGCGCCCAGTTCACGCAAGGGCTTCGGGCCATCGGGCGCACGCTCGGGCTGACCGCCGACGAACTGGGCTCGGACCGTCTCCCCGGGGCGCTGCGAACCAGGTTGAAGAAGCGCGCGCAGCCGTATCTGTGGATCGTGGACGACATCCCCTCCGGCTTCGACGCGGAACTGCTCCCCGAGTTGTGCGCGCCGACCGGGAACGGCAGGACGCTGCTGACCACCCGCGGACGGTTCACGAAGGGCGTGTCGGCGGAGATCGTGCTCGGCGGCCTCGATCCGTACGACGGACTGTCCCTGCTGACCGGTCACCGTCCGCCGGCGGCGCCTGCGGAGACGCGGGCCGCGAGGCTCCTGACCGAACTTCTGCACGGTCACCCCCTCGGCCTGACCCTGGCGGCGGGCCTGACGACTCAGGACGATTTCGAGGGGTACGCCGAGCTGTACCGGCAGCTCGCGACGCCGGATCCGGAGGACGACCTGCTGGAACTCGTCCAGTACCTGAGGGCGGAACTCCCCGCCGGCTACGCGCGGCCGTTCGCGGCGACCATGCTGCGCAGTTTCCGGGGGCTCACCGACGCGGGCCGCGACGTGCTGTCCGCCACCGGCGTCCTGGCGGCCGAACCGGTGCCGCTCACGCTGCTCGACGAGATCCTCGCCGGGTCCGGCGCTCCCGGCGGACCGGCGCGCACGGCGGACGGCCTCGCACACGCGGTGCGCCACGGACTGGCCGAACTCACGGAGCCGACGGAATCGACGGATCCGACAGAACTCGCGGACGGCACCGACGGTAAGGACGGCACACCGGACCCCCGTGCCTGCACGGTGCACCCGCTGGTCGCCCGCGCGACCCGCGTGCTGAATCCACCGCCGACACGGCGAAAGCTCCGCGACGCGGCCGTGGTCGCGCTGACGCGGGCCCTCGGCGCCACGCGGCACTCGTTCACCCACCGTGCGGTCGCGCGCGGTCTGCCGCACGTACGAGCGGTGACGGGACTGCTGGCGGGCACGGACCAGTGGAGTATCGGCGCCGACGAGAGGTATCTGCTCGACGAGGCCGGCCGGGCGTACGAACAACTGGGCGACGGAGAGGCCTCGTTGGGGCTCTACGCCCCGCTGGCCGAGGCCTGCGAGGAAGCACCGGAGTGCGACGAGTACACCCGGCTCGTCGTCCGGCTCCATCTCGCCTCGGCCCACTTCCGGTACGGACAGTTCTCGGCAGCGCGCGGTCTCCAGGAGGACGTCGTATCCCGGATGCGGGCCCTGCTCGGGCCGGCGGCACGGGAGACGCTCACCGCTCAGGACAACCTGGCGAACACCCTCGGCGCCCTCGGCGAGCACGAGGCGTCGCGCCTGCTGCACACCGAGGTCTACCGGGCGCTGCGCGACGGGACGGGACTGACGGACCCCGACACACTGCGCGCACTGGGGAACCTGGTCATCGCCGTCGGAAGGTGCGGCGACACCGACGCGACCCGCCGACGGATGCGGCTGACCGCCGTCCGGTACGCCCGTGGGGCCCACGTCCTGTGGCGGCGCGCCGCGAAGGCCAAGGGGCCGACGTCCTGGGAGGCACTGGGCGCGCTCGACATCATGAACACCCTCGGGAAGAACCTTCTGGCGCTGGGGAGGAAGGACGAGGCACGCGACGCCTTCCGCACGGTGTGGGAGGGGCGGCGAGCGGTTCTGGGGGAACACCACCCGGACACCCTCGACGCCTGGGAGAACACGATCATCGCGGAGGAAGGTCTGTCGTGACATCGGAACAGAACGGCGTCGCCAGGAGCGAAAACCCGTATGTGGCCGTCTACGCGCGGCGGCTCGACGTACAGGGCGCCGGGCATCCAGGCACCGTGGCGACACTGCTGAACGTGCTGGGACACGGGCTGTCCCACTCCGCCGGCCAGGACGCGACAGCGGCGAACCGACCGGCGCCGAGCGAACTACCGCCAGGAACCGGCCCGGAGGAGGTCAGGCTGGAGGGGGATCACGTCGACCTGCTGGCGGAGGCGCTCGAACGGGCCGTAGCCCTGCAGGAGGAGGAGACGGCGGCCCATGGGCCCGATCATCCGCGGGCGCTGCTGGCGACCTGTCTGCTCGCGCACGCGCTCGCCGCCGCTGACCAGTTGGACGGACAGCTGGAAGCGGCACAGGTGCTGATCGACGACGCCCATGACGGACTGGTCGAACTCGCGACGTCCCCCGGAGCCGTCGACCCCGACGCCGTGCGGATCGCCGAGGCGCTGCACCGCTGGATCCACGGCCGGATCGAGGACGGTGACGAGGAGTCCGACGCCTGAACCGTCCCCCTTACCGGTCCAGCGTCGCCAGGTCCGCCGCGACCCTGTCGGCCTTCGCGGTCCCGAGCCCTTGGTACAGGGCCAGGGCCCGCGTCCAGTGACCGCGTGCCGTCCCGGTGTCGTGGTGGGCGGCGGCCACGGCACCGAGCCGGTGCAGCGCCCGCGCCTCCTCGTAGGTGCTGCCGCAGTCTCGGGCGACGTCGAGTGCCCGTAGGTACGCCTCCTGAGCCCGGTCGTCCTCGCCCGCCCGGTGCAGGACGAGACCCAAAGTGCTGAGACCCTTGGCCGCCTCCTGGTGGAGGTCCAGAGCGAGGAAGCCCTCCAGCGCCTCCTCGACATGGCGTACGGCGTCGGCGAAGCGGCCCAGCGCCAACTCGTTGAGCGCGATGGCCCGCAAGGTGATGGCGATCTTCCGGGCGGCCGCCTCCTGCCGGTAGAAGTCCAGCGCCCGGTGGTTGTCCCGCAGGGCTTCCGCGTACTTCCCCCGCCCCCGCAGCATGACGGCCCGGTTGGCCAGCATGTCGCTGAGCCCGTGCCGGTCACCCACCTCCTCGTAGAGCCGCAGGGCGCACGCGTAGTGTTCGGCCGCCTCGTCGTGCCGGCCCCTCTCCAGCATCGCTCGTCCGAGGTTGTTGTGGGTGATGGCCTCCGCACCCCGGTCTCCGGAACGCCGGCAGGCGGCCAGGGCGAGTGAGTGCGTCTCGATCCAGTCGTCCCAGCGCTTCGTCAGGAAGAAGTAGCCGCGCAGAACATAGGCCAACTGCCAGCGCCGTCCGTCCAACTCCGGTCGGTCCAGGCGGCACAGGGCCACCAGGTTGCGCCGCTCCTCGTCGAGCCAGCTCAACGCGGAGCCGTAGTCGTCGATCCGGGGTCCCGGTGCGGGCACGCCGTCGAGTGGCATCCGGTACCGATGCCGGTTCAGGACGCGGTCGGCCCGGTCGGCGGTGTGCAGGTAGTAGTCGAACAGACGGCACAGAGAGGCCTGTCGGGCGGTGTCGTCGTCGAGGGCCTCGCCGAGTTCGCGGGCGTAGACGCGCAGCAGGTCATGGATGTCGAAACGGCCGGGGGCGGACTCCGCGATCATCTGGGCCCGCGCCAGCCGCACGAGCAGGGCCACGGCAGTCCGGTGGCCGGTGCCCGCGCCGCGCCCGGTGTCCGGGCTGATGCCCATGAGGGCCGCCGCGGCGTACGCGTCGACGCCGTACCCGGGATGGAGTCCCAGCGCGCGGAAGAGCCCACCGGCCGCGTCTTCCAGCCGGTGATAGGACCAGGAGAAGACCGTCCGCACGGCGGAGCGTGGGTCGTCGCCGGAGTCGAGCACGTCCAGCCGGGTCCGCTCGTCGTCGAGTTCCGCGGCGAGCGCGGTCAGTGGGAGTGCCGGCCGGTCGGCGGCGTGCTCCGCCGCGATCCGCAGGGCCAGGGGAAGGCCCGTGCAGCGGCGCGCCAGCGACGCGGCGGCCTCGCGCTCCCGGGAGACCCGCTCGCCCAGGCTCTTCTCCAGCAACTCGACCGCGTCGTGGGCCGGCAGCCTGCCCACCGAGAGGAGCTTCGCCGCGTACTGCACCGCCAGACCCGTCAGCGGCTGGCGGCTGGTGACCACCACGACCGAGGAGGACGCCCCCGGCAACAGGGGGCGCACCTGCTCCTCGGACGCCGCGTTGTCCAGCACGATCAGCAGCCGGCGACCGCTGACGGCGGTCCGGTAGCGCGCCGCACGGTCCTCGAGCGTCGTGTCGCTCTCGGATCCCGCCTCGTCCAGCGCCCGGAGGAACCCGGCCAACGCCGCCTGGGCCGACACCGGTTGATCAGGACCGTATCCGCGCAGATCGATGTACAGCTGGCCGTCGGGAAATGCGTCGACCACACGGTGGGCCCAGGCGACGACGAGCGCCGTCTTGCCCACGCCCGCGGTGCCCGACACCACGGCCAGGGCGGGCAGCGGGGAAGCGTCCGCCAAGACGGCGTCGAGCCATGCCGACTCCGCCGTCCGGCCGGTGAACCGCCGTGTGCCCATGGGAAGTTGTCGGGGTACCGGAGCGGCGGTGCGCTCCGCATGGATGTGCACGTCGCCGCGGACCACACCCGTCTGTACGACGGTGCCTGCCCGTCCGTCGAGCCGGTTCTCCACACCGGGCGGGTGCGGACCTGCCCTGTCGTCGCGCGCCATTGGTTCCCCCTCCCACGGTGCCGGCGGCTCGGTCCACTCCCGGGGAAGCTCGCTCCAGCGGCTCAGGACGGGCATGGACGGGCCTTCCCAGACATACCCCTCGACGGGGATCGACAGTCCGACGGTCACGTCGGCCGACCTGGGGGTGCCTGCGACACGGGAGGGCTCCAGGGTGAGCCCGATGCCCCTGCCGGTGGTGGTCAGTTCAGGCCGAGGCTGCTCAGGGCGGTGGTCCAGTCGGTGACGATCGCCTTCTGTGCCTGGGCGAGGGTGACCTTGCCGGCACAGACCGCGGTGTGCAGCTTCGTCTCCACCGGGTCCTTCAGGTTGTTGACCCCGCCGCCCTTCTTGTGGCCGGGGTCCGGGGGCTCGACCCACAGGTTGCGCGGGTCGTTGGGGTCGCCGCCGAGTTGCAGGCTGATCTCGTGGTCGTACTCGGCGTCGCCCATGTTCCCGGTGTAGCCGTAGGAGGCGGCGTTGAGCTTCTTCTCCTTGCCCGTGACGTACGTGGAGGGCCGGATGCCGGACGTGTAGCCGCCCTTGCGGCATATCGTCGACTTCAGGTTCGCCTGGGTGACCGCGGGAGAGATCGCTCCCGGGGTGCACTTCGGGTCCTCCAGCGGCTCCCCCTTCTCGTACCGGTAGTGACAGCTGCCCGCCGCGGGCTGCTGCTGCACGGTGTACTTCTTCTGCGGGCCGGCCCCCACCGCGATCGGATGCCCGGCGCCCGCAGCACCCGACGGGGACGGGGCCGACGCGCCGGGGGACGACGGATCCGATGTACCCAGCGGGACGGACGAACAGCCCGCCAGCAGCAGGCAGGTGAGCAGCGCAGGCGAAGCTGCGAGGCGGGTGGAGCGCATGACGTCCCCTCACGGGCAGGCGATAGCTGAGCAGATGCTGCCCTACCAGGAATTCCGCACACCGGGCGGGGTGCACGAGCGGGAGCAGACACCGCTCGGCGGGGCGCGCCACAGGCGCAGGGGGAGCCTGGAAGGCCAACGGCTCGCGACCGGCGGGCGGTGCCGCGAGGCCGGCGAACGGGATGGGCCGGTACGCACGCTCGGCGCGGACGCCCGGGTTGTCGCGGCCGCCTTCGCGCCGATCTCGCCGAGGTGCGCCACCGCGCACTCTTGCGGCACGGCGGCCGTGGCGAACGCTCCTACGCCAAGCCTCCCTCCTGCGCGTCGGACCGTCACAGCGAGGACACAGACGCGAGTTGGCACCCCAGGTGACAGGTGCTTGACAAAGACTTCTTCAAGCCACGGGACACCCGCACCCGCCCGTGGTCGGGTCACCTGCGACGGCTGTACGAACTGCCCCTGTGGGAGGACTCGGTGTCAGCATCAACCCGTAAGAGACGATGGCTCACGATATGCGCCATCACAGCGTCCGCCGCTCTCGTCGCGATACCGGCGGGCGCAGCGTCCGGACGGAGCGGCAGCCCCTTCGGGGCCCGCGCGCTCGCGCAGGTCGCCAAGGAACGCGAGCAGTCGGTGGGTGCGCTCAGCCCCAAGGCCGCGGGAGAGGACGGTGACGACGGCAACGAGGCCGACGAGATCGCCGAGGGCGCGGACCAGTACGCCGAGGCCCGCACCTCGCCCGGCGTCGTCGCACCCGGCGCATACGGTGCCGCCTGGACCAGCCTCACCAACCTGCCATCCACCGGCGGCAGTTGGAAGAACGTCACCGACCTGCCGTACAACTCCGACGACCCGCGCTACCGCGACATCGACTCCAACTCCAGCGGCGGCTCGGGCAATGTCACCGGCCGGATGGCCGCGATGGCCGCCGATGACGACGGGTACGTCTACGCGGGGAGCGCGGGCGGCGGCGTGTGGCGCTCGCACTCCGGAGGAGGGCACTGGCAGCCCGTCAGCGACAAGCTGCCCTCGCAGTCCACCGGGGCGCTCGCACTGGACGGCGGCGGCCGACTGTGGCTCGGCACCGGCGAGGCGACGACCAACGCGGACGCCTACCTCGGCAGCGGCGTCTACGTCCTGTCCGACCCGCACCACGGCACGTTCTCCGCCCGCAGCCGGGTCGGCGGCGACGAACTGGAGTCCACCACCATCCACGAGCTGCGCTTCGGCGGCGGCAAGGTGTGGGCGGCGACCAGCGAGGGTGTGTGGAGCCACTCCACCAAGACCCTCAAGGGCGCCTGGAAGCTGGAGTTCGCGCCCAACCCCGACTATCTGCCGGGCGGTTCACTTGCGAACGACGAGTCGGCCGCGTACAAGAACATCGCCAACGACATCGCGATCGACCCCAAGGACCCGTCCAAGGTGGTCCTCGCGGTCGGCTGGCGCAGCGGTGACGACTACAACGGCTTCTACACCAAGGGCGCGGGCGGAACCTGGACCCGGATCACCAGCGGCCTGGGCGACCTGCCGGCCGACCCGGACGACGTCGGCAACGTCACCTTCGCCCGCTCCGCCGACGGTTCGCGCTACTACGCCATCGACCAGTCCCCGGAACAGCTCAACACCAACCCGGACAGCGGCCTCGAGGGCATCTACGTCTCCAAGTCCGGTTCCCCGACCGGGCCTTGGACGAAGATCGCCGACTACAAGGGACTGGCCGCGGACGGTTCGGCGCTCACCTCCAGCGGCTACATGCCCGGCGTGCAGGCCTGGTACAACCAGTTCCTGACCGTCGACCCGGCGAACGCTGAGCATGTCTACGCCGGACTCGAGGAGGTCTACGAGACGAAGGACGGCGGCAGCACCTGGTCGACCGTCGGCCCGTACTGGAACTTCTCCTTCCCCTGCTGGAGCATCGACCCGGCCAAGCAGACCGGCGACTGCAGCCCGACCACCCACTCCGACCAGCACGGTGTCGCGATCGGCAGCTACCACGGCAGGAGCTTCGTCTACGTCGGCAACGACGGCGGCGCCTACAAGCGCCCGCTCAACGGCTCCCAGGACTCCTCCGGCCACGCCACCGACTGGGCGTCCCTCAACGACGGCACCATCGACACCCTCCAGTACTACTCGGTGGGCGTCGGCAAGGACCTCACCTACGGCGGCGTCTCCGTCACCGGCGGCCTCCAGGACAACGGCCAGTCCATCCTGCGCAGCAACGACAAGGTGATGGGCTCCAACTTCGGCGGCGACGGCGGCGACACCCTCACCGACCCGGCCAACGGTTGCGACATCGCCGAGGAGTACGTCTACCTCGCCATCCAGGTGACCCAGAACTGCGCCGTGAACGACGGCAGTTGGATCACCGACCCGAGCAAGGCCACGTCGTACAGCGTCGCCCCCGCCGACAACGCGACCGGCGAGGCCCGCTTCATCGCCCCGCTCGCGGCCGACGCGAAGAACAGCTCGACCTGGATCGCCGGCGGCCGCCACATGTGGGTGCAGACCCACGGCTACGCCATCCGCAGCGGTTCGGAGTGGACCAGCGTGTACGACCTCGGCGCCGGCCGCACCGCCACCGCCGTCGCGGCCTCGGGCGGCAAGGTGTACGCGGCCTGGTGCGGTCCCTGCAACAACCAGGGCTTCGCCCGCGGCATCTCCGTCGGCAACGCGGACGGCACCGGCTGGCACGACATCACCCTCCCGGCCACCGGCACGGACGGCACCGTGCCCAACCGCTACCTCAGCGGCTTCGCCATCGACCCGAAGAACGCCGACCACGTCTACCTCACCGTCAGCGGCTTCTCCCGGCAATGGACCGAGGGCCCCGGCGCCGGCGTCGGCCACGTCTTCGAGTCCATCGACGGGGGCACCACCTGGAAGGACATCTCGAAGAACCTCCCCGACGTGCCGACCGACTCCGCGGTCGTCACACCGAACGGCGGCCTCGCCGTCGCCACCGACCTCGGCGTCGTCTACCGCGCGCCGGGCCGTACGACCTGGGAGCGCGTCGGGAACCTCCCGGCGGTCGCGGTGCTGCAGCTCAAGCTGAGCCCGGACGGCAGGACGCTGTACGCGGCCACGCACGGCCGCGGCATCTACACGATCGACGTGCGCGACTGCCACTGAGGCAGCAGTGACGCAGGGGTGACCCCGGCCGGGGTCACCCCTGCGTCGAGTACGGGACCACGCTCACGTGCAGGGTGAACGCCGGGCGCGCCGCTCCCGCCACGTCCGGCGCCTTCGCCGTCACGCTGACGTCGCCCGCACCCGGTCGTACGGTCGCGCACCGCAGGGTGGCATGGGCGGTGCCGTCCGCGTCCACGCGCCATCCGGAGAGCAGCACGAAAGCGGGCGCCGAGCTGTGTACGGCCGTCCACAGCTTGTCGTCCACGCGGGGCCGCAGGACAAGGGAGACCACTGTCCCCGGCCGCACGCACAGCTGCTGCTCGGCCGCGTCACCGGGGGAGACGGTGACGTCGGTGTGGCCGGCGGCGCAGCCCGCCGGTGACGCGGAGGTGGTGGGGGACGACGACGGACCGCCTCCGGTCGCACTCCCAGACGCGGCGCCCGACGAGCCCACGGACGAGCTTGCGGACGTACCGGCCGACGGCTCGGACGAGCGGCTCCCGGACGCGCCTGCCCCGCCCCCGCCCGCCGATGAGCCGCACGCGGCCAGCAGGGCCACTCCGGCGACCACGCACCACCCGGCCCACCACCGCATCAGCGCCTCCCGGCCCGAACCGCACGTACGACCACCAGCATGCCGACTCAGGCTGGAACTGTCCTGGACATCGTCTGGCTCGGATTGTCATCCGTGGCAAGGCCTTGCTCCTGGCATTCGAACGAAACGGTCGACGAATCAGGCGGTTGTGTCTACGGGTTCTACGGGTTCTACGGGTTCTACGGGGGCAGGAGGAACGCTGTGTCGGTGTTCGAGGGCTTTGAGACCAGGCGGGTTCAGGTCGGTGAGGCATCGATTCTCGTCCGCTACGGCGGGGAAGGGCCGCCGCTGGTGCTGCTGCACGGACACCCTCGGACATCTGCGACCTGGCATCGCGTCGCCCCGCTCCTCGTCCGACACGGTTTCACCGTGGTCTGTCCCGATCTCCGGGGCTACGGCCGGTCCACCGGTCCTGCGCCTACCGCGGACCACGCGGGATACTCCAAGCGGGCTGTCGCCGGTGACGTGGTCGAGGTGATGCGCTTTCTCGGTCATGCCAGGTTCGCGCTCGCCGGGCACGACCGTGGGGGCAGTGTCGCGCTGCGTCTTGCGCTCGATCGTCCCGAGGCGGTCTCGCGGGTGGCGCTGATCGACTGCCTGCCCGTCACCGAACACCTGTCCCGCATCACGACCGAGTTCGCTACGCAGTGGTGGCACTGGTTCTTCTTCGCCCAGCCGGATATTCCCGAGCGGGTCATCAACGCCGATCCGGATGGCTGGTACCGCGGTGATCCCCAGAGCATGGGGCGGGAGAACTACGAGGAGTGGCGCGCGGCCACGCGAAACCCCGACGTCGTGCGGGCAATGCTGGAGGACTACCGGGCGGGTCTCACCGTCGACCGGCGGCACGAGGAGGACGACCGCGCGGCCGGGGTACGGATCCGGTGCCCGGCGCTGATTCTCTGGTCGCTCCGGGACGACCTGGAGGACCTGTACGGGGACCCGGTGAAGATCTGGCGGCAGTGGGCCCCGGACGTGCGAGGCCACGGCATCGACTCCGGCCATCATGTGGCCGAAGACGCTCCACAGGCGCTCGCGTCTTCCCTTGCGGACTTCTTCGCCGGACGGCCTGAGTGAGAAACCTCGGGGCCTGCGTTGCGCCGGGGGAGGGAGGTTTTGTCGGTCCGCGGGCCGTGTCGTCTCAGGCGAAGTCTGCTGCGGTGATGCCGTCTGCATGTCCGGACGGCCACTCGACCAGCTCGATGCGGTAACCGTCCGGGTCGGTCAGCCATGACGTCTTCGGGCCGTGGGGGCCGGCCGGGTGCTGGAGGGGTTCGGGCCTCAGGCCGGCTCCGGTCAGCGTCTGCAGGGTGGTGGTGAGCTTCTCCACCTGGATTGCGAGGTGGTCGAAACCGCTGCCCACGTCGACTGGTTCGTCGCCGGGGCGGTGGACCAGTTCGAGGGAGGCCGCCGGTTCACCGGGGAACTTGAGGATCACGAGGCGAGCCCCGTCGCCGATGTCGACCCTGCCCAGTTCGGCGTAGCCCAGGGCGGTGTAGAAACCGAGCGAGCGGTCCAGGTCGGTGACGCGGTAGGAGACGAAGAGCGTCTTCACGCGGCCTCCTCGGGTCGGCGCACCCGGTAGCGGAGGTGCGTGACGTCGCGGTCCTTGAGCTGTCGGACGAGGTCGAGTTCGATGTGGTCGCTGCCCAGGTGGTCGAAGAGTCGTCGGCCGTAGCCGAGGAGGACCGGAACCAGGTGGATCTCCATCTCGTCCACCTGCCCGGCTCGCAGAAGCGCTTGGGCCGCTCCCGCTCCGTGGACCATGACCGGACGGTCTCCTGCGGCTGCGCGTGCCTGACGGGCGCAGGTCTGGGCGTCGGTGACGAAACGCGCGTGCCCGGGTGGCACGTCCCCGTCGTCCACCTGGTGGGTGAGCACGAAGATCGGCACGCCGTTGTGGTGATCACCCTGCCAGCGTCCGGCGAGTTCGAAGGTCCGGCGGCCGGAGATCACCGCGCCGGTCGCCAGCGCCTCGCGGTAGACCTGGCCACTGGGACCGTCGGACTCCCGGTCGTCGAGCCAGTTGAAGAGGCGCCCGCCGTCGCGCCCGAGTTCCTGCCCCGGGCGGTCGTCCGGGCCGGCGATATAGCCGTCGAGCGACATCGACATGTACAGCCGGATCGGATTGTTCATCCTGCCCTCCATCTCTCCTCCATGACACCGGGATCCGGCGCTGCGTGATCCGCCCGGCGGGGCGGGAAGTCACAAGGGAGACTTCAGGCGAGCGGGGAACTCATCGGTCCGCGGCGTGCCGGTCTGCCGGGCGGCCCGAGGGGGCGGGAGTCATGGTCCGTGGGTCATTGCGGTCGTTCGGGCCGCGTGGCTTCCGCAGCGTTCGACGAGCGCAGAAGCGACACTGTGACCCCACGACCAGGATCACGGCTTGCGGCTGGTGCGACGCACAGCAGTTCGGCCGTTGACCAGACGCTTCCGATTACGTTCGCGTGTGGTGTGTCGACGAGGCGACCCCCGGACAGCGGCGTGCCGACCTGCTTGACGTGTTGCAGGACGGGTGAGACTTCCATGCTGTGCGGGTCGGCCAGGAATCCGATGCGGTCCGTAGTGAATTCGCATAGTTCGTCTCGGTCTCGGCAGCGTGGGACGGCATGGATGGTGCAGGGCCGGAGACGGCTGCGGCGAAGGCGGTCTCGGGTTGCTGCGCGAGGGTGCGTCCGACCTGCTTCACCACCGACGGATGAACGCGCAGCCAGAGATTTGCCCCGGCGTGATTGCCCAAGGCGGCTACGGCGATCTCGACGTCGATGTGGACGACGCGGCGCAGGGGCAAGGTGTGAAGGCGGCGTGATACGCGCCCTGGGGTGGAGTCCGCGGCTGTGGCGAGGTCGACGAGACTGGCGCGGCCGTCTGCTGTGAGGGTGTCGAGAATCCTCTCGTCCTCATCGGTGAGGTGCGCGGGATCGTGGGTGACGGCGTGAACTGACCGATGTTGTCGCGCGGTTGGCGACGCTGTCCGCCCCGCGCCGCCGCCGCGGGCGTTGGCACTCGCTGGGCCCGGAGCTACTTACTGCGGTCTGCGCGGTGCCGGCCGGAGGCCGCTGCTGCTTGGGCATCGGCCAGTGGGCACGCAATGCTCCGCAGTCCTGTCCCGCCCGTTCGGGCGTCACCTCCCGCGGGCCGCTCGGTGCCCGGGGTGTCGTCGACGGGCGCCCGCACCCCGACACCGACGGCGCCACGCACCTGCTGTCGGCCTGTACCGGCTCCGGACGTGCCGTCTCCCAATTCCTCGTGTCCGACACGACCACCGAGGTCACCGTCCTGTCGTGTCCTGCCCCGCCATGTGCTGGTGTTCTGTCGTGTGTTGGTGGTTGTCGTGTTGTGCGGGGATCGCGGCGCACGGGTGCTGGTGTCTTGTGTTTCATGCGGTGCCGAGCCGGTTGATGTCGGGGCTGTGGAGGACCGACGGGCCGGTGCCGTGGAGACCTACGACGGCGATCATCGCGCGTCCGAGGTGTTCGGTGGTGGTCGTGTGTGCGGGGGCGAGCCGGTGCAGCAGGGGGTAGAGCCAGGAGGTGAGCCGGTAGGCGAGGCGGTAGGAGGCCGTCTTGGAGAGGGCGCCGTGACGCGGCTGGATGTAGGCGGGCCGGAACATGTAGGCGTGGAGGGGCATGGCGAGGAGTTCGTTCTCGGTGCGGCCTTTGACCCGTGCCCACATGGTGGTGCCTGATTCGGTGCTGTCGGTCCCCTCCCCGGACACGTAGGTGAAGGTCAGCGTGCGGTTGCCGGCGCTGACGGCGCGGGCGGCGGCCAGGGTGAAGTCGTGGGTGATACGGGTGTAGGTCTCCTCGTCGCGGCCGGAGGAGGAGATCCCCAGGCAGAAGAAGCAGGCGTCGAGTCCCTCCAGTTCGCCCTGGATCGCGGTGAGGTCGCCGAGGTCGGTGTGTACGATCTCCCGGATTTTCGGGTCTTCGACATTCAGGGGTGTGCGTACGACGAGCAGGACCTGGTCGATGCCCGGGTCCTGGAGGCAGGCGCGCAGTACGCCCTGTCCCACCATTCCGGACGCTCCGAAGATGACCACGCGCATGGGTGCTCCCGGTGGGGGGGGGTGAGTCGGCGGACGGGGGGTGCCTTACGGGCGGGAGTGCCGGCCGAAGTCCCCGCCCGCACCCGCGCATACGGCCCGGCCGACGAACAGGGCCTGTCCTTCCGGGGTTTCCTCACCTTCGAGGACGCCCTCGCACCC
>NZ_JBFAZO010000010.1:0-434124 GCF_040681835.1 Streptomyces sp. NPDC051576
CGCCCACAGGCCGAAGAGGAGGGCGCCGACCGGCCGCATGACGAGTCACCCCCTCACTCGCGTCCTGCCGGTCAGCCCTTCTGCGGGGACGGCTTGCGCGGGGCCGGCCGCAGCGCCGCCGCCCGCGTCGTCACCGACGTCCACCAGGCCGACAGCGCCCACACCACCCGGACGGTCGAGCGCGGGAGGACCACTGCGCGCACCCGCGTGCCACGGCCGGCCGTGTCCTGGAACCCGACGACCACCCGACGGGCGTCCTTCACGAGCCCGGCCGTCATGCTCGGCCGGGGCGCGTAGAGAACCTGCTCCACGGCGTCCGCCACCCGGTGCACCGCGGCGGTGGTCGGCGGATCGAGCCGCCCGAGTGCCACGATCCGGGCGGCCGCCCTGCGCGGGGTCAGCGATTCGTCGGGCGAGATCCCGAAGTCCCAGGCGGTGTCGGTCAGTTCCTCCCAGACGGCCAGGGTGTGGATCGCCGCCTCCGCCTCCGTACGTCCGTGCGCGCCCAGCCGTACGGATCGCATCCGGGTCCGCCACAGCATCGGCGCGAACGGGAGTGACAGCAGCGCCAGCGCGCCCAGCGTCAGCAGCACTATCGACACGTACGCCCAGAAGTTCGGGCCGTCGTCACCCGCCGCGATCGCCGGGGCCTGGCTCGCGCAGCCGTCCAGCTTCCGCAACTGGGCCGTGCAGCTCTCGCTGGCCGAGGGGGCCGCGGAGGGCGCCGTGCTCGTCGAGGTCGAGGGGCGGGCCGGGTCCGGGATGTCGCTGCCGGGCGTCGTCGACTGGGTGTACGACGGGACCGAGCCGCGGTTGGGGGTCGGTTCGAAGCGGGTCCAGCCGATGCCCTCGAAGTACAGCTCGGGCCAGGCGTGCGCGTCCTTCAGGCCCACCGACACCGTGCCGTCCGCCTCCACGGTGCCCGGTGCGAAGCCCACCGCGACCCGGGCCGGAATGCCCAGCGTGCGGGCCATCGCCGCCATCGCGAAGGAGAAGTGGACGCAGAAGCCCTGCTTCTCCTTCAGGAACTTGGCGATCGCGTTGCGGCCGGTGCCGACGTCCACCTGGGTGTCGTACTGGAAGCCGCCGGTCACCGCGAAGTAGTCCTGGAGCTTGACCGCCTGCTCGTAGTGACTGGTCGCACCCGCGGTGACCTGGCGGGCGGTCTCCGCCACCACCGCCGGCAGGGACTTCGGCACCTTCGTGTACTGGTCCCTCAGCGTTTTCGACGGCTCGGGCGCCGTGGCCAACTGGTCCGCGGTCGGCTGCACGTCCAGGCTCTTGACCTCGTAGGTCACCCCGCGTGTGTTCTGCCCGTGATCGCCGACGACGGTCATGCCCACGGGCTCGTAGCGCCAACTGCCGTCGATGCTCACGCCGCTGGGCGGATACGGCATCGGCAGCCAGTCCTGGGCGTACCAGCCGGCGGCCGAGATCCGGGTCTTGATCTCCGAGCGCTTGACGTCGGCGCCGAGGCCGGTCGGGGTGGGGAACGTGCTCGGCACGCCTTCGATGTGCCGCGACGTCGGCTTCCAGGTGGTGCCGTCGAAGTCGTCCAGGGACACGATCCGCAGATACATGTCCGAGATGTCGTTCGTGTTGGTGCGCAGGGACAGGACCTGGCGGTTCTCGTCCACGTTCAGGCTGTCCCGGAGCGAGACCAGGGGGTTCACCGCGGAGATCGTCCCGCCGTTCCCGGTGCCCGAGCCCACTCCGGTCCCGGCGGCGTCCAGCAGACCGCCCGAGATCGTGGGCAGCGGCAGCAGGGCGATGGCCATCGCGACCGCGCCGATCCGTCGCCCGGTGCGCACCGGCGCGAGCGGGCCCGGGGACTCCGAGCCCGGGGTGGTGCGCGGCGCCCCGCCGAACACCCGGCCCCACTGGGCGAGTCGGTCCCGGCCCTCGGACAGGAGCAGCAGCAGATAGCCCGCGGCGGCGAGCAGGAACCACAGCCAGTCGGCGCTGCTGTCGGACAGCCCGGCGGCGACCGAGTACAGGGCGAGCAGCGGCAGTCCGGCCGGGGCCGCGCTGCGGAAGGTGACCGCGAGGGCGTCCACCGCGAGGCCGATGACCAGGACACCGCCGATGATCATCAGTCGGATGCCGTCGTGCAGCGGTGCCGGGATCGCGTACCGGGAGACGTCGTCGGAACCCTGCTGCAGCAGGTCGGCGAAGTGCTGGAAGGCCTGGGGGCCCGGGACGATCCCGGCGAGGGCCTGCTCGCGGGCGAAGACCAGGGTCAGCATCAGCAGCGTGACCAGGGCCTGTGCCGCGACGGTCAGCGGCCGGGCCAGCGGGACCCGGCGGGTCGCCGCGCCCACCCCGGTCTGGATCGCCAGCAGGAAGGCGGCCTGGAAGATCCAGATCGCCGGGGAGACCAGGGGCATCAGGGCGCAGGACGCCATCAGTGTGGCGGCCCAGGCCCACAGTGCCAGTCGTGCCCGCCCGCTCACGCCCATCCCTCCCCGAGGCCGGCCGCGGTGATGCCGTTCCGCTCCCGGTCGGCCCGCTGCCACAGCTCGGTCAGGGACGCGCCGCGCGGTACGCCCACGGCGGTCCAGCCCGCGTCCCGGAGCATCCGCAGCCGCTCGTCGGACTGTTCGCCCGCACCGGGGACGTCGGTCGGCTCGCGCACCCAGCCCTCGCTGTCCAGCACGAAGGCGAGGGCGCCCCCGCTGCGCTGCCGCATCCGGGCGACGACCGCCGCCTGTTCCTCGTCGAGGTCGCCGAAGAAGGCCACCAGCAGCCCTTCGTTTCCGCCGCGCAGGACGTCGTAGGCACGGGACAGGCCCGAGCCGTCCGAGTGGTCGATCACCGCGAGGGTGTCCATCATCAGCCCGGCCGCGTCCGCCGACTCCTGGCTCGCGCCCGCGAACCCGTCGGCGTCCTGGCCCGGCACCGAGTTGCCGGTGTCGCTCAACAGCCGTACGGAGAAGCCCCGTTCCAGCATGTGCACCAGGACGGAGGCGGCGCCGGAGACGGCCCACTCGAAGGCCGAGTCGGGGCCCTGGCCCGCGAAGGCGATGCCCCGGGTGTCGAGGAGCACCGTGCAGCGGGCGCGCTGGGGCTGCTCCTCGCGGCGCACCATCAGCTCGCCGTAGCGCGCGGTGGAGCGCCAGTGCACTCGGCGCAGGTCGTCGCCGTAGCGGTAGCCGCGCGGGATCACGTCGTCCTCGCCGGCCAGCGCCAGCGAGCGGTTGCGTCCGTCGCCGTAGCCCTTGGCCTCGCCGCTGAGGCGGACCGGGGGCAGGGCCTCCACGCGCGGGATGACCGTCAGGGTGTCGAAGGTCGAGAAGGAGCGGGTCAGTTCGCACATCCCGAAGGGGTCCGTCAGGCGCAGTTGCAGCGGGCCCAGGGGGTAGCGGCCGCGCAGGTCGGAGCGGACCCGGTAGGACACCTCGCGGCGGCCGCCCGCCTCGACCCGGTCCAGGACGAAGCGGGGACGCGGACCGAGCACGTACGGCACCCGGTCCTGGAGCATCAGCAGGCCGGTGGGCAGCCGCGACACGTTGTCCATCCGGAGATGGACGCGGGCCTCGCTGCCGGCCGGCACGCGCGCGGGGGAGAGCCGGCGGCTGCCGGCGACCCGGTAGCGGGTGCGGTAGAGCACGGTCGCGCAGACCAGGGGCAGCACGGCCAGCAGCAGCCCGACCCGGAGCAGATCGCCCTGCCCCAGGACGTACGCGCAGACGGCGGCGGCGATACCGGCGGCCAGGAAGGAGCGCCCGCGGGTGGTCAGCCCGGCCAGCGCCGTGCGGATCCCGCCCTTCTCGTCCCGCTCGGGCTCCGGGTGGCCCGGTCCCGCCGGGGCCATCACAGCCTCCGGGGCGGCTGCTCGCCGTAGGACGGTGTGCCGCGGCCCATGCCGAAGCTGCTCTGCTGCGGGGGCGCCGCGGGCACGGGGGTGCTCTGGATGATCTCCTGGACGACCTGCTCCGCCGTACGACGGTTGAGCTGGGCCTGCGCGGTGGGCAGCAGGCGGTGGGCCAGGACCGCGACCGCGAGCGCCTGGATGTCGTCCGGCAGCGCGTACTCACGGCCGCTCAGGGCGGCGGATGCCTTCGCCGCGCGCAGCAGGTGCAGCGTCGCGCGCGGGGAGGCGCCGAGTCTGAGGTCGGGGTGGTTGCGGGTTGCGGAGACCAGGTCCACCGCGTACCTGCGCACCGGGTCGGCGACATGGACGCCGCGGACCGCCTCGACCAGCTTCACGATGTCGTGCGCGTGGGCCACGGGCTGGAGGTCGTCGAGCGGGTTCACCCCGCCGTGGATGTCCAGCATCTGCAACTCGGCCTCCGCGCTGGGATAGCCGATGGAGACCCGGGCCATGAAGCGGTCGCGCTGGGCCTCGGGCAGCGGATAGGTGCCCTCCATCTCGACCGGGTTCTGCGTGGCGACCACCATGAAGGGGCTGGGCAGTTCGTAGGTCTGGCCGTCGATGGTGACCTGGCGCTCCTCCATGGACTCCAGGAGCGCGGACTGGGTCTTCGGCGAGGCGCGGTTGATCTCGTCGCCGATCACGATCTGCGCGAAGATGGCGCCCGGTTTGAACTCGAAGTCCCGCTGCTGCTGGTCCCAGATGGACACACCGGTGATGTCCGAGGGCAGCAGGTCGGGCGTGAACTGGATTCGCCGCACCGAACAGTCGATCGACCGCGCCAGCGCCTTGGCCAGCATCGTCTTGCCCACGCCCGGAACGTCCTCGATCAGAAGATGTCCCTCGGCGAGCAGCACGGTCAGCGAAAGCCGTACGACCTCGGGCTTGCCCTCGATCACTCCTTCCACCGAACTGCGGACACGCTCCACAGTGGCGGTCAGATCTGTAAGGCTCGCTCGATCGTCATAGGTCGTCACCCGGCCCTCCTCGGCCCGTTCTTTCCATGGGCCGACGCCTGTGATGCGGACCGGCCCACCCCGAAACACGGACACCGCGCGGGAAAAGTTCCGCGCGACGCCACACCCGCATTCTTGTTGCCGTTACCGGTTCGTGTCACTCGCCTGTGGACAACTGCCTTCGCTTTGTCGGGTCTTACGACCTTTTGAGCGGTCCGGGCGGTGACGTTTTCGGGGCGGGCGGGCGCGTCAGGCGGGGTCGATCTCGCGCAGCAGACCCGACTTCACGTCGAAGACGAAGCCGCGCACATCATCAGTGTGCAGCAGGAAGGGCGAGGTGCGCACACGCTGCATGGACTGGCGTACGTCCTGTTCCACGTCCCGGAAGGCCTCCACCGCCCAGGCGGGGCGCTGGCCGACCTCCATCTCCAGGTCGTGCCGGAACTCCTCGGTGAGGGACTCCAGGCCGCAGCCGGTGTGGTGGATGAGCACGACGCTGCGGGTGCCCAGCGCCCGCTGGCTGATGGTGAGGGAACGGATGACGTCGTCGGTCACGACACCGCCCGCGTTGCGGATGGTGTGGCAGTCGCCGAGCTGGAGGCCGAGCGCCGCGTGCAGGTCGAGACGGGCGTCCATGCACGCCACCACGGCCACCTGGAGGACGGGGTGGGCGTCCATCCCCGGATCGGTGAACGCGGCGGCGTACTGGCCGTTCGCCTCGACCAGGCGGTCGGTCACGGTCCCGCCGTCGACTATGGCGCCTTCGGACTCTGTGGGTACGGATGCGGAGGTCGTCATACCTATGACGGTACTGGTCACCGGCCGTTCGGTCGCGGTACGGGAAGGGAAAAAGAGCGTCATTGCGTCCACTTGTGAGGTAACCCACACGGGTGGCGGGGGTGCCCCTGTGTGGGTGATTCCTCCCGTTCTGAGGCTTCACGCGCACCCCGGCCCGCGACGCGCAGGCCGGTTGATTGACCGTGAGACAGCGTGGACTAAAGTTGCGCGGAGCGGGAGGCGAGGCTCTCCCTGCTGGACTTTTCCCGGAGACCCCGGCGATTTTCCGGATTCTCCCCACGTGCGCGGCGCGTACGTACGGCTCGGCCTCCTCCCGCTCCCGGTCGGCCGACGCTTCCGGCGCCGGCGGGCCTCCCCTTCATGAGCGGGCGGGGACCCGGCGGTGCGTACGGGCCCGCCGGACCTGAGAGGGCCCCTTGAGCAACAGTCGACACGTCCCGGTGATGCTCCAGCGGTGCCTGGACCTGTTGGCCCCCGCGCTGGAGCGGCCGGGAGCGGTGGTCGTCGATTGCACCCTCGGCCTCGGCGGGCACAGCGAGGCACTGCTCACCCGGTTCCCCGAGGCCCGCCTCGTCGCCCTCGACCGCGACAAGGAGGCCCTGCGCCTCTCCGGCGAGCGCCTCGCCCCCTTCGGCGACCGCGCCATCCTCGTGCACGCCGTCTACGACGAACTGCCCGAGGTGCTCGACCGCCTCGGCATCCCGCGCGTCGAAGGCGTCCTGTTCGACCTCGGCGTCTCCTCCATGCAGCTCGACGAGGCCGACCGCGGCTTCGCCTACGCCCAGGACGCGCCCCTGGACATGCGCATGGACCAGACGACCGGCATCAGCGCCGCCGAGGTCCTCAACACCTACCCGGCCGGTGAGCTCGTGCGGATCCTGCGGGCGTACGGCGAGGAGAAGCAGGCCAAGCGGATCGTGTCCGCGGTCGTCCGGGAGCGCGACAAGGAGCCCTTCTCCAACAGCGCGCGGCTCGTCGAACTCATCCGCGACTCGCTGCCCCAGGCCGCCAAGCGCACCGGCGGCAACCCCGCCAAGCGCACCTTCCAGGCGCTGCGCATCGAGGTCAACGGCGAACTCTCCGTCCTGGAGAGCGCGATCCCCGCCGCGGTGAAGTCCCTTGCCGTGGGCGGCCGGATCGCCGTTCTGTCGTACCACTCGCTCGAAGACCGCCTGGTGAAGCAGGTGTTCGCGGCCGGCGCCGCCAACACCGCGCCTCCTGGGCTGCCGGTCGTGCCCGAGCGGTACCAGCCCCGGCTCAAGCTCCTGACGCGCGGTGCCGAACTTCCCACCGAGGAAGAGGTCGCCGAGAACCGGCGGGCGGCCCCCGCGCGACTGCGGGGGGCTCAGCGCATCAGGGAGGACGTCGTTGAGTAGGAAACCCGAACTGAGGGGCAGGGCCGCGCGTCTCGCGCGGCTTTTCCCGACCGGCCCCGGACAGGCGGCCCGGACCCCGTTCGTGCTCCTTGTCGTGCTCCTCCTCGGCGGCGGCCTGATCGGCCTGCTCGTGCTGAACTCCGCGCTCAGCGAAGGGCAGTTCAAGCTGGACGACCTCCAGAAGCAGACGAAGAGCCTCACCGACGAGGAACAGGCCCTCCAGCGGGACATCGACGCCTACTCCGCTCCCGACGCCCTCCAGCGCCGCGCCCACGAGCTGGGCATGGTGCCGGGCGGAGACCCCGCCTTCCTCGACCCGAACGGCACCGTGAAGGGTGTCCCCGAGCAGGCCACCGCCGCGAAGACCTCGGTGGAGGCGCCGCTGGTCCTCGCCCCCGAGGCGCTCGTCAGCAGCCCGAGCCCCACAACCGTCGTGTCCACTCCGGCCGCGACCAGGTCTGTACAGCCCGCCCAGCCCTCCACACCCCAGTCCTCCACCCCGACAACCCCCGGCAGGTGACGGAAGTGTCCGACAGGGAACCGCCGCGCCGCCGAGTGCCAGGACCGGCCAGGGCCGAACGCCCCGATGCCCGGCGCCGCCCCGGACCCGGCGCCCGCCCGGCCCGCCGCCCGGCATCGCCTCCGCCATCGGCCCGCCCGGGCGGCCCCCGCTCCCTCCGGCTCGGCAGCCCCCGTCCCCGGCTGCGCATGATCAGCCTCGGGCTGACCCTCGTCCTGATCGCCTTCGTCGTACGGCTGCTCCAGGTGCAGGCCGTCGACGCGAGCGCGTACGCCGCCAAGGCCGCGCAGAACCGGTACGTCGACTACGTCCTGGCCGCCGAGCGCGGTGAGATCACCGACCGCTCCGGGGTGGCCCTCGCGACCAGCGTGGACGCGTACACGATCACCGCCGACCCGACGCTCTTCACACGCAAGCAGTTGAAGATCGACGACGGGCCCGAACAGGCGGCCGCCCTCCTCTCCCCGATCCTCGGCGTGGACCAGGCCTCCCTCGTCAAGAAGCTCAGGCCGGCGAACAAGAACCTGCGCTACGTGGTGCTCGCCAACCGGCAGACCCCGCAGGTCTGGAAGCAGATCAAGGACCTGAAGTCCGCGCTCACCACCAAGTCCGGGACCGACCCGACGACGGTCAACGTCCTGGCCGGTGTCCTCGCCGTCCCCACCACCAAGCGCGTGTACCCGAACGGCGATCTCGCCGCCGGGATACTGGGCTGGGTCAACGCCGACGGCAAGGGCGGCGGCGGGGTCGAGCAGCAGTTGAACAAGGACCTCACGGGCAAGGACGGCAAGGTCCGCTACGCCCAGTCCGGCGGCCTCCAGGTGCCCACCGCGGGCTCCACCGAGACGCCCGCGGTGCCCGGTTCCGATGTCGAGCTGACCATCGACCGGGACATCCAGTGGGCGGCGCAGAACGCCATCACCGAGCAGGTCAAGAAGTCCAAGGCGGATCGCGGGTACGTGATAGTGCAGGACACCCGCACCGGAGAGATCCTCGCCATGGCCAACGCGCCCGGCTTCGACCCGAACGACCTCGCCCAGGCCAACGCGGCCTCTCTGGGCAACGCGGCCCTCCAGGACGCCTTCGAGCCCGGTTCCACCGCCAAGGTCATGACGATGGCCGCCGTACTCCAGGAGAACGTGGCCACCCCGCTGACGCATGTCGTCGTGCCGAACCGGCTGCACCGCGGCGACCGGCTCTTCCAGGACGACGTGGACCACGCGACCTGGAACCTGACGCTCAACGGCGTCCTCGCCAAGTCCAGCAACATCGGCACCATCGAGGCGGCCGGCCAACTCGGCAAGACGCAGGCGCAGTCCAACCAGGTCCTGTACTCGTATCTGCGCAAGTTCGGCATCGGCAGCTACAGCGGCCTCGGCTTCCCCGGCGAGACCAAGGGCATCCTCGCGCCCGCCTCCAAGTGGTCGACCTCGCAGCAGTACACGATCCCCTTCGGTCAGGGCATGTCCCTCAACGCGCTCCAGGCGGCCTCCGTGTACTCGACGGTCGCCAACGGCGGAGTCCGCGTCGAACCCACCCTGGTGCGCGGCACGAAGGGGCCCGACGGCCGCTTCACGCCCGCGGCGACGCCCAAGAAGACCCGGGTCATCAGTGCGAAGACGGCGAAGACCCTCGCCCAGATGCTGGAGTCCGTGGTGGACGACGAGCAGGGCACGGGCGGTAAGGCCGCCATTCCGGGGTACCGGGTCGCGGGCAAGACCGGCACCGCCAACCGCGTGGATCCGGCCACCGGCAAGTACAAGGGCTACACCTCGTCGTTCGCCGGGTTCGCGCCCGCCGACAACCCCCGCATCACCGTCTACTGCGCGATCCAGAACGCCACCAGCGGAAGCTACTTCGGCGGTCAGATCTGCGGACCGATCTACAAGCAGGTGATGGAGTTCGCCCTCAAGACCCTCCAGGTCCCGCCCACCGGGGCGAAGGCCGCGAACCTGCCCGTGACCTTCACTCCCTGATCAGCGCAACAGCCAGGAACCGATCCGTGACCATGATCACCTCCCAGTCCGGGAACCAGGACGCACCCCGCCCCTCGCTTCGCCCCGGGGCGGGTGCGCCCGGTACGCTCACCGCCGTGCCAACCGCCGATCAGTCCCAAACCCCCCAGAAGGGCGCATCCGTGACATATCCGGGACCGCCCAGGCCGGCGCAGCTCTCCGCCACACCCCTCGCGGAACTCGCCGGTCAACTGGGCGCCGCCGAGCCGACGACGACCGCCGACGTCACGGGCATCACCCATGACTCGCGCGCCGTCCGCCCCGGCGACCTGTACGCCGCGCTGCCCGGCGCCCGCCTGCACGGCGCCGACTTCGTCACCCAGGCCGCCGGCCTCGGCGCCGTGGCCGTCCTGACGGACCCGGCCGGCGCCGACCGGGCGGCCGCAACGGGCCTGCCGGTGCTGGTCGTTGCCGACCCGCGCGGGCAGATGGGCGAGCTGGCGGCCACGATCTACGGCCACCCCGGCCGCGAGCTGCTCCAGATCGGTATCACCGGTACCTCCGGCAAGACCACCACCGCGTATCTCGTCGAGGGCGGCCTGAAGACGGTCCGGTCCACCGGCCTGATCGGCACGGTCGAGACGCGCATCGGCGACGAGCGCATCAAGTCGGAGCGCACGACCCCCGAAGCCACCGATCTCCAGGCGCTGTTCGCGGTCATGCGCGAGCGCGGGGTCGACGCGGTCGCCATGGAGGTCTCCAGCCATGCGCTGGTCCTCGGCCGGGTCGACGCCTGTGTCTTCGACATCGCGGTCTTCACCAACCTCAGCCCGGAGCACATGGAGTTCCACTCCGGCATGGAGGACTACTTCCAGGCCAAGGCCAGGCTGTTCACCCCCGAACGCAGCCGCCAGGGCGTGGTCAACCTCGACGACGAGTACGGCCGCAGGCTCGCCCGCGAGGCCACGGTCCCCGTGGTCACCTACTCCGCCGAGGGCCACCCGGACGCCGACTGGCGCGCCGAGGACGTCGAAGTCGGCCCGATGGACTCGACGTTCACCGCGGTCGGCCCCAAGGGCGAGCTGATCACCGCCAGGTCACCGCTCGCGGGCTCCTTCAACGTGGCCAACACCCTCGCCGCGATCGCCGCCCTGGCCACCGCGGGCCTCGACCCGCAGCTCGCCGCCGACGGCATCGCCGCCGTGCCGGGCGTGCCGGGCCGCCTGGAGCGGGTGGACGCCGGACAGCCGTATCTCGCGGTCGTCGACTACGCCCACAAGACGGACGCCGTCGAATCGGTCCTGCGCGCGCTGCGCAAGGTCACCGAGGGCAGGGTGCACGTCGTGCTCGGCTGCGGCGGGGACCGGGACAGGACCAAGCGCGAGCCGATGGGCGCCGCCGTGGCCCGGCTCGCCGACACCGCCGTACTGACCTCCGACAACCCCCGCTCCGAGGACCCCCTCGCGATCCTCGCCACCATGCTCCAGGGCGCGGCCTCCGTGCCGGCGCACGAGCGGGGCGAGGTCCAGGTCTTCGAGGACCGGGCCGCCGCCATCGCCGCCGCCGTCGCCCGCGCACGGCCAGGCGACACCGTGCTGGTCGCGGGCAAGGGCCACGAGCAGGGCCAGGACATCGCCGGAGTGGTCCGTCCCTTCGACGACCGCCAGGTGCTTCGCGAAGCCATCCAGAACACCCAGGGATGAAAATCCAGAAGACCCAGGGGATGAACTTGTGATCGCCCTCTCCCTCGCCGAGATCGCAGCAGTCGTCGGCGGGCAGACGCACGACATACCGGATCCGTCCGTCCAGGTCACCGGCCCGGTGGTCCGCGACTCCCGGGAGGTACGACCCGGCAGCCTCTTCGTCGCCTTCGTCGGCGAGCGCGTCGACGGCCACGACTTCGGACACGCGGTCGTCGAGGCGGGCGCCGTGGCCCTCCTGGCCTCCCGCCCGGTCGGCGTCCCCGCGATCGTCGTGGACGACGTCCAGAGCGCCCTGGGCGCCCTCGCCCGTCATGTCGTACGACGGCTCGGCGCGACCCTGGTGGCCCTCACCGGCTCGGCGGGCAAGACCAGCACCAAGGACCTCATCGCCCAGGTGCTCGCCCGCAAGGCGCCCACGGTGTTCACACCGGGATCGTTCAACAACGAGATCGGGCTGCCGCTGACCGCGCTGAGCGCCACCGACGAGACGAGGTTCCTCGTCCTGGAGATGGGCGCCCGCGGCATCGGCCACATCCGCTACCTCACGGATCTGACGCCCCCGCAGATCGGCCTCGTCCTCAACGTCGGCACCGCCCACATCGGCGAGTTCGGCGGCCGGGAGCAGATCGCGCAGGCAAAGGGTGAACTCGTGGAGGCGCTGCCGGAGAACGGCGCCGCGATCCTCAACGCAGACGATCCTCTCGTACGGGCCATGGCGTCCCGTACGAAGGCGAAGGTGATCCTTTTCGGAGAGTCCGGCGAAGCGGACGTACGCGCCGAGAACGTGCGACTCACGGACAGCGGACAGCCCGCCTTCAGCCTTCGCACACCCTCCGGGTGCAGCGAAGTGACCATGCGCCTGTACGGTGAGCACCACGTGTCGAACGCGCTCGCCGCGGCCGCCGTCGCCCATGAGCTGGGCATGTCCGCAGACGAGATCGCCACCGCGCTCTCCGAGGCGGGCTCCCTCTCCCGCTGGCGGATGGAGGTCACCGAGCGACCGGACGGCGTGACCATCGTCAACGACGCCTACAACGCGAACCCCGAGTCCATGCGAGCCGCCTTGCGCGCGCTCGCGGCCATGGGCAAGGGGCGGCGGACCTGGGCGGTGCTCGGCAAGATGGCCGAGCTCGGGGACGAGGCGCTCGCCGAGCACGACGCGGTCGGACGGCTCGCCGTCCGGCTCAATGTCGGCAAGCTCGTCGCGGTCGGGGGCAGGGAAGCGTCCTGGCTGCAACTGGGCGCATATAACGAGGGTTCGTGGGGTGAGGAGTCGGTGCACGTGTCCGACGCACAGGCGGCGGTCGACCTGTTGCGCAGCGAGTTGCGCCCGGGAGACGTCGTTCTCGTGAAGGCGTCCCGGTCGGTCGGTCTGGAGAGCGTGGCGCAGGCGCTCGTCGAGGCCGGTACCGAGGGTGAGGTTGCCGCCCGATGATGAAGCAGATCCTGTTCTCAGGAGTCATCGGCCTGTTCCTGACCCTGGTGGGCACCCCGCTGCTGATCAAGCTGCTGGCCCGCAAGGGCTACGGCCAGTACATCCGCGACGACGGCCCGCGTGAGCACGCCAGCAAGCGCGGTACGCCGACGATGGGCGGTATCGCCTTCATCTTCGCGACGGTCGCCGCGTACTTCCTGTCCAAGGTCATCACCGGCTACACGCCGACCTATTCGGGTCTGCTGGTACTCGGTCTGATGGTCGGGATGGGACTCGTCGGCTTCCTCGACGACTACATCAAGATCGTCAAGCGGCGTTCGCTGGGCCTGCGGGCCAAGGCGAAGATGGCCGGCCAGCTGATCGTCGGCATCAGCTTCGCGGTGCTCGCGCTGCAGTTCCAGGACGCCCGCGGCAACACCCCGGCCTCGACGAAGCTGTCGTTCATCACGGACTTCGGCTGGAAGATCGGCCCGATCCTGTTCGTGATCTGGGCGCTGTTCATGATCCTCGCGATGTCGAACGGCGTGAACCTGACGGACGGTCTGGACGGCCTGGCCACCGGCGCCTCGGTGCTGGTCTTCGGCGCCTACACCTTCATCGGCGTCTGGCAGTTCCAGGAGTCCTGCGCCAACGCGCAGACCCTGACCAACCCGAACGCCTGCTACGAGGTACGCGATCCGCTCGACCTCGCGGTCATCGCCTCCGCGCTGATGGGCGCCTGCCTGGGCTTCCTGTGGTGGAACACGTCGCCGGCCAAGATCTTCATGGGGGACACCGGTTCGCTGGCCCTCGGCGGTGTCCTCACCGGTCTGGCGATCCTCTCCCGCACGGAGCTGCTGGTCGCCATCATGGGTGGCCTCTTCGTCCTGATCACCATGTCGGTGGTCATCCAGGTCGGCTCCTTCAAGCTCACCGGCAAGCGGGTCTTCCGAATGGCCCCGCTCCAGCACCACTTCGAACTCAAGGGCTGGTCCGAAGTGCTCGTGGTGGTCCGTTTCTGGATCATCCAGGGCATCTGCGTGATCGTCGGCCTGGGCCTCTTCTACGCGGGATGGGCAGCGGAAAAGTGACCGAAGGGCAGGGGCTCTCCTGGGAGGGCAAGCACGTCACCGTCGCCGGACTCGGTGTCTCCGGGATCCCGGCGGCCAAGGTCCTGCACGGCCTCGGCGCGCACGTCACGGTCGTCAACGACGGCGACGACGAGCGCTCCCGGGCCCAGGCGGCCGACCTGGAGGCGCTCGGCATCATCGTGCGCCTCGGCGACGGCGCGACCCTGCCCGACGGCACCGAACTGATCGTCACCACCCCCGGCTGGAAGCCCGACAAGCCGCTGTTCACGGCGGCCCGTGAAGCGGGCGTTCCGGTCTGGGGCGACGTAGAACTCGCCTGGCGCCTGCGTGGCCCCGACGCGGCTCCCTGGCTGGCCGTCACCGGCACCAACGGCAAGACCACCACGGTCCAGATGCTCGCCTCGATCCTGAAGGCGGCGGGCCTGCGCACGGCGGCGATCGGCAACATCGGGGTCTCGGTGCTCGACGCCGTCCTCGGGGACGAGCAGTACGACGTCCTCGCCGTCGAACTGTCGAGCTATCAGCTCCACTGGGCGCCCTCGGTGCGCGCGCACTCCGCCGTCGTCCTGAACCTGGCGCCCGATCACCTCGACTGGCACGGCTCCATGGAGGCGTACGCCGCCGACAAGGGCCGTATTTACGAAGGCAATCGGGTCGCCTGCGTCTACAACGTCGCCGACAAGGCCACC
The DNA here is from genome assembly GCF_040681835.1 of Streptomyces sp. NPDC051576. Lineage (NCBI taxonomy): Bacteria > Bacillati > Actinomycetota > Actinomycetes > Kitasatosporales > Streptomycetaceae > Streptomyces > Streptomyces sp. NPDC051576. The sequence continues at coordinate 14,377 of NZ_JBFAZO010000010.1, forward strand.
GAGGACCTGGTCCGCGAGGCCGACGTCGAGGAGGGCTGCCGGGCCGTCGGGTTCACGCTGGGCAGCCCCGCGCCGTCCCAACTCGGCGTCGTGGACGGCATCCTGGTCGACCGGGCCTTCGTCGAGGACCGGCAGAAGAACGCCCAGGAGCTGGCCGAGGTCTCCGACGTCAACCCGCCTGCCCCGCACAACATCGCCAACGCCCTTGCCGCGGCGGGCCTCGCGCGCGCCTTCGGGGTGCCCGCCAAGGCCGTACGGGACGGGCTGCGGGCCTTCACGCCCGACGCGCACCGCATCGCGCACGTGGCCGATGTGGACGGCGTCGCCTACATCGACGACTCCAAGGCCACCAACACCCATGCGGCGGAAGCCTCGTTGGCGGCCTACCCGTCGATCGTGTGGATCGCGGGCGGGCTCGCCAAGGGCGCCATCTTCGACGAACTGGTCGCCAAGTCGGCGAAGCGGCTGCGGGGCGTGGTACTGATCGGTGCCGATCGGGCGCTGATCGCCCAAGCCCTCGCGCGACACGCCCCGGAAGTACCCGTCGTCGACCTCGACCGGACCGACACTGGGGCGATGCTCGCGGCTGTCCAGGAGGCACAGCGGCTCGCCGCCGCCGGCGACACGGTGCTGCTCGCCCCGGCCTGCGCCTCCATGGACATGTTCGCCAACTACAACAAGCGCGGTGACGCGTTCGCCCTGGCGGTTCGCGAACTCGGCGCCTGACCGACGTAAGCGGAGGCGCTGATGCCCAGTAGTCGTACCGGCCGGCCGCCCGTGCGGCAGCGGCCCCCCAGACGTCCCGCCGCTGCCAAGGCCGTACGCGACAACCCCGTACGCCGGCTGTACACCAACGCCCGCCGGGCCTGGGACCGGCCGCTGACCGCGTACTACCTGATCGCCGGCGGCAGCGTGCTGATCACTGTGCTGGGTCTGGTGATGGTCTACTCGGCCTCCCAGATCACCGCGCTCCAACTCTCGCTGCCCGGCTCGTACTTCTTCCGCAAACAGTTCCTCGCCGCCTGTATCGGCGGGGTGCTGGCGCTGGCCGCCTCGCGGATGCCGGTCAAACTGCACCGGGCGCTGGCCTATCCGATCCTCGCGGGCGCCGTCTTCATGATGGCGCTGGTGCAGTTGCCTGGGATAGGGATGTCGGTCAACGGCAACCGCAACTGGATCTCGCTCGGCGGCTCCTTCCAGATCCAGCCCAGCGAGTTCGGCAAGCTGGCCCTCGTGCTGTGGGGCGCCGACCTGCTCGCCCGCAAGCAGGACAAGGCGATGCTCGCCCAGTGGAAGCACATGCTGGTGCCGCTGGTGCCGGTCGCGTTCATGCTGCTCGGGCTGATCATGCTCGGCGGCGACATGGGTACGGCGATCATCCTCACCGCGATCCTGTTCGGCCTGCTCTGGCTGGCCGGTGCGCCGACCCGGCTCTTCGTCGGCGTCCTGTCGATCGCCGCCGCGATCGGTGTGATCCTCATCAAGACCAGCCCCAACCGGATGGCCCGGCTCGCCTGCATCGGCGCCACCGAGCCCAAGACCGGGGTCGCCGACTGCTGGCAGGCCGTGCACGGGATCTACGCGCTGGCCTCGGGCGGGATCTTCGGCTCCGGGCTCGGTGCGAGTGTGGAGAAATGGGGTCAACTCCCCGAAGCCCACACCGACTTCATCTTCGCCGTCACCGGTGAGGAACTGGGCCTGGCGGGGACGCTGTCCGTGCTCGCCCTCTTCGCGGCTCTAGGCTATGCGGGTATCCGCGTGGCCGGACGCACGGAGGACCCCTTCGTGAGGTATGCCGCGGGAGGCGTGACCACCTGGATCATCGCTCAGGCGGTGATCAACATCGGTGCGGTGCTCGGCCTGCTGCCGATCGCCGGCGTCCCGCTCCCGCTGTTCTCCTACGGGGGTTCCGCCCTGCTGCCGACCATGTTCGCCATCGGGTTGCTGATCGCCTTCGCGCGCGACGACCCCGCTGCGCGGGCGGCGCTTGCGATGCGGCAACCCCGCTTTGGTAGAAAGCGGGGGGGCAGGGGACCCGGTTCCGGCCGGACGCCCCGGAGATGGAACACGATGCGACGGCGTGCCCCGGTGGCGCGTCCGTCCGGAGAGCGGTGAATTTCGGTGCATGTCGTACTCGCCGGTGGGGGGACCGCCGGCCACATCGAGCCGGCGCTCGCCCTCGCGGACGCCCTGCGCAGGCAGGACCCCACCGTGGGGATCACGGCCCTGGGCACGGAGCGCGGCCTTGAGACCCGTCTCGTGCCCGAGCGGGGCTACGAACTCGCGCTGATCCCCGCCGTACCGCTGCCGCGCAAGCCCACCCCCGAGCTGATCACCGTGCCGGGCCGGCTGCGCGGCACGATCAAGGCGGCCGAGCAGATCCTGGAGCGCACCAAGGCGGACGCGGTCGTCGGCTTCGGCGGCTATGTCGCGCTGCCCGGCTACCTCGCGGCCAAGCGCCTCGGGGTGCCGATCGTGATCCACGAGGCCAACGCCCGGCCCGGGTTGGCCAACAAGATCGGCTCGCGGTACGCGGCCAAGGTCGCCGTCTCCACCCCGGACAGCAAGCTGCGCGACGCCCGCTACATCGGCATTCCGCTGCGCCGCTCGATCGCCACCCTGGACCGCGCGGCCGTACGGCCCGAGGCCCGGGCCGCGTTCGGGCTCGACCCGAACCTGCCGACGCTGCTGGTCTCCGGTGGCTCGCAGGGCGCCCGCCACCTCAACGAGGTGGTCGAGCGGGTCGCGCCCTGGCTCCAACAGGCCGGAATCCAGATCCTGCACGCGGTCGGCCCGAAGAACGAACTGCCGCAGGTGCACCAGATGCCGGGGATGCCCCCCTACATCCCGGTACCGTACGTGGACCGGATGGACCTCGCGTACGCCGCGGCCGACATGATGCTCTGCCGCGCGGGCGCGATGACCGTCGCCGAACTCTCCGCCGTCGGACTCCCGGCCGCCTACGTCCCGCTGCCCATCGGCAACGGCGAACAGCGGCTGAACGCCCAGCCGGTGGTCAAGGCCGGCGGCGGACTCCTGGTCGACGACGCGGAACTGACGCCCGAGTGGGTCCAGGGCCACGTCCTGCCCGTGCTCGCCGATCCGCACCGGCTGTACGAGATGTCGCGCGCGGCAAGCGAGTTCGGCCGCCGGGACGCCGACGACCTGCTCGTCGGCATGGTGTACGAGGCGATCGCCTCGCGGCATCGCTAGTCATATGTGAGAGAGGCAGGGCAGCGTGGCCGGACCGACTACCGCCGAGCGCGGTGAACGCCAACAGGAGTCGTCCGGCCCGCCCCTTGTCCGGCGCCTGGGACCACGGCGCCTTCGTCTGATTGTCGTACTCGCCCTGGCCGCAGTCCTGTTGGGCGCCGCCACGGTCTGGCTGCTCTACGGCTCGCAGTGGCTGCGGGTGGAGAAGGTCTCGGTCTCCGGAACGAAGGTCCTGACGCCCGAGCAGGTGCGCGAAGCCGCCGGCGTACCGGTCGGCGGACCGCTGATTTCCGTCGACACCGATGCGATCGAGGCCCGACTCCGCAGGAAATTGCCCCGAATTGACGCGGTTGACGTCGTCCGTTCCTGGCCTCATGGAATCGGGCTGAAGGTGACCGAACGCAGCCCGGTGCTGGTGGTGAAAAAGGGCGGAAACTTCGTCGAAGTGGACGACGACGGCGTGCGGTTCGCGACCGTTTCCACGCCGCCGAAGTCCGTCCCCACCCTCGAATTGGCACTCTCCCGGTCGGCTTCGTCCGCGGCCGGCCTGCGCCGCTTCGGCGAGGACCGACTCGTCCGCGAGGCGGTGGAGGTCGCGGGTGACATTCCGGCCGCCGTCGCGCGCGACACCCAGGTCGTCAAGGTCCGTTCCTACGACGACATCTCACTGGAGTTGAGCGGTGGCCGGACCGTCGCATGGGGAAGCGGGGAGAAGGGCGCGGCGAAGGCGCGCACGCTCATCGCTCTCATGAAAGCAGCTTCCGGCGCCCGGCACTTCGACGTAAGTGTTCCCACCGCCCCTGCGTCAGCCGGGAGTTGACGCACATTCGCGCAGGCCAGCACCCTGGTTGGGCAGCGCTACGGCTGATCACATAGGGTGAAAAGAAAAACGGGAGGTTCGGCGTGTTCGTTGAACGTGCGCCACTTGTCGACTTAGTGTCCTGTTCAGAAGACTTCAAGGAACAGACACACTGGTAACCCTAAACTTCAACGTTAGGGTTCGGGTCGGCGCTACGGACCGTCCCATTCGGCATCTGTCGTCGGGGTGCGGGCAACCGCACGGCGACGGCAACGTAATTCGAGGCGAGAGGCCTTCGACGTGGCAGCACCGCAGAACTACCTCGCAGTCATCAAGGTCATCGGTGTCGGCGGCGGTGGTGTCAATGCCATCAACCGGATGATCGAGGTCGGCCTCAAGGGCGTCGAGTTCATCGCCATCAACACCGACGCGCAGGCGCTGTTGATGAGCGACGCCGACGTCAAACTCGACGTCGGCCGCGAACTCACCCGCGGACTCGGCGCCGGCGCCAACCCGGCCGTCGGCCGCAAGGCCGCCGAGGATCACCGCGAGGAGATCGAGGAGGTCCTCAAGGGGGCCGACATGGTCTTCGTGACGGCCGGCGAAGGCGGCGGCACCGGCACCGGCGGCGCCCCCGTCGTGGCCAACATCGCCCGCTCCCTGGGCGCCCTCACCATCGGCGTGGTCACCCGCCCCTTCACCTTCGAGGGACGGCGCCGCGCCAACCAGGCGGAGGACGGCATCGCCGAACTCCGCGAAGAGGTCGACACCCTCATCGTCATCCCGAACGACCGGCTGCTGTCCATCTCGGACCGCCAGGTCTCGGTCCTCGACGCCTTCAAGTCGGCGGACCAGGTCCTGCTCTCCGGCGTCCAGGGCATCACCGACCTCATCACCACGCCCGGCCTGATCAACCTCGACTTCGCCGACGTCAAGTCCGTGATGTCCGAGGCCGGTTCGGCCCTCATGGGCATCGGCTCGGCCCGCGGCGACGACCGCGCGGTGGCCGCGGCCGAGATGGCGATCTCCTCGCCGCTCCTCGAAGCCTCCATCGACGGCGCCCGAGGCGTCCTGCTCTCCATCTCCGGCGGCTCCGACCTCGGCCTGTTCGAGATCAACGAAGCGGCCCAACTGGTCAGCGAGGCCGCCCACCCCGAGGCCAACATCATCTTCGGCGCGGTCATCGACGACGCCCTCGGCGACGAGGTCCGGGTCACGGTCATCGCGGCCGGCTTCGACGGGGGCCAGCCCCCGACCCGCCGCGAGTCGACCATGGGCTCGTCCTCGGCCCGCCGCGAAGAGCCCACTCCGGTACGGCAGTCCGAGAGCCGTCCGTCCTTCGGCTCGCTCGGCAGTGTCAAGCCGAAGGAGGAGCCGGAGCCCACCCCGGAGCCGGCCGCCGACCTCCCGGTCGCCCCGCCGGTCCCGCCGTCGCGGACCTACTCGGACAGCGCCGCCGAGGAACTGGACGTACCGGACTTCCTGAAGTGATAGGACAGCTCGACACCGTGAGCGGCGCGCACTTCGCCTTCACCGACAGGTGGGGCGGGGTGAGCGCCGTTCCGTACGAGGAGCTCAACCTCGGCGGAGCGGTCGGCGACGACGCCGACGCGGTCCGTACCAATCGTGAACTGGCCGCCAAGTCACTGGGCTTGGACCCGGCCCTGGTGGTCTGGATGAACCAGGTGCACGGCGCGGACGTGGCGGTCGTCGACGGGCCCTGGGGCTCCTCGGACATCCCCTCCGTCGACGCGCTCGTCACCGCCCGCCGCGGACTCGCCCTCGCCGTGCTGACCGCCGACTGCACGCCGGTCCTGCTCGCCGACCCGGTCGCCGGGATCGCGGGCGCGGCCCACGCCGGACGCCCGGGCATGGTCGCCGGGGTGGTCCCCGCCGTCGTACGGGCCATGGTGGAACTCGGCGCCGATCCCGCCCGGATCGTCGCCCGCACCGGACCCGCCGTCTGCGGCCGGTGCTACGAGGTACCCGCGGACATGCGCGCCGATGTCGCCGCCGTGGAACCCGCGGCGTACGCCGAGACGAGCTGGGGCACTCCCGCGGTCGACGTGACCGCCGGAGCGCACGCCCAGCTCGACCGGCTCGGGGTGCGCGACCGCGAGCGGTCTCCGGTGTGCACCCGTGAATCGGACGACCACTTCTCGTACCGCCGCGACCGCACGACCGGGCGGCTCGCGAGCTATGTGTGGCTGGACTGAAGGCACATGACGGACCGTAGGCACGAACTCGCCGTAAATCTGGCGAAAGTCGAGGAGCGCATCGCCGCCGCCTGTGCGGCGGCCGGGCGGAAGCGCGAAGAGGTGACCCTGATCGTGGTCACCAAGACCTATCCGGCGAGCGATGTGCGGACGTTGGCGGAGCTGGGCGTGCGTCATGTCGCCGAGAACCGGGACCAGGACGCCGCCCCGAAGGCGGCCGAGTGCGCGGATCTGCCGCTGAGTTGGCACTTCGTCGGTCAGTTGCAGACCAACAAGGTGCGATCCGTGGTCGGTTATGCCGATGTCGTGCAGTCGGTCGACCGTTCCCGGCTCGTCACCGCGCTGTCGAGGGAGGCCGAGCGGTCCGGGCGCGAACTGGGCTGTCTCATCCAGATCGCGCTCGACGCGGGAGTCGGCGGGCGGGGCGAGCGGGGTGGCGTCGGGCCGGGCGGGGTACGGGAGTTGGCCGACCTGGTCGCGGAGTCTGTGGGGCTGCGGCTCGACGGTCTGATGACCGTGGCTCCGCTCACCGGCGAGTACGCGGGACGCCAACAGGAGGCGTTCGAGCGGTTGATGGATTTGTCGACTGACCTGCGCCGAGCCCATCCTGCTGCGAACATGGTGTCGGCAGGGATGAGTGCGGACCTCGAACAGGCCGTGGCAGCCGGAGCGACACATGTACGCGTCGGCACTGCGGTACTCGGCGTGCGCCCCAGGCTCGGGTAACGTCGCCAGGAAGTCGGACCACAGCAGAAAATATGGTCAATGCCGCCGAAGGCGGGCGTAACGACCTCGTGGATCGCGGGCACTTGGCAGTCGTCAGCCGATCCACCACAGAGCGGAGGACTCAGAGCATGGCCGGCGCGATGCGCAAGATGGCGGTCTACCTCGGCCTCGTGGAGGACGATGGGTACGACGGCCGGGGATTCGACCCCGACGACGACTTCGAACCCGAACTGGACCCGGAGCCCGAGCGGGACCGTCGACGGCACGAGCCGTCGCACCAGTCGCACAGTCCTCATCAGTCCCAAAGGGACGAACCGGTACGAGTGGTGCAGCCTTCGACCCCTCGTGATCCGGTGTCCCATTCCGCTTCACTGGGTACGGAATCAGGGCGTCCGGCGCGAATCGCGCCCGTGGCATCCATCACACAAGAACGCCAGTCCCTGGAGAAGAACGCACCGGTGATCATGCCCAAGGTCGTGTCGGAACGAGAGCCTTACCGGATCACCACACTTCACCCCCGGACCTACAACGAGGCCCGTACCATCGGGGAACACTTCCGTGAAGGCACCCCGGTGATCATGAATCTGACTGAGATGGATGACACAGACGCGAAGCGACTTGTCGACTTTGCGGCCGGTTTGGTGTTTGGTCTTCACGGCAGCATCGAGCGGGTGACGCAGAAGGTGTTCCTGTTGTCGCCTGCTAACGTCGATGTCACGGCGGAGGACAAGGCCCGCATCGCAGAGGGCGGGTTCTTCAATCAGAGCTGAGACAGACAGCCGCTAGGAAGCACGGAACAGGGGAGAGGGAAAGACAGGCCATGAGCGTGTTCGCGCAGGTGATCTACATCGCGCTGATGGTGTTCCTCATCGTGCTCATCTTCCGGTTGGTCATGGACTACGTCTTCCAGTTCGCCCGCTCGTGGCAACCCGGCAAGGCGATGGTGGTCGTTCTTGAGGCCGCCTACACTGTCACCGATCCACCGTTGAAGCTTCTGCGGCGGTTCATTCCGCCGTTGCGTCTCGGGGGCGTGGCGCTCGACCTGTCCTTCTTCGTCCTGATGATCATCGTCTACATCTTGATCTCTGTCGTGGACAATTTCGCGAGGTGACAGTGGACGATACGGTCTTGCCGACTGCCGATGACTACGTTGAGGTGAAGAGATGCCGTTGACCCCCGAGGACGTGCGGAACAAGCAGTTCACGACCGTCCGCCTCCGAGAAGGCTATGACGAGGACGAGGTCGATGCCTTCCTCGACGAGGTCGAAGCCGAACTGACCCGCTTGCTGCGGGAGAACGAGGACCTGCGCGCCAAACTGGCCGCGGCGACGCGTGCCGCCGCCCAGAACCAGCAGAACATGCGCAAGCCCCCGGAACAGGACCAGCAGCAGGGCGGCATGCAGCAACAGGGAATGCCCCAGCAGGGCATGCCCCCGCAAGGCATGCCCCAGCAGGGCATGCGCGGTCCGGGCGCCCCGGTGCCCGCCGGCATATCGGGCCCGCCGCAGCAGATGGGCGGCCCCATGGGCGGCCCGCCCCAACTGCCGAGCGGTGCCCCGCAGTTGCCCGCAGGCCCCGGTGGCCAGGGCGGTCCGCAGGGCCAGGGTCCGATGGGCCAGGGCCCCATGGGTCAGGGTCCGATGGGCCAGGGTCCGATGCAGGGCCAGATGCAGCAGATGGGTCAGGGCCCGATGCAGGGTCAGATGGGCGGCCAGCCCCCCATGCAGCAGCAGATGGGCGGCCCGATGGGCGGTCCCATGGGCGGCGGCATGCCGCAGCAGGGTCCCGGTGGCGACAGCGCCGCCCGTGTCCTCTCGCTCGCCCAGCAGACCGCCGACCAGGCGATCGCCGAGGCCCGTTCCGAGGCCAACAAGATCGTCGGCGAGGCGCGTTCGCGTGCCGAGGGTCTTGAGCGTGACGCCCGGGCCAAGGCCGACGCCCTGGAGCGGGACGCGCAGGAGAAGCACCGCGTCGCGATGGGCTCCCTGGAGTCCGCCCGCGCCACGCTGGAGCGCAAGGTCGAGGACCTGCGCGGCTTCGAGCGCGAGTACCGCACGCGACTGAAGTCCTACCTGGAGTCCCAGCTCCGTCAGTTGGAGACCCAGGCCGACGACTCGCTGGCCCCGCCGCGCACTCCGGCGACCGCGTCGCTTCCGCCGTCCCCGGCGCCCTCGATGGCCCCGGCCGGCGCCAGCGCCCCGTCGTACGGCGGCAACCAGGGCATGGGCGGTCCGCCGCCCGCCGGTCCGTCCTACGGCGGCCAGCAGCAGATGTCCCCGGCCATGACCCAGCCGATGGCTCCGGTACGGCCGCAGGGCCCGTCGCCCATGGGCCAGGCTCCCTCGCCGATGCGCGGGTTCCTGATCGACGAGGACGACAACTGACCGGCCTTTAGTACGCCTCAGGCGTCGGCAGCGTTCAGGGCGGGGCCCCGGATTTCGATCCGGGGCCCCGCCCTTTTCCCGTGGGTCGGGCACGCCGGGTACGGACAAGGGCCCGGCCTCCGTGCGGGAGGCCGGGCCCTTGTCCGTACCGGTGGTGCTTAGGCCTTGCGCAGGCGGAACACCAGGGACAGCCCCTCGTCCGTGAACGCGGCGCCGTAGCTGTCGTCCGCCTCGCCCTGGGCGAAGTCCGTGGCGAGGACCTCGTCGGCGATCAGGGCCGCGTGCTCGGACAGGGCCGCGATGACCGCTGGGTCGGTCGACGTCCAGCGCAGGGCGATGCGGTCGGCGACGTCCAGGCCGCTGTTCTTGCGGCTCTCCTGGATCAGCCGGATCGCGTCACGGGCGAGGCCCGCCTGCCGCAGCTCCTCGGTGATCTCCAGGTCGAGGGCGACCGTCGCGCCCGAGTCGGACGCCACGGACCAGCCCTCGCGCGGGGTCTCTGTGATGATCACCTCATCGGGAGCCAGCGTGATGGTCTCGCCGTCCACCTCGACGGTCGCCGTGCCCTCGCGCAGCGCCAGGGACAGGGCGGCCGCGTCGGCGTTCGCCACGGCCTTCGCCACATCCTGGACGCGCTTGCCGAACCGCTTGCCCAGCGCGCGGAAGTTGGCCTTCGCCGTGGTGTCGACCAGCGAACCGCCGACCTCGCTCAGCGAGGCGAGCCCCTCGACGTTCAGCTCCTCCGTGATCTGCGCGTGCAGCTCCCGGTCCAGGGCGGCGAAGCCCGTCGCCGCGATCAGCGCGCGGGACAGCGGCTGGCGCGTCTTGACGCCCGACTCCGCGCGCGTGGCCCGGCCCAGCTCCACCAGACGCCGGACAAGGACCATCTGCTGGGACAGCTCCGGGTCGATGACGGACAGGTCCGCCTCCGGCCACGAGGACAGGTGGACCGACTCGGGGGCGCCCGGGGTCACCGGGACGATCAGGTCCTGCCAGACCCGCTCGGTGATGAACGGGGTGAGCGGGGCCATGAGTTGGGTGACCGTCTCGACGACCTCGTGCAGGGTGCGCAGGGCGGCCTTGTCGCCCTGCCAGAAGCGGCGACGGGAACGGCGGACGTACCAGTTCGACAGGTCGTCGACGAACGCCGACAGGAGCTTGCCGGCCCGCTGGGTGTCGTAGGACTCCAGGGCCTGGGTCACCTGGTCGGTGAGGGCGTGGAGTTCGGACAGGAGCCAGCGGTCCAGGACCGGGCGGTCGGCCGGGGCCGGGTCCGCCGCGCTCGGCGCCCAGTCGGACGTGCGCGCGTACAGCGCCTGGAAGGCGACCGTGTTCCAGTACGTCAGGAGGGTCTTGCGGACGACCTCCTGGATCGTGCCGTGCCCCACCCGGCGAGCCGCCCACGGGGAACCGCCCGCTGCCATGAACCACCGCACCGCGTCCGCCCCGTGACGGTCCATCAGCGGGATCGGGTCCAGGGTGTTGCCCAGGTGCTTGGACATCTTGCGGCCGTCCTCGGCGAGGATGTGGCCGAGACAGACCACGTTCTCGTACGACGACTTGTCGAAGACCAGGGTGCCGACGGCCATCATCGTGTAGAACCAGCCGCGGGTCTGGTCGATGGCCTCGGAGATGAACTGCGCCGGGTAGCGGGACTCGAACAGTTCCTTGTTCTTGTGCGGGTAGCCCCACTGCGCGAACGGCATCGAACCCGAGTCGTACCAGGCGTCGATGACCTCCGGCACGCGCGTGGCCGTCCCGCCGCACTCGGGGCAGGCGAAGGTGACCGCGTCGATGAACGGACGGTGCGGGTCGAGGCCCGACTGGTCGGTGCCCGTCAGCTCGGTCAGCTCCGCGAGGGAGCCGACGACCGTGAGGTGGTCGTCCGCGCAGCGCCAGATCGGCAGCGGGGTGCCCCAGTAGCGGCTGCGGGACAGCGCCCAGTCGATGTTGTTGTTCAGCCAGTCGCCGTACCGGCCGTGCTTGACGGTGTCCGGGAACCAGTTGGTGTTCTCGTTCTCCTGGAGGAGGCGGTCCTTGACGGCCGTGGTGCGGATGTACCAGGAGGGCTGCGCGTAGTAGAGCAGCGCGGTGTGGCAGCGCCAGCAGTGCGGGTAACTGTGCTCGTACGGCACGTGCTTGAAGAGCAGCCCGCGGTCCTTGAGGTCCTCGGTGAGCTTTTCGTCCGCCTTCTTGAAGAAGATGCCGCCTACGAGCGGGACGTCCTCGGCGAAGGTTCCGTTCGGGCGGACCGGGTTCACCACCGGCAGTCCGTACGCGCGGCAGACCTTGAGGTCGTCCTCACCGAAGGCGGGGGACTGGTGGACCAGGCCCGTACCGTCCTCGGTCGTCACGTACTCCGCGTTCACCACGTAGTGCGCGGGCTCCGGGAACTCGACGAGCTCGAACGGACGTTGATATGTCCAGCGCTCCATCTCGGCGCCGGTGAAGGTCTCACCGGTGGTCTCCCAGCCCTCGCCGAGGGCCTTGGCGAGCAGCGGCTCGGCGACGACGAGCTGCTCCTCACCGTTCGTCGCGACGACGTAGTTGACCTCGGGGTGGGCGGCGACGGCGGTGTTGGACACCAGCGTCCAGGGCGTCGTCGTCCACACCAGGAGCGCGGCACGACCGGCCAGCGGACCGGAGGTGAGCGGGAAACGGACGTACACGGAGGGGTCGACGACCGTCTCGTAGCCCTGCGCCAGCTCGTGGTCCGAGAGGCCCGTCTGGTCGCGCGGGCACCAGGGGGCGACGCGGTAGTCCTGGACCAGCAGGCCCTTGTCGAAGATCTCCTTGAGGGACCACCAGACCGATTCGATGTACTCGGGGTCCATCGTGCGGTACGGGTCTTCGAGGTCGGTCCAGTACCCCATGCGGGTCGTGAGCGCCTCGAAGGCGTCGGTGTGCCGGGTCACGGACTCGCGGCACCTGGCGTTGAACTCGGCGATGCCGTACGCCTCGATGTCCTGCTTCTCGGTGAAGCCCAGCTCCTTCTCGACCGCCAGCTCCACCGGGAGGCCGTGGCAGTCCCAGCCGGCCTTGCGGCCCACGTGGTAGCCGCGCATGGTGCGGAAGCGGGGGAAGACGTCCTTGAAGACGCGCGCCTCGATGTGATGGGCGCCCGGCATGCCGTTGGCCGTGGGCGGGCCCTCGAAGAACACCCACTCGGGGCGACCCTCGGACTGGTCCAGGGTCTTGGCGAAGATCTTCTGCTCGCGCCAGAAGTCGAGCACGGCGTGCTCCAGCGCGGGCAGGTCGACCTGGGCGGGCACCTGGCGGTACGTCGGCGTTGTCATCAGCGAGCTTCCTCCGGCGGACTTTCTTCCTTCCGTCCGGAGGGACGAGAGCTACGACTTTCCGTACGCCGTGTGCGGCGCGCTCCCGCGGTACCACCCTCCTTGGCTCCCTGGTGCATCTCGCACACCAGTGAGCCCCCTCATTGGGGTCGCGATACCGGGTCTACTCGCCACGGCCGGTCGGCTGCGGCTTTCTTCCGGCGGCTCCGGGGTGATCTTCACGTCGCGCTCGCCCCCGGGCTTCCACCGTCCCCGGGTCGCTCTGGGCTGCTTGCGCCGCTACTCGTCCCCATCCACGCTTCTCGCTCCGCCCAGTGTACGGGGCCGCGCGGACAGCGGCCGACCGGATTTCCCGGGGCCCGGGCGCGGGTTTCGGTCGAGGGCTCCCCGAGCCGCCGTACGACTCGAATGGCGCTGAACGCGCGTTCGCATTCTGGGACGCCGAGCTCGGCGGATTACCCGGCGGGGAGCTGGGCACAACGCATGCAGGCTCGCCGCGCGGGGCCAGGGGGGTGGACGAATCGGGCGGCGTGCCCCGTTGCCGCGGGACTCAAGTCGATTTATCGTCCCAGCACGATTCGCGTGCGTGATCACAAAATGTGAAGGGGCCGCGGCCATGGTGGCGAAGAAGACCGCCGTACAGCAGTCGGCGTCCAAGTCCACGAGTGCCAGTGCCTCCGGCGGTGGGACGAAGGACGTGAGCGGGAAGAAGAGCGTGGTCAAGAAGACCGCGGCCCGGAAGACGGCCGAGAAGGTGCCCGAGAGACCGCTGGCCGCCAAGAAGGCGGTGGCGGTCGGGAAGAGTGCCGTGAAGTCGGCGGGGGCAGGGACGACAGGGAAAACGACGGCCAAGAAGGCTACGGCCAAGAAGGTCACGGCTACGAAGGCGGCGGCTACGAAGGCAACGGCGACCAAGAAGCCCGCCAAGAAAACGGCCGTAAAGAAAGCGGCGGTCAGGAAAACCGCGGCCACCAAGAGCACGACGACGAAGACCGGCTCCACGAAAGCCGGTTCCACGAAGAGCACCACCACGAAGAGCACCACCAGGAAAACCAGCTCTACGAAGAGCACGAAGAAGAGCGCGGCCAAGAAGACGAAGGCGGGCGCGGCGCAGGCCGCGGAGCAGACGGGAGCCACGACGGTGGTTGCGAAGAAGACTCCGGGCACGGCCACGGCGGCGAAGACGCCCCTTCCCAAGGCGCGGCTCGCCGCGGCGGCCGGGCCGGGTGAGCTGGCGGTCCGCCCGGGCGAGGACCCCTGGACGCCGGCGGAGGTCGAGGAGGCCCGCACCGAGCTGCTGTCCGAGGCGGAGCGGCTGAGTGAGGAGATCACCTCCACCGAGCAGGCCCTCGCCGGTCTGATGCGGGACTCCGGGGACGGCGCCGGCGACGACCAGGCCGACACCGGCACCAAGAACATCACGCGGGAGAGCGAGATGGCGCTGGCCGCCAACGCGCGCGAGATGCTGATCCAGACCCGGCGTGCCCTGGGGAAGCTGGACGCGGGCACGTACGGCCTGTGCGAGAACTGTGGCAACCCGATCGGCAAGGCGCGTATGCAGGCCTTCCCGCGGGCCACCCTGTGCGTCGAGTGCAAGCAGAAGCAGGAACGCCGGTACTGAACATCGCTACCGAACGCCGGTACTGAGGGTGCCGAGAGGTGTGCCGTACCCTCTTCCTCAGTCAGGTACCTAGGTTCGAGGGACTCACGTGGCAGAGGCGGAGCGCATCATCGGTACGCCGGATACCCCAGAGGCGGCGGGGGCCGAGCCGGAGCAGGGGGAGACCGCGCCCTCCAGGGGAAAGCGCCGGATCGCCGTCCTGTTCGTGGTGGCCGCCTTCGCGTACACCCTCGACCTGGTCAGCAAGCTGCTCGTGGTGGCCAAGCTGGAGCACCACGCGCCGATCGAGGTCTTCGGGGACTGGCTGGAGTTCCACGCGATCCGCAACCCCGGCGCCGCATTCGGGTTCGGCGCGGCCTTCACGGTCATCTTCACGATGATCGCGGCCGCCGTGATCGTGGTGATCGCGCGGCTGGCCCGCAAGCTCTACAGCCTGCCGTGGGCCATCGCGCTCGGGCTGCTGCTGGGCGGCGCGCTGGGCAACCTCACCGACCGGATCTTCCGTGCGCCCGGCATCTTCCAGGGCGAGGTCGTCGACTTCATCGCGCCCAAGGGCTTCGCCGTCTTCAACCTCGCCGACTCGGCGATCGTGTGCGGCGGCATCCTGATCGTGCTGCTCTCCTTCCGCGGTCTCGACCCGGACGGCACGGTCCACAAGGACTGAGCGAGCGGGCTGAGGTAAGGCGGTGTCGGACCCGTCCGGCATACTCGACCGGGTGAGCACAGTTCCCGAGATCCGAAACCTGCCCGTGCCCGACGGCCTGGAGGGCGAGCGTGTCGACGCCGCCATCTCCCGCATGTTCGGCTTCTCCCGCACCAAGGCCGCCGAGCTGGCCGCGGCGGGGAAGGTCACGGTCGACGGCTCGGTGGTCGGGAAGTCCGAGCGGGTGCACGGCGGGGCCTGGCTGGAGGTCGAGATGCCGCAGGCGCCCGCGCCCGTGCAGATCGTCGCCGAGCCGGTCGAGGGCATGGAGATCGTCTACGACGACGACGATGTGATCGTGATCGTCAAGCCGGTCGGCGTCGCCGCCCACCCCAGCCCCGGCTGGACCGGGACGACGGTCATCGGCGGCCTGGCCGCCGCCGGGTACCGCATCTCGACGTCCGGTGCCGCCGAGCGCCAGGGCATCGTGCACCGCCTCGACGTCGGCACCTCCGGCCTGATGGTGGTCGCCAAGTCGGAGCGCGCGTACACCTCGCTCAAGCGCCAGTTCAAGGAGCGCACGGTCGACAAGCGCTACCACACGCTGGTCCAGGGCCACCCCGATCCGACCAGCGGCACCATCGACGCCCCCATCGGCCGGCACCCGAACCACGACTACAAGTGGGCGGTCACCGCCGAGGGCAAGCCGTCCGTCACGCACTACGACCTCATCGAGGCGTTCCGCGCGGCCTCCCTGCTCGATGTGAAGCTGGAGACCGGCCGCACCCACCAGATCCGGGTGCACATGGCCGCCCACCGCCACCCGTGCGTGGGCGACCTGACGTACGGCGCCGACCCGACGCTCGCCAAGCGGCTGCGCCTGACCCGGCAGTGGCTGCACGCCGTCCGGCTCGGGTTCGAGCATCCCGCGGACGGCCAGTGGGTCGAGTTCGAGAGCGGCTACCCGGACGACCTCCAGCAGGCCCTGGACCTGGTGCGCGAGGAGACGTACGCGTGAGTGCCGTGCCGTACGCGGTGCGCGTGGCCGACGATCCGACCGACCGCGAGGCCTGCTTCGCGGTGCGCAAGGACGTCTTCGTCGTCGAGCAGGGCGTGCCCCAGGAGATCGAGTACGACGCGTACGACGACGCGGCGACGCATGTGCTCGCCGTGCGCGAGGACGGGACGCCGCTGGGCACCGGGCGGCTGCTGTTCGGCGAGGTGGCCGCGGCGAAGACCGGCGGCGACCTCACCGTGGGCTCCCTGGGGCGGCTCGCCGTCACCAAGGAGGCGCGCGGGCTCGGTGTCGGGATCGCGCTGGTGCGGGCGATCGAGGACGCGGCACGCGCGCGTGGACTGGCCGCGGTCGACCTGCACGCCCAGACGCACGCGCTGGGGTTCTACGAACGGCTCGGGTACGAGGCGTACGGCCCGGAGTTCCCGGACGCCGGCATCCCGCACCGGGCGATGCGGCGCGCCCTGTAGGCAAGCGAGGGCGTCGAGAGAGCTGGTCCGGCAGGCGGCGTGGCAGGCTGGGGCGTCCGCTGTGTGAACGTCGAGATCCCGCCGGAGCCCTGACCGTGGATCAATTGGCCCTGTTGTTCGTCCTGTTGCTCGGGGCCGTGGTGAGCGTCCCGCTGGGGGACCGGTTCGGCCTGCCGGCGCCGGTGCTCATGACGCTGCTCGGGATAGTCCTCGCGGTGGCCGACTTCGTGCCGAACGTGAACGTCCCGCCTGAGCTGATCCTGCCCCTGCTGCTGCCACCGCTGCTGTACGCGGCCGTACGGCGCACCTCCTGGCGGCAGTTCACGGCCAACATCCGGCCGATCTTCCTGCTGGCCGTCGCCCTGGTCTTCGTCACCACCCTCGCCGTGGCCGCCGTCGCGAGCGCGATCGTGCCGGGGCTGCCGATCGCCGCCGCCGTGGCACTCGGCGCGCTGGTGGCGCCGCCCGACCCGGTCGCCGCGACCGCCGTCGCGGGCCAACTCGGGCTGCCCCGGCGCCTGGTGTCGATCCTGGAGGGCGAGGGCCTCTTCAACGACGTGACGGCGATCGTGCTGTACCACGTGGCGATCGCCGCCGCCGTCAGCGGAACGTTCCATCCCTGGCGGGCCGGGCTCGACTTCGTGCTGTCCGCCGTCGTCGCCGTAGCGGTGGGACTGGCGCTCGGCTGGGCCACGAACAAGCTGATGTCACTGCTCGACGACGCCACCCTCCAGATCGGGCTGACGCTTCTGGTGCCGTTCGCCTCGTACGTCCTGGCCGACGAGCTGCACGGCTCCGGGGTGCTCGCCGTGCTCACCACCGCCCTGTTCCTGTCCGAGTACGCCTTCGGCGCCGACGACGTGCTGACCCGGCTGGCCGGCGCGACCGTGTGGGACGTGGTGGACACGCTGGTCACCGGGGTCGCCTTCGGGCTCATCGGGCTCGAACTGCACAACGCGATCCGTACGGCGTCCGGGCGGTGGGGCGAGATGCTGGGCTGGGCCGCCGCGATCGTCGGTGTCGTCGTGGTCGTACGACTGGCGTGGCTGCTGCCGGCGACCTGGCTGACCAAACGGCTGCACGCCAAGCGGGACTACGACGAGGAGATCCCGACCTCCTGGCGGGAGACCGTGATCATGTGGTGGGCGGGGATGCGCGGGGTGGCCTCCGTCGCGCTGGCGCTGGCGATCCCGCTGACGATGGACGACGGGTCGGCGTTCCCGGACCGGGACGAGATCGTGTTCATCGCCTTCGGAGTGATCATGGCGACGCTGGTCCTCCAGGGGCTCACGCTGCCGTGGCTGGTGAAGCGGCTCGGGGTGCGGGCCGACACCGACAGCGAGCAGGCCTTCGAGAAGGAGCTGGCGGTGCGGGCGGCGAAGGCCGCGAAGCGGCGGCTGCGGGAGATCGAGGACGTGGAGGACCTGCCGGAGGAGGTGTCCGAGCAGTTGCTGCGGCGGGCCTTCGACATCGGGGTGCGGATCTCTCCCGCGGTGGCGGACGGGGAGCGGCGGGAGGTGTACGAGAAGCGGGTCAAGCGGGTGAAGCGGATGCGGCGGATCCAGAGCGAGATGATGAGCGCGGCCCGGCACGAGGTGCTGGCGGCGCGCAGCGAGCCCGGTGCGGATCCGGAGATCGTGGACCGGGTGCTGCGCCATCTCGACGTGCGGAGCCTGCGGTAAGTCGCCCTTCCCTGCGTGCACTTGGATTCCTTTGTAGGCTCGTGGCATGGCTCGCAATGTGGTGATCAGTGGTGGCGGTACGGGAATCGGGCTCGCCGCGGCGCATGCCTTCGCGGCCGGCGGGGATCGGGTGCTGCTCCTCGGACGGCGACGTGAGGTGCTGGAGAAGGCCGGGGTGCCCGGAGCGCTGACGTACGCCGGGGATCTGAGCGAGCCCGAAGTGGTGCGCGGTGTCGCGCGGTTCGTCGCCGAGGAGTTCGGCACCGTGGATGTGCTGGTGCACAGCGCGGGGGGCAACGGAACCCTGGAGCCGGCGAGCGGCGGCGATGCGCTGGACGCCGTCGCGCACGACTGGACCGTCAACTTCCGCATCAACACGCTGAGCGCGGCCCTCCTCACCGAGGCCCTGAGGGCACGCCTCGCGGAACCGGGCGGGCGGGTGCTGTTCGTCAGCTCCATCGCCGCGTACCGGGGATCGGGCAGCGGGGCGTACGGCGGAGCCAAGGCCGCGTTGCACCCGTACGCCCATGATCTGGCCCGGGATCTCGGCCCGCGCGGCATCACCGTGAACGTGGTCGCGCCCGGGTACATCGAGGACACCGAGTTCTTCGGCCCCGAGATCGCGGAGGCCCGGCGCGACCGGATGATCCGCGACACCTCGACGGGCCGGGCCGGAACCCCCGGCGACGTCGCCGCGACCCTGCACTGGCTGGCCTCCCCGGCCGCCGGGCACGTGACTTCGCAGGTGATCCAGGTCAACGGCGGGGCAGAGCGCGGGCATTGAGGGGGGCGCTGTCCGGCGCAGGCGCGATGTTCACCGGGCGGCCCAACGACTGGGCACAGCCGTTGAGCCGCCCGGCACCCTCATCCCCGGTTCGGCCCCGGCGGCTCGTGGGCCGGGCGGGGGCCACCTCCGTTGGGGGACGTGGTCTCGTGCGGTACCGGGGCCGCGTCCGCCGTGTTGACTCGGGGGAGGGCGTAGGGGTGTTCCACGTACAGCCAGCGGATCATCTGCTCGCGGACCGTGACGCGTACCGTCCAGATGTCGTCCGCGTCCTTCGCCGTCACCAGGGCCCGTACCTCCATGGTGTTGGGGGTGGTGTCGGTGACGACCAGGCCGTAGCTGCGGCCGTCCCAGGCGGGGCAGGCGCGGAGGATCTCGCGGAGTTGTTCGCGCATCGCGTCGACGGGGGCCGAGTGGTCGACCTGGAAGTAGACGATGCCGGTCATCTGCGGGGTGCCGCGCGACCAGTTCTCGAACGGCTTGGACGTGAAGTACGACACCGGCATGGTGATCCGGCGTTCGTCCCAGGTCCGTACCGTCAGATAGGTCAGCGTGATCTCCTCGACCGTGCCCCACTCGCCCTCCACCACCACGGTGTCCCCGATGCGCACCATGTCGCCGAAGGCGATCTGCAGCCCGGCGAAGAGGTTGGCGAGCGTCGACTGGGCGGCGACACCGGCGACGATGCCGAGGACGCCCGCCGAGGCCAGCAGCGAGGCACCGGCCGCGCGCATCGCCGGGAACGTCAGCAGCATCGAGGCGATCGCCACCACGGCCACGCATGCGGCCACCACCCGTGTGATCAGCGTCACCTGGGTCCGCACCCGGCGGACCCGGGCCGCGTCGTGGTGGGCGCGGGCGTAGCGCGAGTACGAGGTCTCCACGATCGCCGCCGCGATACGGATCATCAGCCAGGCCGTGGCGCCGATCAGCACCAGGGTCAGGAGCTGGCCGATGCCGACCCGGTGCTCCTCCAGCAGCCGCGCCTGGTCGTAGGAGCCTCTGAGCAGGGCCGCGCAGATCACCAGCTGGTAGGGCACGCGGCCGCGGCGCAGCAGCCCCCACAGGGGTGTCTCGCCGTGTCTGGCGTCGGCCTTGCGCAGCAGCAGGTCGGTGACCCAGCCGATGAGCAGCGTGAGGACGACGGAGCCGCCTATGACGATCAGCGGGCGCAGTACGTTCTCCATGTGTCCGACCGTACTGGCACGATGGCTTCATGAACATCATGCTCTTCCACTCGACGTACGGACTCCGGCCGGCGGTGCGCGACGCCGCCGAGCGGCTGCGCGCGGCGGGCCACGAGGTGTGGACCCCGGACCTCTTCGAGGGGCGTACGTTCGAGACGGTCGAGGAGGGCATGGCCTTCAACGACGGCATCGGCAAGGACGAGGTGCTCAAGCGGGCCGTGCTGGCTGCCGCCCCCTACTCCGAGCGCGGCCTCGTCTACGCCGGGTTCTCGCTGGGTGCCTCCGTCGCGCAGACCCTCGCCCTGGGTGATGAGCGGGCCCGCGGGCTGCTGCTTCTGCACGGGACCTCGGACATCGCTGCCAACGCCGCCGTCGACGACCTGCCGGTCCAACTGCATGTCGCCGAGCCGGACCAGTTCGAGACCGACGACTGGCTCAGCTCCTGGTATCTCCAGATGGGCAGGGCGGGCGCCGACGTGGAGATCTACCGGTACGCCGGCGCCGGTCATCTCTACACCGACCCCGGCCTCCCGGACTACGACGAGGAGGCCGCCGAGGCCACCTGGCGGGTGGCGCTCGGCTTCCTCGACAGCCTGTAGTCGGCCGTCATGCAGAGTCGTCCGTCAGCACGCCTTGGGCGGGTGGACGAGCGATTCGAAGTGCCCGGACCACACCCAGGCCGTGGGCTGGGAGTCGTAGATCCGGAACCACAGAGCCCCCGAGGGGGTATTGGTGGTCGAGCACTGGATGCGCAGGGTCGTCTTGAACGGCTCCGTGCGGTACCTGGTCGACGAGGACGTGGGCTTCGCGTATATGGGAGCGCCGTGGGTGTCCAACACGGTCAGGTTGACGTACGCCGGCGCCGCCGAGGCTTCCTGCGCCTCGACGGTGGCGGTGACTCCGGCGAGGGCCAGGGCCGCGCCGAGCACCGCGGTCTTCTTCAGGACACTTTGGGGGGTGGCCATATGACTCCAATCGTGAACAGCTGACGGCCCGCCAACTGCGGCGGCCCGCTAGCTTGTTCGATGGAGCCTAGATCCACTCGGTTCCTTCGTGCCGCTATTTTTTTTACACCGGGTCGTAGGTGCGCTCGACTTTCTGCGTGCCGGAGCGCGTGCGGTACGAACGCGCCCAACTGGACGTCGCGTTCTTGTCCGTGCGGTCGGACAGGACGTAGTAGTCCATCTGCGCCCGGTCGGCCGTGATGTCGAGGACGCCGTAGCCGTGGCGGTCCGTGTCGACCCAGTGGACGTGCCGGTTGGCGACCTGGATGAGCGGGGCGGCGAGCGCGGAGACGGTGCCCTCGGGCACCTTCACTATGTCGTCGAGGTTGTCGGAGGTCACCGAGGTGATCACGAACTCCGTTGCCGCGGACGCCGAGAGGGGATACGTGCCGGCGTCCACCGGCACGTCGTTGGCCCAGGACATGTGAATGTCGCCGGTGAGGAAGACCGTGTTGCCGATCGCGTTCGAGCGCAGATGGGCGAGGAGTTCGCGGCGGTCGTCGGTGTAGCCGTCCCACTGGTCGGTGTTGACGCCGATGCCGTCCTGCGGCAGGTCCAGCAGCTTGGCGAGCGGCTTCAACAGGTCGGCGGTGAGCGAGCCGATGACGAACGGCGCGATCATCACCGAGTTGCCGACCAGCCGCCACTTGGTGTCCGACGCCTTCAACCCGGCCTTCAGCCAGTCGAGTTGGGCGCGTCCGGTGATCGTACGGTCCGGGTCGTCGACCGAGCCGCTGCCCGAACTCGCCTGCTGGGAGCGGAAGGAGCGCAGGTCGAGGAGCGAGAGGTCGGCGAGCTTGCCGAAGCGGAGCCGCCGGTAGGTGGTGCCCGCGATCGCCGGGCGCACCGGCATCCACTCGAAGTACGCCTGTTTCGCGGCCGCTTGGCGGGCCGTCCAGGTGCCCTCGGCACCCTCGGTGTGGTTGACCGCGCCACCCGACCAGGCGTTGTCCGCGAACTCGTGGTCGTCCCAGATCGCGATGACCGGCGCCTTGGCGTGCAGGGCCTGGAGGTCCGGGTCGGTCTTGTACTTGCCGTGCCGGGTGCGGTAGTCGGCGAGCGTGATGATCTCGTTGGTCGGCGCGTGCTGTCGTACGACCGTGCCGCGCGCCGCGTACTCGCCGGACTTGTACTCGTAGATGTAGTCCCCGAGATGCAGCCAGGCGTCCAGGTCGCCGCGGGCCGCGAGATGGCGGTACGAGGCGAAATAGCCGGCCTCCCAGTTGGCGCAGGTGACGACGCCGAAGCGGAGGCCGGAGACGGCGGCGTCGGCGGCGGGCGTCGTGCGGGTGCGCGCGACGGGGGAGTCGGTGCCGCCGGACGAGAAGCGGAACCAGTAGTCGGTGGCCGGCTGCAGGCCCCGTATGTCCGCCTTCACGGTGTGGTCGGAAGCGGCGGTCGCGGTGGTCGAGCCCTTGCTGACGATGTCCGTCAGCGCCTTGTCCTTGGCGACCACCCAGCTGACCTCGGTGTCGGGCCCGAGCCCCGAGCCGGGCGTGGCCTCGGATGTGGGCGTCACCCGGGTCCACAGCAGGATGCCGTCGGGCAGCGGGTCGCCGGAGGCGACGCCGTGCAGGAACTGGGGGGTCTCGGCGGCCGCCCGCGCGGGCAGGGCGGCGGCCAGCGGTCCGGCCAGGACAGCCGTCGCCGCCGCGGCCTTGACGACCGTACGGCGGCGGGGCGAGGGCGAGTTGAGGGCCTGGGAGGCTTCGGGGGTTCTGTATCGACTGGTCACGGCCGCCCAGGTTACTGATCGGTACACGGCAGAGCGGGCGAACTCCGAAAGTTCGCCCGCTCTTCACGCGGAGGCGTGGATCCCGTGCCGGTGTCAGGCCTTGAGGGCCGCGTCCACCGCCGTGTTGAACTGCGCGACCGTCCATTCCTGGTTGGCGGGGGTGGTCTCGAGCTGCTTGCCGTCCATGACGAAGCCCGGAGTGCCGGTCACGCCGTCCTTGTTGTTGTCGAAGGTCTTCGACATCGCCAACGCCCAGGCGTCGTAGGTGCCCTTCTTGACGGCGGTCTGGAACTTCGTGTTGTTCTTCAGCGCGGGGACCGTGTTGGCGACCTTGATGAGGTAGCTGTCGTCCTTGAACTTGTCGGTCGTCTCGTCCGGGTGGTACTTCGTCGAGTACAGCGCCGACTTGTAGTCGAGGAACGCCTGGTCGCTGACGTTCAGTGCGGCGCCCAGCGCGCTCAGCGCGTTCTTGGAGCCCTCGCCGTTGTCCTTGGTGTCGATGAACGTGGCGCCGATGTACTGGATCTTGTACTTGCCGTCGTCGATGTCCTTCTTCACCGTCGAACCGACGGTCTGCTCGAACGCGGCGCAGATCGGGCAGCGCGGGTCCTCGTACTCCTTGAGCGTCTTCTTGGCGGTGGACTTGCCGATGACGACCGTCGTGCCGTTCTTGCCCGTGGTGTGGGCGGGAGCGACGACCTTGTCGTCCTTCACGGCCTCCCAGTAACCGGGCTTGTTGTTCTGCACGACGGCGTAACCTATGCCGCCGGCTATCGCGAGGACACCGACGACCGAACCGGCCACGATGATCTGCCGCTTGACCTTGGCGCGCTTGGCCTGACGCTCGCGCTCGGCGCGCAGCCGCTCACGGGCCGCCGTCTTCGCCGCCGCGCTGTTCCGCTTGCTCATGGTGGTGATCTCCATCAGGGACGCGCACATCGTGTGCGCGGAATAGGTATGGGGGGACTACTCGGGGGTGCTCGGGTGCCGGTGCGCGGTCGTGTTCAGACCGCGAGGACGAACGAGCACGGCGGTCCACGCCGTCCCAGCGAGTGCACCAGCAGCCGCTCACGGGCGGTGGCCGTACGGTGCGTGGCGCGCGGCAGGTGGCGTACGACCGAGGTACGGCGGCCCGTCATCGCGGTGACGGCGAGCAGCAGCGGCCGGAAGCCCACCGCCCCGGCCGCGCGCAGCAGTTCGGTCAGCGCGCGCTCGCCGCGGCGCAGATAGGCGGCGGCCAGGAGCCCGACGCCGATGTGCGCGCCGAGCAGCAGCCAGGCGGCGGAGGCGTCGCTGTGCGCGAGCAGCGCCGCCGCCTGATGGGGATCGTCGGTCATCCGGGCCAGCGGGGTGCCCACGCTGCCGCCGCTGCACAGCACGTCGAGGCCGACCGCGCGCAGCGGTCCGGCGACCGGGCCGCCCGCCCTGCCGTAGCAGGCGTGCTGGCCGGTGGTGAACACCGTGTCGGCGGCCAGCTCCAGCGGGATCAGCAGGGCGGCGATCCGGCCGAAGCCGCGCTCGCGGCCCGCCAGCGCGTAGGCGAGCACGAACACGGCGGCGGCGATGGCCGCCACCGTGCCGAACGGCAGGGGGACCCGGGACAGCAGCACGTGCGACGCGGTGCTGAGCGTCACGACCAGTGCCGTGAA
Source organism: Streptomyces sp. NPDC051576 (assembly GCF_040681835.1). Taxonomy (NCBI): domain Bacteria; kingdom Bacillati; phylum Actinomycetota; class Actinomycetes; order Kitasatosporales; family Streptomycetaceae; genus Streptomyces; species Streptomyces sp. NPDC051576. The sequence goes on from NZ_JBFAZO010000010.1 coordinate 38,801, forward strand.
CAGCGCCGCGCGTACGGCCCTGAGCTGGATCCCGGATATGTCCATAGCGGGGGAGAGTCTGTCACGTGCTCCTGTAGGGGACCCCTAAAGGGTTCCTGTGGGCGTGCGGATGGTTACAGACCCGGAATCCGGCCGTTGCGGAACAGGTCGACGAAGATCTGGTGATCCGCACGCGCGCGTGCGCCGTAGTCGTGCGCGAAGTCGACCAGGACGCCCGCGAAGCCGTCCTCGTCGGCCGCGATCGCCGCGTCGATGGCCCGCTCGGTGGAGAAGGGCACCAGGGACTCGCCGGACTGGTCGTCGGCCGCCGCGTGCATGGTGGCCGTGGCCCGCCCCAGGTCGGCGACGACCGCGGCGATCTCCTCCGGGTCGTCGATGTCGCTCCAGTCCAGGTCCACCGCGTACGGCGAGACCTCCGCGACCAACTGCCCAGAGCCGTCCAGCTCGGTCCAGCCCAGCCACGGGTCGGCGTGCGCCTGGAGGGCGCGCTGGGAGATCACCGTGCGGTGGCCCTCGTGCTGGAAGTAGTCCCGGATCGCCGCGTCCGTGATGTGCCGGGAGACGGCCGGGGTCTGGGCCTGCTTGATGTAGATCACGACGTCGTTCTCCAGGGCGTCGCTGTTGCCCTCAAGCAGGATGTTGTACGAGGGCAGCCCGGCCGAGCCGATGCCGATGCCCCGGCGGCCGACGACGTCCTTGACCCGGTAGGAGTCGGGGCGGTCCAGGGAGGACTCCGGGAGCGTCTCCAGGTAGCCGTCGAAGGCCGCGAGCACCTTGTAGCGGGTGGCCGCGTCCAGCTCGATGGAACCGCCGCCCGAGGCGAAGCGGCGCTCGAAGTCGCGGATCTCGGTCATCGAGTCCAGCAGCTCGAAGCGGGTCAGCGAGCGGGCGGTGCGCAGCGCCCCCAGGAGCGGCCCGTCGGCGGTGTCCAGCGTGAACGGCGGCACCTCGTCGCTCTTCGCGCCGGTCGCCAGCGCGTGCACCCGCTCTCGGTACGCGCCCGCGTAGACCTTCACCAGCTCGGTGATCTGCTCGTCGCTGAGCGCCTTCGCGTACCCGATGAGCGCCACGGAGGCGGCGAAGCGCTTGAGGTCCCAGGTGAACGGGCCGACGTAGGCCTCGTCGAAGTCGTTGACGTTGAAGACCAGCCGGCCGTTCGAGTCCATGTACGTGCCGAAGTTCTCGGCGTGCAGGTCGCCGTGGATCCACACGCGCGAGGTGCGGTCGTCCAGGTACGGGCCGCCCCGCTTCGACCCAAAGGAATTATTTGCAGTGAGGTCGTGGTAGAAGAGGGCCGCCGTGCCCCGGTAGAAGGCGAAGGCGGAGGCCGCCATCTTCCGGAACTTCACACGGAACGCGGCCGGGTCGGCGGCCAGGAGCTCGCCGAAGGCGGTGTCGAAGACGGCGAGGATCTCCTCGCCGCGGTGCTCGTCGTTGAGCTGCGGAACCGACATCGCTCTGTGCCTCCTGGTACGGGTGGTGCGTGACATGTGACGGGTCTGTCGTCACCTTCCAACGCTCGAAGGTACGTGGGAGTGCCCGCCCTGTGTCAGTGGCGAGGCATAGGATTCGGTCTCGTCCCCCCAGACCGTCCGCTGCCCGTCGTCGACCGTTTCCCCTGGAGGCCAAGCCGTGTCAAAGCCGCCGTTCACGCACCTGCACGTCCACACCCAGTACTCGCTCCTGGACGGTGCCGCGCGGCTCAAGGACATGTTCAACGCGTGCAACGAGATGGGCATGACCCATATCGCGATGTCCGACCACGGCAACCTCCACGGCGCCTACGACTTCTTCCATACGGCGACGAAGGCCGGAGTCACGCCGATCATCGGCATCGAGGCGTACGTCGCCCCCGAGTCGCGGCGCAACAAGCGCAAGATCCAGTGGGGCCAGCCGCACCAGAAGCGCGACGACGTGTCCGGTTCGGGTGGTTACACCCACAAGACGATCTGGGCGGCGAACAAGACGGGCCTGCACAACCTCTTCAAGCTGTCCTCGGACGCGTACGCCGAGGGCTGGCTGCAGAAGTGGCCGCGCATGGACAAGGAGACCATCTCCCAGTGGTCCGAGGGGCTCATCGCCTCCACCGGCTGCCCTTCGGGCGAACTCCAGACCCGGCTGCGCCTGGGCCAGGAGGAGGAGGCCCTGAAGGCGGCGGCCGAGTACCAGGACATCTTCGGCAAGGACCGCTACTTCCTGGAGCTGATGGACCACGGCATCGAGATCGAGCGCCGGGTCCGTGACGGCCTCCTCGACATCGGCCGCAAGCTCGGCATCCCGCCCCTGGTGACGAACGACTCGCACTACACGTACGCGCACGAGGCGACCGCCCACGACGCCCTGCTCTGCATCCAGACCGGCAAGAACCTCTCCGACCCGGACCGCTTCCGCTTCGACGGCACCGGCTACTACCTGAAGTCCACCGACGAGATGTACGCCGTGGACTCTTCGGACGCCTGGCAGGAGGGCTGCCGCAACACCCTCCTGGTGGCCGAACAGATCGACACCACCGGCATGTTCGAGGCGAAGAACCTCATGCCGAAGTTCGACATCCCCGAGGGCTTCACCGAGGTCACCTGGTTCAAGGAGGAGGTGCGCCTGGGCATGGAGCGCCGCTTCCCGGGCGGTGTCCCCGAGGACCGGCAGAAGCAGGTCGAGTACGAGCTGGACGTCATCATCCAGATGGGGTTCCCGGGCTACTTCCTCGTCGTCGCCGACTTCATCATGTGGGCGAAGAACAACGGCATCGCGGTCGGCCCCGGCCGTGGTTCCGCGGCCGGCTCGATCGTCGCCTACGCCCTGGGCATCACCGACCTCGACCCGATCCCGCACGGCCTGATCTTCGAGCGGTTCCTCAACCCCGAGCGCGTCTCCATGCCCGACGTCGACATCGACTTCGACGAGCGCCGGCGCGTCGAGGTCATCCGGTACGTGACCGAGAAGTACGGCGCCGACAAGGTCGCCATGATCGGCACCTACGGCAAGATCAAGGCCAAGAACGCGATCAAGGACTCCGCGCGCGTGCTGGGCTACCCGTACGCGATGGGCGACCGCCTCACCAAGGCGATGCCCGCCGACGTCCTCGGCAAGGGCATCGACCTCTCCGGCATCACCGACCCCAAGCACCCCCGCTACGGCGAGGCGGGCGAGATCCGCGGGATGTACGAGAACGAACCGGACGTCAAGAAGGTCATCGACACCGCCAAGGGCGTCGAGGGCCTGGTCCGGCAGATGGGCGTGCACGCCGCCGGCGTGATCATGTCCAGCGAGCCCATCGTGGACCACGCCCCGATCTGGGTGCGGCACACGGACGGCGTGACCATCACACAGTGGGACTACCCGCAGTGCGAGTCGCTCGGCCTGATCAAGATGGACTTCCTGGGGCTGCGCAACCTCACCATCATGGACGACGCCGTGAAGATGGTGAAGTCCAACAAGGGCATCGACCTGGAGATGCTCGCCCTCCCGCTGGACGACCCCAAGACGTACGAACTGCTCTGCCGCGGCGACACGTTGGGCGTGTTCCAGTTCGACGGCGGCCCGATGCGTTCGCTGCTGCGCCAGATGCAGCCCGACAACTTCGAGGACATCTCCGCCGTCTCGGCCCTCTACCGGCCGGGCCCGATGGGCATGAACTCGCACATCAACTACGCGGAGCGCAAGAACAAGCGCCAGGAGATCACGCCGATCCACAAGGAGCTGGAGGAGCCCCTCGAGGAGGTCCTCGCGGTCACCTACGGCCTGATCGTCTACCAGGAGCAGGTGCAGAAGGCCGCCCAGATCGTCGCCGGGTACTCGCTCGGCGAGGCCGACATCCTGCGCCGTGTGATGGGCAAGAAGAAGCCCGACGAGCTGGCGAAGAACTTCACCATCTTCCAGGAGGGCGCCCGGAAGAACGGCTACAGCGACGCGGCGATCCAGGCTCTGTGGGACGTCCTGGTCCCCTTCGCCGGCTACGCGTTCAACAAGGCGCACTCCGCCGCGTACGGCCTGGTCTCGTACTGGACCGCCTATCTGAAGGCCAACTACCCGGCCGAGTACATGGCGGCGCTGCTCACCTCGGTCAAGGACGACAAGGACAAGTCCGCGATCTACCTCAACGAGTGCCGCCGCATGAAGATCAAGGTGCTCCCGCCGAACGTCAACGAGTCGGTGCACAACTTCGCCGCCCAGGGCGACGACGTGATCCTCTTCGGCCTGGAGGCCGTGCGCAACGTCGGCACGAACGTGGTCGACTCGATCATCAGGTCCCGCAAGGCGAAGGGGAAGTACGGCTCCTTCCCCGACTACCTGGACAAGGTCGAGGCGGCCGCCTGCAACAAGCGGACCACCGAATCCCTCATCAAGGCCGGTGCGTTCGACACTCTTGGCCACACCCGCAAGGGCCTCACCGCGCACTTCGAGCCGATGATCGACAACGTGGTGGCGGTCAAGCGCAAGGAGGCCGAGGGGCAGTTCGACCTCTTCGGGGGCATGGGCGACGAGGACACCAGCGAGCCCGGCTTCGGACTCGACGTGGAGTTCACCACGGAGGAGTGGGAGAAGACCTATCTCCTCGCCCAGGAGCGGGAGATGCTCGGTCTCTACGTCTCCGACCACCCGCTCTTCGGCCTGGAGCACGTGCTGTCCGACAAGGCCGACGCGGGCATCGCCCAGCTCACCGGAGGTGAGCACGGGGACGGCGCGGTCGTCACCATCGGCGGCATCATCTCCGGCCTCCAGCGCAAGATGACCAAGCAGGGCAACGCCTGGGCGATCGCCACCGTCGAGGATCTCGCGGGCTCCATCGAGTGCATGTTCTTCCCGGCGACCTACCAGCTCATCTCGACCCAACTCGTCGAGGACGCCATCGTGTTCGTCAAGGGCCGCCTCGACAAGCGCGAGGACGTGCCGCGCCTGGTCGCGATGGAGCTGATGGTCCCGGACCTGTCGAACGCGGGCACCAACGCGCCCGTGATCCTCACCATCCCGGCGACCAGGGTCACCCCGCCGATGGTGAGCAGGCTCGGTGAGATCCTCAGCCACCACCGGGGCGACAGCGAGGTCCGCATCAAGCTCCAGGGCCCGACCAAGACGACCGTCCTGCGTCTGGACCGGCACCGGGTGAAGCCGGATCCGGCTCTGTTCGGCGATCTGAAGGTGCTGCTCGGCCCGTCCTGCCTGGCCGGCTGAGCGACAGACATGACCGAGGGGCGCATCCGTCGACGGATGCGCCCCTCGGCGTGTACCCGGGTCTCAACAACCCTCAAGCAGGCTTCAGTTGTGACCGAAGCGCTTCTGCTTCCCCTTGCGGGCCATGTCGCTGGGAGTCGCCTGGGATATGCGCTGTTCGGCCTGTGCCTCCATCGAGGACGACGTGGCCTGCTCCTGGGCGCGCTCGGACTGCGACTGCTTACGGTCACGGTTCTTGTTCTTGGCCATGGTGATCTGCCTCCTGAGGGGGATCTAGGGGCCAGGGCCGCGACCAGATTCACATAGGCTGACGAAGAACGCATTTCGGATAATTACCGTGTGTGACATGGTTGATGCGAGAGAGAAGCCCCGAAACGCCACGCCGAAGATCGAGTTCGGGCCGTTAACCCCTGTGCGGTCGGGCAGACTCGAAGCAAGCCCGAAGTGAACCGACCGGGAAGAGGGTGAGTCGCGTGGACCGCTGCATCGTCCTGGTGGACGCCGGGTATCTGCTGGGGGCGGCGGCCAGTCTCCTCGCCGGGGAGCCCTCGCGCTCCCGGATCACCGTCGATCACGCCGCCCTCATCCAAGGCCTGCGCGAGCGCGCCGAGTCCGACACGGAACGGCCCCTGCTGCGCATCTACTGGTTCGACGGCGCCCCCGACCGCGTCCCGCAGCCCGAGCACCGCAGGCTGCGCGTGATGCCCCGGGTCACCGTCCGCCTCGGTGCCCTGACCCGCAGCGACGGCCGCTGGGCGCAGAAGGGCGTCGACGCCGCCATGCACGCCGAGCTGACCGAACTCGCCCGCAACCGCGCCTGCTCCGACGTCGTGCTCGTCACCGGCGACGGTGATCTGCTGCCGGGCATGATGGCCGCCAAGGAGCACGGCGTCGCCGTACACCTGTGGGCCGTACAAGCCGCCGACGGGGACTACAACCAGTCCGAGGACCTGGTCGCCGAGGCCGACGAGCGGCGGGTGCTCGACCGGATCTGGATCACCAAGGCCGTACGCGCGAAGGACCTCGGCGGGGTGTGCGCGCCGCCGCCCGTGCCGCGGCCGGAGATCGCCGCGATCCTGTCCGCGCCGCTGCCCGAGTCCGCGCCGGCGGCCCGCGAGCGGCCCGTCGAGGACGGCGAGCACGCGACCGCCGAGGCCGGCTCGGAGAACGGCACGCAGGAGCGGGTGCCCGCGTCCAAGGGCGTGCCCACCCCGAAGGACCTGGCGAGCCTGAAGGCTCCCGGGGCCGCCGCGCCCGCGCAGCACCCCGCGAGTGCGACCCTGCGCTGGTCCTCCGACAAAGGGTGGGTCGACCGGCCGGGCGGCGCCGCCGAACCGCCCGAGGTCGCCTCGATGCCGACGCTGGCGCAGTTGACCACCGCCGAGCAGCGCTGGGCCGACCGGGAGGAGGACATCACCACGGTCGGCGGCGACCCCTTCGAGGTGGGACAGGTCTTCGCCCGCCGCTGGATGGGCCGGCTCGGCGACCAGGGCGGCCACCTGCAGAAACTGTCCGGGATGTACCCGCGCGTCCCGCACCGCATCGACGGGGAACTGCTGCGCTACGCGGCCCGTTTCGGACTCCTCGCCCACAAGGACGACCAGATCGACGAGCACGACCGGTACGCGATCCGGGCCGGGTTCTGGCGCGAGATCGACGTACGGACGGCGGCCGAGCACGCGCCGGCCGGGGAGTGACACTCTTTACCGGCGTATTTGTCGCTATGAACCAACCCGAGAGCGGGGAGGGCTCCGCGACCCCGTACTCTCGTCCTTTGTGAGTACGCGCGCGGGGCAGGCACTTCGACACGGTGGTGACGTCGTGTGCGCGGTGCGCGGGCTCAGCAAGACCTATCCGGCGGTGCGCGGCCGACGCGGTGCGCCGGGCACCCCCGAGGTGCGGGCCACCGACGACGTGACCCTCGACATCCGCCGGGGCGAGATCTTCGGACTGCTCGGGCCGAACGGCGCCGGCAAGTCCACCCTCGTACGCCAGCTCACCGGGCTCATGCGGCCCGACGCCGGCAGCGTCGAGATCCTCGGGCACGACATCGTGCGGCACCCGGAGCGGGCCGCGCGGATCCTCGCCTACCTGGGCCAGGAGTCCTCCGCGCTCGACGAGCTGACCGTGTCGCTGGCCGCCGAGACGACCGGCCGGTTGCGCGGCCTGGACCTGCGCGACGCGCGGGCCGAACGGGACGCCGTACTCGACGAGTTGGGGCTTGCGGCGCTGGCCGGACGACCGCTCAAGAAGCTGTCCGGCGGGCAGCGGCGGCTGGCCTGTGTGGCCGCCGCGCTGGTCGGGGAGCGGCCGCTGCTGGTGCTCGACGAGCCGACCACCGGGATGGATCCGGTGGCGCGCCGGGCCGTGTGGTCCGCCGTCGACCGGCGCCGGGCCGAGCGCGGCAGCACCGTGCTGCTCGTCACCCACAACGTCATCGAGGCCGAGACCGTCCTCGACCGGGTCGCCGTCCTCGACCAGGGCAAGGTCATCGCCTGCGACAGCCCCGCCGGGCTCAAGGAGCAGGTCGCCGGAGAGGTGCGGGTCGAGCTGGTGTGGCGGGAGAAGCCGCCGCTGGACGTCCCGGAGGTCGCCGCGCTGCGGGACCGGGCCGTCGAGTCCGGCCGCCGCTGGACGCTGCGGCTGGCCCCCGAGGAGGCCAGGGTGGCCGTCGCCACGGTGACCGGCGGGGCCGCCTTCGCCGCCCTGGACGACTTCACCCTGGCGACCCCCAGCCTGGAGGACGTGTATCTGGCGCTGGGCGGCAACGCGCAGGGACTGGTGAAGGCATGAGTGCATGGGCCGTCGTATCCGTATGGGACAGCGCGACTGCCGGCGTCGAGAGGAGCAGCGCGACGTGAGTGTCGTATCCGCCGATGTTCTGCCGAGCGGTCCCCTGGCCGTGCCGGAGGCCGCCGGCACGGGCGCGGCCGAGCTCGGGCCGCGGGCCAGGCTGTGGCCCTCCATGGCCGCCGTCTACCGGGCGCAGTTGTCCCGGGCGCGGGTGGCGCGGATTCCGCTGCTGTTCGTGGCGACCTTTCAGTCGGTCGGCATCCTGATCATGATGCGCGGGGTCGTCGACGGCGGCAGCCACGACGCCCAGTTCGTGGTCGCGGGCTCGTCCGTGCTGGTCGTCGCCTACGTCGGGCTGAACCTGCTCGCGCAGTACTTCGGCCAGCTGCGCGGCAGCGGCGGGCTCGACCACTACGCCACCCTGCCGGTGCCGCCCGCCTCCGTGGTGCTGGGCGCGGCGGGGGCGTACGCCTCCTTCACCGTGCCGGGGACCGCGCTCACCGCTGTCTTCGGGTGCGTGCTGTTCGGGCTGCCGATGGGGAACATCTGGATCCTGGCGGCGGTGATCCCGCTCGCCGGGGCCGCGCTCGCCGGGCTCGGCGCCGCCCTCGGGCTGCTCGCACCGCGCCCCGAACTCGCCACGCTGCTCGGCCAGTTGGGCATGTCCGCGGCGCTGCTGCTGGGCGTGCTGCCGGCCGACCGGATGCCGGACGCGGTCCGCTTCCTGCGGGACCTGGTGCCGTCGACGTACGGCGTGGAGGCCTTCGCGCAGACGTTCGGTCCGCACCCGGACTGGGCGCTCGTCCTCGGTGACCTCGCCGTATGCGCCGGAGTCGGCGTCGTCTCGCTGGCGGTCGCCACCTGGGCCTATCGCCGGGCCGCCGTCCGGTGACGCGGCGCACAGCCGGGCCTGGCACGATGTCAGAGTGACCGCACCGCTGACTCCCCCTCCGCCGCCGCGTGACCAGTCCCCGCACGATCCGTGGCAGCCCCCGGGTTCCGGGTATCCGGCCCCCGCCCCGCAGGACGCGTCGTACGAACAGGACGGCCCCGGAATGAAGACCGAGCTGCGCGAGGCCGCGGTCGTCACCGTCGCCGTGGCGCTCGGCGGGGTGCTGCTCGGACTGCTGTGGTGGTGGCTGGCGCCGCATGTGCCGCTGGTCGGGGACGTGGTCGACAAGAACTGGGTCGTCTACCTCAAGGATTCCGAGGGTGAGCAGGCGGCGGGGGTGGATGGAACGTTCACTCTGCTCGCGGTCGGTTTCGGGGTGCTGAGTGCCCTCGCCGTCTTCCTGTGGCGGCGGCGCGGGGGAGTGCCGCTGGTCGTCGCGCTGACCGTGGGCGGGCTGCTCGCCTCGCTGCTCGCGTGGCGGCTCGGGATGTGGCTGGGCCCGGCGAAGGACGTGCTCGCGCACGCCAAGTCGGCGGGCAAGGGGGTCACGTTCTCGGCTCCGCTGAAGCTGGGCGCGAAGGGGGCGTTGCTCGCGTGGTCCGTGGCCACGCTCGTCGTCCACCTCGGGCTGACCGCGCTGTTCGGGCCGCGGGATCCGGAGCCGCCCTATCTTCCGCAGGGGCCGGTTCCCACGGATGGGTACGGGGCGCCGTCGTCGTAGGGAGGGTTACTGGGGGCTTGCCGCCCCCAGAACCCAAGTGCCGGACGGGCTGAAGGACCTAGGCCGGCCGGTGTCCGTGATTCGAGCGGTGCTTCCTGACGCGCCACTTCCGTTTCCTGGTTTTCTTCGACATGCCCCTTGTGCTTAACACTGGCGCCCGATGGGCGCCAGTACCGCCTGCGTGAGGGTCGTCAGATCCTCGGGGGAGAGTTCGACCTCCAGGCCGCGGCGGCCCGCCGAGACGCAGATCGTGGAGTGGGCGGCGGCGGAGTCGTCCAGGACCGTGCGGAGCCTCTTGCGCTGGCCGAGGGGGGAGATGCCGCCGCGGACATAGCCCGTGGTGCGTTCGGCCAGGGTCGGGTCGGCCATGGCCGCGCGTTTGCCGCCCACCGCCGCCGCGAGTGCCTTCAGGTCGAGCTGGCCGGCCACCGGGACCACGGCCACCGTCAGGGCGCCGTCGACGTCCGCGACCAGGGTCTTGAAGACGCGGTCGGGGGAGACGCCCATCGCCTCGGCGGCCTCCTCGCCGTAGGAGGGGTGGGCGGGATCGTGGTCGTAGGAATGGACCTCGTACGGCACTCCCGCGGCCGTCAGGGCCACGGTCGCGGGGGTGCCGCCCGACGGGGACTGCTGCTTCTTGGGTTTCTTCGCCATCAGGGGTCCGGCCTCAGTTCAGGCTCGTCGGGCCGCGGGTCAGTTCCGCCGCGGGCAGGGACGGGAGATTGCGGATGATGGCCGTCTCGGAGCGCAGGAGTTTCAGCTCGTCGCGCAGGCGGGAGGCGGTGTCGGGGGACTGGAGCAGGCGTTGCTTCGCCGCCGTGTCGAGCATCATCGCGGCGGCGACCAGGTACGAGACCACGGACGGCTCGTCCGGCAGCTCGGCGTCGCCGGTCGACAGCGTCCGCTCGCGGGCCCCCGCGAGACGCTTCTGGTACTGGCGGAACGCGCGTAGCACGCCCTCGGCAAGCGCGCCCGCCTCGTCGCCCTTCTCCTCGGACAGCTCCTCCAGCTCGGCCGTCAGGAACGGGCCCGAGGCGTCCACGGAGAGCAGCCGCATCCGGGTCGTGCCCGTCGCCAGCACCTCGAAGGTGCCGTCGGCGCGCTCCCGGATGGTCGCCGCGTCGGCGACGCAGCCCACCGAGTGGAAGGACTTGAGCGGGTCGGGGCCGAAACCGGCCGCGGGCCCGCGCTCGGGCACGGCCGTCTGGTCCGGCATGCCCGGGGCGGTGGACGCCACCTCGTGGCCGTCACGGATGGCGACGACGGCGAATCGGCGCGGTTCCTCCTCAGGGGTCTTGAGCAGATCGCGCATCAACGCGCGATAGCGCTCCTCGAAAATGTTCAGAGGAAGCACGAGCCCCGGGAACAGAACCGAGTTCAGGGGGAAGAGCGGCAGCCGGACGGTGGTCACGGCGCAAAAGCCTAATGGTCGCCGGAGCGGGCACGACCGCCGTGCTCACTCCGTGGATGCTCCGGGGCCTTCTCGAAGGCCCACGGCTGCCGCGGAATCCCCTGGAGACCGGCCGGAACCGGGCCGCCCAGCGGCAGCTCCGAGGCCACCGCGAGCCGTACTCCGTCGCGCGTCTCCAGGAACTGGCCCAGCGGGTCGTCCGAGATCCGGTCCCAGGGGAAGGACGTGGCGTAGGGGCCGATGAGGCGCAGTTGGTCCAAGGCGTCCGTCCAGCGTTCGAGGCGGATGAGGACGTACGTCAGCAGGTTGCGGACCTCGGCGGGCCAGGGGTCGGCGGCCGCGTACGTGGCGGAGAGGGCGATGGCGAGGTCGGCCGCCGCGTCGAGGCGCGCGCGGGGCACCGTCGGCGCGCAGCCGTCGGTCAGACAGGCGAAGGCCGCCCGCACCGGCAGCGCCTGCACGAGGGAGCCGGGCAGCGCGTCCTGCGCGGCCGGCTCGGCGAAGTCGAAGCACTCGCGGTGCGAGCACCGGGCGGTGTGCGGCCGGTCTCCCCACCGGGCGCAGCAGTGCGCGGACAGGTACTGGAGAGCCGCCACATGGCAGCCGTAGTGGTGCGGGGAGCGGCGCACCGCCTCGCCCCACAGCCGCTCGAACTCGGCGTGCCCGGCGTTCGTGCCCCGCGCGTGGTCGAGGGCGATCCGCCACGGCACCGGGTCGCGCGGGCCGGCCTCGGCCGCCGCGGCGATCAGTGGGCTCAGCTCCCGCAGCAGTTCGGCGCGGGCCGGTGACTCCCAGCAGCGGTCCACCGCGAGCTGGGCCCCGACCAGCAGCGCGTCGGGGTCGTGCGGCGCGGCGGCCCGCCAGTGGGCCAGCCACTCGGGGCGGGAGCGGGCGAACGCGGCGAGCCGGCGCGTGTAGCGGTCGCGGTCCTCCCACTCGGCGGCGGCACGGGTGGTGGCCAGCAGCCCGGCCGCGGGCCCGTACTCGCCGCGCCCGGCCGCGACCAGCGCGGGGCCGAGCCGGTCGTCGGGCGCGTCGAGGAGGACCTCGTCGTCGGCCGGCAGTCCGGCGGCGAGCCGCGAGGTGTTCCTTGCCATCCGGGCGGTACGGATGAACGCGCGCAGCAGAGCCATGGTGTCGACCATTGAAAGACCGTGGATCAGGCGGGCGCCAGAGCGTTCGGGTACCCGGTTGAAAGTTGTACGCGACCGGGTCAAGCCCCGGTAAAAGGTGACTATTGCTCACCTGTTCGACTGCTGTGCATGTGGGGCGCTTTCAGCCGCGTCTCAGCAGCCGTGTCGCCCCCGCCGCCACCGTCGTCGCCAGGATCCAGCCCAGCAGGATCAGCGCCACGGACACCCACTGCCAGCCGCCGTGCAGCCGCCACTGGCCCGCCTGCCCCAGGTCGATCACCGGCAGCAGCAGATCCAGCGCGAACAGGGCGGGGCTCCACGGCGGATGCCCGTTGTCGTTCATCGGCGTGTGGTCGGCGTGCGCGAAGGCCAGCGAACTCGCCGCCCACAGCACCGCCATCCATACGGCGGCCCGGCCCGGCCGGTACCCGTAGGCGACCGTCCAGTCCTGCACGACCCCCCACACCTTGGCCGCGACCGGCAGGCTCTCCCGGCGCCGGCGCTGCTTGGCGAGCAGCACCTCGCGCGCGTCCTCGTCCTCACCCGCGTTGCGCAGCACGGTCGCGAGCCGCTCGTACGGCTCCGGGGCGTACTCGGCGGTCGCCGCGGCCACCCAGTCCAGCCGCGTGGTCAGCGGGAACGGACCCACCGGCACCAGGTTCTCGTAGAAGAAGCCGCCCATGTGGAGGTTGCCCGGCTCCGGCCAACTGGTCGCCCGGTCGATCAGGTTGACGATCCGCGCCCCCGACAGCACCACCTTGCCGCGCTCCGGCTTCTCCCCGAGGAAGCGCAGCTCGGGCGTCTGTACCCGGCGCAGCGACAGCTCCTGGTCGTCGGTGAAGGCGAACCGGGCCCGCTCCAGGTCCACGGCGTCCCCGAACCGCCCGTCGTCCAGCCGCACCCCGCCCTGGCACTCGAAGCGCTGGATGCGGGTCCCGTGCGCGGGTGTCGTGCCGCTCAGCCAGGGACCGCCGACGCCGGCCGGGGTGAGGTACAGGGTGCGGCCGACGGTCAACTGCGGGGCGTTCAGGGCGAGTCGGGTGTACGGATTGGCCAGCCGGGCGCCGCGCAGGCTCAGCGAGACCCCGACCTTGGCACTGCGCAGGCTCAACTCGCCGTGCGATTCGAGGAGTTCGGCCTGCAGATCCTGGCCCACGGTCATGCCGTCGGCGGCGATCGAACGCCCGGTGCGGTCCCGGTAGACGATCGCCTGGTTGAGCAGCAGATCGGTGCCGATGTGCGCGTCCGTGAGCCGCAGCCCGTTGTGGAAGCGGCACCGCGGCAGATGCAGATCGCCCTCCGTGTGCACCCGCGCCGCCTCCAGACGCGGCACCGAGCAGTCCACCAGCCGTACGGTCTGGAGATGGGCCTCCGGCAGCAGGATCTCCTGCTCGAACCGGCAGCCCTTCAGCTCGACGTACGGCCTGACGGTGCCGCCCGCGAGGTCCAGGGTGCCGGTGATGCGCAGCCCGGTGAGCTTCAGGGAGGCCACCCGGCCCGACAGCGGGGGCGGGCCGTCCAGGAGCAGCCAGCACACGATGCGGGCCCGCACGGTCCGCTCCGGGCCCCACGGATGCCCGCCGTGCGGATCGTCGACGGCGGTGTCGCCGCTGCTCAGGTCGTACACGCTGCCGTTGCGGAAGGCCTGCCACATTCCCAGCTCGGCGGCGGTCGCGTCGTCCGGCACGTCCCCCGGGAGGCCGGCACCCTCGGTCACTGCTCTGTCATCCCTCTCGACTGCTCATGCGTCTCGCACAGCTGTTCATGCCCGCTGTGTGACGCCCGGAACACTAGCCGTGAAGGGGATCTTCCGGATTCCGGCCAGGTTCTGTATCAGCCATTGATATGCGTGAGCGTCGCCCGATCGCCGTCTGAGAGAATTGTCCTCGTGATCTCCCGAATCGATCTGCGCGGCGACGCCCTCCCCGACGGGCCCGCCCTGCGCGACCTGCTGCCCCGAGCCGACTTCGACGTCTCGGCCGCCCTGGAGAAGGTGCGTCCGATCTGCGAGGCCGTGCATCATCGGGGCGACGCGGCGCTGATCGACTTCGCCGAGAAGTTCGACGGGGTGCGGCTGGAATCGGTACGGGTCCCGGTCGAGGCGCTGCGTACGGCTCTGGAACAGCTCGACCCGGCCGTCCGCGCGGCCCTGGAGGAGTCCATCCGGCGCGCCCGTCTCGTCCACCGCGAGCAGCGCCGTGCGACCCACACGACCCAGGTCGTGCCGGGCGGTTCCGTCACCGAGAAGTGGGTGCCGGTCGACCGGGTGGGGCTCTACGCGCCCGGCGGTCGCTCGGTCTACCCCTCGTCCGTGATCATGAACGTCGTCCCGGCCCAGGAGGCCGGCGTCCCCTCGATCGCGCTCGCCTCGCCCGCGCAGGCCGAGTTCGACGGCCTGCCGCACCCGACGATCCTCGCCGCGTGCGCGCTGCTCGGCGTCGACGAGGTCTACGCGGCCGGTGGCGCCACCGCCGTCGCGATGTTCGCCCACGGCACGGAGTCCTGCGCCCCGGCCGACATGGTCACCGGCCCCGGCAACATCTGGGTCGCCGCCGCCAAGCGCTACTTCACCGGAAAGATCGGCATCGACACCGAGGCCGGCCCCACCGAGATCGCGGTCCTCGCCGACGACACCGCCGACCCGGTGCACGTCGCCTCCGACCTGATCAGCCAGGCCGAGCACGACCCGCTCGCCGCCGCCGTCCTGGTCACGGACTCCGTGACGCTCGCCGACGCGGTCGAGAAGGAACTGGAACCGCAGGTCGCGGCCACCAAGCACATCGAGGACCGGATCGTCCCGGCCCTGAACGGCAGGCAGTCCGCGATCGTCCTCGTCGACGGCATCGACGAGGGCCTGCGGGTGGTCGACGCGTACGGCGCCGAGCACCTGGAGATCCAGACGGCCGACGCCGCCGCCGTCGCCGACCGGGTCCGCAACGCGGGCGCGATCTTCGTCGGCCCCTGGGCGCCCGTCTCCCTCGGCGACTACGCGGCCGGCTCCAACCACGTGCTGCCGACCGGCGGTTGCGCCTGCCACTCCTCCGGGCTCTCCGTGCAGTCGTTCCTGCGCGGCATCCACATCGTCGACTACACCCGCGACGCCCTCGCCGACGTGGCGCATCACGTGGTGACGCTGGCGGAGGCGGAGGACCTGCCCGCGCACGGCGCGGCGGTCAAGGCAAGGTTCGGTTGGAAGGTGCCCGGCAAGTGAGTTTCGGAATCGACGATCTTCCCGTACGGGACGAGCTGCGCGGCAAGTCCCCCTACGGCGCGCCCCAGTTGGACGTCCCCGTACGGCTGAACACCAACGAGAACCCCTACCCGCTGCCCGAGGCCCTGGTCGAGCGCATCGCCGAGCGGGTCCGCGAGGCCGCCCGCCACCTCAACCGCTACCCGGACCGGGACGCGGTGGAGTTGCGCACCCAGCTCGCCAAGTACCTGACGGACACGGCCGGTTACCAGGTCGGCCCGGCCAACGTCTGGGCGGCCAACGGCTCCAACGAGGTCATCCAGCAACTGCTCCAGACCTTCGGCGGACCCGGCCGCACCGCCATTGGCTTCGAGCCGTCGTACTCGATGCACGCGCTCATCGCGCGCGGCACGGGGACCGGTTGGATCTCCGGTCCGCGCAACGAGGACTTCACGATCGATCTCGCGGCTGCCGAGCGGTGGATCGCCGAGAACAAGCCCGACGTCGTGTTCATCACGACCCCCAACAACCCCACGGGCAACGCCGTTCCGCCCGAGACGGTGCTCGCGCTGTACGAGGCGGCACAGGCCGCCAAGCCCTCGATGGTGATCGTCGACGAGGCGTACATCGAGTTCAGCCACGGCGACTCGCTGCTGCCGCTGCTCGAAGGTCGGCCGAATCTCGTCGTCTCGCGCACCATGTCGAAAGCGTTCGGAGCGGCGGGCCTGCGCCTCGGCTATCTCGCCGCGCACCCGGCGGTCGTCGACGCCGTCCAACTCGTACGGCTGCCCTACCACTTGTCGGCCGTCACCCAGGCGACCGCGCTGGCCGCCCTGGAGCACACCGACACCCTGCTCGGGTACGTGGAGCAGCTCAAGTCCGAACGGGACCGACTGGTGGGCGAGTTGCGGGCCATCGGCTACGACGTGGTCGAGTCCGACGCGAACTTCGTGCAGTTCGGGCGGTTCGAGAACTCTCACACCGCCTGGCAGGCGATCCTCGACCGGGGCGTCCTGGTCCGGGACAACGGCATCCCGGGGTGGCTGCGGGTCTCCGCCGGAACCCCCGAAGAGAACGACGCGTTCCTCGACGCGGCCCGTGAACTCAAGAAGGAGCAGAGCGCATGAACCGCGTAGGACGTGTGGAGCGGGTGACCAAGGAGACCTCGGTCGTCGTCGAGATCGATCTCGACGGCGCCGGCAAGGTCGATGTGTCGACAGGGGTCGGCTTCTACGACCACATGCTCGACCAGCTCGGCCGGCACGGTCTGTTCGACCTCACCGTGAAGACCGAGGGCGACCTGCACATCGACTCGCACCACACCATCGAGGACACCGCCCTCGCCCTCGGTGCCGCCTTCAAGCAGGCGCTCGGCGACAAGGTGGGCATCTACCGCTTCGGGAACTGCACGGTCCCGCTGGACGAGTCCCTCGCCCAGGTGACCGTCGACCTCTCCGGCCGCCCGTACCTCGTGCACACCGAGCCCGAGAACATGGCGCCGATGATCGGCGAGTACGACACCACGATGACCCGGCACATCCTGGAGTCCTTCGTCGCCCAGGCCCAGATCGCGCTGCACGTGCACGTGCCGTACGGGCGCAACGCGCACCACATCGTGGAGTGCCAGTTCAAGGCCCTCGCCCGCGCCCTGCGGTACGCCTCCGAGCGCGACCCGCGCGCGGCCGGCATCCTCCCCTCCACGAAGGGCGCGCTGTGACCGGCCTGTCGAGCCTCCTGATCGTCGTCGGACTCTTCCTCCTCGGCGGGGTCTACTCCTTCGTCAAGCAGAAGATGCCGGCGAGCCTCATCGTGCTGGTCTCCATCGGCGCCGCGATGTGTCTCGTCGCCGGGGTCATGCGGCTGGAGGTGTGGAATTGAGCGCATCCGTCAACGCAGCGAAGAAGGTAGTCGTCTTCGACTACGGCTTCGGGAACGTCCGGTCCGCCGAGCGCGCCCTCGCGCGCACCGGCGCCGAGGTCGAGATAACGCGTGACTTCGACAAGGCCATGAACGCGGACGGGCTGCTGGTACCGGGCGTCGGCGCCTTCGCCGCCTGCATGGAGGGCCTGCGCGCCGCGCGCGGCGACTGGATCGTCGGCCGCCGGCTGGCCGGCGGGCGTCCGGTGATGGGCATCTGCGTGGGCATGCAGATCCTGTTCGCGCGGGGCATCGAGCACGGCGTGGAGACCGAGGGCCTCGACGAGTGGCCCGGCTCGGTCGAGCCGTTGCAGGCCGAGATCGTGCCCCACATGGGCTGGAACACCGTGGACACCCCGGCGGGCTCGCAGCTCTTCGCGGGCCTGGACGCCGACGCGCGTTTCTACTTCGTGCACTCCTACGCCGTCCACGACTGGTCGTTGGAAGTCGCCAACCCGGCGATGCGCGCCCCCCTGGTCACCTGGTCGACGCACGGCAAGCCCTTCGTGGCCGCCGTGGAGAACGGCGCCCTGTGGGCCACCCAGTTCCACCCCGAGAAGTCCGGCGACGCCGGAGCGCAGCTGCTCACCAACTGGATCGGAACCCTGTAGACCATGGCCAAGCTCGAACTCCTCCCCGCCGTCGACGTCCGCGACGGCCAGGCCGTCCGCCTCGTCCACGGCGAGTCCGGGACCGAGACCTCCTACGGCTCACCCCTGGAGGCCGCCCTCGCCTGGCAGCGCTCCGGCGCCGAGTGGCTGCACCTCGTCGACCTGGACGCCGCGTTCGGCACCGGCGACAACCGCAAGCTGATCGCCGAGGTCGCCGGCGCCATGGACATCAAGGTCGAGCTGTCCGGCGGCATCCGCGACGACGACACGCTCGCCGCCGCCCTCGCCACCGGCTGCACCCGGGTGAACCTCGGCACCGCCGCCCTGGAGACCCCCGAGTGGGTCGCCAAGGTCATCGCCGAGCACGGCGACAAGATCGCGGTCGGTCTCGACGTACGCGGCACGACCCTGCGCGGGCGCGGTTGGACCCGCGACGGCGGCGACCTCTACGAAACCCTGGACCGCCTCAACTCCGAGGGCTGCGCCCGCTACGTGGTCACCGACATCGCCAAGGACGGCACCCTCCAGGGCCCCAATCTGGAGCTGCTGCGCAATGTCTGCGCGGCGACCGACCGCCCGGTCGTGGCCTCCGGCGGGGTGTCCTCCCTGGACGACCTGCGGGCCATCGCCGAGCTGGTACCGCTCGGTGTCGAGGGCTCCATCGTCGGGAAGGCCCTGTACGCGAAGGCGTTCACCCTGGAAGAGGCCTTGGAGGCGGTGGCCCGGTGACCGAGCTACGACGCGTCACGACCGGCGCGCCCTGGGAGGACGCCTTCGGTTACTCCCGCGCGGTGGAGCTGCCGAACGGCCTGGTGCTGGTCTCCGGGTGCACGTCGATAGTGGACGGCGAGATCGCCGGGGGCGGTCCCTACGAGCAGACGGTCAACGCGTTCAACGTCGCGTTCGCTGCGCTGGACGAACTGGGTCTCGGCGCGGCCGACGTCGTCCGAACCCGTATGTACATCACCCACGCCAGGGATGTGGAGGACGTGGGCCGCGCACACAAGGAACTGTTCGACGCCGTCCGCCCCGCCGCCTCCATGCTCATCGTGTCCGGCTTCGTCGACCCGAGTCTGGTCGTCGAGGTCGAGGTGGAGGCGTACCGAGGGGAGTCCTCGTCATGACGCTCGCCGTACGGGTCATCCCCTGCCTGGACGTGGACAACGGCCGGGTCGTCAAGGGCGTCAACTTCCAGAACCTGCGCGACGCGGGCGACCCCGTCGAGATGGCCAAGGTCTACGACGCCGAGGGCGCCGACGAGCTGACCTTCCTGGACATCACCGCGTCCTCCGGCAACCGCGAGACGACCTACGACGTGGTCCGCCGCACCGCCGAGCAGGTCTTCATCCCGCTCACGGTCGGCGGCGGCGTCCGCACGGCCGAGGACGTCGACAAGCTGCTGCGGGCCGGCGCGGACAAGGTCGGCGTCAACACGGCGGCGATCGCCCGCCCGGACCTGATCCGCGAGATCGCGGAGCGCTTCGGCCGACAGGTCCTCGTCCTCTCGGTGGACGCCCGCCGCACCGACTCGGGCTCCTTCGAGGTCACCACCCACGGCGGCCGCACCGGCACCGGCATCGACGCCGTCGAATGGGCGCACCGGGCCGCCGAGTTGGGCGCGGGGGAGATCCTGCTCAATTCGATGGACGCCGACGGCACCAAGGACGGCTACGACCTGGAGATGATCGCGGCGGTCCGCAAACACGTCACCGTCCCGGTCATCGCCTCCGGCGGCGCGGGCAAGCTCGCGGACTTTCCCCCGGCGGTGGCCGCGGGGGCGGACGCGGTGCTGGCGGCCTCCGTCTTCCACTTCGGGGATCTGCGGATCGGCGAGGTGAAGCAGGCGCTGAAGGAGGCGGGACACCCGGTGCGGTGATTCCCGTAGAGGCGTTGTAAGCCCCGGCTGCCTGGCGGTCGGGGCTTACTTGTGAGCAGATGCAAAAGGAAAGTTGCGCAAGAAAGGTTGCGCAACTTTCCTTTCCTGTCTACGGTGACGTACATGACAGCCAAGGGGAGTCGTTCCATCACGGACGTGGGCACGCTCAAGGCCCTCGCCCATCCGCTGCGGATGAAGCTGTACCGAGGTCTGTGCGTGGCGGAGAAGGCGACGGCCTCCCAACTCGCCGAGCAGGTCGACGAGGCCGTCGCGCTGGTCAGCTACCACCTGCGCAAGCTGGCCGAGCACGGGTTGATCGAAGAGGCGGCGCCGCAGAGCAGCGACGGGAGGGAGCGGTGGTGGCAGCCCTCCTCGGAGGGAGTGAGCATCCGCGACAAGGACTTCCGGGACGCGCCGGAGAAGGCGGCCGCGCACCTCGCGGCGACCCGCCTCTTCCACGAGCAGCGCACCGACATGTACCGCCGCTACCTCGACGAACGCCTCACCTGGGGCCCCGAATGGAACGCCGCGGCACCCGACAGCGAGTCCCTGTTCCGCCTGAACCCGGCCGAACTGAACGAACTCCGCGAGGAGTTGGACGCACTGGTGCGGAAGTACGACGAGAAGAGCCGGTCCGAAGAGGCCGAGGGGCGCGAGAACGTCGCCGTCCATGTGTACGGCTTCCCGTTCCGCGCCTGAACCCTCGGAGAGGACGAAATCCTGTGACCGCCACCGTGCTCATCACCCCGCCCGAGTCCTCCGCACCGCCCGCTCACCGCGACCCCAACGTGCTGCGCTGGCTCGGTGCCTACACGTCGTCCATGGTCGGCGACAGCGTGTACTACATAGCCCTGTCCTGGGCCGCCGTGCAGGCCGGTTCACCCGCACAGGCCGGTGTCGTGATGGCGGTCAGCGCGGTGCCGCGTGCGCTGTTGATGCTGGGCGGAGGAGTGATCGCCGACCGGTTCGGGCCGCGCAAGGTGGTCATCGGGAGCGACGCGGTGCGCTGCGCGGCGGTGCTGGCGGTGGCCGCGCTGCTGTTCCTGACGACCCCCGGACTGTGGCCGCTGGCGCTGCTCGCCGTGGTGTTCGGGACGGTCGACGCGGTCTTCATGCCGGCGGTCGGCGCCCTCCCCGCACGCGTGACGAGCCGCGACCAACTCGCCCGTGTACAGGGCATGCGGGGCCTCGCGATCCGCTTCGCGAGCATCGTCGGCGCCCCCCTCGGCGGCCTGGGCGTCGCCCTCGGCGGCGCGGCGACGGCCTTCGCCTTCGCCGGGCTGCTGATCGCGGTGTCGGTGCCGTTGCTGGTGTCCGTGCGGATGCGGGAGCTGCCCTCCGATGGCACCCCCGACGCGCGCGGTGCCACCGCCTGGCACGACCTGCGAGCCGGACTGCGCTACATCCGCGGCCACTCCGTCCTCGCCCCGCTGATGCTGGCCATCGCGCTCGGGGACCTCGGGTTCGTCGGGCCGCTCAACGTGGGACTGACGCTGTTGGCGGACGAGCGTGGCTGGGGTGCGTCCGGCATGGGGTGGGTGTTGTCCGGGTTCGGAACGGGGGCCGGGGCCGCCGCGCTGCTGCTGACCGTACGGGGGCGGCTGCCGTATGCCGGACGGATCGCGGGGTGGTCGATCATCGTCGGGTCCGTGGCGATCGGTGCCCTGGCCTACGTCCCGAGCCTCCTCGTGGCGGTGGGTGTGGCCCTGGCCATCGGGCTGCTCGCCGGGCTCAGCGGCGCGATGTGCGGGGCCCTGCTGCAGACGCAGTCGGACCCCGCCTGCCTCGGCCGCGTCACCGCCGTGTCCGGCCTGGTCAGCCTCGGCTTCGCCCCGCTCAGCATGCCGTTGTCGGCCGCCGCGATCGGCGCGTGGGGCACCGGCCCGGTGTTCGTGGGCAGCGCGGTCGTCTGCGGTCTTGGCGGAGTCGTCGCCCTGTGCGTGCGTGATCTGCGCCGGGCCGAACTCCCCGGCTGACCGCTCAGATCCCCAGCTGCTTGGCCTCCTGGAGCTTGGCGATCGCGTTCTCCTCGCCGTCCAGCTCCACCTTGGCCGTGCTCTGCCGGCCGTGGACGAACATCAGCAGTTCCGAGGGCTCGCCGGTCACCGTCACGACCGGTGTGCCCTTGTGGGCGACCGCGGTCTGGCCGTCTGGGCGGCGCAGGACCAGGCCGGTCGGCGCGGTGCGGCCCACCAGGCGGGCCATGCGCTCCAGGCGGGACCACAGGGCGTCCTGGAACACCGGGTCCAGTTCGCGTGGCGTCCACTCCTCCTGCGCACGGCGTACGTCCTCCGTGTGGACGTAGAACTCGACCGTGTTGGACGCCTCGTCGAGCTGCTTGAGCTGGAACGGGGAGAAGCGCGGCGGGCCCGTACGGATGAGCTGGATCAGCTCCTCGTACGGCTTGGCCGCGAACTCCGCCATCACCCGGTCCAGGCGGGGCGCGAGCTGCTTGATCATGATGCCGCCGGCGGCGTCCGCGCGGCGCTCCCGCACCACCACGTGCGCGGCGAGGTCACGGGTCTGCCATCCCTCGCAGAGGGTCGGCGCGTCGGGACCCGCCGTCTCCAGGAGGTCGGCGAGGAGAAGTCGTTCACGCTTGGCGAAGGTCGACATACAGTCAGCCTACGACCACCCACCGGGTCCGCACAGTGGACGCCCGGCCGGTGTTGTCAGTGCCGCGCGGCACAATGGCACCATGACCAGCGCGCCCCCTCCCAGCAGCCTCGACCCCGAGATCGCCGCCCGCCTCAAGCGCGGCGTCGACGGGCTCGTCCCCGCCATCGCCCAGCAGTACGACACCGGTGAGGTGCTGATGCTCGGCTGGATGGACGACGAGGCACTGCACCGCACCCTGACGACGGGCCGCTGCACGTACTGGTCCCGCAGCCGCCAGGAGTACTGGGTGAAGGGCGACACCTCAGGACACGTCCAGCACGTCAAGTCGGTCGCCCTGGACTGCGACGCGGACACCGTCCTGGTGAAGGTCGACCAGGTCGGCGCCGCCTGCCACACGGGCGCTCGCACCTGCTTCGACGCCGACGTACTCCTCAAGGACGGCGCCGATTCCGGCACCGCCGTCCCCGGTCAGTAAGGTCAGCCGCCATGGACCTCGAGACCTTCCGCAAGCTGGCCTCCGACCGCCGCGTCATCCCGGTCACCCGCAAGCTCCTCGCCGACGGCGACACCCCGGTCGCGCTCTACCGCAAGCTCGCCGCCGAGCGCCCCGGCACCTTCCTCCTGGAGTCCGCGGAGAACGGCCGCACAGCTTTTCAATGGTCCCGGTACTCCTTCGTCGGTGTCCGCTCCGCCGCCACCCTCACCGCCCGCGACGGACAGGCCCACTGGCTCGGCACCCCGCCCGTCGGCGTCCCGGTCGACGGCGACCCCCTCGCCGCCCTGCGCGCCACCATCGAGACCCTGCACACCCCGCACCAGGAAGGCCTGCCGCCCTTCACCGGCGGCATGGTCGGCTATCTCGGCTACGACATCGTCCGCCGCCTGGAGAAGATCGGCCCCGGCGAGCGCGACGACCTGGGGCTCCCCGAGCTGACCATGCTCCTCACCAGCGACCTCGCCGTGATGGACCACTGGGAGGGCTCGGTCCTGCTGATCGCCAACGCGATCAACCACAACGACCTCGACACGGGCGTGGACGAGGCCTACGCGGACGCGGTGGCCCGCCTCGACGCCATGGAGGCTGACCTCTCCCGCGCGGTGGCCCAGCCGCCCGCCCAGCTCCCGCCCTCCGAGCTCCCCGAGTACACCGCGCTGTGGGGCGGCCCCGACTTCCAGGCGGCCGTCGAGGACGTCAAGGAGCGCATCCGCGCGGGCGAGGCCTTCCAGGTCGTCCCCTCCCAGCGCTTCGAAACACCGTGCACGGCAAGCGCGTTGGACGTGTACCGCGTACTGCGGGCCACCAACCCGTCGCCGTACATGTACCTGTTCCGCTTCGACGGCTTCGACGTCGTCGGCTCCTCCCCGGAAGCCCTCGTCAAGGTCGAGGAGGGCCGCGCGATGGTCCACCCCATCGCCGGCACCCGGCACCGCGGCGCGACCCCGCAGGAGGACCAGGCCCTCGCCGACGAGCTGCTCGCCGACCCCAAGGAGCGCGCCGAACACCTCATGCTGGTCGACCTCGGACGTAACGATCTGGGACGCGTCTGCGAACCCGGCTCGGTCGAGGTCGTCGACTTCATGTCGGTGGAGCGCTACTCCCACGTGATGCACATCGTCTCCACCGTGACCGGCACGGTCGCCGCGGGCCGTACCGCCTTCGACGTCCTGACCGCCTGCTTCCCGGCCGGCACCCTCTCCGGCGCGCCCAAGCCCCGCGCGATGCAGATCATCGACGAACTGGAGCCGTCCAGAAGGGGGTTGTACGGCGGCTGCGTCGGCTATCTGGACTTCGCCGGCGACTCCGACACCGCCATCGCCATCCGTACGGCCCTGCTCCGCGACGGCACGGCCTACGTCCAGGCGGGTGCCGGCATCGTCGCCGACTCGGACCCCGAGCTGGAGGACCAGGAGTGCCGCAACAAGGCGGCGGCCGTCCTCCGCGCGGTGCACACGGCGAACCGGCTCGGGCAATAGGACGAGGGTCATATGAACCCCGGGTGACGGTTCGCCCGGGGTTCGAGCGATAGTGGACTACGTGACTGCTGCTGTTCCTCACCCCCGTTCCGAAGGCGAAGGCCCCGCGCGCGCCGGCCGCCGCAGCCTCGCCGTGGCCCTGCTGAGCGGTGCGCTCGGCGCGGCCGTGGCACTGCTGGCCACCCGTCAGCGCTGGTCGATGGGGACCGCGACGGTGGCAGGCGACGCGTTCCCGCTGTCCGCCAAGGGCAGCGACGTCACGGGTGTCCCCGCGGCGCTCGCCATAGTGGGCCTCGCCGCGCTCGTCGCCGTCTTCGCCGTCCGCAGGACGGGCCGCTTCGCCGTCTCCGCCCTCCTCGCGCTCTCCGGCGCCGGCATCGTCGCCGCCGCCCTCCTGGGCGCCACCGACAGCTCCGCGCTCGACGACAAGGCCGCCCAGGCCTCCGGCGACACCTCGTCCGTCGTGCACGCCTTCGACCACACCGCCTGGCCCTACGTCGCCGCGGTCGGCGGCGCACTGATCCTGCTGGCCGGCCTGCTCGCCCTCTTCTACGGCCGCCGCTGGCCCGCCATGTCCGGCCGCTACGAACGCAACGGCGCCCCCAAGGCCCGTAAGGCCCCCGTAGTGGACCCCGACCGCCCCGAGGACATCTGGAAGGCCCTCGACCGCGGCGAGGACCCCACCGGCGCGTAACCGCCCCGACGCGCGCGTGCACCCACCCCGAAGCACCGCACCCGCACGCGTGCGGAACAATGAGCCGTGAGCGTCTGCTCACACACGCACACAGCAACGAGGAGCAAGTCATGGCGGGCAACAGCCACGGTCACACTTTGGCCGCCTGGACCGGTACGACCATCGCCTTCATCGGTTTCCTGGTCGCGGGCGCCTTCATGGTCATGGCGCAGCCGGCCGGCTTCTGGGCCGGTATGGGGATCGTGATCGTCGGCGGCATCGTCGGCTGGGTCATGAGCGCGATGGGTATGGGCATGCCCAAGGACCGCCCCCAGGACCTGACCGAGTTGCTCGGCAAGACGGCGCCCGCTGACAGCTGAGCCGCAGCTGTCAGCCACCACTTCGTGGAGGGGCGGTCCCGGAAGCACCGGGAACCGCCCCTCACGCGCGTGTGCGGCGTGAAAGGGCCAGGGGGCACAATGCGAGACGTGAACGCCGACAGCCAGAGCATGCCGAAGACACGCGCCCTCGCCTCCGCCTCCGTGCTGAACCGCGTCGCCGTGCCCGCGGGCGTCCTCGCGGCCGTCGCCGGAGCGTTCGCCTACGTCGGCACCGTCGACCCGAACCACCCCGGCCACTACCCCGTGTGCCCCCTGTACCGCTTCACCGGCCTGTACTGCCCCGGCTGCGGTGGCCTGCGCAGCGCGCACGAGTTCATCCACGGGGACTTCCTGGCGGCCCTCCAGGACAACGCGATCGCGGTGGTGGGCTATCTGGCCTTCATGGTCGTATGGACCGTCTGGGTGATCCGCGCGGGGCGCGGCCGGCCGGCCCGGATCGAACTCGGGCGGGTCCAGATGTGGAGTCTGGGCGCGTTGGTGCTGGTCTTCACGGTTGTCCGGAACCTGCCGTTCGGTGGCTGGCTACATCCTTGATCAACCGGCGTATGTCCAGGTAGTGGGACCGGCGTCAACCGGATGCGAGGCCTACGCCTTCCTCCGGATACCATCGAGGTCAGATGTGACCATTGCTTTTCCACCGTCCGGAAGGGGGCCGCTCGCGTGAGTGTGCTCGACGAGATCATCGACGGAGTCCGTGCCGACCTGGCGGAACGGCAGGCGCGCGTCAGCCTCGACGAGCTCAAGGAGCGCGCGGCGAAGGCTCCCGCGGCCAAGGACGGGATCGCCGCCCTGCGCGGCGACGGCGTCAAGGTCATCTGCGAGGTCAAGCGCTCCAGCCCCTCCAAGGGCGCGCTGGCCGCGATCGCCGACCCGGCGGGCCTGGCCGCGGACTACGAGGCTGGCGGCGCCGCCGTCATCTCCGTCCTCACCGAGCAGCGCCGCTTCGGCGGCTCCCTGGCCGACCTGGAGGCCGTCCGCGCCCGCGTGGACATCCCCGTCCTCCGCAAGGACTTCATCGTCACGTCGTACCAGCTCTGGGAGGCCCGGGCCTACGGCGCCGACATCGCCCTGCTGATCGTCGCGGCCCTGGACCAGCCCGCCCTGGAGTCCCTCATCGAGCGCGCCGAGTCGATCGGCCTCACGCCGATCGTCGAGGTCCACGACGAGGACGAGGTCGACCGCGCGGTCGACGCCGGCGCCAAGGTCATCGGTGTCAACGCCCGCAACCTCAAGACCCTTGAGGTCGACCGCGGCACCTTCGAGCGCGTTGCCCCCGAGATCCCGGCCCACATCGTCAAGATCGCCGAGTCCGGCGTCCGCGGCCCCCACGACCTCATCGCCTACGCCAACGCGGGCGCCGACGCGGTCCTGGTCGGCGAGTCCCTGGTCACCGGCCGCGACCCCAAGTCGGCGGTCTCGGACCTGGTGGCGGCGGGCGAGCACCCGGCACTGCGGCACGGCCGTAGCTGATCAGCCGGTAGGATCCTGGCGATGACTCCGACGACCCCCTCCATGGACCGGTACGCCCGCCTCGCGCGCGGCTGCCGCCCCCGTGGCTGCCGCGCACCCGCACGCCGGGTGCACGGTCGCAGGGTGCGCTACGTCATCGGAGACGAGCCGGGGCAAGTGAACGGCATGCGATGGCAGCGGGCTTTCCGGGGCCCGGGGCTCTGATTGATCTGCGGCCACCGCCGCTCGGGTGCGACCGGTCCCGACGGACTCGCAGCCGACCAACACCCCCTGCCCCCACGGCGTTTAGTGCATTCTCCATAAACTCACCGTGAGGTTTCCGCATGCCCAGCGAGTTCTTCATTCCGGACCCCGAGGGTCAAGTCCCCAGCGCCGAGGGCTACTTCGGCGCGTTCGGCGGCAAGTTCATCCCGGAGGCCCTCGTCGCCGCCGTGGACGAGGTGGCCGTCGAGTACGACAAGGCGAAGCACGACCCCGAGTTCGCCCGCGAGTTGGACGACCTGCTCGTCAACTACACCGGCAGGCCCAGCGCGTTCACCGAGGTACCCCGCTTCGCGGAGCACGCGGGTGGCGCCCGGATCTTCCTCAAGCGCGAGGATCTGAACCACACCGGCTCCCACAAGATCAACAATGTGCTCGGCCAGGCCCTGCTCACCAAGAGGATGGGCAAGACCCGGGTCATCGCGGAGACCGGCGCCGGCCAGCACGGTGTCGCGACCGCCACCGCCTGCGCACTGTTCGGCCTCGAATGCACCATCTACATGGGCGAGATCGACACCCAGCGCCAGGCCCTGAACGTGGCCCGGATGCGCATGCTCGGCGCCGAGGTCATCGCCGTGAAGTCCGGCAGCCGCACCCTCAAGGACGCGATCAACGAGGCCTTCCGCGACTGGGTGGCCAACGTCGACCGCACGCACTACCTCTTCGGTACGGTCGCCGGCCCGCACCCCTTCCCGGCCATGGTCCGCGACTTCCACCGGGTGATCGGCGTCGAGGCCCGCCGCCAGATCCTGGAGCGCGCCGGACGCCTTCCCGACGCGGCCGTCGCCTGTGTCGGCGGCGGCTCGAACGCCATCGGCCTCTTCCACGCCTTCATCCCGGACGCCGGCGTACGCCTCATCGGCTGCGAGCCGGCCGGCCACGGCGTCGAGACCGGCGAGCACGCGGCGACCCTCACCGCGGGCGAACCCGGCATCCTGCACGGTTCGCGGTCCTACGTCCTCCAGGACGAGGAGGGCCAGATCACCGAGCCTTACTCGATCTCGGCCGGACTGGACTACCCGGGCATCGGCCCCGAGCACTCCTACCTCAAGGACAGCGGCCGCGCCGAGTACCGCGCGGTCACCGACGACGCCGCCATGCAGGCCCTGCGCCTGCTGTCGCGCACCGAGGGCATCATCCCGGCGATCGAGAGCGCCCACGCGCTCGCGGGCGCGCTGGAGGTCGGCAAGGAGCTGGGCAAGGACGGGCTGATCGTCGTCAACCTGTCCGGGCGCGGCGACAAGGACATGGACACGGCCGCACGCTACTTCGGCCTGTACGACACGGACGCCGAAGTGGCGGCCAATTCCGCCGACACCGCCGAGATCGAGGGGGACGCCAAGTGAGCGGCAACATCCAACTGCTGTCCGATACCCTCGCCGCCGCCAAGGCCGAGGGACGCGCCGCGCTCATCGCCTACCTCCCGGCCGGGTTCCCGACCGTGGACGGCGGCATCGCCGCGGTCAAGGCCGCGTTCGACGGCGGCGCGGACATCGTCGAGGTGGGCCTGCCGCACAGCGACCCCGTCCTCGACGGCCCCGTCATCCAGACCGCCGACGACATCGCCCTGCGCGGCGGAGTCAAGATCGCGGACGTGATGCGTACGGTCCGCGAGGCCCACACGGCGACCGGCAAGCCCGTACTCGTCATGACGTACTGGAACCCGATCGACCGCTACGGCGTCGAGCGCTTCACCGCCGAACTGGCCGAGGCGGGCGGCGCCGGCTGCATCCTGCCCGACCTGCCCGTGCAGGAGGCGGGGCTGTGGAGGGAGCACGCCGAGAAGCACGGGCTCGCCACGGTCTTCGTGGTCGCGCCCAGCAGCAAGGCCGCCCGGCTCGCCGAGATCACCAAGGTCGGCACCGGCTTCGTCTACGCCGCCTCGCTGATGGGCGTCACCGGCACCCGTGAGTCGGTGGGCGCGCAGGCGCAGGACCTCGTCGAGCGCACCCGGGCCACCACCGACACGCCCGTGTGTGTCGGCCTCGGTGTCTCCGACGCCCGGCAGGCCGCCGAGGTGGCCCGCTTCGCGGACGGCGTGATCGTCGGCTCCGCCTTCGTCAAGCGGATGCTGGATGCGCCGGACGACGCGGCCGGCGTCGAGGCGGTCCGCGCACTCGCGGGCGAGCTGGCGAAGGGCGTGCGCGGCCAGGCGTAGCGGCACGCGCGTGTGAGAGAACGACGGGTCCCTCGTATGGGTGGACCTGGGACCGGGGAGGCGCGCTGCGCCTCCCCGGTTCGTTCTGCGGGGTGTGAGCGAGAAGAACCGTGACGGAAAGCGCACCGCCCGCGAGCGGCTGGCGGTCGAGCGTGAGAAGCAGAAGGCCGCGGAGAGGCGGCGGCGCACGCTGATCGTGGCCGCGAGCGTCGTCTGCGTGCTGGGGCTGGCGTCGGTGATCGGCGTCCTCGCCGCGAACTCCGGCAAGGACGACAGCGGCAGCGGTAAGGCGGGCCCCGTCGTGGCGCCCTCCGGGGCGACCGGCAAGGACAGCCTGGCGATCCAGGTCGGCAAGGACAGCGCCAAGCCGACGCTCACGGTGTGGGAGGACTTCCGCTGCCCGGCCTGCCAGGCCTTCGAGACGGCGTACCGTTCGACGCTCCATGAGCTGACCGACTCCGGGCAGCTCAAGGTGCAGTACCACCTGGTCACGATCATCGACGGCAATCTCGGCGGCACCGGCTCCAAGCGCGCGGCCAACGCGGCGGCCTGCGCCCAGGACGCCGGAAAGTTCCGCGACTACCACGACACGCTGTACGAGAACCAGCCCAAGGAGACGGACGACGCGTTCTCCAGCAACGCCAAGCTGATCGAGCTGGCGGGCAAGGTCAGCGGCCTCGACACACCCGCCTTCCAGAAGTGCGTCAACAACGGTACGCACGACAGCTGGGTCATCAAGTCCGCCGCCGCGTTCCAGGCCGGCGGATTCACCGGCACCCCGACCGTCCTCTTCGACGGCAAGAACATCTACGCGGACCAGTCGATGACCCCGGCGAAGCTGAAGCAGTTGGTCCAGGCGGCCAACAAGGGGTGAGACGGCGGGCCGGTTTTCACACCGGCCCGTTATGGAGCCGTAGCCGGGCCGCTTGCCGTGGTCGCGGTCCGGCACGGTAGCGTCGACCCTGCCATGGAACTTGCCTACATTCCCAGCCCGTCGCGCGGGGTCATCCACCTCGGCCCCATTCCGCTGCGCGGCTACGCGTTCTGCATCATCATCGGCGTCTTCGTCGCCGTCTGGCTCGGCAACAAACGCTGGGTCGCCCGCGGCGGCAAGGTCGGGACGGTGGCCGACATCGCTGTCTGGGCCGTGCCGTTCGGCCTCGTCGGCGGTCGCCTGTACCACGTGATCACGGACTACGAGCTGTACTTCAGCGAGGGCCGCGACTGGGTGGACGCCTTCAAGGTGTGGCAGGGCGGCCTCGGTATCTGGGGCGCGATCGCGCTCGGCGCGGTGGGCGCGTGGATCGGCTGCCGCCGCCGTGGCATCCCGCTGCCGGCCTGGGCCGACGCCCTCGCCCCCGGCATCGCCTTCGCCCAGGCCATCGGCCGCTGGGGCAACTGGTTCAACCAGGAGCTGTACGGCCGCGAGACCCACCTCCCCTGGGCGCTGCACATCACGTCCTCGACGGACGGCCGGGTACCGGGCTACTACCACCCGACGTTCCTGTACGAGTCCCTGTGGTGCATCGGCGTCGGCTTCCTCGTCATCTGGGCCGACCGCCGCTTCAAGCTGGGCCACGGCCGGGCGTTCGCGCTGTACGTCGCCGCCTACTGCGTGGGCCGCGGCTGGATCGAGTACATGCGCGTCGACGACGCCCACCACATCCTGGGCCTGCGGTTGAACGACTGGACCGCGATGATCGTCTTCATCCTCGCGGTGCTCTACATGGTGATCTCGGCGAAGAAGCGCCCGGGCCGCGAAGAGGTCGTCGAGCCGGAGGCACCGGAGGCGGAGACCGCCGCCGACGCGACCGACGGCGACGACGACAGCGAGGCGGTCTCGGAAGAGGCGCCGAAGGAAGACGCGGACGTCGAGGACGCCACGGAAGCGGACGTCACGGAGAAGAAGGACGAGGCCGAGTCGGCGAAGAAGAGCTGACGGCTGGTCCACTGGTTCCATTCCACTGGATCCACTGGTTCTACGACGATGAGGGCGTCCCGTGTCAGACGGGGCGCCCTCATCGCGTGTCAGGTGCGGCGCGCCAGCGTGAGGGTGCGCTGCGCCGCCGCCACCACCGCCGCGTCGATGAACCGGCCGTCGGGCAGAGCCTGTGCGCCCTTCTCCCGCATCGCCGCCTTGACGACCGTCTCGGCCTGCTCGATCTCCTCGGCGGTCGGGAGATAGGCACGTTCGATGACCGGGAGCTGGCGGGGGTGGATCGCCGCCCGGCCGAGGAAGCCCAGGGCGCGGCCGTGGGCGCAGGAGGCGGCCAGCGCTTCGAGGTCGCGGATGTCCGGGTGGACCGACTGGGGCGGCGGGGCCAGGCCCGCGGCCCGGGCGGCCACGATCACCCGGGACCGGGACCAGTCCAGGCCCGCCTCCTCACGCACGCCCAGGTCGGCCCGTAGATCCGCCTCGCCGAGCGTGATGCCGCGCAGGGCGGGGTGGGCGGTGGCGATCGAGAAGGCCCGCTCGATGCCGAGGGCCGTCTCCAGAAGGGCGTACAGGGGGAGGCCGGGGGCCCTTTCCGCCACGGCCACGACCTCCTCGGCGGATGTGACCTTCGGGAGTCGAAGGCCGGACAGGCCCGGAAGGGGTGCGAGGGCCCGGAGGTCGTCCGCCGCCCACGGGCTGCCCAGGGCATTGACGCGTACATGGACTTCGGGCCGAGGCTCCGCGAGGAGTTCCGCCGTGGCCGCGCGGGCGTACTCCTTGCGGTCGGGGGCGACCGCGTCCTCCAGATCGACGACGACCACGTCGGCGCCGGCGGCGAGGGCCTTGGTGACGATCGTGGGGCGGTCGCCGGGGACGTAGAGCCAGGTCAGGGGGTACGCGGTCACAGGGCGCCCGCCCGACGAAGAGCGGCCAACTCGGTCTCGGTCAGGCCCAGTTCGGACAGGACCGTGTCCGTGTCGGCGCCGTGGGGGCGGCCCGGCCAGCGGATGGCGCCGGGGGTGGCGGAGAGGCGGAAGAGGACGTTCTGCATACGGAGGGGGCCGAGTTCGGGGTCGTCGACGGTGGTGATCGTGTCGAGGGCCTGGTACTGCGGGTCCGTCATCACGTCCCGTACGTCCTGGATCGGGGCGACCGCCGCCTCCGCCTTCTCGAAGGCGGCCAGGACCTCGGTGCGGGTGCGTCGCGCGATCCAGTCGCCGACCGCCGCGTCCAGGACGTCGGCGTGCCGGGCCCGGTCGGCGCCGGTCGCGAACCAGGGTTCGTCGATCAGCTCCGGGCGGCCGACGAGGCGCATCACGCGCTCGGCGATCGACTGGGCCGAGGTCGAGACGGCGACCCAACTGCCGTCCGCCGTACGGTAGGTGTTGCGCGGGGCGTTGTTCTGGGAGCGGTTGCCGGTGCGCGGCTGGACATGGCCGAGCTGGTCGTACCAGAGGGGCTGGGGGCCCAGCGCGGTCAGGATCGGTTCGATGATCGCCATGTCGACGACCTGCCCCTCGCCGGTGCGGTCGCGGGCGGCGAGGGCCGTCATCACCGCGTACGCCGTCGCCAGGCCCGCGATCGAGTCGGCGAGGCCGAACGGCGGGAGGGTCGGGGGCGCGTCCGGTTCGCCGGTGATCGCGGCGAAGCCGCTCATCGCCTCGGCGAGGGTGCCGAAGCCGGGGCGGTGCGCGTAGGGCCCGAACTGGCCGAAGGCGGTGACCCGGGCGAGGATCAACCGCGGGTTGGCGGCGGAGAGTTCGGCCCAGCCCAGGTCCCATTTCTCCAGGGTGCCGGGGCGGAAGTTCTCGATGATCACGTCGGCGGTGGCGGCGAGCCGGAGGAGGGTGTCGCGTCCGCCCGGCTTCGACAGGTCGAGGGTGATCGTGCGCTTGTTGCGGCCGAGCAGCTTCCACCACAGGCCTACGCCGTCCTTCGACGGGCCGTGGCCCCGGGACGGATCGGGTTTGGCGGGGTGCTCGACCTTGACGACCTCGGCGCCGAAGTCGCCGAGCATGGTCGCGGCGAGGGGCCCGGCGAAGAGTGTCGCGAGGTCCAGAACGCGCAGCCCTGACAGGGGAGTTGTGGTCGTCTCGGTCATGAGGCGTACTGCTTCTCGATCTCCGGGCGGTACGGCATCGACGCCGTCGCCCCCGGCCGCTGCACGGAGAGCGCGGCGGCCGCCGCCGCCCATCCCAGCGCGTCCCGCATCGGGCGCCCCTCGGCGAGCGCCACCGCCAGCGCGCCGACGAAGGTGTCGCCCGCGCCGGTCGAGTCCACGGCCGTCACCTGCGGTGCGGGGACGGTGAACGGCTCGGCGCCCCGGGCCGCGTACAGAATGCCCGCCGAGCCGAGGGTGATGATCACCTCGGGCACCTGGTCGAGCAGCGCGACGGCCGCCTCGCGCGGGTCGGTGCGGTCGGTGAGGGCGGTCGCCTCGTGCTCGTTGGGCACCAACAGGTCGATGGTGGCGAGGAGTTCGGGCGGCAGGGGTTGCGCGGGGGCGGGGGTGAGGATCGTCCGGACGCCGTGGCGGCGGGCCGCCTCCGCGCCCGCGATCACCGCTGCGAGGGGGATCTCCAGTTGGAGGAGCAGGGCGTCGGCCGTGGCGATGAGGCCCTCGTCGCCGGGGGCGAGGTGGTCGACGGTGCCGTTGGCGGCGGGGATCACGACGATCGCGTTGCCGCCCTCGTCGTCCACGACGATGTGCGCGGTGCCGGACGGGCCCTCGACGGTGCGCAGATGGTCGGTGTCGACGCCGGAGTGCTCGAAGGTGGACCGGAGTCGGGCGCCGTAGGCGTCGTCGCCGACCGCTCCGATGATGGTGACGTCGGCGCCCGAACGGGCCGCGGCGATCGCCTGGTTGGCGCCCTTGCCGCCGGGGATCGTGCGGAACTCCCGTCCCGTCACGGTCTCTCCGCGCCGCGGGGCCTTCGTGACGTAGGCGACGAGGTCCATGTTCGTGCTGCCGAGCACGGCGATATGGGTCATGGGCGGGCGGTCTCCTGGTGGGTGAGCCGGGCGAGGGTGTCGAAGCCGACGCCGTTGAAGTCGCCTACGGAGGTGGCGAGTCGGTTCTTGAGGGGGGTCGTCCAGCGGTCGGGGAGTGCGGTGGGGGTGCCGGCGAGGAGGCCCGCGACGCTGCCGACCGTGGCGCCGTTGGAGTCGGTGTCCAGGCCGCCCGACACCGCACGGCAGATGGAGCCGGTGAAGTCGCCGTCCGCGTGGGTGAGGGCGGCGACGATCAGCGCGGTGTTCGGGATCGCGTGGACCCAGTGGTGGGTGCGGGCGTGGGTGGTGTGGAGTTCGTCCACCACGGCGTCGAAGTCCCGGTGTTTCCGGGCAAGTTGGAGGGCATGGTGGACCGCCTTGGCGAGGCGGGAGGCGGGCGGGACGACCGTCAGTCCGGTGCGCAGGCAGGTGTGGACGTCCTGGGTGCCGGTGGCAGCGGTGGCGATGACGGCCGCCGTGAACATCGCCGCGTAGACGCCGTTGGCGGTGTGGGTGAGGGTGGCGTCGCGGTGGGCCTGTGCGGCTGCCGCGCCCGGGTCGCCGGGGTTGGTCCAGCCGTGGACGTCGGCGCGGATCAGGGCGCCGATCCATTCGCGGAACGGGTTGCGGTGACGGGCCGTTCGCGGGGGTTCGAGGCCGGAGAGCAGATTGCGGTAGGCGACGCGTTCGGCGGTGAAGGTGCGGCCGGCGGGGAGTTCGTCGAGCCAGAGCTTCGCCACGTCCGCGGTGGTGAAGCCCTTGCCGTGGCGCTGTAGCAACAGGAGGTTCAGCAGGGGGTAGTTGAGGTCGTCGTCCTCGGGCATGCCGTCGATGTTCTCGGCGAGGGAGGTGGGGGCGGAGCGGCGGTTCCAGGGGTGGGCGGCGAGGAGGTCGGCGGGGACACCCCGGGCGGTGAAGTAGGAGGTGAGGGGCCAATTGCCGGTGGCTCGGGCGAGTTGGCGGATGCCGTCGAGGGTGATCTTCTCGACGGGTTTGCCGAGCAGACAGCCGACGGCCCGGCCCAGCCAGGCGGCGTGCAGGACGGCGGGGCGGGGCGGGGAAGTGGCTTGTGCCGTGGGCCAGTTGGGGCACAGACTCTTGATCTTCGCCAGGTCGGTCGGCTCCTGGTCGGCCAACCTGCTGGGCAGGTCGGCCAGTTCGTCGAGGAGGTCCTCGGCGAGCAACCGGAGGTAGCGGGTGGCGGGTTCGGTCGAGGCGCCCGCCCGGGCCGGTGCCTCCATGCCGCCCGCCGCCCGCCAGCGCGCCGCGATCGCCGACGGCTCGCGCCCGTCCTGGGCCGCCTGGCGCAGCTCGTGGCCGAGCAGGTCCTCCGGCTGGACCCAGGTCAGTCGGAGCACCGCACTCCTCCGATCGCGGTGAACGCGGCCTCGTGGGCCCGGCGTCGGCGGACATCGCGTGCGAAGACCTCGCGGGTGACGGCGGTGAGGGTCGTGGCCGGCTCCCAGAGGTCCAGGCGGCTGGCCTCGGCGACCGACTTCGACCAGTCCTGCGGGACCGGCGAACCCAGGGCGCCGGCCATCGCGCCCGCCATCGTCGCGATCGAGTCGCAGTCCCGGCCGTAGTTCACCGAACCCAGCACCGCGTGGCGGTAGTCGCCGCCGGAGACCACCAACATGCCCAGGGCGACGGGGAGTTCCTCGATCGCGCGGGTGCGGGAGGGGCGGCGGGCGTCCAGGGAGGGGGCGCGGTAGTCGGGGCCGACCGTGTCGTACGGCGCGACCGCCTCCCGCAGGGGGACCAGCGCCGACTCGAAGTCCGAGTAGCGGGCGGCCACTTCGCAGACCTCCTCGATGGCGGTACGGGTGCCGTCCTTGGCCAGGGCCAGGCAGGCGGCCACCACCGAGTCCGGGCTCGCGTCCGGCGCGCAGGCCGCGGCCACCGCCGCCGCGAGGACACCGGCGGCCTCACGGCCGTAGGACGACTGGTGGGCGCCCGCGATGTCGAGGGCTTCCGCGTAAGCCCCGGCCGGATTACCCGCGTTGACCAGGCCGACCGGTGCCATGTACATCGCGGCACCGCAGTTGACGATGTTGCCGACGCCGGCCTCGCGGGGGTCGACATGGCCGTAGTGGAGGCGGGTCGCGAGCCACTTCTCGGCGAGGAAGACGCGCTGGAGGGGGATGACCTCCGCCTCCAACTCCGGGATCCAGCGCGGGTTCGTCATCAGGTCGGGGACCAGGTGGTCGGCGATCGCGTACGCGTCGAGGTGGTCGCGGACGGTCGCGTAGACCCGTACCAGAGCGTGGGTCATCAAGGTGTCGTCGGTGACGTGGCCGTCGCCCTTGTGGTACGGCGCGATCGGGCGGGCGGTGCGCCACGCGTCGCCGTTCCAGGGGCCGACGATGCCGTGCACGCGACCGCCGTGCCGTTCGAGGATCTGGTCGGGGGAGTAGCCCTCGACGGGACCGCCGAGGGCATCGCCGACCGCGGCACCCACGAGGGCTCCGGTGATCCGGTCCTCAAGGCTGCTATCTGGTTCTTTGGGCGTCATGCCCCGAATCATCCTCCTGGTGGGGCCGGTTGTGTGGCTTCCAGGAGTTCGGCGAGTTCTACGAGATCGGTGCCGGTGAGGCGGGGGAGGGCGCAGCCGGAGAGGGTGCGGCAGGCGTCCCGCCAGGCGGCGGGGATCGCTTGTCCGCCGCTCAGTGCTCCGGTGAGGGCGCCGGCGAGGGCGGGTGCGGAGTCGGCGACGCGGGAGAGGCAGGCCGCGGCGGGGACCGCTTCCGCGATACGGCCGCGGGACGCGGTGGCGAGAGCGAGGGCGACCGGGACGGTTTCGGCGGCGGCGATGCCGTAGCTGTAGACGTGGTCGACGATCTGGTGTTCCAGGAGGGGGATCAGGGCGAACGCGCTGTCGCTGTCCCGCGCCAGTGCGAGCGCGTGGCGGGCGTTGCGGCCGATCTCCGTCGCTTCGGGGAGTTCGGCGAGGGCGGCTGCCACGCAGGTGTCCACGTCCGCGCCGACCAGGGCGAGCGCGAGCGCCGCCGCCATGGCCCTCGCGCCGTGGACCCCGTCCCCGTCCTGGGTGTAATGGGCGTCGAACTCGGCCAGGGCGGCGGCGAGTTGGGGGTCGCCGGGGTGCGCCACCGCGAGGACGCAGGCCCGTACGCAGGCGGCGTCGTCGAAGTAGTGGGGGTTGTCGTGGCCGGTCGCGGGTGGGCGCAGACCGGCGGCGAGGTTGCCGAGACCGGCGCGTACGGAGATGCGGGCGCGGAGGGGGAGTACGGCCGACTCGACCTCCGGTGCTCGGTCCGCCGCGGCGGCGACTTCGCTGGCGATGGCGTTCCAGGTGAGGTCGATCGCGGCTCTGGTCCTGCGTTCCCTGCTGAGGTCGCCGAGGACCGTGTCGTCGCCGGCCCGCAGTACGGCTTCGGCCGCGAAGGCCGCCCATTCGGCGTCGTCGGAGGGCCCCAGGCGCAGGGGCTCGGGGGGTTGGTTGAGTGCGATGGGGACGGGGAGTGTCGTGGTCGCGTTCTGTTCGGCGAAGGTGTCGAGTTCGCGTGTGAGACGGCGAGTCCACTCGGGCATGCGGGCGGCCCGGTGCCTCGCGGCGGGCCAGCCGGCGGCATCACCTGCGGCGAGGCCGAGGAGCAGGCCTTCGATGCGGCGGGGTTTGTTGCCGGGTGCGGGTGGCGTCAGTAGGGCCGGCAGGTCAGGTGCAGGTCGTCCCAGCAGTCCCAACTCGCTCTCCGTGTCCGCGAGTTCGAGCGCCCTTGCCTGACTCGTGACCCCCGTCTGTCTCCCCCGTGCCTCCCCGTCCGCACCGTGCCTCACAGCTCCACCTCGTCCTCGTCCGCCGCCAGTACGTACTCCGTCCGATCGGGTACCGGAGTCACCGCGCCCCACTTGCCGCCCTCCCCGGGCACGAGCAACTCCGCGATGTCCAGCACGTGGTGGCCCGCCATGGCCGGCAGGCAACTACCCCGTGCGGGACCGATCGCCGTCGCCCACTCGGGCGGGATCGCGGACGCGCCGCGGGTCGCGCCGGCCAGGGCGCCTGCCACCGCCGCCGTCGTGTCCGCGTCCCTGCCCATGTTGACCGCGGTGAGGACGGAGTCCGTGAAGTCGCCGTCCGCCGCCGCGTACGCGCCGAAGGCGAGGGCGACCGCCTCGGGGGCCAGGTCGGTCCAGGGGTAGCCGCCGATGACGACGGCGGAGCGGACCGCTCGTTCGCCCCGGTGGGCGACCGCCACCGCTCGGCGGAGGGAGCGGGCCGTCCAGGAGTCGTCCGGGACGACCGCGAGGGCCGATGCCACCACCGCGATCGTGGGGGCGCCCGCCATCGCCGCCGCGACGCCCGCCGCGACCGCCTGGCCGCCGTAGATGCCCTCGCCGTCGTGGCTCACCGAGCCGTCGATCGCGACCAGGCGGGCCGCCTCGGCGGGACGGCCCGCCGCGAAGACGCCGAAGGGGGCCGCCCGCATGGCGAGGCCGTCGCTCCAGGCGTGGCGGTGCTGGGCGGAGATGGGTGCGGCCAGGCCTCGGCGGAGGTTCTCCAGCGTGCCGCGTTCGCTGAAGCCCGCGCCCCGGAACGGGCCCTCGTCGCGGTCGGCGATCCACTCGTGCCAGGCCGCCTCCACATGGGAGGGGGTCAGGGCCGAGCCGTGCCGGGCCAGGAGGAGACCGGAGAAGATCGCGTACTCGGTGTCGTCCGTGCCCGCGGGATGCTCCGCCACGTACCCCGTGATGCGGCCCCAACGGGCGCGGATCTCCGAGGGTTTCATGTTCTCCGCCGGTGCCCCGAGCGCGTCCCCGACGGCCAGGCCGAGCAGCGCGCCGTGTGCCCGTTCGCGGAGTTCGGGGGCGTTCTCGGGCGCCGGGACCGGGGGAATGCAGGCGATCGATGCCATACGCGGCCTCTCCTACGGGGTTCCCGCAGGGCGCGGAACCCTTTGCTGATGTCTCCCACGGGAGGCCTTCGGCAGAGCCTGACCCAGTGCAAACATCACCCGGTCGATATCTGATCGGAGCCCGCCACGGGTGAGCGTTCGAGGGTAAAGGTGCTGGTTAGCGCAGCCTTTCCTTGGTGGCGAGGGGGAAATGAAAGGCGTAGGTTTGGCGTTGTCGAAGAGTAGAAGTTGTCTAAACTTAGCCTTACCTAAGGATTTTTGGGGGAGCCGGCATGGCCATCATCGAGACCGGGGCGACGCTTCACGAGGCGCACCGCGACAACCACACCCACCGCGATGTCAACGGCGGTTGGCTGCGCCCCGCGGTGTTCGGCGCGATGGACGGTCTGGTCTCCAACCTCGCCCTGATGACCGGTGTCGTGGGCGGTGCCGTGAGCCATCAGACCGTCGTCATCACGGGGTTGGCCGGGCTCGCCGCCGGTGCCTTCTCCATGGCGGCCGGCGAGTACACCTCCGTCGCCTCCCAACGCGAGCTGGTCGAGGCCGAGTTGGAAGTCGAGCGACGGGAGCTGCGCAAGCACCCGGAGGACGAGGAGGGGGAGCTGGCCTCCCTCTATGAGAGTCGTGGGGTCGAGGCCGGGCTGGCCCGCGAGGTCGCCCGGCAGCTCTCGCGCGATCCCGAGCAGGCTCTGGAGATACATGCCCGGGAAGAGCTGGGGATCGACCCCGGTGATCTGCCCTCGCCGCTGGTCGCCGCCGTGTCGTCGTTCGGTTCGTTCGCGCTGGGGGCGCTGCTTCCCGTACTGCCGTTCCTGCTCGGGGCGACCGCGCTGTGGCCGGCCCTGCTGCTCGCGCTGATCGGGCTGTTCGGCTGTGGTGCGGTGGTGGCCCGGGTGACCGCGCGGACCTGGTGGTTCAGCGGGCTGCGGCAGCTAGCGCTGGGCGGAGCGGCGGCCGGTGTGACGTACGTCCTGGGCACCTTGTTCGGAACGGTCGTAGGATAGCTCGACGCGCACTTATACATTGAGCCGCATAAGTAGCCGTTACCCACTGGTTTCGAACGCTTAACCACCGGGCATGAGCCGTAAGCGCTGCGGGCAACGACGCCTGTGGCGCACCCGCGGGATGGGCGACGACGCTCCCTCTGCCCCGGGCCGACGGACATCGATCTGTTCGCTTTGGTCCCCTTAATCTCCACCGCCTGTGCGGTGCGCCGCCGCCACCCCGCGGCGTCCGCATGTTGGAACGGAGTATCCGGTTCCCGAGAACCGTTCCATCATGTAACCTGCACGAAATTTTGCGTCAACTCGCAGAGGGCCAACGTCGTCCCTATGCCCATGCATATGCCACGACGACGACGGGAGAGCCGATGCGTACGCCGCGCCAGCCGTCCCAGCAGACCACGAACGGCCAGAACTGGTCCTTCATGGATGCTCGCCCTGCCGCGCAGGGTATGTACGACCCCCGCAACGAGCACGACGCCTGTGGCGTCGGCTTCGTGGCCACCCTCACCGGCGAGGCGAGCCATGCGCTGGTCGAGCAGGCGCTCACGGTGCTGCGCAACCTGGAGCACCGCGGTGCTACCGGTGCCGAGCCCGACTCGGGCGACGGCGCGGGCATCCTGTCCCAGGTACCGGACTCCTTCTTCCGCGAGGTGGCCGGATTCGAGTTGCCCGCCGCCGGTGGCTACGCGGTCGGCATCGCCTTCCTGCCCCGCGACGGCGCCGATGCGACCGTTTCACAGGTCGAGACGATCGCCGCGGAGGAGGGCCTCACGGTCCTCGGCTGGCGCGAGGTCCCGACCGCCCCCGAACTCCTCGGCGCCACCGCGCGTTCGACCATGCCGGTCTTCCGGCAGGTCTTCGTGAGCGACGGCGAGACCGAGGGCATCGACCTCGACCGCAAGGCGTTCGTGCTGCGCAAGCGCGCCGAGCGCGAGGCCGGCGTCTACTTCCCCTCGCTGTCCGCGCGGACCATCGTCTACAAGGGCATGCTCACCACGGGCCAGCTGGAGCCGTTCTTCCCGGACCTGTCCGACCGCCGCTTCGCCTCGGCGATCTCGCTCGTGCACTCCCGGTTCTCCACCAACACCTTCCCGTCGTGGCCGCTCGCCCACCCGTACCGCTTCGTCGCGCACAACGGCGAGATCAACACGGTCAAGGGCAACCGCAACTGGATGGCGGCCCGCGAGTCCCAGCTCGTCTCCGACCTCTTCGGCGACCAGGACAAGCTCGACCGGGTCTTCCCGATCTGCACGCCCGACGCCTCCGACTCCGCGTCCTTCGACGAGGTGCTCGAACTGCTGCACCTGGGCGGGCGTTCGCTGCCGCACTCCGTGCTGATGATGATTCCGGAGGCGTGGGAGAACCACGCCTCCATGGACCCGGCCCGCCGCGCCTTCTACCAGTTCCACGCCACGATGATGGAGCCCTGGGACGGCCCGGCCTGTGTCACCTTCACCGACGGCACCCAGGTCGGCGCGGTCCTCGACCGCAACGGCCTGCGCCCCGGCCGCTACTGGGTCACCGACGACGGCCTCGTCGTCCTCGGCTCCGAGGTCGGCGTCCTCGACATCGACCCCGCGAAGGTCGTCCGCAAGGGCCGCCTCCAGCCCGGCCGCATGTTCCTCGTGGACACCGCCGAGCACCGCATCATCGAGGACGACGAGATCAAGGCCGGCCTCGCCGCCGAGAAGCCGTACGGCGACTGGCTGGAAGCCGGCGAGATCGAGCTGTCCGACCTGCCCGAGCGTGAGCACATCGTGCACACCCACGCCTCGGTCACCCGCCGCCAGCAGACCT
Organism: Streptomyces sp. NPDC051576; assembly: GCF_040681835.1. Taxonomy (NCBI): domain Bacteria; kingdom Bacillati; phylum Actinomycetota; class Actinomycetes; order Kitasatosporales; family Streptomycetaceae; genus Streptomyces; species Streptomyces sp. NPDC051576. The sequence goes on from NZ_JBFAZO010000010.1 coordinate 80,672, forward strand.
TCGGCTACACCGAGGAGGAGCTGCGCGTCATCCTCGCGCCGATGGCCAAGGCCGGTGCCGAGCCGATCGGTTCGATGGGCACCGACTCGCCGATCGCCGCGCTCTCCAGCCGCCCGCGCCTGCTCTTCGACTACTTCACCCAGCTGTTCGCGCAGGTCACCAACCCGCCGCTGGACGCCATCAGGGAAGAGCTCGTGACCTCCCTGCGCTCGTCCCTCGGCCCCGCGAGCAACCTGCTTGAGCCGACGGCCGCTTCCTGTCGTAGCGTCACCCTGCCCTTCCCGGTGATCGACAACGACGAGCTGGCCAAGCTCATCCACATCAACGCCGACGGCGACATGCCCGGCATGAAGGCCGCGACCCTCTCCGGCCTGTACCGGGTCTCCGGCGGCGGCGACGCCCTCGCCGCCCGTCTCACGGAGATCTGCACCGAGGCCGACGCGGCCATCGAGAACGGCGCCCGGCTGATCGTCCTCTCGGACCGCCACTCGGACGCCGAGCACGCGCCGATCCCCTCGCTGCTGCTCACCGCCGCCGTCCACCACCACCTCATCCGCACCAAGCAGCGCACCCAGGTGGGCCTGCTGGTCGAGGCCGGTGACGTCCGCGAGGTCCACCACGTCGCCCTGCTCATCGGCTTCGGCGCCGCCGCCGTCAACCCGTACCTGGCGATGGAGTCCGTCGAGGACCTCGTCCGCGCCGGCACCTTCCTCACCGACATCGAGGCCGAGCAGGCCATCCGCAACCTGATCTACGCGCTCGGCAAGGGCGTCCTCAAGGTCATGTCCAAGATGGGCATCTCGACCGTCGCCTCCTACCGGGGCGCCCAGGTCTTCGAAGCGGTCGGCCTCGACGAGCAGTTCGTCAACGCCTACTTCAGCGGTACGGCCACCAAGATCGGCGGGGTCGGCATCGACGTCGTCGCCCAGGAGGTCGCCGCCCGGCACGCCAAGGCGTACCCCGCCTCCGGCATCGCGCCCGCGCACCGCGCGCTCGACATAGGCGGCGAGTACCAGTGGCGCCGCGAGGGCGAGCCGCACCTGTTCGACCCGGAGACGGTCTTCCGCCTCCAGCACTCGACGCGCACCAACCGCTACGACATCTTCAAGAAGTACACGGACCGCGTGAACGAGCAGTCCGAGCGGCTGATGACCCTGCGCGGCCTCTTCGGCTTCAAGTCGGACCGGCCCTCGATCTCCATCGACGAGGTCGAGCCCGTCTCCGAGATCGTCAAGCGCTTCTCCACCGGCGCCATGTCGTACGGCTCCATCTCCCTGGAGGCGCACGAGACGCTCGCCATCGCCATGAACCAGTTGGGCGGCAAGTCCAACACCGGAGAGGGCGGCGAGGACCCGGACCGCCTCTACGACCCGGCCCGCCGGTCCGCCATCAAGCAGGTCGCCTCCGGCCGCTTCGGCGTCACCTCCGAGTACCTGGTCAACGCGGACGACATCCAGATCAAGATGGCCCAGGGCGCCAAGCCCGGCGAGGGCGGCCAGCTGCCCGGCCACAAGGTCTACCCGTGGGTCGCCAAGACCCGGCACAGCACCCCCGGTGTCGGTCTGATCTCCCCGCCGCCGCACCACGACATCTACTCCATCGAGGACCTCGCCCAGCTGATCCACGACCTGAAGAACGCGAACCCGCAGGCGCGGATCCACGTCAAGCTGGTCTCCGAGGTCGGTGTCGGCACGGTCGCGGCCGGTGTGTCGAAGGCGCACGCGGACGTCGTCCTGATCTCCGGCCACGACGGCGGTACGGGCGCCTCGCCGCTGACCTCCCTCAAGCACGCGGGTGGACCTTGGGAGTTGGGACTCGCCGAGACCCAGCAGACCCTGCTGCTCAACGGACTGCGCGACCGGATCGTCGTCCAGACGGACGGCCAGCTCAAGACCGGCCGGGACGTCGTCATCGCCGCGCTGCTCGGCGCCGAGGAGTTCGGTTTCGCGACCGCGCCGCTCGTCGTCTCCGGCTGCGTCATGATGCGCGTCTGCCACCTGGACACCTGCCCGGTCGGCATCGCCACCCAGAACCCGGTGCTGCGCGACCGGTTCGCCGGCAAGGCCGAATACGTCGTGAACTTCTTCCAGTTCATCGCCGAGGAGGTCCGCGAGATCCTCGCCGAGCTGGGCTTCCGCACCATCGAGGAGGCCGTCGGCCAGGCCGGCACGCTCGACGTCGAGCGCGCGGTCGACCACTGGAAGGCGCAGGGCCTGGACCTGGCCCCGCTGTTCTACGTCCCCGAGCTCCCCGAGGGCGCCGCCTTCCACCAGGTCATCCAGCAGGACCACGGCCTGGAGAAGGCGCTCGACAACGAGCTGATCAAGCTCGCCGCCGACGCCCTGGCCGCGTCCAGCGCCACCGACGCCCAGCCGGTCCGCGCCCAGGTCGCGATCCGCAACATCAACCGCACGGTCGGCACCATGCTCGGCCACGAGGTGACGAAGAAGTTCGGCGGTGCCGGTCTGCCCGACGACACCATCGACATCACCTTCACCGGCAGCGCGGGCCAGTCCTTCGGTGCCTTCCTCCCGCGCGGTGTCACGCTGCGCCTGGAGGGCGACGCCAACGACTACGTCGGCAAGGGCCTTTCGGGCGGCCGGGTCATCGTCCGTCCCGACCGGGGCGCCGACCACCTCGCCGAGTTCTCCACCATCGCGGGCAACACCATCGCCTACGGCGCGACCGGCGGCGAGCTGTTCCTGCGCGGCCGTACCGGCGAGCGATTCTGTGTCCGCAACTCCGGTGCCACCGTGGTCTCCGAGGGCGTGGGCGACCACGGCTGCGAGTACATGACCGGCGGCCGGGCGGTCGTCCTGGGCGAGACCGGCCGCAACTTCGCGGCGGGCATGTCCGGCGGTATCGCCTACGTCATCGACCTGAACCCCGACAACGTGAACGTCGGGAACACGGGCGCCGTCGAGGAGTTGGACGACACCGACAAGCAGTGGCTGCACGACGTGGTGCGCCGCCACGCCGAGGAGACCGGTTCCACGGTCGCCGGGAAGCTGCTCGCCGAGTGGGCCGTGTCCGTGGAGCGCTTCAGCAAGATCATCCCCAGTGCCTACAAGGCAGTGCTCGCCGCCAAGGACGCCGCCGAGCGAGCGGGTCTCTCCGAGACCGAGATCACCGAGAAGATGATGGAGGCGGCGACCAATGGCTGACCCCAAGGGCTTTCTGAACCACGGGCGCGAGGTCGCCAAGTCCCGCCCCGTCGACGTACGTCTGAAGGACTGGAACGAGGTCTACGTCCCGGGCTCCCTGCTGCCGATCATCGGCAAGCAGGCCGGCCGGTGCATGGACTGCGGCATCCCGTTCTGCCACAACGGCTGTCCGCTGGGGAACCTGATCCCCGAGTGGAACGACTACGCCTACCGCGGCGACTGGACGGCCGCCTCCGAGCGGCTGCACGCCACGAACAACTTCCCCGAGTTCACCGGGCGGTTGTGCCCCGCGCCGTGCGAGTCGGCCTGTGTGCTGGGCATCAACCAGCCGCCGGTCACCATCAAGAACGTCGAGGTCTCCATCATCGACAAGGCGTGGGAGACCGGGGACGTCGCCCCGCAGGCCCCCGAGCGCCTCTCCGGCAAGACCGTCGCGGTCATCGGCTCGGGCCCGGCGGGCCTCGCCGCCGCCCAGCAGCTCACCCGGGCCGGCCACACCGTCGCCGTCTACGAGCGCGCGGACCGCATCGGAGGCCTTCTCCGCTACGGCATCCCCGAGTTCAAGATGGAGAAGCGGCACATCAACCGCCGCATAGAGCAGATGCGCGCGGAGGGCACCCGCTTCCGCACCGGCATCGAGATCGGCCGCGACCTCAAGGCGACCGACCTGCGCAAGCGCTACGACGCGGTCGTCGTCGCCGCCGGTGCCACCACCGCCCGTGATCTCCCCGTCCCCGGGCGGGAGTTGACCGGTGTCTACCAGGCGATGGAGTACCTGCCCCTGTCGAACAAGGTCCAGGAGGGCGACTACGTCACCACCCCGGTCTCGGCCGAGGGCAAGCACGTCGTCGTGATCGGCGGCGGCGACACCGGCGCGGACTGCGTCGGTACGGCGCACCGCCAAGGCGCCGCCTCCGTCACGCAGTTGGAGATCATGCCCCGCCCGGGCGACGAGCGGAACGCCGTCTCCCAGCCCTGGCCGACCTTCCCGATGCTCTACAAGGTCACCTCCGCGCACGAGGAGGGCGGTGAGCGGGTCTACTCCGTCAACACCACCCACTTCGAGGGCGACGAGGACGGCAACGTCCAGTGGCTGCACCTCGTCGAGGTCGAGTTCATCGAGGGCAAGCTGACCCCGAAGCCGGGCACCGAGCGCAAGATCCCGGCCCAACTGGTCACGCTGGCCATGGGGTTCACCGGCACCGACCGCGAGAACGGCCTCGTCGAGCAGTTCGGCCTGGGCCTGGACGAGCGCGGCAACATCGCCCGCGACACCGACTTCCAGACCAACGTCCCCGGTGTGTTCGTCGCCGGTGACGCGGGCCGCGGCCAGTCCCTCATCGTGTGGGCGATCGCGGAGGGCCGCTCGGCCGCCCGCGGCGTCGACCGCTTCCTCACGGGCGCCAGCGAACTGCCGGCCCCGATCCGCCCGACAGACCGCTCGCTGATGGTCTGACGGCCCGAGAAAAAAAGAGGGGTTCCTCCTCAGAGGGAACCCCCTCAACAGACGTCCCGTACAACGGCGTACGGAACACTCCGCGGCGCTTGCCCTGTCCCCGACCGGACCTGGGCGGGCGCCGCGGCATTTTCACGGCACCCGGTACGTCTCCCCGTACACCTTCCACACCAACGGCGTCCGCAGGTCCAGGTTCCCCTCCTCCAGGAACTTCCGCTGCGCCGTGTCGATGCGCGAGGTGTCGATCCCGGGATGCTTCGCCCGCATCGTGGCCCTGCGGACATCGAGGAAGGCACTCAAGTAGGCCTGCTCGGAGCCCCCTTCGGCAGGAGGCTTGGCCCGCTCCGTCGCGCGCTCCCGGATGCCGTAGAAGCCGTCCGTTCCCGGCCCGTGGAAGACCATCGCGTCGTAGTAGATGAACTGCCCGAGCGGGCCCAGGCCGTCGCGCTTCGCGGCGGCGACCGCCGGGTCGAAGTAGATACGGTCGCGCTCCGCGTCCTGCGCCTCCTGGAACGCGGGGACCTCCGCCTCGGCGCGCCAGGCGGCCGGGAAGCCGGGGTCCAGGCCCTGGTGCGAGTCCGTGCCGTCGACCGCGCGCAGCGCGGGGAGGTAGCGGGCGAGACCGTTGTCGGGGTGGGCGGCGGTGTAGTGCTCGACGAGGACGAGCAGGTCGTGGGTGCCGGTGCAGAAACCGATGATGCCCGCGGTGTAGCCCTGGCCGTCACCGATGTCCTGGACGTAGGCGTACGCGCTGCGCCAGTTCAGCGTCGAGTTCTCGGCGCTGGCCACCAGTTCCTGCGCGAGGTTCTTCATGGCCGGCGCGGCCAGGCCCTCCGGTGCTCTCCGTTGCGCCGCGGCGGCCGGGTGCGCGGGGCGCGGGTCGTCGTGGGCGGTGGGAGAGAAGCCGTAGGCCGTCGCGGCGATGGCGACGGGTACGGCGGCGAGCATCAGGGCGCCGACGCGTTTCATGGCCCCCAGCCTAGGGGCGGTTACGTCCCTTATGCCGGGGGTTGGGCGGACATCGAGACCGCCAAACCTCCATGGCGTAATCTCGATCCTTTCGCCGTGATCCGAAGGGAGCGCCTGTGGCCGCGATCTCGCTCAGCAAGGTCGAGAAGACCACGCCCGCGCTGGTCAGCCTGTACAAGAGCGCCGAGTTGTACGACCGGCCGGCGGGCGAGTTCCCGCAGTGGCCGGCGACGGCGCGGGAGCGGGGGATCGTCGGATGACCCGCGCCCTGCCCGCCTCGGCGCGAACCGCCGTGCCCTGGAAGAACGGTGGCGGTGTCACCCGCGAGATCGCCGCCTGGCCCGAGGGCTCGGGCATGGACGACTTCGGCTGGCGGGTGAGCCTGGCCGAGGTCGGCGCGGACGGTCCGTTCTCCGCCTTCCCCGACGTCGACCGGACCCTGACCGTCGTCGAGGGCGCCGGCATGGACCTCACCGTCGACGGCACCCGGCACCTAGTCAACACCCGTTACTCACCAAGGGACTTCAGAGGCGACGTACCGACCGACTGCCGGCTGTTGGACGGCCCGGTCGTCAACCTCAACGTCATGTGGCGCAGGAGTGCGGCCGCCACGGCCCCCACGGTGGCCGTCGTCCGAGGGCGGCTGCGGCTGCGTTCGGACACCCTGGTCGTGGCGCTCGACGGGAGCGCGGAGGTTGCCGGAATGACTCTCAGGCCGTACGACGCAGTGCAGTTGGGCGAAGAAGCGGTGCTGCACGCGCTGGGCCGCAGCGCCGTGATCGGATTGCCACTGCCGCCCGCTGACGCACCGTTGGCATAGTCACGACCCCGTGACACCCTGTGGGGTGATCCGACGGGGAGGGGCGGCCAAACGTATGGACGGCGCACGATCGGTGAACGGAGCGGTGGGCACCGCGCGGCCGGAGGCGGCCGGCAAAGGGGAGAAGCTCGCCGACTGGGCGGACGGACGGCTCGGGCTGTACGCGCTGGCCAAGGCCAATATGCGCAAGGTCTTCCCGGACCACTGGTCCTTCATGCTGGGCGAGATCTGCCTCTACAGCTTCATCATCCTGATCCTCACCGGCGTCTATCTCACCCTGTTCTTCGAGCCGAGCGGTGTCGAGGTCATCTACCACGGCTCGTACACGCCGTTGAACGGCATCCCGATGACCCGCGCGTTCGAGTCCACGCTCGACATCAGCTTCGACGTGCGCGGCGGGCTGCTGATCCGGCAGATCCATCACTGGGCGGCCGTCGTCTTCATCGCCGGCATGCTCATCCACATGATGCGGGTGTTCTTCACCGGCGCGTACCGCAAGCCGCGCGAGCTCAACTGGGTGTTCGGCTGGACCCTGTTGTTCCTCGGCATCATCACCGGCCTGACCGGCTACTCGCTCCCCGACGACCTGCTCTCCGGCACCGGTATCCGGTTCGCCGACGGCGCGATCCTGTCCGTACCGATCGTCGGCACGTACATCTCGATGTTCCTGTTCGGCGGGGAGTTCCCGGGCCACGACATCATCTCGCGGCTCTTCCCGATCCATGTCCTGGTGCTGCCCGGGATCATGCTGGGCCTGGTGGTCGCGCATCTGATCCTGGTCTTCTACCACAAGCACACGCAGTACCCCGGGCCCGGACGCGACCAGAAGAGCGTGGTCGGCATGCCCTTCCTGCCCGTCTACATGGCCAAGGCGGGCGGCTTCTTCTTCCTCGTCTTCGGGGTGCTCGCCGTCATGGGCGGGATCGCCAGCATCAACCCCGTGTGGGCCTTCGGGCCCTACCGCCCCGACCTGGTGACGACCGGCGCCCAGCCCGACTGGTATCTCGGCTTCTCCGAGGGACTGATCCGGGTGATGCCGGGATGGGAGCTCAACGCCTGGGGCCACACACTGGAGTTGGGTGTCTTCATCCCCTTCACGCTCTTCCCGCTGATCCTCGCCGCCATCGGCGCCTACCCCTTCATCGAGTCCTGGATCACCGGCGACAAACGCGAACACCACATCCTGGACCGGCCGCGCAACATGCCCGTGCGCACCGGGCTCGGGGTGGCCTGGCTCAGCCTGTACGGCGTGCTGCTGATCGGCGGCGGCAACGACGTGGTCGCCACCCACCTGAATCTGTCGATCAACGCGATCACCTGGTTCGTACGGATCTCCTTCTTCGTGATGCCCGTGGTCGCCTTCATCGCCACCAAACGGATCTGCATGGGACTCCAGCGCCGGGACCGCGACAAGGTCCTGCACGGCCGTGAGTCCGGCCTCATCAAGATGCTGCCGCACGGCGAGTACATCGAGGTCCACGAACCCCTCGCGCAGGACGAGCTGTTCAGACTCACCCAGCACGAGCAGGAGCCCCCGTACGCCATCGGCCCGCTCGTCGACGCGAACGGTGTGCGGCGGCAGGTCAAGGGCGGGCAGCGGGTACGGGCCCGGCTCGCCAAGGCGATGTTCGGACCCGAGACCCGGATCCCCAAGCCGACGGTCGAGGAGTACAAGGAACTCACCAGCGGCGACCACCACCACTGAGCACGGCCGCTCTGCACGTGGCCGGGTCACCCCAAGCGCCGCGCAGCGCACGGGCCTTGGTCAGCCACAACGACAGGTCGTACTCGGCGGTGTAACCGATCGCACCGTGCAGTTGAAGCGCCGTACGAGCCGTCGCGTACGCGGCCTCGCACGCCGCGACCTTCGCGGCCGCCACGTCCGACTCCGTCATGCTGAGCGCGGCCCCGAAGAGGAGGGGCCGCGCGAACTCCAACGCGATCTTCGCATCGGCCAGTTGATGCTTCACCGCCTGGAACGAGCCGATGACCACCCCGAATTGGCTGCGCCGCTTGACGTACTCGACGGTCCTGTCGAGCAGGGCGAGCCCGACACCGAGCGCTTGGGCGGTGGTGGCGAGCCGGGCCCAGGTGAGGGCGTGGGCGGCGGGCGGCTCCGGGGTGAGGAGTTCGCCGCCCGGGAGCAGACGGGTCAGGCGGCGCGCGGGGTCCAGGGAGGCCCGCACCGGCCCGTGCCCGGAGGCCATACGCAGACCGTCGGGGTCCCAGGTCAGGCGCGTCGTCGCCACATCACCGTCCAGCGCGTACGACCCCGCCGGCGCCGCCGTGGCCATGGCCTCGCCCGACGCCAGCGAGGGCAACAGGCGCTTGGCGAGACCCGGTGCGGACAGCAGCGCGGCTGCCATGACCGTCTCCACCAGCGGCCCCGGTACCGCGTGCCGCCCCAACTCCACGAAGGCCACGGCGAGTTCGACCGGACGCGCGCCCAGGCCCTCGTAGGCCTCGGGCACCGCCAGTGCGAACACCCCCGCCCCCGCGATACGGCGCCACAACGCCCGCCCGCTCGCGTGGTCGCCGCGGCTCCAGGACCGTATGACCGACGGCGTGTCCGCGGCCGTGAGCATCGCGTTCAACGAGTCGGCGAACGCGCGCTGTTCGGTGTCCAGGAGGAAGCGCATCAGCGGCGGCCCTTCGGCAGGCCGAGCAGGCGCTCGGCGATGATGTCGCGCTGGATCTCGTTCGTGCCGGCGTAGATGGGGCCCGCGAGGGCGAAGACATAGCCGTCCGACCAGTCGGTGGCCGTCAACTCGCCTTCCGCGCCCAGGAGATCGAGGGCCGTTTCGTGCAGGGCTATGTCGTACTCGGACCAGAAGACCTTGTTCAGGCTGGACTCCGGGCCGATGGACTCGCCGTCGAGGAAACGGGAGGCGTTGGCGTAGGTGAAGAGTTGATAGGCGCGGGCGCCGATCATCGCGTCCGCCACCCGGTCACTCGTCGACTGTGAACTGCCCTGCGTGCGCCAGAGGTCGAGGAGGCGGTCGGCGGCGGCGAGGAAGCGGCCGGGGGAGCGGAGGGTGAGCCCACGTTCGTTGCCAGCTGTCGACATGGCGACCCGCCAGCCCTGGCCCGGTTCGCCGATCACGTCCTCGTCGGGCACGAACACCTCGTCCAGGAAGAGCTCGGCGAAGGCCGGCCTGCCGTCGAGGCGGCCGATCGGGCGGACCGTGACACCGGGTGCGCGCAGGTCGAACATCAGGTAGCTGAGGCCCTGGTGGGGTTTCGGGGTGTCCGGCTCGCTGCGGAACAGGCCGAACGCGCGGTCCGCGAAGGCCGCGCGGGACGACCAGGTCTTCTGCCCGCTCAGCAACCAGCCCCCCTCCGTGCGCACCGCCCGCGAGGTGAGCGACGCCAGGTCCGAACCCGCCTCCGGCTCCGACCACGCCTGCGCCCACACCACCTCGCCGGTCGCCATCGAAGGCAGCACACGCGCCCGCTGCTCCGGCGTGCCGTGGTCGAAGAGGGTCGGGGCGAGCAGGTTGATGCCGTTCTGGCCGACCCGGCCCGGCGCGCCCGCCGCGTAGTACTCCTCCTCGAAGACCAGCCATCGCACGATGTCCGCACCCCGCCCGCCGTACTCCTCGGGCCAGGACACCACCGACCAGCGGTCCGCGGCGAGTCGGGCCTCCCAGACGCGGTGGGCGGCGAAGCCCTCCTCGGTTTCGAGGGAGGGGAGCGGGGTGGCCGGCACATGCGTCCGCAGCCAGGCGCGGGCCTCGGCGCGGAACGCCTCCTGGCCGGGCGTGAGGTCGAGATCCATGGACCGCCCCTCCTTCCCTCAATCTTCCCTAACAAGTGTTTGGTAGGTTAGCGTGGCGGTATGACAGGCGTCGAGAGTCCGGCATACGTCCCCGGGCACGGGCTGCTGAAGGGGCGCACCGCCGTCGTCACCGCCGCCGCCGGCGCGGGCATCGGCGGGGCCACCGCGCGCCGCTTCCTCCAGGAGGGCGCCCGCGTGCTGATCAGCGACGCGCACACGCGGCGGCTGAAGGAGTACGAGGCCGAGCTGGCCGGGGAGTTCGGCGCCGGGGCGGTGGCCGCGCTGGCGTGCGACGTCACCGACGAGGCACAGGTGCGGGCCCTGTTCGACGCGGCTGTCGCGGCCCACGGACGCCTGGACGTCGTCGTCAACAACGCGGGCCTGGGCGGCACTTCGGACCTCGTCGACATGAGCGACGAGCAGTGGTCGAAGGTGCTGGACGTGACGTTGAACGGCACCTTCCGCTGCACCCGCGCCGCCCTGCGCGCCATGCGTAGGACCGGCGGCGGCGTGATCGTCAACAACGCCTCCGTCGTCGGCTGGCGCGCCCAGGCCGGGCAGGCGCACTACGCGGCGGCCAAGGCGGGGGTGATGGCGCTGACCCGGTGCGCGGCGATCGAGGCCGCCGAGTACGGCGTGCGGGTCAACGCGGTCTCGCCGAGCCTCGCCATGCACCCGCACCTCGTGAAGGTGACGACGCCGGAGCTGCTGGCGGAACTCACCGCGCGCGAGGCCTTCGGCCGGTACGCCGAGCCCTGGGAGGTGGCTAACGTGATCGTGTTCCTGGCCTCGGACTACTCCTCGTACATGACGGGCGAGGTCGTCTCCGTGAGCAGCCAGCATGCGTAGCGGCGGTGGCACAGGAGGCCGGGGCGGTGGCGCGACAATGGTCCCGTGCCGACCAAGAAGAAGCCCCCGGTGACCGCCGCCCCGGCCCGCCGTCGTGAACTCCTCGACACGGCGGCCGAGGTCTTCGCCGAACAGGGGTACAACGCCACCACCGTACGGAAGATCGCGGACCACGCGGGCATGCTCGCGGGCAGCCTCTACTACCACTTCGACTCCAAGGAATCGATGCTGGAGGAGATCCTGCGGACCTTCCTCGACGAGCTGTGGGGCGGCTACGACACCGTCCTGGACGCCGAGTTGAGTCCGCGAGAGACGCTTGAGGCCCTGGTCACCGAGTCGTTCCGGGAGATCGACCGGCACCGTGCCGCCGTCGCGATCTACCAGAAGGAGAGCAAGCACCTGGTCGCGCAGGAGCGGTTCGCGTTCCTCGCCGAGTCGCAGCGCAAGTTCGAGAAGGCGTGGCTGTCCACGCTGGAGCGCGGGGTCGCCGCCCGGGTCTTCCGGGCCGACCTCGACGTCCGGCTCACCTACCGGTTCGTGCGCGACACCGTGTGGGTCGCCGCGTCCTGGTATCGGCCCGGCGGACAGCACAGCGCGGAGGAGATCGCCCGGCAGTACCTGTCGATGGTGCTGGACGGGATCGCCGTACGCACGTAACTCACGGGTCAGTATGGGGAGTTGACATGGCCGAGGCCTATATCGTCGAAGCGGTCCGGACGCCCGTCGGGCGGCGCGGGGGAGGGCTGAGCGGGGTGCATCCGGCCGACCTCGGGGCGCATGTGCTCCAGGCGCTGGTCGCACGCTCCGGGATCGATCCCGCAGCCGTCGAGGACGTCGTCTTCGGGTGTCTGGACGCGGTGGGGCCGCAGGCCGGGGACATCGCGCGGACCGCCTGGCTGGCGGCCGGGCTGCCCGAGGAGGTGCCGGGCGTGACGGTGGACCGGCAGTGCGGGTCCTCGCAGCAGGCCGTGCACTTCGCGGCCCAGGGTGTCCTGTCCGGCACCCAGGACCTGGTCGTCGCCGGGGGCGTCCAGAACATGTCGCTGATCCCCATCGCCTTCGCCTCCCGCCGGGCCGCCGAACCGCTCGGCCTCACGGAGGGCCCCTTCGCCGGCAGCGAGGGCTGGCGCGCGCGGTACGGCGCGCAGCCCGTCAACCAGTTCGCCGGGGCCGAGATGATCGCCGCGAAGTGGGGGATCACCAGGCAGGACCAGGAGGAGTTCGCGCTCCGCTCGCACCGGCGGGCCCTGCGCGCCATCGACGAGGGCCGCTTCGAGCGGGAGACGGTCGCCTACGGCCCGGCGACGGTCGACGAGGGCCCTCGCCGGGACACCTCCCTGGAGAAGATGGCCGGCCTGAAACCGGTCGTCGACGGCGGCACCATCACCGCCGCCTGCTCCTCCCAGGTCTCCGACGGCGCCGCCGCGATGCTGCTCGCCTCCGAACGGGCGGTGCGGGAGCACGGGTTGACGCCCCGCGCCCGCGTGCACCACCTCTCCGTCCGGGGCGAGGACCCGATCCGCATGCTCTCGGCCCCCATCCCGGCCACCGCCCACGCCCTGAAGAAGACCGGCCTCACCATCGACGCCATCGACCTCGTCGAGATCAACGAGGCCTTCGCGCCCGTCGTCCTCGCCTGGCTGAAGGAGACGGGCGCGGACCCCGACAAGGTCAACGTCAACGGCGGCGCGATCGCGCTGGGCCACCCCCTCGGCGCCACCGGCGTCAAACTCATGACCACCCTCCTGCACGAACTGGAGCGCACCGGCGGGCGGTTCGGCCTCCAGACGATGTGCGAGGGCGGCGGCCAGGCCAACGTGACCATCATCGAACGGCTCTGACGGGCCGGACCGGTTCAGCTGTCGGCCCGGACCAGCGCCCACAGCACCTCCTCGGCCTCCTTCATCACCCGCTGCACCAACTCCGCGCACGACGGCAGGTCGTCGATCACCCCGGCGACCTGTCCGGAGGCCATCACACCGAGATCCGTCCGCCCGTCCACCATCGACGCCTTGAGCAGCATCGGCGTGTTCGCGGCGAGCAGGACCTGGCTCCAGGACAGCTCCTTGCCGTGCTTCATGGCGAGGCCGTCACGGATCATCCGACGCCAGGTCAGCCCGGACAGCCGACGGAAGCCCGCCGCCCGGCGTACCGCCTGGAACAGACCCCTCGTGCGGCCGGAGCGCTCCAGCGTCTCCACCAACTCCGTGCGGAGCATGCGGTGCGGCAGGCCGTCCACCGCCCGTGTGACCGTGACGTCCTTGACCGTCGCCGCGAGATACGCCGCCTTCACCGCGTCCGGCACCGTCGAGTCCGAGGTGAGAAGGAAACGCGTGCCCATGGCGATGCCCGCCGCCCCGTACGCCAGCGCCGCGACCAGTCCCCGTCCGTCGAAGAAGCCGCCCGCCGCCACGACCGGTATGTCCACCGCGTCCACGACCTGCGGCAGCAACACCGTCGTCGCCACCTCCCCGGTGTGCCCGCCGCCCTCCCCGCCCTGCACGATCACCGCGTCCGCCCCCCAGGCCGCGACCTTCTCCGCGTGCCGCCGCGCCCCGATCGACGGGATCACGACGACCCCCGCCTCCTTCAGCTCGGCGATCAGCTCGGCGGACGGAGCGAGCGCGAAGGACGCGACCCGTACGCCCTCCTCGATCATGATCCGTACCCGGTCCCCGGCGTCCGCCGCGTCCGCGCGCAGATTCACCCCGAACGGCGCCTGCGTACGGGACTTGACCTCGCGGACCGCCTCCCGCAGCCGGTCGGTGCCCATGGTCGCGGAGGCCAGAATGCCCAGCGCGCCCGCGTTCGCCGCGGCCGACACCAGGCGTGGTCCCGCCACCCAGCCCATGCCCGTCTGCACGATCGGATGCCGGACCCCGACCAGCCGGGTCAGCGCGGTCTCCATCAGGTGCCGACCTCTCTGCGGCGGGTGTCCGAGGGGTCGACGACCTCACGGATCAACCGCAGCTCCTCGGGGGTGGGTTCGCGGGTCGACGGCACCTCGTCCGGGACGGTCAGCTCGAAGCCGGTCGCCTCCCGGACCTGCTCCACCGTGACCCCCGGATGCAGCGAGGCCAGCCGCATCGAACGGTCGGGGGTCGCGAAGTCGAACACACCGAGATCGGACACGACCCGCGGGATCCGGTGGAAACGGGCCGTCCCCGGGTGCGCGGCGACCCGGTCGTACCCCACCCCGCACACCATGTCGACCTTCTCCACGAACACCCGCGGGGAGTGCCGGGGTATCCAGTAACTCGTCGGATTGTTCAGGGTGTTGATCGGCGCCCCGCGCACCCCGAGCAACTGCCGCTTCGGCCGCGCCCAGTCGCCGACGCACGAGATGTTCTGGTTGCCGTACCGGTCGATCTGGCTCGCGCCCATCATCACGTGCCGCCGTCCGCCGGACACCAGGGCCAGATGCTGCCGGTACGGCAACCAGCCCTCGGGCGTGCCGTCCGGACGGACCAACAGGGCCTCGCCATCGGTCAGCAGCAGGTCCGGGGTGAAGGTGAGCCGGGCGAGCCGGGCACCGACGGACGGGATCAGCCCCATCGGGCTGGCCAGGATCTCGCCCGCGTCACGCCAGGCCTCGGCACAGGCGATCACGCAGTACTCGGAGCGCCGGACGTCCGTGCCCATCTCCGCGTCCATCTCCTGCTCCATCACCCTTGCTCCTCCTGCCAGTTGCGCACCGCCGACCGGTAGGCCGCCTCGTCACCGGCGAGGAAGCGCTCGGCGAACTCCGCCCACGGCGTCGTCGCGTACAGCCGCTGGAACTCCTCGTCCCTGCCGTGGTCGGGAGCGCACGACGTGAAGTGGGCACCGCCCGGAGCCTCGACGACCCCGGTCACGCTCAGCCGCTTGACGAGCAGGGACTGTGGCGCCGCCTCCTTCGTCAACTCGGCCGTGTCCACGATCCGTTCGCAGGAGACATAGGCCGCGTCCGCCGCCTCGCAGAACAGGTCGTCGAAGTACGGGTCCGGGCCCAGATACTGACCGTTGCCCAGCCGGTCGGCGCGGTTGACGTGCACCAGGGCCGCGTCGAGGCGCAGGGCCGGCATCGCCACGAAGGTCTCCCCGTCGTCGTACGGCGAAGTGACCGTCCGCAGGCCTGGGTTGACCCGCATGACGTCCGAGCCGATGCCCGCGCGCACCGGCAGGAACGGCAGCCGGTTCGCCGCCGCGTGCAGGCCCCACATGAACATGCCCTCGTCGACCTCCGTCAGCTCGAACGCCCCGCGCTCACGCGCCGCCCGGTAGTGCGGTTCGAGCGGGACGGAGTCGAGGGTGACGAAGGGCGCCACCAGCTTGCGGACCCGGCCGGCCGCCACCAGCATCCCGACGTCCGGGCCGCCGTACGACACCAGCGTGAGATCGCCGATGTCGCTCCGCAGCAGCGCTCTGACCAGTGACATCGGCTTGCGCCGGGAACCCCAGCCGCCGATGCCCAGGGTCATGCCGCTCGCGAGTCGGGAGACGACCTCCTCGGCGGTCATCGTCTTGTCAGCCACGCTCGGCGCCCTCCTGCCCGAAGGTGTCACGGACCCGGTCGGCCACCCCGCTGACGCTCGCCTCGAACGTGAAGCCCTGCTCGAAGCGGTAGCTGCGGCGGACGTCGACGGGGTCGATGCCGTTGATCGCGGACTTGGCGAGCCGGATCAGCTCACCGTCCTTGGCGGCTATCTCCGCCGCCAACTCCAGCGCGGCGGACAGCAGTTCGGCGCGCGGTACGACCCGCCACACCGAGCCGTGCGCGTGCAGCTCGGCCGCCGTCGCCGTGCGCGAGGTGTAGTACAGGGCGCGCATCAGATGCTGGGGGACCAGCCGGGCCAGATGAGTGGCGGCGCCCAGCGCTCCCCGGTCGAGCTCGGGCAGCCCGAAGGTGGCGTCCTCGCTCGCCACGATCACGTCCGCGTTCCCCACCAGCCCGATGCCCCCGCCCAGACAGAAGCCCTGCACCGCCGCCACCACGGGCACCTCGCACTCGTACACCGCCGCGAACGCCTCGAAACAGCCCCGGTTCACCCCGACCAGGGCCGACTGCCCGCGCGCCTGTATCTCCTTGATGTCCACTCCCGCGTTGAACCCCCGCCCCTCGGCCGCCAGCACCACACAGCGCACGCCCGGGTCGCGGCCGGCCGCGCGCACGGCGTCGGCCAGCGCGAACCAGCCGTCCACCGGCAGCGCGTTCACCGGCGGGAAGTCGACCGTGACGACGGCAATCCCCTTTTCCGAGAAGGAGTTCGCGAAGGAGGTGGAGACACCCATGGACGCATCAGCTACCTTTCCACCAAACATTTGTTAGGTGCGATGCTTCGAAGCTAGCAGCCGGAGATTCAGAGCGGGAGGCCCTGTGGATAACTCGCACGCCCGGTCACTCGCCGGGAGAACCGTCCTCGTCACCGGCGGCACCCGAGGCGTCGGCGCCGGTATCGCGCGGGCCTTCGCGGACGCTGGTGCCGAGGTGCTGACCTGCGCGCGCAGACCACCCGAAAAGCCTGTCGAGGGAACGGAGTTCAGGCCCCTCGACCTCCGGAACCCGGACGCCGTAAGGGAGTTCTTCGCCGCCCTGCCCCGGCTCGACGTGCTCGTCAACAACGCGGGCGGCGCGCCGTACCGCCCCCTCGTCGACGCGGAGGCCGAACGCCACGCGCGGATCATCGAGTTGAACCTCCTCGCCCCGCTCACCGCCTCCCTCGCCGCCCACGACCACCTCAAGCGGACCGGGGGCTCGGTCGTGATGATCGGCAGCGTCAGTGGCAGCCGGCCCTCGCCCGGTTCGGCGGCGTACGGCGCGGCCAAGGCCGGACTGGAGAACCTGGCCCGCTCGATGGCGGTCGAGTGGGCGCCGGACATCCGCGTCAACACACTCGTCGTCGGCATGGTCCGCACGGAGCTCTCCCACCTGCACTACGGCGGCGAGGACGCCGTCGCGGCCGTCTCCCGCACCGTCCCGCTCGGCCGCCTTGCCGACCCCACCGACATCGGCGCCGCCGCCGTCTTCCTGGCCTCTCCCGCCGCCGCCTACATCAGCGGGGCGAGCCTCCTGGTCCACGGGGGCGGGGAGCGGCCCGCCTTCCTGGACGCCGCAACCGCCAACAAGGAGACGTGAGATGAGCCGAATCTGCGACGGCCGGGTCGTCGTCGTCACCGGCGCGGGCCGAGGCCTGGGCCGCGCCCACGCCCTCGCCTTCGCCGCCGAGGGCGCCCGGGTCGTCGTCAACGACCTCGGCGTCGGCCTCGACGGCACCCCGGACCCCGACAGCCCGGCCGCGCGGGTCGTCGCCGAGATCCGCGCGAGGGGCGGTGAGGCGGTGGCCCACGGCGGCGACATCGCCACGGCCGAGGGCGCCGCGTCCCTGGTGACGACCGCCCTGGAGACCTACGGCCGGCTCGACACCCTTGTCAACAACGCGGGTTACCTGCGCGACCGCATGCTCGTCAACCTCGACGAGGACGACTGGGACGCGGTGCTGCGTGTCCACCTCAAGGGTCATTTCCTGCCCCTTAAACACGCCGCCGCGCACTGGCGCGCCGAGACCAAGGCTGGTCGCACACCCACCGCCCGGATCATCAACACCAGCAGCGGAGCAGGCCTGTTGGGCTCGGTCGGACAGGGCAACTACAGCGCCGCCAAGGCCGGCATCATCGGCCTCACCCTGGTCGCCTCCGCCGAACTGGCCCGCTACGGCGTCCAGGTCAACGCGATCGCCCCCGCCGCGCGCACCCGCATGACGGAAAGCACATTCGCCGAGACCATGACGGCACCCGACTCCGGCTTCGACGCGATGGCCCCGGAGAACGTCTCCCCGCTGGTCGTATGGCTCGGCTCCGCCGCGAGCGCGGGCGTCACCGGGCGGGTCTTCGAGGCGGAGGGCGGCCGGATCACCGTGATGGAGGGCTGGCGGGCGGGGCCGAGCGCGGACAAAGGGGCGCGGTGGAGTGCGGGGGAGGCGGGGGAGACGGCGTTGAAGCTGTTGGCGGAGGCGGGGGTGCCGGGGGCGGTGTACGGGGCGTAGGGGGGAGGGGTTTGCACCGGGCAACCTGAACGCACCCGGCACCCAGACCTACGTGTCGCACTCCAACACCGTCCGGCACAGCGAACACCGCGCCCGTACCCTCCCCCGCACCGGCACCCTGATCCGCTGATGACAGGTGGGGCACGGGAAGGACACCCGCAGGCTGCCCCGCTCGTCCCCGCTGAAGGCGTACGGCACGCCTGTCTGGACGCCGGGCGCGTGCCGCCGGTCGTGGGCGTACCGGCGCCGCCCGGCCCACCCCGCCGCCGTCAGCGGAGGCTGCTGCTCGTCGCGCCGGGCCCGGGCCATGCCCTTGCCGTACGCCGTGTAGGCCTGCGGGCTGGTGAACCACACCGAGGGATCCTCACCGAAGACCAGGGCCCGCTTGGCGAGGACGTACCCGAACTCCTCCGGCGTGAGATAGCCGAGCTTCTGCGAGGACGCCGAGTCCTCCCTGTACGCGTCCAGCAGCAGCCACCCCGCCCCGAGATAGGTCGCCGCCGTGTCCGTGAGGATCTCGTTCTCGCGGGTGCCGGGGAAGGACAGGTCGAGGCGGTGCAGATAGACATGCATGACCTCGTGCGCGAGCGCCGCGCCGATGTCCCGGCGATGGGTGCGGAACCGGTCGTTCAGCTCGATGAAGTACTCGGGCCCGGCGGTGAGTTCGACGTTCGCCGCATGGGTCATCTCCCGGAAGCTGACGATCGGCCGGGCGTCGGGGAGCCGGTAGTGCCGGACCATCTCGCGGGCCACCCGCTGCGCCCCCAGATGCAGGTCGTCCGTGTCGCAGAAGGCCACGTCGACGGGGGCCACACTGGTCGCGAACGTCTGGACGGTGTCGTAGGACAACCGCTTGTAGAGCGCGGTGATGGCGTCCCGCACCGTGTCCAGATGCGGGAAGCCGTGCTCGACCGGTCCGTCGTCCGCCACGTCCGCAACCCCCAAAGACGCCCTGAACCCACCACCACTCTAAGCCGAGGGGAGCGGATACAGGCCCTCGATATTTCCCTGACAGATCACGGCGGCGAGGGCTATGCTCCCCGCGATGACGACGATGACGACTCACTCCGTTGACAGAATGGGGGTCCCGTCCGCGCAAGGTGAGTGCTGATGCACCTTCACCCCGCGAGCGGGAGTTCCCGACCTTCCTTCTGGCCGCGCGTGCGCGAGTTCGCCGTGCCGCCCTCCATGATCGAGACCGCCACGGCCCGCCGCCGTGCCGGGGACTGGGCGGGCGCCTGCGCCGCCGCGGGGGTCGACCTCGATCTCGATCTACGGTCCGTGACCCGCGCCCACGGCCGGGAGCTGGCGGCCCGGCTGCGCGCCGACCTCCGCCGACTTGCCCCCGACCTGCTGCGCTGGCATCTGCCGAGGGTCGCCCCCGACGGACTGCTGCGCCCGGGACTGACCCTCACCCTGGCCCGCTACGGGGACGACGGCCCACGTCCGCCGCACCTGGTGGCCCGGACGCCACCGGCCTGGGCGGACGGCGGTCAGCGGATCAGCCTCGCGCTGTGGGACGGCACCCGCCGCGAGGCCGCCGACCGCCGGCATCCGCATCCCCGGCCGAGCCGACGCTTCCGCCTCGACCTGCATCGGCACCTGTGGGACGCGGACCGGAGCGGTGAACTGCGGGCCCGGTCCGGGGCAGACCGGCCGTCCACCGACGGTCCGCCGAGGGTTCCGGATCTGCTGGAGACGGTGCCGGAGGCACGCCACTGCGCCGTCGACCGGTGGGCGGACGAGGTGGCGATCCTGCTCCGCGCCGAGGGGCGGACGGACGGCACCGTCACCATGCGGTTCGGGGCCCGGCACCGGTTCGCGCTGACCCTGGACCCGGGCGCGGACACCCTCCGGATCGCACCCGAACCGACGGACGGCAGCACCGCCGCCCTGCCGGTCCTGCCCGACGCGGCGACCTGGGTACCGCCCGACCTCGAACTGCTCCGCACCGGCGCGATCGAGCCCGGCCGACTGCATCCCCTGGTCGCCGCCGCACTGACCCCCGACCGCCCCCGGCCGGACGGTTCCGCACGGACCCCGGACCGGGCACCAGGCCAACCGCACCTGGTCGACTGCCGGGGCGCCCGGCACCGGATCGGACTGGTCGACGGAGTCCTCGCACCCCTGGACCACGATCCGGCCGAACTCCGGCGCGAGGAACTGCTGGTCGCGCTGACCGGCACTCCGCTGCCCTGCCTCCAGGCCATCGACGAGGCCCACCGCCGCCCGGACTGCCTCACCGGCGTCCGCGAACGCCTCATCCACGGTGACACCGCCGGCGCGCTGGCCGTCGTAGAGGGACTGCTCGGTCCCGACGCGATGCTGCGCGGCGGCGCGTTGCGGGACGAACTCGAAGCGGCGGCACAGCGGCGGCTCGCGTACGGACTGTTCCGGGCGGGCCTGGCCGACCCCGCACCCCGAACCGGCCGCGCCTACCCGGGACTTGAGCATCCCCGGAACCACCGCCACCGCTGACCGTACGGGCCTTCGCCCGAGCACGCCCCAGCCCACCCCAACCCCAAAGGTGACCACACATGCCCACACGCACCCTGTACGCCGCTGCCGACGCCCCCTCCGAGACGCCCCAACTCGACATCGCGGGCGACCTGTTGACCCTCCTGCGTGACACCACCACCGAACCCCGCCCCGACATCCAACTGGAGGCCCTGACCCTGGCCGTCGCCGCCGACCTCCCCGTGCTGCTGTGGGGCGAGCCGGGCATCGGCAAGACGGCGGCCCTGACCCAGCTCGCCGCGGCCCTGGACCTGCCGCTGACCACGGTGATCGCCAGCGTCCACGAACCGTCCGACTTCTCCGGGCTGCCCGTCGTCGGCGACGATCCCGCCGAGCAGGGCGTCCCGATGGCCCCGCCGGACTGGGCCGTACGGCTGGTGCGGGCGGGCCGGGGGCTGCTGTTCCTGGACGAGTTGTCGACCGCGCCGCCCGCCGTGCAGGCCGCGCTGCTGCGGCTGGTGCTGGAGCGGCGGATCGGTGCGCTGCGGCTGCCGCCGGGGGTGCGGATCGTGGCCGCCGCCAACCCGCGGTCCTCGGCGGCCGACGGCTGGGAGCTGAGCCCGCCGCTGGCCAACCGGTTCGTGCACCTCCAGTGGACCCACGACCACGAGGTCGTCGTACGCGGCCTCGGCGGCACCTGGCCCCGGGCGACCCTGCCGCGTCTCGACCCGGAGGCGCTGCCGGGGGCCGTGGACTTCGCGCGCCGCGCGGTGTGCGGGCTGCTCACCGGCCGGCCCAAGCTCGTCCACCAACTGCCCGGCAGCGAGACCAGGCGGGGCGGTGCCTGGCCGTCGCCCCGGAGCTGGGAGAC
The DNA here is from genome assembly GCF_040681835.1 of Streptomyces sp. NPDC051576. Lineage (NCBI taxonomy): Bacteria > Bacillati > Actinomycetota > Actinomycetes > Kitasatosporales > Streptomycetaceae > Streptomyces > Streptomyces sp. NPDC051576. The sequence continues at coordinate 102,058 of NZ_JBFAZO010000010.1, forward strand.
GGCCCTGGGCCTGATCGCGTTCGCGACCGCGGCCGGCTCCTCCCGGGAAGTGCTGTCCCTGCTGGTCAGAGGAGCGGTGGGGGACGGTCCGGGGCTGGAACTGCTGGCCCATGTGGACCGGATGGACCTTCCCGACCCCGAGACGTTCCTCGCCGATCCGACCGCCGGTGAGCTGCCCGAGCGCGGAGATCTGCGCCAGGCCGTGCTCGACGCGGTGGTGGCCGCGGTCCGCAACCGTCCCGACCGGGCGCGCTGGGACGCGGCCTGGGCGCTCCTGGTCCGGGCGCTGGAGACCGGAGCCCCCGACCTGGTCGTCGTCCCCGCGACCACCCTCGCCTCGCTGCGCCGGGAGGACTGGGCCGTCCCCGAGTCCATCGAGCGGCTCGCCGGAGTGGTCACCCTGTCGCAGCGCGCGGACCGAGCCGCGGTAGCCGCGAAGGGCAGCCGCCGATGACCGCGGACCCGGCGACTGGCCCCGCCCCCGCCCCCGCCTCCTCCCTCGATCTCGACTTCGAGAAGCTCTTCGCCGCCCGCCTCTACGCCGCCCGGGTCCGCCCCTACCTCGCCACCGCCCTGTTCGCCCTGCACCCGGTCGAGTCGCGGCAGGTACCGACGATGGCCGTCGACCGCCACTGGCGCTGCTACGTCTCGCCGGGCTTCGTGGACCGCATGTCGGTCGAGGACCTGGCCGGGGTGTGGGTCCACGAGGTCTCGCACCTGCTGCGCGACCACCACGGGCGCAGTGACCGGGTCGCCCGGGAGCGCGAACTGACCGGCGCGGGGGAGCGGTTGCGGATGAACATCGCCGCCGACTTCGAGATCAACGACGACGTGTACGGCGAGGGCCTGGTCACCCCCGAAGGAGCCGTCCAGCCGGGGCTGCTCGGACTGCCCGTGGGGAACCTGATGGAGGACTACCTGCGCTGGTTCCAACTGGGCTCGCGTACCAAGGACCTGGCCTGGCTGGACTGCGGCAGTGGCGCCGACGGCCTCGACCGGGGCTGGGACCTGGGACCGGACGGCGCGCACGGGCTCAGCGAGCAGCAGCGCGACGCGGTCCGCTTCCGGGTGGCCCAGGGCATCACCGGCCGCCCCGGCAGCGCCCCCAGCGGCTGGCGGCGATGGGCGGAGGAGGCGTTCCATCCGCCGCAGCCCTGGCGGGAGTTGCTGGGCGCGGCGATCCGCTCGGCGGTCTCCGGTCCCGGCGCCGGCGAGGACTACACCTACGGCAGGCCCGCGCGCCGCTCGGCCGGGCTGCCCGGGGTGGTGCTGCCCAGCCTGCGCCGCCGGCCGCCCCGGGTCTGCGTGGTCATCGACACCTCCGGGTCGGTCAGCGACGCCGAGTTGGGCAGCGCGCTGCTCGAAGTCGCCGCGATCTCCCGGGCCGTCGGTGGCCGCCGCGACCTGGTCACCGTGGTGCCGTGCGACGCGGCGGCCCAGGTCGCACAACCGCTGTGCCGCGCCGAGGGGATCGAGCTGCTGGGCGGTGGCGGCACGGACCTGCGCACCGGCTTCGCCAAGGCACTGCGCACCCACCCCCGCCCCGACGCCGTCGTCGTCCTCACCGACGGCCAGACCCCCTGGCCGGAGTCACGCCCGCCGTGCCGGACGGTGGTGGGCCTGTTTCCGCGCGGGTACGGGGGCGGGTACTACGACGAGCGCAACCCCGACTACGTGCCGGACACACCGCCCGACTGGGCGCGGGTGGTCGAGATCGGGTCGGCCCCCGTCTCCCGGTGACCGCTCGGCGCGGCTACGTCGAGCCGAAGCGGCCCGCGGCAACCCTCTCGGACGCGAGATGATCGAGTGGCCGTACGCCACGTAGGGTGGTCGCCCATGACCACCAGCACCAACGGAACCGGTGACGTCGACCCCGCCGTGCGCGAGGAACTCGCCCGGCTGCGCGACAGCATCGACAACATCGACGCGGCCGTCGTCCACATGCTCGCCGAACGCTTCAAGGCCACCCAGCAGGTCGGTTTCCTCAAGGCCGCCCACCAACTGCCGCCCGCCGATCCGGCCCGCGAGGCCCGCCAGATCGAGCGGCTGCGGGCGCTGGCCGAAAACGCCAAGCTCGACCCGGCGTTCGCGGAGAAGTTCCTCAACTTCATCATCGCCGAGGTGATCAGGCACCACGAGCGCATCGCGGAGGACACCGTGAACGGCGGTTCACCCACGGCGAACTGACCCCGTCACTCCGGCAATTGGGCGTGACAGCGGGGTGGGTTCGGGGCGATGCTGCGCTGTGCACTTGCTTGTGCACTCCTCGTCAGCCGACGGGCACACCCCGTCAGCGCCTGCGTCATAAGCTGGTTGTCCCACGCCGGGAGGGACGTCGGGCCATGCCGTCGGATGCCAAGATCCTCATCGTCGACGACCATGAGGACACGTTGTACGCGCTGGAGAGCGCCCTGGCCCCGCTGGGCTATCTGCTCGCCCGTGCCACCAGCGGCGACGAGGCGCTCAAGCAGGTGCTCCGCGGCCAGGTCGGGCTCCTCCTGCTCGACGTCCGCATGCCCGGCGTCAGCGGCCTCGACGTCGTCCGCTATCTGCGCCGCCTCGAACAGACCCAGCACATCCCCGTCCTCCTCCTCACCGGCTTCGGCCTCGACCCCGAACTGACCGCCGCCGCCTTCGCCCTCGGCGTCGCCGACCTCGTCACCAAACCCGTCGACCCCTGGACCCTGCGCACCAAGGTCCGCTACCTCTACGACGCGCACCAGCGCCACCAGGCCCTCGAACAGGAGGTCCGCGAACTGCGCGCCCTCCTCAAGGATCCGCCCGAACCCCGCCGGGCCCTGCCCCACCCGGACGCGCGCGTGCCCCTCCAGCGCGACGCGCAGAACCCCGCCCCCGCCACCGAGCGGACATAAGCCGCGTACGGGACCTCCCCTGTGCGCTGTCAGCGCCATCAGGCAGCATGTCCTGCATGTCCGTACTGACGCGCGACGAAGCGCAGACCCGTGCCAGGCTCCTCGACGTCCACCGCTACACGATCGAACTCGATCTGACGACGGGCGAAGACACCTTCGACTCCCGCACCGTCATCCGGTTCACCGCTCGTGCCGACGCGGACACCTTCGTCGAAGTGAAGCCCGCCGAGCTGCGCTCCGTCACCCTCGACGGCCACCCCCTCGACCCGGAACAGCTCGTCGAGAACCGGCTGCCGCTGCCCGGCCTCACCGCCGGCGAGCACGAACTGCGCGTCGACGCGAGCATGCGCTACTCCCGCACCGGCGAGGGCATGCACCGCTTCACCGACCCCACCGACGGCGAGACCTACCTCTACACCCAGCTCTTCATGGAGGACGTCCAGCGCGTCTTCGCCGCCTTCGACCAGCCCGACCTCAAGGCCGTCTTCGACCTCTCCGTGAAGGCCCCCGAAGGCTGGACCGTCCTCGCCAACGGCATCACCGAACACCTCGGTGAAGGCCACTGGCAGGCCGCCCCCACCCCCCTCATCTCCACCTACCTGGTCGCCGTCGCCGCCGGCCCCTGGCACTCGGTCCGCACCGAACACCGCGGCCTGCCCTTCGGCATCCACTGCCGCCGCTCCCTGGCCCCCCACCTCGACGCGGACGCCGAGGAAATCCTCGACATCACCCGCCAGTGCTACGACCGCTACCACGAGAAGTTCGAGGAGCCCTACCCCTTCGACTCCTACGACCAGGCCTTCGTCCCCGAGTTCAACGCGGGCGCCATGGAGAACCCCGGACTCGTCACCTTCCGCGACGAGTTCATCTACCGCTCCGCCGTCACCGACACCGAGCGCCAGACCCGCGGCATGGTCATCGCCCACGAGATGGCCCACATGTGGTTCGGCGACCTCGTCACCCTCCAGTGGTGGGACGACATCTGGCTGAACGAGTCCTTCGCCGAGTACATGGGCTACCAGACCCTCACCGAAGCCACCCGCTTCACCGACACCTGGACCGACTTCGGCGTCGTCCGCAAGGCCTGGGGCTACGACGCCGACCAGCGCCCCTCCACCCACCCCGTGGCCCCCGAGAACGTCGACGACACCGCCTCCGCCCTCCTCAACTTCGACGGCATCTCCTACGCCAAGGGCGCCTCCGCACTGCGGCAGTTGGTGGCCTGGCTCGGCGAGAAGGACTTCCTCGCCGGCATCAACACCCACTTCGCCCGCCACAAGTTCGCCAACGCCACCCTCGCCGACTTCATCGACTCCCTCGCCTCGGGCACCGAACGCGACGTCCACGCCTGGGCGGACTCGTGGCTGCGGACGACGGGGGTGGACACCCTCACGCCCGAAGTCGGCGCGGACGACGGCCACTGGCGCTTCAGCATCCAGCACGAGGGAAGCCGCGGAGTCTGGTCCAAGCCCGACCCCACCCAGAACCACGCCGGGCTCACCCATCTCACCACCCTCGAATCACCCCCGGCCGTCCGCCCGCACCGCATCACCATCGGCCTCTACGACCACGACCTCCACGACGCGAGCCGCCTGATCCCGCGCGACCGCTTCGAGGTGGACCTCGCCCGCGAGGGCGGCAAGCTCATGAGCATCGGCGGCCCACGCCCCGCCCTGGTCCTGCTCAACGACGGCGACTTCACCTACGCCAAGATCCGCTTCGACGCCGAGTCCCTCGAAACGGTCCGCACCAGCCTCTCCGGCCTGCCCGACCCCCTCACCCGCGCCGTCGTCTGGAACGCCCTGCGCGACGCCGTCCGCGACGCCGAACTCCCCGCCTCCGCCTACCTGGACGCAGCCCGCGCCCACCTCCCGCACGAGACGGACCTCGCCCTCGTCCAGGGCGTCCTCGCCTTCGCCTCCGCCCAGGTCACCGACCGCTACCTCACCCCCGAGGCCCGCCCGGTCGCCCTCGCCACCCTCACCGCCCTGTGCCGCGACCTCATCCGCCGCACCGAGGACGGCTCCAACCCCGGCCTGCGCCTCATCGCCGTACGCCACTTCATCGACGTCGCCGCCCACCCCGAGACCATCGCCGCCTGGCTCACCGAAGGCACCGTCCCCGGCGGCCCGGAGCTCGACCCCGAGCTGCGCTGGCGCGTCCTGGGCCGCCTGGCCGTCCTCGGAGCCACCGACGAGACCGCCATCGCCGCCGAGTTGGAGCGCGACCCCTCCGCCACCGGCCAGGAAGGCGCCGCCCGCTGCCGCGCCGCCCTCCCCGACCCCGAGGCCAAGCGCACCGCCTGGGAAGCGATGTTCACCACGGACAACCTCTCCAACTACCTGTTCACCGCGACGGCCCAGGGCTTCTGGCAACCCGAACAGGCCGATCTGGTACGGGAATACGTGCCCCGCTTCTACAAGGACGCCGTGGCCGTAGCCGCCCGCCGCGGCCCCGCCATCGCCACCGCCGTAGGCCGCTGGGCCTTCCCCACCCACGCCGTAGACGCCGAAACCCTCCACCTCGGCGAGGAATGCCTCCGCGACGCCGACCCCAGCCCGGCCCTACGCCGCAAACTGATCGACGAACTGGACGACTTGGCAAGGGCGTTGCGGGTCCGCGAGGCAGGCGCCTGAGTCCAAGGGGCTTCGCCCTTCCAACGCAGGCCGGCACAATCCAGCCCGTCCGGCGTTTGAGGACGAGGCCCCTTAAGGGCCGAAGCGGGGTATCTGGGGGCGGCAGCCCCCAGATACCCGAGCACCAACACCCCGCACCGAACAACCGCCAAAGCGCCGCAGGCCCCCGTACCCCCTTTCGGGTTCTGATCGTTGTTCTCCCGGGCGCGTCGACCCAACCAGGTCCAAGCTGGAACCCTCCCCGCCCCGCGCCCCGGAGGACAGCCCATGAGCCACGTGCCCCTCGCCTCAGGACCCGAAGGCCCCGACGCCCTGCGGCCGTTGCTCGACACCGTCCTCACCGCGCTCGACACCGGCCGCCGGGCCCGCGGCGGACCGCTGCCGGCCGGCGGCCCGGACGCCGTCGCCGCACGCGTCGCGGACATCGTGGGGGACGTACTCCCGGACGAAGGCGACCCGGACGCCCTGCGCACCCTCGTGCACGCGCTCGCGGAAGGCGCCGCCGACCCCGCCGACCCGCTCTGCGCAGCACACCTGCACTGCCCGCCGCTCGCCGTCAGCGCCGCCGCCGATCTCGCCGTCAGCGTCCTCAACCCGTCGCTGGACTCCTGGGACCAGGCCCCCGCCGCCTCCGCCCTCGAAGCCCTCGTCACCCGCACCCTCGCCCACGAGATCGGCCTCGCCGACGCCCTCGTCACCACCGGCGGCACCGAAGCCAACCAACTCGCCCTGCTGCTCGCCCGCGAAGCCCACAGCTCCGCCGTGCAGTTGGTGTGCGGAGGCAACGCCCACCACTCCCTGCCCCGCGCCGCCTGGCTCCTCGGCCTGCCCGACCCCGTCGTCGTCCCCACCCCGGCCGGCACCCTCGACCCCGCCGCCCTCGACAGGGCCCTCACCGCACTGCCCCGCGCCCGCGGCTCCGTCCTGGTCGCCGCCACCGCCGGCACCACCGACGCCGGCCTCATCGACCCGCTCCCCGAGATCGCCGGCCTGTGCGCCGCCCACGGCGCCCGCCTCCACATCGACGCCGCCTACGGCGGAGGCCTCGTCTTCAGCGACCGGCACCGCGATCGACTCGCCGGCCTCGACCGCGCCCACACCGTCACCCTCGACCTGCACAAACTCGGCTGGCAGCCCGCCGCCGCAGGCCTCCTCGCCGTACGGCACCCCCGCGACCTCGCCGCCCTCACCCAGCGCGCCGACTACCTCAACGCCGACGACGACACCGAAGCCGGCCTCCCCGACCTCCTCGGCCGCTCGACGCGCACCACCAGACGCCCCGACGTCCTCAAGATCGCCGTCACCCTCAAAACCCTCGGCCGCACCGGCCTCGGCACCCTCGTCGACCAAGTCTGCGCCCGCGCACGGGAGTTCGCCGCCCTCGTCCACAACCACCCCGGCTTCGAGCTCTACGGCCGACCCGTCATCAGCACCGTCCTGTTCCGGCCGGCCGAAGCCACCGACGACGCCGTGGCCGCCGTACGCCGACAACTCCTCACCGACGGCCGGGCCGTCCTCGGCCGGGCCGCGCCCGACGGACGGCTCTGGCTCAAGGCCACCCTCCTCAACCCCCACACCCGGCCCGACGACCTGGCCGCCCTCCTGAAACTGGTGGAAGGACACACCCCCCGATGAACCACCCCCCGACGGGTCACCCCCGGACCCCCAACCCCCCACGCCACGAACCCGATCCACCCCGCGACCTGGTCGGCATCGGCATCGGACCGTTCAACCTCTCCCTCGCCGCCCTCGCCCACCCCCTCACCCAACTCGACACCGCGTTCTACGAACAGCGCCCCGGCTTCGACTGGCACGCCGGCCTGCTCATCGACGGCGCCACCGTCCAAGTCCCCTTCCTCGCCGACCTGGTGACCCTCGCCGACCCCGCCAGCCCCTGGTCCTTCCTCAACTATCTGAGGGCCCGCGACCGCCTCTTCCCCTTCTACTTCGCCGAGCGCTTCCACATCCAGCGCGCCGAATACGACGCCTACTGCCGCTGGGTCGCGGACAACCTCCCCGGCCTCCACTTCGGCCACCAGGTCGACGCCGTCCGCTTCAACCCCGAACGCGACGTCTTCGAGGTCGACTTCACCCAGCTCGACAGCGACGGCGAAGCCGAAGCCCTCGGCCGGAGCTACACCAAGAACATCGTCCTCGGCATCGGCACCGCCCCCTACGTCCCCGACCCGCTCAAGCCCCTCGTCGAAGCCCCCGGCGTCCCCGTCGTCCACGCCGCCGACTACCTCGCCCACCGCGAGCACTTCCTCGCCGCCGAGCACATCACCGTCATCGGCTCCGGACAGACCGGCGCCGAAGTCTTCCTCGACCTGCTCCGCAACCGGCCCGCAGGACACGAGAAGCTCCACTGGATCGGCCGCAGCGAGGCCTTCGCCCCCATGGAGTACTCCAAGCTCGGTCTGGAGCACTTCACCCCCGACTACGCCCGCTACTTCCACGCCCTCGCCGAACCCGTCCGCGACCGCCTCGTCACCGCACAGTGGCAACTCCACAAGGGCATCGACGCCGACACCATCGCCGCCATCCACGACGAGCTCTACCGCCGTACGCTGCACGGCGGTTGGCCCGACGCCGTCCTCACCCCCGGCGTCCGCGTCCGCACCGCCGGCCGCATCGCGACCACCAAGGTCGAACTCCACCTGGAACACATCCAGCAGAACACCCGCTCCCGCCTCACCACCGACGCCGTCGTCCTCGCCACCGGCTACCGCGAACGCCCCCTCGACCGCATCCTCGCCGGACTCGACCCCTACCTCCGCCGCGACAGCGCCCAACGCCCCTGTGTCGACGAGCAGTTCAGACTCGTCCTCGACCCCTCCGTCACCGACTCCGGCTGCCAGGTCTACGTCCAGAACGCCGAACTCCACACCCATGGAGTCGGCGCCCCGGACCTCGGTCTCGCCGCCTGGCGCAGCGCCACCATCCTCAACTCCGTGACCGGCAAGGAGCCTTACCCACTGCCGGGCCGAACGGCGTTCACGACCTTCGGCCTCGACCCGCAGGCCCAGATCCCGCCGGCCCGCGAGGCCCGCACCCTCACACCACTCGTCGAGGGACGCTAAGAAAATGAAGGGGCAGCCCTAGAACACCGGCGTCCCGTTCCGCGTCAACTTCCAGTCCACCGAGGCGAAGTCCGCCGGATCCAGCACACCCTTCGCGGTCACCCACTCCGCGATCCGCGTACGGATCTCCGTCGACTCCGACCACACCTCGGTCGCCGACGCCACATGCGGGAACGCACCACCGCCGTTCGCCCGGTAGTTGTTCACCGCCAGCACGAACTGCTGCGCGTCGTCCAGCGCCGCACCGCCGTAGGTGAGGTTCTTGATCCGCGAACCGGCCGCCTGCGCGATGTCGATCTCGTACGAGAACCCCGACACATAGTCGTAGTTGTAGTCAGGACGGCCGTTCGCGTTCGTCAGCTTCTCCGGATCGACGGCCACGTCCGCCGCCGTCTGCACGAAGTACTCCGCCGAGTACTCCAGATACGCCCGCACCTGAGCACCCGTCAGCACCTTCGCGACCAGCGTGTTGTCGTACACGTACAGACCCGACAGATCCCGGATCGTCACCTCGCCCGCCGGGATCTGAGAGGTCCGCGAGAACGGCGACGCCTGCGCGATCACCGGCAGCGAGGCGTACGCCGTCCCCGCCAGCGCCGCCTTCACCACGTCCTCCTGGACCTTGGTGATCAGGTCGATGATCGGGGCGTCCTTGTACCGCGCGTCGACGGTCGTGAGCGTCGAAGTCGCCGTACCGACCACCTGGTTGACGTACTCCACGACCAGAGCGTGCTCGTCCTTCAGCAGCCTGGTGATCTTCGGATCGTCCGCGACCGTCTTCGCGTCCCGCAGCGAGGCCGCCACCGACTCGACCGTCCAACGCCCCTTCTCGAAGACCAACTCGAAGTCGAACACGCTCAACCGCTCGGCGTAGCACAGCGGTTCGGACAGCACGACGGTCTTCCCCGTCGCCGCGTTCACGACCTTCAACTCCGGGATCTCCGCATGCGCGTGCCCGACGAGGATCGCGTCGATCCCCGGCACCTGCTGCGCGACCAGCGCCGCCGAGTTCTCCACATACGGGAGCTGATCACCGTACGACGACGTCCCCGACGACCCCGAATGCGCCGACACCACGACGACGTCCGCCCCCATCGACCGAAGCTTCGGCACCCACTTCGCCGCCTGCTCCTCAAGACCCGGGAACGTCAACTTCCCCTGCACATACGCCTTGTCCCAGATCGCGATCCCCGGGTTCGTCAGCCCCAGCACCGCCACCTTCACCGGCGGCGCGCCCGGCACCCGGAACTTCTTGATGAAGTACGGAGGGAACGCCGGCTTCAGCGTCTTCGCGTCCAGCGCGTTCGCCCCCAACAGCGGGAAACGGCACTGGTCCTCGAACTTCCGCAGCGTCTCGATGCCGTAGTTGAACTCGTGGTTGCCCAGCGCCGCCGCGTCGTACCCGATCGCGTTCATCGCCTGCGCCATCGGATGCACCGGCCCGCCCTTGGCGGTGATCGGATCCACCTTCGCGAAGTAGTACGTCAGCGGGGTGCCCTGGATCGTGTCGCCCGCGTCCAGCAGCAGCGTGTTCCGCCGGCCCTTCTCCGCGCGGATCTGGTTCACCAGGGTCGAAACCCGCGCCAGACCCATGGCGTTGCCCTTGGCGTCCGTGTACTCGGCGTCCTTGAAGTAGTCCCAGTTGAAGACATGACCGTGCAGGTCGGTCGTGCCCATGACGGTGAGGGAGTACCGCTTGCCGTGCCTGCCGGGCTTCTTCTCCGCGGCCTGCGCCGCCGGAGCCGCGGCCGCACCGGCCAGGGCGACACCCGCGCCCGTCGCGGCGGACTTCTTCAGGAACTTCCGGCGGTTCAAGGGCATGTCTGGTTCTCCTCAGGGAACGGTCAACAACGCGCGTAGATTCTTACTCGCTTCTTACCGCAGGCGACAGACTCCTCAGGTTTCGATCTGATGACCGGCAGACGGCACACCTGACAGAGTGGGACGTATGACCACCCCCACCCCGGACGACCCCCAACCCGCCGTCCCCTACGGCACACCCGACGCCCCCCGCATCGCCGTCCGCGGCGAAGCCCGCCTCGAAGTCGACCCCGAGATCGCCCGCATCGGCATCACCGTCGCCGCCCGCGGCCGCGACCGCCGCGCCGCCCTCGACGACCTCACCCGCCGCAACACCACCGTCCTCGACCTGGTCAAGAGCTACGGCGAAGCCGTCGAACGCCTGGAGACCGGCGGCTTCGCCATCACCCCCGAACTCGCCGAACACGGCCGGGGCGAACGCATCCGCCGCTACCACGGCAGGGTCAACATCACCGCAGAACTCGCCGACTTCACCGCCCTCGGCGAACTCACCACCCGCCTCGCCGACCTCGAACTCACCCGCGTCGACGGCCCCTGGTGGGCCCTGCGCCCCGACTCACCCGTCCACCGCCAGGCCCGCCAGCAAGCCGTACGCGAAGCCGTCCAACGCGCCCGCGAATACGCCGAAGCACTCGGCACCACCCTCGCCGCCCTCGTCGAACTCGCCGACATCGGCGCCGAGAACGCCCAGCCCTACGGCGCACCCCCCACCCGTATGCGCTCCATGTCCCTCGCCGGAGCCGCCGCCGAGGACACCGCCGCCGCACCCCTCGACCTCGAACCCCAACGGCAACACGTGTACGCCCAGGTCAACGCGCGCTTCACGATGGCACCGCCGAGCCTGTGAACGGAGCCCGTAATTCGACCGTTCGAACGCTCATTGGAGCACCCGGTCGCACATTCAAGCCTTGTCAATAACCCTTCACCCAAAGGTTGTTGAGTAGTCATGCACGGCGAATTCCCTACCGGCCGGTAAGCCCTAGGCTCGCATCATGCGCCGAGCAAAAATCGTCTGTACGTTGGGCCCCGCCACCGACTCGTACGACCAGATCAAAGCCCTGGTCGAAGCCGGAATGGACGTAGCCCGCTTCAACCTCAGCCACGGCACCCACGCCGAACACGAGGAGCGCTACCAGCGCGTGCGAAAGGCCTCCGAAGAGACCGGCCGAAGCGTCGGAATGCTCGCCGACCTTCAAGGTCCGAAGATTCGACTCGGCCGCTTCACCGAAGGACCCGTACTCCTTGAACGCGGAGACACCTTCACCATCACCGTCGAGGAAGGCGCCGAAGGCGACCGCCAGTCCTGCGGAACGACCTACACCGGCCTCGCCGCCGACGTCACCCCCGGCGAGCGCGTCCTCGTCGACGACGGCAAGGTCTGCCTCGAAGTCACCGCCGTCGACGGCCCCCGCGTCCACACCAAGGTCGTCGAAGGCGGCATCGTCTCCGACCACAAGGGCCTCAACCTCCCCGGCGTCGCCGTCTCGGTCCCCGCCCTCTCCGACAAGGACGAGGACGACCTCCGCTGGGCGCTGCGCTCCGGCTTCGACGTCATCGCCCTCTCCTTCGTCCGCAGCGGCAAGGACATCGACGACGTCCACCGCATCATGGACGAGGAAGGCCACCGCCTCCCCGTCATCGCCAAGGTGGAGAAGCCCCAAGCGGTCGACGCCATCGACGACATCGTCGCCGCGTTCGACGGCATCATGGTGGCCCGCGGTGACCTCGGCGTCGAAATGCCCCTGGAGCAGGTCCCGATCGTCCAGAAGCGCGCGATCAAACTCGCCAAGCGCAACGCCAAGCCGGTCATCGTCGCCACCCAGATGCTCGACTCGATGATCGAGAACTCCCGCCCCACGCGCGCGGAGGCCTCGGACGTGGCCAACGCCGTGATCGACGGCACGGACGCGGTGATGCTCTCCGGCGAGACCAGCGTGGGCAAGTACCCCATCGAGACGGTCCGCACGATGGCGAAGATCGTCGAGGCGGCCGAGGAGGACATCCTCGCCAAGGGCCTCCCGCCCCTGACCGAACGCAACAAGCCCCGCACCCAGGGCGGCGCGGTCGCCCGCGCGGCGGCGGAGATGGGCGACTTCCTCGGCGCGAAGTTCCTGGTCGCCTTCACCCAGTCCGGCGACACGGTCCGCCGCCTCTCCCGCTACAGGTCCCCCATCCCCCTGATGGCCTTCACCCCCGACCCGGCCACCAGGGCCCAACTCACCCTCACCTGGGGCGTGGAGACCTTCCTCGGCCCCCACGTCGACTCCACCGACGCGATGGTCGACCAGGTCGACGAACTCCTCCTGAAGTACGGCCGCTGCGAAAAGGGCGACATCGTCGTCATCACGGCGGGTTCCCCGCCCGGTGTCGCCGGCTCGACGAATCTGGTCCGGGTCCACCACATCGGCGAGGACGACAGTCCCAAGTAGGGGCGGGGGGTCAGTATTTGGGGCCTATGTGGGTGTCCATGAGGGCGACTGAGGCGCGGCGGGCGACGGATACGTTGAAGGGGTCGCTGCCACGGGCGAGGGTTGTCCACTCGACGCCGACTTTGTCGAGGGCGTCGGTGAAGAGCTTCCGGATGTCGTCCGACTTGTTGGCGAAGAAGTACCGCGGGTATTCGTAGCGCTTGCGCTCACCGGCGACCATGCGGGTCGTCCAGTTGGTGATCCGGCAGCCGTCGGAGTGGATCAGGCCCCGGATGAATTCCCAGGGGTGGGCGTCGATGATGTCCTGTTGCCAGGGGGCGAGGGCAATAGGACGTTCGTGCTTCTTCCCGGGGCCGTGTTGAGGGAACAGGCAGTGCAGGTGCTTCGAGTAGACCTTCACATTGCGGCAGCCAACCCGCCGGACTCGGCACACGGAGTTGTCGGGAAAGACGGCGCGCACGGCTTCTTCGCAGTCGTCCATGAGCCCGGGCCATGACTCGTCGCACGCGATCATGAGGCTGGGTACGCGGTGCGCCGAGTACTGACTGATGTGGCCGTCTCCGAGATAGAGACCGAGTACATAGCTGTATGCCGCGTGGTCGAGGTCGCGTCCGTCGCAGCGTGGACACTTCGCGTCGTGTTTCCCTGGGCACTCGCCGCGTTTAGCGCGGTCCACGTGCTTCCAGTAACCGACCGTGCCGAGCGGCACGGCGAGCCACATCGGCGTTCCGCGCGCCGTTGCGGAGCAGGGTCAGCGCCTTGTGTCGAACCTCAGTCCCGTGAAAGTCCATGCGAACACTCTGCGTGAGTGATCGATATCGGACACAGCAAAAAGCGGAGGATCACGCGAACGTGATCCTCCGCTTCAGAGGTGCCGGGTGCGGGAGTCGAACCCGCACGTCCTTTCGGACAGATGTGTTTGAGACATCAGCGTCTGCCATTCCGCCAACCCGGCTGGCCAACCCCAGAGGAGTGTACCGGTTCCCCGTGCGGAGTCGCAGCTAGGTAGGCTCTTGCCCAGCACTACCCCCGTGCCCTGAACAAGGAGCCCCCCGTGACCGCCCCCGAGTCGCCCCAGCCCGTGGACGCGCCCGACGACGACAAGTCGCACGTGCCTCCGCTGACGACCCGTGTCGTCATCGCCGAGGACGAGGCCCTGATCCGGCTCGATCTCAAAGAGATGCTGGAGGAGGAGGGGTACACCGTCGTCGGTGAGGCCGGTGACGGTGAGGAGGCCGTCGAGCTGGCTCGTGAGCACAAGCCCGACCTCGTGATCCTCGACGTGAAGATGCCCAAGCTGGACGGGATCTCCGCCGCCGAGAAGATCGCCGAGGAGTCCATCGCACCCGTACTGATGCTCACCGCCTTCTCGCAGCGCGACCTCGTCGAGCGGGCCAGGGACGCCGGTGCGATGGCGTACCTGGTGAAGCCGTTCAGCAAGAGTGACGTCGTGCCCGCGATCGAGATGGCCGTCTCGCGCTTCACGGAGTTGAAGCAGTTGGAGCAGGAGGTCGCCGACCTCACGCTGCGGCTGGAGACCCGCAAGCTGGTCGACCGGGCGAAGTCGATTCTGCAGACGGAGTACGGCCTGAGCGAGCCCGCCGCGTTCCGCTGGATCCAGAAGACGTCCATGGACCGTCGGATGTCCATGCAGCAGGTCGCCGAGGCGGTCATCCAGGACGCCGACGAGAAGAAGTCCGGGAAGGGCTGACACCCGCGACGGTACCTGTACCTACGACGAGGCCCGCACCCCCGAAGCTGGGGGCGCGGGCCTCGTCGTAGGAGAGGGGCAGGGGCTCAGTCCTCGCCCAGGTACGCCTTGCGTACCGACTCGTCGTGCAGGAGGTCCTCGCCGGTGCCGGAGAGGACGATGTTGCCGACCTCCATGACGTGGCCCTGGTCGGCGAGGGAGAGGGCCGCCTGGGCGTTCTGTTCGACCAGGAGGATCGTCGTGCCCGACGCCTTCAGTTCGACGATCGTCGCCATGATCTTCTGCATCATGATCGGCGAGAGGCCCATGGAGGGCTCGTCGAGCATCAGAAGTTTCGGCTGGGACATCAGGGCGCGGCCCATCGCCAGCATCTGCTGCTCACCGCCGGAGAGGGTTCCCGCGGCCTGCTTCTGACGTTCGCCGAGGATCGGGAAGAGGTCGTAGGCGCGCTGGATGTCCTTCTCGATGCCTTCCTTGTCCTTGCGGAGGAAGGCGCCGAGTTGGAGGTTCTCGGCGATGGTGAGGCGGGGGAAGATGTGCCGGCCTTCGGGGGAGTGGGCCAGTCCGAGGGCGACGATCTTGTGGGCGGGGACGTTCTTCAGCGGCTTGCCGTCGAAGGTGATCTTCCCCGAGGCGGGCTGGAGGAGGCCGGAGAGGGTGCGGAGGGTCGTCGTCTTGCCGGCGCCGTTGGTGCCGATGAGGGTGACGACCTGGCCGGCCTCCACGCTGAAGGAGATGCCCTTGACGGCTTCGATCTTGCCGTAGGCGACCCTGAGGTCCTCGACCTCCAGTAGTGCGGTCACTGGGCTTCTCCCTTGGTGCTGGTCGTGCTCTCCGCGTCCGTCGGTGCTGCCGTGGAGTCGGCCTCGAACGGTTCGCCCAGGTAGGCGGCTACGACGCGTTCGTCGGCCTGGACGACGTCGGAGGTGCCTTCGACGAGCTTCTCGCCCTGGACTAGGACGGCGACGCGGTCGCAGAGGTTGAAGATGAAGCGCATGTCGTGCTCGATGACGAGGACGGCGATGCCCTTGTCGCGGATGGCGAAGACCAACTCCTCGGTCGCCCGCGTCTCTTGGGGGTTCATGCCGGCCGTCGGCTCGTCCAGGAGGAGGAGGCCGGGTTCGGAGGCAAGCGCCCGCGCGATCTCCAGCTTGCGCTGCTCGCCGTAGGGGAGGTTGCGTGCCAGGTGGTCGCGCTTGTGGGCGAGGCCGATGAACTCCAGGAGTTCCATGGCGCGTTCCTCGCTCGCCTTTTCGGCCTTCTTGAAGCCGGGGCCGCGCAGGAGGGCGGACCAGAGGCCCTCCTTGGTGCGGGTGTGGCGGCCGACGAGGACGTTTTCCAGGACCGTCATGTTGGCGAACAGGCGGATGTTCTGGAAGGTGCGGGCGATGCCGGCCTTGGTCACCAGGTGGGGCTTGGGCGGGAGCACCGTGCCCTGGTAGGAGACGGTGCCCTCGGTGGGGACGTAGAGGCCGGTGAGGCAGTTGAAGAAGGTGGTCTTGCCGGCGCCGTTGGGGCCGATGAGGCCTACGATCTCGCCGGCGTTGACGGTGAAGTCGACGGAGCGGACGGCGGTGAGGCCGCCGAAGCGCATGGTGACGTCACGGGCTTCGAGTACAGGTGTCGTCATGGCTCTCTACGCCCCTGCCTTGGTGATGGCGGGTTC
Organism: Streptomyces sp. NPDC051576; assembly: GCF_040681835.1. Lineage (NCBI taxonomy): Bacteria > Bacillati > Actinomycetota > Actinomycetes > Kitasatosporales > Streptomycetaceae > Streptomyces > Streptomyces sp. NPDC051576. The sequence goes on from NZ_JBFAZO010000010.1 coordinate 118,274, forward strand.
GGTCAGGGTCGTGGTGTCCGGTACGTCGAGTTGGCCGGTCTCGTGGAATTCGAGCTGGCGTCGGCGGTTGGGGATGATGCCTTCGGGGCGGAAGCGCATCAGGAGGATGAGCGCGATGCCGAAGGCGAGGAGTGACTTGTCCTGGAGGGCGACGAGCTTCTCCGGGAGCAGGTAGAGCAGGGCCGCGCCGAGGAAGGGTCCGGAGACGGTGCCCATGCCGCCGAGGACTACGGCGGCGAGCAGGAACGCGGAGTTGGGCGGGGCCGCTCCGGCGAACTGGTACGGGTTGGGCACGACGCTGTAGGTGACGTGCGCGCTGACCGTGCCCGCGAGGCCGGCGAGGGTGGCGCCGAGGGCGAAGGCGATGAGCTTGACGCGGAAGCCGTTGATGCCCATGGCGGTGGCGGCGGTCTCGTCCTCGCGGATGGCGATCCAGGAGCGGCCGATGCGGGAGTCGGAGGCGCGGCGGTAGATCGTGACCACGAGCGCCATGATCAGGACCATGAGCAGGTAGTAGTTGGCGAACCGGCCGATCGTGAAGCTGCCGATGTCGTGGCTGTCACCGAAGTTGAAGCCGAAGAACGACAGGTCGGGGATGGACGGGATGCCGTTGGGGCCGTTGGTGATGTCGGGGCCGGAGACGCCGTCCATGTTGTTGACGGCGATGCGGAAGATCTCTCCGAAGCCGAGGGTCACGATGGCGAGGTAGTCGCCGCGCAGGCGCAGGGTGGGGGCGCCGATGAGGACGCCGAAGACCAGGCTGGCGGCGGCGCCGGTGAGGGCGGCGGCCCAGAACGGGAACTGGACGCCGGAGAACTTGGAGAACTCGGAGCCGGAGACCAGGGCGGCCGTGTAGGCGCCGACGCCGAGGAAGGCGACGTAGCCGAGGTCGAGGAGTCCGGCGAGGCCGACGACGATGTTGAGGCCGAGGGCGACGGTGCCGAAGATCAGGATGTTGACGCCGAGGTTGGCGTAGTGGTCGTTGGTCTGGGTGAAGGGGAAGGCGATCGCGGCGACGAAGCCCATGGCGAGGGCGAAGCTGCGGTTGTTCGCGGTGAGGTGGCTGAACCGGTCGAAGAGACCGGCGGTCTGCAGCGCCCAGGCGGTGAAGACGACGACGATGAGGAAGCCGACGAAGAGTTCGTCCTCGGCGTCGATGCCGTAGGCGAAGACGGTGAGGGCGAGGGCGGCGACGATCGTGATGACCAGTCGCTGTATCCAGGGTGCGGTGGCCTGGGGGGCCGGGATGCGCTCGGGCTTGGCGATGGACGCCTTGAGCGCTTCCTTGGTGGTGTCGGTGGCGGCCTGCGGGAGGGCGAGGGCGCCGATGACGGGGAGCAGGGAGGCGACGGCGGCGATGTAGGTGCCGGGCTCCCAGTTGACGATGCCGCCGAGTTCGGCGGCGATCGAGATGACCGTGTACCAGGTGACGGCGAAGCCGCCGAGGGCGGTCAGGACGAGGGGTGCGTTGTTGCGGGCGGGCAGCAGCCAGCCGAGTCCTCGGATGCCGTAGGTGGAGAGGGCGAAGACCGCGGTGATGAGGCCGGCCACGAGGCTGAGGACCTGGAGGCCGCCGGGGTAGCCGTTCACGGTGAGGTCGCCGGGGAAGTCGGAGGTCCAGGTCCAGCGCAGGAACGTGGAGGCAGTGGTGGCGATGCCGCCGACCAGGAGCAGGGCGCGGGCGGCCCCGAGGGGCAGCGGGATGATGCCCCGCTGTGTCGCCGGTGCCGGTGTGGCGTCGGTGGGCGGGGTGTCCGGGGTTTTGGTCGTCTCGGTCATGTGATCACGCCCTGTCCGCGACGCGTTCGCCGAGCAGGCCTTGTGGCCTGAACAGCAGTACGAGGATGAGGAGACAGAAGGCCCAGACGTTGGCCCAGCTGGAGCCGCCGAGCTGCTGCATGCCGGGGATGTGGCTGATGTAGGCGGAGGCGAGGGTCTCGGCCACGCCGAGGACGACGCCGCCGAGCATGGCGCCGTAGATGTTGCCGATGCCGCCCATGACGGCCGCGGTGAAGGCCTTGAGGCCCATCAGGAAGCCCATGCGGTAGTCGATGTTGCCGTACTTGAGGCCGTAGGAGACGGCTGCCACGGCGGCGAAGAAGCCGCCGATGGCGAACGCGACGACGATGATGCGGTTGGTGTCGATGCCCATGAGCTGGGCGGTGTCCGGGTCCTGCGCGGTGGCCTGCATGGCGCGGCCGGTGCGGCTCTTGCGGACGAACCAGGCGAGGCCGGACATGCACACGATGGCGGCGACGACCAGGAAGATGTCGGCGTCGGAGATGGTCACGGAGCCGATGTCGTAGTTGGCGTCGAGGCTGGGGAAGGAGCGGGCCTTGTCGGCGCCCGGGTAGAAGTTCCGGACGAGTTCCTGGAGGGACAGGGAGAGGCCGATGGCGGTGATGAGGGGGGCCAGTCGTGGTGCTTGCCGCAGGGGGCGGTAGGCGAATCGTTCGGCCCCTACCGCGACGAGGACGGAGACGATTCCGCCGCCGATCAGCATGAGTGGTACGGCGACCACCATCGAGGTGCCGTCGGGCAGGATGTAGGCGTAGACCGTGAGGGCGCCGAAGGCCCCGGTCATGAAGATCTCGCCGTGCGCGAAGTTGATGAGCTGGACGATGCCGTACACCATCGTGTAGCCGATGGCGATCAGCCCGTACATCGAGCCTAGGAGCAGCCCGTTGGCCAGCTGCTGCGGCAGGGTGTTCACCGCGTGGCCTCCATTGTCGCTGGGGTCGTGTGCACAGATCGCGTGCCTGGGGGTGGGGGTGTGACAACGGGCCGCGCGGTCGGGATCCTCCTTCCGCGCGGCCCGTGGTGCGGTGGTGCTGGAGCTGAAGATCAGCTGCCGTTGAAGGTGCCGGTCTTCACGGCCTTCCAGGCGCCGTTCTCGACCTGGTAGACGGTGAGCTGCTTGTTCTCGGTGTCGCCGTACTGGTCGAAGGAGACCTTGCCGGAGATGCCTTCGAAGTTGGACTTCTGTACGGCGGCGACGACCTTGGAGCGGAGGTCGTTGCCGGAGGGCAGCTTGTCGCTGTTGCCGTCCTTGACGGCCTTCACGGCCTTGATGATGGCGGTGGCGGCGTCGTAGGCGTAGGCACCGTAGGCGCCGTAGTCACCCTTGTAGCCCTTGGCCTTGTAGGTCGCGATGAACTGCTTGGCGGCGGGCAGGGTGTCGGCGGGGACGCCGACGGAGGTGGCGAGGTCGCCTTCGGCGGCCTTGCCGGCGGTCTGGATGTAGGTGCTGGCGAACATGCCGTCACCGCCGAACAGCGGGATGTTGACGCCGGCGCCCTTGAGCTGCTTGGTGATCTTCTCCGACTCGTCGTACTGGCCACCGTAGTAGAGCAGGTCGGCGCCGGAGTTCTTGATCTTGGTGACGAGGGAGCTGAAGTCCGTGTCGCCGGTGTTGACGTGGTCGGTGCCCGCGACGGAGCCGCCGAGCTTCTTGAAGGCGCTGTTGAAGATCCCGGCCAGGCCGGCGCCGTAGGTCTGCTTGTCGTCGACTACGAAGACCTTCTTCTTCTTGAGGCCGTTGTACGCGTAGTCGGCGGCGAAGGAACCCTGGAGGGCGTCGGTGGTGGCGGTGCGGAAGTACGTCTTGTACGGCCGCGTCTTGCTGGTCCGCCAGTTCTTGCCCTGGGTCAGGGAGGGGTCTGTGTTCGACGGCGAGATCTCGACCATGTCGGCCGAGGAGAACACCTGCTGCATCGACTGGGCGACGCCGGAGTTCAGCGGGCCGACGGCGCCGACGACGTTGGTGTCACCGGTGAAGGAGGTGGCGTTGGACTGGCCGGTGGCGGGCTGGGCCTTGTCGTCCAGGGCCTTGACCTTGAACTTGACGCCGGGGACCCAGTTGTTCTTGTTGGCGTCGTCGACGGCGATCTGGACGCCGTACTGGATGCCGAGACCGGTGGTGGAGTTCTCACCGGACAGCGGGGCGTCGACACCGATGGTCAGGGTGGTCGACCCGCTGTCGCTGTTGCTGCCGCTGTCCCGGGAGCCGCACGCGGTGAGGGTCAGAGCTCCGGTCGTGAGAACGGAGGTCAGTATCACCAAAGAACGCTGTCGCACAATCAGTCCTTTCCGCAGGCACAGTCGCCCCCGTTTGGAGCGGCAAGGTGCTGCGCTGGTACCCAACTCCCGATGGAGCGGTGACTGGCCGTGACTCTAAGCCCGGTCTGTGGGCATGGGCATCGTCGTGAGCTGGCTTGTGACTTTCTTGTTATGACGTGTCGGTTGGCGGGCTTCATGGAGGGTGGGTCTCGGCCGGTTTGGCGGAATTCAGCCGAGGTCCACATTTTGAGAACCTGCACTTCCGCTTGGCCGTGGGCCTGGCCTGGCGTTTGTCGTGCCACAGGCCCTGTGGAGGAGCCGGGAAAGGTCCTTGGAGTAGGCGCTGCCGAAGATGAAACTGTGGTGTTGTATTGCGCGCGTGTTACGCAGCGTTACGTCCAGAAAGGCGAGGTCCGCATTCAGGGGCAGTCCCGAACAGTCGGAAACCGATATCTGCACGGTGACGCGGTGGGTCACGCCGGTGCGGACGGTGAAGGACGGTTCGGGTACGGCCTGGGCGTCGAGTCCGTCGAAGGCCGCGCCGATGACGCGGATGGCGACGGGGGGCCCGCTGTCCACGGTCACCGCGAAGCGGAAGAAACCGGTTGTGGTGGGGGAGTCGGTGGTCTGCGCGAGTCCGGTGTAGCGCCATTCGGTGACGTTCGCCGGCCAGGGCACGACCGGGGCCGGGACGCTGTGCCCGTGGGCGGTCGGCAGGAGGACGGCTCCGGCGGCCACGGCGGCGGCCGTGGCCGCCGCGAGCGCGGCCTTGCGGGTGCGCGGCGACAGGGTGTGCCAACGGTCCGTCAGGCGGGGCCGGTCGCCGCCGATGACTTCGTAACTCCCGTCCGCCTCGGGGGAGTCGACGGATTCGACGGGCCCGATACCGCTCATGCCGACAGCCTCATGGGAAAACGGTAGGGGAGCGGACGGGGGTGGGGAAGGCGGGGGTGCGGCCGCCGCCCGGGATCGGCCGATTTCAGCTCGCGACGGCCGCGGGGATTCCGTCGCCGGGCTTCACGTCCCGCAGCAGACAGGTCAGCCGCGCGGTGCAGACGCGCCGCCCGTCCTCGTCACTGATCACGATCTCGTACGTCGCCGTCGACCGGCCCCGGTGCACGGGGGTGGCCACGCCGGTCACCAGGCCGGAGCGGGCGCCGCGGTGGTGGGTGCAGTTCAGGTCGACGCCGACGGCGATCTTCGAGCTGCCGCCGTGCAGCATGGACCCGAGCGAACCCAGGGTCTCGGCCAGTACGGCGGACGCGCCGCCGTGCAGCAGTCCGTAGGGCTGGGTGTTCCCCTCGACCGGCATGGTGCCGACGACGCGCTCGGCGGACGCCGTCACGATCTCCACGCCCATCCGGGTACCGAGGTACCCCGCCGAGAACAGGGCCATCAGGTCGATGCCCAGAGCCGTGTACTCGTCGATGACGTCCTGCGGGAACTTCCCTTGCTGCTGCTCGCCCATGGGGCCTGCTCCGTTCGTCGTACGCCTGGGTGGACCTGACGGCTGAGCAAACGCTCAGTCGGTGGCCGATTGTTCCAGACGTACGACGACGGACTTGCTGGCCGGGGTGTTGCTGGTGTCCGCGGTGGCGTCCAGCGGGACCAGGACGTTGGTCTCGGGGTAGTAGGCGGCGGCGCACCCCCGCGCGGTCGGATAGTGCACGACCCGGAAACCGGGCGCCCGCCGCTCCACACCGTCCTTCCACTCACCGACCAGGTCGACGTACGACCCGTCGGCCACGCCGAGCCTGCGGGCGTCCTCCGGGTGCACCAGTACGACCCGGCGGCCGTTCTTGATGCCCCGGTAGCGGTCGTCGAGGCCGTAGATGGTGGTGTTGTACTGGTCGTGCGAGCGCAGCGTCTGCAACAGCAGCCGCCCCTCCGGCAGTTCGGGGTACTCGATCGGCGCGGCGGTGAAGTTGGCCTTGCCGGTGGCGGTCGGGAAACGGCGCTCGTCGCGCGGGGCGTGCGGCAGGGCGAAGCCGCCCGGGTGCGCGACACGCGCGTTGAAGTCCTCGAAACCGGGGACCACGCGCGCGATGCGGTCGCGGATCGTCGCGTAGTCCTTCTCGAACTCCTCCCAGGGCGTGCGGGATTCCTCGCCGAGGACCCGGCGGGCGAGGCGGCACACGATGGCCGGCTCGGACAGCAGGTGGGTGCTCGCGGGCTCCAGGCGGCCGTGCGAGGCGTGCACCATGCCCATGGAGTCCTCGACGGTCACAACCTGCTCGCCGCCGCCCTGGAGATCGCGCTCCGTGCGGCCCAGGGTGGGCAGGATCAGGGCACGCGCGCCCGTGACCGCGTGCGAGCGGTTGAGCTTCGTCGACACGTGCACGGTGAGCCTGGCGCGCCGCATGGCGGCCTCGGTGACCTCGGTGTCGGGGGAGGCGGACACGAAGTTGCCGCCCATCGCGAAGAACACCTTCGCGTCGCCGTCGCGCAGCGCGCGGATCGCGGCGACCACGTCGTAGCCGTGCTCGCGCGGCGGGGCGAAGCCGAACTCCTTCTCCAGGGCGTCCAGGAAGGCGGGCGCCGGGCGCTCGAAGATGCCCATGGTGCGGTCGCCCTGCACGTTGCTGTGGCCGCGCACCGGGCACACGCCCGCGCCGGGGCGGCCGATGTTGCCGCGCAGCAGAAGGAAGTTGACGACCTCGCGGATGGTCGGGACGGCGTGCTTGTGCTGGGTGAGGCCCATCGCCCAGCACACGATGGTGCGCTCCGAGGCGAGCACCATCGCGAGGGCCTTCTCGATCTCCGGGCGGGTCAGCCCGGTCGCAAGGAGCGTCTCGTCCCAGTCGGCCGCGCGCGCGGCGGCGGCGAACTCCTCGTACCCATGGGTGTGCTCGTCGACGAAGGTCTGGTCGACGGCACCCTCCGTCTCCAGGATGAGCTTGTTGAGCAGACGGAAAAGGGCCTGGTCGCCGCCGATGCGGATCTGCAGGAACAGATCGGTGAGGGCGGCGCCCTTGAGCATGCCCTGCGGGGTCTGGGGGTTCTTGAACTTCTCCAGGCCCGCCTCGGGGAGCGGGTTGACGCTGATGATCTTCGCGCCGTTGGCCTTGGCCTTCTCCAGGGCGGAGAGCATCCGGGGGTGGTTGGTGCCCGGGTTCTGCCCGGCGACGATGATCAGGTCGGCCTGGTAGAGGTCCTCCAGGAGGACGCTGCCCTTGCCGATGCCGATCGTCTCGTTCAGTGCGGAACCCGACGACTCGTGGCACATGTTCGAGCAGTCCGGCAGGTTGTTGGTGCCCAGCTCCCGCGCGAACAACTGGTACAGGAACGCGGCCTCGTTGCTGGTCCGGCCCGAGGTGTAGAAGAGGGCCTCGTCGGGGGAGCCGAGGGCGGCGAGCTCCTCGGCGACGATGTCGAACGCGCGCTCCCAGGTGACCGGTTCGTACCGCTCGCCCCCTTCGGGGAGATACATGGGATGCGTCAGCCGCCCCTGCTGTCCCAGCCAGTACCCGCTGCGCGTCGCGAGATCGGCCACCGGATGGGCCGCGAAGAACGCCGGGGTGACCCGGCGCAGGGTGGCCTCCTCGGCGACCGCCTTCGCCCCGTTCTCACAGAACTCCGCCGCGTGCCGGTGATCCGGCTCCGGCCAGGCGCAGCCCGGGCAGTCGAACCCGTCCTTCTGATTGACCCGCAGCAGCGTCAGCGCGGTGCGCTTCACACCCATCTGCTGCTGAGCGATCCGCAGCGTGTGCCCGATCGCCGGGAGGCCGGCGGCAGCGTGCTTCGGCTCGGTGACCTGCGGCGAGTCCTGGACCGGATCACCCTTGGGCGGCTTCGTGGCCATCGCGGCCTCTCCTTCGCTGGCACCTGTGAGCTATGTCTACGATCCTCGCACGCGGGGGTGACAACGCGGAGATCGGTTCGGTTGGTTCGATGGGGGTGCTGCTGCGAGGGGGCGGGGAGAAGTCGTCCGCGTCGCCGTGATGGGCGGGGTCGCTCGGTCGGACCGTTCTTTGCCACGGCGGGCCGGGCCGAATCCGCCCGCGTCGGCTGCCGCGACGCCGGCTTCCGGCGCGGGGATCGTGACCGTCTGGGCGGCCGTCGTTTCCTTCTGCGGCCGTTGCCGCGACGGCGACCGGGCTCACCGCCTCCGCCGTCGCCACGTCGGCCTTCCGGCGCGGGGACCGTGGCCTTCCGGGCGCTGAGGCGATCAGGGGTGGTTTGGCTCCGGCAGTGGCCTCCGGGGCCGGCGTCGCTCGCTCCCGCGGTCGGCGCCGCGGCGATCACCGGCCCACCGCTTCTGCCCCCGACCCCGCCTCGCGCGCTCGCCGCCACAGGTTGCGCCCCCTCGACGCCGCCGCCGTGACCCCGACTGTCAGTGGGGCGTGGCAGGATCGGGGGCGTGGCAGAGACAGCATCGAAGAAGACCGACAAGACCTCCGGCGGAGACCGTCCACGGCTGATGCTGATGGACGGGCACTCGCTGGCCTACCGCGCGTTCTTCGCGCTGCCCGCGGAGAATTTCACGACCGCGACGGGCCAGCCGACGAACGCGATCTACGGCTTCGCGTCGATGCTGGCCAACACCCTGCGCGACGAGGCGCCCACGCACTTCGCGGTGGCCTTCGACGTGTCCCGCAAGACCTGGCGCTCCGAGGAGTTCACGGAGTACAAGGCGAACCGCTCCAAGACCCCGGACGAGTTCAAGGGCCAGGTCGAGCTGATCGGCGAGCTGCTCGACGCGATGCATGTGTCGCGGTTCGCGATCGACGGCTTCGAGGCCGACGACGTCATCGCCACGCTCGCCACCCAGGCCGAGGCCGAGGGCTTCGACGTGCTGATCGTCACCGGCGACCGCGACTCCTTCCAGCTCGTGTCCGAGCACACCACGGTGCTCTACCCGACGAAGGGCGTCTCCGAGCTGACCCGGTTCACTCCGGAGAAGGTCGTCGAGAAGTACGGGTTGACGCCCGCCCAGTACCCCGACTTCGCGGCCCTGCGCGGCGACCCGTCCGACAACCTCCCGGGCATCCCCGGCGTCGGCGAGAAGACCGCCGCGAAGTGGATCAACCAGTTCGGTTCGTTCGCCGAGTTGGTCGAGCGCGTCGACGAGGTCAAGGGCAAGGCCGGACAGAACCTCCGCGACCACCTGGACGCGGTCAAGCTCAACCGCCGGCTGACCGAGATGGTCAAGGACGTCGAGCTGCCGAAGACGGTCGTCGACCTGGAGCGCGCTCCGTACGACCGCACGGCCGTCGCGATGGTTCTCGACACCCTGGAGATCCGCAACCCCTCGTTGCGCGAGCGCCTGCTGGCCGTCGACCCCGGCACCGAGGAGGCCGACGCGACCCCGGCCGCCGCGAGCGGTGTCGCGGTCGACGGCTCGGTCCTCGGCACCGGCGAACTGACCGGCTGGCTCGCCGACTACGGCACGGAACCCCTCGGCGTCGCCACCGTCGACACCTGGGCGCTCGGCACCGGCTCGGTGACCGAGGTCGCGCTCGCCACCGCCGGGGGAGAGGCCGCCTGGTTCGACCCGGCCGAGCTGGACGAGAGCGACGAGAACGCGTTCGCGACCTGGCTGTCGGACGCCGACCGTCCCAAGGTGTTCCACAACGCCAAGGGCGCGATGCGGGTCTTCGCCGAGCACGGCTGGACGATCGCCGGCATCTCCATGGACACCGCGCTCGCCGCCTACCTGGTCAAGCCCGGCCGCCGCTCCTTCGACCTGGACGCGCTGTCCCTGGAGTACCTCGGCCGGGAGCTGGCCCCGGCGGCCACGGCCGACGGACAGTTGGCCTTCGGCGCGGACGACGGCGCCGAGGCGGACGCCCTGATGGTGCAGGCCCGCGCGATCCTCGACCTGGGAACCGCCTTCGGGGAGCGCCTCCAGGAGGTCGGCGCGGCGGACCTGCTCCGTGACATGGAGCTGCCCACCTCGATCCTGCTCGCCCGCCTGGAGCGGTCCGGCATCGCCGCCGACAAGGCCCACCTCGAAGCCATGGAGCAGATGTTCGCCGGCGCCGTGCAGCAGGCGGTGAAGGAGGCGCACGCGGCGGCCGGGCACGAGTTCAACCTCGGCTCGCCCAAGCAGCTCCAGGAAGTCCTCTTCGGCGAACTCGGCCTGCCCAAGACCAAGAAGACGAAGACCGGCTACACGACCGACGCCGACGCCCTGGCCTGGCTCGCCAACCAGACGGACAACGAACTGCCGGTCATCATGCTCCGCCACCGCGAACAGGCGAAGCTGCGCGTCACCGTCGAGGGCCTGATCAAGACCATCGCGACGGACGGCCGTATCCACACCACCTTCAACCAGACGGTCGCGGCGACCGGCCGTCTCTCCTCCACCGACCCGAACCTGCAGAACATCCCGGTCCGCACGGACGAGGGCCGGGCGATCCGCCGGGGCTTCGTGGTGGGTGAGGGCTTCGAGTCCCTGATGACCGCGGACTACAGCCAGATCGAGCTGCGTGTGATGGCCCATCTCTCCGAGGACGAGGGCCTGTTGGAGGCGTTCACCTCGGGCGAGGACCTGCACACCACGGTCGCCTCCCAGGTGTTCTCCGTCGAGGGTCCCGCGGTGGACGCGGAGATGCGCCGCAAGATCAAGGCGATGTCGTACGGCCTCGCCTACGGCCTGTCCGCCTTCGGCCTCTCCCAGCAGTTGAACATCGACGCGGGCGAGGCACGGGTCCTGATGGACACGTACTTCGAGCGCTTCGGCGGTGTACGGGACTATCTGCGCCGCGCGGTCGACGAGGCGCGGGCGACGGGCTACACGGCGACGCTCTTCGGCCGTCGCCGCTACCTCCCCGACCTCAACAGCGACAACCGCCAACGCCGCGAGGCCGCCGAGCGGATGGCCCTCAACGCACCGATCCAGGGCACCGCGGCGGACATCGTCAAGCTGGCCATGCTCAAGGTGGACAGCGCCCTGCGCGAGGCCGGCCTCAAGTCCCGCATGCTCCTCCAGGTCCACGACGAAATCGTCCTCGAAATCGCCCCCGGCGAGCGAGCGGCCACGGAAGAACTCGTCCGCCACGAAATGGCGGGCGCGGTACACCTCCGAGCACCCCTCGACGTCTCGGTGGGCGTGGGCCCGGACTGGGAATCGGCCGCGCACTAGCCTCCGGCGGTTGGGCGGGGGAGGTGCGTATCCCGAGCGAGCTTTCGACAGAGCTCACCTGGATCAGCCCCCCCGCTGCAACCGGCCGGCACACCCCCCTCGGCAACAGAAACTCCCCGCCCAACCCCCGGAGGGCCCGTCACCCGCGTGGCCCCCGCGAAGGCGCCCCCCGCCGCCGGTGACCGTAAGGATGCGGGCATGGGTATACGCATGCTCCATCGCCGGTCGGGCCGGGCGCGGACCCGGATGCAGGCAGCCGACGCCGCTGCCGCCCAGGTCACGCCCCGTCCGCCGGTCCCGGCCTTCGCGGCCGGCGCAAGCACCGCCCGCATCCCCGCCGACCTCGCCATGGCCGTCCGGCACACGGCCGCAGGGCTACGGCGCCGCCTCACACGCCGGGACGACACGGACGTGGATCCCCGAGAACAGGCCAGACACCCACAGGGGCCGGCCATCGCCCCCAGCGGCACCCCCGTCTGGCGCCTGTGGGCGGACCTGGGCCGCAGCTACCTGGATCTCGTCCTCACCCGGCTCCCGAGGTCACGCTCCGTGCACACCATGACGGTGTTCATCGCGACCCCGCCGGACGGCTCCGCCCCGCGCTGACCTCGTCCGGGTCGCCGCCGGGCACCCCGGCCGCCGCGGGACGCCGTAGGCGGACGCCCACGGCGTACAGCAGTACGCCAAGGACCAGCCCGGCGCCCGCCCCGAAGCACAGCGTCGGGATCAGGTCCCAGACGCTTGCCGTCGAACCCCAGTAGGCCCACCAGCGGGACGCCCGCTCCGCCGCCGCCACCAGGGCGCAGCCTCCGAGGACGACCCCGGCCGCCCACCGGTCCCGTACCGACAGCACCGGTACCCCCACCGGTGCGGCGGCCGGAATCCGTCGTAGCGCACGCACCACGAACACCGTGATCACCAGCGCGCCGACGGCCGAACTGCCGTACTGGAGAGCCGAGAACAACGGCCTGCCGCCCACCGTGCGGTCGAGGACGGGAAACAGCCGTACGCCCCACCGGTCGTGGTGCGTGAACGCGTCCCACACGACATGGGTCAGCCCGCCGAGGACCGCGGAGACGTACCACCAGGCGGCCAGTGACGGGGTCGCACGCGCGCGTGGGGCGCCGCAGCGCAGCAGGGTCGCCGTCCGGGGCCGGCGGGTGCGCGGCAGCAGGGCCACCAGGGGCTCGCGCAGCACCAGCCACAGGCCGACCGTCGTCCACGCGATGAGGACGTCGACCGTGAAGACGCCCGGGATGGAGTGCGTGACGTTCCCGAACTCCATCGCCCCGGGGACCGCGCTCGCCGCGTAGTAGGTCATGTCGGGGGCGAAGGAGCCCGCCACCAGCACCGCCGGCACCAGCCGGCCGCGCCCTCTTCCGTCGCCGCGCACGGCGGGCAGTACGGCGGCGGCGTGACTCAAGGTGAACGGCAACAGGGCTCCTCGTAGGAGACATCGGCATATGGCCAACCGGTGAATAACGGTCACCAACGGGTGCCCGTGCAAAGCAAGTTGTCGTAGGGTCGCCTGGGTCCCCGCGCAGGGGGGAACGCGGTCGAACGGAAGTGCGGAGCAAGCGTACAGAACATCCGAAAAGCACCACGAGGGCAACCTGTGACGTGGCTCGACCGTCACAACAGGCGCAGAGGCAACAGACAAGGACGGGCGCTCGGGCGTCCCTGGGAGGGGTTCACTCCATGACGGCGCATTTCGGCAGGCGGCTGCGCAAGGGTGCGGCGACGACAGCGGTGGCCGCGGCAGCGGTCGCGGCACTGTCCGCGTCCCAGGCTCCGGCGGTGACCGGCAGCGACAGAGCGACCGCCGCCGGCCAGGCGACGTCCGACGGGAGCACCGAGCACAGCGCCACCGGAGACTCGCCGTACTACACGGACCTCCCGCCGCTCAGCAGCCCCAGCCCGAGCCCGAGTTCGAGCCAGCCGCCGACCATAGGAACCCCGGTCTCGATCGGTGAGGCGGAGGCGGGCATCCCCGCGACCGTCCTCGACGCCTACAAGAAGGCCGAGGCCGAACTCGCCCAGTCGAAGCCCGGCTGCAACCTGCCCTGGCAACTCCTCGCCGCCATCGGCAAGGTCGAGTCGGGCCAGGCGCGCGGCGGCCAGGTCGACGCGAACGGCACCACGACCTCCAAGATCCTGGGCCCCACGCTCGACGGCAACGGCTTCGCGCTCATCAAGGACACCGACAACGGCCAGTACGACGGCAACAGCCAGTACGACCAGGCCGTCGGCCCCATGCAGTTCATCCCGTCGACCTGGGCGTGGGCGGGCCGTGACGGCAACGGCGACGGGGTCAAGGACCCCAACAACGTCTACGACGCCGCGCTCGCCGCAGGCCACTACCTGTGCCGCAACGACTGGAACATGTCGACCACCGCGGGCCTGCACAGCGCGATCCTCAGCTACAACAACTCGCAGGACTACCTGAACACGGTCCTGTCGTGGCTGGAGTACTACCGCAAGGGCACCCACTCGGTCCCGGACGGCACGGGCACCGTGTCCACCGGCCGAAGCGACGACAACTCCGGGGCGAGTTCCACGCCTTCGCACTCGTCGTCGACTCCGTCGACCTCGTCGCCGACCCCCACCACGCCGGCCACCTCGTCGCCGACTCCGACGCCCACGCCGACCCCGACGCCGACCCCCACCGACACGGTGGCCAAGCTGGCGGACGCGGGCACGGCGAAGCTGACCGCGATGGCGGGCGACCAGTTCAGCAAGAAGATCAGCACGAGCGCCAGGACCTCGGCCGGCAAGGCCGTCGCCAAGGTCAGGATCCGGTTCACGATCGTCGGGACCACGGACGCCACGTTCACCGGCGGCGAGAAGGTCGCCACGGTTGTCACCAACGCCTCCGGCGTGGCCGTCGCCCCGGCCCTCCAGGCCGGTGAGACGACCGGTGACTTCACCGTCCGCGCCACCGTCCTCGGCCGTACGGTCACCGGTCTCGACTACACGGCCAGCGTCACGCCCCGGGTCGCCGACACCCTCGCCCGCACCAGCACCACCGCGCTGACCTGCACCGCGGGCGGCGAGTTCGCCGACCAGGTCGAGGTGAAGGCCAGCTACAACGGCGCGGTCGCCGACAAGGTCGCGGCCACCGCGACCCTCATCAAGGCCGCGGACGACGCCACCGAGAACGACAAGGGCCCCTACTTCAAGGACGCGGACGGCAAGACCGTACGCACCCTCACCGGCCTGGCCACGGACGCCGACGGCCTCCTGAAGCTGCCGAAGCTGTACGCCGACGACACCACCGGCACCTTCCTGCTCAGGATCACCACCACGGGCGGCGCGACCCTCACGGTCGAACTGACCGTGACGGCGGCGACCGCCACCTCCTCGCCGAGCCCGAGCACTTCGGCCGACCCGAGCGCGTCGGCATCGACGTCGGCATCGGCATCGCCGAGCGCGTAGTCCCGCCGCGCGACTCTGTGACGAGGGCGCCCCTCCGCTTCGGCGGGCGGGCGCCCTCGTACGTGTGCAACGTGTTCTCATCTCGCGCGCGCGTTGCTACGGTGCCCGACCTGACGACCTATCAGTTCCTGTCTGTCGGGAGGCCGGCATGCGTGCCCTGATCGCCGCCACGACCGGACTCGTGCTCGCGTTCGCGCTGGTCCTGACCATCACCGCGATGGGCTCGCCGATGGGCAAGACCTCCCCGAAACCGCTGCTGACGACGGTGCCCGCACACCCGTAAACGTTTGCGCAAGCGTTTACGCGCGTGTTCAACCGCCAGGGAAGGAGGCCGAGTTGCACCGCAAGGCCAGCCTGATCCTGCTCGCCCTCGCCGTGTTCTTCACGGCGCTGTCCCCGCTGATCCGGTGGTACGCCTTCCCGCGCCTGGCCAAGATCCCGGCGAACCAGTACCAGGACATGGTCCTGGAGGCGAAGAACGCCACCCTCCTCGACTACGGCACCATGCAGGCCAAGACGGTCCCCAAGGTCACCATCGTGCAGACCCTCAAGGGCGACGTCGAAGCCGCCAAGAAGATCGACAAGACCGCCGGCCGGGACGTCGTCGTCTGGGACGGTCTGTCCTACGTCCAGGGCCCCGACGGCAAGATGGTCTCCTCGATCCCCGAGCGCTACATCTTCGACGCGCACAGCCAGGAGCCCGTCCACGCCACCGGCGAGATGGTCGACGGCGACCCGGTCAAGCGGGACGGCATCGAGTTCAAGTGGCCGTTCCTGACCCAGAAACGGGACTACGAGTACTTCGACGCGCAGACCCGCACCACCAACCCCATCCACTACAAGGGCACTCAGAACTTCCGCGGCGTCAAGGTCTACTACTTCGAGCAGACCATCCCCTGGACCAAGGTCCCCTTCCCGAAGACGATGCCCGTCAAGGGCATCACCCCGGAGTCGGTCGCCAAGACGGGCACCACCCGCTGGTACACCACGGTCCGCAAGTTCTGGGTGGAACCCGTCACCGGAGCACCGGTCTACGGCGAGGAGATCCACAAGGAGGAACTGCGCGGCGGCACCCTCCTGGGCGGCCGCGCGAAGGTGACGGCGTTCGCCGGCGACGTGAAGATGCGCGAGGACTACATCAAGCACACCGTCGCCCTGGTGAAGTCCAACCGCACCCTCGTCCTGCTGATGGTCTCCTACCTCCCCTGGGGCTTCCTGAGCCTCGGCATCCTCCTGCTGGCCCTCTCCCTCTACCTGGAGGCCCGCAGCAGGCGTCCAGGGGACCCCGCCCCCACCGAGGTCCACGAACCGGAACCGGTCACCGCCTGAGCCGCGCGTTGGTGAACCGCGTGGCCTCGGCGGTCGCCGGGTCCTCGGGCCACGGATGCTTCGGATACCGCCCCCGCAGCTCGGCCCGAACGCCCCGGTAACCGTCCTTCCAGAAGGAGGCCAGATCGGCGGTCACGGCGGCCGGCCGCCCGGCGGGGGACAGCAGATGCACGAGCACCGGCACCCCGGCGACCTCCGGTGACTCCTGGAGCCCGAACATCTCCTGCAACTTCACGGCGAGCACGGGCTGTTCGGCATTCCCGTAGTCGATCCGCACCCTCGACCCGCTCGGCACCGAGAACCGCTCCGGAGCCAACTCGTCCAACCGCCCCGCGTCCCCCGAGGCCCACGGCAACAACCGCCGCAACGCCTGCCCCGCCTCGATCCGCCCCAGATCACTCCGCCGCCGGGCCCGCCCCAACTCCGGCTCCAACCACTCCTCCACGCGCGCGTGCAGCGCCTCGTCGGACACGTCGGGCCAGGGCTCACCGACATGCAGACGCAGAAACGCCAGCCGCTGCCGCAACACCTGGGCATCCGCCGACCACCGCAGCAGCCCGAACCCCTCCTGCCGCAGCCCTTCGACCAGCGCATCCCGTACGGCGACGGGGTCGGCGTCCTTGAGCGGCCGCACCGCCAACTCGACCGCCCCGAGCCGCTCGACACGCCGGGCCACGACGTCACCGCCGGCCCAGTGCACCTCGTCCACCTCGCTGAGCAACGCCCCGGCCGCGAACCGGGCGACATCCTCGTCGACGACGGCCCCGAGCTGCACGCGTGCGTGCCCCTTGCCGATAGGCCGGTCGGCGACGGCCACGGCGATCCAGGGGGCGCCCCGGAGGGCACTGCCCTCGCCGACCTCGGCACGGGTACCGGAGACGAGGAGATAGGAACCACCGTCGGCCTTGGCGACTCGCTCGGGATAGGCGAGGGCGGCGACGAGTCCGACGAGTGAGTCGTCGTTTTTGGCGGTTCCTTCCATTGGACGGGAGTTGGGTGGGCGGGAAATTTCTTCTCCCGCGGACCGCAGCCGCCGAACCTCCGCACGCCACCGCCCGGCATAGGCGTCACCCCCACGCCGGGCAAGCCGCAGAGCCCCGGCAAGATCATCTCCGTACGACCGCGGAGCCTCCTCGCTGAGCAGCGCGACAACCTCCGCACCCGCCGCACCCGCGTCCAACAACGCCCGCCCCAGTCGGGGATGCAACCCCAGCCGGGCCAACCGCGCCCCGCGCTCAGTGGCCCGCCCGACGGAGTCGACCGCGCCCACCGCCGCCAGAACACCCCGCGCCGCCGCCATCGCCCCGGAGGGAGGCGCGTCCAGCAACGCCAGCCCGGACGCGTCAGGATCGCCCCAGCACGCCGTCTGGAGGGCGAACGCCGTCAGGTCGGCCACCTTGATCTCCGGTGCCGGAAAAGGCGGCAGACGGGCGTCCTCGGCCTCCGCCCAGCAGCGGTACACCGCCCCCGGCGCCTCCCGCCCGGCCCGCCCCGCCCGCTGCCGTCCGGCCGCCTGCGAGGCCCGTACCGTCGCGAGCGCGCTCAGCCCGCGCGCGTGATCGACCCGCGGCTCCCGCGCCAGCCCGGAGTCGACGACCAGCCGTACACCGGGAACCGTCAGCGACGACTCCGCCACCGACGTCGCCAGCACCACCCGCCGACGTACCCCCGGGGACAGCACAGCGTCCTGTACGGCGGCAGGTGCCCGCCCGTGCACCTGGAGGACTTCGACGTCACCGAGGTTGCCCAACTGCCCCGCGACACGGGCGATCTCGCCCACGCCCGGCAGAAAACACAGCACGTCCCCGTCCCGCTCGGCCAGCGCCCGCCGCACCGTCGACGCCACATGCGTGAGCAGTGCCGGGTCCACCCGCATCCCGTGCGGCGGCCGGACCGGACGTACCGGCGGGGTCCACACGACCTCCACCGGGTACGCGACGCCCTCCGCCTCGACCACCGGCGCACCGCCCAACAGCCGGGCCCACCCCTGCGCGTCGGTGGTCGCGGACGCCGCGACCAGCCGCAACTCGGGCCGCAGCGCCTCCCGTACGTCGACCAGGAAGGCGGCCACGGTGTCCGCGTCCAGGTGCCGCTCGTGGCACTCGTCCAGGACGACTACGTCGACGTCCGTCAATTCCTGGTCCCGTTGCAGCCGTTGGAGCAGCACACCGGTCGTGACGACCTCCACGCGTGCGTGCCGTCCGACGACCCGCTCCCCGCGCACGGTGTACCCGACGCTCTCCCCGACCTTCTCGCCCAGCAGCCACGCCATCCGCCGGGCCGCCGCCCGTGCCGCGATCCGCCGCGGTTCGGCGACGACCACCCGCCGCGCGGGACCCTCTCCCAGCAGCCCGGCCAGCGCGAGCGGCACCAGCGTCGTCTTGCCGGTGCCGGGGGGCGCGACGAGCACCGCGGCACCGCCCGCCTCCAGAGCGGCGTCGAGTCCGGGCAGGGCACTGCGGACGGGCAGCGCGTCGAGGGCGTCGTAGCGGATCACGACCCCAGTGTCGTACGGCCTCCGGAACGACCTCCACGCGCGCGTGCCCGCTCTTCCGTCAGTCGCGTTCGCACACGAAGATCGTCGTCCCCGGGATCAGGTTGCCGCGCAGCGGCGACCAGCCGCCCCACTCGGCCGTGTTCCAGGACGGCCACTCCGGCTCGACCAGATCCACCAGGCGCAGGTCCGCCGCCACGATGTCCCGGACGCGGTCACCGAGCGTCCGGTGGTGTTCCACGTAGACCGCGTGGCCGTCGTCGTCCTGCTCGACGTACGGCGTGCGGTCGAAGTACGAGGCCGAGACCGTCAGTCCCTCGGGGCCCGGCTCGTCCGGGAACGCCCAGCGGAACGGGTGCGTGGTCGAGAAGACGAACCGGCCGCCCGGCCGCAGCACCCGGCGCACCTCGCGCAGCACCAGCACCGGGTCGGCGACGAACGGGAGCGCCCCGTACGCCGAGCAGGCCAGGTCGAAGGAGCTGTCCGCGAAGGGCAGCGCGCCCGCGTCGGCGCACACCAGAGGGAACGATCCGCCGATCCGCAACGCGTGCTGGAGCTGGCGGTGGGAGAGGTCCAGGGCGACGGGACGGGCGCCCTGGGCGGTCAGCCAGCGCGAGCACTGGGCCGCGCCGGCGCCGATCTCCAGGACGTCCTTGCCCTTCAGCTCCTCGGGCGGGCCGAGGAGCTCCGCCTCCACCTCGTCGAGACCCTCGGGGCCCCACACGAAGCGGTCGTCGCCGAGGAACGTGCCGTGCTCGACCTGGTAGTCGTCCGCGTTCCGGTCCCACCAGCCCCGGTTGGCGCGGGAACTCTCGGTGACGTCGGCGTCACGCCGGGTGGCTTCCGGTTCGAACGTATCGGGCTCTTGGATGATCGGCTCCCTCGTCGTACTCTTCCGTCACCTCTACGGTGCGGTCGTCCCGGCGGCGTCACTGAAGAGGTGCGTCAGGCATGCGTGGCCTCGCGGGACACGTTTTGTGCCGGGTATGCGGCGATCCGCCCCGGGTG
Source organism: Streptomyces sp. NPDC051576 (assembly GCF_040681835.1). Taxonomy (NCBI): domain Bacteria; kingdom Bacillati; phylum Actinomycetota; class Actinomycetes; order Kitasatosporales; family Streptomycetaceae; genus Streptomyces; species Streptomyces sp. NPDC051576. The sequence goes on from NZ_JBFAZO010000010.1 coordinate 137,686, forward strand.
TGCGCCTTCGCGCATTGACCCTGCCTGGCCGCCCCCGTATGCTACAAGTTGCGCTGCGGGCCTGCGCACCTCAGACGTAGCAGGTTGCGCTCGCATCTGTATGTATGTCCCCTCGGTTTTCGAGGCGCCACCGGACACCTGGTGTTCCGGATCGGCGCTTCCTTGGCTGTCCGGCCTTCTGCAGAGCGAAGCGAAAAAGGCTCTCGGCGTGAGCAGTACCTACGACTTCAATGTCCGTACCGGAGCCCTTTCCCACATGACGAGCAGCACCGAGACCACCGCCACCACCCCGCAGGTTGCGGTCAACGACATCGGTAACGAGGAAGCTTTCCTCGCCGCGATCGACGAGACGATCAAGTACTTCAACGACGGCGACATCGTCGACGGCGTCATCGTGAAGGTCGACCGGGACGAGGTCCTGCTCGACATCGGTTACAAGACCGAAGGTGTCATCCCGAGCCGCGAGCTCTCGATCAAGCACGACGTCGACCCGAACGAGGTCGTCAAGGTCGGCGACGAGATCGAAGCCCTTGTTCTCCAGAAGGAGGACAAGGAAGGCCGCCTGATCCTCTCGAAGAAGCGCGCCCAGTACGAGCGCGCGTGGGGCACCATCGAGAAGATCAAGGAAGAGGACGGCATCGTCACCGGTACCGTCATCGAGGTCGTCAAGGGTGGTCTCATCCTCGACATCGGCCTCCGCGGCTTCCTCCCGGCCTCCCTGGTCGAGATGCGCCGTGTTCGCGACCTCCAGCCCTACGTGGGCAAGGAGCTCGAGGCCAAGATCATCGAGCTGGACAAGAACCGCAACAACGTGGTCCTGTCCCGCCGTGCCTGGCTGGAGCAGACCCAGTCCGAGGTCCGCCAGACGTTCCTCACGACCCTCCAGAAGGGTCAGGTCCGCTCCGGTGTGGTCTCCTCGATCGTCAACTTCGGTGCCTTCGTGGACCTGGGTGGCGTCGACGGTCTGGTCCACGTCTCCGAGCTGTCCTGGAAGCACATCGACCACCCCTCCGAGGTTGTCGAGGTCGGCCAGGAAGTCACCGTCGAGGTCCTCGACGTCGACATGGACCGCGAGCGCGTCTCCCTGTCGCTGAAGGCGACCCAGGAAGACCCGTGGCAGCAGTTCGCCCGCACCCACCAGATCGGCCAGGTCGTGCCCGGCAAGGTCACGAAGCTGGTTCCGTTCGGTGCGTTCGTCCGCGTGGACGAGGGCATCGAGGGTCTGGTGCACATCTCCGAGCTGGCCGAGCGCCACGTGGAGATCCCGGAGCAGGTCGTCCAGGTCAACGACGAGATCTTCGTCAAGGTCATCGACATCGACCTTGAGCGTCGCCGGATCTCGCTGTCCCTGAAGCAGGCCAACGAGTCCTTCGGTGCCGACCCGGCCTCGGTCGAGTTCGACCCGACGCTCTACGGCATGGCCGCGTCGTACGACGACCAGGGCAACTACATCTACCCCGAGGGCTTCGACCCCGAGACCAACGACTGGCTCGAGGGCTACGAGACCCAGCGGGAGGCGTGGGAGCACCAGTACGCCGAGGCGCAGCAGCGCTTCGAGCAGCACCAGGCGCAGGTCATCAAGTCCCGCGAGGCCGACGCCCAGGCGGCGGCCGAGGGCGTCGACACCCCGGGTGCGGCTCCGGCCGCCGCCGGTGGCGGCGGCGGTTCGTACTCCTCCGAGGGTGCGGACACCTCCGGTGCGCTGGCGTCCGACGAGGCGCTCGCTGCCCTGCGTGAGAAGCTGGCCGGCGGCCAGAGCTGATCACTGAGCAGTAGCTCATGACTGAGGGGCCGTACCTTTCGGGGTACGGCCCCTCAGCCTTTTCCCAACTTGCAGAAACGTGCGGGATACACCCGTAACTGTCGTGCCGTAACCGGCCGTTGGCAGGCTTCCCCGATCATTCATGATCGGAAAGGGGAGCCGGACCATGGCAAGCAACCAGAGCCGACGTGCTTTTCTGCGGAACGTGGGCCTCACCGGTGGCGCGGGCACCATGTTCGCCACCATGGGGGCCCTCGGACTCGCCCCCACCGCGCAGGCCGCCCAGCGGGAACAGCCCTTCCGCGCGCTGAACGCCGGCGACTTCACGCTCACCGGACGCGCCGCTGCCAAGGTCGTCATCGTCGGCGGCGGTATCGCCGGGCTGACCACGGCGTACGAACTGGGCAAGGCAGGCTACGACTGTACGGTCCTGGAGGCCAGGGACCGTACCGGCGGCCGCAACTTCACCGTGCGCGGCGGCGACACGACGACCGACCTCTACGGCAACCGGCAGACCGCCCGTTTCGCCGACGGCCACTACATGAACTGCGGTCCCGCGCGGATCCCGCAGTGGATGGTCACCCTCGACTACTGCCGTGAACTCGGCGTCCCCATCGAGGTGTTCACCAACGTCAACGCGGACGCGTACCTCTTCAACGAGTCGACCGGCATGACGAAGCCGATGAGGTATCGGACCGCGAAGGCCGATGTCTACGGCTATGTCTCGGAGTTGCTCGCCAAGGCCACCGACAAGGGCGCGCTCGACAAGGAGTTGACGGCCACCGACCAGGAGAAGCTCATCGAGTTCCTCAAGGACTGGGGCGAACTCGGCGACAAGCTGACGTACGAAGGCGGTTCGAACCGCGGCTACACCACCTGGCCGGCGGCCGCCGGGACCCCGGGCGTGTTGCGTGGCGACATACCCACCGCTTCCGAGACCTTCAGCAGCGCCGTCGGCCAGTACTTCTCCTTCGAGTTCGAATTCGACCAGGCCATGCTGATGTTCCAGCCGGTCGGTGGCATGGACCAGATCCCCAAGGCACTCACCAGGGCGATCGGCGCGCACCGCATCCGCACCGGGGCGGTCGTCTCGAAAATCACCGACAAGGGGAGTGGTGTTTCCGTCACCTACACCCAGGGCGGCCGTACCCAGGTCGTCGAAGCCGACTACTGTGTCGGCGCCCTCCCGCCCAACATCCTCGCCAAGATCCCGCACAACCTCGGCACCGGCGTACAGACCGCCCTGGAGGCCATCACCCCGTCGTCCGCCGCCAAGATAGGCCTGGAGTACAAGTCCCGTTGGTGGGAGCTGGACCACCGGATCTACGGCGGTATCACCGAGACCGACCAGGACGTCACCCACATCTGGCACCCTTCGTACGGCTTCCACGGTGAGCGGGGCGTCCTCATCGGGTACTACAACTACGACGACGACGCGGACTCCTACGCGAAGCTCACCCCGAAGGGGCGCGAAGAGCGGGCGGTGGCGGCGGGCGTGAAGATCTACGGCGAGAAGTACCGCAGCGAACTGGCATCGTCCTTCTCCCACCACTGGCGTCAGACGCCCCATCTGGAGGCCGCGTGGCACGACACCCCGGGTGGCCCCGACGACGCCCGCTACAAGCCGCTCACCGAACCCACCGGACGCGTCTACTTCGCCGGCGACTGGCTCAGCTACATGGACGCCTGGCAGCACGGCGCGTTCACCTCCGCCCGCAGGGCCGTGACCGCACTCCACGCGCGCGTGCTGTCCTCGTGACACCGGGGCTGTGACGTGGGTGCTCTCCCGGTACCCCGGGGGAGCGGCGCATGAAAAGCCCGTAAGAGGCGCCTGATCAGGGGCATGGGTGGGAATGCCCATGCCCTGGAGGGCGTTGTGCAGTACGAACACGAGGAGGAGCGGTAACAGTGCTTGATCCGCAGGGTTTGTACGCATGGGAGCCGAAGGGCCTGGCAGTCGTCGATGTGGCGCTCGCCCAGGAGTCGGCCGGTCTTGTCATGCTCTACCACTTCGACGGATACATCGACGCGGGCGAGACGGGCGACCAGATCGTGGAACGCCTGCTCGACACGCTGCCCCATCAGCTCGTGGCCAGTTTCGACCACGACCGGCTCGTCGACTACCGCGCCCGCCGCCCGCTGCTCACCTTCAAGCGGGACCGGTGGACCGACTACGAGGAGCCCACGCTCGACGTACGGCTGGTCCAGGACGCCACCGGAGCCCCCTTCCTGCTCCTCTCCGGCCCCGAGCCGGACGTGGAGTGGGAGCGCTTCGCCGCGGCCGTCCAGCAGATCGTGGAGCGGCTCGGCGTCCGCCTGTCCGTGAACTTCCACGGCATCCCCATGGGCGTTCCGCACACCCGCCCCGTGGGCGTCACCCCGCACGGCAACCGCAACGACCTTGTCCCGGGGCACCGCAGCCCCTTCGACGAGGCGCAGGTCCCGGGCAGCGCCGAGGCGCTCATCGAGTACCGCCTCATGGAGTCCGGCCACGATGTCCTGGGCGTCGCCGCGCACGTCCCGCACTACATCGCCCGCTCTCCGTACCCGGACGCGGCCCTGACCGTCCTGGAGGCCATCACGGCGGGCACCGGGCTGGTCCTGCCCGGTATCGCGCACTCGCTGCGCACCGAGGCCCACCGCACCCAGACCGAGATCGACCGCCAGATCCAGGAGGGCGACGAGGAACTGGTGGCCCTCGTTCAGGGCCTTGAGCACCAGTACGACGCCGCCTCCGGCGCCGAGAGCCGCGGCAACATGCTCGCCGAGCCGGTCGACATCCCGTCGGCGGACGAGATCGGGCAGGAGTTCGAGCGCTTCCTGGCGGAGCGCGAGGGGGACAACTAGTGGTCGCCGGGTGCCTCGCGGTCGGCAGGCCCTAAGCTTCGGCTCATGCTGAAGGTGGGCCTGACCGGCGGTATCGGCGCCGGCAAGAGCGAGGTGTCGCGGCTGCTCGTCGCACACGGTGCCGTGCTGATCGACGCCGACCGCATCGCGCGCGAGGTCGTAGCGCCCGGAACCCCCGGGCTCGCGGCGGTGGTCGAGGCCTTCGGCGAGGACGTGCTCGGCGCGGACGGCGGCCTGGACCGGCCGAAGCTCGGCTCCATCGTCTTCGCCGACCCCGAGAAACTCGCCGTGCTCAACTCGATCGTCCACCCCCTGGTCGGCCGCCGCTCCCGTGAACTCGAATCCGAAGCGGCCGACGACGCCGTGGTCGTCCATGACGTACCGCTCCTCGCCGAGAACGCCCTCGCCGCGCTGTACGACCTGGTGATCGTCGTCGACGCGAGCCCGGAGACCCAACTCGACCGGCTGGTACGGCTGCGCGGCATGGCCGAGGAGGACGCACGCGCGCGTATGGCCGCCCAGGCGACGCGCGAGAAGCGGCTGGCCATCGCGGACATCGTCATCGACAACGACGTACCCCTGGAGGCGCTGGAGCGGCGCGTACGGGACGTATGGGCCGAACTCGTGCGCAGGGCGCACGCGCCCCAGCAGCCACCCCAGGATTAGCGGACCTCAGGAATAGCGGTCCTCCCGCCGGGCGTTGAAACGTGCGAGTGAGGGAAGGACTTTGCCGTGCCCGAGAACAGCGGAACGACCGGACGTACTCCGGAGACGCATGTCATCGACTTCCGCGCCGCCGAGCAACTGCTCGCCGCGCGGGACCCGCGGGGCGCGGTGAAGCTGCTCGACGGCGTCATCGACGCGCACCCGGAGAACACCGCCGCCCGCCTGCTGCGCGCGCGTGCCTTCTTCGCCGCCGCGCAACTGCGCCCCGCCGAGCTGGAGTTCACCATCGTCCTGGAGCGGGAGCCGGACAACGCCTTCGCGCACTTCGCGCTCGCCCGTACCTACGAGCGGCAGGGACGCGCCGACCAGGCCAAGCGGCACTTCCGGCTGGCGGCCGCGCTCGATCCCAATCCGCAGTACCTGAAGGCCGCCCGTTTCGACGCCTAGGCGCATGCCTTCGGGGCGGTCAGGGGTGGCGGTGCTCCGGCGGGCGGTACGGCGGGATGTCGGGGCCCGGCTGGTAGTGCGGGCCCTGGCGCATATGTCTGAGGATCATGGTCATGTCGATCGTGACGACCAGCCACAGCACCCCGCAGGCCGCCGCCCACCCGGGGCGTCCGGCGAGGGCGAACGCGGCCGTGCCGAAGATCGTCCAGACCAGTCCCCACACGCTCAGCCAGAACCGCGCCCGCAGCGGACTGCGCGCGGTCGTCGGCTCACTGCCCGTACGCATCGGGATCACTACTCCTGCTTTCAACGTACTCTTCGGCTCGGACGTTCTCCATGGGAGGGGAAGCGCGCTGTGCTGCCGGACGCCGACGAACTGCCCGAGATCCTGCTCGACCTCGCGGTACCTCACGAGGACATCAACGAACTGGTCCGACTGCGCCGGGTGTTGGCGCGGGACACCGGCGCGATGCGACTCCTGGAGGAGTGCGCCGGGGAACTGGTGAAGGACATCGGAGAGCACGGCCACTGGACCCGGCTCACGGAGCTGCTTCTTGCCCGGCTGCCCGAGGCCCCGCCGGAGATCGGCGCCTACTTCTCCGTGTACGTGTTCGTCGCCGCGCTGCCCAGCACGCGCGCGTACCACCGCGAACGCGGTATCCCCGCCGACGTCTCCCGGCGCACCCTGGCCGACCTGGGACGCAACATCGCGGTGCACCGCAGGCAGTACGGCGGGGGAGGGGTGCCCTTCCCGCAGTGGCTCGTCCCGCACTTCCGCGGCGAGCTGTACCAGCTCGGGCGGCTCCAGTTCGAGCGGGCACGGCTCGGGGAACGCACCGCTGAGGCGCTCACGGCGGCCGGGCTGGACGCGGAACCGGGGGCGCCCTGTCTGAACCTGCACATCCCCGACTTCCAGGGACCGCTCTCACCGGCCGCCTGCGACCGCTCGCTGGAGCTGGCCCGCGGGTTCTTCGCCCGGCACTTCCCCGAGGAGCACCACGCGGTCGCGGTCTGCCACTCCTGGCTGCTCGACCCGCAGCTCAAGAAGCACCTGCCCGTCGATTCCAACATCGTCCGCTTCCAGGAGCGGTTCCGGGGGATCCGCGAGGACACGGAACCGGCCGACACCGAGCCGGTCCGGTTCGTCTTCGGCGAGCCGGATCTGCCGGTGGAGGAACTGCCCCGGCGTACGTCCGTGGAACGGGCGGTCGGTGATCATCTGCGGGCGGGCGGGCACTGGTACCTAGGGCACGGGTGGTTCCCCCTCGGAGCCTGACCGGCCGGAGCGTCATCGATGACGCCATCGATGACGTCGTCGACGGTGTCGTCAACTGTTCCCGTTCCAAAGGGAATTGACTCGTACGGGTGAACCAGTGCGAGCCGGGAACGGGCGTGCGGTCGCGGGCCGTTGGACGGGCATGCGAATCGAAATGCGTGAGGGGTACGAGGGGACAGGACCCGGGGCGATCACCCCGGACGGCTGCGCGGTGGAGCTGTACTCGCGGCTTCCCGTGGGAGCGGAGCCGGACATCGTCGCGGCGGCCGTGCCGGCGGGTGCGCGCATCCTGGAGCTGGGCAGCGGGGTGGGGCGGATGACCCACCCCCTCCTGGAGCGCGGATTCACGATCACGGCGGTCGACGAGTCCGCCGAGATGCTGGAGCGCGTCCAGGGGGCACGCACGATATGTAGTCCCATCGAGGACCTGGACCTGGGCGAGACCTTCGACGTGGTGATGCTCGCGTCGTTCCTGGTGCACGCCGGGGACGTCGAGGTGCGGCGTGGGCTGCTGCGGACCTGCGTACGGCATGTCGCGGCGGGCGGCTGCGTACTGATCCAGCGGGAGGGGGAGAACTACCACTCGGACCTGCCGCGCGAGCGTGTCGACCCCAGCGGTTTCACCGTGCGGATGGTGTCGGCGGAGCCGGTCGGGGACGGGGTCAACTCGGTGCACGCGGAGTATGTGTTTCCGGACGCGGTCTGGACCCAGACCTTTCTGGCCCGGCCGTTGACGAAGGAGCAGTTCGAGGAGGCGTTGGCGGAGACGGGGCTCAAGGTGGACAGCTATCTGACGCCGGACCGGGTGTGGGTGCGGGCGGTGCCGATGGAGTGACGGACACAGGGGAGGTGGAGGGACGGACGGGAAATCCCGTACGGCGGCGATGAGTTCTCGAGTGGGGGGCGGTCTACCTCTGTGACAGCAACACGGACCGCTTCCCACAGGAGAACCCCATGTCCGAGACCGTCGCTCGCACCGCTTCCGCGTACCCCCGCACCACCGTCGTCATCGCCGAGTCCACGACCGCCCGCGGCCGCCGCGCCCGGATCGCGCTGCGGGTCCTCCAGGTGCTGCTCGCCCTGTTCTACGGCATCGCGAGCGCGCTGCCCAAGCTGATCGCGCATCCCTCGGCCGTGGAGTCCTTCGACAAGATCGGCTGGGGCAGCGGGGCCATGTACACCATCGGCGCACTCGAACTGGCCGGAGGCGTCGCGCTGTTGGTCCCGTTGCTGCAGTCGGTCGCGGCGACGGCGCTCAGCGCGCTGATGGTGGGCGCGTTCATCGTGCAGATGACCGCGTTCCACGGTCAGAACGCGGCGACACCGCTGATCCTGATCATTCCGCTCGGCCTCATCGCCTGGGCACGGCGAGGACAGAACGCGGAGTTGCTGCGACTGGTACTACGACGACGGGCGTGACCCGTGCCGTAGCTCTGTGGCTACGGCTGAGCGCAGGGCAGTGGTGGCATCCGGTGGGCCGAGGGCCCGGGCCGGATGTCACCGTTGCGTGTCGCGGTGTCGGCCGCGGTGGGCGTCCCGGTCCCGGTGGGGCTCGGGAGGGGTGTCGGCGCCGGGGACACCGCGCAGGCGTTCCATCTCGCGGCGGTCGCGCTTGGTGGGGCGGCCGGTACCTCGGTCGCGGATGCCGGCCGGGGCGACGGCCTCGCGGGGCGGGGGCGGCGGGGAGTTGTCGACGTAGCACCGGACGGCGACTGGGGCACCGACCCGCTTGCGGATGACCTGCTTCACGATGACGACGCGTTCCCGGCCCTCGTGGCGCAGGCGTACCTCGTCGCCGACATGGACGGAGTGGGCGGGCTTCACGCGCTCGCCGTTGACACGGACGTGGCCGCCCTTGCAGGCGGCGGCGCCCATGGAGCGGGTCTTGACCAGCCGCACGGACCAGATCCAGCTGTCGACGCGGACGCTCTCACCGGTCGAGGGACCGGCGGCCTTCGCGGCGGCCACGGCGGCGGCGTCGGGCGTGGGAGCGGGCGCCGTCGTGCCCGTTCCGTCGTCCTCGCCGGTCTCGTCCACTCCCTCGGAAGCCATGCCTCGACCTTAATGCCCCTAGCCGGCCGGCTCCGGCGGATTTCGGACGAGGCAGCCGCCCTCACCCCGCCCGGATACAGGCGATCGTCCTACGGTGGGGACATGAACCTGTCCGACCTCGACCGCCGGATCACCGAGTGCCGGGCCTGCCCCCGCCTGGTCGCCTGGCGCGAGGAGGTCGCCCGCACCAAACGCGCCGCCTTCGCCGACTGGACGTACTGGGGCCGCCCGGTACCCGGCTTCGGCCCCGCCGACGCACCCCTGTTGATCATCGGCCTCGCTCCCGCCGCGCACGGCGCCAACCGCACCGGCCGGATGTTCACCGGCGACCGCTCCGGGGACGTCCTGTACGAGGCCCTGTACGACATCGGCCTCGCCTCGCAGCCGACCGCCGTGAGCGCCGACGACGGCCTGGAGCTGTACGGCGTCCGGATCACCTCGCCGGTGCGCTGCGCCCCGCCCGAGAACAAGCCCACCCCCGTGGAACGCGACACATGCCGGTCCTGGCTGGTCGACGAACTCACCCTGCTGCGGCCGACGTTGAAGGCCGTGGTGGTACTCGGCGCCTTCGGCTGGCAGGCGGCGCTCCCCGCGTTCGCGGCGGCGGGGTGGGCCGTGCCGAGACCGAGGCCGGTGTTCGGGCACGGGGTGCGTGTACCGCTCGACGGCCTCGACCTCTTCGGCTGCTTCCACGTCAGCCAGCGCAACACCTTCACCGGCAAGCTCACCCCCGCGATGCTGCGGGACGTGCTGCGCACGGCGGCCGGGGCGGCGGGGCTGACGACCGCGCTGTAGCGAGGACGAGGCTGAGGATAGGGTCGACGGATGGGCCTCTATCCCGAGATCGAACCGTACGACCACGGCATGCTCGATGTCGGCGACGGCAACCTCGTCCACTGGGAGACCTGCGGCAACCCGCACGGCAAGCCCGCGGTGGTGCTGCACGGCGGCCCGGGGTCGGGCTGTTCGCCGTACTTCCGGCGCTACTTCGACCCCGCCGTGTACCGGATCGTGCTGCTCGACCAGCGCGGGTGCGGACGTTCCACACCGCACGCGAGCGCCTACGACACCGACATGAGCGTGAACACGACGGACCGTCTCCTCGCCGATCTGGAGCTGCTGCGGCGGCACTTGGGCATCGAGCGGTGGCTGGTGTGGGGCGCGTCGTGGGGGTCGGTGCTCGGGCTGCGGTACGCGCAGACGTATCCGGGCGTGGTGTCGGAGCTGGTGCTGACCTGTGTCGCCACCGGCTCCAACCCCGAAGTGGCCTTGCTGACCAGGGGACTTGGGAGGCTCTTCCCGGAGGCGTTCGAGCGGTTCACCGGTGAGCTGCCCGCCGGTGAACGCGACGGGAACCTCGCCGCCGCCTACAACCGGCTCATCGAGTCGCCCGACCGGGCGGTGCGGGAGCGGGCCGCGCGCGCCTGGACGGACTGGGAGACGGCGATCGTCCCCGCGCCGCCGCGCTCCGAAGAGCGGTACGAGGACGCGGAGTTCCGCATGGCCTTCGCCCGGACCGTCACCCACTACTTCGGCAACGACCACTTCCTCGGAGCGGGAAACGACGAGGGTGTCGTCCTCCGGGACGCGCCCCTGCTCAAGGGCGTCCCCGGCACCCTCGTCCAGGGCAGCCTCGACCTCGGCAACCTCACCGGTGTCGTCTGGCGGCTCCACCACGCCTGGCCGGGCAGCGAGTTGGTGCTCGTGGACGAGGCCGGTCACAACGCGGGTGCGCCGGGTGTCGCGGAGGCACTGGTGGCGGCGACGGACAAGTACGCCCGCCGCTAGGTCGGTTGGTCAGCCGACGCGGGCCGCTGCGACCGGTCGGGCCGTCATGCCGTTGCATCCCCGAAGAGGTGGCGCACGGTGGAGCGGTAGTTCGCCTGTACATGGCTGAGCGCGTGGGCGCGGGCGCGGTCCGGGTCGCCGGAGGCGATGGCCTCGTACAACTCCTCGTGCTCGGTGAGGAGTTGGGGCCACTCCTCGTTCTGCCGGGTGAGCCAGCGCAGTCGGCCGTCGACCGGTTCCATGACGGAGATCAGCAGGCTGTTGCCGGCCAGGGCCAGGATGCGGTCGTGGAAACGGGTGTTGACGTCGGTGATCGCCTCGGCGTCGTCGGACCTGGTGGCCGTCGCCGCGCTGTCCAGCAACTCCCGTAGTTCGGCGAGCGCTTGAGGGGTGGCGCGGGTCGCGGCGAGCCCGGCCGCGTACACCTCCAGCGCCTCGCGCAGCTCGAACAGCTCCTTGACGTCGGTCGGGGTGAGCCGCCGTACGACCGTGCGGCGGGCCGACTCGAAGAGGACGAAGCCCTCCGCGACCAGGGCGCGGATCGCCTCCCGGACCGGCACCCGTGAGACGCCGAAGCGCTCGGCCAGCTCGCGCTCCACCAGCCGGTCGCCGGGGCGCAGGCGACCGGCGATGATGTCCTGCCGCAGGGTGGCCAGGACGCGCTCGCGCACCGCTCCGAGGGGTTCGATCTTCGCTGTCGTGGAGCTCATGGGGCCATCTTCGCCGACTCCGGGGGTGTTTTACGGAGCGTTAACAGCGGTGACATCGGTCGGAACGGTTGACGGGAGGACTATGGCGGCAGTTTGGTATACCAAACGACATCGGTAGCCGTCCTGCTCTCCTCCCAGCCCTCCCAGCTCCTCCAAGTTCCTCCGTCCCTTGCCCTGGAGGCCCCGTGTCCCTCGCCGACCGCGCCGAAGCCACCGGCACACCAGCGTTCGTCCCCGACCCCCGGCTCACCAACGAAGACCTCGCCCCCGCCGGCAAGCGCAACTGGAAGGTCTTCGACCTCTTCGCCATGTGGATGTCGGACGTCCACAACCTCGGCAACTACACCTTCGCCGCAGGCCTGTTGGTGCTCGGCATGAACGTCTGGCAGGTCTTCTCCTCCCTGCTCGTCGGCTTCGTGCTGATCTACGTCGGCATGAACTGGATGGGCAGGATCGGACAGGCCCACGGCGTCCCGTTCCCGGTCGTCAGCCGCATCAGCTTCGGCGTCTGGGGCGCCAATATCCCGGCGCTCATCCGGGCCGTGATCGCCATCATGTGGTACGGCATCCAGACCTACCTGGCCTCCGTCGCCGTCAACGTGATGCTGCTGGCCGCCTGGCCGGGCCTGGAATCCTGGACTCACCACTCCTTCCTGGGACTTGACGCCCTCGGCTGGGTCTCCTTCGTGTCGCTGTGGCTGATCCAGGCGGTGATCATCAGTCAGGGCATGGAATCCGTAAGGAAGTTCCAGGACTTCTGCGGCCCGGCGATCTGGCTGGTGATGATCGCGCTGGCCATCTGGGTACTTTCCAAAGCCGGTTGGAGTATCTCGCTCACCTCCACCCCGCACCCGGTCTCGTTCGGCGAGCAGTGGCGGCAGTGGTTCGGCGCGATCGGGCTGATCCTCGCCACCTACGGCACGCTGATGCTCAACTTCTGCGACTTCTCCCGCTTCGCGCCCGACTACAAGACCGTGCGGCGCGGCAACTTCTGGGGTCTGCCCATCAACTCCACGGCGTTCGTGGTCGTTTCGGTGATCGTCACGGCCGGCTCGCTGGAGGTCTGGGGCCAGGCGATCACCGACCCGGCAGAACTGGTCGCCAAGGTCGGCAACACCTGGGTGATGGTGCTGGGCGCGCTGACCTTCGCCGTCGCCACCATGGGCGTCAACATCGTCGCCAACTTCGTCTCACCGGCGTACGACCTGGCCAACGTCTGGCCGCAGAAGATCACCTTCAAGGTGGGCGGCATGATCAGCACGGTCGCCGCGCTGGTCGTGACGCCCTGGAACCTCTTCTCCAACCCGACCGTCGTCAACTACTTCCTCGGCGGCCTCGGCGCCTTCCTCGGCCCACTGTTCGGTGTGATCATGGTCGACTACTACCTGGTCAAGCGAGGCCGCATCGACGTCGACGAGCTGTTCGACGCCACCCCCGGCTCCCGCTACTACTACCGCAAGGGCGTCAACCCCAAGGCCCTGTGGGCGTTCCTGCCCTCGGCGGCCGTGGCGGCGGTGCTCGCGCTGGTGAAGACGTTCAGCGATGTGGCCCCGTACTCGTGGTTCATCGGTACGGCACTGGGAGCGGGCCTGTACCTGCTGATCTGCCGGACCGAGCGGTCGGCCCCAGACCCGGTGGAGGTCTGAGCGGAGTGCGCATCGTCGTCACCAACTGCAACACCACGCAGGAGATGACCGAGGAGATCGTACGAGGTGCCCGGGCCGCCGCAGGCCCGGGCACCACCGTGACCGGGCTGACCCCCGCATGGGGACCGGAGTCGGCGGAGGGCTGGCTCGACAGCTATCTCTCGGCGGCGGCCGTCATGGACCTGCTGCGGACCTACGACGGCCCGTCCTACGACGCCGTCGTCATGGCCGGTTTCGGGGAGCACGGGCGGGAGGGCGTCCGGGAGTTGGTGGACGTACCGGTCGTCGACATCACCGAGGCGGCCGCCCATCTGGCCTGTCTGCTGGGCCGGCGGTACGGCGTCGTCACCACGCTGGAACGCTCCCGCGGCCAGATCGAGGACAGTCTGGAGCTGGCCGGGGTGGGGCGGAACTGCGCGGCCGTCGTGGGCACGGGGCTGAGCGTGCTCGACCTGGGAGGTGACCCGGAACGGACGGAGACGGCGTTCCTCACGGCGGCCGAACGGGCGTGCGCCGCCGGGGCGGAGGTCCTGGTGCTGGGCTGCGCCGGGATGACGGGGTTGCAGCGGGCGGTGGGGGAGAAGCTGGGACTGCCGGTGGTGGACGGGGTGGGGGCGGCGGTGAAGCTGGCGGAGTCGTTGGTGGGGCTGGGGTTGAGGACCAGCAGGGCGGGGAGTTTCGAGCGACCCGTACCCAAGAGGAGGGCCTGGGGACCGACACCCTGAGGAATCACGGCAATCCCTCTCGCCGCGCATCCCCTCCGTCGGGGTGATCTCGCCGCGACCTGCCTGCTCACGCGCCGAGGCAAGCACAGGCGCCCCGCACACTCCCGGAAGGACAAGTCACCACCGGCGAGAAACGGAGTCACCCTTGCCCATCCCGGTACCCCGCGCCCTCCTCGCCGCCCTCCTCACCGGAGGGCTCTGCGCCGGCGCCACCCGTGACGTACCGGAACCCTTCTGGACCGACCCCGACTCGCAAGCCGCCCACCAGGCGGCCGAGTGGCGGGCGGCGGGCCGAACCGCCGACGCTGCGCTGATGGACCGCATCGCCGGCCGGCCCGTCGCCGAGTGGCTCAACGGCCCGGACCCCGGCCCCGTCGTCCGCGCCCGCACCACCGCCGCCGCCCGCGCCGGACGGACCGCCGTCCTCGTGGCGTACTACATCCCGAACCGCGACTGCGGTCAGTACTCGCTCGGCGGCGCCCCCACCGGTGCCGACTACCGGGCCTGGATCGACGAGTTCGCGACCGCCCTCGGCGACCGGGGCGCCTACGTGATCGTCGAACCGGACGCCGTCGCCCAGGTCGTCGCCGGCTGCACCCGGGTGGTGGCGAACGACCGCTACGCGCTGCTGGCCCATGCCGTGGACCGCTTCAAACAGCAACCGCACACCCGTGTCTACCTCGACGCCGGCAACTCCGGTTGGATCCCCGAAGCGTGGCGACTGGTCGACGCGCTCAAGGCGTCCGGGGTCGCCCGTGCCGACGGTGTCGCCCTGAACGTCTCCAACTTCCAGACGAGCAGGGCGAGTTCGACCTACGGCGACGAACTCTCCAAGGACCTCGCCGGGAAGCACTACGTCATCGACACCAGCCGCAACGGCAACGGCCCCTACACCGGCACGGATGTCTGGTGCAATCCGCCCGGCCGCGCGCTGGGCACCCCGCCGACGACCCGCACCGACAACCCACTCCTCGACGCCTACCTCTGGATCAAACGACCCGGCGAGTCCGACGGCACCTGCCGGGGCGGCCCGGCGGCGGGCCGCTGGTGGCCGTCGTACGCCCTGGAACTGGCACGCAACGCCCGCCCCTGACTTAGGACTTGGGCTCCCACACGTACCGCACGTCCGGCTCCCGCTCCTCGTTGGTGCTGCCGTCCGTGTACTCGACGGCGACGAAGCCATGACGCTCGTAGAAGCGGTGGGCGGGCCTGTTGACCTGGAACGTCCACAGGTGCAGGCCTCCCGGACTCCGCTCCTTCGCGAGCCCGACGAACCGGTCGCCGAGGCCCCGCCCGCGCCATTCCGGGGCCAGGTACAACTGGGACAGCAGATCGCCGTTGATCACCATCAGCCCCACGATCCCGCCGTCGTCCCCCGCGTCGGCCACCCAGATCTCGCGCAGCGGCACGACGACGTCCCGGAAGTAGTCGCGTACGTCGTCGTCGGAACGCGGTCGGACGACGGTCGGCAGCGCGGCGGTGAACGAGCGCAGCCACACGTCGGCGGCGGGGCGCGCGTCGGGGGCGGTGGCCCGGCGGAGCGTGACGGCGGTGTCGGCGCCGGGGCTCATTGCTGTGCGCCCTTCTCCAGTACCACGGCGGTCGCCGTGATCTCCACGAGCTGGCCCGGGTACCCGAGACAGGCCACGCCGAGAAGGGTGGAGGAGTGCGGTCCCGCGCTGAGGCCGGACGCCTCGACCACCTCCCACACGGCGGCCAGCACCGAGGGCTCACTGCTCACGACGTACACGTCCGTCGCCACGACATGCCCCAAGTCGCTGCCCACCGACCGCAGTTGCTCCTTGAGATTCACGAGCACCTGCTCCGCCTGCCGCACCGCGTCCCCCGCACCGACCACCTTGCCGTCGGCGTCGAGCGGCACCGCTCCGGCGAGGAAGGCGAGCCTCGTACCGGCTTCGACGACGGTGGCGTGGGAGTACGTGGGCGGTGGGAAGAGGGCGGGGGTGGTGACGCGCGTGAGCACGGGGTCTCCCGGGGCGATCGGCGACGGTCGTCATGATGCGGAACGCCAGCCGACCACGCCGACGACGACGGGCGCATCCGAATTTCGCCCGCGCCCTGTCTCAAGCCGCATGCCTCACGCGACGAGAGCCACCTGCCGCCGCCCGAGGACCTCGTCCGCAGCCCCCGAAACCGTCAGGACCCCGTCTGACCTGCGGGGGGGGGTGCCCCAATCCGCCCGTGTGCCGTGTCCTCGGGACCGCGTGGTGCGGGCAGGTCGATGAGGTCGCTCACGCCCGCCACCTCCTGGAGCGTCCGCGCCAGTGACTTCAGCGCGCCTCGCACCTCAGTGATCGAGGCGCGCAGCGCGTCCGCGTGCTCCCACTCGCGCTCCCAGGCCACCGGATCGCGTCCCTCGGGCCGCCCGGATTCGTGGGCGGCGAGGCGCGGATGCCAGGACGCGAGCAGCGGACGCAGAACGCGGTTGAGGACGGTGACCGCGAGGACGGCGAAGCTGACGTGACCGGGGGCCAGCGGCGGGGCGATCTCGGGGCCGTAGCGGCGGAGGATGTCGCGGGTGGTGTCGAAGAACGTGTAGAAGGAGGACAGGGCCTCGCGCAACAGGCCCTCGTCCGCGGCGAGTTCCTCGACCGAGACCCGGGTGACCAGTTGCAGGTACAGCTCCCAGGCCGCGCTGCGCTCCGCGTCGGCCGGCTCCCAGGTGCCGGAGATCTCCCCGACGAACGGGATCGTCAGCCTGGCCGTGATCTGGGACGGACCGCCCGGACCCCGCCGCCTGCGCTGCCTGTGTCTCATGATCGCCCTCCCCGGTACCCACAGTAGGGTAAGCCGTCGTGTGGGACGTCTTCCTCAGCTACAGCCGCAGTGACGTGGAGCGGGTCCGTCCGCTCGTGCGGGCGCTGCGCGACGGCGGGCTCGATGTGTTCACGGACGAGACCGGGGTCGCGTCCTTCGCCGGCATCAGCGACACCATCCGGCGCGAACTGGCCCGCTCCAAGGCCCTGCTCGCCTACTACTCCGCCGGTTACCCCGAGCGCGAGGCCTGCCAGTGGGAGCTGACGACGGCCTATCTGGCGGGGCTCGCGGAGGGTGATCCGCGCGGCCGGGTCATGGTCGTCAACCCCGAGGCGGGCACCGACCACATCCATCCCGTCGAACTCCGCGACGCCCGGCACGCCTCGGCCGACGACCCCGCCGGCCTCGTGGCCGACGTACGCGAGCATGTGGCCCGCCTCGACGGTCCCATGGCGATCCAGGAGCGTGCCGTACGACGATGGCTGCTCGGCTCGCCGGAACAGCGCCCCGACTTCCTGGGCCGCCTCTCCGAACTCTGGCAGGTGCACTCCGCCCTGCACGCCCACGCGGCACCCCTGGTCACCGGCCGCGCAGCCCCGCGCGCCGTACAGATCCGCGGCATGGCGGGCATCGGCAAGTCCGCGCTCGCCCAGGAGTACGCACTCCGCTTCGAAGCGGCCTACCCCGGCGGTGTGTTCTGGGTGAACGGGCAGGCGTACGACGACTCCGTACGCACCCTTTCCGCCTCCCTCACCGAGGTCTCCTCCGACGCCGGCGGACCGTTCCTGTGGATCGTCGACTCCGTCCCCGCCGACCGGCTCGCCGCCCGCGAGCTCGCCGCGATGGCGGCGCCCCACCCCCTCGGCCGCACCCTTTTCACCCTGCGCAGCCGTGCCTACGACGGGCTGGGCACCCCCGTCGACCTGGGACCCCTCGACGCCTCGCACGCGCGCGCGCTCGTCGGCGGCGACGAGGCGCTGGCCGAGGCCGTGGAGGGACATCCCCTCGCCCTCGGGCTCCTGGGACGGGCCGTCCGTGCCGGACACCAGCCGCGCGGGCTGTACGACAGACTGCACGCGCGCGGGGGATCCCTTCTCGACGCGCTCGCCGAGGCCGACGTGACCGGCGCCCTGGTCCGGGACGTGGACACGGCGGACGCCGCCGACGTGCTGCGCTGCGCCGCCGTCCTGCACCCGCTGCCGCTGACCGTGGAGGACGCGGAACGTGTGCTCGCCGCCGCCGACCGCGTGCCCAGGGCCGTCGCCGCCCGGCGCGCCGGGAACGGCGTCTCCGAGCTGCGCGTCCGCAGCCTGCTGGCCCCGGTGGCCGACGGAGGCTGGCGGCTCCACCCGGTCACGCTGCACGCCTGGCACCACCACGACCCGGCCCCTGCCCGCACCGAGTCCCTCCGGCACGCCGCCCTGCGCACCCTGTGCGGCCGACGCGACCCGGCTACGCTGGCATTTCCCGGAAGCCGGAGGGCGGTTCCCATGGCAGCACCCAGCGAGTCGGAGCGGATGGCCGCCTTCGACGTCCAGGTCGAGTTGGTCACCCGGATCGGCGTGCAGGAACTGGCACCGGGGACGGGCAGCCTGCGCGAGGCCCTGGCATCCCTCAAGTCGCTGATCGACTCCACGCGCGTGACCCTGCACACGTACAGCATCGGCCTGGAGCACGCGTCCGGCTCCGGCGCACCCACGGTCCAGAGCCTCGCCTACGCCCTCATCAACGACACCATCCGCCCTTTCACCAGCACCTGGCATCCGCGCCTCGCCGCCTACGAGGCCCGCTGTCCGGCGGACGTCGCCCCGCTCGACCACGAGGCGGCCTGGCCGCAGGCCGAGGCGATGCGTGCCGAACTGACCGCGCTGCGCGAGCCGTTGCTGCGGATCGCGGAGGGACTCGGGGGGATCTCGGGGGCGGACTTCGGGGTGGCGGCGACAGGCTGACGCCGGTCCGAAACCGCGTCGCGGCGGGCGCGGACGGCTGCGTAGGCTGCTACGGCCCTCACGTCCTCCAATCCCTCCATCGCTTCCTCCTGGAGTCGTCGCCGTGCCCTCCCTCACCGACCCCGCCTTCCTCGACACCACCGCCGACCGCCTCGCCGCCCTGCCCACCGTGACGGCCGTGGCCCTCGGCGGCTCCCGCGCCCAGGGCACCCAACGGCCGGACAGCGACTGGGACTTGGCGGTCTACTACCGGGGCCCCTTCGATCCCGCCGACCTCCGCGCGATCGGTTGGGAAGGCGAGGCCTCCGAGGTCGGCGGCTGGGGAGGCGGCGTCTTCAACGGGGGTGCCTGGCTGACGGTCGACGGGCGGCGCGTCGATGTGCACTACCGCGATCTCGACGTCGTGGAGGGGGAGTTGGCGGAGGCGGGAGAGGGGCGGTTCCGGGTGGAGCCGTTGATGTTCCACCTGGCGGGTATCCCGACGTATCTGCTCGTCGCCGAACTCGCTGTCAACAAGGTGCTCCGGGGCGAGTTGCCGCGCCCCGACGGCTACCCGGCGGCGCTGCGCGCAGCCGCGCCCCAACACTGGCACGGCATGGCCGCGGCCACTCTCGCGTACGCGAGGACGGGCCACGCTCCCAAGAGCGCTCTCACCCAGGTCGCGGGGGCCATCGCCCTGGCGGCGACCCAGACCGCCCATGCGGTGCTGGCCGCGCGGGGCGAGTGGGTCACCAACGAGAAGGGCCTCGTCGAGCGGGCCGGTCTGGGGAGGGTCGACGACATCCTGACCGGGCTGGAGCGGCGGCCGGAGGCGCTGGCCGCCGCCATTTCCGACACCGAGGCGCTCTTCGCCGGCCGATCTCGCACAACTGCGGTGTGACGGACCTGACCTGGCCAGAAGGCGTGCGCCGTCTCGGGCAGCACACGTACAGTCACCAAGTTGGGTGATGCATCCAACGTGTGACCCACGGGGGAGAGATCGGGGGAGCGTGCGCATGGCGCAGGTTGGACAGCCGTATCCGGTGGCGGAACTGCTGACCGCCGTTCGGTCGGAGATCCAGGCGGAGCGGCGTGGCGACGGGGGCGACACACAGAAGGTGTCGTTGTCCGGCGGTCGCCTCGTGTCATCCGCGGCAGGGCGGTTCGAGTACCACTTCGTGTGCAGGAAGTGGGACGAGTCCCTCGACGGCATGCCCGTCCTGGTCCGGGCCGCACGGTCGAAGGAGCCATGGACGACCGCCGAGGCGTCCCGTATGCCTGACCAGAGCGTGCGGTTGATCGCTCCGGAGAGCCTGGGACAGTCGGTACGCGACGTCCAGCTCCGGAAGGACGACGCGGCCGGACTGGCCATCGTCGCCGAGCGCCTGGAGTCGGCCGGAGAAGCCGACAGCGGGATACGCACCGAGAGCGCGGGATGGATCGTAGGGCAGGGGAACCCGGTCACCGCACGCGATGCCGAGCCCGAGCGCTGGGTCGCAAACTGGCGGACCCTGCAACTGAATTCACGCCAAAGGCAAGCCGTCGAACAGGCACTGGCGAGCCAGATCCTCTTCCTGTGGGGACCGCCGGGCACGGGAAAGACGGACGTCGTCGGGCACATCGTCGAGGGCAACTTCCGGCAGGGGCTCAACATCCTCTTCCTCGCGCCGACGAAGGTCGCCGTCGACCAGGCGCTGGAGCGTATCTGCGACCTGCTCGCCGCCCAGGAAGGCTTTTCGGACGGGCTGGTGCAGCGCGCCGGGGACATCGAAGTCCCGTCCCTGCGCGAGCGGTACGGGCAGTACGTCGACCAGGCGCAGATCACCGCTCGGCTCTCGGCCCGGCTGGACGAGGCGCTCACCGTGGCGACGGGCGCCCTCAAGGACGTACGCGCCCGAATAGGCCTGCATGACGACGTACGGTCTCTGGAAGACGGGCTGACAGCAGCCCGTACGACGCACACAGAAGCCACGGCGACGGGGCCGGCCGCCGGGCAGGAAGCGCTTCGCACCCAGGCCGAAGTGGCACAACTCCGCCTCAAGATAAGCCAGTTGGGACAGCCGGGCGGCCTCTTCGCCAAGCGCAAGGAAGCCCAGCTGGATGCGCTGCACACCCGACTCGCCGAAGTGGACGCGGCTGCTCGGGGTGCCTCGCGGCGCGCCGACGATGCCGAACAGCGGGCAAGGGAAGCCGCGGCGGAGATCGCGGAGTTGAGCGGACGCCTCGCCGCCGCCCGTTCCCGTCTGGCGGGAGCCCCCGCACGCACGGTGCTCGTCGGGCAGGCCGAGACGCTGCAGAAGCAGTTCGAGGAACTCGACCGGCAGCGCAGGAGGATTCAGGACACCGTCCGTTCCAAGTGCCGGGTGATGGGGGCGACCGTCGCCAAGGCCGTTCAGTCGCGCCAACTGCTCGACCGCGTCGATGTCGTAGTGATCGACGAGGCGGGCATGGTCGACCTGCCGTCCGCCTGGCTCGCCGCGGGCCTCGCCGGGAAACGTGTCGTGGTCGCGGGCGACTTCCGGCAACTGCCGGCTGTGACCAAGGGCGCGGGCGACTGGAAGGCGACGGAGGAGGAACGCGCGCATTCCCTGGAATGGGCGGCCCGCGACGCCTTCCACGCGGCCGGTCTGGTGACCCCGTCCGGAGGAGTGCGCCCGGATCCCCGACTGGTGCCCCTGGACACCCAGTACCGGATGCGCGAGCCGATCTGCCGGCTGGTGAACGCCGTCGCCTACCCCGACTCCCCACTGGGCACGGGTCGGGACGACCGGAGCAGAATCCCCGTCAACCCGCTGGTCGATGCCACGGTCATGCTGATCGACACCTCGAAGCAGCGCATCGCCGGCCCCGACTACCGGGCCAACACGGTGAACGAGGCCGTGGTGCACGAGCTCGTACGCGGCCTGCAGTACGAGGGGGTGCTTCCCGGCCGGAAGTGGAGCGCGGGTGAGACGGCGGCGGGTGAACGGGCCACTGACCGACTCGCCGTCATCGCCCCCTACCGCGCCCAGGTGAAGGCCTTGCAGGGCAGCCTGACGTACCGGTTCGGGGAGGAGTACGAGGGCCTGGTCGACACCATCCACCGGTTCCAGGGCAGCCAGCGCCCGATCGTCGTGTTCGACACGGCGGTCGGCGCGGGCAAGGACCCCGGCATCTTCTACCGGGGAACAGGTCTCTCCTCCCAGACGTGCAGGCTCCTGAACGTCGCCCTCAGCCGGGCCCAGGACCACTTGATCGTCGTCGCCGACCTCGAACACCTGCGGAAACACCTGGCACCGCACAGCGAGGCACGCGTCATGATCGACCACCTGGAGAGCCACGCGCAGGTGATGTCGGCCGACCAGCTCGTACCCACCCGGGAGGCGGCCGAACTCTCCGTCCTCTCCGAGGAGGAACTGTCCCGCCCCGCGTTCTTCCCGGCCGACGAGGTCCACAAGGCGGTGGAGTGGGACATCGAGCGGGCGACCACGAGCATCGAGATCTACTGCCCCTTCCTCGACCCGGCTCCCGTCCGCAAGTGGTCGGCTCTGCTGGGCGACCGTGCCCGTGCCGGCGTCAAGGTGGTCGTCCGCACCAGGGCCGCCGACGAGCAGCGTGACGACGCGGCGGCCGAGCGCCATCAGCAGCGGATCGACCAACTCCGGGCGGCCGGCTGCGAGGTGGACTTCCGGGAGCGCATGCACGAGAAGGTGCTCATCCTCGACAGCACGGTCCTCTGGCACGGCTCGCTCAACCTGCTGGCGAACACCGGCCCGACGGACCTGATGATGCGGTTCACGGACCCGGCGTCCTGTGAACGCGTCAACCGGGTCATCGAGCGGGCCCGCAAGGACAAGGCCGCTTGGAACCCGCGAGCAGCAGCCCCCGCGGCCGGCGGCGGCGCCGCGGAGCGTGGCGGCACCGCCGCCGGCATCGGCCCCGGCTCCGAGGCCGACGGCCGGCTCTACCTCGATGTCCCCTTCGCCGAGAAGGACGAGGCGAAGAGGACGCTCGGCGCACGATGGGACGCACCGAAGCGCCTCTGGTACGTCGACGCCACACGCGTCACCCGCGAACAGGCTCGGCGCTGGCTGCCGTGAGCGACCGTGTGCCGGCCGGACGCGGTCTCCAGAGGCTCGCGGAGCGGCTCCGCCCCCGAATGCGTTCATAAAGAACACGCGCCCAGGGCCAACCTTCACACCGTCGAAATACGAGCGGCCCGTTCCGCACAAGTACGCGATCTACCGTGGACACCACACCCCGAGCCCGGCCACCGTCGCCCGAAGGCACACCCCCGCCCTCGTCAGGACAGGAGCCCTGTGTCCCGCCGTACCGTCGCGTTCTCCCTTCCGCCCTGGCTCGCCCACGCGCTCCGTGCCCAGCGCGGCCCGGTCCCCTGGAGCGCGGTCACGCGGGGGGCGTTGGCCGCCGGGCCGCTCCTCCTCACCGCCGTGCTCGTCGACCGGACGTCCCTCGGCGTGCTGGCCGCGCTGGGCGCGATGCTCGCCGGGATCAACGACCGGCCCGGCAGCCGGCGGGCCTCCGTCAAGCGGCTCGGCGGGCCCGCGGTGGCCGGAGGCGCGGGGCTGTTGATCGGGACCGCTGCCGGGCAGTATCTCGGGGCGGTGCCGCTGACCCTTCTCCTCACCGGGATCGGGCTGGTCGCCGGAGGACTCAGCGCCATCGGACCGGTCGCCTCCGGTGCCGGTACCCAACTCCTCGTCGCCTCCGCCATCGGCGCCGGAATGCCCCTCCCCGAACCGGGATGGCAGCGCGCCCTCGCGTTCCTCGCCGGGGCCGCGTGGCTGGTCGGGCTGCGGCTGGCGCTGCCCACGCCCGGTGCGCTCGCCGGTGACTACCGGTTCGACGGCGAGCGGGACGCCGTGGCCGCCGTGTACGACGCGATCGCCACGCTGCTCGACGCCACCGGCGGGCCGGAGGCGACGGCCCGGCGCGCCGCGCTCACCGCCGCGCTCGACCACGCGCAGGACGCCCTCGCCGGGCCCCGGCTGCGGCGCTACGCCAGTTCCGCCGCCGAGCGGCGACTGCACGGGCAGTACGCCGCCGCGCTGCCGTTGGCCGAGGCCGCGACCGCGCTCGCCTGGGCGGGGGAGGCCGTGTCGGCCCGGGCGGGCGAAGGGCCGCGCCGGCTCGCCGCCGCCGTACGCGACAACACGCACACCGGTCCGCTGCCCGCGCCGCACCGTTCCGGCCCCGCCCTGCGCGCCCTCGACGACGCCCTGCTGCACGCCGCCGACGCCTTCGACCAGGCGGAGGGCAGTGATCTGCACACGCGTCGGCAGACGCCAATCGACCTGCTCCGTACGGCATTTGGGGCCGGGGGACGGGAGTACGGGCTGCGGGTCGCCCTCTGCTTCGGCGTGAGCGTGGCCGTCGCGCAGGCCCTGAACCAGAGCCGCTGGAACGGGCTCCACGAGCACTGGTACTGGCTGCCCGCCACTGCCGTCTTCCTCGTCAAGCCCGACCTCGGGCCGCTCGTCTCGCGGGTGCTGTGCCGGGCGGCGGGGACCGTGCTGGGGGCGCTGGTCTTCGCCGGGTTCGCCGCCGTGCTGCCCCGGCCGGAGGGGCTGGTCGCGCTGGTGGCGCTCAGCGGTGCGCTGATTCCCGTCGCCACCCGGCACTTCGCCGCGCAGACCGCCGTCGTCACCGTCCTGGTGCTCTCCCTCGTGATGGTCGGCGGGGAACCGCAGGCCTCCGCCGGCCGGATCGGCGAGACGCTGCTGGCCTGCGCGATCGTGCTGATCGTCGGCCATCTGCCGATGCCGGGTAAGCGCGGCGGGGGCGTGCGCGCCCGGCTCGCCGCGGCGGGCGGCGCCGCGCACGCCTACCTCGTGCACGTGCTGAACGAGTCCGACGACCGCGCCGCACGCTGGACCCTGCGCCGCGAGGCCTACCGCACGCTCGCCGAGGCCCGCGGCGCCATCGCCGTCTCCGCCGCCGAACTCCCCGCCCTCGCCAGGCACACAGAGGGCACCGACGAGGTCGCCGCCGTCCTCGAACGCCTCGTGGACACCACCACCGCCTGCGCCGTCCACCTCGACGACACGGGCCGGCTCACCCACCGGCACATCGATCAACTCGCCGAGCTGCTGGAGGAGTTCGAGCGGGGGCGGGGGCGTGTGGGGCTGCGTGCGATCGAACTGCCGGTCGCTGTATAGCCGTTGCGGGGGCGGGGGCGCGCCGGGCTACGCGCGGACGAACTGCCGGTCGCATATGGCCACTTCAGTACGCCTGCGGCTACTCCATCCGCACCCACACCGGCGCGTGGTCCGACCCCGGTGCCTCGCGGCGCTCCGCCGGATCCGGGCCCACCGACGGCAGTTGGGGTGCTTGCTCGCCCGGCAGGCCCGTGCCCGCTGCCGTCACGCGTCGGACCAGGTGGTGGCTGGCCAGAATGTGGTCGATCAGTTCGCGGCGCCCGGAGTTGATGCGGGAGTAGCGCTGGTCGGCGGGGATGAGCGGGGCCACGTCCCACAGGCGGACCGCGTCGCCCTGGTCGGGGCGGTCGTAGCCGGGTGTGCCGATCTCGGAGCCGGTCGGGCCGAGCAGGATCTGTGTGGTGGCCGCCTGGACCTCGTCGTTCATGTCGCCGAGCACCGCCACATCCCGGGTTTTCCCCTCGCCGGCCAGCAACTCGTCCGCCAGCGCCCGCAGCGAAGCCGCCTCGGCGGCCCGCCGGTAGAGCGCGTAGGCGCCGTAGCGGGCCCGTTCGCCCTCGTCGTGGGGGAAGAAACGGTTACCCGGGTAGGTCAGCAGCTTCGACTTCAGATGGGCGACCGCCACCGTAAGCGTGCCGGTGTCCGTCGTGACCTCCACAGCCAGGAAGCCCCGGCCCGCGGTCGGTTCCACGGCCCCCGAGTCGTCGGACTGCACGGGGCGGAGCTTCGCCGGGAACGTGTTCGTGTCGGCGATCACCTGTGGTGCCGTGCGGCTGAGGAAGCCGACCCGGATGCCGCGGCCGTCCGGATGCGCGGACAGGGCGATGTGCCACTCGCCGCTCAGCATCCCGGCCAGGTCCTGGAGCGCCTCGGGCTCTCCGACCTCCTGGACGCCCAGCAGCACCGGGTCCAGCTCCGTGATCACCGCGGCGAGGGAGGCGAGCTTCGCCTCGTAGGCGGCCTTGTCCTTGGGGCCGAACGGGCCGCCGGGACGGTACAGATTCTCCAGGTTCCAGGTGCCGAGGAGCATGTCGGGCTCCTTCCAGAAGCCTCGTCCTGAGCCAAGGGTGTGGGCCCGGACCGGTCCGCGACAGCACAACGCCGGGATGCGCGGTTCGGCTCACGCGACACGAGGACGGCGTCGTACGTTGGCGTGATGAGGCCCTCTCGAACCGAAGCTGCCGCCGATCTCATCATCACCCGATGCACCGTCCTCGTGCACGACGATCAAGAGCGGATCGGGTTCCGGGAGGACGCCGCGATCGTCGTACGGGACGGGCTCGTCGCGTCGGTGACGAGCGCGGCGGACGCCGAAGGGCTCACCGCCGGCGAGCGCATCGACGCGCGCGGGCAGGTCGCCCTGCCGGGACTCATCAACTGCCACACCCACGCGCCGATGGTCGCGCTGCGCGGGCTCGCCGAGGATCTGCCCACCGAGGAGTGGTTCAACGACGTCGTCTGGCCCGTCGAGTCCAACCTCACTGAAAAAGATGTCGAGTTGGGGGCGCGGCTCGCCTGTGCCGAGATGATCCGCGCCGGGGTCACCTGCTTCGCCGACCACTACTTCTCGATGGACGCGGTCGCCGCCGTGGTCGCCGAGTGCGGGATCCGCGCCCACCTCGGCGAGGCCTACTTCTCCTCCCAGGGTCCTCAAGGCCGGGAGAAGTCGGCGGAGTTCGCGCTACGGCACCGGGGCGTGGCCGGCGGTCGCATCACCACCGCCCTCGCCCCGCACGCCCCGTACACCGTGACCGACGCCGACCTTGCCGCCACCGCTCAACTGGCCCTGGAACACGGCCTCCCCGTCCACCTCCACGCCGCCGAGAACCGCGACCAGACCGACGCCGGCCTCGCCCGCCACGGCGTCACACCGATCGAAGTCCTCGACCGCGCGGGCCTGTTGGGCACCGACCTGCTCATCGCCCACGGCACCGGCATCATCGACCGCGACCTGCCCGTCCTGGAGCGCGCGAGCGGTCGTATCGCGGTCGCCACCGCGCCCCGCGGCTACCTCAAGTTCGGCTGGCCCGACACCACTCCGATCCGCGCCCTGCGCGACATCGGTATCCCCGTCGGGCTCGCCACGGACGGTGCCGCCTCCAACAACTCCCTCGACGTGTGGGAGTCGATGGCGCTCACCGCCCTGGTCCAGAAGTCGGCCGAGGGCGACCCGAGCTGGCTGACCTCCCGTCAGGCGCTGCACCACGCCACCCTGCAGAGCGCCCGGGCGGTCGGACTGGGTGACTCGATCGGGTGCATCGCGCCGGGACGCCGGGCCGACCTGATCCTCGTCGACCTCACCGGCCCGCACACCCGACCTGTCCACGATCTCGCCGCCACCCTCGTGCACAGCACCCGCTCCGCCGACGTCCGCACCACCATCGTCGACGGCCGCGTCCTGATGCGCGACCGCGAGCTGCTCACCCTCGATGTGCCCGCCGTCGTACGGGAGTTGGAGGCCCGCCTGCCCGCACTCGTCGACCGGAGCCACGGCCGGCGCATCCAGGAATACGACACCTGAGCCGCGCCTCTACGCTGTCTCCATGGATCTCGCGGACGGCCTTCTCGACCACCCGTACGACGTGTACCGGCGCCTGCGCGACAGCGCTCCCGTGCACCGCATCGCCGGCCCCGACGGCACCCCCGCCTGGCTCGTCACCCGGTACGAGGACGTCCGGGCGGCGCTGGCCGACCCGCGGCTCTCGCTGGACAAGAGGCATGCCACGGCCGGGACCTACAAGGGTTTCGCGCTGCCGCCCGCGCTCGACGCCAACCTCCTCAACATGGACCCGCCCGACCACACCCGCATCCGCCGCCTGGTCGGCCGCGCCTTCACCCCGCGCCGCACCGAGCAGCTCCGTACGCCGATTCGCCGCACCGCTGACCAACTCCTCGACGCGCTGGGCGAGATGGGCGACACCGACCTCATCGCCTCCTATGCCGCGCCCCTCCCCATCACCGTCATCTGTGATCTGCTCGGCGTGCCCGACCGGCACCGCCGGGACTTCCGGGTGTGGACCGACACCCTGGTCGCACCCGCCCCCGGGACGCCGCCCGAGGCCGGCAAGCAGGCGGTCGTCGCGATGCTCGGCTTCTTCACCCAACTCCTCGCCGACAAGCGCGAGGAGCCCGGCGACGACCTGCTCTCCGACCTGATCGCCGTACGCGACGAGGGCGACCGGCTCAGCGAGGACGAGCTGATGTCGCTGGCCTTCCTCATCCTCTTCGCCGGGTACGAGAACACCGTCCAGCTCATCGGCAACGCCGTGCTCGCCCTGCTCCAACACCCGGAGCAGTTGGCCGCGTTGCGCGAGGACCCCAGCCAACTCCCGGCCGCCGTCGAGGAGTTCCTGCGCTACGAAGGGCCCGCGCTGCTCGCCATCCGGCGCTTCCCCGTCGAGGACGTCACCATCGGCGGGGTCACCGTCCCGGCCGGTGAGACGGTCTGGGTGTCCGCGTCCGCCGCGAACCGCGACCCGGACCGCTTCCCCGACCCCGACCGGCTCGACCTCGCCCGCGACACCACCGGGCATCTCGCCCTCGGCCACGGCATCCACTACTGCCTGGGCGCACCGCTGGCCCGCGCCGAGACCGAGATCGCGCTGGCCGCGCTGCTGGAGCGGTTCCCGCGGCTGGAGTTGGGGGAGGACGAGGTGCGGTGGCGGCCGTCGCTGCGCGCGCGTGGACTGCTCGCGCTCCCGGTGACGTACGCGAGGAACTCCGCCTGAAGTTTTTCTCGAGGCGGCGATGAGTTCCGGTCCTGGCTCCGGTCAACCCCTCAACGGACCGTTGTCACAGGAGGGCCCCATGTCGCTTCCGGAGATCGTCTCGCGCGAGCAGTGGCGCGCGGCGCGCAAGGAACTGCTGGTCAAGGAGAAGGCGGCCACGCACGCGCGGGACGCGCTCAATGCCGAGCGGCGCGGCCTGCCCATGGTGGAGATCGACAAGGAGTACCTCTTCGAGGGCGGCGACGGGAAGGCCACCCTGCTCGACCTCTTCGAGGGACGCGGCCAACTCGTCGTCTACCACTTCATGTTCGCGCCCGAATGGGACGCGGGCTGCCGCAGCTGCTCGGCGTTCCTCGACCAGATCGGGCATCTCGCCCATCTGAAGGCGCGCGGCACGACGTTCGCCGCCGTGTCGAGGGCGCCGTATACGAAAATCCTGCCGTTCAAGGCGCGGATGGGCTGGACGCTGCCCTGGTACTCGTCCTTCGGCCAGGACTTCAACTGGGACTTCGACGTGACGCTCGTCGGGGACGGAGAACCCGTCGAGCGGCCCGGTGTGAGCTGCTTCCTGCGCGACCGCGACCGGGTGTTCCACACCTACTCGACCTACGAGCGCGGGCTCGACGGGCTCGGCTCCACCACCACCTTCCTGGACCTGACCGCGCTGGGGCGCCAGGAGGAGTGGGAGGAGCCCAAGGGGCGCGCGTCGGCGCTGGGGGCGCCCGCCGGCAGCGCGCGCGTTCTTTATCACGACGAGTACGAGGACTGATACGGAACGTAGGCGGCCAGGTGTCGACTATGTCTCAGTACCGTCACTTCGCGAGCCGTTCACCGTACTGTCGGCGTTTAACTCAACGAGGCTTCATGAACGTCTTGAAGCTCTCCGGGTTCGGCACGACAGGGAGGTACAGGGTGAACGGGCGAAAGGTGCTTGAGCGTTTTCCCGCCGGCGGACCGCGCGGTTCATGGCCGGCGGAGGAGTTCGCGCAGGCGCGCCGACTGGAGGGGCTGCCCGCCGAGGTCGTCATGGACATCGCGACCGACACGTTCCTGGTGATCGTGCGCAGCGGCGACGCCGTGGACGCCGCCGCCTGACCCCTGGTGCTCAACCCGCCTTCGGGGCGGGCACCTTGGCGGTGAACTGGTCCGCCTGGAGCGCGTACAGCTCCGCGTACACACCGCCGCTCGCCAGCAGCTCGTCGGGTGTCCCGGACTCCACGAGCCGCCCCTGGTCGAGGACATGCACCAGATCCGCGTGGCGTACGGACGCCAGCCGGTGGGTGATCAGGACCACCGTCTGGCCGGTACCGGCCAGCGCCCGGATCTTCTCGAAGACCTCCAGCTCGGCACGGGCGTCGAGGGCCGCCGTCGGCTCGTCCACGATCAGGATCCGGCCGCGCCGGTAGGCGGCCCGCGCGATCCCGAGCCGCTGCCATTGTCCGCCCGACAACTCGTGCCCGCCGCTGAAGTTGCGGGCCAGCAGGGTGTCCAGGCCGCGCGGCAGATCCGCGACCACGTCCCCGGCGCCGGCCTCCGCGACCGCACCGGCCAGCCGCTCCTCGGTGAGCGGCGCCGCCGAGCGGCCGATGGCCACGTTGACGCGGGCCGTGAACGGCCACCGTTTGAAGTTCTGCGCCACCATCGCGATGCGGTCGGCGAGTTGGTGCCGGTCCGCGCCCGCCGCGTCGACGCCGTCCCACAGGATCCGGCCGCGGTCCGGCCGGTACAGCCCGGCCAGCAGCTTGACCAGGGTCGTCTTGCCGGAGCCGTTCTCGCCGACCAGGGCGATGATGCGGCCGAGGGGGAGGGCGAGGGTGACGTCGTCGAGGGCGGGGTGGGTGGACTCGCCGGGGTAGCTGAAGGTGACGTTCTCGAAACGGATCTCCCGGGGCTCCTCGGGAAGCGCCGCCCCGCCGACCGGGATCGCCCACTCGGCGGCCTCCTCGTACAGCTTCTGCAGGTCGCCCACGAACAGGGCTTCCTGGTGAAGCTGGTTGACCGCCAGGACGAGGTTGTCGAGGCTCGCGGAGCCGGTGCGGATCGCGATCACCGCCGTACCCGCCACCGAGAGCGCCATCGCACCGGACAGCAGCAGCCCGCCCAGCGTCGCGTACGTCGCCGCCGTCGCGAGGCCCGTCCAGGTCGCCGCGATCAGACCGGTACGGGCCGCGAGCCGGGCCAGCCGGGCCTGCTCCGCCTCCGCGCTCTCCGACATCTCGTGGAAGTGGTGCAGCAGGAACGGCCCGACGCCGTGCACGCGGATCTCCGGGGCCGCCTCCGGTTCGGTCAGCAGATCGCTGAGGAGATGGCCGGCGCGGGCGTGCTGCACCCAGGTGTGGAACGACTCGTACTGACGGCGGGCGTTCGTCAGGGCGCCCCACGCGCTCGGCACGGTCATCGTCGCCAGCAGCGGGAGCAGCGCCGGGTGCAGCACGGTCAGCACGCCCGCCGCGGCGATCAGTGAGATCAGCGCGTTCATCACGCGGGTCGCCTGCGAGATCATGCGGCGGGCCGAGGAGGCGCCGTACTGGGCGGTGTCCAGCAGCTTGTGGAACGCGTGGTCCTCGATCGCGGCCAGCTCCACGGCCGCCGCCCGCTCCAGATACAGCTCGGTGGCGACCCGCTCCACCTTCGGCTCCAGACGACCGGTCGCATACGTCGACGCGGCCCGCAGCAGCGCGCCCACCAGCAGTACGGCGGCCATCGTGACCAGCGCGGGTACGGCACCGCGCAGCCGGTCCGCGATGGTCCCGCCGGTGATCAGCCGCCCCAGCACACTGTTGACCGCGAGCAGACTCACCGCCTGCGTCGCACCCCGGCCCGCCTCGGCACCCAGCACGATCCGCGCGGCCCGCGGATCGGCCTGCCAGGCCAGCCGGAAACTCGACCCCAACATCGACGGCAACCGCGTCACCATCGCCCGGAAACTCAGCTCCAGAAACGCCCCGTTGTGCTGGTTCCACCCCATGTCATAACGCAGAGCACCCCCAAAGAGCAGCCGCTCCGACGCGGACGGCTCCGCCTGCCCCGCGTCACCCTTACTTCCCACCACCGACCTCCCCCGATCCACGACGAACGGCCACTATCGCGGGGCGGGGCGGTTCGGGGGAGGGCGCGTGGGGGAGGGGCGCCGACGCGCGGGCGTACGCCTTGTAGGGGGCGGGGGTGCGTCGTGAGCCCTGGTCGGATGGGCGGACAAAGTCCGCCTGGCGCGCGGAGGGCGAGGCGCTGATCGGCTGCGGGTGCCGCTCTGAAGGGGGTGCGGGGTTGTGCGGCTCCGCCGGGTGGGCGGGCCCCTACCGGGATGGCTGACGTAATCCGCCTAGCGTCCGCAGGGTGAGGCGCTGGTGGGGCGCGGGTGCCACCCGGCATGGAGTGCGGGGCTGTATTGCTGTGCGGCTGCGCCATGGGTGCGAGGCGAGTCCCTACCGGACCGGCGGACATAATCCGCCTGGCCTGCGGAAGGCGAGGCGTTTATGGGCTACGAGTCCTGGCCCTGAAAGGAGCGCGGGGTTGTATGGCTGTGCGGCTTCGCCGCGTGGGCGAGCCCGCCCGCATCGGACCGGCAGACGAAATCCGCCCGACCCGCCGAGCGCGACGCGCTGATGGGTCGCCGCTGCCGCCCTGAAGGTGTGCGGGCCTGTATCGCTGTGTGGCTCAGCAACGTGAGCGCGACGAGGTGCAATCCGCCACCGCCGAGGAACTCAGCGATGCCTCACCAACCCCGCGGACAAAACCCCGCCCGACCCGCGGAGCGCTACGCGCTGATGGGCCGCGACCACGAAGGAGTAGCCCCCGTAACCCGGCACACCGCGAGATACAGAGGAATCGGCGGGGTGTACGGAAGCTTGCCGTCCGGCCTGTGGATCAGGCCGGGCGGGCGCGGAGCGTCCGGGACCAGTGCGCCGGTGGTGTAGCGGGCCGGGGCGGGCCAGTCCAGGGCGTAGTCGGAGTCGGACGGGACGATCCACCACCAGTGCGCCTCGTCGGCGTAGACACAGCCGACGCGGGGCAGGCGGGGCAGGACCAGTGGGCCGAAACGGGCGGGTACCGCGACGGCGTCGCAGCCGAGCGGGGCGGTCATGCCCTCGGGGACGGGCAGTCGCCGGGGCGTGCCGGGACCGTGCAGTGCGCGGCCCAGGCGGACCAGCGTGTCGAGACTGAGTACCTGGCCGGGACCGGACACGCCGCTCAGACCCATTCGACCCCCGACCCGAAGTCCCCGAAACCGACGGGATGCCCGGTCTCCGCGGAGTCCGGGAGGTCGCCGACGTCCTGGTGGCCCAGCCCCCTGAAAGGACGTATGTCCTCCTGGCCCAGCCCCCTGAATCGGCCCGCGTCCTCCCGGCCCCGCGTTCCGGAGCCGGCCCCGTTGCCGAGACCGCCCCGGGTACCGGAGTTGGCCCCGTTGCCGAGACCGCCCCGGGTACCGGAGTTGGCCCCGTTGCCACGGCCGCCCCCGGTTTCGTGCGCCCGGCTCCCGAAGCCGCCGAGGTCCAGACCTCCGAAGTCGCAGGCACCCCCATGCCCGCCGGGGGCATCCCCATGCCCCCGCCCCGGAAATACGCCCAGATCCTCGAAGGCCCCGAAGTGTGCCGTCGCCTCGTCCTCGTCGCCCGAACCGCCCGACGGCACCGGCTTGGGTCGTGCGCCCCAGCCCAGGTCGTTGCGCGGTACGGAGCTGTCGTGGCCGGGGGCCGGGTGGTGGCCGGCGACCGGGTCCGCCTGCCGCGGCAGGTCGGCCCAGACCAGCAGGCCGGGACCGTGTTCCTGAGCACCCCAGGCCCGGCACAACCCGTCGATGAGAAGCAGTCCCCTCCCGTGCTCCTCATCGGGGCGCTGCGGGGAAGGACGCGGCTCACCGGGAGCACAGCCCTCGTCACGGACGGCTATCCGCACCAGGTCGTCGACGTCGTGCAGCTCGCAGACTATGTGGCTGCTCGCGGTGTGCACGATCGCGTTGGTGACCAGCTCGGAGACGACCAGAACCGCCGTGTCGCAGGTGTCCTCGCACACGGACCAGCCGGACAGCCGGGCCCGCGTCAGGCGTCTCGCCTGGGCGGGGGAACCCGGATGGGCGGCCAGCTCGAACCGGAACCGGCGCTCGGCAGCGGCCCCACCAGGGACGGCTCCCGCGGCGGCACCGAGACCGAGGCGGCCTGCGGCGGCGTCTGTTCCTAAGGGCGCGGACGGAATCACGCTTGCCACTATCGCCCCGCCGTGAACACTTGGCAAGTGTCACTATGAAAAATGCAGAGTGCCGTATGACGCTCTGGATGGTCGTGGCACACTGCTCGCAACAGAAAGTCGCGCGGCGCCAGTTGGGATCTCCGGAGGTCTGTCCAGATCTTCGAATGAGTCTTCGAATGGCGCCGCAGGGCTGTCAGGATTCAGTCGCCGGGCCGCCGGCGCTCCCGGTCCCGGCCGCCATGACGCACGGGCTGCCAGGACTTGTCCGCCGCCGGGACATGTCCGCCGTCAGGACCCATCAGGACTCACAGGAATCATTCGGGGAGGTCGAGCGTGAGCGAGCCGCGGTCCGCACCGACGGTCGGCCAGGTCGTCCTCGGCCGGCGCCTGCTGGACCTGCGGGAACGGGCGGGGCTCAAACGCGAGGAGGCCGCCCGCATCCTGCGCGTCGCGCCCGCCACCGTCCGCCGTATGGAGATGGCCGAGGTCTCCCTCAAGATCCCCTACCTCCAGCTCCTCCTGAAGTCCTACGGCATCTCCGACGAGGAGGCCGAGGCCTTCGTGCGGCTGGCCGAGGAGGCCAACAAGCCCGGCTGGTGGCAGCGCTTCCACGACATCCTGCCCGGCTGGTTCTCGATGCACGTCAGCCTGGAGGGCGCGGCCGCGCTCATCCGGTCGTACGAACCGCACTTCGTGCCCGGCCTGCTGCAGACCGAGGACTACGCGCGCGGTGTGCTGAAGTCGGGTGCCATCGGCCAGACCGACCCCGACGACATCGAGCGCCATGTGGCGCTGCGCATGCAGCGCCAGGACCTGCTCACCCGTCCCGACGCGCCCCGCTTCTGGGTCGTCATGGACGAGACCGCCCTGCGCCGCCCGGTCGGCGGCCCGGAGGTGATGCGTGCACAGATCGACAAACTGCTCGACGCCACGAAGCTGGCCAACGTGACCTTGCAGGTCGCCCCGTTCTCCTCGGGGCCGCACCCGGGCACGTACGGGCCCTTCGTGCTGTTCCGATTTGCCATGTCAGAACTGCCGGACATGGTCTACAGCGAGTACCTGACCGGCGCCGTCTATCTGGACGCGCGCGAAGAGGTGGCGACCCACCTTGAGGTCATGGACCGCATGGCGGCGCAGGCCGCTACGGCACATCGCACGAAGGAGATCCTCAAGGATCTCCGCAAGGAGCTGTGAATGGATCGCATCAAGCCGCGTATGAGCGTCTACAACGGTATGCCCGCGCGGGACTTGGGAAGCGAAGGCTGGCACAAGCCGTGGAGCGGCGGCAACGGCGGCAACTGTCTGGAGGCGATGAAGCTCGCCGACGGCAGGATCGCCGTCCGTCAGTCCACCGACCCGGACGGGCCGGCCCTGATCTACACCACCGACGAGATGACGGCCTTCATCCAGGGGGCGAAAGCGGGCGAGGCGGATTTCCTGCTCTCCTGACCTGACCCGTGCTGAATGCTTTCTCCCTCCCCAACCTCCTTATTTTGGTACTCACTTGAACACACATCGCCACATCGCCACCCAATGGATCCTCCGTAGATCAGATCCGGCCCGGTTTCTCCGTACGACTTGCACGTGTCAGTCGTGCACACCGGGTGTCAGAAGCTGAGCACACCGGACGACTCGTACCGGCGCCGTACGCCCCGCCTCCTCCGCAGGAGCGAGCCGGGGCGTACGGCTGCTCATCCGGCAGCGGGGGCACCCGTCGGCCCGTCGGGCGGGAGCACCTCGCACAGCGCCTCCAGCGCGGCCCCGAACGCGGCCTCCGAGGGGGTCGCGTAGCCCACGACGAGACCGTCCTGAGTCGCTGTTGTCGTCATGCCTGTTGTTGTCGCGCTCGTCGGCGCCGCTTCCGGGTGCCGGTACGCGGCGAGCCCGTCCAGTGCGACGCCCTGCCAGGCCGCGGCCTTCAGCGCGGAGCGCTCCGTGCCGGGCGGCAGCCGCAGCACCGCGTGCAGGCCCGCGGCGACCCCGGTGACCTCGACGTGCGGGGCCTGTGCGGCGAGCGCCGCGACCAGGCGGTCACGGCGGTGCCGGTACCGCTGTCGCATCCGCCGCACATGACGGTCGTAGGATCCCGACGAGATGAAGTCGGCGAGGCTCAGTTGGTCGAGGACGCTCACCCAGGCCTCGCGCTCGCCCTTGGCCGCGAGCGCGCCCTCGACGTAGCGCTCCGGCAGCACCATCCATCCCAGGCGCAGCGCGGGCGACAGGCTCTTGCTGACCGAGCCGAGGAAGATCACCCGCTCCGGGTCGAGGCCCTGGACGGCGCCGACGGGCTTGCGGTCGTAGCGGAACTCCCCGTCGTAGTCGTCCTCCAGGACCAGCCCGTCACGCGCGCGTGCCCAGTCGATCACGGTGGCCCGGCGCTCGGCGTGCAGCGGGCCGCCGGTCGGGAACTGGTGCGCGGGCGTGAGCAGTACGGCCCGCTCCTTCGCCAACTCCTCTACGCGCGCGCCGTGTTCGTCGATCGGCAGCGGTACGGTCCGGACGCCGGCCGTCCGCAGCAACTCCCGGTGGAAGCCGAGTCCGTACGCCTCCACGGCGAGCGGCCCGCGCAGCATTCCGCCGCCGCCCTGGCCGAAGAGCAGCCGCAGCCCGTGCGCGAAGCCGGAGCAGATCACGATCCGGTCCGGTGTCGTCCGTACGCCACGCGCGCGTGCCAGGTACTCCGTGAGCGCCTCCCGCAACTCGATCCGGCCGGCCGGATCGCCAGGTCCGAACACCTCGTCGGGCGCCTGCTGGAGCGCCCGCCGGTAGGACGCCAGCCAGGCCGCGCGCGGGAACGAGGACGCGTCGGGCGTGCCCTGCCGCAGGTCGTGCCGGGGCGCACGCGCGCGTGGAGGTGCCGTAACCGGGCCGTGCCCGGCGTGGCGCGCCGGCTGCGCCCGCAGCGGCCGGGCACGCTCGGCGACCAGGGTGCCCGAGCCCTGGCGCGCGGTCAGCCAGCCCTCCGCGACGAGTTCCGCGTACGCGGCCGCGACCGTGTTGCGGGCGACCCCGAGATCCGCGGCGAGCGAGCGGTACGGCGGCAGCCGGGTGCCCGGGGCGAGCCGCCCGTCGCGCACGGCCGCCCGCAGCGCGTCGCTGAGGACGGCCCGCCGACCGCCCGATCCGGACAGCTCCAGATACAGGTCGGCGCCGATCCGCTCCGCCGAATTGACCCATGACCTCGCCATGAGAATGCACCTTACCGTGGGCCTTTTCGGCTCGTAGATTCATCACATGACGACGAACACGACCGACATCACCGGTACGGCGACCCGCATCGACCTCGCGAAGTCCGCCCCGAAGGTCTTCCGCGCCCTCATCGGCTTCGACGCCGCCGCCCGCGAGGGCCTCGACCCCTCGCTGATCGAGCTGATCCAGATCCGCGCCTCGCACCTCAACCACTGCGCGTACTGCCTCCACATGCACACCAACGACGCCCGCAAGGCAGGCGAGAGCGAGGACCGGCTGCACATGGTCGCCGTCTGGCGCGAGGCCCGGCACTTCTTCACGGACCGCGAACAGGCCGCGCTCGCCCTCACGGAGGCGGTGACCCTGGTGGCCGACGGCGGCGTCCCGGACGATGTCTACGCCCAGGCGGCCGCCCAGTTCGACGAACAGGAACTGGCCCACGTCCTCGCCCTGGTCCTGACCATCAACACCTGGAACCGGGTCGCCCTGTCGACGGCGAAACTCGCGGGCACGGACGGCCGCCGCTGAGCCGGCGGTGCCTTCAGTGGAGGCCCGTCCGGCCTCACACCACCATCGGCCGGTCGTACGGCCCGATGGGCGCCGGGAGTTGTGAACTTCCGGTCAGATAGCGGTCGACGGCCGCCGCCACGGCCCGCCCTTCCGCGATCGCCCAGACGATCAGCGACTGGCCGCGCGCGGCGTCGCCCGCGACGAACACTCCTCGCGCGCTCGTCGCGAAGTCCGCGTCCCGGGTGATCGTGCCGCGGGGTGCCATCGCCAGCCCCAGTTGATCGATGAGGCCGTCCTTGCGGTCGGGCCCGGAGAACCCGAGGGCGAGCAGCACCAGATCGGCGGGGAGGCTGCGGTCGGAACCGTCCAACGGGCGGCGCCCCGCGTCCACTTCGACCAGGTGCAGCGACCGCACCCGGCCGTCCGCGTCGCCCTCGAAGTGGAGGGTCGAGGCCGCGAACAGCCGGGCGTCCGCGTGCGCCGCGGGCGCGGTCTCCAGATCGCGCGCCTCCTCGTGCGCGGCCGAGAGCCGGTAGATCTTCGGATACGTCGGCCAGGGCTCCGCGTCCTCGTCGCGCTCGGCGTCCGGCTGGGCGTAGATGTCCAACTGCGTGACGGACGCGGCTCCTTCACGCACCGCCGTACCCAGGCAGTCCGCCCCGGTGTCACCGCCGCCCACGATCACGACATGCTTCCCGGCGGCCGACAGGGGAGAGGCCGACAGGTCTCCCTCGCACACCCGGTTGGCCAACGGCAGGTACTCCATCGCCTGATGGACGCCGGTCAACTCTCGTCCCGGCACAGGGAGTTCACGCCAGGCCGTCGCTCCTGTGGCGATCACCACCGCGTCGTAGCGCGCTCGCAGGTCGGCCGCCCCGACGTCCTGGCCGACCGTCGTCGACGTACGGAACTTCGTGCCCTCGGCCCGCATCTGCTCAAGCCGCCGTTCCAGATGCCGCTTCTCCATCTTGAACTCGGGGATGCCGTACCGCATCAGCCCGCCGAGCCGGTCGTCCCGCTCGTACACGGCGACCGTGTGCCCGGCCCGCGTCAACTGCTGTGCCGCGGCAAGGCCGGTGGGCCCGGAACCGATCACCGCGACGGTCCGCCCCGACAAGCGGTCCGGTGGCCGAGGCGGCGCGAAACCGTCGCTCCAGGCACGGTCGGCGATGGCCACCTCGACGTTCTTGATGGTCACCGCGGGCTGGTTGATGGCGAGCACACACCCCGCCTCGCACGGCGCCGGGCACAACCGCCCGGTGAATTCGGGGAAGTTGTTGGTGGCGTGCAGCCGGTCGGCCGCCGCCCGCCAGTCGTCCCGGCTGACCAGATCGTTCCACTCGGGGATCAGGTTGCCGAGCGGACAGGCCTCGTGGCAGAACGGGACACCGCAGTCCATGCACCGGTCGGCCTGCCGGTTGACGATCGGCAGCAGCGCGCCCGGGACGTACACCTCGTCCCAGTCCCGCACCCGCTCCTCGACGGGCCTGCGGGGCCACTCCTCGCGCGGAGTGGTCATAAAACCCTTGGGATCGGCCATGGCCGTCTTCCTCGCGTCCGCATGCGACAGGCCGTGCGTCATCGGGCGGCACTCTTTCAGCCACGATAAGGCCGTACGGCAGGACATGCAGAGCGGGAAGACCGCCTTGTTGCGGGGCGCCGCCCGGTCCTCACTCAGTTGATCTTGAGGTTTCCCTCAGGTGAGGGCCAGCATGTACACCAGCGCGGCGGCGGCCGAGGCGGCCGCGCGGACGTGATTCCACATCGTCCACTCGCGTATGTACGACGGCCAGTACGCGGCGGCCTCCGGTGTCCCCGGGTCCAGCTTCAGCAGTGCCTCGTTGCGCGGCACGTTGGCCACGAGGGTCAGCCCGAACGACCCGACCAGATACAGCGCGCTGCCCAGCAGCAACTCGGTGGTCCCCCGGTCGGGCAGCAGCACGAACGTCACCACCGCGATCACCGCGCACACCACCGCCGAACCGGCGAACAGCAGCATGAAGACGGGGGTCGTCGCCGCCCTGTTGATCGCGTTCATCGCGGCGACCGCCTGCGCGGGCGGCAACTCGGCCAGCCCCCGCATGACCAGCACGGAGAAGGCGCAGAACACACCGGCCATCACCCCGGTCGTGAGCACCCCCAGAACCGTCAGGGTCACATACGGTTCACCGATCATGCCGACACCAACTCCCGCCCGTAGAGCCGAGATCCTGCCCACCGCCACCCACCAGGACAAGTCAGGGCCGGCCTCGCTCCGGTAACCATGGCCGAGAATCGCCGGACCGCACGCGAACGTCCACTGCTGCCTCCGGCATACGCGCCCGACTCTCCCGCCACCCCCGCAGCACCCCCTCCACCCGCACCGAGATCCGCCGTCGCGCCTCATGCCGGGGCACCCCGCTCATCAGCAACTGGTCGTAGGGCGTGTCCACATGCCGTACGGACGCCACCACCGCCGAGATCACCGCGCCCTCGGACAACGCCCGCCCCGCCGCGCTCCGCCCCACCCGCCCGCTGCCCCGCACCGAGGCATGCGCGGCGATCGTCCGCGCCCGCTCCTGTGGACAGCCGGGGAACAGCCGTCGTATCTCCGCCGCGAACGCCGCCGTGAACCGCACGTCCTCCGCGGCCCGCCGCCCCGCGTCCCGTACCCGGCGCCGCCGTCGCGCCTCCGCGTCCGCCAGACACCGCTCCTCGGCGCGCGCGAGCCCCGCCTCCTCGACGAGGACACCCTGCCGCTCGTACCGGCCCCGACGCCGCTCGAACCGCACCACCACCGCCGACAGCGCACTCTCCTCCCGCGCCCGGCGCGTCAACGCCGTGTCCCCGCGCGGCAGGAACACCAGATGCCCGAGGTCGCCGCAGTCAAGACACCGAGGCACCCCACCCTCGACCACCACCAGCGGCAACGGCCCACACCGGCACTCGGCACAGTGCCGCTTCCTGAGCGGCTGAACGACCATCGGCCCACCACGGGGCGGCGGAGCCGCGAACGATGCCATACGGGATGCATTCCCTTCCGCCATACCCCTCTCCCCTCTTCCCCTTCCCGTACCTGCTCGCCGCCCGCCGAAGCCACCACCCCGACGCGCCCTGACCGGAACCTGCCGCATCATGGGCCCTGTGCGACTGGAAGCGATCACCTGGGACCGGCTCGGCGACCTCCTCGCCGAGCGTCTGCTCGATCTGAAGCCGGCCGACGGCGGCCCCTGGCCGCGTATCGCCTTCGACGGTGCCCCGGCGGCCCGGCCGGGCGATCTCGCCGAGCGGGTCTCGGAGGCGCTGCGCATACGCGGCCGCTCCTCGCTCGTGGTCGGCACCGAGGGCTTTCTGCGCCCCGCCTCGCTGCGTCTGGAGTACGGGCACCAGGACGTCGAGGCGTACTACGACGGCTGGTTCGACACCCGTGCCCTGTGGCGCGAGGTCTTCGGTCCGCTCGAACCGGACGGTGAGGGCCGGGTCCTGCCCGACCTGTGGGACCCGGCCGCCGACCGGGCCACCCGCAGTCCCTACGTCCAACTCCCGCCCGGTGCGGTCCTGTTGCTGCACGGTCCCTTCCTCCTTCGGCACTGGTTCCCCTTCGACCTGACCGTTCACGTCCTCCTCTCACCCGGTGCCCTGCGCCGCCGTACCCCCGAGACCGAGCACTGGACCCTCCCCGCCTTCGAGCGCTACGAGGACGAGACCGACCCGGCCGGGACGGCGGACGTCCTGGTGCGCGCCGACGATCCGCGTCATCCGGCGTGGGGCGGGTGGCCCGAGGACTGAGCCGTATCCGCTCGACGGCAGGCGCGCCGGAAGTCGCGACCGCCCGGGTGCGTTCACCCGGCAGCGCGGCGAGAATGTAGGGCGCCGGGACTAGCGGAACGTTCTGTGCCGCGCCGGCCGTCCGGCACCGGGAGGTACTTCATGACCACCGCCGGAGACATCATGCACCGGGGCGCCCAGTGGATCCCCGCCCATGAAACCCTGGACCGCGCCGCCCAGCTGATGCGGGAACTGGGCGTCGGAGCCCTGCCCATCAGCGACGAGAACGAACGGCTCTGCGGCATCCTCACCGACCGGGACATCGTCGTCGGCTGTGTGGCCATGGGCCACGACCCGGCGAGGATCACCGCGGGCGAGATGGCCCAGGGCACACCCCGCTGGATCGACTCCGGCGCCGATGTCGGCGAGGTGCTCCAGGAGATGCAGGGACACCAGATCCGCCGGCTCCCCGTCATCGAGAACAAGCGCCTCGTCGGCATGATCAGCGAGGCCGACCTCGCCCAGCACCTGACGGAGGACCAGCTCGCCACCTGGGTCGAGAGCGTCTACGCCCGGAGCGCCATGCGCTGAACTCCCCGTTCAGAGCCAGCCGTTGCGCCGGAAGCCCCGGTACAGCACCAGACAGGACACGGATATCACGCCGAGGACCAGGGGATAGCCGAACCGCCAGTGCAGCTCCGGCATGTGGTCGAAGTTCATGCCGTACACACCGCACACCATCGTCGGTACGGCGATCACCGCGGCCCAGGCCGTGATCTTCCGCATGTCCTCGTTCTGCGCGACCGTCACCTGGGCGAGGTGCGCCTGAAGAATCGAGTTGAGCAGTTCGTCGAAGGACGCGATCTGCTCCTTCGCCCGCAGCAGATGGTCGGAGACATCACGGAAGTAGGCCTGTATCTCGGGGCCGACCACCCGCATCGGCCGGGTGGCCAGCTCCTCCAGCGGGCGGCTGAGGGGGACGACCGCCCGCTTCAGCTCCAGGAGTTCACGCTTGAGCTGGTAGATACGGCCCGGGTCCGCCCGCGCGCCGTTCTCCGCGAACACGTCCGTCTCCACCTGGTCGATGTCCGCCTGCACCGAGTCCGTGACGCTCAGATAGTCGTCGACCACATGGTCCGCGATCGCGTGCAGCACCGCGGCCGGACCCTTGGCGAGCTGCCGCGGGTTCGACTCCAACTCCTCGCGCAGCGGTCCCAGTGAGCCGTGCCGCCCGTGCCGCACGGTGATGACGAAGTCGGCGCCGACGAACACCATGATCTCGCCGGTGTCCACGACCTCGCTCGTCGCCGTCAGCTTCTCGTGC
Source organism: Streptomyces sp. NPDC051576 (assembly GCF_040681835.1). NCBI lineage: Bacteria > Bacillati > Actinomycetota > Actinomycetes > Kitasatosporales > Streptomycetaceae > Streptomyces > Streptomyces sp. NPDC051576. The sequence goes on from NZ_JBFAZO010000010.1 coordinate 180,157, forward strand.
TCGACGTAGCAGACCGTCTTGAACACCGCGAACAGCGTCTCGCCGTAGCGCTCCACCTTCGGACGCTGATGCGCCTCGACCGCGTCCTCGACCGCCAGCGGGTGCAGGTCGAAGAGCTCGGCGATGCCCGCGAACTCGTCGTTCGTCGGCTCGTGCAGACCGAGCCAGACGAAGCCGTCCTCCTTCTTGCGCACCCGCTCGACGGTGTCCACCAGATCACCGGCGACCGGAACACGGTCACCGTCCTGATACGTGACGCACTTGACCACCGAGGAGCCCAGCGGTGACCGGGCGTGGTGGCTCAGGTCGACCCGCGGGCGCCGCCGGGCCAGCCGTGCCACCTTACGGAGGCCGCCGACCCTGCCCAGGCCCGTGACCTTCCGAAGATTCCCTGCCATGGACATCCGGATCTCCTCGCGTGGATCCCCTCGCATCGCATTTCTGCGCCTGGCGTGCCAGTTTGCCAGGCCGACGTGAGCGGCGGGTAAGCCTGTGGGAACGGAATCCTCCGCTTTGTTCCCGGCTGTGGATGAACCGGTGCACGGCCGTGGCAAGGGGGTGCGGAACCGGAGCGTCGCCCCCTCCCGACAAGCGGAGCAACTGGGATGATCGCGGCATGACGCGATCCGACGGGTATCTCCTCGACAACCGGCGTTCCGAGGCGGGACAGCGCTTCGACGCCTTCGCCACGCTCTTCGACCCCACGACGTTCCGGCACCTGGAAGGGTTCGGCATCGGACCCGGCTGGCGCGTCTGGGAGGTCGGCGCCGGCGGTACCTCGGTGGTGTCCTGGCTGGCCAAGAAGGTCGGACCGACCGGGAAGGTCGTCGCGACCGACATCGACACCTCGCAGGTCGCCTCGGCCGCCCGTCCGCCGATCGAGGTGCGCGTCCATGACGTGGGCGCCCAGGAACCGCCGGGGGAGGGCTTCGACCTCGTGCACGCCCGACTCGTCCTCGTCCATGTCCCGGACCGGGAACGGGCGTTGCGCTCGATGATCAAGTCCCTGCGCTCCGGCGGCCGCCTCCTGATCGAGGACGCCGACCCCGCCCTCCAGCCCCTGCTCTGCCCCGACGAACACGGCCCCGAGCAGCAACTCGCGAACCGTCTCCGCCACGGCTTCCGCGAACTCCTCGCCGACCGAGGCGCCGACCTCTCCTACGGCCGCAGGCTCCCGCGCCTGCTCCGCGAGGCCGGTCTGCGCCGCGTGGAGGCCGACGCGTACTTCCCGGTCACCTCACCGGCCTGCGCCGCCCTGGAATCCGCCACGGTCCGCCAGATCCGCGACCAGCTCGTCACCGCGGGCCTGGCCACCGACGAGGACATCGAACGCCACCTGGCCAACGTCGCCTCCGGCACGATGGACCTGGCGACGGCGCCGATGATCTCGGCCTGGGGGCGTAAGGCGTAGGCGGGGAGCGGGAGTTGACACCGGGTGGGAGGGTGACAGCCGGTTCAGGATGTCGACAGTTTCAGCCCTCGACCGGCGGTCGCCCTCCCACCCGTTCCACCGCCCGCGCCCCCGCCCGGCACCCCTCCCGCGCGGCCTCCTCCGGCTCGGCGCCCGTCAGCAGGGCCGCGAGGAACGCGCCCGTGAAGGCGTCGCCCGCGCCCGTGGTGTCCAAGGGGGTGGCGGGCTCGGCCGGTACGCGTGCGTGGACCGTGCCGGAGTGGGCCACGAGGGCTCCCTCGGCGCCCTGCTTGGTCACCACCAGGGGGACATGACGGCTCAGCTTGGCCGCCGCGTCCGCCGGATCGGGCAACCCCGTGAGCAGACACGCCTCGTCACGGCTGGGCAGCAGGACGTCCACCCCCTCGACGAGCGCCAGGAAACGGTCCACACCCAGCTCCACCAGGAACCCCGCCGACGCGGGATCCAGACTCACCGGCACCCCACGCGCGCGTGCCGACTTCACCGCTTTGGCCACCAGCGCCCGGCTCGGCTCGGAGAACAGCAGATAGCCCGACAGATGCAGCCGTACGACACCGTCGAGCAGCGCGTCCGACCAGTCGCCGGGGTCGAACCGCAGGGCCGCGCCACTGTCGGTGAGGAACGTCCGCTCGGCCGCCGCCCCAGTGTCGACCAGGCAGATCACCGTCCCGGTAGCCGCCTCCGGATCGACGACGAGACGGGGCCGTACCCCGGCAGCGACCAGCTCCCGCTCGTGCCACGCCGCCGCGTCCGCACCCACCCGACCGAGCAGCCGTACGTCCGCACAGCCCCAATGGGCCGCCCAGCACGCCACGTTGGCGCCCGCGCCACCCGGCACGGTGCGGATCGCGGCGGCGGTGTCGGTGCCCGGGGCGAGCGGCCCCCGGTGCCGGGCGACGACGTCGGTCACGACGTCCCCGACGACCAGGAGCGCGCCGTTCGGCTCCGTCGTCACGCTCCGGCCCAGGCCGCCGCGATCCGGCCCGCCAGCCGCACGTTGCCGCGCACGGCCGCCAGGTTGGCGCTGAGCGAGGCACCGTCGGTGTGGTCCACGAGGTAGCCGAGCAGGAACGGCGTGACGGCCTGCCCGGTGATGCCCTCGGCCTCGCACGCGTGCAGCGCGTCGGCGAGCACACGCGCGTGCAGCTCGGGATCCAACTGCTCGTCCTCAGGAACCGGGTTGGCGACGATCAGGGCCGACTCCGGGGCGTCGAGCGCGTCCTGCGCCCGCATCACGGCCGCGACCTGTGCGGGGGTCTCCAGCGTCCAGTCCACCGGGTGTCCCGAGTCGGAGAGGTAGAAGCCGGGGAAGCGGTCAGTGCCGTATCCGGCGACCGCCACGCCCAGCGTCTCCAGGCGCTGCAAGGTCGCCGGCACGTCCAGGATCGACTTCACGCCCGCGCACACCACCGTGATCCTGGTGGACGCCAGCAGCCCCAGGTCGGCGGACTCGTCCTGCGTCACCGTCCACTCCCGGTGCACCCCGCCGAGCCCGCCGGTCGCGAAGACCCGTACGCCCGCCCGTGCCGCGAGCAGTGCCGTCGCCGACACCGTGGTCGCTCCGCTCGCGCCCGCCGCCACCGCGAGCGGCAGGTCGCGGTGGCCCAGCTTGCGGATCCCCTCCTCGTTGGCGACCCGCTCCAACTGGTCCTTGTCCAGGCCGACATGGGGCCGCCCGTCCAGCACGGCGATCGTCGCCGGTACGGCCCCCTCCTGCCGTACCGCCGTCTCCAGTTCCAGCGCGACCTGCAGATTGCGCGGGCGCGGCAGCCCGTGCGCGATGATCGTCGACTCCAGGGCCACCACGGGTCGACGCGCGTCGATCGCCTCGCGTACTTCCTCGGACACCACCAGCACCACGCGCCTCCTGTCGTTCGGTCTTCCCTCATCCCTGGCGGGACTCGTGCCCCGTCAAACCCTCGCGGGCTGTGGGAGACACCACCAGCCCCAGGCGTGGCGCGAGAAAGGGGGGCCACACCCGCGTGGTCCCCCTTCCGGTCCGGAGGCGTCAGACCGGGCTCACGCCCGCCAGCGTCCCGTGCGGATCGAGCACGTACTTGCGGCTGGCGCCCTGGTCGAACTCGGCGTAGCCGCGCGGTGCCTCCTCCAGCGCGATCGGGGTCGCGTTGACCGCCTTCGCGATGTGCACGCGCCCGTGCAGGATCGCCATCATCAGACTCCGGTGGTACGTCATCACCGGGCACTGACCGGTCGTGAAGTGGTGGCTCTTGGCCCAGCCGAGGCCGAGCCGCACCTTCAGGGTGCCGCTCTTCGCGTCCTCGTCGACCCCACCGGGGTCGGCCGTGACATACAGCCCGGGGATGCCCAGCGCACCGCCCGCGCGCGTGATGCCCATCAGCGAGTTGAGGACGGTCGCCGGCGCCTCCGGGGCGTTCGGGCCGTGCGCCCGTGCCTCGAAGCCGACCGCGTCGACCGCGGCGTCCACCTCGGGCTCGCCGACGATCTCGGCGATCTGCTCGCCGATGTCGCCGCGCGAGACGTCGACGGTCTCGCAGCCGAAACTCCTTGCCTGGCCCAGGCGTTCGGCGTTGAGATCGCCGACGATGACGACCGCGGCGCCCAGGAGCTGGGCGGACGCGGCGGCCGCCAGACCGACCGGACCGGCCCCGGCGACGTACACCGTGGACCCGACCCCGGCGCCCGCGGTGACCGCGCCGTGGAACCCGGTCGGGAAGATGTCCGACAGCATGGTCAGATCGAGCAGCTTCTCGCGTGCCTCGTCCCGGTCCGGGAACTTCAGCAGGTTGAAGTCCGCGTACGGGACCATCGCGTACTCGGCCTGACCGCCGACCCAGCCGCCCATGTCGACATAGCCGTAAGCCGCCCCCGGACGGGCCGGGTTGACGTTCAGGCAGATGCCGGTCTTGCGTTCCTTGCAGTTGCGGCACCGCCCGCAGGCGATGTTGAACGGTACGGAGACGATGTCGCCCACGTCGATGAACTCGACGTCCGGACCCCGTTCGACGACCTCTCCGGTGATCTCGTGTCCGAGGACCAGCCCCTCGGGCGCGGTCGTCCGACCGCGCACCATGTGCTGGTCACTTCCGCAGATGTTGCTGGCGAGCACCTTCAGGATCACACCGTGCCGGCACTTGCGGCCGACGTTCTCGCGTGCGACTCCCGGCCCGTCCTGCAGTTCAAGCGTCGGGTGGTCGATGGTCCTGACCTCCACCGCTCCCGGCTTGAGATACGCGACTGCCCTGTTTCCGCTTCCACTCATCCGTGATCGCCGTCCCTTCGGCTCGGAGCCCTCGGACGCCAGTGGCTGTGCGCATGGCGGAGTCTGCTACCGGCTCGGCCTCCCGGCCACCCTTCGCGGGGCATCGGAAACCGGGCTTTTCCGGGAGCGGGTGATCAACGCCAGCGCGGCCAGGGGTATCAGCAGGCAGGCGGCGGTGAGGTTCAGCCAGCCGTAACTCCCCTCCGCGACCACCAGACCGGCCACCGCTCCGCCGATCCCGGCCGAGGTGTTCATGGTGAGGTCGGACAGGCCCTGCGCGGCGGCGCGCGCGGGCTGCGGCACCGAGTCCGTGAGCAGCGCCGAGCCGGAGACGAGCCCCGCCGACCAGCCCAGGCCCAGCACGAACAGCCCCAGCGCGATCTGCCCGTGGCTTCCGCCCGCCGTACCGGCGAGGAACACGGCGAAGGCCAGCAACCCCACTGCCAGCCCTATCCCTGACAGCCGCCCGACCCGGTCGCACAACCGGCCCATCAGCGGCGAGAACGCGTACATCCCCGCGATGTGCCCGCTGATCACCAGCCCGACCAGATCGATGCTCGCCCCGTGATGGCCCAGCTCGACCGGGGTCATCGCCATCACCGACACCATCGCGGTGTGCACCACGGCCACCGTCACCAGCGCGAGCCGCGCCCGCGGCGAGGCGGCCACCGCGGCGAACCCCGCCCGCAGCGACCGCGCGGCCGGCGATCGGCCCTCGTCCGACGCGAGCGCACGGGCCGTCAACAACGGGTCGGGCCGCAGGAGTACGGCGACCACGACCGCGGCGATCAGGAAGATCCCGCCCGCCCAGAGGAAGGGGCCGGCCGCCGCGGGTATCCCGAGCCCGGCGACGCTACGTCCCGCGGGCGCGGCGATATTGGGTCCGAGGACCGCTCCTATGGTCGTCGCCCACACGACCCGGGAGATGGCCCGCGCCCGCTGCTCCGGCTCGGCCAGATCGGCGGCGGCGAACCGGGACTGCAGATTCGCCGACGAGGCCGACCCGAACGCGGCCATGCCGCACAGCAGCAGCGGAAAGCTCCCGATGCTCGCCGCGAGCACCACGACACCGGCTCCCAGTGCCCCGACCAGATAGCCGAGGACCAGGCCGGGACGCCGGCCGCGTGCCGTCATCAGTGCCGCGAACGGCATCGACAGCAGCGCGGTGCCCGTGACGGTCGCGGTCGGCGCCAGCCCGGACAGCGACTCGGTCCCGCTGACCTGCTTGGCCAGTACGGCGGCCAGCGCGATCCCGGTGGCCACCCCCAGCCCGCCCAGGATCTGGGTCGCGACCAGCACACCGGACACCCGGCGCCGCAGCGCGGGCAGCCGGTCGGCCGTGACGGGCGCCGCGCCCCGCCCCTCGACGGCGGTCACAGCGCGCACCCGCTGCCGCCGTCGCCGCACGCGCACGTGAAACCGGTCCTCGCCAGCACAGCGTCCCCCCGATCGCTTCCTGTCCGCCCGACCCCTCAGAACAACGGCTCGGGCAGCACGCCCTCCAGAGCCAGCAGTTGCCGCTTCGTCTCCAGGCCACCCCCGAACCCGCCTATGCCGCCGTCGCTCTCGACGACCCGGTGGCAGGGCACGACGACCGGCAGCGGATTGGACCCCATCGCCACCCCCACCGCCTGCGCCGCGCGCGGCTGACCGACGCGCCCGGCCAGATCGCCGTAGCCGACGACCGAGCCGTACGGGACGCCGGAGGCCAGCTCGCGCAGCACCTGTCGGTTGAAGCCGGAGATCAGGGACCAGTCGAGCGGCAGCTCGAAGTCGCGCCGCGTGCCGGCGAAGTAGGCCTCGATCTGACGTATCGCCTCGGCCAGCAGGGGGGAGCCGGGCGACTCGACCGGTTCGGTGCCGAGTCGGGACGCCAGCCGGTCGAGCGTCCTGTCACGCACCGCGTCCGTGGCGTGGAACACGACGTTGACCAGGCCGTCCTGTGTCGCGGCCAGCAGCAGCGGACCGATGTCGGTGCCGACGACGGTCCACACGACCCGCTGCTCGTTCTGCCCATGGCTGTCCATGCGCCCACCGTACGACCCGGCACTGACAACGCCCCGCGAGCGGCCTCAGAACCCGTTCAGCGCGGCCCGCACCACGTCCGGTCTGTTGGTGATGAGGCCGTCGACGCCGTACCCGGCGACCTTCCAGGCGGTGGGCGGGTCGTCGACGGTCCAGGCGTACACCTCCATCGGGGTGCCGTGCGGGCCCGTGAACCCGTGCACCGCGGAGACGTAGGCGGCGGAGATCGAGCCGTACGACGGGTTGATCAAGTCGGTGTAGACGGCGTACTCGTGCAGGGCGGACAGGGGAGGCGTGCCGAGGAAACCGGTCCTGATGCCGGGCCTGAGGTCGTGCACGATCCGGATGCTGTCCGCGCTGAAGCTCTGCACGATGAGCCGGCTGTCGAGGTGCGACTGGTCCAGCCAGCCCTCGTTGCCCAGGAGCTTGAGGGTCTGCTGCTCGATGCCGGGGTACAGCTCCGGGTTCTTGATCTCCAGGAGCAGGCTCTGGTGGTTGTGCTCCACCTCGCGCATGTACTGCGTGAGGGTGGGCACGCGTGTGCCCGTGTACGTGGGGCTGAACCAGCTCCCCGCGTCGAGGCGCGCGATCTCGGCGGCGGTGAAGTCCTTCACCTTCCAGGGGGCCCGATGGGGGAACACCTCTTCGACATCGGTGGTGCGTTGGAGGCTGTCGTCGTGGATGACGACGAGTTCGCCGTCCTTGGTGCGCTGGACGTCGTTCTCGACCCACTGGAAGCCGAGCCGGGCCGCCTTGTCGATGGAGGCCAGGGTGTTCTCGGGGGCGTACGCGGACGCACCGCGATGGGCGACGACCACGGGCCACTGGGCGGCGTCACCGGCCCGGGCGGAGGGGGAGGGGAGCAGAAGGGCGGCGGCCCCCAGGAGCGCGGTGGTCGAGGCGGCAACGGCGCGCAGGTGCATGCGTACTCCTCGCATCAGGCGATCACATACAGCTCAAGAGTGACAGCGGAACGTCACTACCTGTGGGGTACAGGATGGACACAGAATGAATGGAGTTGCCGAAGTCCGCTCACCGATGCCGCACATGTGGGGCAGGGCCGTGTTTCTTTGCCGGAAAATCGTTCGACCATTCCGGTGCGGGTCATACTCTCTGCGTCGACCCTGACCGTTCCCGCGGTCCTGGGGCTGGGCGCGTTTCAGGAATTCCGGGACGGAACAGGGCGGAAGGGTAACTGCGCATGCAGGGCACGGTCGACGGATTCAGCTACGGACTCGTCACACCGCTGGTGGCCTACCTCATGGCCTGCCTCGGCGGTGCCCTCGGCCTGCGCTGCACCACCAGATCGATGCTCGTGGCCCAGTCCTGGCGCCCCGGATGGCTCGCCCTGGGATCGGCGGCGATCGGTTCCGGCATATGGACGATGCACTTCATCGCGATGATGGGCTTCTCTGTCCGGCAGACACCGATCCACTACGACAAACCGATGACCTTCGCGAGCCTCGCCGTCGCCATCGTCATGGTGGGCGTCGGGATCTTCATCGTCGGCTACCGGGGAGCCAAGGGGGCGGCGCTGTTCACCGGCGGCACCCTCACCGGCCTGGGCATCGCCTCGATGCACTACCTGGGCATGGCCGGGATGCGCCTCAACGGAAAGCTCGAATACAACACCTTCACCGTCGGCGCCTCCGTCGTCATAGCGGTCGTGGCCGCGATCAGCGCCCTGTGGGCGGCCGGACAGGTCCGCGGCATCCTGTGGAGCGTGGGCGCGAGCCTCGTCATGGGGCTTGCCGTCACCGGCATGCACTACACCGGCATGGCCGCCCTCACCGTCCACGTCCACGGCACGGCCGAGACCACCGACGGCGTGTCCGCCGCCTCACTGCTCGCGCCCATGCTGATCGGCCCGCTCGCCTTCCTCTGCCTGGCCGGCGTCGTCGTGCTCTTCGACCCGATGATGGTCATGGGTAAGCCCGCCGTGCCCCCCGTCGAGCACAAGCCCGGCGTCCCGGCCGGCGCTGTCGTCCCGCACCCCCGGCGCGTCCAGGTCCGCCCCGGCCGCGAGCTGGGACACCGCCGCTCCCGCACCCCGCAGAACCGCTGATCCGACCCCGTTGTCAGTGGCGGGTCGTACGGTTGGTTCCATGCGGCCCGTTTCCCACATCGAACGCACGGTGGCGCCCTTCGAGGTCGTCAGCCCCTACCAGCCCAGCGGCGACCAGCCGGCGGCCATCGCCGAGCTGGCCCGACGCGTCGAGGCAGGTGAGAAGGACGTCGTCCTGCTGGGCGCGACCGGCACCGGCAAGTCCGCGACCACGGCGTGGATGATCGAGAAGCTTCAGCGCCCCACCCTGGTGATGGCGCCGAACAAGACCCTGGCCGCCCAGTTGGCCAACGAGTTCCGCGAGCTCCTGCCGAACAACGCGGTCGAGTACTTCGTCTCGTACTACGACTACTACCAGCCCGAGGCCTACGTCCCGCAGTCGGACACCTACATCGAGAAGGACTCCTCGGTCAACGAGGAGGTCGAGCGCCTGCGCCACTCCGCGACCAACTCGCTGCTCACCCGCCGCGACGTCATCGTGGTCGCCTCGGTCTCCTGCATCTACGGCCTCGGTACTCCCCAGGAGTACGTGGACCGCATGGTCCCCCTCAAGGTCGGCGACGAGATCGACCGCGACCAACTGCTGCGCCGCTTCGTGGACATCCAGTACACGCGCAACGACCTGGCCTTCACCCGCGGCACCTTCCGCGTCCGCGGCGACACCATCGAGATCTTCCCGGTCTACGAGGAACTGGCCGTCCGCATCGAGATGTTCGGCGACGAGATCGAGGCCCTCTCCACCCTCCACCCGCTCACCGGCGAGATCATCAGCGAGGACGAGCACCTCTACGTCTTCCCGGCCTCCCACTACATCGCGGGCCCCGAACGCATGGAGCGGGCGGTCAACGACATCGAGAAGGAACTCGGCGAGCGACTGGCCGAGATGGAGAAGCAGGGCAAGCTCCTGGAGGCCCAGCGCCTGCGGATGCGGACCACGTACGACCTGGAGATGCTCCGCCAGATCGGCTCCTGCTCCGGCGTGGAGAACTACTCGATGCACTTCGACGGCCGCGAGCCCGGCTCCGCGCCGAACACCCTGATCGACTACTTCCCCGAGGACTTCCTGCTCGTCATCGACGAGTCGCACAACACGGTCCCGCAGATCGGCGCGATGTACGAGGGCGACGCCTCCCGCAAGCGCACCCTCGTCGACCACGGCTTCCGGCTGCCCTCCGCCCTGGACAACCGCCCGCTGAAGTGGGAGGAGTTCCAGAAGCGCATCGGACAGACGGTCTACCTGTCGGCGACCCCGGGCAAGTACGAGCTGTCGCGCGCGGACGGCGCCGTCGAGCAGATCATCCGCCCCACCGGCCTCATCGACCCCGAGGTCGTCGTCAAGCCCACCGAGGGCCAGATCGACGACCTGGTGCACGAGATCCGCAAGCGCACCGAGAAGGACGAGCGGGTCCTGGTCACCACGCTCACCAAGAAGATGGCCGAGGACCTCACGGACTACTTCCTGGAACTCGGCATCCAGGTCCGCTATCTGCATAGCGACGTCGACACCCTGCGCCGCATCGAGCTGCTGCGCGAGCTGCGCTCCGGCGAGTTCGACGTCCTGGTCGGCATCAACCTCCTCCGCGAGGGCCTCGACCTGCCCGAGGTGTCCCTGGTCGCCATCCTGGACGCCGACAAGGAGGGGTTCCTGCGCTCCGGCACCTCCCTGATCCAGACCATCGGCCGCGCGGCGCGCAATGTCTCCGGCCAGGTCCACATGTACGCCGACAAGATCACCCCGGCGATGGAGAAGGCCATCGAGGAGACCAACCGCCGTAGGGAGAAGCAGGTCGCGTACAACACGGCGAACGGCATCGACCCCCAGCCCCTCCGCAAGAAGATCAACGACATCGTCGCGCAGATCGCCCGCGAGGACGTCGACACGGAGCAACTGCTCGGCTCCGGCTACCGCAAGGCCAAGGACGGCAAGGGTGCCAAGGCCCCCGTGCCCGCACTCGGCGGCAAGGCCGCGAAGGGCGCCAAGTCCGCCAAGGGGAAGGCCGGCGACGGAGTGCCGACCGACCGCCCCGCGGCCGAACTCGCCGAGCAGATCGAGGAGATGACGGAGCGCATGCGCGCCGCCGCCGCGGACCTGCAGTTCGAGGTCGCGGCCCGGCTGCGCGACGAGGTCCATGAGATGAAGAAGGAACTGCGGCAGATGAAGGAGGCAGGCCTGGCCTGACCGGCCCGGATGGACCGCCGGACCTCGGGGTATGCGCTCTGTGTTGCAAGACCGACACAAAGTCCGATGCGGGGTTCGGCACTGTCAGTGCCGCTGCGTAGGGTTCTGGACATCCGCGGATTCCGCGGCAACAGGGGACAGTCCGAGAGGGGAACAGCCGTGACCGTCAACATGACCAAGGGTCAGGCCATCAGTCTGCAGAAGAACGACGGGGCCAGCCTGACCGCGGTGCGCATGGGTCTCGGTTGGCAGGCGGCTCCCCGGCGCGGACTGTTCGGCTCGCGCACCCGGGAGATCGACCTCGACGCGTCCGCCGTGCTGTTCGCCGACAAGCAGCCGGTCGACGTGGTGTTCTTCCGCCACCTGGTGAGTGACGACGGCTCGGTGCGCCACACCGGCGACAACCTCGTCGGCGGTGTCGGCCAGGGCGGGGACGACGAGGCCATCCTCGTCGACCTCGCGCGCGTGCCGGTCCACATCGACCAGATCGTCTTCACCGTGAACTCCTTCACGGGCCAGACCTTCCAGGAAGTGCAGAACGCGTTCTGCCGCCTGGTCGACGAGACCAACGGCCAGGAGCTGGCCCGTTACACGCTGGCGGGCGGCGGCCAGTACACGGCCCAGATCATGGCGAAGGTGCACCGCTCCGGCCCCGGCTGGACGCTGACGGCCCTCGGTACTCCGACCAACGGCCGCACCTTCCAGGACCTGATGCCGGCGATCCTGCCGCACCTCTAGGGCAGCCCGGCGCACACGACACGACACGGCTGAGCAGGGGGACGAGAGCGATGGCGGCCGAGCTGGTGCGAGGGCAGAACCACCCGCTCTCCCAGGTGCGTCTGGAGATCCGGGTCGCGGCCGGCCGGCCGGTCGTGGCCGCCGCCGCACTCGGCGACGAGCAGGGCAGGATCCACGGCGTCGAGTGGGTGGCCCACCCGGGCACGCCCACCCTGCCCGGCCTGGAGGTCTCCAAGCAGGCCGCCGCCGACCACCGCCTCGCCGTGGACCTGGACGCCATGCCCGAGGCCGTGCACCGCGTCAGCGTGCTGCTCGCCCTGCCCCTCGGCGCCGACGGCCCCGCCCGCTTCGGCGCCGTGGCCGCGCCCTTCGTGGCGGTCACCGGCCTCGACGGCAGCGAGATCGCCAGCTACACGATCACCGGCCTCGACGCCGAATCGGCGGTCGTGGCACTGGAGTTGTACCGCAGGCAGGGCGCCTGGAAAGTGCGCGCCGTGGGCCAGGGCTACGCGGGCGGTCTCGCCGAACTCCTCACCGACCAGGGCCTGCCCCAGGCCCCGCACCTCGCGGGCCGTATCAACGAAGCGGTGGCCCAGGGCCTGGCCCGCTCCGTGGCGGCACCCCCACCGCGCACCCCGGACGGCGACCGCACCCGTCAGACGGCCACACCGGCCCTCGGGCCCGACGCGAGCGGCCCTACGACACAGGGCGCCGCCGGCGCCGTAGCGCCGCAGCCGACATCTCCGTACGGAGCGCAGCCGCAGTCCGGATATCCCGGTTCCGCCGCGCCCGCGGACCCCGCCGCCACCCAGCCCACCGCTCCTGCCACCGCCGGTCCGATCGACTACAGCCACCCCCGCCGGCAGAGCGGGGCGCCTCCGTCGCCGCCGCCGACCGCGCCCCCGGCTCCGCCCGGAGAGCCCGCGCGGCCCGTCGCCGGTGACGCCACCGGGTGGTCGATGGAGGAGCGGCTCTACAACCAGGTGTGGGGCATGTTCGAGGACCTGGCCCGCACCATGGCCGCGTACCGCAGCGCGGTCGACTTCGCCGACTCGCGCATGGAGAAGGAGCTCGACCAGGCGCTGTCCGACCCGCGCAGCCGGATCGGCGGCCAGGGTGACGCGGCCCGCGAGGCGGCCCAGGCCAAGCACGCCCAACTCGTCGACCAGGCACGGGCGGCCCTCGACCGGGACCTCGCCCAGCTCGCCGCCGAGTCCGAGGTGGTGGAGCCCGCGCTCCCACCGGCGTTCGCCGGCTGGGACAACCCCGTCTGGCACGGCTACCGCGTCCCGATGGAGATCCCGATGGCCCTGCGCCTCGGCGACCTCCATCTCCCGGAGAGCCCCGAGCTGCGCATCCCGATGCTGGTCCGGCTGCCGTTGGAGCGCGGCCTGTGGATCGACAGCGGTGGCGGGGAGTCCCTCGACGGCTCGTTCGCCGACTCCCATGAGCTGCGGCGCCTCGCGCTGGACACGGCCGTGGCGCACGCGGCCCGGCTGCTCGCCGTCTATCCGGTGGGTGAGTTCACCGTGCACGTCATCGACCCGGCGGGTTCGGCGGCGCAGGCACTGGTCCCGCTGGTGCACACGGGGGTGCTCGCGGCGCCGCCCGCCATGGGAGCCGCCGGTGTGGCGGATGTGCTGGCCCGGCTCACCCAGCGGGTGGACCTGGTGCAGATGGCGGTGCGCGGCGGAGCCGCCGACTCACTGCCGCCCGGCCTCGACACCGCCGAGCAACTGCTGATCGTCAACGACTTCCCGCACGGGTTCGACGACCGGGCCGTGACCCAGCTCCGCTATCTCGCGGACGAGGGCCCGGCCGTCGGCGTCCATCTGATGATGGTCGCGGACCGTGAGGACGCCGCGGGCTACGGCCCGTTGCTCGACCCGCTGTGGCGTTCGCTGATGCGACTCACCCCGCTGCCCGACGACCACCTCGCCGACCCCTGGGTCGGACACGCCTGGACCTACGAGCCCTCGCTCGTGCCACCCGGCAGCCAGGTGCTGCGGCAGGTGCTGACCGAGGTCGCGACCGCTCGCACCAGGTATCGGTAAAGCCCTCCCCACCTGGGCTTTTGCCTTTCTTTTGCCCATCTCTTTACCTTTCCTTGGTGATTGAGGTAGGCTTTTCCGTACGGAGGGGAGTACTCCCTATCTGCTGCGGCGTACCCGTCAATACGGATCAGGCCAGATCCCGGGGCGTCGGCCCTGGGCGCCCGTCCAAGGTGGAAGAGACCTCCGGTAGCGACGACGCTGACCATTTGCCGTTAATACCGCCGGAGGAGCAGTAGTGGATGTTTCCGTGACCCTGTGGGTCCTGACCATCGTGGGGCTGGCCGCCCTCATCGCCGTCGACTTCTTCATCGGCCGCAAGCCGCATGACGTGTCGATCAAGGAAGCCGGAATCTGGACGATCGTCTGGATCGCCCTGGCCGGACTCTTCGGACTCGGCCTGCTCGTCTTCGGCGGCGGCCAGGCCGGCGGCGAGTTCTTCGCCGGCTTCATCACCGAGAAGTCCCTGAGCGTCGACAACCTCTTCGTCTTCGTCCTGATCATGGCGAAGTTCGCCGTGCCCTCGCAGTACCAACAGCGGGTGCTGCTCGTCGGCGTCCTCATAGCCCTGGTCCTGCGGGCCATCTTCATCGCGGCGGGCGCGGCCGTCCTCGCCAACTTCGCGTGGGTCTTCTACATCTTCGGCGCCTTCCTCATCTGGACCGCCTGGAAGCTCATCCAGGAGGCCCGGGCCGACGAGGAGGACGAGGAGTTCGAGGAGAACAAACTCCTCAAGGCCGCCGAGCGCCGCTTCGGCGTGGCCGACCGGTACCACGGCACCAAGCTGTGGATCCGGGAGAACGGCAAGCGGGTCATGACCCCGATGCTCGTCGTGATGCTCGCCATCGGTACGACGGACGTCCTGTTCGCCCTCGACTCCATCCCCGCGATCTTCGGCCTCACCCAGGATCCGTACATCGTGTTCACGGCCAACGCCTTCGCCCTGATGGGCCTGCGCCAGCTCTACTTCCTCATCGGCGGCCTGCTGAAGAAGCTGGTCCACCTCAGCTACGGCCTCTCGGTCATCCTCGGCTTCATCGGCGTCAAGCTCGTGTTGCACGCACTGCACGAGTCCGGGGTCCATGTCCCGGAGATCTCCATCCCGGTCTCGCTGGGCGTGATCTGCGGGGTCCTGATCGTCACCACGATCACCAGCCTGATGGCCAACAAGAAGCAGGCGGCGGCCGAGGCGGCGCGGACGGGGACCGAAGGCGCTCCGAAGGACAGCATCGACGCCTGACCACGCCGGACGTAGGAACAACGAACACCGGGAGCACCGCACGATGAATTGCCGACCACCGCTCCCGGTGCTTCGTTGGATACCGGGCGCGCCCGGCCGGGGAGCGCCGAGGCCGGCTGGAGGCATCCATGGACGTATCGAAGAAGTTCGTGCAGATCGTCGACTTCGAGACCGATCGCTTCGACGAGATGCGAGCGGTGGCGGACGAGGCGGACAAGCGCATGACCGGCCGGACCGGCGGGCCGACCCACCGGCTCGTCCTGCGGGACCGGAGCAATCCGGGTCATGTCCTCGTCGTGATCGAGTTCGACTCGTACGAGGACGCCATGCGCAACAGCCAGGACCCCGAGACCACCAAAATGGCCGAGCAGATGGCCGCGTTGTGCACCAGGCCGCCGTCCTTCACCGACTGCGACGTACTGGACATGACCGAGTTCAAGTAGCGCGCGACGGGCTCCGCGGCGCCGGAATGCGGGGCCCGTACGCCTCTGCGAGGATCGCTTCATGATCACTCGGCTCAGGTCGCTCACCACCCGGTGGACGACCCTCGTACCGGTGATCGCGGCGATCCTGCTGATCTTCACCTGGGGGCGGAAGGATCTGCCCGGCGTGGTCGTCGCCCTGGTGACCATGGTCCTCGCCGGCGCCGTGCTGGCCGCGGTGCACCACGCGGAGGTGATCGCCCACCGCGTCGGAGAACCCTTCGGCTCCCTGGTCCTCGCCGTCGCCGTCACGATCATCGAGGTCGCCCTGATCGTCACCCTGATGGCCGACGGTGGCGACAAGAGCTCGACGCTCGCCAGGGACACCGTCTTCGCCGCCGTCATGATCACCTGCAACGGCATCGTCGGCCTGTCCCTCCTCGTCGCCTCGCTGCGCCACGGCACAGCGGTCTTCAACCCCGAGGGCACCGGCGCCGCCCTCGCCACTGTGGCGACCCTGGCCACCCTCAGCCTGGTCCTGCCGACCTTCACCACCAGCAAGCCCGGCCCGGAGTTCTCCGGCGCGCAACTCACCTTCGCCGCACTGTCCTCACTCGCCCTGTACGGCCTCTTCGTGGCCACCCAGACCGTGCGGCACCGCGACTACTTCCTGCCGGTCTCCCGGCAGGGCGAGGCGATCACCAAGGACCACCACGCGGACGTGCCGTCCGCCCGCACGGCGCTCATCAGCCTGGGTCTGCTCGGCCTCGCCCTGATCGGCGTGGTCGGGCTGGCCAAGGGGGTGTCGCCGACCATCGAGTCCGGCGTCGAGGCCGCCGGGCTGCACCATGCCGTCGTCGGTGTGATCATCGCGCTGCTCGTCCTGCTCCCCGAGACCATCGCCGCCCTGCGCTCCGCCCGCCGCGACCGGGTGCAGACCAGCCTCAACCTCGCGCTCGGCTCGGCCATGGCCAGCATCGGCCTCACCATCCCCGCGGTCGCCCTGGCGTCCATCTGGCTCTCCGGGCCGCTCGTCCTGGGCCTCGGCTCCACCCACATGGTGCTGCTCGCCCTGACCGTGGTGGTCAGCTCGCTGACGGTGGTGCCGGGACGGGCGACACCGCTCCAGGGCGGGGTCCATCTGGTGCTCTTCGCGGCGTACTTGGAGCTTGCGATCAACCCGTAGCGGAGTCACCCGGCGACCGGCTCGGGGACCGCCACCCGCACCGGCCGCGTCTCGGGCAGCAGCGCGAAGCAGCCCAGGCTGCACAGCGAGACCCCCATCAGATAGACGCCCACACCCCAGGGAACCCGTCCGCCGTGCTCGGCGAGCGCGGTCGCCACGATCGGGGTGAGCGCGCCGCCGAGGACCCCGCCGAGGTTGTAGCCGACGGCGGCGCCCGTGCAGCGCACCCGCGGCGCGTACAGTTCCGGCAGATACGCGCCCACCACGGCGAACATCGTCACGAACGCGAGCAGCGCCCCGAGGAATCCGAGGAACATCAGCAGCGGTTCGCCCGTCGCGAGCAGCGCGACCATCGGGACCATCCACAGCGCGGCGGCCGTGCACCCCAGCATGCACAGTGGCCGCCGCCCGTAGCGGTCGCTCAGCAGCGCCACCACCGGGGTGAGCGAACCCTTCACCACCACGGCCGCCATGATGCAGATCAGCATGTCGGTACGGCCGACGCCGAGCCGCTCGGTTCCGTAGGCGAGGGACCAGGTCGTCACCGCGTAGAAGATGGCGTATCCCGCCGACAGCGCTCCGGCGGTCAGCAGCACCAGCCGCCAGTGCTCGCGGACGACTTCGGCGAGGGGCACACGCGCGTGGTCGTCGATTTCGAGGAACCGGGGGCTCTCGGCGAGCGACGAGCGCAGCCACAGCCCCGCCAGGGCCAGCACCCCGGCGACCCAGAACGGCACCCGCCACCCCCACTGGGCGAACTGCGCGTCGGTCAGGGTCGCCGACAGCGCCAGCATCACACCGTTGGCCAGCAGGAACCCCACCGCGGGCCCGATCTGCGGAAAGCTCGACCACAGTCCGCGTCGCCCGGCGGGCGCGTGCTCGGCGGTCAGGAGCACCGCCCCGCCCCACTCCCCGCCGAGCCCGAGCCCCTGCAGAAAGCGCAGCAGCAGGAGGAGCAGGGGAGCGGCCACACCGATCGAGCCGTACGACGGGACGCAGCCGACCGCGACGGTCGAGGCGCCGGTCAGCAGCAGTGAGGCGACGAGGACCGGCCGCCGCCCGCGCCGGTCCCCGAAGTGCCCGAACAGCACCGAGCCCAACGGCCGCGCCACGAAGCCCACGCCGAAGGTCCCGAAGGCGGCGAGCGTCCCCGCCACCGGCGAGAACGTCGGGAAGAACAGCGGGCCGAGGACCAGGGCCGCCGCCGTGCCGTAGACGAAGAAGTCGTAGAACTCGATCGCTGTCCCGGCGAGCGAGGCGGTCGCGAGGCGGAGCATGGACGGTGTGCTTACGGTGCGTGCATCGTGCATGCCGCGTCAACTACCCACGGTGAGCAACGGTTACGGGGGCGCGCGGTGGTGCGGAGACGGCGTGATAGACCGGAGCCGAGCAGCGGCCGTCGACCGACGGTCCCACCTCGAACGACATGTCCGAACGGACCGGAGGAACCGTGCCCCGCACCCTGGCCAACGCCCCGATCATGATCCTCAACGGCCCCAACCTGAACCTCCTGGGACAGCGCCAGCCGGAGATCTACGGCTCCGACACACTCGCCGACGTCGAGGCCCTGTGCGTCAAGGCCGCGGCCGCGCACGGCGGCACGGTGGACTTCCGGCAGTCCAACCACGAGGGCGAGCTGGTCGACTGGATCCACGAGGCACGCTCGAACCACTGCGGCATCGTGATCAATCCGGCCGCCTACTCGCACACCTCCGTCGCGATCCTGGATGCCCTCAACACTTGTGACGGGCTGCCGGTGGTGGAGGTCCACATCTCCAACATCCATCAGCGCGAGACGTTCCGGCACCACTCGTACGTGTCGCTGCGCGCCGACGGCGTGATCGCGGGGTGCGGTGTGCAGGGGTACGTGTTCGGCGTGGAGCGGGTCGCCGCGCTGGCGGGGGCGGGGAAGGCCGACGCGTAAGCACCGGCCTCCAGGCGTACGCCACTTACAGACGGCCGGTTACAGGCGGCCCGCCTCCACGATCCGTCGCAGGAAGCGTTGCGTGCGCTCCTGCTGCGGGTCGCCGAAGATCTGCCGGGCGGTGCCGCGCTCCAGGACGACCCCGCCGTCCAGGAAACAGACCTGGTCGGCGACGTCCCGGGCGAAGCCCATCTCGTGCGTGGCCAGCACCATGGTCATGCCCTCGTCCTTCAAGTCCCGGACCACGGCGAGTACTTCACCGACCAGCTCGGGGTCGAGCGCGGCGGTGATCTCGTCGAAGAGCAGCAGCCGGGGGCGGACTGCCAGCGCGCGCACGATCGCGACCCGCTGCTGCTGCCCGCCACTCAGCCGGTCCGGATACGCGCCCGCCTTGTCCCCGAGCCCGAGCCGCTCCAGCAGCTCACGCGCGTGTGCCTCGGCCTCCGCGCGGGAGACGCCGTGCACCCGGCGCGGGGCGAGGGTGATGTTCTCCAGGACCGTCATGTGCGGAAACAGGTTGTAGGCCTGGAAGACCACGCCGATACGGCGCCGTATCGCGTCCTGGTCGACGCGCGGGTCGGTGATCTCCTCGCCGTCCAGCCAGATCGCGCCGTCGTCGATGTCCTCCAGGAGGTTGGCGCACCGCAGCAGCGTGGACTTGCCGGAGCCGGAGGCGCCGATCAGCGCCGTCACCGTGTGCTGAGGGACCTCCAGGTCGACGTCCCGCAGGACGACGGACGTACCGAAGGTCTTGCGGACGGACTCCATGCGCAGCACAGGAGAGGTGGCGGGGATGTCGGCGGTGCTCATGTCGTGCCTCCCTGGGCGCGCTGCCGGTCCATCCTGGCCGTCACCCAGTCCGTGAAGCGGGTCATCGGGATGGTCAGCGCCACGAAGACGAGCCCCGCGACGATGTACGGGGTGTAGTTCAGGGCGCGCTGGGCGATGATGTCGGACGCCCGTACGGCGTCGATCGCGCCGCCGATCGAGACAAGGCCGGTGTCCTTCTGGAGGGACACCAGATCGTTCAACAAGGGCGGCACCTGCCGGCGTACGGCCTGAGGGAGCACCACGTGCCGCAGCGCCTGCCGGTTGGTCAGGCCGAGCGAACGGGCCGCCGCGCGCTGCGAGGGGTGCACGGACTCGATGCCGGCGCGGAACACCTCGGCGACGTAGGCCGAGTACGTGAGCGTCAGCGCCGCGCCGCCGAGCAGCACGGGGTCGACGGTCACGCCCTGGAGGCGCAGTGCGGGCACTCCGAAGACCACGATCATCAGGTTGATGATGAGCGGCAGCCCGCGGAAGAAGTCCGTGTACGCCGCCGCCAGCACCCGCAGCGGGAAGAACACCGGTCCGCGCAGGGTGCGCGCGATGGCGATCAGCATGCCGAGCACGAGCACCAGCACGCCGCAGATCAGCAGCAGCCGGACGTTGAGCCACAGCCCTTCGAGGACCTTGGGGAACGCCTCGCGCGCGTACTGCCCGTCGAAGAACGTCTCCTTGGTGCGCTCCCAGCCAGGTGCGCTGACCACGACCAGGTACAGGACGACGGCGGTGACGAGGGTCGACGCAGCGGCGATGGCGGTCGCGCGACGGGCACGCAGGCGCCGGTGACGCTCGCGGTCCAGACGCCGCTGCGAGGGGACGTAGGCGTCGTCCCTGCCGGGCATGTCGCCCTTGTCGTCCGCGCCCTCCCGGCCCGACTCGTCCTTCACCACGGTCACTTGAGGACCGGGGCGTCGACGGCGTCGGACAGCCACTGCTTCTCCAGCGCGGCCAGGGTGCCGTCCTTGCGGAGGGCGTCCACGGCCGAGGTCACGCACGAGGTGAGGTCGCTGCCCTTGTCGAGGACGAGCCCGAACTGCTCGGGCGTGCCGCCCTGGTTCTCGAACTGGCCGACGATCTTGGCGTTGGTCACCTCGGCGGAAGTGACGTAGAAGGCGGTCGGCAGGTCGACGACGATCGCGTCGACCTGGCCGTTCTTGAGCGCGGACACGGCCTGGTCGTTCTTGGAGAACGCGGCCTCGTCCTGCGTCGGCTTCACCACGTCGCTGATGTAGTTGAGGCTCGTGGTGCCCACCTGGGCGCCCAGCTTGAGGCCCTTCAGGTCCGCGATGCTCGTCGCCTTGGCGGCCTTGCTGCCCTTGAGCGCGATGACGGCCTGCCGCACGTCGTAGTAGCCGGACGAGAAGTCGACGGCCTTCTTGCGCTCGGTACTGATCGACACCTGGTTGATGTCGAAGTCGAAGGTCTTCACACCGGGCGCGAAGGCCTTGTTGAAGGGGACGCTCTGCCAGACGACGGCGCTCTTGTCGTAGCCGAGCTGCTTGGCCACGGCGTACGCGACCGCCGACTCGAAGCCCTTGCCGTTGGTGGGCTTGTCGTCCTCGAACCAGGGCTCGTACGCCGGCTGGTCCGTAGCGATCGTCAGCTTGCCGGAGGTCTGGGTGGCCAACTTGCCCTTGGCGCAGGTGGTTCCGGTCGATGTGGAGGCCTGGTCCGAGGCCTTGTCGTCCGGTTGCGGAGCACAGCCGACAGCGGTGGAGAGCAGGGCTATGGTGACGGCGGCTATCGCGCGACGCGGTACGCGAGGGGCAAGGTGCATGGCGGGAGAGTGACAGTCGGACGTCGTGATTGTCCAGGTCACAGCCGTGATTGTCCGCATAGTGGGAACCGGTGTTGCGCTCTTGTGAACAGCGCCTGTGCGGTGGTGATTCCACGGCGTTCGCCGGGGCCGCCGGTCGAGGGCGGGGAAAGTCGGACCGGCGGCCCATCCGCGCAGGAGCCGTCATCCTGTGCGGGGCTGCTTCCAGTTGACCGCGCAACCAGGTGCGCGGGGAGCGCGCGCGGGACACCGGCGTGTGCGAAGCGTTCACACGGGGCGCGCACGACGCGGTTCACGCCGTGCGCGCACTGTTCCGGCGGAATCTCACCACCCGCGCGCGTGCCACTCCGGCAGGTGCGGGCGCTCGGCGCCGAGGGTGGTGTCGTTGCCGTGTCCCGGGTACACCCAGGTCTCGTCCGGGAGGACGTCGAAGATCTTCGTCTCGACGTCGTGGATCAGACTGGCGAACGCCTTCGGGTCCTTCCAGGTGTTGCCCACGCCGCCGGGGAACAGGCAGTCCCCGGTGAACACATGAGGGTGCCCGTGCGGGTCGTCGTAGACGAGGGCGATCGAGCCCGGGGTGTGACCCACGAGGTGACGCGCGGTCAGCTCCACCTGGCCCACCCGGATCGTGTCGCCGTCGTCGACCAGGACGTCGGTCGCCACGGGGATGCCGTCGGCGTCCTCCCGCCCCGCGTACGTACGCGCGCGCGTGGCCGCCACGACGCCGGCGAGCGCCTGCCAGTGGTCGCCGTGCTGATGGGTGGTCACCACGGCCGCGATGCCGTCGTCACCGATCGTGCCGAGCAGGGTCTCCGCGTCGTTCGCCGCGTCGATCAGCAACTGCTCGTCCGTGGCCCGGCAGCGCAGCAGATAGGCGTTGTTGTTCATGGGCCCGACCGCGATCTTGGTGATCATCAGGTCCGGCAGCTCGTGCACGTCCGCCGGACCACCGACAGTCACCGCTCCGCTGTACGTCATGGTGGTCAGCCTATAGCGGGGGAAGCGTCGGCAAGGGGCCCCCGTCGACCGTCAGACCGCCCCCGTCACGGCGTCCGCAGAGCCAGCCGAGGAGGTCGGTGGGGCTTCCGGTGACGGTGAGTTCGGGTTTCTCGGCGGGGCGGCCCGTGGTCCACGCGTGCGTGCCGTCGGTGAGGTGGGTCGACGGTACGTCGGGGTGACCGGTGAAGCGCTCCGCCAGGAAGTCGGTCTCCCGCCGGGTGAACTCCTCCGGCAGGTCCTCCAGCTCGTACCCGATCCCCAGGTCCACGTGATGCAGCTCGACCTCGACCCAGCGCCGGAACGGCACCCGTGACGCGGTGTCGACGACCCCGTTGCGCAGCTCCACCCGGCGCGACCAGTCCGCGGGGGCGGCGCCCGTCGCCTGGAAGCGGGCCGCGCTGTCGCGCACGTCGGCGAGCTGGACGTCGAGGGGACGCGGGGCGTCGCGCTCGATGTCCGCGTCCCGGGTGCCCGCCGAGGCGTACATGGGGCGCCCCTCCAGGACGTTCACAAGGGCGTCCGCGTTGCGGGCGAGGTGGGCGAGGAGATGGTTGCGGCTCCAGCCGGGGAGCCGTGACGGCTCGGCGGCCGAGGCGTTGTCCAGCGCGGCGGCTGCGGTGAGCACCCGCTCGGTCGCTTCATGTACAGAGGCCAGGTCATGAGCGTGATCAATCATGCTGCTGACCCTAGTCCCGCCACACCTTTGGGTGAAGGTGGTGAAGCGGTGCCGTAAATCGAATGCGCGTGCTATATCGTCGGGTGCGGCGTCGGGCATGCTGGAAGGCCGGAGGTTGTTATGCCTCGGCCGGGATTCCGACCGGCGTTGTCAGTGGCTCCCCCTAGTCTGGGAACGACGGGGGCCCCGCCCCTGTCACTTCTCTCAAGAAAGGTGCGGACCGGCGTGGCCGACCGTCTCATCGTCCGTGGCGCGCGCGAGCACAATCTGAAGAATGTCTCGCTCGACCTTCCACGCGACTCGCTCATCGTGTTCACGGGCCTGTCCGGGTCGGGCAAGTCCTCCCTGGCCTTCGACACGATCTTCGCCGAGGGCCAGCGGCGCTACGTGGAATCGCTCTCCTCGTACGCCCGCCAGTTCCTCGGCCAGATGGACAAGCCGGACGTCGACTTCATCGAGGGTCTCTCCCCGGCCGTCTCCATCGACCAGAAGTCGACCTCGCGCAACCCGCGCTCGACGGTCGGCACCATCACCGAGGTCTACGACTATCTGCGCCTGCTCTTCGCGCGCATCGGCAAGCCGCACTGCCCGGAGTGCGGCCGCCCGATCACGCGCCAGTCGCCGCAGGCCGTCGTCGACAAGGTCCTGGCGCTCCCGGAGGGGAGCCGCTTCCAGGTCCTGTCGCCGCTGGTGCGCGAGCGCAAGGGCGAGTTCGTCGACCTCTTCGCGGACCTCCAGACCAAGGGCTACAGCCGCGCGCGTGTGGACGGCGAGACCATCCAGCTCTCCGAGCCGCCCATCCTGAAGAAGCAGGAGAAGCACACCATCGAGGTGGTCATCGACCGCCTCACGGTGAAGGACTCCGCCAAGCGCCGTCTCACCGACTCCGTGGAGACCGCCCTCGGTCTGTCCGGCGGCATGGTCGTGCTCGACTTCGTCGACCTCCCCGAGGACGACCCCGAGCGCGAGCGCATGTTCTCGGAGCACCTGTACTGCCCGTACGACGACCTGTCCTTCGAGGAGCTGGAGCCCCGCTCCTTCTCCTTCAACTCACCCTTCGGCGCCTGCCCCGAGTGCTCCGGCATCGGCACGCGCATGGAGGTCGACGCCGAGCTGATCGTCCCGGACGAGGACAAGTCCCTCGACGAGGGCGCCGTCCACCCGTGGTCGCACGGCCACACCAAGGACTACTTCGGGCGTCTCATCGGCGCTCTCGCGGACGCGCTGGGATTCCGCACCGACATCCCCTTCGCGGGCCTCCCGCAGCGCGCCAAGAAGGCCCTGCTCTACGGCCACAAGACACAGATCGAGGTCCGCTACCGCAACAGGTACGGCCGTGAGCGGGTCTACACGACGCCCTTCGAAGGCGCCGTCTCCTTCGTCAAGCGCCGGCACGGCGAGGCGGAGAGCGACGCCAGCAGGGAGCGCTTCGAGGGCTATATGCGCGAGGTGCCCTGCCCCACCTGTCACGGCACACGCCTGAAGCCCGTCGTCCTCGCGGTCACGATCATGGACAAGTCGATCGCCGAGATCTCGGGCATGTCCATCAGCGACTGCGCGGAGTTCCTGGGCGGGATGAAGCTCGACGCCCGCGACAAGAAGATCGCCGAGCGGGTGCTGAAGGAGTGCAACGAGAGGCTGCGCTTCCTGGTCGACGTCGGCCTCGACTACCTCTCGCTGAACCGCGCGGCCGGCACCCTCTCCGGCGGCGAGGCCCAGCGCATCCGGCTGGCCACCCAGATCGGCTCCGGACTCGTCGGCGTCCTCTACGTCCTCGACGAGCCGTCCATCGGCCTGCACCAGCGCGACAACCACCGGCTGATCGAGACCCTGGTCCGGCTGCGCGACATGGGCAACACGCTCATCGTCGTCGAGCACGACGAGGACACCATCAAGGTCGCCGACTGGATCGTCGACATCGGCCCCGGCGCGGGCGAGCACGGCGGCAAGGTCGTGCACAGCGGCTCCCTGAAGGAGCTGCTGGCCAACGACGAGTCGATGACCGGTCAGTACCTGTCCGGCAAGAAGGCCATCCCGCTGCCCGACATCCGGCGCCCGCGCGACCCCTCCCGGCAGCTCACGGTGCACGGCGCCCGGGAGAACAACCTCCAGGACATCGACGTCTCGTTCCCCCTGGGCGTGTTCACCGCGGTCACCGGTGTCTCCGGCTCCGGCAAATCGACCCTGGTCAACGACATCCTGTACACACACCTGGCCCGCGAGCTGAACGGCGCGAGGAACGTACCGGGACGGCACACGCGCGTGGACGGCGACGATCTCGTCGACAAGGTCGTGCACGTCGACCAGTCGCCCATCGGCCGCACCCCCCGGTCCAACCCGGCGACGTACACCGGAGTCTTCGACCACGTCCGCAAGCTGTTCGCGGAGACGACCGAGGCGAAGGTGCGGGGCTATCTGCCCGGCCGCTTCTCCTTCAACGTCAAGGGCGGCCGCTGCGAGAACTGCGCGGGCGACGGCACCATCAAGATCGAGATGAACTTCCTGCCGGACGTGTACGTCCCGTGCGAGGTGTGCCACGGCGCCCGTTACAACCGGGAGACGCTGGACGTCCACTACAAGGGCAAGTCCATCGCCGACGTCCTGAACATGCCGATCGAGGAGGCCACCTCGTTCTTCGAGGCGGTCCCCGGGATCGCCCGCCACCTCAACACCCTCAAGGACGTCGGCCTCGGCTACGTCCGGCTCGGCCAGTCCGCGACCACCCTGTCCGGCGGTGAGGCCCAGCGCGTCAAGCTCGCCAGCGAGCTGCAGCGCCGCTCCACCGGCCGTACGGTCTACGTCCTGGACGAGCCGACCACCGGCCTGCACTTCGAGGACATCAGCAAGCTCCTCACCGTGCTCGGCGGCCTGGTCGACAAGGGCAACACGGTCATCGTCATCGAGCACAACCTCGACGTGATCAAGGTCGCCGACTGGGTCGTCGACATGGGCCCCGAGGGCGGCGCGGGCGGCGGTCTGGTCATCGCCGAGGGCACACCGGAGCAGGTCGCCGCGGTACCGGCCAGCCACACCGGCAAGTTCCTGCGCGAGATCCTCGACGCAGACCGGATCAGCGACGGGGCTCCGGTGAAGGCCCCGCGCAAGACGGCCGCCAAGAAGACCGCGGCGGTCGCGAAGAAGACCGCCGCACCCGCCAAGAAGGCCGTCCCCGCGAAGAAGACGACGCGAGCCCGCAAGGCCTGACCGGAACAGCGGAGCATACGGATACGGCGCCCCGCGGGAACTCCTCGCGGGGCGCCGTATCCGTATCAACGACCGTTACAGACCGCCCAGTTCGGAGGCGTACGGCGGCTCCGCCCCCGCCCGTGAACAGGTGATCGCCGCCGCCCGCGCCGCGAACCGCAGCAGCTCGACCCAGCCCTCACGGCCCAGGCCGGCCATCCCCTCGGCCGACAACGCGCCCCGCGTGGACAGCCCGTGCAGTAGTGCCGCGTTGACGGTGTCACCGGCGCCGATCGTGTCCACGACGTCGACCTTTTCGCCCGGCACGGGATACACCGTGCCGTCCCGGGTGAACGCGGCGAGCCCGTCGCCGCCCTGGGTGATCACGACCGCCGAGGGACCGGCGTCGAGCAACTCGCGCGGGGTGCCGCCCAGCCACAGGGCGTCCTCCTCCGACAGCTTGAGGAGTGACACGCAGGGCAGCCAGCTCCTGAAGCGCTCCCGGTAGGCGTCCGCGTCCGGGATCAGGCCCGCCCGGATGTTCGGGTCGAGCAGGGTGAACACGCCCCGCGCCGACGCGCTCCGCATCAACTCCTCGTAGGCGCTCGCCCCCGGCTCCAGGACGAGCGAGCAGGTGCCGAAGGACACCGCCTCCGTCTCGGCGGGCAGGGCCGCGGGCATCGAGAAGAGCCGGTCTGCGGTGCCGTCGACGTAGAAGGAGTAGGTGGCCGAGCCGTTCGCGTCGAGGGTGGCGACCGCGAGCGTGGTCGGTTCCGGGCCGCGCTGCACGTCCAGGACGTCCACGTCGGCCTGCCGCAGCCCGGCGAGGAGGGCCTCGCCGAACGCGTCGTAGGAGACCCGGGAGGAGAAGGCGGTGGGGGAGCCGAGGCGACCGAGGGCGATCGCCGTGTTGTAGGGGCCGCCGCCGAGCGCCGGCTTGAGGGCCGCGAGGGCACCCGGGCCCTGCGGTACCAGATCGATCAGGGCCTCACCGGCGACGACGATCACGAGACGTTTCCCTTCCTGGACTGATGGAACTCATGGGATTTATCAGGCTGTTGGGGCTGTTCGGGCTTTCTTGCCGTTCGGGGCAGCCGCAGGACGTGCGGTGGACGAAGGCGCAGGGGAGCCGCAGGAGCTGGGCGGGCCGGTCCGGCGCCGCGAGCCGGTCCAGCAGGAGCCGTAAGGCCTCGGCGCCCATCTCCCTGCTGGGCTGGGCGATCGCGGTGAGCCGGGGCTCGAACAGGTCCGCCCAGGCGAAGTCGTCGAAGCAGCACAGCGCGAGGTCGCCCGGGACGGACAGGCCGCGCCCGCGCAGGGCGCGCAGGGCGCCGATGGTCATCGCGTTGTTGGCGGTGATCAGGGCGGTGGGTGGGGCGGCGAGGGACAGCAGGGTCGCGGTGGCCCGCTCGGCGGCGTCCGACTCGGAGTCGCCGTGCGCCAACAGCCGTTCGTCGTGGGGGAGTCCGGCGGCGGCCAGGCCGTGCCGGTATCCGGCGATCCGCTCGCGGGTGGTGCTGAGCCCGGGCAGCCCCGCCACGAGGCCGATCCGGCGGTGACCCAGTCCGGCGAGGTGCGTGACGAGCCGTGCCGTCGGCTCGATGTTCTCGGCGCACACCTGGTCGAAGGGGAGCGCGTCGCCCGATGCGTCGCCCACAGGCGCGTCCACCACCCGGTCGAGGAACACCGTCGGCACGGAGTGCCGCCCGAGGTAGGCGACGAGGGCGTCCGGATCCGCCGACGGCGCGACGATCATGCCGTCCACCCGGCGCTCGTGCAGGAGTTGGACGACCTTGCGCTCGTGTTCCGGGTCGTCGTGCGGATCGGCGATGAGCAGGCTGTAGCCGTGCTCCAGGGCGCCGGCCTCGACGCCCTGGAGGATCTCCGTGAAGTACGGGTTGCTGATCGCCGACACCGCGAGGCCGATGGAGCGGGTGCGGGACGTCACCAGGGAGCGGGCGAGGGTGTTGGGGGTGTAGCCCAGTTCCTCGATCGCGGTCAGTACGGCCTGGCGGGTGGCGGGCAGCACCGGACGGGTGTCGTTCAGGACGTGCGAGACGGTCGCGACGGACACACCGGCGCTCCGTGCGACGTCTGCCATGGTGGCCATCGCGGGTACCCCTCCCCGAGCCGTGGTGGGCCCTCCGGCCGGGAACGTATCCCATCCGCGGCCCCACGTAAACGCTTGCGCAAGCGTTTACGTACGGTGAGCGCCCCTCCGGTGAACCCACCTCAAAGTGGGTGGAACAGCGCGGGTAAGGTCGCCGTGCACCGACCTTCGAACGGTCGCGCACCGCCGCCTGAACAGCCCGAACAAGCTGGAGACCCCCATGCCCGGCCGCCCCGCCCCGAGCCGTCGTACCGTCCTGCGCGGAGCGGCCCTCACGCCCGTCGCCGGGCTCGGACTCACCGCCTGCTCGGGCGGCGGATCGGAGGCCGCCGCGACCCCGACCGCGCCCGTGGACCTCGGCGCGGAGAGCGAGATCGCCAAGGGGAGCGCCAAGCTCTACCGGGACAGCAATGTGGTGGTCAGCAGGGCGGCGAACGGCACCCTCAAGGCGTACAGCACGATCTGCACGCACGCGCAGTGCCCCATCAACAAGCTGGACGGCACGACTCTCATCTGCCCTTGCCACGGCAGCCAGTTCGACGCCACCACCGGCAAGGTGCTCCAGTCCCCGGCCACCGAGCCGCTCCAGGAGCTGAAGGCGACGGCCGAGAACGACAGGATCGTCGTGGGGCCCGGCGCCTGACGCTCAGGCGTCCCGGAGGCGGCTCACTCCCAGTCCCAGCCGATGCCCACGATCCCCGACCGCATCCGCGGCTCGACGAGGTGCACCGAGTGGTGCCCGCCGGTCAGGCGCAGCTCCTGACGGCCGCTGCGCGGGGCCGCCGCCGAGTGCTGGGTGAAGCGGTGGCAGCGGGCCGGCAGCGCGTTCTCGTCGAAGCGCACCTGGAGCGCGTACTGACCGCCCGCGATACCGAAGTCACGGACGTACTCACGGGAGATACCGGCGGTGCCGTCCTCCACGCCGTAGCGGAAGAGGAACGTATCTCCGGAGTGCAACCTGGTGTCGAAGAGGAGCTCGGCGACCAGCATGCCGGTCTCGTGGTGGCGGCGGACGCGGCCCGTGCGGCAGTTCTCCAGGGCGTGCACGGTCATGTGTTCCGGGGCGCAGTCCGGGTCGCCGTAGTGGACGGCCACGAAGCGGTCGATGCCGTCCCGGTGGGCACGGACGATGTGGTGCGACTCGCGGCTCGCCAGCTCGCGGCGCGGTCCCACCCGCACGCGTTCGTGGTGGCCGAGGGTGTGCAGGCCGCTGTCGAGTGAGCACTCCAGTTCGGCCAGCAGTTGTTCCAGGACGCCCGAGGCCTCGACGAAGGAGCGGTACGAGCGGGCGGCCGGGCGCTGGGCGACGGAGCGTTCCTCGGCCTCGGCGAGCAGCCGGATCAGTGACTCCTCCGGGAGTTGGAGGATCTCCTCCAGTGCCCGTACGGCCCGCAGCGACTCGGGGCGCTGCGGGCGGCGGGCGCCCTGCTGCCAGTAACTCAGGCTGGTGACGCCGACCTTGACCCCGTAGCGCGTCAGATGGTGCTGGACGCGCTGCAGCGGCAGTCCGCGGGCGGCTATGGCGGCGCGCAGCGCGACGTGGAAGGGGCCGCCGCGCAGGGCCGAGTCCAGTTCCGCGGTGGCGACGTCCGCCTGCTGTGTGGCGTGCGGCATGCAGGGGCCCTTTCTGTGAATGTTCACAACGGCTGGTCAGGCCGTTCACGCGGGTTGCTTCGGGGCCCCCGTCGGCACCGGAGAAGGGTCTTCACATCCGTACGCCGTCGTTCACGCCCCGAGTTCCCCCGCATTGAAGCGTGTTGACCAAGTCCCGACAACACCTGCCGCCCAACAGTCATATGTGACCTGGCCGAGTCACGACGGGTGTCCTCACGGCGGTGCGGCCGGCTCGTCGCCTCCCAGCACGTCCCTGATCGCCCGCGCGGACAGGGCCGACTTGTGCAGGAAGCCGTGCGCGGGACTGGCGGCGATGAGTTCCTGGAAGTCCTCCCGGGAGTGCGTCGAGATGAGGATCACCGCCGGTACGCTGCCCACCAGTCGGCCCGCGACGTCGAAACCGTTCTCGCCGTCGAGGTCGAGATCGACCAGGACGACGTCAGGAGCCGTCTCCCGGGCCCGGGAGACGGCGTCCGCGCCCGTCGAGGCCATGCCGACGACTTCCACGCCGCCACGTTCCAGCAGGGCGCGAGCCGCCTCCAGGAACCGGGCGCTGTCATCGACGAGGAGACAGCGCAGCGACATGTCCACAGCTTGCCAACGCGTGGTCGTGCGCGCCTTCCGGCTAGCCGGAAAGTGCTGAAGTCCCGTGCCACATCGGAAGGTTCTCGTGCACGCAGGGCGATGGGGGCGGGACGGGCGGTAGCATGACGGCGCCCTGGGGAGACCATGTCGTCCGGTCGGGTGGGGGTGTGCCGATGAACGGTGTGAGCGCCACGCGCGCGTGGCCTGCGGGCCGTCGGGTCCGTCGGCTCCGGGGAACACTGGTCCCCTGGACGCTGTGCGCGGCCCTGCTGCTGGCCGCGTGCGACAGCGGCGGCGGGAGCGACGCCAAGGGGGCGAGCGCGTCACCGAAGGACACCACCTGCGACGGGAAGATCAACGGCACCGCGCACATCACCGTGTGGTACCACGCGGGTCCCAGCGGCGAGTTCACCACGCTGCGGAACCAGGTCAAGGAGTTCAACAGGCAGCAGAAGCAGGTGCGGGTCGAGCTGGTCACCCTCCCCGAGGACCGCGCCTACACCGCCCTGGTGCTGTCCGCCGCCGCCAGCGGGGACCTGCCCGACCTCCTCGATTTCGACGGGCCCAATCTCTACAGCTACGCCTGGTCGGGCAAGCTCCGGCCGATCGACTCCTGTGTGCCCGCGAGCGTCCGCGCGGACCTGTTGCCGACGATCCGTCAACAGGGCACCTTCGCGGGCAGGTTGTGGGGCGTCGGCACCTTCGATTCGGGCATGGGCCTGTACGTGCGCAAGTCGGTCCTGAAAAAGGCCGGGGTACGCATCCCCTCCGGGCCCAAGGACGCCTGGACGGCCACCGAACTGACCGGCATCCTGCGCAAGCTCCGCAAGCAGGGCTACAAGGCGCCGCTCGACCTGCGGCTCGTCTACTCGCAGCCGGGCCAGGAGTGGAACACGTACGGCTTCGCACCCGCCGTGTGGTCGGCGGGCGGCGACCTCGTCGAGCCCGGCGACCACCGCACCGCCGACGGGTATGTGAACGGCCCCGGTGCGGTCAGGGCGCTCACCGACATGCAGAACTGGGCCAAGGCCGGGCTCATCGACATGGTCAAGGACGACAAGGCGTTCGTCAGCGGCCGCAGCGCGATCTCCTGGTGCGGGCACTGGACCTATCCGGAATTCAACAAGGCCTTCCCAGGGGACGTCGCGATCGTCCCGCTGCCCGACTTCGGCCGGGGGACCGTCACCGGCATGGGCTCCTTCCAGTGGGGCGTCCCTGCGGGCAACGCCGACGGCGACGCCGTGTGGCGCTTCCTGTCCTTCCTGCTCCAGCCCGCCCAGGTGCACCGGATGAGCGTGGCCAACGGGGCGATCCCGGCGACCGAGAGCGCGGTCAAGCTCTCGCCGCAGTACGCGCCCGGCGGCCCCGAGCACCTGTTCATCGAGCAGCTCCGTGACGGAGTGGCCCGCCCCAGGCCGCAGACGCCCGCGTATCCGGCGATCACCGACGCCTTCTCCCGCGCCTTCGCGAAGATCATCTTCGATCGGGCGCCGGTGCAGGCCGCCCTGGACGAGGCCGCGAAGAAGATCGACAAGGACCTCGCGGCGCACGACGGCTATCCGGTGAACACGCCCTGAAAACGGGCTCCACGCGTGCGTGCCCGACGCCGATGTTCCCGGGACCTCGTCAACACCCTGACGATCATGGCCGGTTCGCGGCAGGCTGGGCACGTGAGCCACCACCGTCGCTCCTTCCCGCCCACCGGCCGCTGAGGGCCCGTCGTGCGCCGCCGCCCGTCCCCGGGCCAGCTCCGCAGGGTGCTCGCGGGGCTCCGCCCCCGGCCCGGCCGCTCAGCGCCCGCCACCGCCCTCCGCGTCCCCCTGCTCGCGCGGCTGCGCGTCGGACACAAGCTGATGCTCCTGGTGCTGCTTCCGGTGACCGGCATGATGGCCTTCACCGTGTTCGGCACCGTCTCCCAGTGGCGCGACGCGCAGACGATGCGGGACTTCCGTACGGCGACCGAGCTGTCGTTCCGGACCACCGCGCTGACCGACGCCCTCGCCGGGGAACGGATCGCCGCCGTGAAGGCCCGGCTCCGCCCGGGACCGGCGACCCTGAAGGAACGCTCCGGGGCCCAGCGCGCCACCGACCGCGCCCTGAACGCGGCCCTCCGCGACACGGCCGACTGGACCGGGTCGCCCGACGTGCGGGGCCGGCTCGACGCGCGGAACCGTCAACTGCACGCCCTGCGGCTCCAGACGGGCACCGGCTCGCTCACCGCGCCCCAACTCGCCGACCAGTACGACACGATCGAGAACGACCTCCTGGAGCTGGCCGCTACCCTGGAGT
The DNA here is from genome assembly GCF_040681835.1 of Streptomyces sp. NPDC051576. Lineage (NCBI taxonomy): Bacteria > Bacillati > Actinomycetota > Actinomycetes > Kitasatosporales > Streptomycetaceae > Streptomyces > Streptomyces sp. NPDC051576. Next base: position 212,724 of record NZ_JBFAZO010000010.1, read on the forward strand.
CCGGCCGTCCGACCCGCACCTCGGGGCAGGCGGCCGACGCGCACATCGCGCTCCTGAAAGCCATCGAGGCCGCCGAACGCGAACGCACCGAACTCGCCGTGCTCTTCGACACCCCCGAGGCCCCGCACGCCACCGCCACGGACCGCTGGTCGGCCCTGGAGAAGGCGCTCCTGGACGACTTCGGCCAGACCGCGCCCGCCGGCCTCAAGGGCAGCCTGTACGTCGTCCTCCTCCAGCATCCCGGCCTCGTCGTCCGCCAGACCCGCGAGACCCTCGCCGACCCGCACGCCGACCGGAACGCCTGGCCGTCGTACGGCACTTGGCTGACCGCGTCGACCCGGCGCATCGACGCCCTGCGCGGCATCCAGCACCGGGCCGCCGCCGAACTGGGCCGGGACGCCCTGCGCGACCTCGACACCGCGCGGTCCCGGGAGACGCGCGACCTGACCGTGTCGCTCGCCGTGCTGGCCGCCGTCACCGTCCTCGCGCTGACCCTGCGCCTGTCGATCACCCGGCCGCTCAGCGAGGTGTCCGCGGGCGCCCGGGCGCTGTCCGAGGGCGATCTGTCGTACGACATCCGGTACGCCGGCCGGGACGAACTCGGCGCCGTCGCCGACACGTTCCGCGAACTGACGGTGACCACCGAACGGCTCGCCGCCGAGATCGACACCATGAACACGGCGATCGACGACAACCGGCTCGGCCACCGCGCGGACGTCGCCTCGTTCGAGGGAACCTGGGCGCAATTGCTCGGCGGCATGAACGGCACCATGGCCTCCTTCGCCGCGGCCCACGGGCGGCGCGACCAGGCCGAGCAGGAACTGGCGAGCATCTTCCACCTCTCCCTCGACCTGTTGTGCATCGCCGGACTCGACGGCTACTTCAAGCGCGTGAACCCCGCCTTCGAGCGGACCCTCGGCCACTCCGCCGAGACCCTGCTGGGCAGACCGTGGCTGGAGTTCGTCCACCCGGAGGACCGGGCACGCACGCGTGCCGTCCTCGACAAGCTGGCCGACGGCGCCGAACTGGGCGAGTTCGAGAACCGCTTCCTCCGGGACGACGGCACCGAACGCTGGCTCCAGTGGAGCGCCCGCCCGGTCACCGGGGAGGGCCTCATCTACGGCGCCGCCCGCGATGTCACCGAGAGCCGCCGCACCGCCCGCGAACAGACCGCGCTGCGCCGGGTCGCCACCCTCGTCGCACGCGGGGTGCCACCGCACGAGGTGTTCTCCGAAGTCGCCCACCAGGTGGGCACGGTCCTGAGCAGCGGCCCCGCCGCGGTCCTGCGCTACGGCACCGACGGCGCCACCACCGTCCTCGGTTCTGCCCACGGCCCCGCCGTCGCTGCCGACACGGCCGTGGCCGCGGAGGTGGCGCGAACCGCGCGCCCCGCGCGCGTGGGCGGCTCGGTGGGCGCCCCCATCGTCGTGGACGACCGGCTGTGGGGTGCCGTCGTCGCGAGCGCCGCAGGACCCGAACCGCTGCCCCCGGGCACCGAGTCCCGGCTCGCCGACTTCACCGAGCTTGTCGCCACCGCCCTGGCCAACGCCGACAGCCGGGACCAGCTCACCGCGTCACGCGCGCGCGTGGTCGCCGCCGGGGACGCCTCCAGACGCCGTATCGAACGCGATCTGCATGACGGCGTCCAGCAGCGGATCGTCTCCCTCCAACTCGACCTGAGAATGGCCCAGTCGATGCTGGAGGAGCAGCCGGAGGAACTCGCCGAGCAGCTGGACCACATCGCCAAGGGCCTGGACGACACCTTCGCCGACCTGCTCCAGGTCGCGCGCGGCATCCACCCCGCGATCCTCTCCAAGGGCGGCCTGGGCCCGGCCCTGCGCGCGCTGGCCCGCCGCTCCGCCGTCCCCGTGGAACTCGATCTGCGCCTGCCCGCCGACCGCCTCCCGGAACAGATTGAGGTCGCCGTCTACTACGTGACCTCCGAGTGCCTCACCAACGCGGCCAAGCACGCGCGCGCGAGCTTCGTGCAGGTGTCGGCGTTCGTCGAGGACGACGTCCTGGAGGTGACGATCGCGGACGACGGAGTGGGCGGCGCCGACCTCGGGCACGGTTCCGGGCTCATCGGACTCGTCGACCGCGTCGAGGCGATCGGCGGCAAGCTGCGCGTCGGCAGCCCACCGGGGAAGGGCACGACCCTCACCGTACGACTGCCGCTGCCCCGGACAGGGGTGTGACCGCCCGACGCGTACGCGGTGGGGTCCAGGCCGGGGGAGCCGTGGACTCGGTGACGTCGCGTACGCGTCGGGCGGTCTTCTCGGACGGAGAGGCAGCCGTCCGCTTCAGGGGTGGTGGATTCCACCGTGCCGGGTCAGGGCCGGTCCCGGACGCTTGGCGCGGACCACGTCGGGGTCCCTCGGGTCGAGGGCCTCCCTCAGGGAACGGGTGTCGTCCTCGTACCGGCGGCCACGGACCGACCGCCGTCGTCCGACTGCCCGTGTCCGCCGCATCTCCCGCAGCCCTTCCGACCCGGGGCCCGTCACCTCTCGCCCGAGGCGACCGGTCCGCTCACGTCTGCTCTGCTCTGTTCCGCTACGAGAATCGCCCGGACGCGGCCCCATGTCGTCACGGGCACCCCCCAATTCCCGTACCCGCTAGCCGTACCCGACCAGGTCCGGCAGGCTGTCCGTGGCGCACGGCAGCGGGTCGGGCAAGGGGGGCCGGGACGATGGACGCATCGCAGCAGACCGCGCGGGGACGGGTCGTCCTCGCCGACGACGACGTCCTGCTCAGGGAGGGCCTGGCGAGCCTCTGCGCCCGCCTGGGCTACGAGGTGGCGGGTCAGGCCGGTGACGCGGTGGGGCTCCTGGAACTGGTCGACACCGAGCGGCCCGACCTCGCGATCGTCGACATCAGGATGCCACCCGACCACTCCACCGAGGGCCTGAAGGCGGCCCGCACGATCCGTGAGCGCCACCCCGGCACCGGCATCCTCGTCCTCTCGGCGTACGTCGAGGTCGAGGAGGCCCTGGAGCTGCTGGCCGGCGGCCACAAGGTCGGGTATCTCCTCAAGAGCCGGGTCACCGTCGTCGACGACTTCATCGAGGCCCTCGACCGCATCCACAAGGGCGGCTCGGTCGTCGACCCCTCCCTGGTGCACGAGCTGTTCTCGGCGCGGCGCAGGGACGACCCGCTGTCCGTCCTCAGCAACCGGGAACGCGAGGTCCTGGCGCTGATGGCGGAGGGCCGCTCCAACGCCGGCATCGGCCGCAGGCTGTGGGTCACCGAGGGCACCATCGAGAAGCACGTCCGCAGCATCCTGGGCAAACTCCGCCTTCCGGAGGCCGCCGACGACCATCGCCGTGTGCTGGCGGTTCTCACGTTTCTGGAGTCGCGGTAGGAGTTCCGCGAGGCATGCCCGGCGTTGTCCACAGCCCCGCCGCGCTGTCACCCCGCGCCAGTAGGGTGTGAAACATGGCCGACCCCTCCAGCTACCGCCCCAGGCCGGGAGAGATCCCGGACTCGCCCGGGGTCTACAAGTTCCGCGACGAGCACCGCCGGGTGATCTACGTCGGGAAGGCGAAGAGCCTGCGCCAGCGCCTGGCGAACTACTTCCAGGACCTGGCCGGACTCCACCCGCGCACGCGCACCATGGTCACCACGGCCGCGTCGGTGGAGTGGACGGTGGTGTCCACGGAGGTCGAGGCACTCCAGTTGGAGTACTCCTGGATCAAGGAGTACGACCCCCGGTTCAACGTCAAGTACCGCGACGACAAGAGCTACCCGTATCTCGCGGTGACGATGAACGAGCAGTACCCGCGCGTGCAGGTGATGCGCGGTCACAAGAAGAAGGGCGTCCGCTACTTCGGGCCGTACGGCCACGCGTGGGCGATCCGCGACACCGTGGACCTCCTGCTCCGCGTGTTCCCCGTGCGCACCTGCTCGGCCGGCGTCTTCAAGAACGCCACCCGCACCGGCCGCCCCTGTCTGCTCGGCTACATCGGCAAGTGCTCCGCGCCCTGCGTCGACCGCGTCTCCGAGGATGAACACCGCGAACTGGCCGAGGAGTTCTGCGACTTCATGGCGGGCCGCACCGGCACGTACATCCGCCGGCTGGAGCAGCGGATGACGGACGCGGCCGAGGAGATGGAGTACGAGCGGGCGGCCCGCCTGCGCGACGACATCGAGGCCCTGCGCAAGGCCATGGAGAAGAGCGCGGTCGTCCTCGCCGACGCCACCGACGCCGACCTGATCGCGGTCGCCGAGGACGAGCTGGAGGCGGCCGTCCAGATCTTCCACGTCCGCGGCGGACGCGTGCGCGGCCAGCGCGGCTGGGTCACCGACAAGGTCGAGGACGTCACCACCGGAGCCCTCGTCGAACACGCCCTCCAGCAGCTCTACGGCGAGGAGACCGGGGACTCCGTCCCCAAGGAGGTCCTCGTCCCGGCCCTGCCCGACCCGGTGGAGCCGGTCCAGCAGTGGCTCACGGACCGGCGCGGGGCGAACGTGTCGCTGCGCATCCCGCAGCGCGGCGACAAGAAGTCCCTCATGGAGACCGTCGCGCGCAACGCCCAGCAGTCCCTCGTCCTCCACAAGACCAAGCGCGCCTCCGACCTCACCACCCGCTCGCGCGCCCTGGAGGAGATCTCCGAGGCCCTCGACCTGGAGAGCGCCCCCCTGCGGATCGAGTGCTACGACATCTCGCACCTCCAGGGCGACGACGTCGTGGCGTCGATGGTCGTCTTCGAGGACGGCCTGTCGCGCAAGAGCGAGTACCGCCGCTTCCAGATCAAGGGCTTCGAGGGCCAGGACGACGTCCGCTCCATGCACGAGGTGATCACCCGCCGCTTCCGGCGCTATCTCGCCGAGAAGGAGAAGACGGGGGAGTGGGTGGACGGCGACGAGCCGGCAGACCTCAAGGATGAGGAGGGGCGCCCCAAGCGGTTCGCCTATCCGCCGCAGCTCGTCGTCGTCGACGGCGGGCAGCCGCAGGTCGCCGCCGCCAAGCGGGCCCTCGACGAGCTGGGCATCGACGACATCGCCGTGTGCGGCCTCGCCAAGCGCCTGGAGGAGGTCTGGCTCCCCGGAGAGGACGACCCCGTGGTCCTGCCCCGCACCAGTGAAGGCCTCTACCTCCTCCAGCGCGTCCGCGACGAGGCCCACCGCTTCGCGATCACCTATCAGCGTGCCAAACGCGCCAAGCGCTTCCGGGCGAGCCCCCTGGACGACGTGCCCGGCCTCGGCGAGACACGCAAGCAGGCGCTGATCAAGCACTTCGGGTCGGTGAAGAAGCTGCGGTCCGCGACAATCGACCAGATCTGCGAGGTTCCCGGCATAGGTCGCAAGACCGCCGAGACCATCGCGGTGGCCCTCGCCCAGGCGGCCCCGGCCGCACCCGCCGTGAACACGGCGACTGGAGAGATCATGGAAGACACGGAAGACGGGACACCCGATACGACGGCGGGTGCCCCAGGGGAACCCGTACCCGCGGGCGCCCCGGACGAGCGACGGGGGCAGGAGACATGACGGAACAAGAGAAGCAGCCCACAGCGGACCGAGATCGGACGCACAAGGAACCGGGCGAGGATCAGGCTCCGCAGCCAGCGGTCCAGAACGACGGAGCACAGGTGAGTACGGACAGCGCGACAGCCGGCGGGGTGCCGGAGACGGCCATCCCCGAGCTGGTGATCATCTCCGGCATGTCCGGAGCCGGGCGGTCCACGGCCGCCAAGTGCCTGGAGGACCTCGGCTGGTTCGTCGTCGACAACCTCCCGCCCGCCCTGATCCCCACCATGGTGGAACTGGGCGCCCGCTCCCAGGGCAACGTGGCGCGGATCGCGGTCGTCGTCGACGTACGCGGCCGGCGCTTCTTCGACAACCTCCGCGACTCCCTCGCCGACCTGGCGTCCAAGCACGTCACCCGGCGGATCGTCTTCCTGGAGTCCTCCGACGACGCCCTGGTGCGCCGCTTCGAGTCGGTGCGCCGCCCGCACCCCCTCCAGGGCGACGGCCGCATCGTCGACGGCATCGACGCCGAACGCGAACTGCTGCGCGAACTGCGCGGGGACGCCGACCTCGTCATCGACACCTCCAGCCTCAACGTCCACGAACTGCGCGCCAAGATGGACGCCCAGTTCGCCGGCGAGGAGGAGCCCGAACTGCGCGCCACCGTCATGTCCTTCGGCTTCAAGTACGGCCTCCCGGTCGACGCCGACCTGGTCGCCGACATGCGCTTCCTGCCCAACCCGCACTGGATCCCGGAGCTGCGCCCCTTCAACGGCCTCAACGAGGAGGTCTCGGCGTACGTCTTCAACCAGCCCGGCGCCAAGGAGTTCCTCGACCGGTACGCCGAGCTGCTGCGCCTGATCGCGGCCGGCTACCGGCGTGAGGGCAAGCGGTACGTGACGATCGCGATCGGCTGCACCGGCGGCAAGCACCGCTCGGTCGCAACGGCGGAGAAGCTCGCCGCGCGGCTCGTCGCCGAAGGTGTGGAGACGGTGGTCGTACACCGGGACATGGGACGGGAATGACAGGACGTAGCCCACGGCTGGGCAGGCTGCGCCGAGTGGTGCCCGAGGGACGGACGACCAGGCCGGTGGAGGCCCGCGGCGGCAAGCCGCGCCGACGCGGCACCCAGCCCAAGGTGGTCGCCCTCGGCGGCGGCATGGGCCTGTCCGCCTCGCTCACCGCACTGCGCCGGATCACCGGCGACCTCACCGCCGTCGTCACCGTCGCCGACGACGGCGGCTCCAGCGGACGCCTGCGGGACGAACTGGGCGTGCTGCCCCCGGGCGACCTGCGCAAGGCCCTCGCCGCGCTGTGCGGCGACGACGACTGGGGCCAGACCTGGGCCCGCGTCATCCAGCACCGCTTCCAGTCCAAGGGCGACCTGCACGAGCACGCGGTCGGCAATCTGCTGATCGTCGCCCTGTGGGAGCAGCTCGGGGACCATGTCCAGGCCCTCGACCTGGTCGGCAAGCTGCTCGGCGCGCACGGGCGCGTGCTGCCCATGTCCGCCGTACCGCTGGAGTTGCAGGCCCTGGTCAAGGGGCACGATCCGGCGCGGCCCGACGACATCGACACCGTCCGGGGACAGGCGACCGTGGCGCTCACGCCCGGCGAGGTGCAGTCCGTGCACCTGGTGCCGCACGACCCGCCGGCCGTGCCCGAGGCCGTCGCCGCCGTGCTCGACGCGGACTGGGTGGTGCTCGGTCCCGGCTCCTGGTTCTCGTCGGTCATCCCGCACCTGCTGGTGCCGGAACTGCTCGACGCGCTCACCGAGACGAAGGCGCGCCGGGTACTCTCCCTGAACCTCGCTCCGCAGCCCGGAGAAACCGATGGCTTCTCCCCGCAGCGTCATTTGGAGGTTTTGGGACGACACGCCCCTAAACTCGCCCTGGACGTGGTGCTGGCCGACGAGGCCGCCGTGCCCGACCGAGCGTCGCTCACCGAAGCCGCCAAGCGGCTGGACGCCGCGGTCGAGCTGGCGCCGGTGGCCCGGCCGGACGGAACTCCAAGGCACGACCCGGAGCTGTTGGCCGCCGCGTACGACCGTATTTTTCGGATGCATGGAAGGATCGGCCCATGGCGATGACGGCAGCGGTGAAGGATGAGATCTCCCGGCTCCCCGTCACCCGGACCTGCTGCAGGAAGGCGGAGGTCTCCGCCATTCTGCGGTTCGCCGGAGGCCTCCACCTGGTGAGCGGGCGCATCGTGATCGAGGCGGAGCTGGACACCGCTATGGCGGCGCGCCGGCTCAAGCGGGACATCCTGGAGATCTTCGGCCACAGTTCCGAACTGATCGTGATGGCGCCCGGCGGACTGCGCCGCGGCTCCCGTTACGTCGTCCGGGTGGTCGCGGGCGGCGATCAGCTGGCCCGGCAGACGGGGCTGGTGGACGGCCGCGGGCGCCCGATCCGGGGCCTGCCGCCGCAGGTGGTGTCGGGGGCCACGTGTGACGCGGAGGCGGCCTGGCGCGGCGCGTTCCTGGCCCACGGCTCGCTGACCGAGCCCGGCCGGTCCTCCTCCCTGGAGGTGACCTGCCCGGGTCCCGAGGCCGCGCTCGCGCTGGTCGGCGCCGCCCGCCGGCTGTCGATCGCGGCGAAGGCCCGTGAGGTGCGCGGGGTCGACCGGGTGGTCGTCCGCGACGGCGACGCGATCGGCGCCCTGCTCACCCGGCTCGGCGCGCACGAGTCGGTGCTGGCCTGGGAGGAGCGCCGGATGCGCCGCGAGGTGCGCGCCACGGCGAACCGCCTCGCCAACTTCGACGACGCCAACCTGCGCCGCTCGGCCCGCGCGGCCGTCGCCGCGGGCGCGCGCGTGCAGCGTGCGCTGGAGATCCTCGCCGACGAGGTCCCCGAGCACCTCGCCGCCGCGGGGCGCCTGCGCATGGACCACAAGCAGGCCTCCCTGGAGGAGTTGGGCGCCCTCGCCGACCCGCCCCTCACCAAGGACGCGGTGGCCGGCCGTATCCGCCGCCTGCTGGCGATGGCCGACAAGCGGGCCCAGGACCTCGGCATCCCGGGCACGGAATCCAGCATCACCGAGGAGATGGCCGACAACCTGGTCGGCTGATGATCTCTGTCGGCTGACGGCTCCTCAACACGCCGGTGTGGACGGCCCCTTGGGCAATCCACACCGGCGTTTGTATTTCGTTGAGGCGCCCTTGACTCGATCATGAAGTGTCATGAGCCTGGCAACTGTTCGCTGCTGTGGCGGACAACCGCTAGGGGGGTTCATGAGACACAGAGTGAGATCGATCCTCGCTGTCGGCGCGCTCCTGATCGCTGGAGCGAGCATCGCGCCCATCGCCCAGGCGCAGGGCCAAGTCTCCGCGAAGCCGGACCCGGACGAGGTCAAGGTCTTCCACGCCGACGTCACCCAGAAGCAGATACCCCTGCTCCTGAAGGCCGGCCAGGACGCGCACGAACTCGGCGACAACCAGTTCTCCGCCTCCGGAAAGACCGCCGTCGAGGTCTACCTCACCGACCAGCAGGCCCAGAAGCTGGAGAAGCAGGGCGTCGACCTCACCGAGCACACCCTGTCGGCCAAGGCCGAGACCCGCGTCGAGGACGCGGCGCAGGGCGTGTTCCGGCCGTACAGCGGAAGCGGCGGGCTGGAGGAGGAGATCGTCAGGACGGGGCAGGCCAACCCGGGTCTCGCCAAGGTCGAGTCGATCGGCAAGACGATCGACGGCCAGGACATCCTCGCGCTCAAACTGACCAAGAACGCGAAGACGGCCAAGGACGGTTCCAAGCCCTCGGTGCTGTACGTGTCCAACCAGCACGCGCGCGAGTGGATCACGCCGGAGATGACCCGCCGGCTGATGCACTACTACCTGGACAACTACAAGACCGACCAGCGCGTCAAGAAGATCGTCGACTCCACCGAGTTGTGGTTCGTGCTGTCCGCCAACCCGGACGGCTACGACTACACCTTCCAGAACTCCGACACCCGCCTGTGGCGCAAGAACCTGCGGGACGTCAACGGCGACGGCACCATCTCCACCGGCGACGGCGTCGACCTCAACCGCAACTTCGCCTACAAGTGGGGCTACGACGACGAGGGTTCGTCCCCCAACCCCACCAGCGAGACCTACCGGGGCACGGCCCCCGCCTCCGAGCCCGAGACCCAGGCACTGGACAACTTCGAGAAGCGGATCGGCTTCACCTACGGCATCAACTACCACTCCGCCGCCGAACTCCTCCTCTACGGAGTCGGCTGGCAGGTGGCGACGCCGACCCCGGACGACGTGCTCTACAAGGCGCTCGCCGGCACCCCGGACAACCCGGCGATCCCCGGCTACCGCTCGCAGGTCTCCTCGGAGCTGTACACGACCAACGGCGAGGCGGACGGCCACGCGTCGAACGTCAACGGCATGTCGATGTTCACCCCGGAGATGTCGACCTGCCAGACCGCGTCGAACATCGACCCGAACGACGCCTGGAACGCGGCCGACTGCCAGTCCGTCTTCAACTACCCCGACGACGAGAAGCTGATCCAGGACGAGTTCGCGAAGAACATCCCCTTCGCGCTCTCCGTCGCGGAGACCGCCGCCCACCCCGACCAGCCGAAGTCGTCGGTCGGCCTCAGCGCCGCCGACTTCACCCCGGCCGCCTTCCCGACGTCGTACTCGCGCGGCGCCGACCAGGAGGTCTCCGTCGTCGTACGGAAGTCCGTGCGCGACAAGGAACTCAAGTACCGCGTCAACGGCGGCCGTACGCAGGACATGGCGCTCAAGCCCTGGAAGGGCGGCCAGACCTACGGCGGTGACGACAACCTGTACTTCGACGAGTACCGGGCCAAGGTCAAGGACGGCGATCAGGGCGACAAGGTCGAGGTGTGGTTCACCGGCGAGACGAAGGCCGGGAAGCCCACCTCCAGCGCCCACTTCACCTACACGGTGGCCAAGAGGCCGGTCGCGGACACTCTTGTGGTCGCCGAAGAAGGTGCCGCCGCCACCCAGACGCAGGCCTACGTCGACGCGCTGAAGGCGAACGGCCGTAGAGCGGTCGTCTGGGACGTCGCCACCCAGGGCGCGCCCGACGCGCTCGGCGTGCTCGACCACTTCAGGACCGTCGTCCACTACTCGGGCCCCGGTGGCCCCAAGAACGACACCCAACTCCAACTGCGCGCCTTCCTCAACGAGGGCGGCAAGCTGATCGAGGCCGGTGAACAGGCCGGCGGCAGCGTCGACCTCGGCGACGGCACCCCTTCGAACGACTTCAGCCAGTACTACCTGGGCGCCTACTCCCGTACGTCCCTCCCCGGGGCCACCGGATTCACCGGCTCCGGCAAGCTCGACGGATTCAGCGGCGCGCTCGGCGACGCGCCCGGCAACCCGCTGGACCGGGCCGGGAGTTACAGCGTCACCTCCGACTCGCTGTCCCCGGCCACCTACCCGCAGTTCGCGAGCGCCGGAGCGGGCCAGTTCGCCGGGACCGTCAACCCGTACGGGCCCTACTCGGGCTCCTACATGGCCGCCGCCGTCCACACCGACGACGCCTACAAGCGCCTCACCCGCACCATCGACCTCACCGGCGTGACCGCGGCCGACAAGCCCACGCTCCGCAGCGAACTGCTGTGGGACACCGAGCCCGGCTACGACCACGCCGTGGTCGAGATCCACACCACCGGGGCCGACGACTGGACCACGCTCCCGGAGGCCGGCGGTGCCACCAGTACCGCGCTGCCCTCGGAGTGCGAGGCCGGATTCCTGGTCGCCGAGCACCCCTGGCTCAAGCACTACCTGACCTTCGCCACCAGCGGCTGCACCGCGACCGGCTCCACCGGCTCGTGGAACAGCCTCACCGGCGCCTCCAACGGCTGGCAGCAGGTCAACTTCGACCTGAGCGCCTACGCCGGCAAGTCGGTCGAGGTGTCGCTGAGCTACATCACCGACCCGGGCACCGGCGGTCACGGCGTCCTCGCCGACGACGCCTCGCTCGTCGTCGGCGGCACGGCGACCCAGACCGAGGGCTTCGAGACCTCCCTCGGCGCCTGGAGCGTCACCGGACCGCCCCCGGGCAGCCCGGCGGTCCTGAAGGACTGGACCCGCACCGGAGCCCTGTTCCAGACCTACGGCGCGGTCACCACCGACCGCACCGTGCTGCTGGGCTTCGGCCTGGAACAGGTCACCTCGGCCGCCGACCGGGCGGCCCTGCTCAAGAAGGCGCTGGCGGCTCTCCAGAGCTGACCCGGACCTGATTCCGAGCCGACTCGGTATGACGATGTCATGAACATCAAGGGCGGTCCGTACCCCTACTGGCGGGTACGGACCGCCCTGCCGTGTATGGGGCGTCTCGATGTCACCACGGAGGGCTCAGGGAGGTAGGGTCGTAGCCGGTCGGGGACATCCCATACAGCTCGCCGGATTCGAACCCGGCGTACCAACGAGGAGATCGGTTTCGTGACGATCCGCGTAGGCATCAACGGCTTTGGCCGCATCGGTCGTAACTACTTCCGCGCGCTGCTGGAGCAGGGTGCTGACATCGAGATCGTGGCTGTCAACGACCTGGGTGACACCGCGACCACCGCGCACCTGCTCAAGTACGACACCATCCTGGGCCGCCTCAAGGCCGAGGTGTCGCACACCGCCGACACCATCACCGTCGACGGCCACACCATCAAGGTGCTGTCCGAGCGCAACCCCGCCGACATCCCGTGGGGCGACCTCGGCGTCGACATCGTCATCGAGTCGACCGGCATCTTCACGAAGAAGGCCGACGCCGAGAAGCACATCGCCGGCGGCGCCAAGAAGGTCCTCATCTCGGCTCCGGCCAAGGACGAGGACATCACCATCGTGATGGGCGTCAACCAGGACAAGTACGACGCGGCCAACCACCACGTCATCTCGAACGCCTCCTGCACCACCAACTGCGTGGCGCCGATGGCCAAGGTTCTCGACGAGAACTTCGGCATCGTCAAGGGCCTGATGACGACGGTCCACGCGTACACCAACGACCAGCGCATCCTGGACTTCCCGCACAAGGACCTGCGCCGCGCCCGCGCCGCCGCCGAGAACATCATCCCGACGACGACCGGTGCCGCCAAGGCGACCGCCCTGGTGCTCCCGCAGCTCAAGGGCAAGCTCGACGGCATCGCGATGCGCGTCCCGGTCCCGACCGGCTCGGCCACCGACCTGGTCGTGACGCTGGCCCGCGAGACCACCAAGGACGAGGTCAACGCCGCGTTCAAGAAGGCCGCCGAGGACGGCGACCTCAAGGGCTACCTGGTGTACACCGAGGACGAGATCGTCTCCTCGGACATCGTCAGCGACCCGGCGTCCTGCACCTTCGACTCGTCCCTGACCATGGTCCAGGACGGCAACACGGTGAAGATCCTCGGCTGGTACGACAACGAGTGGGGCTACTCCAACCGCCTCGTCGACCTCACGGTCTTCGTCGGCGGCCAGCTCTAACTCCCAGAGCAGGCAACTCGATGTGAGCCAGGGCTCGGACAGCGCACGCCGCGCTGCCCGAGCCCTGCGCTACGTAGTGATCGATCAGCCCTCTCGGACCTGAAGAGCCCTCTCTAGGAGCCCCATTCATGAAGACGATCGACGAACTTCTCGCCGAAGGCGTGGACGGCAAGCGGGTCTTCGTCCGCGCCGACCTCAACGTCCCGCTGGCCGACGGCCTCATCACAGACGACGGCCGTATCCGCGCCGTACTGCCCACCGTCAAGGCCCTCGCCGAGGCGGGCGCCAAGGTGGTCGTCGCCTCACACCTCGGCCGCCCCAAGGGCGCCCCGGACCCGGCCTTCTCCCTGCTCCAGCCCGCCGAGCGCCTGGCCGAACTCCTCGGCGCGCCGGTCGCGTTCGCCCAGGACACCGTCGGCCCCGCCGCCCACGACGCGGTGAACGGCCTCGAACCCGGCCAGGTCGCGGTCATCGAGAACCTGCGCTTCAACGCGGGAGAGACCTCCAAGGACGACGTCGAGCGCGGCGAGTTCGCCGACCAGCTCGCCGCCCTGGCGGACATCTACGTAGGCGACGGTTTCGGCGCCGTGCACCGCAAGCACGCCTCCGTGTACGACCTCCCGGCCCGCCTGCCGCACTACGCCGGCTACCTCATCGCCACCGAGGTCGGCGTCCTGAAGAAGCTCACCGAGGACGTCCGGCGGCCCTACGTCGTCGCCCTCGGCGGCTCCAAGGTCTCCGACAAGCTCGCCGTCATCGACCAGCTCCTCGGCAAGGCCGACCGCATCCTCATCGGCGGCGGCATGGCCTTCACCTTCCTCAAGGCCAAGGGCTACGAGGTCGGCACCTCCCTCCTTCAGGAGGACCAGATCCCGGCCGTCACCGAGTACATGGAGCGCGCCAACAAGCAGGGCGTCGAGCTGGTGCTCCCGGTCGACGTCGTGGTGTCCCCGGGCTTCCCGGACCTGAAGGCCAAGGCGTCCACCGAGCACACCGTCGTCGACGCGGAGAAGATGCCCGAGGGCCAGCTCGGCCTGGACATCGGCCCGAAGACCGGTGAGCTGTACGCGAGCAAGCTCGCCGACGCCGAGACCGTGTTCTGGAACGGCCCCATGGGCGTCTTCGAACACCCCGACTACGCCGAGGGCACCAAGGCGGTCGCCCAGGCCCTCGTCGAAACGAACGGCTTCACCGTCGTCGGCGGCGGAGACTCCGCCGCTGCCGTGCGCACGCTCGGCTTCGACGAGAAGGCATTCGGCCACATCTCGACCGGCGGCGGCGCCTCCCTCGAATACCTAGAGGGCAAGACGCTCCCCGGCCTCGCCGCACTGGAGGACTGACCCTGATGAGCACGCGCACGCCGATCATGGCGGGCAACTGGAAGATGAACCTCAACCACCTCGAGGCCATCGCCCACGTCCAGAAGCTCGCCTTCGCCCTCGCGGACAAGGACTACGAGGCCGTCGAGGTCGCCGTCCTGCCGCCCTTCACCGACCTGCGCTCCGTGCAGACCCTGGTCGACGGCGACAAGCTCAAGATCAAGTACGGCGCCCAGGACATCTCGGCGCACGACTCCGGCGCCTACACCGGCGAGATCTCCGGTGCGATGCTGGCCAAGCTGAAGTGCACGTACGTGGCCGTCGGCCACTCCGAGCGCCGCCAGTACCACGCGGAGACCGACGACGTCGTCAACGCCAAGGTCAAGGCCGCCTACAAGCACGGCCTCACCCCGATCCTGTGCGTCGGCGAGGAACTGGAGATCCGCGAGGCGGGCAACCACGTCGCCCACACGCTCGCGCAGATCGAGGGCGGCCTCAAGGACGTTCCCGCCGAGCAGGCCGAGTCGGTCGTCATCGCCTACGAGCCCGTCTGGGCCATCGGCACCGGCAAGGTCTGCGGCGCCGAGGACGCCCAGGAGGTCTGCCAGGCCATCCGCGGCAAGCTCGCCGAGCTGTACACCCAGGAGCTGGCCGATCAGGTCCGCATCCAGTACGGCGGCTCCGTGAAGTCCGGCAACGTCGCCGAGATCATGGCCCAGCCCGACGTCGACGGCGCCCTGGTCGGCGGTGCCTCGCTGGACGCCGACGAGTTCGTCAAGATCGTGCGTTTCCGTGACCAGTGAGGCCGTGAGTAGGCCGTAGCGACGATCCGTCGTACCCTTGCGGGGACATGGCTCCACAGCCATGTCCCCGTCGTCCGTCCGAATCCGAGGAAGTTGGTCCAGCCGTGGTTTTGGGGTTCTCGATCGCCCTGATCGTCTTCAGCCTGCTGCTGATGCTGCTGGTGCTGATGCACAAGGGGAAGGGCGGCGGTCTCTCCGACATGTTCGGTGGCGGCATGTCGTCGTCCGTCGGTGGTTCTTCGGTCGCCGAGCGCAACCTCGACCGCATCACCGTGGCGCTCGGTCTGCTGTGGTTCGCCTGCATCGTCGTACTCGGCCTGCTGATGAAGACGAGCTGACCGCACGTTCCTTCGCACATTCCGCACGTAAGGCCCCATGTTCGGTACGCGCAGCTTAGCGCGGCCTATCATGGGGCTTGCGTCTAGGTGTGGGGGCTGTAACTCCAACCACTGGACGCGCGTTGGGCCTTACGTAGACTGAGGCGCTCGCAACGGAGCGACAACGCCGACTCGCTTCGCGGCACCATCACGCAGGGAGTTACGACCGTGGCAAGTGGCAACGCGATCCGAGGAAGCCGGGTCGGGGCGGGGCCGATGGGTGAGGCCGAGCGCGGCGAGTCCGCGCCCCGGCTGCGCATCTCCTTCTGGTGCTCCAACGGGCACGAGACGCAGCCCAGCTTCGCCAGCGACGCGCAGGTCCCCGACACCTGGGACTGCCCGCGCTGCGGCTTTCCCGCCGGACAGGACCGGGACAACCCGCCGGACCCGCCGCGCACCGAGCCCTACAAGACGCACCTCGCGTATGTACGGGAGCGGCGCAGCGACGCGGACGGCGAGGCGATCCTCGCCGAGGCGCTCGCCAAACTGCGGGGAGAAATCTAGGAGTTGAACCGGCCGGACGCCCACAAGGTGTCTGGCCGGAGCTGTTTCGCGCCCCGGCGGCCGACCGCCTCCGGACCGATTGTCAGTGGCGCCCTCTACGGTTTGTGAACAGGCGAATCGTGAGGGGGAGTTGTGACGACGGTCGATGCGACGGGCGGGCATGCGCCCGCGTGGCGCGGGGGATTCGGGCGGCTGTGGGGCGCCGCCGTGATCTCGCGGTTCGGGGATGCGCTGCGTACGGCCGCGCTGCCGCTGCTCGCCGTGCGGCTCACCGACGACCCACTCGTCATCGCCTCCGTCACCGCCTGCGGATACCTCCCCTGGCTGCTCTTCGGACTGCTCGGCGGGGCCGTCGCGGACCGGGTCGACCAGCGGCGCGCGATGTGGGCGGTGGACTCGGTGCGGGGGCTGCTCGTCGCCTGCTTCGGGCTCGCCGTCGGGCTCGGTCACGCCTCGATCGCGCTGCCGCTCGCCCTCGCCTTCTGTCTGACCACGCTCCAGACCCTCTTCGACAACGCGTCCACGGCCCTGCTGCCGTCTCTGGTGGACCGCGAGGCGCTGGGCAGCGCCAACGCACGGCTGATGACCGGGCAGAAGATCGCGGGCGGCCTGATGGGGACGCCCGCGGTGCCGGTGCTGATCGCCGCCGGTGCCGCCATGCCCTTCGTGGCGGACGCCGGGACCTTCCTGGTGGCCGCCGCGCTGGTCGCCTCGCTGCGGACCACGGCGCCCGACCGTGGCCCGAGACCGGCGGGCGGCACGCTGCGCGGAGAGATCGCGGACGGGCTGCGCACTCTGTGGCGCGACCGGCCCCTGCGCGGGCTGTGTGGCGCGACGGCCCTGTGCAACATCGGCATGGGCGCGCTGATCGCCACCCTGGTGATCCTGGTGACCGGCTGGCTGGACGCGGGCACCGCCGGATACGCGGCGGCGACCACCGCATTCACCGTCGGCGGCCTGGCCGGGGGAGTGGTGAACCGGCGGATCGCCGCTCGGCTCGGCGCGCTGCGGAGCGTGCTGCTCGCGGGCCTCGTGCAGATCGGCGCCCTCGTCGTCATGGGCTCCGTGCGCAGCCTGACCGCCGTCGTGGCGGCCCTCGCGGTCTTCGGCGTCATGAGCATGGTGTGGAACGTCAACACCACCACGCTGATGCAGCAGCGCACCCCCGCCGACATGCTGGGCCGGGTCAGCTCGGCCTTCCGCACGCTGGCCGCTGCCGGAGCGCCGCTGGGCGCACTCCTCGGCGGTGCCGCGGCCGGCGCCTGGGGACCGAACACGCCCGCCCTGCTCACCGCCGCCTTCTTCGTCCTGTCGGTCATCGCGCTGATACCCGCGGTCAAGCCGGACGTACCTGTTGTTGCCCCGGAGGACCACGGGACCACCGCCCGCTCCGCGAGTTGATCAATTAGGTTGGGACAGGCCCCAGGTCGGTAGGAAAGAAGGCTGAAGTCGCAATGAACGCAGACGGCCGTACCAGGCTCAACCAGACGCCCGAGTGGACCGCCTTGGCCAAGCACCGTGAGGAGCTCGGTGAGGTCCGGTTGCGGGAGCTGTTCGCCGCCGATCCCGGACGCGGCACCGGCTACACGCTCCGCGTCGGTGACCTCCACCTCGACTACTCGAAGCACCTCGTCACCGACGAGACCCTGCGGCTGCTGCACGCGCTGGCCGCCGCCACGGACGTGTTCGGGTTGCGGGACGCCATGTTCCGCGGCGAGAAGATCAACGTCACCGAGGACCGCGCGGTCCTGCACACCGCGCTGCGCGCCCCCCGGGACGCGGTGGTCGAGGTCGACGGCGAGAACGTCGTGCCGCAGGTGCACGCCGTGCTCGACAAGATGGCCGGCTTCGCGGACCGCGTCCGCTCCGGCGAGTGGACCGGCCACACCGGCAAGCGCATCAAGAACATCGTCAACATCGGCATCGGCGGCTCCGACCTCGGTCCGGCGATGGCGTACGAGGTGCTGCGCAGCTTCACCGACCGCGATCTGACGGTCCGCTTCGTGTCGAACGTGGACGGCGCCGACCTCCACGAGGCGATCCGCGACCTCGACCCGGCCGAGACGCTGTTCATCATCGCGTCGAAGACGTTCACCACGATCGAGACGATCACCAACGCCACCTCGGCCCGTGACTGGCTGCTCACCGAGCTGAAGGCCGGTCAGGATGCGGTAGCCAAGCACTTCGTGGCGCTGTCGACGAACGCCGGGAAGGTGTCGGACTTCGGTATCGACACGGACAACATGTTCGAGTTCTGGGACTGGGTCGGGGGCCGTTACTCCTACGACTCGGCGATCGGCCTCTCCCTCATGATCGCCATCGGCCCGGACCGCTTCCGGGAGATGCTCGACGGTTTCCACACCGTCGACGAGCACTTCCGCACCGCGCCCGCCGAGTCCAACGCGCCGTTGCTCCTTGGCCTGTTGGGTGTCTGGTACGGCAACTTCCACGACGCCCAGTCGCACGCCGTGCTGCCCTACAGTCACTACCTGTCCAAGTTCACCGCGTATCTCCAGCAGTTGGACATGGAGTCGAACGGCAAGTACGTGGGCCGGGACGGCCAGGAGGTCGACTGGCAGACCGGCCCGGTGGTGTGGGGCACGCCCGGGACGAACGGGCAGCACGCCTACTACCAACTCATCCACCAGGGCACGAAGTTGATCCCGGCGGACTTTATCGGCTTCGCCAACCCGGTCGGTGAGCTGAGCGAGGGGCTGAAGGCGCAGCACGATCTACTGATGGCCAACTTCTTCGCGCAGACACAGGCGTTGGCGTTCGGCAAGACGCCCGACGAGGTGCGCGCGGAGGGGGTGGCGGAGGAGCTGGTGCCGCACAAGACGTTCAAGGGCAACCACCCCACCACCACGATCCTGGCCCGCGAGCTGACCCCCTCCGTCCTCGGCCAGCTCATCGCGCTCTACGAGCACAAGGTGTTCGTACAGGGCGCCATCTGGAACATCGACTCCTTCGACCAGTGGGGCGTCGAGCTCGGCAAGGTCCTCGCCAAGCGCGTCGAACCCGCCCTCACCGACGGCGCAGACGTGCCGGGCCTGGACGCGTCGACGACGGCCCTGGTCACCAAGTACCGCGAGCTGCGCGGGCGTTGATACAGCGAAGGGCCCGTACGACCGAAGTCGTACGGGCCCTTCGGCAGCACGCCGGTGTCAGGCTGAGGCCGGCGGATACAGCGAGCGCGGCAGTTGCGAGGCCGCCGCCGCGTCCAGCAGCCACAGGGTGCGGGAGCGGCCCTGGGCACCGGCCGCCGGTGCCTGGATCTCGCCCGCGCCCGACAGCGCGATCGCCGCGGCCTCCGCCTTGTCCTCGCCGGCCGCGAGCAGCCACACCTCACGGGCCGACCGGATCGCCGGCAGGGTCAGGGTGACCCGGATCGGCGGCGGCTTGGGCGCACCGTGCACACCGACCACCGTGCGCTCGGTCTCCCGTACGGCGGGCAACTCCGGGAAGAGCGACGCCACATGGGTGTCCGGGCCGACGCCCAGCATCAGGACGTCGAAGGTGGGGACGGCACCGTGGTTCTCCGGGCCGGCGGACCGGGCGAGTTCCTCGGCGTAGCCCGCCGCCGCCGCTTCCACGTCGGCGCCGTAGAGACCGTCCGACGCGGGCATGGCGTGCACGCGCTTCGGGTCCAGCGGCACCGCGTCGAGGAGCGCCTCGCGGGCCTGGGTGACATTGCGCTCCGGGTCGCCCTCGGGCAGGAACCGCTCGTCGCCCCACCACAGGTCGAGCCGGCTCCAGTCGATGGCGTCCCGGGCGGGCTGAGCCGCCAGGGCGGCCAGCAGACCGTTGCCGTTGCGACCGCCGGTGAGCACGATCGAGGCGTAGCCGCGCGAGGCCTGAGCGTCCACGATCTTCGTGATCAGCCGGGCCGCGGCGGCCTGGGCCATCAGTTCCTTGTCGCGGTGGACGACGAGTTGGGGAGTGCTCACTGCGGATCAGCCTTCTTGACCGGGGGCATCTTCGCCGGGGTGGGCCGGTCGGCGTCGCCCTGGTCCGAAACGGAAGCCAAGGCCGACGCAGGTGTCGCGTCCGGTACCCCGCGGACCGGCAGGGCCGGTACGGGCTGGTCGGCGGCGGCCTCGGCCCGTTCCGCGGCCGACTGGATGCCGCCCAGCCGGTCCACGCCGAACCGCAGCGCGGACGCATAGGTGTCGTCCGGGTCGAGCCTGCGCAGCTCCTCCGCGAGCAGCTCGGACGTCTCACGGCGCTTGAGCGCCACCGCGCGGTCCGGCTGACCGGGCAGGGCCAGCGTGGCCATCGCCCCGTCGGAGCGGTGCAGCGTGATGGGGCCGCCGGTCGTCTCCAGGCGGACCTGGGTCAGACCGGGCCCCGCGGAGACCGCCCGCCGGACATGCACATGGAGGCGGTCGGCGAGCCACATCGCGAGCAGTTCGACGCTCGGGTTGGACTCCTCGCCCGCCACCTCGACGGAGACGATCTCCGAGGAGACCTGGTCGAGCGCGGCGGCCAGCATCGAACGCCACGGGGTGATGCGGGCCCAGGCGAGGTCGGTGTCGCCCGGTTCGTAGCTCTCGGCGCGGGACCGCAGCTCGTCGACGGGCTTCTCCGCCGCGTAGCTGTCGGTGACCCGGCGCTGGCTCAGGGCGCCCAGCGGGTCGTTCGCCGGGTCGCGCGGCGCGTCCACCGACCACCAGACCACCACAGGCGCGTCCGGCAGCAGCAGCGGCAGCACCACGGACTGGGCGTGGTCGGAGACCTCGCCGTACAGCCTCAGGACGACCGTCTCGCCGGTGCCGGCGTCCGCGCCCACCCGTACCTCGGCGTCGAGGCGGGACTGGGTGCGGCCCCGGGGTGAGCGCGAGACGCGCTTGATGACCACGAGCGTGCGCGAGGGGTGCTCGTGCGAGGCGTCGCCCGCGGCCTTCAGGGCGTCGTAGGCGTTCTCCTCGTCCGTGACGACGACGAGGGTGAGCACCATGCCGACGGCCGGGGTGCCGATGGCGCGGCGGCCCTTGACGAGCGCCTTGTTGATCTTGCTGGCAGTGGTGTCGGTGAGGTCTATCTTCATGGCCGGCGCCAGCTCCGTCCCTCTCGTGCGAGCATTTCGTCAGCCTCGACCGGACCCCACGTCCCGGCCTGGTACTGCGCGGGCTTGCCGTGCTTGTCCCAGTACCGCTCGATCGGGTCGAGGATCTTCCAGGACAGCTCGACCTCCTCGGTGCGCGGGAAGAGGTTCGAGTCGCCCAGGAGGACGTCGAGGATGAGGCGCTCGTACGCCTCCGGGCTGGACTCCGTGAACGACTCGCCGTAGGCGAAGTCCATGGACACGTCCCGGATCTCCATCGAGGTGCCGGGCACCTTGGAGCCGAAGCGGACCGTCACGCCCTCGTCGGGCTGGACCCGGAAGACGATCGCGTTCTGGCCCAGCTCCTCCGTCGCCGTGTGGTCGAAGGGGGAGTGCGGAGCGCGCTGGAAGACCACCGCGATCTCGGTGACCCGGCGGCCGAGCCGCTTGCCGGTACGCAGGTAGAAGGGGACGCCCGCCCAGCGGCGGTTGTCGACCTCGACCTTGATGGCCGCGTAGGTGTCGGTCTTCGACTTGGGGTCGATGCCGTCTTCCTGGAGGTAGCCGACGGCCTTCTCGCCGCCCTGCCAGCCCTCTGCGTACTGCCCGCGGACCGCGCTCTTGCCGAGGTCCTTCGGCAGCCGCACCGCGCCGAGCACCTTCTCCTTCTCCGCCGCCAGCGCGTCCGCGGAGAAGGAGGCGGGCTCCTCCATCGCGGTCAGCGCCATCAACTGGAGCAGGTGGTTCTGGATGACGTCACGGGCGGCGCCGATGCCGTCGTAGTAACCGGCCCGGCCGCCGATGCCGATGTCCTCGGCCATGGTGATCTGCACATGGTCCACGAAGGACCGGTTCCAGATCGGCTCGAACATCGTGTTGGCGAAGCGGAGCGCCAGGATGTTCTGGACGGTCTCCTTGCCGAGGTAGTGGTCGATGCGGAAGACCTGGTCCGCGGCGAAGACCTCGTGGACGATCGCGTTGAGTTCCTCGGCCGACTTCAGATCGTGGCCGAAGGGCTTCTCGATGACCGCGCGTCGCCAGGAACCCCTCTCCTGGTCGGCGAGACCGTGCTTCTTCAACTGCTGGATGACGACCGGGAAGGACCGCGGCGGCACCGACAGATAGAAGGCGAAGTTGCCGCCCGTGCCCTGCGCCTTGTCCAGTTCCTCGATCGTGTCGCGCAGCCGCTCGAACGCGTCGTCGTCGTCGAAGGTGCCCTGGACGAAGCGCATCCCCTGGACGAGCTGCTGCCAGACCTCCTCACGGAACGGCGTACGGGCGTGCTCCTTGACGGCGTCGTGGACCTCCTGCGCGAAGTCCTCGTGGGCCCACTCGCGCCGGGCGAAGCCGACGAGCGAGAAACCCGGTGGCAGCAGACCCCGGTTCGCGAGGTCGTACACGGCGGGCATCAGCTTTTTGCGTGACAAATCGCCTGTGACGCCGAAGATGACCAGGCCCGACGGCCCCGCGATACGCGGGAGCCGTCGGTCGGCGGGGTCACGCAGCGGGTTGCTGCTCGACAAGGTTTCAGCCCTCCGAGGGGGCGAGGCGCGAAAGCTCCGCCTCGGTCGACTTGAGCAGGTCGTTCCAGGCCGCCTCGAACTTCTCGACGCCCTCGTCCTCCAGCAGCTGGACCACGTCGTCGTACGAGATACCGAGCGCCTCCACGGCGGCCAGCTCGGCGCGGGACTGCTCGTACGTGCCGGTGATCGTGTCGCCGGTGATCTGCCCGTGGTCCTCGGTGGCCTCAAGGGTGGCCTCCGGCATGGTGTTCACCGTGTTCGGCGCCACCAGGTCGTCGACGTACAGCGTGTCCTTGTAGGCCTTGTCCTTGACGCCGGTCGAGGCCCACAGCGGACGCTGCTTGTTGGCCTGCGCCTTGTCGAGGGCGGCCCAGCGGTCCGAGGAGAAGACCTCCTGGTACGCCTCGTAGGCGAGCCGCGCGTTGGCGAGACCGGCCTTGCCGCGGGCGGCCTTGGCCTCCTCGGTGCCCAGCGCGTCGATCCGCTTGTCGATCTCGGTGTCCACACGGGACACGAAGAAGGACGCCACGGAGTGGATCTTCGAGAGGTCCAGGCCGCGCTCCTTGGCCTTCTCCAGGCCGGTGATGAACGCGTCCATGACCTCGCGGTAGCGCGCCAGCGAGAAGATCAGCGTGACGTTGACGCTGATGCCCAGGCCGATGGTCTCGGCGATCGCCGGGAGACCCGCCTTGGTCGCCGGGATCTTGATCAGGGTGTTGGGACGGTCCACCAGCCAGGCGAGCTGCTTGGCCTCGGCGACGGTAGCCGTCGTGTTGTGGGCCAGCCGCGGGTCGACCTCGATCGACACACGGCCGTCCTGGCCGCCGGTGGCGTCGAAGACCGGGCGCAGGATGTCGGCGGCGTCACGGACGTCGGCCGTCGTGATCATGCGGATGGCTTCCTCGACGGTCACCTTGCGGGCCGCGAGATCGGCGAGCTGCTGGTCGTAGCCGTCGCCCTGCGAGATCGCCTTCTGGAAGATCGACGGGTTGGTGGTGACGCCCACGACGTGCTGCTGGTCGATCAGTTCGGCGAGGTTGCCGGACGTGATCCGCTTGCGCGACAGGTCGTCCAGCCAGATCGCGACGCCTTCCTCGGAGAGGCGCTTGAGTGCGTCTGTCATGGAAAATGCATCTCCTACGTGTCGTATGTCAGCGTCAGCTCTGGGCGGCGGCGATGGATTCCCGGGCCTTGGCGGCCACATTCTCGGCAGTGAAGCCGAACTCCTGGAAGAGGACCTTGCCGTCGGCGGAAGCCCCGAAGTGCTCCAGTGAAACGATGCGACCGGCGTCCCCGACGAACCGGTACCAGGTCAGACCGATCCCGGCCTCGACCGCGACCCGCGCCTTGACCGACGGCGGCAGCACGCTGTCCCGGTACCCCTGGTCCTGCGCGTCGAACCACTCCACACAGGGCATGGACACGACCCGCGTCGGCACCCCGGAGGCCTCAAGCTGCTCGCGGGCCTCGACGGCCACGTGCACCTCGGAACCGGTACCGATGAGGATCACCTCGGGCGTCCCGGTGGACGCCTCGAACAGGATGTAACCGCCCTTGGCGGTGTCCTCGTTGGCCTCGTACGTCGGCACACCCTGGCGGGTCAGCGCGAACCCGTGCGGGGCGCCCTCGCCGTAGACCTTGGTGTAGCGGCGCAGGACCTCGCGCCAGGCGATCGCGGTCTCGTTCGCGTCCGCAGGGCGTACGACGTTCAGGCCCGGGATCGCGCGCAGCGAGGCGAGGTGCTCGACCGGCTGGTGGGTCGGGCCGTCCTCGCCCAGGCCGACGGAGTCGTGCGTCCACACGTACGTCACCGGCAGGTGCATCAGCGCGGAGAGACGGACCGCGTTGCGCATGTAGTCGGAGAAGACGAGGAACGTGCCGCCGTAGGCGCGGGTGTTGCCGTGCAGGGTGATGCCGTTGAGCTCCGCGGCCATGGAGTGCTCGCGGATACCGAAGTGGATGGTGCGGCCGTAGGGGTTCGCCTCCGGGAGCGGGTTGTCCGCCGGGAGGAACGACGACGTCTTGTCGATCGTCGTGTTGTTCGAGCCCGCGAGGTCGGCCGAGCCGCCCCACAGTTCGGGGATGACCGCGCCGAGCGCCTGGAGCACCTTGCCGGACGCGGCACGGGTGGCGACACCCTTGCCCGCCTCGAACACCGGGAGCTTCTCCTCCCAGCCGGCCGGCAGCTCGCCCGCCGCGATGCGGTCGTACTCGGCCGCGCGCTCCGGGTTGTTGTCGCGCCACTGCTGGTAGGACGTGTGCCACTCGGCCTTGGCGTCGCGACCGCGCTCCAGGGCCTGGCGGGTGTGCTTGAGGACGTCGTCGGAGACGTCGAAGGACTTCTCCGGGTCGAAGCCCAGGACGCGCTTGGTGGCGGCGACCTCGTCGGCGCCCAGCGCCGAGCCGTGCGCGGCCTCGGTGTTCTGCGCGTTCGGCGCGGGCCAGGCGATGATCGAGCGCATCGCGATGAACGACGGCCTGTTCGTCACCTGCTTCGCGGCCTCGATGGCGTTGTAGAGGGCGTGCGGGTCCAGGTCGCCGTCCGGCTTCGGGGCGACGCGCTGGACGTGCCAGCCGTAGGCCTCGTAGCGCTTGACGGTGTCCTCGGAGACGGCCGTCTCGGTGTCGCCCTCGATCGAGATGTGGTTGTCGTCCCACAGCAGGATCAGGTTGCCGAGTTCCTGGTGGCCGGCCAGCGAGGACGCCTCCGCGGAGATGCCCTCCTGGAGGCAGCCGTCACCGGCGATGGCGAAGATGAAGTGGTCGAACGGCGACTCACCCTGGGGGGCGTCCGGGTCGAACAGGCCGCGCTCGTAGCGGGCGGCCATCGCCATGCCCACCGCGTTGGCGACACCCTGGCCCAGCGGCCCGGTGGTCGTCTCCACTCCGGTGGTGTGCCCGTACTCGGGGTGGCCCGGGGTCTTGGAGCCCCAGGTGCGGAAGGCCTCCAGGTCGGCCAGCTCCAGGCCGAAACCGGCCAGGTAGAGCTGCGTGTAGAGGGTCAGGGACGAGTGTCCGGCGGACAGCACGAACCGGTCGCGCCCCACCCAGTCCGCGTCCGCGGGGTCGTGCCGCATCACCTTCTGGAAGAGGGTGTAGGCGGCCGGGGCCAGGCTCATCGCCGTTCCCGGATGGCCGTTGCCGACCTTTTGTACGGCGTCGGCGGCCAGGACGCGGGCGGTGTCAACGGCCCGCTGGTCCAACTCGGTCCAGTCGAGGTCTGTGGTGGTCGGCTTGGTGCTCACCCTGGGTCAGGGCTCCTCTCCACATGTCACGCATGTCGAATACCGGTGCACTTTGCGCCCACCGGCCGATGTCGAGCCTACCCCCGTAAGAACGTGCATTTTTTCGAGTCATTCCAGACTGCCGGGACTCTCGGGGATCCGCCTCCCGACCGGTCCGTTCCGCATTCGGCAACTGAATACGGAGGTGCTCGTTCGAGTGCTCAATGGAGTGGCGATCAGCTCTTCCGGAGGGGCTGCCCAACACGACCCCACCCCCGCGAATGTCCGGGTCTGGGCAACGTCTACAGTGGCGTGGTACGCGCGAGCCTTTACGGGGAGTTCACACCCGGAGGCTTGCTGGGATGTCTCTGTCAGGGGTGTGCGTGACGGCCGTTGAATCCCGTCCAGCGGGGATTGTCGGGGCGAGCCAGAGCCCGGGCCGGCGGCCGATCGGGGCCCGGGTCATGGCGTTCGTGGCGCTGACCAAGCCGCGGATCATCGAGCTGCTGCTGATCACCACCGTTCCGGTGATGTTCCTGGCCCAGCAGGGAGTGCCGGACCTCGGGCTGGTGCTCCTCACCTGTGTCGGCGGCTACCTCTCCGCGGGTGGCGCGAACGCGCTCAACATGTACATCGACCGCGACATCGACGCGCTCATGGACCGCACCTCGCAGCGCCCTCTGGTCACCGGCATGGTCAGCCCCCGCGAGTGCCTCGCCTTCGGCATCACCCTCGCCGTCGTCTCGACCCTCCTCTTCGGCCTGACCGTCAACTGGCTGTCCGCCTGGCTCGCGCTCGGAGCGCTCCTCTTCTATGTCGTCGTTTACACGATGATCCTCAAACGCCGTACCTCGCAGAACATCGTGTGGGGCGGTATCGCCGGCTGTCTCCCGGTGCTCATCGGCTGGTCCGCGGTCAAGGACTCCATGTCCTGGGCGCCGGTCATCCTCTTCCTCGTCATGTTCTTCTGGACGCCGCCGCACTACTGGCCGCTGTCCATGAAGGTCAAGGACGACTACGCGCGCGTGGGCGTGCCGATGCTCCCGGTCGTCGCCTCCAACAAGGTCGTCGCCAAGCAGATCGTGATCTACAGCTGGGTCATGGTCGCGGTCTCGCTGCTGCTGACACCCCTCGGTTACACGGGCTGGTTCTACACCCTGGTCGCACTGCTGGCTGGTGGCTTCTGGCTCTGGGAGGCGCACGGTCTGCAGAACCGGGCCAAGGCCGAGGTGACGGGCGGCAAGCTCAAGGAGATGCGGCTGTTCCACTGGTCGATCACCTATGTGTCGCTCCTGTTCGTGGCGATCGCGGTGGACCCCTTCCTGCGATAGCCCCTTGTACGGCCCGACGGGCGGGGTGCGTGGTCAAGGCCACGCACCCCGCCCGTCGCCGTTCGATCTACCCGTCGGTAGCATCCTGGTCATGGCAGACACTCAGCAGGTTGACGCGAAGGCCGAGCGCCAGGTGGCCCGCCTCGTCAAGCAGATCGGCACCTTCTCCAAGGCGCACGGCGGGGCCGAGGGCCAGGTCGCGTACATCGGGGAGCGCGGTGCCCGCATCGTCCTCGTCGGCGAGGACGGCGGCTGGGGCGACCTGGTGGCCACCTCCTACGAGATCGCCCAGCAGGCCGTGGAGAAGTCCGGGATCACCGTCCACGAGGACTTCGACGGCGAGTTCGCGGCCAAGGTGACGACGGGCCCGTACGAGTGGAAGCGCATGGCGGGTATCCAGGTCGGCGGCCCGCGCAACGGCTGACGGGAGGGGCGCTCGCTCACACGGGGTGTGTGCGAGCAACACCTGACACCCGGTTCACCCGTTAGGACCTCAGGAAGGCACGGTCCAGCCACGGGGAGCCCGGATGATCGAAACGCCGTCCCTCGTGGACCAGTACTGCCACGGCGTACTGAGAACGGAGCTGGGCCTCGGCACCTTCGAGGCCCAACTCGCCCGCACCGAGGGCCCGCCCGCACCCGGCACCACCCTGTTCGACACTCAGACCGGATTCGCCGTACGCCGATGGTGCCCGCCCCTGCTAGGTCTGGAGCCGCACTGTCCGCCCGCCCGCTATCTCGCCCGGCGCCGTGAACTCGGCGTACTGGAAGCGGGCCGCCGGCTGCTGCGCGGCAGTGGCATCACGACGTATCTGATCGACACGGGTCTGCCCGGCGACCTCACCGGACCGGCCGAGATGGCGACGGCCGGCCGGGCGGACGCGCGGGAGATCGTCCGTCTCGAACTCCTCGCCGAACAGGTCGCCGACACCTCCGGCACCGTCGAGTCCTTCCTCGCCAACCTCGCCGAGTCGGTGCACGGCGCGGCGGGCAGCGCCGTCGCCTTCACCTCCGTCGCGGGCGTACGGCACGGTCTCGCGCTCGCGCCCGAACCGCCCGGCCCCGGTGAGGTGAGGGGCGCGGCCGGGCGCTGGCTGGCGGGTCGGCGGGTGGGCGGACCGCTCAGCGATCCAGTGCTCCTACGACACCTGCTGTGGATCGCCGTGGCCTCCGGACTGCCCCTCCAACTGCACGCGGGACTCGGCGAACCGGGCCTGCGCATCGACCGCACCGACCCCGTCCTGCTCACCGACTTCGTGCGTGCCACGGCCGGGCTCGGCACGGACCTGGTGCTGCTGCACAGCTACCCGTACCACCGGCACGCGGCCCATCTCGCGGGCGTCTTCCCACACGTCTACGCCGACTCGGGCGCCGCGCTGGTGCGCACCGGCGCCCGCGCCGCGACCGTGCTCGCCGAGATCCTGGAGCTGGCCCCCTTCGGCAAGATCCTCTTCTCCAGCGGGGCCCACGGGCTGCCCGAACTGCACGTCGTGGGCGCCCGGTTGTTCCGCGAGGCGCTCGGGCGGGTGCTCGGCAACTGGGTCGCAGAGGGAGCCTGGTCACTGGCCGACGCACAGCGGGTCGCGGGACTGATCGCGGTCGGCAACGCAAACAGGGTGTACGGGCTGGAGTGAGCTGTACAGACTGGACCAATGCCGACCGACGCCTTGCTCGACCGCTTCCTGAACGAACTGGCCCCCCTTGAGCCCGTTGCCGTGTGGGCCCACGGTTCGCTCGCCGGGGGCGACTATCAGGAGGGGCGCAGCGACCTTGACCTGATAGCCATCCTGGACCATCCCCTCAAGCCGAGCACCGCCCGACGGCTCGTCGCCCTGCACCGCGGGCTGCGCACCGATCCCCTCGCCGTGCGGCTGCACTGCAGCTACCTCGCCCCCGGTACGCAGGACGCCCCGAACCAGAGCCACCTGACCTGGGCGCACGACCACGTCATGCGCCGACCGGTCACCCCCGTCACCCGGCGTGAACTGCACGTCTTCGGGCGGGTGTTGCAGGGCGGCTCCCCGAAGGACCTGCTGCCGGCCGTCACCGACCAGGAGCTGGCCGAGTTCGTCGTACGCGACCAGCGGGAGTTCTGGCGGCCGTGCGTCGACAAGCCGCAGCTGTGGCGTGAGGACGGTTGGGTCGGCGTGGGCCTGACCACGTTCGCCCGGGCGACCGTGACCTTGCGGGACGGCCGACTGATCACCAAGCGCGAGGCACTCGACCTGCTGCCCGCCCTCGGCGCCCCCGTGGAGGTCGTCGAGGACGTCGTACGACGGCGTTACGACGATCCGGTACCGTCCTCCGACGCGGCGTGGCTGGACCGCCGGGGCGAGCTGACCCGGGCCTATCTCGGCCCGGCGATCGACGAGTTGGTCACCCGCTACGGATGAGTGATCCGTCGAGAGTGGTGCTTCACGCGCGCGTGGGCACCGACTGCTCGGCAGAGGGTCCCGGCAGATCCGCGAGGACGTCGGGCCGCTCGCGCAGCGACAGCAGCACCCGCAGCACCCCGATCCACACCAGGCAGGAGCCGAGCATGTGGAGGCCTACCAGGGCCTCGGGGAGGTTCGTGAAGTACTGGACGTAACCGATGACGCCCTGGGAGAGCAGGATCAGGAAGAGATCGCGGGTCCGGGCCAGGGGGCCGGGCGGGGCGTCGACCGCCTTGAGGACGAACCACAGGGCGAACGTCAGCGTGACCACGATCCAGGCGAGCACCGCGTGCAGCTTGGCGACCGTCTCCCAGTCGATCGGGATCCGCTCGACCTCCTTGGAGTCGCCCGCGTGCGGGCCCGCGCCGGTCACCACCGTGCCGACCGCGATCAGCAGCACGGAGGCGGTGACCAGGAACCACACCAGCTGCTGCACGGCCTTGCCGACCAGCGGCTTGGGTTCCGTGTCGCCCTCCCGGCTGCGCTGCCACATCAGCGTGGCGACCGCGATCAGCCCGGTGGAGAGCAGGAAGTGGGCCGCGACCGTGTACGGGTTGAGGCCGACCAGCACCACGATCCCGCCGAGGATCGCGTTGCTCATCACGATCCAGAACTGCGCCCAGCCCAGCCGGGTAAGAGAGCGCCGGTACGGCTTCTCCGAGCGCGCGGCGATGATCGCCCAGCCGACGGCAGCGCACAGCACGTACGTCAGCATGCGGTTGCCGAACTCGATGTAGCTGTGGAAGCCCGTCTCAGCGGTCGCGGTCAGCGACTGGTCGGTGCACTTGGGCCAGGTCGGGCAGCCGAGCCCCGATCCCGTCAGCCGCACGGCACCGCCGGTCACCACGATGACCACCGACATGACGAGCGCGGCGAGAGCCGCCCGCCGGACCGTCCGGGGATCCGGGGTCCAGCGCGCGGCGATGAAGGCGAGGGGGTTGCGCGCGGCGGCTACGACGTCGGCGCGGGTCACGTTTGGCACGGGGACCATCGTAGGGGGGTGCTTGTGCACGAATTCACTTGGGTGGGCGGATGCCGGGTGAGTCGTGCCTCACCGCGTCGGCGGGTGGCGCGACGCGGTGAGCGATCACGAGGGCGTCGGTCGGGGCACCGGGGACACCGCGCCAGGCAGTCGGACCTCGTCCCACAAGGCGGCGCTGATGTGCTGCGCGCGTGAGCGGAAGGAGGCGGCCTGGAGGGGATCGTGAGTGCAGGCGGCGAGCCGTTCGTAGACGGCGACGAGAGACGGGTGGCCTTCGCCGAGGCGGGTTCGGAAGATGCCCTCCGCTTCCCTGAGTACCGTTTCGGCCTGAGGCCTCCTGCCTGCGGTGATCAGGACAGGTCCGAGACGGGACAGCGTCTTGGCTCGGTAGTGGTAGTCGGACCCGTAACGCTGGATGTAAATGGTCTCGGCTTCACGCAGTGTGGTCAGCGCTTCCTGTGTACGGCCTTGAGCGTGCTGCAACGAGCCCAGTTTGTTGAGGCACGCGGCATATTTGTGGGCTTCGTCCCTGCGGCGTTGACGGTGCATCGCAAGCACAGGGTGCAGCAGCTCCTCGGCCGACCTCAGCTTGGCCCGTGCCGCACGGTTCAGCTCTCGCCGAAACATCGGACGCAGGGTCGCGTGGGCGTGGAGAAGTAGTTTCTCCCCCTGGCGGCGGCGTATGTCGGCCAGGAACTTGGCGACCTGCGAGGTCTCGAAGTCCTCTCGGCCGCGGAATGCGCGGAACACTTCGAGCGCTCCGTCCAACTCCCGCTCGGCGGTGGCCAGATCGCCCAGATCCTGGGCGACGATCCCCACGTCGCGCCTCAGCATCGCCCGGAACACCGTCTGATCGGCCGGTTCGTTGCTCCCACAGTCGGGTATACGGGTGGCGGCGCGTGCGTACGCGTCCAGCGCCGCCGACAGTCGTCCGGCGTTGCGATGGATCATCCCCACCTCCTGCTCGGCAACCGCCCACTCCAGACTCGCCCAGGCCGCCCCCTGCAACTCGTAGATCTTCACCGCTTCCATGGCGGTCTCCAGAGCTTCGTCGAAGCGGATGCGCTCGCGCAGGATGCCGCCGAACTGGCGTCGGCACTGGGCTTCGAGCTCCAGGAACACGGGGTCGCCGGCATGTTCCCGGCACGGGCCGAGCGCCTTGCGGCATTCGGACTCCGCCTTGTCCAGATCGGTCAGCAGATAGTGCTGCCGGGCTACGAAGAAAAGTGCGGTGGCGCGTCCGAGGGGGTCCGGGTCGGGAGACAGCTCGCGCAGTTGTGCTTCCCGCTCGAAGAAGGCCAGTGCACGCACCCAGCTACAGCGCTGTTCCTGGTATACGCCCAACCGGTGGAGCAGCCGGACCAGCGCGCCGGGGTCTTTCGCCGCGCCGTACTCGCCATCGCTGTCGACGGCCCAGACGGCCTCCGTGATCACGGTGTCCGCGTGCGGCATCAGCCGCTCGCAGTCGTACCGTGTGACCAGTAGTTCGGGGGAGGAAGGGAAAGCCGCCTCGACCAGGCGGACGGCGGCCTGTGACCATTCGAGCCGGGCTCGCTCGTCCATCCTGCTGCGGATGAATTGACGTACCCGCGGATGGATGCCGTATGTCTCATGCCCCGTGCGGTGGTCACCGCTGCGTGTGAGCAGGGAGTGGTCGACGAGCCTGAGGACCATGCGGTTGAAGAGGCGCTCGTTCTCCATGACCCGCCTCAACCGGGCGGGCAGCATCGGGCGGTGCTCGAAGAGCGTCGGGCGTGGTACGTCCTCGGGTGCGAGGAAGGAGCACAGGCGCAGGAGGTCCTCGGCCTCCGGAGCGGTCTGGGTGATCCGTTCGATCGCCATGAGCAGGGTCTCGAAGCCGCTTTCGGTCCGGTGTTCGGGGAGCAGGCTGAGATACTCCCCCACGGTGATTTCCTCCCGGTCGATATAGGCTCCCGCGGTCTCCAGATCCAGCGGAACCCATCCCAACTGCCTTCCCAACAGCGTCAGTTCCTCACTGTCGCTGTCCGTGGCGTCGATCCGCAGCCGTAGGAACTCCAGTCCGTCGGTGGGACCGAGCCCCTGGAGTTCGATCGGACTCGCGCACAACGGTGTCCAGCCCCCACGGAGTTGAGTGGTGATCAGGATCTCGCCATCGCCGTCGGGCGGAAGGAACGGCATCAGTTCCTGGGTGCCGTCGCCGTGTGCGCCAGGTCGGTCGCTTTCCCGCTGCACGTTGTCGTAGACGAGCAGCCAGCCCGGATTGTCCCGCAGCCAGCCCCACAGCCCGGACAGCACCACATTCTCGCTCTCGTGGCCCGGCACCCGCACAGAGGCCGCGAGTTCCAGCAGCATCACCCGCAGCCGCTCAGGGCTGGATGCGGGCAGCCACCAGGTCAGCGTGTGCGCGGAGAGCTGCTGTCGGGCGTAGGCGACCGCCAGCTGGGTCTTGCCCACTCCGCCCGTGCCGTGGACCACGCAGGAGCGAATCCCCGGCGTATCGTCCGAGGGTGCCAACAGCGTCTCGATCTGCTTCAGTTCTCCCGTCCGTCCTGTGAAGTACCGGGAAAGAGTAGGCAGGTTGGGCGGCGGCACATAGGGAAGGTCGGGTAACTCCGGTGACCGGCCGCGTCGTACGAGGGAGTGCCGGGTGACGAAGGCCGAGGCGCCACCGAGCAGACCGGTCACCGTGACGACTGCCCAGAACACGGGGCCCTGGGTGTGGTCCGCCATGATCGGCAGGACGACGGCGCCCGAACCTGTCGCGGTGTAGAGGGCGGCGAGCAGCTGCCTGCTCCGGATCGTGCGTTGTCGGTTGGTCCTGGATACGGTCATGGTGACGCCCCCGTCCCGCAATTCCCGCCCACCGTGCGACTGTTCGAATAGGTCGCGCACAGTATCGTGGATTCACCCATTGTCGCGGCGACGACCCTGGTCTTCCATATACGTGCACCGGAATGTGTGGCTACTATCCGCGCTTCCTGGATTCAGCATTCGGAGGCGGCGTGGACGGACGAGAATGCGATCGGCCGCCCGATGATCGGTTGCATGTCGGGCTGGTCCACTGGGCGTTTCCGCCCTGTGTGGGCGGTGTGGAGACGCATCTCTGGGACTACTCGCGACTGCTCGCGGCCCGTGGGATCGACGTGACTGTCTTCACCGGGACGCCAGAGGCCGTCGTTCCGCTTCAACCGGGAGTCACCGTCAGATACCACTCGGATCTGGACCTCTCGCCGTACAGTCGGCGCCCCGTCGGCGAGCCGCCGTTGTCGACGTGGTTCAGGAAGTGGCTCCGGGCGGACGTGGCGGCGGGCAGAAGCGGCATCAGGCTGGTGCATGGTCACAATCTGCATCATTTCTCCGACCGTCCGGCGCGCACACTCAACGAACTCCGGGACGAACTCGGCCTGCGGCTTGTGCACACGTATCACAGCGTCTGGCACGGGGAGTCGAGGAATCCGGCTGCCGATGCGTGCCGTGGCTGGGACCGCCACTTCGCGGTCTCCGAGTTCCTGAGTGCCTCCTGCGCCAGTGAGTTGTGTGTGGGCGCGGAACGTAGATATCTGGGCATCAACGTGGCCGCGTACCGGGACGTGCCGGTGTCCGGCGGCGGCCAGCAACCCGGTCTAGTCCTGCTGCCCGCACGGCTCATTCCCGACAAGGGGGCCGAGCTGGCGATCCGGGCCATGCACCAGATCATCGGGCACGAGATGAGCCAGGTACGTCCGCAACTCGTACTTATGGACACACAGAAAACCGTTGACTTCCGCGGCGAAAGGAAAGGGTTCCGCGAAATGTTGGAGGAAGAGATCGACAGGCTGAGGATCCGACCCTACGTGGAATTCGTCGAAGCCGGAGCCCAGCAGATGCGGAACCTTTACGAGGCCGCTTCGGTCGTCATCTATCCCTCGGTCTTCGCCGAACCCATGGGGCTGGCGCCGCTTGAGGCGATGTGCGCCGCCCGGCCCGTCGTGGTGACCCGCATAGGAGGGCTCGAGGAAGGGGTTGTGGACGACGGGGAGATCGGCTATTTGGTCCCGGACCGTAACGTGGACAAACTGGCCGACCGTATCGCACTGCTTCTGGATAGCCCTGAGCTCGCACGCAACGTGGGGCTACGGGCTCGGCGACACTCTCTCGACCACTTCGATCTCGAGCACTACGCGGGTCCGATGATCAATGAATACATGCGTCAGCTCGACGACGGCGACTGCGGAACGTCCCCACTGTAGGCGAGGTTGGTAATTGCGGCCATTCTCTCAGTGAGGCGCAGCCGGAAGATAGACGTCAGAATTCCCAGCCATGCTCCAGTGCATCCAATTGCTGCGAGAACTTCGACGATGACAGAGAATTCGCCGATCCATATCAGATCGACGGTGATGAAGGAGATGGGAAACAGGCATGAGGTCAGGACATTGATCTCTGCCTCGATGTTATCCACGGCGAGGGCGGGTGATTCCACACGCAGTCGGCGTTTGCAGTATTCGAAGGCGAGGAGTCCGCGATTCTCCCGGTGACCACCGCCGTACGGCGCGTCCTCCTCCTGTATTCCGGGAAGGGGGTTCCCGAGGTAGTAGGCGAGTTGTGGATGGCTGCGAAGACAGTTGTCGAGGGAT
The DNA here is from genome assembly GCF_040681835.1 of Streptomyces sp. NPDC051576. Classification (NCBI taxonomy): domain Bacteria; kingdom Bacillati; phylum Actinomycetota; class Actinomycetes; order Kitasatosporales; family Streptomycetaceae; genus Streptomyces; species Streptomyces sp. NPDC051576. The sequence goes on from NZ_JBFAZO010000010.1 coordinate 247,738, forward strand.
CGTTGTCCGCAGACGATCTCAAGGCGTCTGCGCAGCTCAGGGGCGGCGAGTGGGGCGTACCGAGGGAGCTTCTCCAGCAGCCCGATCAGCCAGAAGGACAGTTCACGGAACATGTAGCCGGCGATGAAGCTGATGGCAAGGAAGTTCAGGCCGAGGACGACCGCTATCGGCGTGGAGAGATCCTTGGTCTCGGCGAGCACGAAACTCCATATGTGCTGTGGGTGTTGCAGATGCAGGAGCGCGATTGTGGCCGCGGTGACGAGGCAGAGTCCGGGAGCGAGCACACTGGCCGCGAGAACGGCCGAATAGAAGCTGAATTTCGATGTCAGGGTAGAGGCGGTTTCCGGTCCCATAGGCTCATACGCCTCCCGAGTCGTGGCTCCAACCAGCGGGCAGCCCACTTGCCGTGACCTCGCCCGAGGCACTCACCTCGACGTTCAGCCGGTGTCCGGCCAGTCGCATTCCGTCCACCCGTAGCGGGCCCAACGGAGCGGGCCGTATCCGCAGGACCTGGTGCCGGGCGTCCGGATAGAGACCGAGAAGGGCCGACAGGACTGCTACGCCCGACGCCGCGGACCAGCCCTGGGGACGGCAGGCGGCCGGATAGGCCAACGGGGCCGGTGAGTCCTCCGTGCGGGCGTCCCCGCCGTAGAGCTCGGGCATGCGGTACGCGAAGTGGGCCGCCGCGTCCAGCAGTCCTTCTGTCAGCACGGACGCCGCTTCGTGGCAGCCCGCGGCGCACAGCCCCTGGATGGCTATGGCCGTGTCGTGGGTCCAGACCGAACCGCCGTGGTAGCTCATCGGGTTGAAGCCGGGCAGGGCAGCGGAACGGCTGCGTAGCCCCCAGCCTGAATTCAGTTCGGGGGAGGCCAGCCAGGCGGCCACATCGCGGCAGCCGTCCAGGTCCAGGATGCCGGTGGAGAGTAACTGGCCCATGTTCGACGCCGGTCCGCTGACCGGCGTGAGACCGCGGCCCACCGCTATCGCCACATAACGTGGCGCCGCGCCATGCGGGGATGGCAGCCAGAACGCGTCCGCGAAGCGCTTGCGCAGCGATGCCGCCCAGGCGTGCAGACGCTCCGCCGGCTCGACGCGCCCACGGGCCGCCAGCAGGGCAGCCAGACCGGCGGCCGCCTGGTAGGCGTAACCCTGGACCTCGCACAAGGCCAGCGGCGGCTCGATCCGGCGCCCCAGCGCGTCGCGTACGGCGTCCTCGCTGTCCTTCCACGACTGATGGCGCAGGCCACCGGGGCGCGGGTAGTAGCGCAGCAGGCCGTCCTCGTCCTCCGTGCTCGTCTCGACGACCCACTCCATGGCCCGCTGCGCATACGGCAGCAGCGCGTCCACGTCCGCGTCCGGCAGACCCCAGTTCCAGGCTTCCACCAGCAGGATCACGAACAGTGGGGTCGCGTCGACCGAACCGTAGTAGTGAGACGGTAGACGCAGGCCGTGGCCGTGCTCGGCGGTGGCCGGGCGCAGCTCGTGCAGGATGCGCCCCGGTGCCTCGTCCCGGAACACGTCGTGTGCCGTGCCCTGGCGGCGGGCCAGCGCCCACAGCGTGCCGCGGGCCAGGTCCGTGCCGAGCGGCAGCATCATCCGCGCCGACCAGATCGAGTCCCGGCCGAAGAGGGTCAGGTACCAGGGGCAGCCGGCCGCGATGAACTGGTCCTCGGGACTCCCCGGACCGATGCGCTCCGGGTCCGCGAGGCGTAGCGCGCGAAGGTCGTCGAGCCCTCTCCGGACCAGCGCGATCAGACGGCGATCGCCGCGCACATCGGGCTCGTCCCAGGGGGCCGCAGAAGTCGGGGCGCCCGGGTGAGCAGGAGGCGAGGGCACCGCACCACCTGCGACGGATACTCGGATGCGTCTGCTCTCGCCGGGACGAAGCAGCATCCGCGGCCAAGTGAACGTACCGCCCTCCGGGCCGTCGGTGACCTCCGGCGCCGAACGGTCACCGACTGCCCGAACCTCGGCCCTGCCTGTGTGGGAACGCCAGTCGAGACCGGCTGGATCGGTCACGGCAGTGCACGGCACGGGGCGCCCGGCGCGGCCTCGTTTGACGTCGGCGATGCCCACCAGGTCGGTCGCCAGGGCGAGTTCGACATGTAATCGACGCAGGACGGTGCCGACATTGCGCAACAGGATGTCCTCGCCTCCGCCCGCCGTGCGCACCCGCTCGACGATCAGGGTGGGGTCGTCGGTGTGGTCCTGGGGATAACGGTGGACGGAGGTGAACCGCACCTGATCGGGACCCAGCGGCTGCACTCCGATCGGCTCGGGTTCGCGCCCGTCGATCAGCAGACAGGCGGTGTGCAGAAGTCTGCGATCGTGGCCGTAGAACCCCTCGGCGCGCAGACCCCGCAGTTGTCCGTCCCGTGGTGATGCGACGAACGCCGGGGCCGCGAGGCAGATCACGACGTCGTGCAGCAGCGGTTGGAGCTCACGCGCACCTGAGGAATCCGTGGACTCGAACACGGAGTCTCTTTGCCCGCTGCGCGTGAACATCACTCACCCGGCACGCCAATACCGGCCGGTGACCAATGAGGCAGTCATTCCCAGCGGAAGAACGTCCCCGCCGCCCCCAGCCCCACGACCGCCCAAGCCCCCAGAATCCCCAGGTCTCCCCACGGCATCCCGGCCCCGTGCTGCAGCACGTCCCGCAGCCCGTCGGAGAGTGCCGAGATCGGTAGCAGGCCCAGCACGTCCTGCACCCCCGACGGGTACTTGTCCATCGGCGCGATCACGCCGCCGCCGACCAGCAGCAGCAGGAACACCAGGTTCGCGGCGGCGAGCGTCGCCTCCGCCTTCAGGGTGCCCGCCATCAGGAGGCCGAGGCCGGAGAAGGCCGCCGTGCCGAGGATCAGGAGGAGCAGGACGGCGAGGGGGTTGCCGTGCGGTGACCAGCCCAGGGCGAAGGCGATCGCCGTCAGCAGGATGACCTGGAGGATCTCCGTCACCAGGACAGACGCGGTCTTCGCCGTCATCAGGCCCCAGCGGGGGAGCGGGGAGGACGCGAGGCGCTTGAGGACGCCGTAGCGGCGCTCGAAGCCGGTCGCGATGGCCTGGCCCGTGAACGCCGTCGACATCACGGCGAGGGCGAGGATGCCGGGGGCGAGGAAGTCGACGGACTTGCCCTTGCCGGTGTCGACGATGTCCACCGAGCTGAACAGGACCAGCAGGAGGGTCGGGATGACCACCGTGAGGAGAAGCTGCTCGCCGTTGCGCAGGAGCATCTTCGTTTCGAGGATCGCCTGCGCCGCGATCATGCGGGGGAGGGGCGCCGCCCCCGGGGCAGGCGTATAGGTCGCCGTGGTCACGAACGCAGCTCCTTGCCGGTCAGCTCCAAGAACACGTCCTCCAGGGTGTGCCGTTCCACCGAGATCTTCTCCGGCATCACCCCGTGCTGCGCACACCACGAGGTGACCGTGGCGAGCAGTTGCGGGTCGACCTTGCCGCCGACGCGGTAGGAGCCCGGGGTCAGTTCGGCGGCCGTGGAGTCGGCCGGGAGGGCCTTCAGCAGGGAGCCGACGTCGAGGCCCGGGCGGCCGGTGAAGCGGAGGGTGTTCTCGGCGCCGCCGCGGCACAGGTCCTCGGGGGAGCCCTGGGCGATGACCTTGCCGGCGTCGATGATGGCGACATCGTCGGCGAGCTGCTCGGCCTCGTCCATGTGGTGGGTGGTGAGGATGACGGAGACACCGTCCGTGCGCAGGTCGCGGACCAGGTCCCAGGTAGCGCGGCGGGCCTGCGGGTCGAGGCCCGCGGTCGGCTCGTCCAGGAAGACCAGCTCCGGGCGGCCCACCACGGCCATCGCGAGCGCGAGGCGCTGCTGCTGGCCGCCGGAGAGACGGCGGTACGTCGTACGGCCGCAACTGCCGAGCCCCAGGCGCTCGATGAGTGCGTCCACGTCCAGCGGGTGCGCGTGCAGCTTGGCGATGTGGCGGAGCATCTCGTCGGCGCGAGCGCCCGAGTAGACGCCGCCGGACTGGAGCATCACGCCGATTCTGGGGCGCAGCGCGGCGGACTGACGGACCGGGTCGAGGCCCAGGACGCGCACCGTGCCGGCATCCGGCCTCCGGTACCCCTCGCAGGTCTCGACCGTGGTCGTCTTGCCCGCCCCGTTGGGGCCGAGCACGGCGGTGACACCCGTCATGGCCACCAGGTCGAGGCCGTTCACCGCGGTCTTCGTGCCGTACCGCTTCACCAGGGCCTGGACCTGGAGCACGGGCTCACTTCGCATGCGCCCGAGTCTAGGTAGCCGTATCCGGTCTCAGACGGGCGGGTGCGGGATCTCCTCCTCGCGGGGGCGGTGCAGCGGCAGCCAGCGTTCCGCGTAGGCCACGGCCTCGGCCACCGGGAACAGGCGTACGTCGGCCGCGCCGACCTTTCCCCGTACGACGGGACGGTCCCGTTCGAAGTCGTGGCCAAGTTCGTCGAAGCGGTCGGAGGAGATCGACACCTCGGTCACCGTCTCCCAGCCGTCCGGGCCGGGGCGTCCGACCCGCACCAGCGGGGACGGGATGCGGTACTCGGCGAGATGGAAGCTCGTGCAGGAGTCGTAGCCCGCGCCGAGCAGCAGCACGCGCGCGTGGAGGGTCTCCAGACGGGCCAGCGGACTGCGCTCCCCGAGCCGGCAGTCGGGGGCATGGCCGTCCAGGATCTCGGCGGCCCGCGGACCGATCGCCGCGAAGGAGGTCTGCGGGTGCGCGGAGCGCCGGGCGCCGGGCCAGGTGCGGACGGTCTCCGGGACGACGCCCACCCCGCGCGAGGGCGTGACGAGGGGGTCGTAGGACGGCATGGAGGCGCGGATGGCGGCCCACCATTCGCGTGGGACCGGCGGGTTTCCCCAGTGGGCCGGGTCCGAGAGGTCGCCGGTCTGGGTGGGGACCACCAGGGTGCCGTCCGGGCCCAGCGCGTCGAGGATTCCCCGCACCACCGCCACGGTGCCTCCGCACACCCAGCCGAGTGAGCTGAGGGAGGTGTGCGCGAGGAGGGTCTCACCGGGGCGCACGCCCACTTCGCGCAGGTCCGCGGCGACTGTGTCCCGGGTGACAAGTGGGCCGGTGGGAGGGGGTGTGGGCATGGGTGTGGAGTGTTCCGGAAGGGAGCTCGCGGCGCCACCCCATTGATCGATCAAAGATCGTTTCCGCAGGTCAGATTAGGTATACCTAAGTGACGCAGCGCACCGCCCACCGGCCGGGACGCGGGTTGCCTGCCTCTGAGGAATTACGCAACAATGGCGTTGTGAAAAACGTTGGCGAGGCTCCGCAGGAGGAACTCGCGACCGGTGAGCGGTCCACCCGCAACCGTGTCGCGCGCTCCATCCTGGACCACGGCCCGTCGACCGTGGCCGACCTCGCCGGCCGGCTGGGGCTGACCCAGGCCGCCGTACGCCGTCATCTCGACGCGCTCGTCGCCGACGACGTCGTGGAAGCACGTGAGCAGCGGGTCTACGGAGCGCGCACGCGCGGCCGGCCCGCCAAGGTGTTCGCCCTGACCGACTGCGGTCGCGACGCCTTCGACCAGTCCTACGACAAGCTCGCCGCGGACGCGCTGCGCTGGATCGCCAAGCACAGTGGCGGGGACGAGGCCGTCGTGGCCTTCGCCCGTGACCGCATGGCCGCCCAGGCCGTCGCGTACCGCAAGGCCGTCGAGGCCGTGGCCCCCGAGGACCGCGCGGAAGCGCTGGCCAAGGCCCTGAGCACGGACGGGTACGCTGCTACGGCGCGTAGCGCACCGGTCGGTGAGCAGCTCTGCCAGCACCACTGCCCGGTCGCCCATGTCGCCGAGCAGTTCCCGCAACTGTGCGAGGCGGAGACCGAGCTCTTCTCCCAACTGCTCGGCACCCATGTCCAGCGACTGGCGACCATCGCCCACGGCGACGGCGTGTGCACCACGTTTATCCCGAAGACCACATCGAACGCATCCGCAAGTACCGCCGGGAGGAACCCAGCATGACGCTCCCCATCGAGGAGACCGCCCACCCCGAGCTTGACGGCCTGGGCAACTACGAATACGGCTGGGCCGACTCCGACGTGGCCGGTGCCTCCGCGAAGCGCGGCATCAACGAGGACGTCGTCCGGGACATCTCCGGCAAGAAGAACGAGCCGGAGTGGATGACCAAGCTCCGCCTCAAGGGCCTGCGCCTGTTCGAGAAGAAGCCCATGCCGAACTGGGGCTCCGACCTCTCCGGCATCGACTTCGACAACATCAAGTACTTCGTGCGCTCCACGGAGAAGCAGGCGGAGTCCTGGGAGGACCTGCCCGAGGACATCAAGAACACCTACGACAAGCTCGGCATCCCCGAGGCGGAGAAGCAGCGCCTCGTCGCCGGTGTCGCGGCCCAGTACGAGTCCGAGGTCGTCTACCACCAGATCCGCGAGGACCTGGAGGAGCAGGGCGTCATCTTCCTCGACACCGACACCGCGCTGAAGGAGCACCCGGAGCTCTTCAAGGAGTACTTCGGCACCGTCATCCCGGTCGGCGACAACAAGTTCGCGTCGCTCAACACGGCCGTGTGGTCCGGCGGTTCCTTCATCTACGTGCCGAAGGGCGTGCACGTCGAGATCCCGCTCCAGGCCTACTTCCGCATCAACACGGAGAACATGGGCCAGTTCGAGCGGACCCTGATCATCGTCGACGAGGGTGCCTATGTGCACTACGTCGAGGGTTGTACGGCGCCGATCTACAAGTCGGACTCGCTGCACAGCGCGGTCGTCGAGATCATCGTCAAGAAGAACGCCCGCTGCCGCTACACGACCATCCAGAACTGGTCGAACAACGTCTACAACCTGGTCACCAAGCGCGCCGTCGCCTACGAGGGCGCGACCATGGAGTGGATCGACGGCAACATCGGCTCCAAGGTGACGATGAAGTACCCGGCCGTCTACCTGATGGGCGAGCACGCCAAGGGCGAGACCCTCTCCATCGCCTTCGCGGGCGAGGGCCAGCACCAGGACGCCGGCTCCAAGATGGTCCACATGGCGCCGAACACCTCCTCCAACATCGTCTCCAAGTCGGTGGCGCGCGGTGGCGGTCGTACGTCCTACCGCGGTCTCGTCGAGATCGGCGAGGGCGCCCACGGCTCCAAGTCGAACGTGCTGTGCGACGCGCTGCTCGTCGACACCATCTCCCGCTCCGACACGTACCCGTACGTCGACGTCCGCGAGGACGACGTGTCCATGGGCCACGAGGCGACCGTCTCCAAGGTCTCCGAGGACCAGCTCTTCTACCTGATGAGCCGCGGTCTGACCGAGTTCGAGGCGATGGCGATGATCGTGCGCGGCTTCGTCGAGCCGATCGCGAAGGAGCTGCCCATGGAGTACGCCCTTGAGCTCAACCGGCTGATCGAGCTCCAGATGGAAGGCGCGGTCGGCTAACCGCCAACCGCTTTGTCCATCAAGCCACTTACGCAGGAAAGAGAGCAGACCGACAGCCATGGCTGAGGCTCAGAACATCCCGGTGGGATCCACCACCGCCGGCGCGGTGGCCGTTGCCGCCGAGTCGACCGTCGCCACGCGCATGAGCGCGCCCCCGTCCTTCGACGTGGCGGACTTCCCGGTCCCCCACGGCCGCGAGGAGGAGTGGCGGTTCACCCCGCTGGAGCGCCTGCGCGGGCTGCACGACGGCACCGCGGTCGCCACCGGCGACGGCGTGAAGGTCGCCATCGGCACCCCGGACGGGGTCACCGTGGAGACCGTCGGCCGTGACGACGCGCGACTCGGCAGGGCCGGCACCCCGGTGGACCGCGTGGCCGCGCAGGCCTACTCGTCCTTCGAGAAGGCCTCGGTGGTGACCGTCCCCAAGGAGACGGTCCTCACCGAGCCGATCCGCATCGTCGTGCACGGCGAGGGCGGGGTCGCCTACGGCCACCAGGTCGTCGAGCTGGGAGCCTTCGCCGAGGCCGTCGTCGTCATCGACCACACCGGTGACGCGGTCCTCGCCGCCAACGTCGACTACATGCTGGGCGACGGCGCCAAGCTGACCGTCGTCTCCGTCCAGGACTGGGACGACAAGGCCGTCCACATCGGCCAGCACAACGCGCTGATCGGCCGGGACGCCACCTTCAAGTCGTTCGTCGTCACCTTCGGCGGCGATGTCGTACGACTGCACCCGCGCGTGGCCTACGCCGGACCCGGCGGCGACGCCGAGCTGTTCGGGCTGTACTTCACGGACGCCGGCCAGCACCAGGAGCACCGTCTCCTGGTCGACCACAACACCCCGCACTGCAAGTCCAACGTCATGTACAAGGGCGCGCTGCAGGGCGAGGGCGCCCACGCGGTGTGGATCGGCGACGTCCTCATCGAGGCCAAGGCCGAGGGCACCGACACGTACGAGATGAACCGCAACCTCGTGCTGACCGACGGTGCCCGGGTCGACTCCGTGCCGAACCTGGAGATCGAGACCGGTGAGATCGTCGGCGCCGGACACGCCTCCGCGACCGGCCGCTTCGACGACGAGCAGCTCTTCTACCTGATGGCCCGCGGCATCCCCGCCGACGACGCCCGACGCCTGGTGGTCCGCGGCTTCTTCGCCGAACTGGTCCAGCAGATCGGTGTCGCCGACATCGAGGAGCGGCTGCTGGAGAAGATCGACGCGGAGCTGGAGGCGTCGGTCTGATGTCGGCCTTCGTCCGCGCCTGCGGCCTCGGTGAGCTGGAGGAGGACACCCCGAAGCGGGTGGAACTCGACGGCACACCGGTCTCGGTCGTGAAGACCGAGGGGGAGGTGTTCGCGATCAACGACATCTGCTCGCACGCGAACGTCTCGCTCTCCGAGGGCGAGGTGGAGGACTGCCAGATCGAGTGCTGGCTGCACGGCTCCGCGTTCGACCTGCGCACCGGCAAGCCGTCCGGCCTCCCCGCCACCCGCCCCGTACCCGTTTACCCCGTAAAGATCGAAGGGGACGACGTGCTCGTCTCCCTCACCCAGGAGTCCTGAGGAACCCATGGCAACGCTTGAAATCCACGACCTGCACGTCACCGTCGAGGCCGACAACGCCACGAAGGAGATCCTCAAGGGCGTCGACCTCACCGTGAAGCAGGGCGAGACCCACGCCATCATGGGCCCGAACGGCTCCGGCAAGTCGACCCTCGCCTACTCGCTCGCGGGCCACCCCAAGTACACGATCACCGGCGGCACCGTCACCCTCGACGGCGAGGACGTCCTGGAGATGTCCGTCGACGAGCGCGCCCGCGCCGGCCTGTTCCTCGCGATGCAGTACCCGGTCGAGGTCCCCGGTGTCTCGGTCTCCAACTTCCTCCGTACGTCCGCCACCGCCGTCCGCGGCGAGGCCCCCAAGCTGCGGACGTGGGTGAAGGAGGTCAAGGAGACCATGGAGCGCCTCTCCATGGACCCCTCCTTCGCCGAGCGCAACGTCAACGAGGGCTTCTCCGGCGGTGAGAAGAAGCGCCACGAGATCCTTCAGCTGGAGCTGCTCAAGCCGAAGATCGCGATCCTCGACGAGACCGACTCCGGCCTCGACGTCGACGCGCTCCGGGTCGTCTCCGAGGGCGTCAACCGCGTCCGCGAGACCGGCGAGGTCGGCACCCTGCTGATCACGCACTACACGCGCATCCTGCGCTACATCAAGCCCGACTTCGTGCACGTCTTCTCCGGCGGCAGGATCGTCGAGTCCGGCGGCGCCGAACTCGCCGACAAGCTGGAGAACGAGGGCTACGAGGCCTACACCACGAAGGGTGGCGTATCCGCGTGACACAGTTGCCGGGCCTCCTCGACACAGAGGCGATCCGCAAGGACTTCCCCATCCTGGACCGCCAGGTCCACGACGGCCGGAAGCTCGTGTACCTGGACAACGCGGCGACCTCGCAGAAGCCGCGCCAGGTGCTCGACGCCCTGAACGAGTACTACGAGCGCTACAACGCCAACGTCCACCGCGGTGTGCATGTGCTCGCCGAGGAGGCCACGGCGCTGTACGAGGGTGCGCGCGACAAGGTCGCCGCGTTCATCAACGCGCCCAGCCGCGACGAGGTGATCTTCACCAAGAACGCCTCCGAGTCGCTGAACCTCGTGGCGAACATGCTGGGTTGGGCCGACGAGCCCTACCGCGTGGACCACGAGACCGAGATCGTCATCACGGAGATGGAGCACCACTCCAACATCGTGCCGTGGCAGCTGCTCTCGCAGCGCACGGGCGCGAAGCTGAAGTGGTTCGGCCTCACGGACGACGGCCGGCTGGACCTGTCGAACATAGACGAGGTCATCACCGAGAAGACGAAGATCGTCTCCTTCGTGCTGGTCTCCAACATCCTCGGCACGGTCAACCCGGTCGAGAAGATCGTGCGCCGTGCGCAGGAGGTCGGGGCCCTGGTCCTGATCGACGCCTCGCAGGCGGCGCCGCACATGCCGCTGGACGTCCAGGCCCTCCAGGCCGACTTCGTGGCCTTCACCGGCCACAAGATGTGCGGCCCGACCGGCATCGGCGTCCTGTGGGGCCGGCAGGAGCTGCTGGAGGACCTCCCGCCGTTCCTCGGCGGTGGCGAGATGATCGAGACCGTGTCGATGCACTCGTCGACGTACGCTCCGGCCCCGCACAAGTTCGAGGCGGGCACCCCGCCGATCGCGCAGGCGGTCGGTCTCGGTGCGGCGATCGACTACCTCTCGGCCATCGGCATGGACAAGATCCTCGCCCATGAGCACGCGCTCACCGAGTACGCGGTGAAGCGGCTCGGCGAGGTCCCCGACCTGCGGATCATCGGCCCCACCACGGCCGAGGACCGGGGCGCGGCGATCTCCTTCACGCTCGGTGACATCCACCCGCACGACGTGGGCCAGGTCCTCGACGAGGAGGGCATCGCGGTGCGTGTCGGTCATCACTGCGCACGCCCTGTCTGCCTCCGCTACGGAATTCCTGCGACCACGCGAGCGTCGTTCTATCTGTACTCCACGCCGGCCGAGATCGACGCACTGGTCGACGGCCTGGAGCACGTACGGAACTTCTTCGGCTGAGGAGCTGGCTGAGACGTGAAGCTGGATTCGATGTACCAGGAAGTCATCCTGGACCACTACAAGCACCCGCACGGCCGGGGCTTGCGGGACGGCGATGCCGAGGTGCACCACGTCAACCCGACGTGCGGCGACGAGATCACCCTGCGCGTGAAGTACGACGGCGAGCAGATCACCGACATCTCCTACGAGGGCCAGGGCTGCTCCATCAGCCAGGCCTCGGCCTCCGTACTGAACGACCTCCTCGTCGGCAAGGAGCTGTCCCAGGCGCAGAAGATCCAGGAGACCTTCCTGGAGCTGATGCAGTCCAAGGGCAGGATCGAGCCCGACGATGCGATGGAGGAGGTGCTGGAGGACGCGGTCGCGTTCGCCGGTGTCTCCAAGTACCCGGCACGGGTGAAGTGCGCCCTCCTGAGCTGGATGGCGTGGAAGGACGCGACGGCCCAGGCCCTGGGCGGAGCCGACGCCGAAAGGAAGACGGCATGAGCGAGACCACAGAGATCAAGCCCGCCTCCGAGGAGGAGGTCCGCGAGGCCCTGCTGGACGTCGTCGACCCCGAACTGGGCATCGACGTCGTCAACCTCGGCCTCATCTACGGCGTGCACATCGACGACGCCAACATCGCCACCATCGACATGACCCTGACCTCGGCGGCCTGCCCGCTGACCGACGTCATCGAGGACCAGGCCAAGTCCGCCACGGACGGCCTCGTCAACGAGCTGCGCATCAACTGGGTCTGGATGCCGCCGTGGGGCCCGGACAAGATCACGGACGATGGGCGGGAGCAGTTGCGGGCGCTCGGCTTCAACGTCTGAGCCGACTCCGTACGAGGCCTGCGGAAGGGGGCGGCACCCGATGGGTGCCGCCCCCTTCTCTTCTTTCTCACGCTGCTACGACAGCCCGTCCACCAGCCGGAACGCCGAATCCGCGCGGTACTGGCCGCTGTTCTGGAACTGGTCCAGCTTGAGCTGGAAGTTCTGGTGGCGCAGGTAGCGGCCCGGGTAGTTGACCGACTCCAGCATCACCGCGCCCGAGTAGGACGACGTGCGGGGGCAGAAGGTGGCGTCCTGCTTGAAGAGGGACGAGCCGTCGTCGCGTTCCGCGCGGAGGATGAAGTTGCGGTGGCGGAGGTAGCTGCCGTCGGCCGTCGTGAAGGAGTAACAGGAGCTGTTGGCAAGGCCCTTGACCAGTTTGAAGGTGGCGGCGCGGCGGGCCGCGGCGGAGCTGATCGGGTTGAGCTTGACGTAGTCGCCGCTCACCTGCCAGTAGCGGTCCGGGTAGTTGACCGAGCGGACCGACCTCCAGGTGGCCGAGGAGCTGGACGAGCCGGATGACCCGGATGAACTCCCTTGGGACGCCGCCGACTTGGACGGCGCGGGTGCCTTTGCGGACGGTGTGGTGCTGTGTTTCGCGGCGGCGGCCGAAGGGGTGGTCGGCGCCGTCGCCGAGGCCGGTGTGTGCTCGTCCGGCGTGGGCGTGCTCTTCTTCGACGGTGAGGCGAAGGAGAGCAGGCCGGGACCGTCCGCGCCGATGGGTGAGGTGGGATCGGCCTGGTTCGCGGGTGCTGCCTCGTCCGACGACTTGTCCATCACGGCGATCGTGGCGACGCAGGTGAGGACGGTGGTCAGGGCGAGCGCCCCGGCCAGCCAGAGCCGCCGTGTTCCGGGGGCTCGGGAGCTGTCGGGGGTCCAGCCGTTCTCCCAGGGGGAGTTGGGGGAGGGTGGGGACGTACTGTCTGGCATGCGCTGTTCCTCCAGCGGCGCCCATGGCGACGGTCGTGACCGTAAGAGCCAGGTGTGTGAACGGTGAAACAGTAGTGGAGCGAGAGGACTCCGAGCAGCCGTTTCAGCGAGCGGTTTCTACGAGATTCCGGCACCGACGTGCGACGTAACGGCCCTCGTGTGACGTATGGGACTTCACATCCGCCTCTCAGTGCCCTCCCATGGTCGGCTCATCGACGGACGGCACCGTGGCGGAGTGGCTACCTCCGCTCTTACCCCCACCCGCCCCGTGTTCGTCCTCGGCTGCCCCCGTTCCGGCACCACGCTGCTGCAGCTGATGCTGCACGCGCACCCGAGAATCGCGCTCCCGCCCGAGACCCGCTTCGTGCTCCCCGCCTACGAGGACCGGCTCCGCTTCGGTGACCTGCGGGAACCGGACAACCGGGCCGGGCTCGCCCGGTGGATCACCGGGCGGAAGGAGACCCGCTTCCATGAACTGGGGCTCGACGCGGGCGCGGTGGCGCGGCAGATCGCGGGCGGCCCGCCCACCCTCGGCTCGGCCCTCGGGATCACGCTCAGGGCGTACGCGGAGAGCCACGGCAAGGCGCGCTGGGGCGACAAGCGTCCCGCGTACGCCCTGCATGTCGAGGAGATCCTGCGGCTCTTCCCGGACGCGCAGTTCGTGCACCTGGTCCGGGACGGCCGCGACTGCGTCGCCTCGCTGCTCGGCATGCCCTGGTGGCACCGCGGTTTCCACGAGGCCGTCGCCACCTGGGCGCAGGTGATGGACGTGACGCGGCGCTACGCGGGCAAGTTGGGGCCGGACAGCTGGCACGAGGTCCGCTTCGAGGACCTGTTGGCCGACCCCGAGCCCCGACTCAGGGAGATCTGCGCCTACTTGGGCGAGGAGTACGCCCCCGAGATGACCGAGCCGCGTCGGCTCGCCCGGCAGGCGGTGCCCGCCCGCAAGACCTGGCACCGGCGCACCCACGGTGCGCTGGACGCATCCCGGGCCGGCAGTTGGCAACTGCGCCTGACGCCCGATCAGATCCGGTTGTGCGACGCCGTGTTGGGCGACCGTCTGGTCCGGCACGGCTACGAACTGAGCGGCGCAGTCCGTCCCGACCCGGCCGAACTCCTGCGCTATCGACGGGTGTCGGCGCTGCGCTGCGCGGCCCACGCCAAGCGGCGACTGCTCGACCGTGTGGCGCGGATGCGCGAACCGGGGCCGGTCGCCGCATCGGAGTCCGGGGTCTGATCCGCGGGCGCCGGCCGGTCACTCTGTGGCCGGACTGTGCCACCCCCGTTATGTACACTCGTACACATGGGATTCCTGATGCTCCTCACGGCGATCGCCGGGGAGGTGGGCGGCACCACCGCCATGAAGTTCAGCCACGGCTTCAGCCGGCTGTGGCCCTCGGTCCTCACGGTCCTCGGATACGTGCTCTCCTTCGCGCTGCTCGCGCAGACGCTGAAGTCCATGTCGGTGGGTACGGCCTACGCGATCTGGGCCGGCCTCGGCACCGCGGCCGTCGTGGGCATCGGGACGGTATTCCTGGGCGAGGGGATGACCTTCGCGAAGGCCGCCGGCACCGCGCTGATCATCATCGGGGTCGTGGTCCTCAACCTGGGCGGCGCGCACTGATGGCCCGGCGCTACGACCCCGAGCGGCGCCGGCGGATCATCGACGCGGCGATCCGGGTCGTCGGGCAGAAGGGCATCGCCGGGCTGAGCCACCGCTCCGCCGCCGCCGAGGCCGACGTACCGCTCGGCTCGACGACGTACCACTTCAAGACCCTCGACGAACTGATGGTCGCCGCACTGCGCCAGGCCAACGAGGGCTTCGCCAAGGTGATCGCGGCGCGCGGCGGCCTGGAGGACCCGGGTACCGACCTGGCCGGGGAGCTGGCCGGCTGGATGGGGGAGTGGCTCGCGGGCGACCGCACGGGTGTGGAGCTGGAGTACGAGCTGTATCTGGCCGCCCTGCGCCGCCCCGCCCTGCGCCCCGTCGCCGACGAATGGGCCCGGGACCTCGCCGAGCGGCTGTCCCGGCGCACCGACCCGGTGACCGCGCGGGCGCTGGTCGCGCTGGTGGACGGGATCTGTCTCCAGGTGCTGCTGACGGACGCGCCGTACGACGAGGCGTACGCGCGGGAGGTGTTGGGACGGGTGATCCCCTGAGCGGGCCCGCGGGGCCCGTGTGTGTCGTTCCCTGAGACGCCCCGTGGACGAGTTGGTCCCCGTCGCCCCCGCCAGGTTAGGTTTCCCTCATGACCGACACGACCGCAGCTCGCACCACCGGCGCCGTTGCCGCCGGCCTCGCCACCGTCGCCGCCGACGGGACCGTCCTCGACACCTGGTTCCCCGCGCCCGGACTGTCCGCCGAACCCGGGCCCGCCGGTACGGAACGGCTCTCCGCCGAGCGTGCCGTGGAACTGCTCGGCGCGGGCGCGGCCAAGGCGATCGGCCCGGACGCCCGCCGGGGCGTCGAAGTGATCGCGGTCCGCACGGTCATCGCCTCCCTCGACGACAAGCCGCTCGACGCGCACGACGTGTACCTGCGCCTGCACCTCCTCTCGCACCGCCTGGTCCAGCCGCACGGCCAGAGCCTGGACGGCATGTTCGGCTTCCTCGCCAACGTCGCCTGGACCTCGCTCGGCCCGGTCGCCGTGGACGACGTGGAGAAGGTCCGGCTGAACGCGCGCGCCGAGGGCCTGCACCTCCAGGTGACGTCCATCGACAAGTTCCCGCGCATGACGGACTACGTCGCCCCCAAGGGCGTCCGCATCGCCGACGCCGACCGGGTCCGGCTCGGCGCGCACCTCGCCGAGGGCACCACCGTGATGCACGAGGGCTTCGTCAACTTCAACGCCGGCACGCTCGGCACGTCGATGGTCGAGGGCCGGATCTCCGCCGGTGTCGTGATCGGCGACGGCTCGGACATCGGCGGCGGCGCGTCCACCATGGGCACGCTGTCCGGCGGCGGCAACGTCCGCATCACCATCGGCGAGCGCTGCCTGGTCGGCGCCGAGGCGGGCGTCGGCATCGCGCTCGGCGACGAGTGCGTCGTCGAGGCCGGTCTCTACGTCACCGCCGGCACCCGCGTCACGATGCCCGACGGCCAGATCGTCAAGGCCCGTGAACTCTCCGGCGCCTCCAACATCCTCTTCCGCCGCAACTCGGTCACCGGCACGGTCGAGGCCCGCCCGAACAACGCGGTCTGGGGCGGCCTGAACGAGATCCTGCACAGCCACAACTAGCGGTGCGGTGACATGACTCGAGCGCCCTTCCGCCGCCGGGAGGGCGCTCACTCATGTCCGTACGGTCGCCGCGAAACCGGCCAGCGCCGTGAAGTCCCCCTCGCGCAGCCCGAGTCGGGGGTTCACGTGGTGCAGCAGCGCCGGGCCGGGATGATGGGCCGTCACGAACTCACCGTCCGGCGCGCTCTGTTCGTCGTCCACCCAGGCGAACGGACGGCCCTCGGCGTACGCCACGATCGCCTCCGTCTTCCAGTGGACCCCGTCGGGCCGCACGGCGAACAGGCTGGTGCCGAAGTCGACGTACGGCAGCTCGGGCAGCCCGACGACCGGACCGATCCAGCGGTTCGCGGTGTCCATCCACGTGGTCGCCCAGCACAGGTCGTAGCCGAGACCCAGGAGCGCCGGGCCGTGCGCCGGGTTCAGCCAGACCCGGAGCGGGCGGCCCGGCCGCACGGCGGCCCTGATCGTCGTATAGCCCTCGGGGCGGCGCTCCGGCTGCGCGGCGTACGGGTTGAGGGGGCCGTCGACGTCGAGGAACAGCAGGGGGCGGCGGCTCATGGGGTCACCGTACGGGAGCGGCCGCAGGGCGTGCGGGACAGCGGAAATTTCTCGCGCCGACAGGCATAGTGGCGCACCTCCGCGAGCGTCTCCAGGGACACGGAGGCGGCGCACGGGCGCCGCCGGGGGAAGAGAAGGTGACGATGGATGCCGAAGGGCTGGAGGGTTTCCGGGACTTCGTGGACAGCAGGTCCTCTGCCCTGCTGAAGACGGCCGTGCTGCTGTGCGGGGGAGACCGGCACGCCGGTGAGGACCTGCTCCAGAACGCCCTCGTCAAGGCGGCCGGGCGGTGGCAGCGGATCGACGAGCCCGAGGCCTACGTACGGCGGATCCTCTACCGGCAGCAGGTCAGCCGTTGGCGGCTGAAGTGGCGCAGACGCGAGGTCAGTGTCGCCGAACCGCCCGAGGCGGGCGCGGGCGTCGACGCCGCGTCGGCGGCCGAACTGCGCCTGGTGATGCGCGAGGCGCTGTCCCGGCTCACCGCCCGCCAGCGCACCGTGCTCGTGCTCCGCTACTTCGAGGACCTCCCCGAGGCCGACGTGGCCCGCCTCCTGGGCTGCTCGGTCGGCACCGTACGCTCCACCACCCACCGTTCCCTGGCCCGACTGCGCGCTCTCGCACCGGAGTTGGCCGCCCTCGGGCCGGCCTCGGCCGAGGACCGGCCGGCCCGTGACTTCTCACCCGTGGAGATGCGTCCATGAACATCGAGGAACTGGTGCGTGACTCCCTGCGCGAACAGGCCTCCCGGCAGACGCCGACGGCGGCGGGGTTCGCCGACCGGGTGCTGTTCGTCCGCCGCCGCCGGATGCGCAGGCTCGCGTCCGTCGCCGCCGCCGCGGCCGCCGTGGTCGCGGTGGCGGTGTCCGTGCCCCTGCTGGACTCCGGGAAGGACGACGTACGGCCCACGGGCGTGGTGGACCGGAACGGGATCACCTCCCACCCCGACCAGGCGCCACCGCGCGACCGGATCGCGGCCGGGCAGTCGGTGCTGGCCGCCTACTACACGGTGCGGACCGTGCCGCAGCAGGACGGCCGGGGGACCGCCACGCGGACGTACTGGCTGCTCGACCCGGACACCGGGAGGTACCAGAAGGACTCCCGGTGGAGTTTCGTCGCCATCGCTCCGGGTGCGCGGACCGCCGCCGTACTGGAGCGGAACCTGCCCGCCCGACGGATCGGCCTGCTCGACCTCGCGACCGGGAAGGTCGAGCGGTGGATCCTGGTCGACCACCGGGTCGGCGGGCTCGCGTTCTCCTACGACGGGAGCAGGCTCGTGGCGACGACGTACGGAGCCGATCCGGACGCGCGCGTCAAGGTGCAGGCCACCGACAGCTCCGACGGCAAGAGGGTGTGGGACTGGGGACCGGCCTTCGGCGAGACCAGCCGCTCCGGCTTCTACGACCTCGACGTGGCCTCTGGCGAGGGCCCCTGGACCCGGGTCGCGGCCGACCGTGACATCAACTCCCGCCAGGACTTCGCCTTCAGCCGCGCCGGCGACCGGGTGTACTCGCAGGTCATCGGCGGCCGGGACGGGATGCAGCAGTTCTACGACCTCAAGGGCGCGAAGGTCGCCGCCCCCGCGAACGAGAAGTACCTGCGGTCGGACGTCGACGCCCGGCTGTCCCCGAACGGCAGGCTCGCCGCCCTCGGCCTGACGAAGGAGGTCGGGGGATCTCCCGGGAAGTCGTACTCCTCGATCAGTGACCCCTACACCGGCAAGGAGATCACCAGGGTCCGCGGGGCCGAACTGCTCGCCTGGGCCGACGACAGGCGGCTCATCGCCTGGGAGCGGACCACGAGCCTGGAGGAGCCGTACCGGGCACGGCTCGTGCTGGTCACGATCGGCAGCGACAGGATCGTGCCGCTGAGCGGCGTCCGCGAGGACGAGTACGACGAGGGGCAGGCGTGGCAGCCCGTCTTCGCCCGCGGTTGACCACGCTTGCCGCGGTTGATCAGGCGGCCGTGAACTCCTCGTAGGCCGCCAGGAGTTCGTCGACCGCCCCGCGGTCGGCGGACCGCAGCGGCGCCCGGACCGGACCCCCGGGCAGGCCCAGCGTGTTGAGAAGGGCCTTCGTGGTGACGGTGCCGGGCAGCCCCGCCGCCATCATCAACTCGATGAGCGGCGTGGCGCGTTGCTGGAGGCGGGCGGACACGGGGGTGTCGCCCGCCTCGAACGCGTCCAGGATCGCCCGGAGTTGGGCGGGCACGACGTTCGCGACCGTGCTCACGTACCCCGTCGCGCCCACCGCGTACAGCGCGAGAATGTGCTCGTCGCACCCCGCGTAGTACGCCAAGTCGGTGCGGGCCAGCACCTTTTGGACGCCGAGGAGATCGTAGGAGCAGTCCTTGACCGCGACGATCCTGGGATGCTCGGCGAGCCGGATCATGGTCTCCGGTTCGATACGGGTGCCGGTGCGGCCCGGGATGTCGTAGAGCATGAGGGGCAGTCCGGAGGCGTCGGCGACCTCGCGGAAGTGTGCTTCCAGGGCGTCCTGCGGGGGCCTGCTGTAGTAGGGCGAGACCACCAACACCCCGTCCGCGCCCGCCTTTTCGGCCGCCAGGGCGAGTTCCACGGTGTGCCGGGTGTCGAAGGTGCCGACGCCCGAGACAAGGGGGACACGGTCGCCGACGGCCTCGCGGACCGCCGTGACGAGTGCCGACTTCTCCGCGTCCGTGGTGGTCGGCGACTCGCCGGTCGTCCCGGACAGCACGAGCCCGTCACAGCCCTCCGACACCAGCCGCTCGGCGAGGAGCTGGGCACCGTCGAGGTCGAGTGTTCCCGTCTCCGTGAAGGGCGTGACCATCGCGCACAGGGCGCGGCCGAAGGGTGGCGGGGCGGAGGGTGCGGTGTTCGTCATGGGAGTAGTCTCGGCGGAGCGACAGTGAAGCTCCACTTAATTCTTCTATAGGGTATCGATAAGGAATGCTGCGACATGGATGACGTGGACACCGGGGACTCCGCGCGCCACCGCGACGACGGCGTCCCGCTGGCCCGGTTCACCGGCCGCGTACTGGTGGTCTGCCCCGGCTGCGGTGGCCGCGCGGTCGTGGCCCCGCGACCCGGTCTGCCCGCGCCCAGGTACGCCATGGAACTCCTGTACCAGCCACGCCGGTTGGTGTGCGCCGGATGCGGTGCCGTCCGCGACTGGACGGCCGACCTGCGGGACAACGGCCTGGTCGGCGCCGAACCCGGCGGCACCGAGGACCCCTTCTTCCGGCGACCCCTCTGGCTCCAGACCCGGTGCGTCGGCCACGTCCTGTGGGCCTACGACGAGACGCATGTCGACGCCCTCTCGGCCTATGTCGGCGCGCGGTTGCGCGAACGCGACGTACTCTCGCCGACCCTGGCGATGTTCGCGCGAATGCCGGCGTGGATGAAGACCTCCGAACACCGCGCCGAGATCCTGACCGGCCTGAAGACCCTCCGAGCCCTGGCCGACCGCACGGCCCCCGCCGACCGCTCCGACGCGGCACACGAACACGGCGACCGGCCTCGCCGTCAGCGCAGCGTGTACTTCCGGGGCGGCCCGTACTGACCGGCATCAGTCCAGCGAGCACCACGACTTCTGGGCCGACGACCCACCGCACCCGTCGGCCGGAATGGCGAGCGCGAGCCGGTAGACCCCGAACGCCAGCGCCCCCAGGATCGCCACGGACACCACGACGTGTGCCGCCCGTGTCCATCGTGCGTTCCAGTAGGTGTGGCCGATGCCGAGGAGCAGCGCGGCGAGCAGCCAGACGAACAGGCCGACGACCACGATGATGACGACCCCGAACGTGTGCACAGGGCCACAATGCCCGTCGGCGCCCCCGGCCATGCGTACACCGCCGCCTGCCGCCCGCCCGCCGTCACAAGGCCCTATGTCCAATTAGCCCCTTCATGGGCCACCATGGCCAGGAAGGCCACAGGCGTAGGAAGTTGATCCACCCTTGGATCCACCCCTGGTCACGGGAGGCGTCATGAAGCTCGGCAAGGCACTGGCCACCGGAGTCGCCGAAGAGCGGCCGCAGGACCACGAAGAGGAACTTCAACCGGCTGAGCAGGCCGAGGAGTTGAAGGTGCCCGAAGAGGTCCCGGCCGCCCGATGAGGCTGCGGCTCCCCGAGGAACGACCGACGGAGCCGCCGACCGGATTCAAGATCGCCCACCCGGTGCTGTCCCAGGACGGCACCCGGGCCGGGTTCACCGGTGTGTCGCTGGGCGGCGCGCTGCCGTACGGAGTCGTGGCCGACGCGTCCTGCGTGTACGGCCGACGGCACCGGGCCCCCGCGCGACGCTGCGACTGCGGCTTCCACTGTGTGCACGAACGGGCGTCCGCGGAAGCCCTGTTGTGCACCGCCGAGCGCCGCGAGGCGGTCCTCCTCGACATCACCGTGCTCGGCGCCTACATCCGCTTCGAACTCGGCTTCCGCTACGCCCGCCAGCGCGTCCGCACCGCCACCGTCGGCCCCTGCGCCTGCGGCGCGCGAGCCGTCGCGCTCGCCGACGCCGGTTGGGGCAGGCCCGGTTGGCGCGCCCTGGCCGCCGCGTGCGCGGGCTGCGTCCGTGGCCGTACGTCCGTCTCGCTCGCCACGTTCGCCCGGCTGGCCGGGGACGGACTGCGGGTGGTGGCGGGGAGCGGCGGCGCGACGGTGACCGTCGACCCCGGGCTGCCCGAGGGGCTCGGTGTGCCCGAACTCGTCGCGGAGGCCGCCCTGTTGCAGGCCAGGCTCGACTGGTTCCAGAGCCGGCTGGCACGCCTGGAAGGGGGCGGGGCGCAGCGACAGGCCGAGCCTTGACCTCAAGGTTGGTCGAGGTTGAAGGCTGGTCGGTGCACACACCCGTACCGATCAGTGGAGGCCCGAATGAGCACGACCCGTCGCACCGACTCCCACCCCGACCTCTCCGACCCCCGCGTCGGCGCCCCCTTCTTCAGCACCTGGCGCGTGGGCACACCACTGCGCCAGCGGCAGACGGCCGAGGCGGTCGCCGGGGCCTGGGAGCGCCGGCCGTGGCCCAGCGACGACCTCCTCGGCTATCACGTCTACACCGGCCACGACGCCTCGACCCTGCTGCACTACTCGCAGTGGACGAGCGAGCAGGCGTACGAGGCCTTCGTCCGGACCCGCCGTCAGGAGCGCGTCGACGAGATCGACACCGCCGTACCCGGCATCGAACGACTGGGCCTCGGCCGCTACCGGCACTACCGCAGCGGTGGCCCGGCGGACCGGGGCGGCCGGGTGCCGGGATGCGTGGTGATCGTCGACATCGAGTTCGAGGGTCCCGACCCCGATCGCCAACGCGCCTGGGTGGACGCCGTGTTCGAGGCGCTGGAGCACGAACCGGCCCCGCACCCCGGTGGCATCTCCGCCCACTTCCACCTCTCCACCGACGGCACCCGCGTCCTCAACTACGCCGAGTGGGACAGCGCCCAGTCCCACATCGAGGCCCTCGCGGCCCCGGGCGACGGCATCGGCTCCGCCACCGCACTGTGGGAACGCGTCCAGACCTGGCCGGGCTTGAAGAGCACCACGGTCAGCCGCTACGACCACGCGCTCGGGCTGGTCCCCGACTGAGCGGAGGGCCCGCAGCCGGCTCTCACCGACAACCTCACTCCTCTGGACAAGAAAAGTTTTCGGTGAGACAGTGGACCCATGCTGGACGTCACCGTGATCGAGGACCCCGAGGCCGCAGCCGTCTCGCTGGACCCCATAAGGGCCCGGCTGCTCGCCGAGCTGGCGGCCGGACCCGCGTCCGCCACCATGCTGGGCGGCAAGGTCGGACTGCCCCGGCAGAAGGTGAACTACCACCTCAAGGCGCTGGAGCGGCACGGCCTGGTCGAGCTGGCGGGGGAGCGGCGCAAGGGCAATGTCACCGAGCGGCTGATGCGCGCGACCGCCGCGTCGTACGTCATCTCACCGCTCGCGCTCGCCGCCGTACAGCCGGACCCGGACCGTTTCCGCGACCAGCTCTCCGCGCGCTGGCTGCTGGCGCTCGGCGCCCGGCTGGTGCGGGACGTCGGCTCGCTGATCACCGGCGCGGCCAAGGCCCACCAGCGACTGGCGACCTACGCGCTGGACGGCGAGGTGCGCTTCGCGTCCGCCGCCGACCGGGCCGCGTTCATCCAGGAACTGACCGCAGGGGTGAGCGCCCTCATCCGCAAGTACGACGCGGGGGAGACGGAGGAGGGCCGCGACCACCGGATCGTGGTCGCCGTCCACCCCACGGTCAAGAAGCCACCCACCCCCGAACTGGACCAGTAGGACTCAGGAGTTGGTCATGTCCAAGGAATTCGAGATCGTCTACGAGTTTGAGGTCGACGCCACCCCCGAGGAGGTGTGGGCGGCGATCACCGACGGCACGGGCGGCTGGCTGTGGCCGATGGAGTTCGACGGCGAGAACCGCGTCGGCCCCTTCGGATCCACCCTCACCAACTTCGACCCGCCGCACCGGCTCACCGCCTTCAGCGAGGACGTCGGCTTCCCGACCCAGAGCCGCAACCAGATCGACGAGACCATCGAACCCCGCGACGACGGCCGCCGCGCCTGGGTGCGGTATGTGCACAGCGGGATCTTCACCGACGACTGGGACAACCAGTACGACGGCGCGAGCAAGCACAACGCCTTCTACCTGCACACCCTGCGGGAGTACGTCACCCACTTCGCGGGCCGGCCCGTCGCCTTCGCCACGCTGAACGGCCCCGGCGCCTCAACCGCCGCCGACGCCCTCGGAGTTGTCGGCCGGGCGCTCGGCCTCGCGGACGACATCGCCGAGGGGGCACGGGTCCAGGCGCGCGGGCCGGAGGGTCAACTCCTGGATGCCGTGGTCGACTTCCGGGACCCGTACTTCATCGGACTGCGCACCGACAGCGCGTTGATCCGCTTCTTCGGGCGCAACCACTGGGGTGCCCCGGTCGGCATCAGCGTCCACGACTTCGCGCCGGACGCCGACGCCAAGGCGAACGAACTCGCCTGGCAGAACTGGCTGGACGGGGCCTTCGCCTGACCTGGTGCGGACCCCGTCCAACCGGCCTTCGACCGCGTGGGTGCTAGGGCCTGTTGTGAAAGTCCCGTCGTCCGCCCGGAGGGCGGGCCGGGCGCCGCCAGGCAGGCGGGACTTTCGCAACATGCCCTACGGCTGGAAGCGCAGCACCTGCGGGTCGTGGTCGCTGATCTGGTCGTTGAACTCCGAGTTGACGTGGACGCTGTCGTACTCGAAGCAGTCCTTGCGGATCGACGGGCTGATCAGGATCTGGTCCAGGACCTGCTCGTTGCCCTGGTAGTCGTACGTGTAACGCTCGTTCTTCGGCAGGGACTTGATCGCCGAGTACAGCTCGCCCTTGCCTTCGAGGATCTTCGCGGTGTCGGAGAACTCGAAGTCGTTCATGTCGCCGAGCGTGATGACGTCCGCGTCCTTCTGTGCGGCGAGGATCTGCTGGACGAAGGCGTTGACCGCTGTCGCCTGCGCGTGCCGCTGGGTCTCCGAGCTGCGGGTGACCGGCTGGTACTGCGCGGTCAGCGGCTGGTCGCCGCCCTTCGAGATCAGGTGGTTGGAGATCACGAAGACCGTCTTGCCCTTGAAGACGAACTCGCCCGCGAGCGGCTTGCGGCTCGCGCTCCAGGCCGCGTTGGCCGGGTCGATCCGGCCCGGGGAGGCCGTCAGCTGGGCCTTGCCGTGCACCTTGGTGACACCGACGGCGGTCGTGGAGTCGCCGCCCGCGCGGTCGGTGAAGGAGACCCGCTGCGGGTTGAACAGGAACACCTGGCGGATGTTGCCGCCGGGCTCGCCGCCGTCCTGGTCGTTGACCGGGTCGATCGAGCGCCAGTCGTACTTCGGGCCGCCCGCCGCGACGATCGCGTCGATCAGCTTGTTCACCGTGACGCTCGCGTCGACCGTGCCGTCGTCCGTCGCGCCGTTGTTGTCCTGGATCTCCTCCAGGGACACGATGTCGGGCGACTGGAGGTTGTTCACGATCGCGGCGGCGTGCGCGGCGAAGGTGGCGTCCGACGGGTCGAGGTTCTCGACGTTGTACGTCGCCACCGCGAGCTGGTTCTTCGACTGCTTCTTCGTCGTCTCGCGCTGGAGGCCGCCGCTCTTCACGGCGCCGATCTCGCTGGCGACGAGGGTGTAGCCGCCGTACGCGTTGAAGTCCATCGGGCCGGCCGTGGTG
Organism: Streptomyces sp. NPDC051576; assembly: GCF_040681835.1. Classification (NCBI taxonomy): domain Bacteria; kingdom Bacillati; phylum Actinomycetota; class Actinomycetes; order Kitasatosporales; family Streptomycetaceae; genus Streptomyces; species Streptomyces sp. NPDC051576. Next base: position 272,387 of record NZ_JBFAZO010000010.1, read on the forward strand.
CCCGTCAGCTTGTCGCCGACGTTGACGACCGGGAAGTCCGCGGTCGCGCCCAGGGACTGGATCTGGAGGCGGCCGGTGTTCTGCGAGGTGTACGAGCCGTAGACCGTGCCGCCGCGGCGACTGGCGTTCTCGTGCGGCTTGACCGTGACCCACAGCTCCGCGTACGGGTCGGTCGCGGTGACCACGCGCGCGTCGGAGACCTGGACGTTCATGCCCTCGAGGGACTCGTAGTAGTCCAGGGCGTACTTCTTCGGCTGGAGGGGCAGCCCGTTGATCGAACCGCTCGCGGCGGTGTCGCCGGCCGGGGTGTACGCGGCCGGCACCGACCTGGCGCTGATCACCACGGGGGCCGGTACGGTGTTGCCGCTGGAGACGACGGTGACCGTCGGCTTGCTGATCTCGGTCAGCGACTGGTTGCCCGTGGCGGCGCCGCCCGGCACGTACTCGGAGACCGTGCCGGAGACGGTGACCGAGTCGCCGACGGCGACCTTCGGGGTCGAGCTGGTGAAGACGAACACGCCCTCACTGGTGGCCGGGTCGGCGTCCGGGGTCGCGTCCTGGAACCAGAAGCCCTTGGACGAGCCGTACGTCCGCACGGCGGTGACGATGCCCGGTACGTCCGTGACCTTCTGGCCGGCGTACGGGGACACCCGGGTGGTGCCCTGGATGTCATGGATGCGGACGCCGTCGGCGTGCGCGGGCGAGGTGAGAGCGATCGTGGACGCCATCGAACAGACGGCGGCGACGGTCAGCGCGGCGAGACGCGCGGAGGACTTGCTCGGCAACGGGATCCCTCCGGGGACATGCATGAGTGCCGGGACGAGGGTGCGTAGAAAGGGTGGCGCGGGTACAGCGGCGGTGGGAGCCGCGACCGGTGGGGCGGTAGCGACGCGCGTAGAAGATACCTGGATCGGGTGTCCATGACATTTCTACGCGCGTCAATCTCATTGCGGGGCCGCCCAGTTGTCAAGGTTTCAGCCATGTACACCGTGTGGCCAGGACGTGAACCGGGCGGCATGGGGTGAAATCCGTCTAGGCTGAGCGGCTGAGTCGTGTGTCGTGAACGGCCGTCGTACGGCCATCGAGGCGCCCTAGGAGAACCCGCCGATGTCAGACAGCTCCCCCCTGCCGCCGGTGCGGCTGCACTCCGAAGCGGAGCTGGCGCGCGACGCGCTGTCCACCCCTCTGCTCGCCCGGGCGGCCCGGCTCGCCCGCTGGGCGGGGCCCGACACCCGGATCGACGCCGGTGGCGGCCTTGTCGACGAGCAGTTGCCCGCCGCGGCCGAGGTGCTCGGGCTGACCGGCGACGACGCCGCGGCCGACGCCAGCGAGGCCTGGCGGGTCGCCGTGGACACCGGGCTCGTCGAGGTCGTCGACGAGGAGGAGGGCACCGTCGCGGCGGGCGAAGAGCTGACCCTGCTCACCGCAGGCTCGCCGCACGACGTGCTCGCGGTCTGGCTCGGCGCCCTCGACACCCTCCTCGCGGACGCGAGCGTGCCCGATCTGGACGGTCTTGTCGACGCCATGGACGAGGGCGGCGAGGTCGATTTCTCGTCACTCGACTGGGACCCCGAGGCGGAGGCCGAGTTCCTCGACGGCGTCCTCGGCAACCTCTATCTGCTCACCGTCAACGAGGACGGCCCCGGCGACGGCCCCGTCCCGCTGCCCGCGCTGGCCGCGTCGATGATCGTGCCCAGCGACATGGGCGAGCCCACCAACGACGTACTGGAACAGGTCTCCGACGCGATGATGCGCCTCGACGACCAGTTCCGGCTGCTCGCACCGGTCGGGATCATCGAGTACCAGCCCGTCGACGAGGCCCTCATGGCCGACCTCGACGATCCGGCCGACGGGTCCTCGGTACCCGTCGACGAGACCGACGTCACCCGCTACGGCATGGTGCGGCTCACCCCGCTCGGCCTCTACGGCCTGCGCGCCCGGCTCCAGGAGGCCGGCTTCGCGGCGCCCGCCGTCGGCGACCTCGCCGACAAGGGCGCCGACGCGCTGCTCGACGGGACGTCGACCTTCCCGCAGGGAGCCGCGCGCGCCGAGACCGAACAGTGGCTGTCCCGCCGCGAACCCCTGGCCGCCGCACGGGAGTTGCTCGCCGCGGCCCGCGGTGGCGACCCCGGCGCACCACTGCGCCGACTCCTCTGCCAGCAGGCACTCTCGCTCGTCGGCCAGGAGGCCGAGCCCGCGCTGCGCGAGGTGCTGGACGACCCCGAACTGGGCGGCCTCGCCCGCGTATGGCTCAGCGAACACGGCGCGAGCGACGTTCCCGCGCCCTCCGAGGAACTCGTGTTCTGGCTGACCGTCGACACGGTCGCCGCGCAACTGGCCGCCGAGGGCAACTCCGAGGAGTTGCAGGCCCTGGTCGAGGGACTGGCCCAGCAGCACAACGGGTTCTTCGCGGCGGCCTGGCGGGTGGACCATCCGGCGACCGCGGACGTCCTGGAGGCGATGGGACGGCTGCACCCCGACAAGCGGATCGCCAAGGAAGCACGGAAGGCGGCCTTCAAGGCCCGCTCCCAGCAAGGGAGTTGAGCCAGTGAGCCACCCGTGACTTTTGAGTCCCATGGGTGAGCGCATACGGATTCATGGAAGAGAGCCCGGCGAAGTCGGCCGGTGTTCAACTCGTGTTCAGACATGGGCGGAAGCGTGGCGCCGACCGAGGTCCGCCACCCTCCACGGCACGCCCACCGTCACAGGAGACACACCATGTCGCTCACCCGCAGGGATTTCGCCGCCAGATCCGCGATCACCGGTGCCGGGGTCGCGCTGGCGGGCAGCGTCGGCGCCCTCGCCACCGCGCCCAACGCCCTCGCCTCCACCGACACCGACATCGACGCCGAGAGCACGGCCGAGAAATCGACGGCCGGACACGTCGGCGTCGGCTACGGCCCGCTGATCGCCGACCCCGACGGCCTCCTCGCCCTCCCTGCCGGCTTCAAGTACCGCGTCATCACCTACAGCGGCAAGACCCAGCTGGAGTCGGGCGAGTTCACCCCCTCCAACCACGACGGCACGTCCACCTTCGACGGCCCGCGCGGCGCCACCCTCCTAGTCAACAACCACGAGCTGGCCGGCCCCCGCGCCAACTGGCCCCACCCCGTCCCGCTCACCGAGGGCCTCGTCTACGACCCCGCCGCGGCCGGCGGCTGCACGGTCGTCGAGGTCCGCCGCGACCACGTCGCCGAATGGGTCGGCATCGCCGGCACCGCCACCAACTGCGCGGGCGGCAACACCCCTTGGGACACCTGGCTCACCTGCGAGGAGACCGAGGACAAGGCCGGCACCAACGGCTTCACCAAGGACCACGGCTACGTCTTCGAGGTCGACCCCGCCGACCGGCGCGCCAACCGAAACCCCAAGCCCATCAAGGCACTTGGCCGCTACGCCCACGAAGCGGTCGTCGTCGACCCCAAGCGCGGCCACCTCTACCTGACCGAGGACGCGGCGAACCCGAACGGCCTCCTCTACCGCTGGACCCCGCCGGAGCACTTCCACCACGGCCGCGGCAGACTGCGCACCCTCGCCGACGACGCGGGTGTCCTCCAGGCCTTCAAGTGCTTCGACTCCGGCGGCAAGTTCGTCGACGACCTCTCCCGCGCCACGAAGATCGGCACGGTCTACGGCGTCGACTGGGTCGACGTCCCCGACCGCGACGCGAAGTCGGTGTCCGTCCGCAAGCAGTTCGCCACCGGTGAGGTCACCCGCGCCCGCAAGCTGGAGGGCATGTGGTGGGGCGACGGCGGCACCTACATCGTCTCCTCGTTCGCCCGCACGGAGAGCCCCGTCCAGCACGACGGCGCCGTCTGGTTCTACGACCCCAAGCGCCGCACCCTGACCCTGAAGGTGCTGCTCGGCGTCAACCCGGACCCGTCCGTGGACGGCGCGTTCGACGGCCCCGACAACATCACCGTCTCTCCCTACGGCGGCCTCGTCATCGCCGAGGACGGCGAGGGCATCCAGCACCTCTTCGGCGCCACGGACAGCGGCCGTACATACCCGATCGCCCGCAACGAACTCAACATCGGCACCGAAGAGGAGCCGGAATACAGCGAGTTCACCGGCGTCACCTTCTCGCCCGACGGCAAGACGCTGTACGCGAACATCCAGACTCCGGGGATCATGCTGGCGATCACCGGGCCCTGGAAGCGGCAGAAGCGCGGCTAGTTAATCGTTCGCCCATCATCAGTTGCGCCTCCTACTCTGAGATCACAACAGCACGCACCTCCCGGTGCGCAGGCGGCGGTTACTTCGTTGAAACCGAATCAGACACCGCGGCCGTTCTTGATCTCGGGAGGCGCAGCTCATGGTGGGTGCCCGGTGCGCAGGCAACGGTTACTTCATTGGATCGGACGGTTGCGGGTTCGAGTCCCGTCATCGACTTCGGGTCGGTGTAGCTCAATTCGGTAGAGCATCTGGCTAAGTCCGTCGCCGCTTTCTGAACTCGGGCACCCACCTCTCGCTGCGCTCTCCCCCCGAAACACCAAGGAATTCGGGGGAATTCACCATGGCGCGATTCAACACCAAGGCGGCGAAGGCGCAGCCCACTCCGGGGCCCACTTCGCGAGTCACCTCCACGGGCCGAGTGCTCCGTACCTATCAGGGCGGCAAGGGCCGTGAGCGCGACGCGCGCTCCGAGCTCTTCCTGCTCTCGGTGGCCAACTTCGTCTCGCAGCAGACCTTCTACGAGACCGGCGCCGACCGCGACGACCGCTTCGCGACCCTCGTGCGCGAGCTCGCCGTCACCGACCCCGCCTGGACGGCCGGCCTCCTCGGCTGGCTGCGCGGCGAGGGCAACCTCCGTACCGCCTCGATCGTGGGCGCCGCCGAGTACGTGAAGGCCCGCCTCGACGTCGGCGCCACCGACGGCCCCTCGAACCGCCAGGTCGTCGACTCCGTCCTCCGGCGCCCGGACGAGCCCGGCGAGCTGCTCGCGTACTGGACCGCGATGTACGGCCGCAACATCCCCAAGCCCGTCAAGCGCGGAGTCGCCGACGCCGTACGACGCCTCTACGGCGGCCGGTCGCTGCTGAAGTACGACACCGCGTCCAAGGGGTACCGCTTCGGCGACATCCTCAACCTGGTGCACGCGGCGCCGGACCCGGACAAGGCCTGGCAGGGCGAGCTGTTCCGGTACGCCCTGGACCGCCGGCACCACCCGGACACCGCCGTACCGCCCGCGTCGAACGGTGTGCTGACCGCGCACCGCGAGCTGATGGCGCTGCCCGTCGCGCAGCGGCGCGCGGTCGTCACGGCGCCCGACGGTGCCGAGCGGCTCGCGGCGGCCGGGATGACCTGGGAGGCGCTGGCCGGCTGGCTCCAGGGCCCGATGGACAAGGCGGCCTGGGAGGCCGTCATCCCCTCCATGGGCTCGATGGCGCTGGTCCGCAACCTGCGGAACTTCGACGAGGCCGGGGTCTCGGACGAGGTCGCGGCCCGGGTCGCGGCGAAGATCAGCGACCCGGCGGAGGTCGCGCGCTCGCGGCAGTTCCCCTTCCGGTACCTCGCCGCGTACCAGCACGCGCCCTCGCTGCGCTGGTCTTACCCGCTGGAGCGGGCGCTCGGCCACTCGCTGGCCAACGTGCCCGCGCTGCCCGGCCGCACGCTGGTGCTGGTGGACCGCTCGGGTTCGATGTTCTACGCGCGGCTGTCCGACCGCTCGGAGCTGAACCGGGCCGACGCGGCGGCGATCTTCGGCACGGCGCTCGCGCTGCGGGCGGCGGACGCGGACCTCGTCGAGTTCGGCACCACGAGCAGGCGGCTGGACTTCGGCGCGCGCGACTCGGTGCTCAAGACCCTGGGCCGCTTCGGCGACCTGGGCGGCACCGACACCACCTCGGCGGTCCGCTCGCACTACCGGGGCCAGGACCGGGTGCTGATCATCACCGACGAGCAGGCCGCGTACAGCCGCCACGGAGACCCGACCGAGCAGGTCCCGGCCCACGTACCGGTCTACACCTGGAACCTCGCCGGGTACCGGGCGGGCCACGGCCCGTCCGGCAAGGCGAACCGGCACACCTTCGGCGGCCTCTCGGACGCGGCCTTCCGGATGGTGCCGCTGCTGGAGGCCGCCCGGGACGCGGACTGGCCCTGGGCCGCCTGAGATGTCAGTGCGTTCGGCAAGTATTGACATCTAACATTTCAGTTCTACGATTCGGTTCATGGAGGCTCTACGACCCGTCCGGCGCACCCTGCTCAGGGATCGTGCCTACGAAGCGATCCGCGACGCCATCGTCGCCGGGGAGATCGAACCCGGCGCGGTGGTGCGCGACGCCGAGCTGGCGGAGCGGCTCGGGCTGTCGCGGGCGCCGGTGCGGGAGGCGTTCTCGCGGCTCGTGGACGACGGGCTCCTGGAGAGCAAGCCGCAGAGCTACACGCGGGTGACCCCGGTCGTGGCCGCCGACGTACGGGACGCGGCGGCCGTGGTCGGGGCCCTGCACGAGTTGGTCACGCGGATCGCGGTACCGCTCCTGCGGGACACGGACGTCGACGTGATGCGCGTGGCCAACGACCGGTTCGCCGCCGCCGTGCGCGCCGGGGACGTGGACGCCGCGCTGCGCGCCGACGACGAACTGCACGACGTCCTGGTCCGGGTGAGCGGCAACCGCGCCGCGGCCGCCACCGTCGCCCGCTACACCCCGCTGATCCGCCGGCTGGAGCGACGACGCTTCGGCGAGGGCGGCAACTGCCGTTCGGCAGGACTGCACGAGCGGCTCATCGAAGCCTGTGCCGACGGCGACGTGGACGACGCGGTCCGCGTGACGGCGGAGATCTGGCGCGGCCTCGAAGGCCTCGCCGACCCCGACTGATCCGTGCCCCGACCGACCCGGGAGAACCTCATGTCCCTTTCCTCGTACGACCGTTACCCCCTCCTCTTCGGCCCCTCGCCCGTCCACCCGCTGGAGCGCCTCACCGCCCACCTCGGCGGCGCCGCCCTGTGGGCCAAGCGCGAGGACTGCAACTCCGGTGTGGCGTACGGCGGCAACAAGACGCGCAAGCTGGAGTACCTCGTTGCCGACGCCCTCGCGAAGGGCTGCGACACTCTCGTCTCGATCGGTGGTGTGCAGTCCAACCACACCCGCCAGGTCGCGGCCTGTGCCGCCCGCGCCGGGCTCAAGTGTGTGCTGATCCAGGAGAGTTGGGTGGAGTGGCCCGACTCCGTCTACGACAAGGTCGGCAACATCCTGATCAGCCGGCTCGCCGGAGCCGATGTGCGGTTGGTGAAGGCCGGGTTCGGTATCGGCTTCAAGGAGAGCTGGGAGCAGGCGTTGCGGGAGGTCGAGGAGGGCGGCGGCAAGCCGTACGCGATCCCGGCCGGTGCCTCCGACCACCCGCTCGGCGGCCTGGGCTTCGCCAACTGGGCCCATGAAGTCGCCGAGCAGGAGCGGGAGTCGGGTGTCTTCTTCGACACCGTGGTGGTGTGCTCGGTGACCGGTTCCACCCAGGCCGGCATGGTCGCCGGGTTCCGGGCGCTGGAGGAGGCGGGCGGGCGTGAGCGACGCGTGCTCGGCATCGACGCCTCGGCGAAGCCCGCCGAGACTCGCGAGCAGGTGGCCCGCATCGCGCACGGCACCGGCCAACTGATCGGAGTCAAGCGCGAGTTGACCGTCGTCGACGTCGAACTGGACGACCGCTACCACGCGGGCATCTACGGCATCCCGGACGAGACCACCCTGGAGGCGATGCGCCTCGCCGCCCGCACCGAGGGGATGGTCACCGATCCTGTGTACGAGGGCAAGTCGATGGCCGGGATGATCGACCTGGTCGAGCGCGGCGAGATCGCCCGGGACTCCACCGTGCTCTATGCCCACCTCGGCGGCCAGCCGGCGCTGAACGCGTACAGCGCCCTGTTCTAGGCCGCCTTCTTGGTCCTCCTGCCGGTGATCACGAAGGCCGACACCAGCAGCGCGGTCAGCGCGATCAGCGCTCCGACGCCGAAGGCGCGGGCCGCGCCGTGGACGAGGACGTCGGACGGCGATCCGGTCGCGTGCCGGGTCGCCGTGCCGTAGACCGTGACCAGGATGGACAGGCCGAGGGTGCCGCCGAGCCACTGGAGGGTCTGGAGCAGGCCGGACGCGGCGCCCGCCTCGCGGGGTTCGATGCCGGCGAGGATCGTCGCGTTGAGGGGCATGAAGCTGAGGCCTACGCCCACGCCCATCAGGAGGAGCGGGCCCAGGAGACCGGTCAAGTAGCCGTCGTCCGAGCGGAGTTGCCCGAGCCACCCGGCCGAAGTGGCAAGCAGGGTCATGCCGGTGAGCAGGACCGGCTTCGCGCCGACGCGGGCGAGCAGTCGCGGTACGAAGCGGACGACCGTGAACATCGCCAGGGTCATCGGCAGGAAGGCGAAGCCCGCGCGCAACGGGCTGTAGTCCAGGGCCCGTTGGCAGATCAGGGTGAGGAAGTAGAACGCACCGAACATGCCCGCCGGCAGCAGCAGGACGCCCGCGTAGCCGCCCGCCCGGTTGCGGCTCGCGAACAGGCGCAGCGGCATGATCGGCTGTTCGGCGCGGGACTCGACCAGGGTGAAGCCGGCCAGCAGGGCCGCCGCCGCGCTGAACCCCAACTGCGCCTGGAGATCGCCCCAGCCGTCCGAGGAGACCCGGATGAACGCGTACACCAGCGAGGTCATGCCGGCGGTGCCGGTGAGCGCGCCCGCCGCGTCGAACCGGCCCGCGTGGCGCGGGGTCTCACCGACGAAGCGGGGGAGGGCGAGGGCGACCGCGATGCCGATCGGCACGTTGATGAGCAGGGACCAGCGCCAGGACGCCCAGGAGGTGAGCATCCCGCCGATGACCAGGCCTACCGAGGCGCCGATACCGGCCATGGAGGTGTAGATGCCGAGCGCGTGGTGGCGGCGCGGGCCCTCCGGGAAGTTGGTGGTGATCAGGGCGAGGGTGTTGGGCGCGATGAGCGCGGCGCCCAGGCCCTGGAGCGCGCGGGCCGCGAGCAACCAGGCGCTGTCGGTGGCCAGTCCGCCCAGCAGGGAGGACGTGGCGAAGAGCAGGACGCCGATCGTGAGCGTACGGCGGCGGCCTACGATGTCCCCGACCCGGCTGCCCAGCAGGAGCAGCCCGCCGAAGGCGAGGGTGTAGGCGTTGAGGACCCAGGACAGTCCGGTGGGGCTGAAGTCGAGGTCCTTCTGGATGTCGGGCAGCGCGACGTTGACGACGGTGGAGTCGACGCCGACCATCAAGTAGGCGGTGACGACGACGAAGAGGACGGTGCCGAGCCTGACGGGTCGGGGTGGTGCGGAGAGAGCGTTGACGGTGGTGGACGGGGTGGACATGGAGTTCTCCCGGTCTGGTGTCCCCTGCTGAGAGGCGTGCGGGCAGCGCGGACTGCCCGCCGAAATAAGCGGGGACTGTCTCCGTTTAGTACTCGGTAAGATACGGAGAGAGTCCCCGGTTCGCAAGGAGTATCTGGATGACGCAGGTCAGGCCCATGCGCGCGGACGCTCGGCGCAACTACGAGCGCCTGCTGAAGGTGGCGGCCGAGGCGTTCGCCGAGCACGGGGAGAACGCGTCGCTCGACGACATCGCGAAGCGTGCCGGGGTCGGGTCCGGCACGCTCTACCGGCACTTCCCGACGCGGCAGGCGCTGCTGGAGGCGGCCTACGTCGAACGGATCGAGGCGCTAGGGACCCGCGCCGACGAACTCGCGAAGGAACTGCCGCCGGGTGAGGCGCTGGCCGAGTGGCTGTACGAGGTCTGTGTCGGCACCATCCAGGTGCGCGGGATGAAGGCCCTGCTGGGCTCGGCCGTCACGGACGGCAGCCAGGCGGCGCTCACGGCCTGCGCGACGTCGATGAAGGGCGCGGCAGAGCGGCTGGTCGAGGCGGCGCAGAGGGAGGGGACCCTGCGTGAGGACATCGAGCCGATCGAGGTCCTGCGACTGGCCCACGGGGTGTCCACGGCCTCGGAGTTGGCGAACGGACAGGGCAAGCACATCCGCCGCTATCTGTCCCTGCTGACGGACGGCCTGCGGCCCTGAACGCCGGGCGCCCCGTACCTGTCCGGCTCAGGGGCGCCCGCAGCGGTCGTAGGACTGTCGCTTGTGCTGTTTACAGGGACTGTGCCGCCGGCTTCACCATGCCCCGGACCGTGCGGGACTTCACGAAGTCGCCCATCCCGGTCATGTCCCACTCGCCGGAGAACTGCTTGATCAACTTGGCCATCATGACCCCGGTCTGGGCCTCGGCGTTGGTGAGGTCGAAGCGGACCAGCTCCTCGCCGGTCGCGGCGTCCAGGAGGCGGCAGTAGGCCTTGGCGACCTCGGTGAACTTCTGGCCGGAGAAGGAGTTGACCGTGAAGACCAGGCCGGTGACCTCCTGGGGGATGCGGCCGAGGTCGACCACGATCACCTCGTCGTCACCGCCGCCCTCGCCGGTGAGGTTGTCCCCGGAGTGCTTGATCGCGCCGTTCAGGATCGACAGCTTGCCGAAGTAGCAGCTGTCGATGTGGTTGCGCTGCGGGCCGTAGGCGATGACCGAGGCGTCCAGGTCGATGTCCTTGCCGCCGAACGCGGGCTCCCAGCCGAGGCCCATATGGACCAGGGAGAGCAGCGGACGGCCGCCCTTGACCAGGGACACCGTCTGGTTCTTCTGGAGGCTGACGCGGCCCTTGTCGAGGTTGATCTTCCCGGCGCCGAGCGGGGGCGCGGCGGGCGGCGGCGGGGGAGCCATGGAGGCTTGTACCGGCGGGGCGACCGGAGTGGGCGGGGCCACCGGAGCCGGAGCCGGTTCCTCCACCGAGACGCCGAAGTCCGTGGCGATGCCCGCCAGGCCGTTGGCGTATCCCTGGCCGACCGCGCGGGCCTTCCAGGCGCCGTTGCGGAGGTAGATCTCGACGACCACCAGGGCTGTCTCGGCGCCCAGTTGAGGCGGTGTGAAGGTGGCCAGCACCGAGCCGTCGTCCGCGTTGCGGATCGTCGCCGTCGGCTCGATGCCCTGGAAGGTCTGCCCCGCGGCGTCGGGGCTCGCCGTGACGACGATCTTCTCGATCCCGGGCGGCAGGGCGGCCGTGTCGACGGTGATCGCGTCCGGGGACGTACCGCCGCCGGAGCGGTACGCCACACCCGGGCCGTTCGGCTGGTTGTAGAAGATGAAGTCGTCGTCCGAGCGCACCTTGCCGTCGCCGGTGAGCAGCAGGCTCGACACGTCGAGCCGCACGGGGGCGGCGACATCCACCGCCACCCGGGAGACCGGAAGAGGGATGTTCGAGCCAGGGGTCATAGCTGTCATGGCCGGTGAACGAACGACACCGCTTTACCGTTCCCTTACCGTTTGACCGGCCCCCGTTCGGCTCAGGGAACCACCACGATCTTGCGCCCCACACCCGCCGCGAACTGCGCCAACGCCTCCGGATACCGCTCCAGCTCCATCCGGTCGCTGATGAAGACCGCCGGGTCGAGCACCCCGTTCGCGAACAGCTCCGCCGCCCGCTCGAAGCTGTGCAGCACGGCCATGGAGCCGGTGATGGTGATCTCCTGGTTGTAGATGCGGTACGGGTCGATGGTCACCCGGGTCGCGTAGTCGGCGACGCCGAACTGCAGGAACGTGCCCGCCTTCGCCACCCGGTCCAGGCCGTCCTGGATCGCCGCCGCGTTGCCGGTCGCGTCGACGACCAGGTCCCAGCCCTGCGGCCGGTCCAGCTCGTCCGCGTTCGCCGCCGACCCGGAGACGCCGAGCGTGCGGGCGGTCTCCAGGCGGGCCGGGTTCAGGTCCACGATGTCGACGCTTGCCGCGCCGGTCCGCTTGGCCAGCTCCAGCATCATCAGGCCCATGGTCCCGGAGCCGTAGATCAGGACGTGCGCGCCGAGGCGGGACTTGAGGACGTCGTAGCCGCGCACCGCGCACGACAGCGGTTCCACGAGGGCCGCGTCCTCGGTGCGTACGTGCTCGGGCAGCTTGACGCAGTTCGCCACCGGGGCCAGCGCGTACTGGGCCGCGCCACCCGCCGTGGTGACGCCGATCGCGGCCCAGCGTTCGCAGAGGTTGTTGTGGCCGTTGCGGCACTGCCGGCACTCGTAGCAGTACAGCGACGGGTCCACGGCCACCTGGTCGCCGACCGATACCTCGGTGACCTGGGTGCCGACCGCGACGATCTCGCCCGCGAACTCGTGGCCCGGCACGATCGGCAGCTTGGGCGCGAACTCGCCCTGGAGGATGTGCAGATCGGTGCCGCACAGCCCGCAGGCGGCGACCTCGACGACCACCTCGCGGGGGCCCGGCGTCGGATCGGGGACCTCGGTGACGACGGCGCGGCCCACGGACTCGATGACGGCGGCCTTCATTTCACGGCTCCCAGGGAGAGGCCCTGGACCAGCTTGTCCTGGGCGGCGAACCCCGCGGCGAGCACCGGCAGGGAGATGACGAGCGACGCGGCGCACACCTTCGCCAGGAACAGGCCCTGGCTGGTGATGAAGCCGGTCAGGAACACGGGCGCGGTCTCCGCGACGACACCCGTGAGAACACGGGCGAACAGCAGCTCGTTCCAGCTGAAGATGAAGCAGATCAGGGCGGTCGCCGCGATACCGGGGAGGGAGATCGGGGCCACCACGCGCGCGAGGATGGTCGGCAGCCGGGCGCCGTCGATCTGGGCCGCCTCGATGACGGCGACCGGGACCTCGGCGAGGAAGGACTGCATCATCCACACCGCGATCGGCAGGTTCATGGAGGTGTAGAGGATGACCAGGAGCCAGATGTTGTCCAGCATCCCGGCGTTCTTCGCGAACAGGTAGATCGGCAGCAGGCCCGCCACCACGGGGAGCATCTTCGTGGACAGGAAGAAGAACAGGACGTTGGTCCACTTCTTCACCGGGCGGATCGACAGCGCGTAGGCCGCCGGGAAGGCCAGCAGCAGCACGAAGAGCGTCGAAGCCACCGACGCGACCAGCGAGTTGACCAGTGCGGGCCAGGGGCTCGCGCCGCCGCCGGTGCCGAAGAACTCACGGTAGCCGTCCAGGGTGAGGGCGGCCCCGAAGGACGGCGGATTGGTCGCCGCGTCCGCCTCCGAGTGGAAGGACGTCAGCGCCATCCAGGCGATGGGCAGGAAGAACACGATGCCGAGCAGCCAGGCCACCAGGCCGAGGCCCGCTCCTTTGCGCCGGGCACGCGCGCGTACGGCGATACTGCTCATGCGTGGGACGCCTCCTCACGGAACAGGGACGACACCACGCGCAGGGCGAAGGTCGCGATGATGATCGAACCGATGACGACCAGGACGCCGGCCGCCGAGGCGAGGCCGTTCTCGTGGGCCTGGTAGAAGCTCTGGTAGACGGTGTAGGGCAGGTTGGCGGTGCCCAGTCCGCCGGACGTGATGGTGAAGACCGCGTCGAAGTTCTGGACGATGTAGATCGAGCCCAGCAGGGCGCCGAGTTCGAGATAGCGGCGCAGGTGCGGGAGCGTCAGATAGCGGAAGACCTGCCAGTCGCTGGCGCCGTCCACCTTGGCGGCCTCGATCTGCTGGTGGTCGCGGCTCTGCAGCCCGGCCAGCAGGATCAGCATCATGAACGGCGTCCACTGCCACACCAGGGAGGCCTCGACGGCGAGCAGCGGTGTGTTGGAGATCCAGTCCGGCTGCGGGCCGCCCACATAGTGCAACAGCCCATTGAGAAGGCCGTATTCAGGGTTGTAGAGCACATGCTTCCAGAGCAGGGCCGCGGCCACCGGCACCACCAGGAAGGGCGCGATCAGCAGGGTGCGGACGAAGCCCCGGCCGCGGAACTTGCGGTCCAGGAGCAGCGCGAGGAGCAGGCCCAGGACCAGGCTGGCCAGCACCACCGCCACGGTGAGGAGGATGGTCGTCCACACCGAGTGGCGCAGATCGGCGTCGGTCAGGACCTCGTGGTAGTTGTCGACGCCGGTGAAGTGACGGGCCTTCGGATAGAGGGCGTTCCAGTCGAAGAAGGAGATCACCAGCGTGGCCACAAACGGGAGTTGGGTCACGACGATCATGAAGACCAGGGCGGGGAGCAGCGGGGCGCGGGTGGCCCAGGCGCGCAGCTTGTCCGAGGGCTGTCGCGCGGTGCGGGTCGGAGTGGCGGCCAGAGGGGCCGTTGTCGTGGCGGTCATCGTCCCTCGTACTCCTTGGAGATCTTCTCGGCGAGTTTCTGGGACTTCTTCAGGGCCGAGTCGACGGACTGGCGTCCGGCGATGGCCGAACTGATCTCCTGGGAGACCTTCGTGCCGAGGTCGGTGAACTCGGGGATGTCGACGAACTGGATGCCGGGCGCGGGCCGTGGCTGCACGCCGGGGTCGTTGGGCTTGGCGCCCTCGATGGCCGCCTTGGTCATCTCCTGGAAGGCGGCGGCCTCCTTGACGTAGTCGGGGTTCGTGTACGTCGAGGCGCGTTTGCCGGCCGGCACGTTGGACCAGCCGTCGGTGTCGCCGACGAGCTGCTCGTACTGCTTGCTGGACGCCCAGGACACGAACTGCCAGGCCTTGTCGGAGTTGTGGGACGCCTTCTGGATGCCCCAGGCCCAGGTGTAGAGCCAGCCGGAGGAGTCGGTCTTCTCGACCGGGGCGGGGACGTAGCCGATCTTGCCCTTGACCGGGGAGCCCTTCGCCTCCAGGGATCCCGCCGCGGAGGTGGCGTCGTACCACATGGCGACCTTGCTCTGGGTGATGTTGTTGAGGCACTCGGCGAAGCCGGACTGAGCCGCTCCGGACTCGCCGTGCTTGCGGACGAGGTCGACATAGAACTTCGTCGCCTGTTCGAAGCCGGGGGAGTCGAGCTGCGCTTTCCAGTTCTTGTCGAACCAGGTGCCGCCGAAGGTGTTCACGACGGTGGTCAGGGGCGCCATCAACTCGCCCCAGCCGGGCAGCCCGCGCAGACAGATGCCCTTCATGCCCGGCTTCGCGCCGTCGACCTTGGCGGCCAGGTCGGCCACCTGGGTCCAGGTCGGGTGCGCGGGCATGGTGAGGCCCTTCGCGGCGAACACGTCCTTGCGGTACATCAGGAAGGACGACTCGCCGTAGAACGGCTGCCCGTAGAGCTTGCCGTCGTCGGCCGTCAGGGACTGCCGCATCGGCTTGAGGATGTCCTGCTCGTCGTAGGCGGTGTCCTTGGCGACGTACGAGTCCATCTCGTGCAGCCAGCCGTTGCGGGCGTAGATCGGGATCTCGTAGTTGGAGAGGGTCGCCACGTCGTACTGGCCGGCCTGGTTGGCGAAGTCCTGGCTGATCTTGTCGCGGACGTCGTTCTCCGGCAGCACCGTGAAGTTGACCTTGATGCCGGTCTCCTTCGTGAAGCGCGGGGCCAGTTTCTGGAGTTCGGTCATCTGGGGGTTGTTGACCATCAGGACGTTGATCGAGTTGCCGCCTGATCCGGCGCCGCCCGCTCCGACCCAGCAGCCGGAGAGCAGCGGGGCGAGCAGCGTCCCTACGGCGGCCAGGGCGAGCGTGGCTCGCGGCGGCCGTCGTCGGCTCTGGGTTCGCATGGATCGCTCCTGCACATATGGGGAGAAAAAGGGTGCGCACCGGAACGGCACACCCCTGGTGGGTGAGTTGGGATGTCGAACGGTGCGTCAGACGCGGATGACCTGTGGCCCCAGCAAGGAATAGCGGTGGGCCTCGGCCGACGGGAGCAGGGTGCTGGTGACGATCGTCTCCAGGGCGCCGATCTCGGCGAACCGGCAGAAACTGACCGCCCCGAACTTGGTGTGCACGCCCGCGAACACGGTGCGCCGGGAGGCGCGGATGGCCTGTGCCTTGACCTCGCTGACCGCGGGGTCGGGGGTGGTCAGGCCGTGTTCGCGGGAGATGCCGTTGGCGCCGATGAAGGCGAGGTCGAGGACGAAGCCGGCGAGCATCTTCGTCGTCCAGTGGTCGACGGTGGCGAGGGTGCCGTGCCGGACCCGGCCGCCGAGCAGCAGCACCGAGGTGTTCTCCGACTCGGCGAGCACGCCCGCGACCGGCAGGGACGCGGTGACCACGGTCAGCGGTCGGTCCCTGGGCAGGGCCTCGGCGATGAGCTGGGGGGTGAAGCCCTCGTCGACGAAGACCGTCTCGGCGTCCCCGAGCAGCTCGGCCGCCGCCAGGGCGATCCGGCGCTTCTCCGGGACATGGCTGGTGGCACGGAAGGCGAGCGTCGTCTCGAAACCGGCGCTCTCCACGGGGTAGGCGCCGCCATGGGTCCTGCGGATCAGCCCGTGGTCCTCCAGGGCCCGCAGATCCCGCCGTACGGTCTCCTTGGCCACGCCCAGCTCGGCGGCGAGCGCGGTGACGTCGACCGCGCCGGTGCGCCGCGCGGCGCGCACGATCTCCCGCTGACGCTCTTCCGCCGAACTCGTGCCCATGGCCGACACCGCCTTCCCGCTCACTGGAGTACTGCCCGTTCGGGCCCGGTGGGACCCTTGGGGGAAGTTCTACAGCGGGTGCGCGGCACTGACCAGGCCTGTTGCCCGCCCGATGCTGCCCGTGTGTGACCGTTTACCGCACGCCGTGCCCGTCGCGGACCTGCGCGGCTGTCCGCCGGCGCGTGAGATCGGGCAGTGTCCGTGCCCGAACATGCCGGCGGGCGGGCCCGTTCGGTGCCCGCCCGCCGCCACGAAGGTGGATTTCCCGTCAGTACGGCCAGATCGGCGGGTCGGTCACGAAGTGGCCGCCCAGATAGGCGTGCGCCTCGTTGTCCGGCTCCAGCTCACCCTGCTCGGCGATGAGCTTCTCGGCGTACGGCTCGGAGTCGTCCTGCGGCTCGTAACCGATGCCCCGCGCGGTCGAAAGGTCCCACCACAGACGCGTGTTGGCGGAGGAGCCGTAGACGACCGTGTGCTGTACGTCCTCGGCGGTCAGGGCCGCGTGGAAGAGGCGGGCGCCGTCGGCGGGGCTCATCCAGATCGACAGCATGCGCACGCTGCTGGGCTCCGGGAAGCAGGAGCCGATGCGGACGGAGACGGTCTCCAGGCCGTGCTTGTCCCAGTAGAGCTGCGCGAGATCCTCGCCGAAGGACTTGGACAGGCCGTAGAAGGTGTCGGGGCGGTGCGGGGTGTCGACCGGGATCAGCGGCTCGTTGTTCTGGGGCCTGGGGGTGTGGCCCACCGCGTGGTTGGAGGAGGCGAAGACGATGCGGGGGACGCCCTCCTCGCGGGCGGCCTCGTACAGGTTGTACGTGCCCTCGATGTTCGACCGGAGGATTTTCTCGAAGGAGGCTTCCAGGGAGATGCCGGCGAGATGGATGATCGCGTCGACGCCCCGGACGGCCTCGCGCAGCGCGGCCCGGTCGGAGAGGTCGGCGGTGATGGCGTCCGGCTCGCCCTCGATGGGGCGCAGGTCCAGCAGCCGCAGGTCGTAGCCGTAGGAGGGGAGCAGGTCCCGCATCAGGGTGCCGAGCCCGCCTGCTGCGCCGGTGAGCAGAATGGTGCGGGGAGCGGTGCGGGGAGCGGGCATCCTCGATCTCCTCATGTATGGCTGGCATTCACATTCATGGACAAGCTAGGGATTGCTCCTCGGGTGCGTCAAGTGTGGCGCGTCCCTGGTGAATCCGCTCCTCGCTTGCTTATGTGTGTGCTTGACCCGCCCTTATGGGGCTCCTTAGGGTGGGCATGTTCAGAAATGTAGACGCTGATCAGAAGAATGCACGCGCCTGTTCGCCTGTCCTAAGGGAGAGCCCGTGACGCCAGCCCCTCTCGCCGCCCGGCTCGGTATTCCCAGCGGGCCGCTGTTCTTCCCCGTCACCGCCTACGGCCCCGACGGCTCCCTGGACCTCGACGTCTACCGCGCGCATGTCCGCCGGGGCGTCGAGGCCGGTGCCGCCGCCGTGTTCGCGTGCTGCGGCACCGGGGAGTTCCACGCGCTGCTGCCCGAGGAGTTCGAGGCGTGTGTCCGGGCGGCCGTGGAGGCGACGGACGGCCGGGTGCCGGTGGTCGCGGGCGCCGGCTACGGCACCGCCCTCGCCGTACGGTACGCACGGCTCGCGGAGAGCGCCGGGGCGGACGGGCTGCTCGCCATGCCGCCGTATCTGGTGGTCGCCGGGCAGGAGGGGCTGCTGCGCCACTACCAAGAGGTGGCCGCGGCGACCGCGCTGCCCGTCATCGTCTACCAGCGCGACAACGCGGTGTTCACCCCCGCCACGGTGGTCGAACTCGCCCGCACCGAGGGCGTCATCGGCCTCAAGGACGGCCTCGGCGACCTCGACCTGATGCAGCGGATCGTGAGCACCGTACGCACCGAAGTCCCCGGCGACTTCCTGTACTTCAACGGACTGCCGACCGCCGAACAGACCCAGCTCGCCTACCGGGGCATCGGCATCACCCTCTACTCGTCCGCCGTGTTCTGCTTCGTCCCCGAGATCGCGCTCGCCTTCCACCGGGCGCTGGCGACCGGCGACGACACCACGGCGAACCTCCTCCTGGACGGCTTCTACCGGCCGTTCGTCGAACTCCGCGCCCAGGGACGGGGGTACGCGGTGTCGCTCGTCAAGGCGGGGGTACGCATGCGGGGACTGGACGTCGGCGAGGTCCGACCACCGCTGACCGAGCCGACCGAGGACCACGTCAAGCAACTCGCCCAACTCATCGAGCGCGGCTACACGTTGATCGAGTCGCGGGCGGACTCGCCGATCGAGGAGGACGCGTGAAGGCATCGGCTTTCGTCTACCCCTGGGACGTCAACGGCGACCCGGAGGCGGGCGCCAGGATCGCCGCACTCGGCGTCCGACAAGCCACCCTCGCCTCCGCCTACCACTCCACACGCGCGCTGACGCCCCGTCACCCGCGACACCGGGTCGTCACCGCCGAGCACGCCGCCGTCCTGTATCCGCCGGACACCCGTTGGGAGGGGCGGGAGTTGAGGCCGTATCCGGCCGGCGACTGGGCACCCGGCGACGCCTACGGCGAGGCCGCCGCCGCCCTCGCGGACGCGGGCCTGGAGGTGCACACCTGGGTCGTGCTCGCCCACAACTCCCGCCTGGGCGCGGAACATCCGGACACCTCGGTGGTCAACGCCTACGGCGACCGCTACCCCTGGGCACCCTGCATCGCGCAGCCCGCCACGCGCGCGTACCTCGTCGACCTGGCGGCCGAGGCGGCGGTACGCCCCGGCGCGCAGGGCACGGAACTCGAATCCCTCGGCTGGTACGGCTTCGCCCATCTGCACGCCCACGACAAGACCGCCGGCATCGGCCTCGGTGACGCCGGCCAGTACCTGATGGCCCTGTGCTTCTGCCCGACCTGCCGGGAGGGCTACGGCGAACAGGGCCTCGACGCCGGGGAGTTGGCGGTGGCGGTACGGGCCGCGCTGGAGCCGGTGTGGCGGGGGGCGCCCTCCGACGGCGGCTGGGCGGGCGTCGGGAAACTCCTCGGCGAGGCCAACGCGACGGCCACCCGCGCGTGGCGCGACGAGCGGGCCCGCACGCTCCAGGAGACGGCGGTCGCGGCGGTCCGAGCCGCCGCCCCGGCCGACTTCCAGGTCCTGCTTCACGCGGACCCGGAGTCCTACCACTGCGGCGCCAACGCGGGCGTGGACCCCGGCCACATCCTCTCGGTCGCCGACGGCGTGGTCGTCCCCTGCACGGGAGGCGCGGGCCTGCTGACCCCGTTCGCCGAACAGGCCCGGGCCGGGGCGGTGTTGGCCGCCAACTTCACGGTGGTCTCCGGGATGGGCGGCCGGCCCGGAGCGCTGGCACCGGACGCGGAACGGGCTCGCGGTCTCGGCGCGACCGAACTGCGGCTCTATCACGCGGGGTTGGCGTCGGAGGGGGATCTGGTGGCGGTGCGGGAGGGGTTGGCGGCGCTCTGAAGCAACGGCAACGCCGTCAGCAGCTCGGCCGTGCCCAGCACCGCCAACACGAGCCGGTAGTCGACCAGTTCGACCAGGCCCGCGCCCACGGCGAGCCCGAGCGCGTTCGGCACGAACATCAGGGTGTTGGCCGTGGCGGTGGTACGGCCGAGAAGGGCGTCCGGTGTCTCCTGCTGTACGGCCGTCAGCGCCGCGATCAGCACACAGGGCAGGCCCACACCGATCGCCGCGCTGCACGCCAGGGCGACCGAGTCGGACGGAATCGCCCGCAGGGCCGTCGCGCCCGCGGTGAGGGCGATCCCGCAGGCCGCGAACCGGCGCTCGCCCAGGCGCCGCAGGGCCGGCCCGGACAGCAGCCCGATCGCGACCGAGCCCGCGCCCTGGACGACGTACAGCACACCGGTGAACGCGGGCGAGTGGCCGAGGCCGGCCACGATCGCGTAGATCATCGCGCCGTTGAGACCCGCGCACAGCATCGTGGAGCCACCCGCCACGACCAGTGGGCGCAGCCGTGGGTGCGTCCGGATATGACGGACGCCCTCGGCGGTCTGTGTGCGCCAGTTGGTGACCTGACGCGGGGCCGGCGCGTTCTCGTGGACGCGGAGACGGGCGTAGAGGCCGGCGGCGAGCACGAACGTGGCCGCGTCCAGGAGCGCCACACGCGCGCCGCCGTACACCGCGTAGAGGCCCGCTCCGGCCAGCGGTGCCACCAGCTTCATGCCCTCGTTGGCGGCCATGCGCAGGCCGTTGAGGTCGCCGAGCAGGGAACTGTCGACGGCGGCGGAGACGAGTGCCGACCCGGCGGCGTCATGGACGACGTCCGCCGCGCCGTAGAGGAAGAGGACCGCGAAGAGGAGCCACAGGTCACGTCGGGAGTCGACGGTGAAGAGGGTGAGGAGGAGGGCCGCCAGGGCGAGGTCGAGAGTGATCATCAGGGGTTTGCGGCGGGTGCGGTCGGCGAGCGTGCCGAGGAGAGGGCCGACCAGGGTCGGCGCCCAGAGGGCGAACCGGCACAGCGCCGCCAGACCGTTCGATCCCGTCAGATCCTTGACCCAGATGCCGGACGCCAGCCACAGCGCGGAACTGCCGAAGCCGGACACCGTGATCCCCGCGAGTGAGAGCCCCGCGTTGCGATCCCGCACGACGCGGGTCACGGTCCAGTCTTTTGTCGTCATGCCTGGTCATCGTGGGCCTAAGGCGGGGGAAGCGGCATCGGGCAGGTGCCGTAGAAACTCGGGGCGGGGTGAGTCCGCCACGGGCGGGCGATGAGTTTCGGGGGCGCCGGCGGTCTACCTCATGAGTGAAGACCGATCCCCGGAAGGGAAGCGCATGAGCGACAGCATCTTCGACCTCGGCCCGCAGACACGTGTCGTCGCCCGCCTCGTGGAGGGCGTCACCGACGAGCAGCTCAAGGACGTGACCCCGTGCCCCGGCACCGCCGTACGCAACCTGCTGGGACACCTGCTCGGCCTGTCCGTCGCCTTCCGTGACGCCGCGCGCAAGGACCTGGGCGTCATGACCGACACCGCACCGGACAGCGCCGCCTCGGACATCGGCCCCGGCTGGCGCGAGGACTTCCCCAAGGTCCTCGACGCGCTCGCCGAGGCCTGGCGCGACCCGGCCGCCTGGACCGGCATGACCCGCGCGGGCGGAGTCGACCTCCCCGGCGCGGTCGCAGCAGCCGTCGCCGTCGACGAACTCGTCATCCACGGCTGGGACTTGGCCAAGTCCACCGGCCAGCCCTACGACCCCGACCCGGTCGCACTCCAGGCCTCGCACGCCTTCCTGCTCGCGGCAGCCGAGGACGCGACGAGAGGCGGCGGCATCTTCGGACCGGTGGTGCCGGTGGCGGCGGACGCGCCTCTGCTGGACCGGGCGGTCGGCCTCAGTGGTCGCGATCCGGGCTGGAAACCGTAGACAACAGGAGGAATCGTTGCCCTCAGACGTGGACCGGAAACGACGACTGGAACGCCAGACGCGCGTCCGCCCCGTCGCCGATCCCGGTAAGGACCTCGTCGAGCGCGAGGAACTCCTCCCACACCGCCCGGCCCGTCGCCTCGGCGAGCCGGGCCACGACGAGATCCTCCAGGTCGGGAACGCGCTTGTTCTTCCAGACCTTGTCGGCGAGGCTCACCAGGAGGTCCTCGAGGCCGACGGTCGACCGCGTCCAGGATGCGTGCGTCGCGGCGAAGCGGGCCAGTTCGGGGGGAACTCCGTGGCCGAGCAGGAGAGTTCGGCCCGCCTCCTCGTGCGCCGCGCCCGGTCCGGAGAGTTCGGAGACGTGCACCGTCTTGCCCACGTCGTGCGTCGCGGCCCCGAAGAGCACCGCCTCGCGGTCGAACGGCACGGCCGGACAGCGCCGTTCGACCCAGTCGACGAGCTGATGGGCGACGTCGTGGACCGCCCGCAGGTGGGCCGCGAGTCGCGGTGGGCTGCCGAGTCGCGGCAGCAGCTCGACGACACGGTCCGGCAGCGGCAGCAGGGGCGGGTCGACGGTGCCGCTCATCGCCCTCGACAGGAGATTGGTGGCCATCACCGCGCCAGGGTACTGACGGCAGGGCGTCCCCGGACCAGGCGCCGCGGAACGCCCTGAAATATGAGTACGGAGGGTCCCGGAACCGTACTCTTCCCCACCATGCCCCTCAGCCTGACCGTCCTCGGCACCGCCTCCCCGCATCCGCGCCCCGGCCGCCCCTGCTCCGGATACCTGCTGCGCGGCGGCGGCGCCGAGGTCTGGGTGGACGCGGGCACCGGCACGTTCGCGGAATTGCAGCGGCACACCGATCCGGCCCGGCTCACCGCGATCTGGGTCTCGCATCTGCACGCCGACCACAGCGCCGATCTCCTCGCGGCGGCCTATGCGTTCGCCTTCGGCGGGATGACCCCGGCCGCCCCGATCCCGCTCTACGCCCCGCAGGACTGCGCCGCCCGGCTCGCCGGCTTCTTCGGGCAGCCGGACGTACGGTTCCTGAGCGGCGTCTTCGACTTCCGCCCGCTCTACGACGGCCACGCCGTCCGGCACTGGAACCTCCGGCTCACGGCACGCGCCGTCGTCCACGACACCGAGGCGTACGGGCTGCGCGCCGAGTGCCAGGGGAGTGTGCTCGGCTACTCCGGGGACAGCGGACCGTGCGAGGCGCTGGCCGAACTCGCGGGCGGCGCCGACGTGTTCCTGTGCGAGGCCGACATCGACCGGCATCGCGAAGGCGAACGCCAGGTGCATCTCACGCCCGAGGACGCGGGGGCCTGCGCCAAGGGCGCGCGCGAACTCCTCATCACCCACGTAGGACCCACCCTCACCAGGGAAGCGGCCCTGGAACGCGCCGCCGCGATCTTCCCCGGCCGGACCTCCGCCGCTCTCGAAGGCGTCACCAAGACCATGTGAAGCGCTTTCTCGTTCTTCTGTCAGAAGCATTGACGAAACACGGGGCCGCTCCTACCTTCAACGCGTCGTACTTCGTACGTCATATATGAGACGCGATACGCGAGATCAGATACCTGAGATCGGATACGCGACCGCAGCCACGTGACATCCGAGAGGCGCGCATGACCTCTGTGCCCACGCCGATCCCGTCCCGCACGCAGTACGTGCTGGACGCGATCAAACACCGCATCCTCACCGGGCAGTTGACCCCTGGTCAGCCGCTGGTCGAGACCGAACTCGCCGCACAGTTCGGGGTGTCCAAGACCCCGGTGCGCGAGGCGCTCAAGACCCTGGCCGGTACCGGGCTCGTCGTGATGAACCAGTACAAGGGCGTCACGGTGCGCATGGTGGACGCGGACATGGCGCGCGAGGTGTACGACGTCCGGCTGCTCCTAGAACCCGAGGCCCTGAGGCGGGCCGTACGGCTGGGCTCCTCCCTGGACGCCGCGCGTGACGCCCTGACCCGCGCCGACGCGGCCACCGACACCGCCGAACGCTCCCTCGCCAACCGGGAGTTCCATCGCGCCCTGTACCTGCCCTGCGGCAACCCGCTGCTCGGCCGGATGCTCGACGAGGTCCGCGACCAGGCCGCCCTCGTCTCCGCCGTCGCCTGGGCCGCCTCGCCCTCCTGGGAACGGGAGGCCGGTGAACACCGCGAGATCCTGCGGCTCGCCCTCGACGGCGACGCGGACGCCGCGGCGACCGCACTGCACGCCCATATCGCGTCGTTCGTGCAACGGGCCTTCCCCGACGCCGAGTCGGCGGCCCAGGGAGAGGACGGTCAGGCATGACGGCGGCGTTCGAGACCGGGCGGGCCGCGCTGGCCGACGTGGTGGCGATCCCGGTGACCCCGTTCGCCGAGGACGGCAGCGTCGACCAGGACACCCACCGGGCCCTGCTGCGCCGGCTGCTCGACGGCGGGATCCGCATCCTCACTCCCAACGGGAACACTGGCGAGTTCTACGCCCTTACCCCTCAAGAGCGCCGACTGGTCACGGAGTTGACCGTCGACGAGGCCCGCGACCGCGCCGTCGTCCTCGTCGGTGTCGGACACGACGTGCCCACCGCCATCGCCTCCGCCCGGCATGCCCGCGACCTCGGCGCCCAGATGGTGATGGTCCATCAGCCCGTCCACCCCTATGTCTCGCAGGGCGGCTGGGTCGACTACCACCGCGCCATCGCCGAGGCCGTGCCCGACCTGGGCGTCGTGCCCTACATCCGCAACG
Organism: Streptomyces sp. NPDC051576; assembly: GCF_040681835.1. Lineage (NCBI taxonomy): Bacteria > Bacillati > Actinomycetota > Actinomycetes > Kitasatosporales > Streptomycetaceae > Streptomyces > Streptomyces sp. NPDC051576. The sequence goes on from NZ_JBFAZO010000010.1 coordinate 296,781, forward strand.
CCCAACTGCTCGGTGCCCGGCTCGCGGAACTCGCCGACCACTGTCCGAACGTCATCGGCGTCAAGTACGCCGTCCCGGACGCGGCCCGCTTCGCCGCCTTCGCCCGGGACGCGGGGCTCGAACGCTTCGTGTGGGTGGCCGGGTTGGCGGAACCGTACGCGCCCTCCTACTTCTCGGCGGGCGCCACCGGCTTCACCTCGGGGCTCGTGAACGTTGCCCCTTCCGTCTCGCTGAACATGATCGAAGCGCTTCGATCCGGGGACTATCCCGGGGCGATGAAGGTGTGGGAGCAGATCCGCCGATTCGAGGAACTACGGGCGGCGAACGGCTCCGCGAACAACGTCACGATCGTGAAGGAAGCGCTTGCGTCCCTCGGCCTGTGCCGCCGCGAGGTCCGCCCGCCGAGCAAGCCCCTGCCCGAGAGCGAGCGCGACGAGGTCGCCGCGATAGCCGCCGGATGGTCCCTGTGAAGTCACCGGAAGAGCTCAGAAGCCACCAGTGGTACGGCACCGACGGACTGCGCTCCTTCAGTCACCGGGCCCGCACCCGCCAGCTCGGCTACCTCCCCGAGGAACACCTCGGCAAGCCCGTCATCGCGATCCTCAACACCTGGTCGGACATCAATCCCTGTCATGTGCACCTCCGTGATCGCGCCCAGGCGGTCAAGCGGGGCGTGTGGCAGGCGGGCGGCTTCCCCCTCGAATTCCCGGTCTCCACACTCAGCGAGACCTTCCAGAAGCCGACCCCGATGCTCTACCGCAACCTCCTCTCCATGGAGACCGAGGAACTGCTGCGGTCCTACCCGGTCGACGGGGCCGTCCTGATGGGCGGCTGCGACAAGTCGACACCCGCGCTGCTCATGGGCGCCGCGAGCGTCGACCTGCCGACCGTGTTCGTGCCGGCCGGGCCGATGCTCCCGGGGCACTGGCGCAACGAGGTCCTCGGCTCCGGCACCGACATGTGGAAGTACTGGGACGACAAGCGCGCCGGCCTCATCGGCGACTGCGAGATGACGGAACTGGAGAGCGGCCTCGCGCGCTCGCCCGGGCACTGCATGACCATGGGGACCGCGTCCACGCTCACGGCCGCCGCCGAGGCGCTGGGTGTGACCGTGCCGGGTGCGTCGAGCATTCCCGCCGTCGACTCGGGGCACGATCGGATGGCCGCGCAATCCGGCATGAGGATCGTTGAACAAGTCCACAAGGGGCGTGTCCTCTCGTCGATCCTCACTCAGGAAGCCTTCGAGGACGCGGTCACCACCGTCCTCGGCCTCGGCGGCTCCACGAATGCCGTGATCCACCTCATCGCCATGGCCGGCCGCGCGGGCGTCCGCCTCACGCTCGACGACTTCGACCGCATCGCCCGTACGGTCCCGGTCCTGGCGAACGTACGGCCCGGCGGCCGGACGTACCTCATGGAGGACTTCCACTTCGCCGGCGGCCTGCCCGGGTTCCTCTCCCGGATCACCGACCTGCTCCACCTGGACCGGCCGACCGTCTCCCACGACACCCTGCGCGAACAGCTCGCCGACGCACGTGTGCACAACGACGACGTCATACGGCCCCGCGACAACCCGGTCGCGGACGAGGGCGGGGTGGCCGTCCTGCGCGGCAACCTCTGCCCGGACGGCGCCGTCATCAAGCACATCGCCGCCGAACCGCGCCTGCTCAAGCACACCGGTCCCGCGGTCGTCTTCGACGACTACCGGACCATGCAACGCACCATCAACGACCCGGAGTTGGGCATCACCGCCGACAGCGTGCTGGTGCTGCGCAACGCGGGCCCCAAGGGCGGACCGGGCATGCCCGAATACGGCATGCTCCCGCTCCCCGACCACCTCCTCAAGCAGGGCGTCCGGGACATGCTCCGGATCTCCGACGCCCGGATGAGCGGGACGAGTTACGGCGCGTGCGTGCTGCACGTGGCGCCCGAGTCGTACGTCGGCGGACCGCTGGCGCTCGTGCGGACCGGGGACACCATCACCCTGGACGTCGAGGCGCGCACCCTTCAACTCAACGTGGACGACGAGGAGTTGGAGCGACGCAGGGCGGAGTGGACACCGCCGCCCGCACGGTACGAGCGCGGCTACGGCGCGCTCTACAACGAACAGATCACCCAGGCGGACACCGGCTGCGACTTCGAGTTCCTGGCCCGGCCGGGCAAGGTGCCGGACCCGTACGCCGGTTGAGCACCCGCTGCCTTCGCACGCCCGTCGAGCAAGCGCTTCCTGCACCCGCTGCACCCGCACCCGCTGCATCCGCACCTGCTGTACCCGCCCCACTGGAACGGAGAACAGTCATGGCCCAAGCCGCAGCCGTGGCGAAACCGCCTGCGCCACCCCGGCGGCGCCGTGGATCCGCGACCCCGCGCAGGCTCCCGTACCTGCTGATCGCCCCGGCCGGACTGCTCATGCTGGGCTTCATCGCCTATCCGGTCATCAGCGTCTTCTACTACAGCCTGCAGAACTACAACCCTACCAAACCGTGGCGCAACGGCTTCGCGGGCTTCGACAACTTCACCCAGGCCTTCACCAACGACCCGCAGTTCTGGGACACGTTGACCTTCAGCGCCAAGTGGGTCGTCGTAGAGGTGGGCCTCCAACTCCTCTTCGGACTGGCACTCGCGCTGATCGTCAACCAGACCTTCGTGGGGCGGTCCATCGGCCGGGCGCTGGTGTTCTCCCCCTGGGCCGTGTCGGGCGTCCTGACCTCCGCGATCTGGGTGCTGCTCTACAACTCCCAGACGGGCGTGACCCGTTACCTCGCTGACATGGGAATCGGCCAGTACGGCACGAGTTGGCTGTCGGACCCCTCAACCGTCTTCTCTGCGGCGGTAGTTGCGGACCTCTGGCGAGGCGTCCCCTTCTTCGCGATCCTCATCCTCGCCGACCTCCAGTCCGTCTCGAAGGACCTCTACGAGGCCGCCGAGGTCGACGGCGCCAGCCGCTTCAAGCAGTTCCTGCACATCACGCTCCCGCACCTCAAGGACGCGATCGTCCTGTCCACGCTGCTGCGCGCGGTCTGGGAGTTCAACAACGTCGACCTCCTCTACACCCTGACCGGCGGCGGCCCGGCCGGTGAGACGACCACGCTCCCGCTCTATGTCGCCAACACCAGCGTCGAGGCCCACAACTTCGGCTACGCCTCCGCCCTCACCACGGTCGCGTTCGTGATCCTGCTCTTCTTCTCGATCGTCTATCTGCGACTCAGCAAGTTCGGAGGTGGCGACAAGTGATCACCGAGATCGCCCCGGCCCGCGAGCAGGAGTCCGTCGCCCCGCGACAGCCGCGCAAGGTCCGCCGCGCCTGGGACGAGGTCCCGCGCTGGCAGATCTACCTCCCCCTGGGGATCTACCTCCTCTTCACCCTGATCCCCTTCTACTGGATCCTGCTCTTCGCCCTCCGCCCGGCCGGCTCGACCTCCCTTGTGCCCTGGCCGATGACCTTCGACCACTTCCAGAAGGTCTGGACCGAGCGAAGCTTCGGGGTCTACTTCCAGAACAGCGTCTACGTCGGCGTGGCCACCCTGATTCTCACCACGCTCGTCGCGCTGGCCGGCGGCTACGCGCTCGCCCGCTTCGAGTTCAGGATCAAGCGCACCTTCATGCTGGCCCTGCTCTGCTCCCAATTCGTGCCGGGCGCCCTACTGTTGGTCCCCCTGTTCCAGATCTTCGCCAAGCTCCAGATGATCAACTCGCTCGGCAGCGTCATCATCGCGGAGACCGTGTTCCAACTGCCGCTGTCGATGATCCTGATCAGCGGCTTCATCCGGAACGTCCCGCAGTCCCTGGAAGAGGCAGCCTGGGTCGACGGCTGCAACCGCCTCACCGCGTTCCGCATCGTCGTCCTCCCGTTGCTGCGGCCCGGGCTGATCGCCGTCGGCTCCTTCGCCTTCGTGCACGCCTGGAACCACTTCCTGTTCGCGCTGATGTTCCTGTCCGACCAGAGCAAGCAGACGATCCCGGTCGGCCTCAACACCCTGATGAGCGCGGACAGCGTCGACCTGGGCGCGCTCGCGGCCGGCGGCATCGTCGCGGCCGTACCGGTGGTGATCGTGTTCGCCTTCATCCAGAAGTGGCTGATCACCGGCTTCAGCGCGGGGGCGGTGAAGGGATGAGGCAACCGCTTACCCTGCTGGCGGAGATCGTCGACGCAGGGAGAATCCCATGACCCACGTGACACCCGAGACCGGTCCTACGACCGTCACCGCACCGGCCGCCGCGCCCGCCACCGAACCCGTCTCCATGCCTGTCTCCATGCCAGTCCCGGTCGTCCTCGCGGGCGCCCGCGGTCACGGCCGCTGGCACGTCGAGAACATCCGCCGGCTCCAGGACAAGGGCCTCGTACGCCTCGCCGGAATCTGCGAGCTGACCCCGCTCACCGAGGAGGAGTTCGGGGGCGAACTCCCGGCCCAGTCCCCGGACTTCGGCGCTCTCCTCGACTCCACCGGGGCCCGGGTCGCGGTGATCTGCACGCCGATCCCGACCCACACGGACCTCGCCCTGGCCGCCGCCGAGCGAGGCGTGCACCTGCTCCTTGAGAAGCCGCCCGCGCCGTCGTACGCCGAGTTCCGCCGGATGGCGGACGGAGTCGCCGCCGCCGGGGTGGTCTGCCAGATCGGGTTCCAGTCGCTCGGCTCGCACGCCGTACCCGCGATCCGCGCGCTGATCGAGGAGGGCGCCATCGGCACCCTGACCGGGGTCGGCGGAGCGGGCGCCTGGGCGCGCGACGAGGCGTACTACCGGCGCGCCCCCTGGGCCGGCAAGCGACGCCTGAACGGCGTCGACGTGATCGACGGCGCGCTCACCAACCCCCTCGCGCACGCCGTCGCCACCGCCCTCGCCCTCAACGGCACGACCCGCGCCGAGGACGTGACCCGGATCGAGACCGAACTCGTGCGCGCCAACGACATCGAGTCCGACGACACCTCCTGCGTCCGCGTCACCACCGTCCAGGGCCGCCCGGTCACCGTCGCGGTGACCCTGTGCGCCGAACACCCCGGTGAGCCCTACGTCCTGGTGCACGGCAGCCACGGCCGGATCACCTACTGGTACAAGCAGGACCGCGCCCTGCTCCAGCGCGCGGGCCACGGCCCGGAGGAGTTCGAGTACGGCTCCACCGACCTGCTGGAGAACCTGGTCGCCCATCTCGTCGACGGCGACGAGCTATTGGTCGAACCGGACTCGACAGGCGCCTTCATGAAAGTGGTCGAAGCGATCCGCCAGGCCTCCGACCCGGCCCAACTGCCTGCCAACGCCTGGCACTTGATCCCCACCGAGAACCGCCGGGTGGTCCCCGGCATCGACGCACTGGTCACGGCGGCGGCCGACACCCTCGCCCTCTACTCAGAGCTGGGCGCCCCCTGGGCCCCACCGAAAGAGGTGAGCACCTGATGATCACCCACGACACGCCGGTGCTGCGCGTCGCGGGCCGCCCGGTCGCCCGGTACGTCACCCGGCCCGAGCTGCCCGCCCGGCTCTCCCCGCGCCCGTATCTGCACCCCGTCACCACCCTGGCCGGGACCGCGGTCACCGAACTGAGTCCCGTCGACCACACCCACCACCTCGGCGTCGGTGTCGCCGTTCCCGACGTCGAGGGGCACAACTTCTGGGGCGGCCGCACCTACGTCCGCGACCAGGGGCCGGTGGAGCTGGACAACCACGGTGCCCAACGGCACTCCGCCTACCAGCTCCGCGACCCCGACGGCTTCGTCGAGGAACTGCGCTGGGTGGCGTCCGGTGCCGAGCTGCTGCGCGAACGCCGTACGGTCGCGGCCACCGAACTCACCGACACCGCCTGGGCGTTGGACTTCACCTTCTCGCTCACCAACGTGACGCCCGACCCCCTGTCGATCGGCAGCCCCGCCACCAACGGCCGGCCCGGAGCCGCGTACGGCGGCTTCTTCTGGCGGGCCCGCAAGGAGGCGGAGACCCCGCGCGTCTTCACCGCCGACCGCGAGGGCGAACCCGAGGTCCACGGCACCCGCGCCGACTGGCTCGCCCTCGCCGGCACCGGCTGGACCCTGGTCTTCGCCGGGGCCACGGACCGCACCCGCCAGGACCCGTGGTTCGTCCGCACCGCCGAATACCCGGGCGTGGGCTCGTCGTTGGCCCCGGCCGAGCGGTTGCCGGTCCCGCCCGGCGACACGGTCGTACGACGGATCGTCACCGTCGTCGCCGACGGCCTGCTCGACCCGGCCGAGGCGGCGGTGCTGGTGCGGAAGGCGGTCGGCCAGTGACGCAGGAGACGTACACCAACCCCGTCCTGAACGCCGACTGGTCCGACCCGGACGTCGTCCGCGTCGGCGACGACTTCTACCTCACCGCGTCCAGCTTCGGCCGCGCACCGGGCCTGCCGCTGCTGCACTCCCGCGACCTGGTCAACTGGACCCTGGTCGGCCACGCCCTCCGACACCTGGAGCCGAAGGCCGAGTTCAGGACCCCGCGCCACGACTGCGGCGTCTGGGCACCGGCGTTGAGGCATCACGACGAACGCTTCTGGATCTTCTGGGGCGACCCCGACCAGGGCATCTTCCAGATCAACGCCCCCGAGATACGCGGTCCTTGGACCCGCCCCCACCTCCTCAAGGAGGGCAAGGGCCTGATCGACCCGTGCCCCCTGTGGGACGACAACGACGAGGCCTACCTCGTCCACGCCTGGGCCAGGTCCCGCGCCGGCATCAAGAACCGCCTCACCGGCCACCGTATGCACCCCGACGGCACATCCCTGCTCGACGACGGCAAGGTGATCGTCGACGCGGACCGCCTCCCCGGCTGGTTCACCCTGGAGGGCCCCAAGGTCCACCGGCACGACGGCTGGTTCTGGATCCTCGCCCCCGCCGGGGGAGTCGAGACCGGCTGGCAGGGCGCCTTCCGCTCCCGCGGCTTCTTCGGGCCGTACGAGGAGAAGGTTGTCCTGGAACAAGGGGACACCGACGTCAACGGCCCCCACCAGGGCGCCTGGGTGCGCACCCCGTCCGGCGAGGACTGGTTCCTGCACTTCCAGCAGCGCGGCGCCTACGGCCGGGTCGTCCACCTCCAGCCGATGCGCTGGGGCGAGGAAGGCTGGCCGGTCATCGGCGACGAGGGCGCCCCCGTGGCCGTACACCGAAAGCCCGACCTGCCGCCGCAGCCGCCCGCCGCGCCCGCCACCGACGACGACTTCCCCGGCGGACGGTACGGCCGCCAGTGGCAGTGGACGGCGAACCCCCGGGACGGCTGGGCCACCCACCACTCGGGCGACGGACTCCGCCTGACCTGCGTCCGCTCGCCCGACGCACACGACCTGCGCAGGCTCCCGCACCTCCTCACCCAGCGGCTCCCCGGCACACCCGTCGCGGTCGAGGTCGAACTGCGGCTGCACAGCGAGGAGTTGGGCGCACGCGCCGGACTGGCCGTGCTCGGGGACGCGTACACCTGGATCGGACTCCAGCGCGGCGCGGACGGGCTGGTGCGGTTCGTGCACCGGTTCGCCGAGCCCGTCGCCGAGCGCGAGCGCGACGCGGGGGAGTCCTGCCTCGCACCCGAGGAGCGGGTCCGGCTCCGCATCGAGATCGGCGCCGGGGCACGCTGCCGTCTCTTCTACGACGTCGGGGACGGACCGCGCCCGAGCGGTCAGGTCTTCGCGGCCACCCCCTGGCGCTGGGTCGGTGCCCTGCTCGGGCTCTTCGCGCTCGCGCCCGTCGGCACGGGACATGCCGGCGCGGCCACGTTCACGCGGTTCCGGATCAGCCCGCTCCACTGACTCGCCCTGCCCGTACGCCTGTTGGGAGTCGCCATGACGCACCTCCGTAGCAAGCGCTTGCCAGCCCCCCATGACGTGCTCACCCCGTTGGACCCACAAGAAGAGAGCCGACCTATGAAGACCAGCATCCGCAGAAGCAGGCGTGCCGCGATGGCCGTCGCCCTGGGCTCCGTGCTCGCGCTGACCGCCACCGCCTGCGGCGACGACGGCAGCGGCGGCGCGGGGGACAAGGGCGACGAGGGGTCCGGCAAGGGCACGATCACCTTCTGGGACAACAACGGCGGGGTCCGCACCGACATCTGGAAGCAGATCATCGCGGACTTCGAGAAGAAGAACCCCGACATCAAGGTCAAGTACGTCGGGATACCGGCCGCCAGCGCCCAGTCCAAGTACGACACCGCCATCCAGGGCGGCGGGCTGCCCGACGTCGGCGGGGTGGGCACCGCGGTGCTCGCCGAGGTCGCGGTGCAGGGCGCGTTGGAGCCCTTGGACAGCCGCCTCAAGTCCAGTTCTCTGAACGGCAAGTTGAGCCAGAACCTGCTCGACGTCAGCAAGAGCGCGGGCGGCGGGGACACGCTGTACCAGATCCCGACCTCCGCCAACAACGGCACGCTCTGGTACCGCACCGACCTGTTCCAGGCGGCCGGTCTGGACGCGCCGACCACCTGGTCGAAGTTCTACGCCGCCGCAGACAAGCTCACCGACAAGGCCAAGAACAAGTTCGGCTTCACCATCCGGGGCGGAGAGGGCTCCATCGCGCCGGCCCTCGACGCGGTGTACGGGCAGACCGGGATCACCTCGTTCTGGAACGGCGACAAGACGACGGTCAACGACCCCAAGAACGTTGCCGCGTTGGAGAAGTACATCGCCCTGTACAAGAAGGACACCCCGTCCGCCGACCTCAACAACGACTTCACCAAGATGGTCGCGCAGTGGGACAGCGGCACGATCGGCATGCTGAGCCACAACCTCGGCTCGTACCAGGACCATGTGAAGGCGCTGGGCGCGGACAAGTTCAAGGGCATCCCCAATCCGACGCTGGACGACGGCACCCGGGTGCAGATCTCCAACCCGGTGGACGGGTTGAGCCTGTTCAAGTCCAGCAAGAACAAGGAAGCGGCCTGGAAGTTCATCGAGTTCGCCGCCTCCGCCGAGGAGAACTCGAAGTACAACGAGTCGGCCGGTCAGGTTCCTGCGAACACGGACGCCGCGGACGCCGCGTGGATCCAGAAGTCCGAGCCGACGAAATTGGCGGCCGAGGCGCTCAACGGGGCCGACACGAAGATCGTGCAACTGCCGTACTACCTGCCGGACTGGAACACCATCTCCAAGGCGGACAACGAGCCGAACTTCCAGAAGCTGCTGCTGGGGAAGATGACGGCGAAGCAGTTCCTGGACACGCTGGCCGACCAGTTGAACAAGGCGCAGGCGGATTGGAAGAACAACCACTGAGTCCGGTGGTTCCGGATTGCGGGGAACCGCGGGCCGATCGCGCGCAGTTCCCCGCACCCCCCAGAGGTCGGAAGGTGGACCAATCGTGTCCCTCACCCGTAGGCAAGTCTCGTTGGCTGCTCTCGCCGCCGTTCCCTTACGGGGCGCCGGTGTTCGACGGCGGACTCTCTATATCGCCGGTGATTCCACCGCCGCCCAGAAATACTCCACCGAAGCCCCGGAAACGGGATGGGGAATGGCCCTTCCCTTCTTCCTCCGGAAAAACGTCAAGGTCTCCAACCAGGCCGTGAACGGCCGGAGTTCTAAGAGCTTCGTCGACGAGGGGCGGCTGGACGCCATCCTCACGACGATCCGGCCCGGCGATCTCCTCCTCGTCCAGTTCGCGCACAACGACGAGAAGACCGCCGATCCCACCCGCTACACCGAGCCCTGGACCACGTACCAGGACTATCTGCGGCTCTACATCGAAGGGGCGCGGGCTCACGGCGCCCGTCCCGTGCTCGCCACCCCCGTCGAGCGCCGCAGGTTCGACGCCGACGGCAACGCCGTGCCGACGCACGGCGACTACCCGGCGGCGATGCGCGCGCTCGCCCAGCAGGAGCGGGTCGCGCTGCTCGACATCGAGGCGCTGTCGCTGGCGTTGTGGCAGCGGCTCGGGGTCGAGGAGACGAAGGTCTACTTCAACTGGACCGACACCGAGCAGGACAACACGCACTTCAATCCGCCCGGCGCGATCGCCGTGGCGCGGCTGGTGGCACGGGAGTCGCTCCGCACCAGGGTGCTCGCGCCGCGCGACGTCGTCCGGCTGCGCGACGACATCCCCACGTCCTGGATCACCTGGCCCGAGGCGACGGACGCCTCGGACCTCTGAGCAAGGAGACCCGCACAGTGCGCACACAGATATGTCATGCACGCGCCATAGCAATGCTGGTCGGCTGCACCGCCCTGGCCCTCACCGCCACCACGACCACCGCCTCGGCCCATCCGCACAGCCTCGTCCGCGAGACCCTCGGCGCCGGTGACGGCTGGGCCTCCTACGGCACCGGCACCAGCGGCGGCGCGGCGGCCACCCCCGACCACGTCTACACCGTCTCCACCTGGGCCGACTTCAAGGCCGCCCTCGCCGCCGGCGGCACCGCGCCGAAGATCATCAAGGTCAAGGGGGTGGTCGACGCCAACGCCGAGGGCTGCGACTCCTTCGCGGCGCCCGGCTACGACTTCGCCCAGTACCTCGCCACCTACGACCCCGCCGTCTGGGGCTACGACCAGAACCTGGACAACGAGCCCGCCGACAGCCCTGAGGGCCTGCGCAGAGCCTCGGCCGCCAACCAGAACGCCGTCATCAAGGCGTCCGTTCCCGCCAACACCACCATCATCGGCATCGGCAAGGACGCCGGCTTCAAGGGCGCCAGCCTCCAGATCACGGCCGTCGACAACGTCATCGTCCGCAACCTGTCCTTCGAGAGCCCGCTCGACTGCTTCCCGCAGTGGGACCCCACCGACGGCGACACCGGCAACTGGAACTCCGAGTACGACAGCGCCGTCATCTACGGCTCCACCCATGTGTGGCTGGACCACAACACCTTCAGCGACGGGGACCACCCGGACAGCACCCTGCCCACGTACTTCGGGCGGATCTTCGAACAGCACGACGGCGAACTCGACATCGTGAAGGGCGCCGACTACGTCACCGCCTCCTGGAACGTCTTCACCGACCACGACAAGACGATCCTCATCGGCAACAGCGACAGCGCCTCCACCGCCGCCGTCGACCGCGGCCACCTGAAGGTGACGCTCCATCACAACCTGTTCTCCAACCTGGTCGAGCGCGCACCCCGGGTCCGCTTCGGTCAAGTGGACTCCTACAACAACCACTTCGTCGCCGAGACCGGATACAGCTACAGCTACGGCATCGGCCTGGAGTCCCAACTCGTCGCCGAACACAACGCGTTCACGGTCCCGGCCGGCATGTCCGAGGCCACCATCCTCAAGAAGTGGTCGGAGGCGCCGCTCACCGCCGACGACAACTACGTCAACGGCGAGCTCACCGATCTGATCGCCGTCCACAACGCCGGTGTGCCCACCGAGATCCTCCAGTCCGGCGCGGGCTGGACCCCGACCCTGCGCACAAAGATCGATCCCGCGAAGGCCGTGCCGTTCCTCGTCGACCGGGGCGCGGGCTCCGGCCGTCTGCGCTGACACCACCACGCCGAAACCGGGCCGGTTCCTCCCGACCGGCCCGGCACCGGCGCACACCTCAAGAGCCGCACCGCGAAGGAGCACCCGCATGCCCTCGCACCACTCACTGCAACTCCCCTCGTCTCAACTGCCTTTGTCCAGAAGGGGATTCCTCATGGCGAGCGCCGGCGCGGGCGCCGCGCTCGGCCTCGCCGCGATCCCGGCCGTAGCGACGAGCAGGCCGCGCCCGTTCGGCCGCTACGGTTCACCGGCCGCGCGCCTCACCCCGCTCACCCTGTACGTCGACCAGCACGGCCGGGGCGACTTCACCACCGTCCAGGCCGCCGTCACCGCCGCGACCGGCGCCGGATACACCCTGGTCATCGCCCCCGGCGTCTACCGCGAGACGGTCACCGCCGGCGTCACCGACCCGGCGACCGGCCAACTGGGCACGGCCGCCTCCGAGATGACCTGGATCGGCGCGAGCGAGAACCCGCGCGATGTCGTCGTGGTGTACGACAACGCCAACGGCACCCAGAAACCGGACGGTTCGGGCACCTACGGCACCTCCGGCTCGGCCACCACCCTCATCCGCACCGACGGTTTCACCGCCCGCCGGATCACCTTCGCCAACGACTGGCTGCGCGCCGACCACCCCGACATCACCGGCACACAAGCCGTCGCAATCAAGGTGCAGGGCGACCGCTCGGCCTTCTTCGACTGCCACTTCCTGGGCCACCAGGACACGTTGTACGCCGACTCGCTCGCCCTCGGCGTCTTCGCCCGCCAGTACTACGCGCGCTGCTACATCGAGGGAGACGTCGACTTCGTCTTCGGCCGGGCCACGGCCGTCTACGACCACTGCCACTTCCGCACCCTGAACCGCACCGACCTGGCGACGGCACCGTACGGCTTCGTCTTCGCGCCCTCCACGGCGCTCGCGAACCCGCAGGGCTACCTGGTCACACACAGCCGGGTGAGCAGCCAAGCCCCGGACGGCTACTACAAGTTGGCCCGCCCCTGGGTGCCCGGCTCGGACACCACCGCCCACCCGATGCTCACCGTGCGGGACACGGTGCTGGGTGCCGGGATCGACGCGGTGGCGCCGTACACCAACATGTCGGACACCTATCCCTGGCAGAGCCAGCGGTTCGCCGAGTACCACAACACGGGCCCGGGAGCTGTGATCACCGCTCCGGAGAACCGCCCCCAACTCAGCACCGCACAAGCCGAGTCGGCGACCCGCGCGGCCTATCTCGGCGACTGGACACCCGGGCGGAGAAGCTGAAATGGCTCTGCGTAGACGCACATTCCTGACCGGGATCGCCGGGGGACTGGTGGCCGCCGGCGCCGGGCCCGCCGTAGCCATGGACCGTCGCCGTGCGCTGCACGTGCGGCCGGGTGATTCGCTCCAGGCGGCCGTGGACGCGGTGGAGGGCGCCGGCTGGACGATCGTCGTGCACCCGGGGACGTACCGCGAAGTCGTCAATGTTCCTACTGGGGCAGGGGAGTTGACCCTGCGCGGCGCTACCCGCGATCCGCGCGACACCGTCATCGTCTTCGACAACGCCAACGGGACGCAGAAACCAGACGGTTCGGGGACGTACGGTACGGCGGGCTCCGCGACCTTCACCTCGGCGGCGCCGGGGCTGATCGTCCGCGACCTCACGCTCGCCAACGACTGGCTGCGCGCCGACCACCCGGAGATCACCGGGACGCAGGCGGTGGCCGCGTATGTGACGGGCGACCGTTCGCTGTTCTCGAACGTCCGGCTGCTGGCCCACCAGGACACGCTCTTCGTGGACACGGCGGCGCTGAACTCCTTCGACCGGCAGTACTTCACCCACTGCTACATCGAGGGGGACGTCGACTTCGTCTTCGGGCGGGCCACCGCGGTCTTCGCGGACTGCCACTTCCACACCCTTCAGCGGGACGTGACCTTCACCCCCAAGGGCATGGTCTTCGCCCCGTCCACCGCTCGCGCCAACCCGCACGGCATCCTCGCGGTCCGCTCCCGGATCACTTCCGGCGCCGAGGACGCCGCCTACAAGCTGGCCCGCCCGTGGGTCCCGTCGTACGAGACGACGGCCTGGCCGTCCCTCGTCGTACGGGACACCCGGATCGGGCCCGGCATCGACCCGGTCGCGCCCTACGTCAACATGCGCGACGCCTACCCCTGGCAGTCGATGCGCTTCAACGAGTACCGCAACACGGGCCCGGGCTCCGTGATCACCGTCCCGGAGAACCGGCCCCAACTCACGCCCGTCGAGGCCGGGTTGCACACCCCCGCGACCTATCTCGGTGACTGGCGACCCGTCCGCTCACTCTGACCGACTCAATCCGACCGACTCATTCCGTCCGACGCAACCCCGTCCGACTCATTCCGTCCGACTCAGCTCTGATCGACGAAAGGACCCGCACGTCATGCGTCGTATCAGCACCTTCACCGCACTCGCCGTGACCACGGCATCCCTCGGACTCGCCGTGATCGCCACTCCGGCGCACGCCGCGACCGTCGTGGTCAGCAACTCCACCGACCTGTCCAACGCCATCAAGAACGCCACCGCCGGCACGGTCATCCAGGTCCGCGGCGGCACCTACTACCCGACCGCCACCCTCCAGTCGACGGCCAACGGCACCTCGTCCGCGCCGATCACGCTCACCGCGTACGGCTCGGAGACGGTCAAGATCGACGGCTCGTCGATGGCGGCGGGCTCCTGGATCTTCAAGCTGACCGCCGACTACTGGAACGTCTCCAACATCACGTTCCAGAACTCCCCGGACAGCGCGGTCGTCTGCCAGTCCTGCACCGGCACCAACTGGAACAACGTCAAGACCATCAACGGCGGCGACTCCGGCTTCACGCTCACCGGCGACGGCACCGTCAACAACACGGTCAAGAACCTTGACTCGTACGGCAATTACGACGCCGCGACGCACGGCGAGAACGCGGACGGCGTCGCCATCAAGTTCGGCTCCGGCAGCGGCAACCTCGTCACCGGCGCCCGTCTGTACAACAACTCCGACGACGGGATCGACTTCTGGTCCTTCTCCACGCCGGTCACCGTCGAGCACACCTGGTCCTTCGGCAACGGCGTCAACCGCTGGTCCGACTCGGCGTTCGCGGGCGACGGCAACGGCTACAAACTGGGCGGTGACGGCGAGGTCGTCGCGCACGTCGTCAACAACTCGGCCGCCTGGGGCAACGCGGGCAACGGCTTCACCGAGAACTCCAACACCGGCGCCCTCTACATCAACCGCACCACCGCGTACGCCAACGGCAACTGGGGCTACTACTTCGCCACCAGCTCCGCCAAGCTCGGCAAGAACCTCGCGGTGAGCAACGGCAGCGGCTCGGTCACCAAGGGCTCCGCGGTCACCTCGGCCGGAAACAACTGGGACTCCGGCATCTCCACGCCGTCGTTCATCTCCACGGACGCGTCGACGACGTACAACGCCCGTTCGTCGAGCGGAACGTTGCCCGCGACGACGTTCCTGACGACGGGGAGCACGACGATCGGCGCGACGATGAACTGACCCGAGCCGAGCCGGCCCGACCTGTTTGCCACTCAAGTGGAAGAGGGGCTTCCCATGAATCGGATACCAATTCGGTAACGGGGCTCGCGCGTTCGGTGCGTGATGCGCGTAGATGATCCCTGACCTGGTGCATCACTCATCAAGCAGATCCCCAGATCCGGAGATTCCATGCGGAAGTCCCTCAGAGCGGCAGCCGTCGGCGCCGCCTGCGTCGTCGCCGGTGCCGCCCTGTACGGAACGGGCGTCGCCACGGCCGGCCAGTCGACGGCCAACTCGACCCACGAGCCGTACAACATCGGCCTGTTGACGAAGGACATCGACACCTACTACGGCACCACGCTCGACAGCAGCGGCGTGTACCAGGCCTCGGCGACCAGCCCCTACGCCAAGGACCTGGCGCGCATCGACGCGTCCGCCAAGAAGTACATCGACGCGGCCGTCCGCAAGCACCACAAGGGCGTCAAGCCCGCGGTCGTCTTCGACATCGACGACACGCTGCTGCTCAGCCTCGACTACGAGAAGAAGAACAACTACGGCTACAGCTCGGCCACTTGGGCCGCGTACGTCGCCCAGGCCAACCGCCCTGAGGTCTTCGGCACCCCCGAGCTGGTCAAGTACGCCGCCTCCAAGGGCGTCACGGTCTTCTACAACTCGGGTCTCAGCGAGGCGCAGCGCACCTACGCGGTCGACAACCTGAAGAAGGTCGGCGCCGACGTCAACCTCGACGCCGACCACATGTTCCTCAAGAACACGGCCAACCCGCCGTCGTACCTGAGCGGTTGCGCCACGGCCGGCGCCTGGACCTGCACCACGGTGCAGTACAAGTCCGGCACCAGGAAGCACATCGAGTCCCTCGGGTACGACATCGTCGCCAACTTCGGCGACCAGTACTCGGACCTCGACGGGGGCTACGCCGACAAGACGTACAAGATCCCGAACCCGACGTACTTCGTGAGCTGATCTGTCCGCTTGATCGGTTCGCTTGATCGGTTCGCGTGATCTTTTTCCTTCCTTCCTCCGCCGCCACGGCAACCCTTTCCGGCCGTGGCGGCGACCAGGACTCAGAAACGGGCCGGGGCGGCCCCTCTGGCCCGTTTCGTGAGCGAAGCAGTCCAAGTGTTCATCCAGGAAAGGAACCAACGCCGTGCGCACCAGCACCGGACGCCACCGCAGGACCCGCACCCTCTCGATCGCCGCCGCGGTGGCCGTCGCCGCAGGGGCGGGCGGCGTCTACCTAGGCCTCAACAACGGCGGTGCCCAGGCCGCTTCGTCGACGGTCACCGTGTCCACCACCGCCCAACTGGAGACGGCCGTCGCGAACGCCACCGCCGGCACGGTCATCCAGGTCCGCGCGGGCACCTACACCCCGGCCGCGACCCTCAAGTCCACGGCGGACGGCACGAGTTCGGCCCGCATCACGCTGGAGGCGTACGGCACCGAGAAGGTGAAGATCGACGGCTCCAAGCTGCCCGCAGGACAGTGGCTGGCCGGGATCTACGGCGACTACTGGACCGTCCAGAACCTCACCTTCCAGAACTCCCCGGCCCAGGGCTTCGTCGCCACCTCCTCGGTCGGCGGGATCTTCAAGAACCTGGTGACCGCGAACAACGGCGACTCCGGCTTCACCCTGCGCGGCGACGGCACCACCAACAACCTCGTGCAGAACCTGGACAGTTACGGCAACTACGACGCCGCCGGACACGGCCAGAACGCCGACGGCATCGCCATCAAGTTCGGCTCCGGCACCGGCAACAAGGTCACCGGCGCCCGCCTCTACAACAACTCGGACGACGGCCTCGACCTGTGGCAGTTCTCCTCGCCGGTCACCATCGAGCACTCCTGGTCGTTCGGCAACGGCAAGAACCGCTGGAACGACTCCGCCTTCGAGGGCAACGGCAACGGCTTCAAGCTCGGCGGCGGAGGCGTCTCGGTCGCCCACGTCGTCAACGACAACGCGGCCTGGGACAACACCCTCAACGGCTTCACCGAGAACTCCAACACCGGCGCGATCATCCTCAACCGCAACACCGCCTACTCCAACGCCTCAGCCGGCTTCTACTTCGCCACCAGCAAGTCCCGCCTCGCCCGCAACCTCGCCGTCAGCAACGCGGGCGGCTTGGACAAGCTCGGTTCGTCGACGGTCTCCGCCGCCAACAACTGGGACAGCGGTGTGGCCACCCCGGCCTTCAAGTCGACGGATGCGACTACGGCTTACGGGGCGCGGTCGGCGAGTGGGGCGCTGCCGACGACCACCTTCCTGACGACGGGGTCGACGACCATTGGCGCGACGATGAACTGACGTGTCGCCGAAGCATCTGACGATCACGCCGGTCGTATCGGTGGATCGAAAGCGCGAGGTCTGCTTTTCGTGGGGTGACGCGCGGAGCTGATGCGCGAGGAGGCCCTGGTCCCTGCGGGTTGACCGGGGCCTCTTCGCGGTCATGCAGTCGACTCGCTCAGCAACTCGACCCAGACCTGCTTGCCCCAGCGATACATGTCCGTCCCCCAACGCTCGGCAAGAGCATCGATCAGCAGAAGCCCCCGGCCGCTGGTGAGCAGGTCGTTACCAGGCTTGACCATCTGCGGTAATGCGCGGGCCTTGTCGACCACACCGATCCGTACGAACCGCTCGCTCGGTCTTGAAACGACGACCCGGATGTTCCGGGTGTTCGTGTGCTTCACCGCGTTCGCCACCAACTCCGTGACGAGAAGAACTCCCGAGTCCGTCAGCTCATCCAGGTCCCAGGCGGCCAGTGCAGTCCTGACGAGCTTGCGGGCTGCCTCGGCGCTTTCCTCCCGGGCAGGAAGAGTCTCGGAGTATCCGGGGTGCCCGGTGGGGTGTGGCTGCGCTGACACGATCATCTGGACCTCAGAGGTGTCGGTGGACGAAGGCCTCGCTCAAGTCAACGGCTGCGCACCCGCGCCGAGTAGGAAAAGTCGGCCCGGTGCACATCGCGAACCACCGGAAATTTCCCGCCGCTCCCCCCTACTCACGGGGGCGAAGTGGCTACGGTGGGTGCGTGGAGGGGAACGAGAGCCTCATCAACGCCATGGTCGAGTCGGCGCTCAAACAGGCCGAGTTGGCCGAGGCCGTCAACGAATTCCTGCGCGCTCGCGGAGCTGAGGGAACGGTGAGCGACCGCACCGTCCGGAACTGGCTCACCGGAAAAACCCGCTGGCCCCACCCCCGTCGACGCGAAGCCTTAGAGGCAGTATTCGGTTGTACGGCCGAGGAGTTGGGCTTCAGCCCGCCGGCGCCACTACCCACCACCACCGAACCGGAGTCAGTCGTGAGGCGCAGAAACTTCCTCACCGGCACCGCTGTTGCCGTCGCGGCGCCCATCCTGGATTCGAGGCCGACCGCTGTCGGCACCTCTGATGTAATCCTCCTCCGTACAGGCCTGGACGCCCTGATGGCTCTGGACGCGTCCAGAGGCGGACACGAAGACCTGGAACGGTCGGCACTCGCCGGGGCTGACGAGGCACTCGGCAAGGTCGGGCAGGCCGCCTCCCAGCGCATCCGCCAACGGCTGTACTCCGTTGCCGCCAACTACCTTTCGACGGCTGCATGGGCTGCCATCGACGGCCGTCAACTCGACCACGCCCAGGCCCGCTTGGACCGCGCCCTGTACCTCGCTGGGATGGCCAAGGACCCCGTCGTAGAGCTGCGCGTCTGGAACTCGTACGCGATGCTCGCCCACCAGCGAGACAGATTCACCGATGCGGTGGACGCAGGGTACGCGGCCCAGGCAACGGCCACCGCCCGACGGGATCCCTTCTACGGCTCACTGGCCCACGCCCGTACGGCAGTTGCCCACGCCACCCTCGGCGACCGCCAGGCGACCATCAGGTCCCTCGGGTACGCGGAGGAGGCGTTGGACAAGGCGACCGACGACGAGACCCGCCCGAGCTGGGTGCGCTTCTACGGAGTGGCCGAGCTGACCGCGATGACGGCCATTGCCCGAGACAGGATCGGGGACTCAGCCGAGGCCGAAGCCGCTTCCCACAAGGCACTGAACGGCATCCCGAAACCCTTCAAGCGGAACCGCGCCCTGGCCACGGCTCGGCTCGCCCTGACACAGATCCACCAACGGGACGTAGACCCGGCATGCACGTCGGCCTCGGAGGTCTTCGAGCTGATGTCCGGCAACCCGATCCCAGGCCGTATGCGATCCCTCCTCGGCGACTTCTACCGGGACTTGATCACCCTTGCGCCGGACGCGTCGATCGCCCGAGAGTGGGGAGACCGCTACCGATCCGAATGGAGCCGAGCCTGATGCCCGACCTGGACGTCCGTCGCTACAGCCGTGAGGACCTGCCGGAAATCCGGCAAACAATCATCGACATCCACGCGGACGCCCAGGGCGATCGGACGGACGACTTCCGCAAGAAGTTCCCCTGGTTCGTCGACCAGTGGGGTTCGCGCGAGGGCTACTCCTGCGTGATCGCGTACGCCGGAGACACGGCCGTCGGATTCGCCTACGGCGCACCGGCTGTCGACGGCCGGGAGTGGTGGCGCGAATACCTCACCCTCGCCCCCGAGAAGACCCTGACCTTCGCCTACTCCGAACTGGCGATCCGCCAGACCCACCGAAAGCAGGGCATCGCCGACCTGCTCTCCCGGGCCCTGTTGGAGAACAGGACAGAGGACCTGGCTGTCCTCCTTGTGGACGTCACGCACCCCAGGGTGCAGGCGCTCTACGAGGACTGGGGCTTCAAGAAGGTGGGCGAACAACAGCCCTTCCCGGACTCCCCGGTCTTCGCTGTGATGCTGGCCGAACTTCCTCTGGCGTAGGGTCAGAACACGGGGAGCGTTCTCGTCAGACCGGGGCCAGGGGGCAGGTCGGCCCAGTTCGAGGGTTGTGGGGGTCGACCTGTCTAGGACTTCAAGCCTCCCGGTCCGACCAGACCGTTGCACATCAGGAACTGATAGACCGTCGCCCCCGAGGCACCGGCGCGATGCCCCGCCGTTCCAGCTCGTGCACCAGGCGGCGCGGGCCCCAGCCGGGATGCCGGCGCTGCAGTTCGCAGACCACCGCCTTCACCTCCCCGACGATCCGGTGCGGACACGAACCTGGCCGGTGCGACCGGTCCGCCAACCTCGAAAGACCCGAATGTTCGTACTTGCGCACCCAGGCATGCACCGATGGCCTCGACACCCCACGCCGACACCCTCATGAGCCGCAACAACCTCGCCCACGCACGCCAAACCGCTCAAGCTGTACAGCAGGGAAGTACAGCGCCCTCAACGACCGCAGCTGACTCTCAATAGCTGTTTACGTCCGACCCGCCATCATGGCTGACTGTCGCGAGCTGAAACTCATGCGTTCCAAGGTCTGGCCTCGCCGGGGCCGCTCGGCGGAGAGGCCGTGCCATTCGCGTGCCAGATCCAACGGGGAACCACGGGGAACAGCGGGGACTGGCCGCGGTGCAACCAGAGCTCCAACGCTACTTCGCCGCAGGTCACCCCGACAACCGCCGCCAAGAAACCCGAACTTCCCAAGCTTAGAGGTTGTCTCACGTGGCAAGTTCCGCGAGCTTCGTGAGTAGCTCAGGGCGGTGGCCATGGCCAGGCTTCGGCTCTGCCGGCCATTGCGGTCCACGTACGGGATCTTGAGGCCACGAGTAACCCATGGAAGGCTCATGCCGCATGATCGATGAATTCGCGAAGGACAGCCTGCACGGCAGACTGCGGCGGGACCGCGAGGCGCTGCTCTGGAAACTCGACGGCCTGTCCGAATACGACGCCCGCCGACCTTTGACAGTGACCGGGACCAACCTCCTCGGCCTGGTCAAACACGTGGCCAGCGTCGAGGCCAGGTACTTCGGCGAGGTCTTCGACCGGCCGTCCCCGGAACCGCTGCCCCGGTGGCAGGACCACGACGGCAGCGATCTGTGGGCGGCTGAGGACGAGGCGCGCGATCAGATCATCGAGTCCTATCGGCGCACGTGGGAACACTCAGACGCGACGATCGACGAGCTTGCCCTCGATGCCCCCGGCCACGTGCCGTGGTGGCCGGAGCCTTATTCCAACACGAACCTGTTCGCCATCCTGGTCCACGTCCTCGGCGAGACAAATCGGCATGCGGGGCACGCCGACATCCTGCGCGAAGGCGTCGACGGCCGAACCGGGATGCGCCCCCAACATGAGACGCAGATCGATGAGGACGCCCGCACCGCCTACTGCGCGAAGATCGAGCAGGCCGCCAGATCGGCTTCATCAGTCAAGGCGTAGAGGGCTGTCCCACGTGACTTGATGTTCGAGCGGCATGATGCCTGCCGTGAGTGCTGATCTGTCGAAGCGTCTGGTTCCTGATGAACTCTGGGAGCTGGTCGCCCCGTTGCTGCCGTCGTTCGCGGCTCGACCGCAAGGTGGCGGGACCGCTCCGCGTGACGAGCGGGCCGTGTTCACCGCAGTGGTGTACGTGCTGACCAGCGGCTGTGCCTGGCGGCATCTGCCGCCGACGTTCGGCACGTCCTCCGCCACCGCGCATCGCCGCTTCAGGGTATGGACCGAGGTCGGCCTGTGGCGTCGGGTGCATCGGGCGGTGCTGGACGAACTCGGGGTCCGGGGCGAGGTGGACTGGACCTCGGGGATCGTCGACGCGGCCTCCGTTCGCGTCAAAAGGGGGGATCGCTGACGGGGCCGAACCCGGTCGATCGGGGTAAGAAGGGCAGCAAGCTGCACGTGCTGTCCGATGCCCAGGGCATCCCGCTCGCCGTCGCCGTGTCAGGTGCGAACATGCACGACAGTCTCGCCCTCAAGCCGCTCATCCGCGGCATCCCCGCCGTCCGGTCCCGCCGGGGACCACGGCGGCGCCGGCCCGTCAAACTCCGTGCGGACAAGGCGTACTTCTCCGCCGAACACCTCAGATGGCTGCGCGAGCGTGGGCTCGTCGCGCGCATCGCGCGGCCAGGCATCGAGTCCGGCGAACGCCTTGGTCGGCACCTCTGGAAGATCGAGCGGTCGATCGCTTGGCTCTTCGGCTACCGCCGCCTGACCATCCGATACGAACGACAGGGCTCGCACTTCCTCGCCTTCCTCAGCCTGGCCGCTGCTCTGACCTGCTACAAGAAGCTCGCGAAACTTGCCACGTGAGACGCCCTCTTAGAGCGCGAGTTCGATTCTCGTCACCCGCTCCATATAGGACCCCCAGGTCGAAGACCCGGGGCTTCCTTTCTGGACCAGTGGACGAACAGGCGGACGTGAGGGTGATGGCGGCGAATTCCGCACCCGAGTCCGACGCAGGTGACGCCGACGTCGGCCACGGCGGTGCCCGCGGCCCATCTCTCAACGGTCCGGCGGTCCGGCTGGGGGACGGCTCCCGGCGGTCGGCACAGGAAAGCCTCGCCGCATCAGCGTCTCGGCGGTGACACCGGCGTTCACGGTCTCTTGATGGACCACCCGCGGGTCCTGTTGACTCCACTGGATCCACGCGGGTGGAGCGGACGGGTTGGCGGTCGAACGATCGGGGGATGGCTCATGGACGACACCGGGAGAAGTGACGGCCCGGCGGGCGTGAACACGAAGCTGTACCTCTCCTCGCTCGGTCTGGCCGCCGCGCTGCTGATCGTCATCAGGCTGTTCGCATTGCCGCACCTGGGCGGGGCGACGAAGGTGAGTCTCAGCGACATGATCATCTCGATCGTCGACTCGCTCACCGGGGCCGCGGTGGCCTCCTTGTGCGTCTCCCTGCTCGTGGTGTTCTTCTACGGCCTGAAGCGGCAGGGACCGATGGAGGTTCAGGTCACCGACCCCGGATCGATCTCCACCGAGCTGGACAAAGCAGCTGGCGCAACCAATGCCTGGGACTACCGGGGTCATACGGCTCGGTATTTCAGATCGGCGGTCCTGCCGACCCTTCTCCAGCGCGCCGAGAGGCAGGGACACTATCTCTTGGTGAACGTGCAGGTGCTCGATCCGGACAACGTCGAACTCATGGACTTCTTCGCCGAGTACCGGAGGAACGCGAACCCCGACCGGCGGGACTACTGGACCCGGCGGCGCGCGCAGGCGGAGATCGCCGCGACCATCATCAGGCTCCAGCTCCTGAGTTACCAGTTCTCCCGGCTCAACTGCCGGGTATACCTGGCGTCCACCGTTTCACCGTTCACGATCGACCTGTCCGACACCTGCGTGATCGTGACCCGTGAGAAGGCCGGCACGGCCGCGTTGAAATACCCGGTCGGCTCGTCCTTTTACGACTCGACCAAAGAGGACATGCGGCTGAGCAACCGCCAGAGCACGGAACTGACTCTCCCTCGGTCCGCCACCGAGCTGGATCCTGGTTCCATCGCGGACGTTAGGGAAGTCCTCTCCCTGCTAGACATACTCCAAGGGGCGGACGACGAACTCCTGAACCTGACGCTGGACGCGTACCGGAGGCCGGTGAACCCCTATGCCAACGCGTGAGGCGATCGGCTCGTGGATGACTCGTCAAGGGTGGCGGGACCTGCGGGCGTTCCTGGACGACTCGCCCCCCTACCTGCACCCCTACGGATTCCTCGTGTTCCGCCTGCCTTTGGACACGTTCCCGGAGTGGGGCATCCGCGTGCATCTGTGGCCGCCCGCCGGAAAGCGGATAACGGACTCCGACCCCTTCATCGTGCACAGCCACGGCTGGGACCTGCTGACACGTTCCGTCGTGGGCTGTGTCCGGCACGCGATATACGACGTGGACGACGGCGCGACGGCCGTCTGCTACGACTCGTTCACCGTCGAGAGCTCGCCCGGCGTCGGAGTCAGCGTTCTCTCGCCGGAAGGAAGGTCCACAACTGTCCGCATGGTCTCGGAATGGGACGCCACACCGCAGGGGAACCCGCTCCACATTCCTGCCGGGAGGTTCCACACCACGACAAGCCCGAATGAAGCCGTATGGGATTCCTGGTCCGTGACTCTGGTCGCCACCGAGCACGTGGCCGGCAACGAGTCGCGGGTGCTCGGCCCCTCCAAAAGCAGTGACGTGGTCAACGAACGAGCAGCGATCACGGATCCCGGTGTTCCGCTCTCCGCCGTGGACCACGCGTACGAGCAGCGGGTCAATGGATCCGACCTGTGGACGTCCTTCGTCTTCCTGATCGACTCGGGAAGAATCCTGCTCGCGCGGACTCTCCGCTATCCCGGGTACTGGCATCCCGTCGGGGGCCAGATGGAGTCCTCCGACGACACGCCCTTGGACACCGCTCGGCGCGAGGTGCGGGAAGAGCTGGGTATCGACCTCGACGCGAGGGGGATGATTTCACTCGGGTGCCTCCCCAGGGACGAAGGGCACGGGAAGATCCACGCATGGGTCTGCGTCGGAGACTTTCCCGCGCATCCCGACGTGCAGGAAGAGGAAATCCACGAGGTCCGGTGGACAACGCTGGAGGAGGCCCTTCGGGCCGACTCCCTGGCCGCGTCACAGAGCTTCCTCACCACCATCTCGGACCGGTGGCGCGAGTTCGGCCTGGAGATCTGACCTCGACCTCGACCCCGACCCCGACCCCGAAGACGGCGCCGGGCCCACGGAAACGCCCCAAGGACCCGGCGCCAGCCACCAATACTGCCCGTCAGCTAGCCGAGAGTGGCCCTGGTAGTCCCCTCGCACGTGCGGTGAGGACGACAAAGCCCTCGGTGCGGAGCTCAGGGCGTCCGACGGCCCATGGATCGCAGGACGCTGCGGGGCCCGCGGTCCACGCTCCTGGTCAGGAGTTGAGTTTGTTTGGTGTGGGTGACTTTGGGGGAGCGCAGGCCGGGTCCGATGGCGGTGGCGACCGCGACGATGGAGGCGGTGGAGGCAACGAAGGCGACGGGGAGGGTAGATCAGAAGTTGTCCGCCCCGAATCGGCTACCTGCCCCGACCGAAGTGCTGTCCCGCGGTCGCAGTAGGTTCCTTCTGTGCTGGGATTGGGGGGACAGATGACGCTGTACCAACTGGGTGAACGGCTAGGAGAGTGGACTGTCTGGATCGCCGTGGCTTTGGCGGCAGTCTGGATAGGAACGGGCAGATGGCGAGATTACCCACGACCTGACGGCAGGGACACAGAACAGCTCACCACCGTGGTGCGGCAGCGGACCCGACTGGTCAAACGTTCCGTTCTCGGTGTCGCAGCCCTGTGGGTCCTGACGATGGTTGTCATCGACGTCTGGGCCGTACACAGCGGTTACTACTAGCGGCTGTTCGAGCCTTCGCGGCTCAGGCATCCTTGAGGCCCCCAGCCCGGGGCTGCCGCCAGGTCGCTGGGGCCGTGAGTGTCTGGTTGCGTGGCAGCGCAGGCGAACAGCGGCGGACAAGCGCAGACGCCTGCGGCAGCTTCCCAAGCTGAGAGCGCGAGCACGATCCTTATCGCCCGCTCCCTGCGGATCCTCCAGGTCAGGGAGCCGGAGATTTGCTGGCGCTCCTTCTAGGAGGAGGCTCGCTGCCTGTACGCTCGCCGGCGCGTCCCCATACGGGTGAGGAGTCTCATGGAGCTGTCGCTGTCGAGGCTGAACCGTCTCGCGAACGGCAGTCTCGGGGCGATCCCAGCAGTTGGGGCCGTTGCCTACGCGGTACAGGCCGGTGACGGCCTTCCGCGATCCGCGGCTTGCCTCGTCTTGATCGGGTCGGCCGTCATCTCTGTCAGGGGATACCGGCTCGGCGTGACGTGTCAGCACACGACGATGGTGATCCGTGGATACCTGCGCACTCGGGTGATCGCGCGCGAGCACGTCACCCAGATCACGAGCTTTCCGGCGGTCCGATGGACGACCCGCAGGGGGCGTAAGCGATGGACCCCCATCATGGCGCTCGTGATGACCGCGAGGGAGTCCCCGGCAACCCGACTGCAGAAGGACCACGCCACCAGGAAGCTGCGGCGGTGGGCAGCATCGTAGGAACCGACCCAGCCACGGCGTTCGTGACCGCCATCGAGGGGCGCCCTGGATCCGGCGACAGGCCGCGCTGACAGGCTGCGCTGAAGAGCACGGCCGTCTCAGTTTCCGTCTCATTCACCACCGTTCACGGCCGTTCAGACGGGACTGAGGCCGATTGTCGCTCCCATGACCGGCCGCCCGTGAACGCAGGTGAACGCCCCTGCACGCGGCTCCGCGAGGCATCATCACAGTTGGAAAGCGTGCCTTCGCTCCCTGGAAGGTGCCATGTTCGGTGTGCGGTCGGCGCCGGCAGGTCTCTCCTTGGCCATCGACGAAGCCCGGCCGTCGGTTAGGTCCCGGGCCGTACCCGGGCCGCCCCCAGACAGAACCGGGGATGCAACTGCTCTACAGAGCTGAGCACCTCGGAAGCCGACCGCGCGTCAAAGACCCTAGCCGTGCCTACTGACAACACGTTCCACCAGCACTGCCTCTGACGCCTACGGTCTGCACCACAAGCGCACCAGATCGAGCGGGGAACAGCGGGGAACCACGGTGAAAGCCGCCCAGCCCAACGAGACCACGAGCCGGCCGTTTGCTCAGGCCAGTCCCCGAACCGCCCCCAAATGATCTCAGCTTCCCAAGCTGAGGGTGCCCGCCGTATGCGCAGGCTCCCCGAGGGGTCAGGGCAAGTCCTTCCAGAACCCGAGTTATGCGCAGGCTCCGTCTCAGTTTCCGTCTCATTCAGTCCCGTTCACGGCCGTTCCAGATCGGACCAGGTGCCAGGCTCGTCCTGCCGAGGCGGCTAGGTCGAGGGCGTGTACGAAGAACCACCATCAGGCTCACGCGTCGCCACGGTGTTGACGGCGACGTGCCGGACATACAGATCCGGGTCCTGTTTCTGCGGCGCGGGTGTTCATCGGCGAGTTCCTCGACACCGTGATCGGCGTCCTTGGCCACGCTCCCGCGTACGAGAGGGCATGTGCTCGATGCCACCCCCAGCTGCCCGACAACCCGGAGACGGAACAGGTCCAGGCGTGGTCGGAGTTGGCAGAACTGTCCCTGGACTCGGAATTCTGCTCCTCCGTACGGTGGTTGGCCGAGGAGCAGAACGCTGAGCAGGTCCAAAGCGGTACTACGGGTCCGCGCCGGGACATCGCCGCCGGCGTCCATGACCAGGCAGGCCCGGCCCTCACCGTCGGCATCGACGCGCCCCGCCCCAGGCCGATCCGTTCGTCACGGCCTTCACAGCGCCCTACGCCCACCTACTCGACCGCTCCGACCACGTCAGCGCGACTCGTCCGGAGAGCGTCAACGACCCCTGCAGCGAGTGCTATCCCCACCTGCTCGCCGCGGCGAAGGGCTGACCGTCTCCGGACAGTCATGCTCCGCTGCTCGACCGTTCCGTCCACACTCTGCGCATCCGACCCCGCGATGACGGCGGGGCACACAAGCCCCCGCACCCCACAACACGACACCCCCACCGATCGTCACCGGCAGGGGCGTCGCTCTGCTGACCGAGGGGGGCTCAGGTCAGCAGGTCCATGCAGTCGAACGACGTGCCCGGGCTGAGGTACGCCGAGCCTGTCGAACCACTGACCACGTTGATCTTCAGGACGTTGTACTTCGAGACGTCCGAACTCCACGCACTGGAAGGGACGTTGAAAACGAACGTGTGGTTGTTTCCGCGGTAGGAACCCGTGGTGAGATCGCGCGTGGAGGGCTGTGTGGGTGGGGTGGGGATCGCCGAGACCCAGTCGTTCACGGTGACCTGGGGGCGCGCGTTGATGTACGCCGTCGTCACTCCGACCCGCAGCGTGTGCGCCACGGCGGCCTGCGCCGCCGTCAGCTTGAAGTAGATGAGGACGCCGTCATTCACGTCCTTCCACATGTACGCCGGGAAGGACGCCGCCTCCGTCCCGCTCCCGATCGTCACGTTCCCCGTCCACTTCGCCGCCCGGGCGTCGGAGGGATGCGCGTACGTCATCAGCTCGGCGTTCTTGAACTCGCTGGGCGTCCCGTCCCAGTCCCCGAGCCGCCACACCGTCGAGGCGGTGGAGGGGTCGCCGGTGATGCTCAGGGTGTGCAGGGACGTCGTACCGCCTGCCGTCACCGTCACCGACCCTGTGTGCACGGCCAGTTCGCCCTTGAAGACGGTCAACGTGTACGTCCCCGGCAGCATCCCCTTGCAAGAGAACGCGCCGGTGCCGGCCGCGGCCTTCGTCCAGTACTGCGCGTCCGCGTTGGCGAAGCCCACCGTGTAGGGGTGCCCAGCGGCCATGTTCTTCAGGCCCACCCCCGCCACCTTGCCGCGGCCCGCCTTGCCGACCCAGCCGGTGATGCCCAGCGAGTCCGCCCAGGAGGTGTCCAGGTTCGCCGCGGAGAGTGAGGACGAGGGTGCCCCGCCGTCCGTGAAGGCCACCACGAACGGGCCCTGGAGGCCGAAGCGTTCGGGCTCTGTCTGGGCCTCGTTGTAGTGCAGGATCTCGTACAGCCCGGCGCCGCCTTCGTTCGAGTGGCGCAGCAGGGAGCGGTAGAAGGGGCCGCCGGACGCCTTCTCGTGGTTGGAACGGATCAGCCACAGGCCGACCGAGCCGGTGGTGAAGCCGACGTGGTCGTAGTCGATGGTCCGTTTGCCCGAGTAGTGCTTGGAGCGGGTCGTGCCGTCGGGGTGCTTCCAGACGTCGCCGGCCTCGATGATCGTGTCGGTTGTCGAATCCCACGCGTCCGAGCCGGAGTTGGGGAACATCCCCGGCTTCACCCGCACGATGTAGCGGGTCGCGGTGAAGGAGGCGTCCGCCTTGTTCGTCCACAGGTAGACGTTGTTCTCGCCGCTGCGGGCCGCGTACCACTGGGTGATCGCGCCGTGCGCGACCTTGACCAGGATCGTCGACCCGGACTGCAGAATCGTGACAGTGGAGGCGCCGAGGCCGGACTCGACGTGCGAGTGCTTGCCGCCGTAGCCCTCGTACTCCTTGCCCTTGTAGGCGAGGGACGTGATGTCGCCGGTCGACTTGGAGATTTTGAGGACGAGTGAAGCGCCTGTGGTGATCACGTAGTTGGCGCCGTCGTCGGTGTATCCGAAGGCGGCGGCCGAGGCGGAAGTGAGGAGGCCGGTGCCGCCCGCGACGGCCGCGCCGGTGGCGGCGACACCGATCGCGGAGGCCCCGAGCACCCGCCTGCGGGTGAGGTGTTTCTTGTGCGTGCTCAAGCGACTTGCTCCGTGTGACTCCGTGCGGGAGGAACCTTGCGCTTCCTTGTCGCCGCCGCTGGAGAAAGGGTTGCCGTCTGCCTGAGATTTCTGTCTACGACTTCTGCGCCGCGAAGTCGCCCTTCACCGCGAGCTGTTGGCCACCCGCCGTACCCGCCGCTCCTACCGTGCCCGCCGCCGAGTAGCTGTCGTCCTTGGCATCCCGGCCGCCGCGCTCATGGTCGTACTGCCCGGCGAAGACCCACTCGCCCGCCGCGACCGTACGGCCCTCCTTGAGCACCCATGTGTAGACCAGGAACCCGTCCTGCTCGGCCACCGTCAGCGTGAAGTCGTCCTCCGGCAGCGAGCGCCAGGCGCCCGTCGAGGTGACCCCGCCGGTCTGCTTGATCTTCAACTGGACGGTGAGCGCGGTGAGTTGCTTGGTCGTCTTCAGGGTGACATCGCTCTGCGCCCAGAAGTCGTTGCTGCCCGGGTCGATCGAGCCGTCCGACCACAGCGGGCCGTCCTCGGTGCCGGAAGCGGGCGGCACCACGGGAATGGAGGGCGTGGGGGTCGCGGAACTCGTCGTGGAGGCGCTCGCCTTCGGAGAGCTCTGCGAAGTGGCGTCGGAGTCCGAACTGGGCTTCGGGGCAACCGGTTTGACCGGGGCGTGGCTCGTCGCGGCCGGTGATTGCGAGGGTGTCGGGGAGACGGACACCGTCTGCTGGGCGGGGGAGTCGCTCTTCACCGCGGACGCCACCGCATAGCCGCCGATCGCGAGGACGCTCGCCACCGCGGCCGTGGCGCTGACGACCCGCACCCAGCCGAACACGGGCGGCCGGGTGGCCCGGTGATCGGGGCGGGACTGCGCGGCCATGCCGCGTTCGAGCCGCGCCAGGATGCGCGCCCGGTCGGGTTCGTGTCCCTCGGCCGCCTCGTGCAGCCGGGCGCTCAGCTCCTCGTGCACGTCCTGGTGTCTCATCGGTTCCTCCCTCCGGTCTCGCCGCCGCGTGCCATCGCCGCGTGCATCCGCAGCGGAGGGCTCTGCGGTCCGAGCAACCGCTGCAACTCCGCCATGCCCTTCGACGTCTGGCTCTTAACCGTACCGACGGATATGCCGAGGGCGAGCGCGGTGTCCTTCTCCGAGAGATCGAAGGCGTGCCGCAGCACCACACAGGCCCGCTTGCGGAACGGCAGTCTGCGCAGGGCCTCCTGGACGTCGACCGCGCCGGCCACGTCCGGGTTCTCGGTCTTCTCCTCGCGCTGCGACCAGAACAGGGCGACCCGACGGCGCTCGCGCACCGCGCTGCGGATCCGGGTGCGGGCCAGATTGGCGACCACCCCGCGGGCGTACGCCGCCGGATGGTCGGCGGCGCGCACCCGGTCCCAGCGGTGCCAGAGCGCGAGCAGCGCGTCGGCCGCGAGATCGTCGGCGGCGTCCGCCTCGCCCGTCAACAGATGGGCGAACCTGGACAGTTCGGCGTAGTGGCGTTCGAAGAAGGCATGGAACTCCACGGAGGCGGCGTCGTCGACGACTGTGCCCACGGGGGACCTCTCCTCGCTGCGGTTTGTGTGTGCCGTGTGGCTGACACGTGATCATCCGGGGGTGAGCCCGATGGGATCCGGAGCGTAGCAGTGATCAACTGGGCGGGTTGGTACAGGCCTTCGAACATCGTCTGGCGGGCCGACCTCCATTCCGTAACACGGGGAAAACCTGAAACAGGTTCAACGCGGGAACAATCCAGCCAGCATCCGCGCACCGATCATTGAGGCAACAAGGAGTACCCGCATGTCCGAGACACAGAAGGTGGCCGACCGGCCGAGCGCCGAACCACCGGCTTCGAACGGCGTCGACCGGTTCTTCAAGATCTCCGAACGGGGATCCACCTTCGGCCGTGAGATACGCGGCGGCTTCGCCACGTTCTTCACGATGGCCTACATCCTTGTCCTGAACCCGATCATCCTGGGCAGCGCCAAGGACAAGTTCGGGCACACGCTCGACACCGGCCAACTGGTCACCGCCACCGCCCTGGTGGCCTGTGTGATGACCGTCATCATGGGCGTCGGCGGCAATCTGCCGCTCGCCATCGCCGCGGGCCTCGGCCTGAACGCCGTCGTCGCCTTCCAGTTGGCCCCGCTGATGAGCTGGCCCGACGCGATGGGCCTCGTCGTCATCGAAGGTGTCCTGATCTGCGTGCTGGTCCTCACCGGGCTGCGCGAGGCGATCATGAACGCGATCCCGCAGCAGCTCAAGCAGGCCATCGGCGTCGGCATCGGCCTGTTCATCGCGTTCATCGGCTTCGTCGACGCCGGGTTCGTCAGTCGTATACCGGACGCCGCCGAGACCACGGTGCCCGTGCAGCTCGGCGCCGTGGGCCATCTGACCGGCTGGCCCGTGCTCGTGTTCTGTCTCGGGGTGCTGCTGACCATCGCGCTGTTCGCCCGCAAGGTGAAGGGCGCGATCCTGATCAGCATCGTCACCATGACCGTCGTCGCGATCATCATCAACTCGGCCGCCGACATCAAGAGTTGGGGCCTGATGACCCCCAAGGTGCCGGACAAGATCGTGGCCGCGCCCGACTTCGGACTCATCGGTCACTTCAGTCTGTTCGGGGCCTTCGGTGAGACCAGCGCGATCACCGTGATCCTGCTGATCTTCACGCTGATCCTGTCGGACTTCTTCGACGCCATGGGCACGATCGTCGGCATCAGCGCCGAGGCCGGACTGCTCGACGAGGAGGGGCAGGTGCCGAACATCGGCCGGGTCCTGTTCATCGACGGCGCCGCCGCGGTCGCCGGCGGCATCGGCTCCGCCTCCTCCAACACCGCCTACATCGAGTCCGCGTCCGGCGTCGGCGAGGGCTCCCGCACCGGCTTCTCCAACCTGATCACCGGCGGTCTCTTCGGCCTCGCGCTGTTCCTGACCCCGCTGCTGACGATCGTCCCGCTGCAGGCGGCGGCGCCCGCGCTGATCGCCGTCGGCTTCCTGATGATGACCCACGTCAAGCACATCGACTGGGACAGGTACGAGATCGCCATCCCGGCGTTCCTCACCATCGCCGCGATGCCGTTCACGTACTCGATCACCGACGGCATCGGGGCCGGGTTCATCTCGTACGTCGTGATCAAGGCGGTCCTCGGCAAGGCCAAGGAGGTCAACTGGCTGCTGTGGGGCGTCTCGGCGCTGTTCCTGGTGTACTTCGCGATCGACCCCGTGGAGCAGATCCTCGGCGTGAAGTAGCCGGCCGGTCTCAGTTCTTGAGGGCCGCCTCCATCATGGCCTTGGCCACGGGGGCGGCCAGGCCGTTGCCGCTGATCTCCGACCGCGCCGCGTCCGACTGCTCCACGACCACCGCCACCGCGACCTGCTTGCTCGACGAGTCGGACTTGCCGTACGCCGTGAACCAGGCGTACGGCGACTGGTCGTTGTTCACGCCGTGCTGGGCCGTGCCCGTCTTGCCGCCCACGGTGACGCCGGATATCTGGGCGTTCGTGCCGGTGCCCTTGGTGATGACCGTCTGCATCGCCGACTGGAGCTGTTGCGCGGTGCCGGAGCTGACGATCTGCTTCGTCGTCGTACTGTCGTCGTAGTTCTTCAGCACATCGCCGCCGCTGTCGGTGGTCTCCGACACCATGTGCGGCGAGACCAGCTTGCCGCCGTTGGCTATAGCGGCGGACACCATGGCCATCTGGAGCGGGGTGGCTGTCACGTCGTACTGGCCGATACCGGTCAGGGCCGTGGACGACTGGTCCATGTCCGACGGGTACACGCTCGGGTATGCCCGGACCGGGATGTCCAGCTTGTCGTCGTTGAAGCCGAACTTCTCGGCCATCGCCCTGACCTTGTCCTGCCCCAGGTCGACAGCCATCTTCGCGAACACCGTGTTGCACGAGTACTGGAGCGCGACCCGGATCGAGGCGTTCGTGCAGGGCGCGGACGAACTCTCGTTGCTCAGCGGGGTGACCGTGCCCGGCAGGGTGTACGGCGAGGGGCTGGTCGTCTTCTCGTCCACCGAGGAGTAGAGCCCGTCCTCCAGGGCGGCCGCCGCCACCACGAGCTTGAACGTGGAGCCCGGCGGCAGCGGCTGGCGCAGCGCGCGGTTGGTCAGGGGCTTGTCGGCGTCCGCGTTGAGCGTCTTCCAGGCCGAGCCGGCGGTGTTCGCGTCGGTCAGCGACGAGGGGTCGTAGGACGGGGTCGAGACGACGGCGAGGATCTTGCCGGTCGTCGGGTCGATCGCGACGGCGGCACCCTTCTTGTCGCCGAGCGCGCTGTACGCGGCCTTCTGCACGGCCGGGTCGATCGTCGTGACCACGTTGCCCGGGGCGGCCCGCTCGCCGGTGACCGTGTCCATGACGGTCTTCAGGCTGCTGTCCGTGCCGTCGAGGAGGTTCGCGTAGATCCCCTCCAACTGCGTCGGCGCATAGCTCTGCGAGGCATAGCCCGTCACCGCCGCGTACAGCTTGCCGTCCGTGTAGGTGCGCTTGTACGCGAGGTCGCTGCTGCTTCCCGTCCGCGCCGAGCCGGTGATCGCGTTCCCGGCCACGATGATGTTGCCGAGCGGGTCCGCGTACGTCTCGATCGCGTTGCGCCGGTTGTCCGTGTCGTCCGCCAGCGCCTTGGCGTCGTAGAACTGCACCCAGGTCGCTCTCACGAGGAGAGTCAGCACGAGGAGCAGAGCGAAAACGGAGGCGCGCCTGATCGTCTTGTTCATCCCGCTCTGAAGACGACCGGGCGGGAACGAATCGTTCCCTTACGGCGCTTTTCTCATCGAGCGCTCATGAACACGAGCGCTTGTGAAATCAGCGTTCGTGACATCAGCGCTCGTTCACGAGTCGTCGGCCGTGCGCGAACCCAGCGTCAGCACCAGCTCGTCGATCTCCTCGCCCCGCGCGTTCGCGAACCCCCGGTCCTGCCCGCTGACCCGGAACCCGCACTTCTCCAACACCCGCCGGGAGCCCGCGTTGTCGGCCGCCACGCGCGCGTAGAGCGGGCGTTCGGGCACCTCGGCCAGCAGGTCGCGCAGCGCGGCCGTCGCGATGCCCTTGCCCCAGTAGGCGCGGTCGATCCAGTACGTCACCTCGCGCTCGCCGGGCTCGCCGTACACCGCCGCGTTGCCCACGACGTCGCCGTCCACCAGGATCGTGCGCGGCACCACATCGGCCGAGGCGCGGATGCGCTTCCAGTGCTCGTCGAAGGCGTCCCGGTCGGCCGGGTCCTCGTGGGTGAAGGCGGCCATCCGGACGGACTCGGGGTCGTTCGTGTGCCGGAAGAAGACCGGCAGATCACTGTCGTGGATCGGGCGGAGCGCGACCTGCATCTGTCAGAGCCTCCGGGTGGCGAGGGTCAGCCGGTCACGGGCGTCGAACAGGGCGTCCTTCACCATCTGCTCGTGCGCGGGGGTCAGCCGGGCCACCGGCACCGAGCAACTGATCGCGTCCCGGGCCGGGGTGCGGTACGGGATCGCGACTCCGAAGCAGCGCAGGCCCAGCGTGTTCTCCTCGCGGTCCACGGCGAAGCCCTGCTCGCGGACCTGGTGCAGCTCCTCGATGAGCTTCTCCCGGTCGGTGATCGTGTGCTCGGTGAGCGCGGGCAGTGTCTCCGGGAGCATCTTGCGGACCTGTTCGTCCGAGTAGGTGCTCAGCAGCGCCTTGCCCAGCGAGGTCGAGTGCGCCGGGAGCCGGCGGCCGACCCGGGTGAAGGGGCGCAGATAGTGCTGCGACTGGCGGGTGGCCAGATAGACCACGTTGGTGCCGTCGAGCCGGGCGAGGTGGATGGTCTCCGTGGTGTCGTCGGAGAGCCGGTCCAGCGTCGGTCTGGCCGCCGCGACCACCTCGTCGCCGTCGATGTACGAGGTGCCGACCAGCAGCGCGCGCACCCCGATCCCGTACCGCGTGCCCGTGGCGTCCGTCTCCACCCAGCCCAGCTCCACCAGCGTGCGCAGCAGCATGTAGAGGCTGGACTTGGGATAGCCGACGGCCTCCTGCACCGCCGCGAGGGAGTGCATACCGGGCCGGCCGGCGAAGTATTCGAGCAGCTCCACCGTCCGCACCGCGGACTTGACCTGCGCCCCGCCGCCTGTCTCGCCTGCCGACATCGCCCTGCACCCCTTCGTTCGACGAGAACCAGAAGATATAGTCTCGGAGAGCATATTCATCATCAGAGACAGCGTTCAGCATATCGAACGACCCTGGTGAATGACCCAGATCTGCGGCATGACATGTGGAGGGACCCGCGGTGGCAGCAGCACCAGTCTGGAGTGTCGACCCCCGAACCGGGAAGCAGCGGGAACAGGTTGCGGTGGAGGCCACAGCCCAGGAGGTGGACGCCACCGTTCGCGCCGCCCACGCGGCACGCGCTTCCCTCGCCGACCGTACGGTCCGCGCGGCCTTCCTGCGCGGCGCCGCCGACCAACTCGAAGCGGCCAAGGACCACCTGGTCGAGGTCGCCGACGCGGAGACCGCGCTCGGCCCGGTCCGCCTGTCCGGCGAACTGGCCCGCACCTGCTACCAGTTGCGCGCCTTCGCGGACATCGTCGACGAGGGCGCCTTCCTGGACGTCGTCATCAACCACCCCGACGACACGGCCACCCCGCCGATCCCGGACCTGCGTCGCTACAAGGTGCCGCTGGGCGTGGTCGCGGTCTACTCGGCCTCCAACTTCCCCTTCGCCTTCTCGGTCCCCGGCGGTGACACCGCGAGCGCGCTGGCCGCCGGCTGCCCGGTCGTCGTCAAGGCCCACCCGGACCACCCGGGCCTGTCCGAACTGGTCGCGAAGGTAGTGCGCCGGGCCGCCGCCGAGCAGGGCATCCCGGACGGCGTCCTCGGCCTGGTGCACGGCTTCGAGGCGGGCGTGGAGCTGGTCGGGCACCCGCTGGTCTCGGCGGCCGGCTTCACCGGTTCGGTACGCGGCGGCCGCGCACTCTTCGACGCGGCGGCGGCCCGGCCGGTCCCGATCCCCTTCCACGGCGAACTGGGCTCCCTCAACCCCGTGGTGATCACCGAGGCGGCGGCGGCCGAGCGCGCCGAGGCGATCGGCACCGGGCTCGCCGGCTCGATGACGCTGGGCGTCGGCCAGTTCTGTGTGAAGCCCGGCCTGGTCCTGGTCCCGTCCGGCTCCGCCGGCGACGGACTGCTCAAGTCCCTCACCGACGCGGTCAGCAACACGGACTCCGGGGTCCTCCTCGACCACCGGATGCGCGACAACTTCCTCGCCGGAGTCACCGAGCGCGCCCAACTCCCCGACGTGGACTCGCCGGTGACCCCCGGCGCGGGCGGCGAGCACACCGTGAGCCCCGGATTCCTGACGGTGCCGGCCGAGAAGCTCACCGCCGAGGGGTCCTACGACCTCCTCCTGGAGGAGTGCTTCGGGCCGGTCACCGTGGTGGCCCGCTACGACGACGACACCCAGGCGAACGCGGTGCTGTCGCGACTGCCGGGCAACCTCACGGCGACGGTCCATCTGTCGGCACAGGAGGCGGCGGGCGAGGGCCGGGGTGCGGAGATCCTGGCCGAACTCACCCCGCTGGCCGGGCGGGTGCTGGTGAACGCGTGGCCCACGGGTGTCGCCGTCGCGGCGGCCCAGCACCACGGCGGCCCCTACCCGGCGACGACCTCGACCTCCACGTCCGTGGGCGGTACGGCGATCGAGCGCTGGCTGCGGCCGGTCGCCTACCAGAACACCCCTGAAGCGTTGCTGCCGCCCGAGCTGCGGGACGACAACCCGCTGGGTCTGCCCCGGCGTTACGACGGCCAACTGGAGCGGTAGGCCCGGAGATCTCCGGGCCTGGGATAGTGGGTGAATGGACTTGGAGATCTCCCAACTGCCCTTTCCCCTCCGTACGTACGGGCCCGACGGGCACTGGTCGTACGAGGACGGTGTGCTCACCGGATGGGCCGGTCCCCGCCAGGACCGGTTCGTCCCGCCCACCGACGAGGCGCTCGACCCCGCCTCCGACGCACCCCGGCTGCTCGGGGCGCCGCACGGCGACTTCCAGCTCATAGCGCGCGTCACCGTGGGGTTCGCGGGGTCGTTCGACGCCGGGGTGCTCTACGTCCATGTCGGTGAGCGGGCCTGGGCCAAGCTCTGCCTGGAGTACTCCCCGGATGTGCCGACCGTCTGCACGGTGGTCACCCGGGGACACTCCGACGACGCCAACTCCTTCACCGTGGAAGGGAGTTCGGTGTGGCTCCGGATCAGCCGCACCGGCCGCGCCTTCGCCTTCCACGCCTCCCTCGACGGCGACCACTGGACCTTCGTCCGCCTCTTCACCCTCGGCGACGAGAAGGAGACGGACGCGGCCCTGATCGGCTTCATGACCCAGTCGCCGATGGGCCAGGGGTGTGTCG
This sequence comes from Streptomyces sp. NPDC051576, assembly GCF_040681835.1. Lineage (NCBI taxonomy): Bacteria > Bacillati > Actinomycetota > Actinomycetes > Kitasatosporales > Streptomycetaceae > Streptomyces > Streptomyces sp. NPDC051576. The sequence goes on from NZ_JBFAZO010000010.1 coordinate 334,053, forward strand.
TGACGTACGACCACCTCGAGTTCAGGCCGAGTTGGCCGGACGACCTGAGAGACGGAAGCTGAGCAGGGCCGTCACGGCGAAGAGGGCCGCACCGATCCCCAGGCTCTCCCGCAGGCCCGCGGTGAACCCGCCGGAGACCAGCGCCCCGAACACGGCGATCCCCAGACCCCCCGACACCTGCCGCGCGGCGTTGAGCACACCGGCCGCCAGGCCCGCCCGCTCTGCAGGTACCGCGTCCATCATCACGGCGGTCAGCGGCGGGACCGTCAGCGCGCAGCCGAGGGCCATCGGCACGAGGAGCACACCCACCAGAAGCGGGGGCGTGCCCGCGTCGACGTACAACAGGACGAGGGCGCCCACCGCGGCCAGCACCTGCCCGGCCAGCATCGGCAGCCGTGCCCCGTACCGCGCCGCCAGCTTGCCCGCCACGATGTTCGTCACGGGGATCACACCCGTCATCGGCAGGAACATCAGCCCGGCGTACAACGCCGAACGGCCCTGCACCTGCTGGAAGAAGAGCGAGAAGAGAAAGATCACGCCGTAGAAGGAGACACTGCACGCCGCACCCGCCGCGACCGCCACGGACACCGCAGGACTGCGGAAGAGACCGAGCGGCACCACCGGGTGGGCCTGGCGCAGCTCGATCCGGACGAAGGCCGCGCCCGCGACGAGCGCGACCAGCAGCGCCACCAACCCCGTCGCCCCGCCCTCGATCACCGCGAACGTCACCGCCGTGAGCGCCACCACCGCCGTCAGCTGGCCCGGCAGGTCCAGCGGCGCGCGGCGGCGCTCCGAACGCGGCGCCCGGACCAGCAGCACCAGTGCCACCGCTCCCAGCGGCAGGTTGATGAAGAAGATGCCCCGCCAGTCCCAGACCGTGGTCAGCGCACCCCCGGCCACCGGACCCAGGGCCACCGCCACCGAGCCGCCGGCCGCCCAGGTCGCCACCGTCCGCGCCCGCCTGACCGGGTCGGCGTAGGCCTGCCGTACGAGGGACAGTGAGGCGGGGAGGACGACCGCCGCGGCCACGCCCTGGAGCACGCGCGCGCCGATCAGCTCGGGCAGGTCCGGGGCCAGGCCGCAGGCCGCCGAGGCGAGGGTGAAGACCGCGATGCCGATCGCGTACGCCCGGCTCGCCCCGGCCCGGTCCGCGAAGGCGCCGGTGGACAGCATCAGGGCGGCGAAGGACAGCGTGTACGCGTCGACCACCCACTGGAGCCCCGACATCCCGCCGCCGAGCGCGGTGCCGATCGACGGCAGCGCCACGTTCACCACGGAGGCGTCGAGGGTGATGAGCGCGAAGCCGAGGAGAGCTGCGGTGAGCGTGAGGACGGGGGAGGAGGGGGTCAAACCGCCGGTGCGGGGCCCGAGTTGAGTGGTGGTCGTCGTCATGTGCCCATGCTGCGCAATCGCGACGGCGTACAGTAGTGGCCCGAACGCCATACGTCCGGAGGTTCTGGCCATGGCCCGGTCCAGCCGTCCCCGCAGGGTCGCCGTCGTCGCGGCGACCCCCGTCTCGATGTTCAACCTGGCCATCCCGGAGCTGCTGTTCGACCGGGTCGACATCGACGGGAAGCCGGGCTACGAGACCGTCATCTGCGCCCCGGAGCCGGGGCCCGTCCCCACCACGGGCGGCCTCGACCTGCATGTGCGGCACGGCCTCGACGTCGTGCGGGACGCGGACATGGTCCTCGTCGTCGGCACGGGCCACCGGTACACACCTGATCCGCGCACGGTGGCCGCGCTCCGCGAGGCCGCCGCCGAGGGCAAGCGCATCGCCTCCATCTGCAGTGGCGCGTTCGCCCTGGCCGAGGCGGGACTGCTGGACGGCCGGCGGGCCACGACGTACTGGAACCAGGCGGCGGAACTGCGCAGCCGCTATCCGCGGGTGGACCTCACCGGCGACGTCCTCTACGTCCAGGACGGACAGGTCCTGACCTCCTCCGGATACGCCGCCGGCATCGACCTCTGCCTGCACATCATCCGCACCGACCACGGCGCCGCCGTCGCCAACGAGGTCGCCCGCCTCGCCCCCGTACGGCCGGGCGGCCAGACCCAGTTCACCCAGACCCCGCTGCCGCCCGAGCGCGGCACCGCCTGCGCCGACACCCGGGGCTGGGCCATGCGCAACCTCGACAAGCCGCTCACCCTCACCGACCTGGCCCGGCACGCGGGCGTCAGCGTCCGCACCCTCACCCGCCGCTTCCACGCGGAAAGCGGGGTGAGCCCCCTGCAGTGGCTGCTCCACCAGCGCATCGAGCGCGCCAGGGAACTCCTGGAGACCACCACCCTCCCCATGGACCAGGTCGCCCGCGCCTGCGGCCTGGGCACGGCCGACTCCCTGCGCGCCCATCTGGTCCGCCGCACCGGCCTCACCCCCAGCGCCTACCGCGCCCAGTTCACCCGTCTCGGAACCGAAGCGACCGTCACCACGTCATCGCCTGCGTGATCAATGACCGTGTCAAGGGAACCCGGGTGATCCGCACTGCCCTGCCCGCCGAGGTGGAGGACATCGCCCGGCTGCACGCGCGGGCCCGGGCGACGTACTACCCCGAGGGCGTCCCGGACGACGGGACGGACTGGGTCGCCGCCTGGCGGCGGGTCGTCGCGCGGTCCGACGCCCAGGTGCTGTGCGCGGTCGAGCAGGGGCGCATCGTCGCGGTCGCCTCCTTCCGTACGCCGGAGGGCGGCCCCGCGGAAACGGTCAAGCTGTACCAGTTCCACGTCGACCCCGACCGGTGGCGCTCCGGCCTCGGCACGGTCCTGCACGCGGCCTGCGTCGAGCACTGGCGGGCCGAGGCCCGCCGGACCGCCTCACTCGACGTGCATGCCGACAACGAGCGGGCGCAGGCCTTCTACCGCCGCCAGGGGTGGGTCGCCGAGCCGTCCGACGGCGGCCACCATCTGGAGATGCGGCTGCTCCTGGCCGGGGAATGAAGCGCACTGCTTGAACGTTCACGGGGGAGGCGGAGGCAGTCTCCGTTCCGTGGTCACGTCCTGGAAAGAGCCGAAGAATGCGCGTCGAGATCTGGTCGGACATCGCCTGTCCCTGGTGCTACGTGGGCAAGGCCCGCTTCGAGAAGGCCCTGGACGCCTTCCCGCACCGCGACGGCGTCGAGGTCGTCCACCGGTCCTTCGAGCTGGACCCGAACCGCCCCAAGGGCGATGTCCAGCCCGTGCTCAGGATGCTCACCAAGAAGTACGGCATGAGCGAGGCGCAGGCGCAGGCCGGCGAGGACAACCTGGGCGCCCAGGCCGCCGCCGAGGGCCTCGACTACCGCACCCGCGACCGGGACCACGGCAACACCTTCGACATGCACCGCCTCCTCCACTTCGCCAAGGAGCAGGGCCGCCAGGACGAGCTGATCCAGGCGCTGTACAAGGCGAACTTCGCCGAGGAGCGCTCCGTCTTCGCCGACGACGAGCGCCTCGTCGAACTGGCGGCCGGCGTGGGCCTCGACGCGGACGCCGCCCGCAAGGTACTGGCCGACCCGGCCGCGTATGCCGACGACGTCCGCGCCGACGAGCGCGAGGCCGCCGAACTGGGTGCGAACGGCGTCCCCTTCTTCGTCCTCGACCGCAAGTACGGCGTCTCCGGCGCCCAGCCCGCCGAGGTCTTCGCCCAGGCACTGACCCAGGCCTGGGGCGAACACGCACCCCTCAAGCTGATCGATGCCGACAGCGACGGCGGCGCGGAGGCCTGCGGTCCCGACGGCTGCGCAGTACCGCAGTCCTGAAAAACCGCAGGTCAGCGCCGACCCATAAGCGTTCCTTAGAGGATTCCCGCAAATAAACGCAATGGACGAGGGCCGAGCGGCGCCGCAGAGTGGTGCCATGGAGACCTTCGAGAGCCTCGTCCGCGCCGAGTTCGCCCCGAAGAACACCTACCTCAACACCGCGAGCACCGGCCTCCTCCCGACCCGTACCGTCACCGCCATGCGCACCGCCATCGAGGCGGCCGCGATCGGCACGCCGACCGACATGTTCGACGACGTCGAGGCGTCCCGAGCCGCCTTCGCGCGCCTGGTGCGGGTACCGGTCGACCGGGTGGCGGCCGGGGCCTCGGTCGCGGTCTACAGCGGACTGATCGCCGCCGCGCTGCCGCCCGGCGCCGAAGTCCTCACCGCCGAGGCCGACTTCAGCTCCGTCGTGAACCCCTTCCACATGCGCGCCGACCTCAAGGTGCGCAGCGTCCCGCTGGAGCGCATCGCCGAGTCGGTACGCCCCGGCACCGCGCTCGTCGCGGTCAGCGCCGCCCAGTCCGCGGACGGCCGGATCGCCGACCTGCCCGCGCTCCGGGCGGCGGCGGCCGAACACGGCACCCGTACATACATCGACGCGTCCCAGGCCGCCGGCTGGCTCGACCTCGACGCGGACGCCTACGACTACGTCGCCTCCGTCGGCTTCAAGTGGCTCGTCTGCCCCCGAGGTGTGGCCTTCCTGGTCACTCCTGAGGACCTCGGCGGCCTCAACCCGATCTTCGCGGGCTGGGTCGCGGGCGAGGAGCCCTGGGACAGTTGCTACGGCCCGGTCGAGGAACTCGCCCACTCCGCCCGCCGGTTCGACGAGAGCCCGGCCCTCTTCTCCTACGCCGGAGCCCGCCACTCCCTCGCCCTGCTGGAGGAGTTGGGCCTGCCCGCCGTACGCGCCCACGACCTGGCCCTCGCCGACCGCTTCCGCACCGGCCTCGCCGCCCTCGGCCACGAACCCGTGCCGTCGCCCGGCGCGCCGATCGTCTCCGTCCCCGGACTCGGCCACCGCCAGGGCGAGTTGAGCGCGGCCGGAGTCCAGGTCTCCGACCGCGCCGGGAACCTGCGCGCCGCCTTCCACCTCTACAACACCCCCCAGGACGTCGACCGCCTGCTGGACGTCCTGTCCGGCTGACGCTAGGAAGGGCACCAGGGGTGGTGGTGCCGGTGGAGCCGTCCGTACCGTCCGCGACTTCGGTGTCCTCCGCCGCCGACACCGAGCTGCACCGGCGGCTCGTGTACGGCGACGAGTCCGCGCTGACCGAGGCCTACCAGGTCTACGGCGGCCTGGTGCGCCGGGTCGCCGCACGGGTCACACGCAGCCCGGCCGCCGCCGAGGACGTGGCACAGGAGGTCTTCGCCCACCTGTGGAGCAGGCCCTACGCCTTCGACGCGCGCCGCGGCTCGCTGCGCACCTGGCTGTCCTTGCTGGCCCACCGGCGGGCCGTGGACTGGGTGCGCGGCGAGGCCAGACACCGCAAGCACACCCACGCCGACGACTCGGTCCTGCACGCGATCGCCGACGCCGGACCGGGCCCGGACGAGACGGTCGTGGACCGCGAACGCGCCCTGCTCCTGCACACCGCGCTCGCCGAACTCCCGCAGCCCCAGCGGGAAGTGGTCCACCTCGCCTACTTCGCCGGCCGCACCTACCGCCAGGCCGCCGCCGAACTCGGCATCCCCGAAGGCACCGCCAAGACCCGCCTGCGCACGGCGTTGCGCACGTTGGCCGAGTCTTTGGCAGACCCGCCCGACCCGGCCGTGGAAAGAGGCGCATGATGGCGACACGGAGGGGAGGCGCTCGATGACCGATCACGACGGTGTACGGGACCTGCTGGCCGCCTGGGCCTTCGGCGCGCTCCCGCCCGCCGAGCGCAGAAGCGTCGCGCCGCACCTGGCCGCGTGTGAGAGCTGCTCCGCCGAGGCCGCCCGACTGCGCGCAACGGTACGGCTGTTGGACGGCCCGCCCCCGCACGACACCCCGGCCGAGCCCGCCGCCGATGTCCTCACCCGCGCCCTGCGCACCCGCCCCGCCGCACCCCGGGTCGCCCCGCACGCGGCCCCCTACGCCGCGGCGGTCGCCGGACTCCGGTCCCTGCTCCCCGAGTTGGCCGGCCGCTGGGAAACCCCGGTCGTCCACGACTGGGACGCGCACGCGACACTGGCCCATCTCCTCGCCGCCGACGAGCACTTGGCCCTACGGCTGGGCGTCGGCGCGCGCGTCCCCGCGTCCCGGATCGAGGCGGGCGCCGCCTGGGAGGACGCCTGGGACCGGCGCACCGCCGACGTGATCGCCCACGAGTACGGGCGGAGCCCCGACGAGACGGTCGCCTCCTGGTCCGCCCAGGCGACGGACCTGCTCGCGACCCCGGAGGCGCGTGACCCCGAACTCGCCTCCGGCGCAACCCTGTTGATGGGGATCAGGCTGCCGATCGCCGACCACTTCGTGGTGCGGGCCTTCGAGACCTGGATCCAAACCGACGACCTGGGCCACGCCCTCGGCCTGCACGTGCCACCGCCACCCGAGGAACACCTGGGTCGGCTGGTCCGCCTGGCCGTCCGCATCCTCGGCCTGGCGCTCGGCCCCACCGCGCCGCCGGTGCTCTTCGCGATCACCGGCGGGGGCGAGTGGGTGCTGGGCTCCGAGGACGAGCCGGTGCGGGCCGAACTCGTCCTGGATCCCGTCGACTTCTGCCTGCTGGTGGGCGGACGGCACACCCCCGACGCGGTACCGCGCGGGGCCACGGGCGACGAGGGGGCCGTACGGAACGTACTGGAGCAGGCCGCGGCCCTGGCCTGGCTCTGACCCCCTCGCCGCCCGCGAACCTCACTTCACCGGGGTGAAGTCCCGGGCGCCGATGAACTCGGGCCGCCGTACCGGCGCGGCGAACGGCTCGACGGCCTTGTTCTCCACGCTGTTGAACACGATGAAGACGTTGCTGCGCGGGAACGGCGTGATGTTGTCGCCGGAGCCGTGCATGCAGTTGCAGTCGAACCAGGTCGCCGAACCGGCCCTGCCCGTGAACAACTTGATGCCGTACTGCGAGGCCATGTCGGTCAGCGCCTCGTCGGACGGGGTGCCCGCGTCCTGCATCTGGAGCGACTGGCGGTAGTTGTCCTCGGGCGTCGCGCCCGCGCAGCCCAGGAACGTCCGGTGCGAGCCCGGCATGATCATGAGCCCGCCGTTGGTGTCGTGGTTCTCGGTGAGCGCGATCGACACGGACACGGTCCGCATGTTGGGCAGACCGTCCTCGGCGTGCCAGGTCTCGAAGTCCGAGTGCCAGTAGAAGCCGCTCGCCCCGAAACCCGGCTTCACGTTGATCCGGGACTGGTGGACGTACACGTCCGAGCCGAGGATCTGCCGGGCCCGCCCGACGACCCGCTCGTCGCGCACCAGCCGCGCGAACACCTCGCTGATCCGGTGCACCTCGAAGACCGACCGGATCTCCTTGGACTTCGGCTCGACGATCGACCGCTCGTCCGCCCGGATCGCGGGATCGGTGACGAGACGCTCCAACTCCCGCCGGTAGACGTCGACTTCGTCGTCCCCGAGCAGCTCCTGCATGGCGAGGAAGCCGTCGCGCTCGAAGGCCTGGAGGTCACCGGCCGGGATCGGGCCGGGGGTGCTGGGGGAGCCCCAGACGACGGGGTCCTGGCGCGGGACGGACACCTCGGTGGTGCCGCGGCTGGGGTACAGATCGGTGACGGTGGTCATGCTCGTCACACCTCCTCGGGCTCGGTGAGCAGCGGGTAGACGCCGTTCTCGTCGTGGTCCTCCCGTCCGGTGACGGGCGGGTTGAAGACACAGATGCAGCGGAAGTCCTCCTTGATCCGCATCGTGTGCCGCTCGTGTCCGTCGAGGAGGTACATGGTCCCGGGCGTGATCGTGTACGTGCGCCCGGTCTCGTTGTCTGTCAGCAGGGCCTCGCCCTCGACGCACACGACGGCCTCGACGTGGTTCGCGTACCACATGGACGTCTTCGTGCCCGCGTACAGGACGGTCTCGTGGAGCGAGAAGCCGACCCGCTCCTTGGCGAGGACGATGCGTTTGCTCTCCCAGGTACCGGAAGCGGCCTTGATGTGCCGGTCGGTGCCTTCGAGTTCCTTGAACGAACGAACAATCACGGTGGTGCACAGCCTCCTTGACGATATGTCAGACGGTTTCGCGTACGGCTCGGGCGAGGATGCTGAGCCCCTCGTCCAGCTCCTCGGGGGTGATGGTCAGCGCGGGCAGCAGCTTGACGACCTCGCCCTGCGGGCCCGACGTCTCGACGAGCAGGCCGAGTTCGAAGGCGCGGGCGCAGATCCGTCCGGCGCGCTCGGGGTCCTTGAACTCGATGCCCCAGACCAGTCCGCGGCCCCGGTACTCCTTGACGTCGGCGAGGTTCTCCTCGGTGATGGAGATCAGCCCCTGCTCGACCTGCTCACCGCGGGCGCGGGTCTGCTTCTCCATCGCGGACCCGTCCGCCCAGTACGTCTCCAGGGCGGCGGTCGCGGTGACGAACGCCGGGTTGTTGCCGCGGAACGTGCCGTTGTGCTCGCCCGGCTCCCAGATGTCCAGCTCGGGCTTGAACAGGCACAGGGACATCGGCAGGCCGTAGCCGCTGATGGACTTGGACACGGTCACGATGTCCGGCACGATCCCCGACTCCTCGAAGGAGAAGAACGCGCCGGTGCGCCCGCAGCCCATCTGGATGTCGTCGACGATCAGCAGCATGTCCTGGCGCTCGCACAACTCGGCCAGCGCGCGCAGCCATTCGGGCCGCGCGACGTTGATGCCGCCCTCGCCCTGCACGGACTCGACGATCACCGCGGCGGGCTTGTTGAGGCCGGAGCCCTGGTCCTCCAGCAGCCGCTCGAACCAGAGGAAGTCGGGGACCTTGCCGTCGAAGTAGTTGTCGAACGGCATCGGCGTGCCGTGCACCAGCGGGATACCGGCACCGGCCCGCTTGAAGGCGTTGCCGGTCACGGCCAGCGACCCCAGCGACATCCCGTGGAAGGCGTTGGTGAACGACACGATCGACTCGCGGCCCTTCACCTTCCGCGCCAACTTCAGTGCGGACTCGACGGCGTTGGTGCCGGTCGGGCCCGGGAACATCACCTTGTAGGGCAGATCGCGGGGCCGCAGCACCAGGTCCTGGAAGGTCTGCAGGAACGCGCGCTTCGCACTGGTCGACATGTCGAGCCCGTGGGTGACGCCGTCGCGCTCCAGGTAGTCGATCAACGCCCGTTTCAGGACAGGGTTGTTGTGGCCGTAGTTCAGCGAGCCGGCGCCCGCGAAGAAGTCGAGGTAGGCGTGGCCGTCCTCGTCGTACATACGGCTGTCCCGGGCCCGGTCGAAGACGGTGGGCCAGCCGCGGCAGTAGCTGCGGACCTCGGACTCCAGGGTCTCGAAGACGCTGAGATCGGGCTGGGTGATGGTCACGCGGAATCGCTCCTAGGTATGTGGGGGGTGGAGAGCGGGCGGGGTCTCAGAGACTCAACGGGCCGATCTGGTACAGCACTTCGGGATCGTGCGGCCCGTCGGGGAAGTCACCGGTCTCGAACAGCACCGTGCGCTCCACGGTGGCGCCGTGGCGTTCGGCGTACGAGGTGAAGAGGCGCTCGGAGGCGATGTTGCCGGGCGTGATCGTGGTCTCGATCCCGGTCACCCCGTACTCGGCCGAGACCCGCTCGGTGAGCCCGTCGAGCAGCCGGGCGGCCAGCCCGCGCCCACGCTGCGCGGCGTCGACGGCCACCTGCCACACGAGCAGGGTGCCGGGCCGGTCCGGCGGCACGTACCCGGTGACGAACCCGACCGGTTCCCCGCGCTCGTCCCGCACGACGGCGGACGTACCGGCGAAGTCCCGACACCACAGCAGATAGCTGTACGACGAGTTCAGGTCGAGGGCGTTCGAGTCCTTGGCAATACGCCACAACGCGGCGCCGTCGGCCACCGTGGGGCGGTCGATGTGCAGGTCTGCTTGGGTGGCAGTCATGCGAATTGAATTTACCGAGGGAAATTTAAAATTGCATGGAGGGGTGGGGTTACGTCTGCGGCGGCGCTGTGTTATCACGCGGGCGTGTGCGTAAAAGATGTGCCAGTTTGTCCGGTTAATAAGGCGCAAATCGGATGCCCTGTGTAACGGGTCACAGGGGTGTAACCCTCACGAGATCTACGCGAATTATTTGCGTTTAGGTCCGCGAAAACCGGGCAGAAGAAACTTGGAATTGCATCCGAATTACGCCCCGGTGATCCCGTCGATATTCTCCCGCAAGATATCGGCGTGACCGTTGTGCCGCGCATACTCCTCAACCATGTGAATAAGCACCCACCGCAGGCTGACTTCGGTCCCGGCCATGGGCCCGACCGGAATCCGCCCGAGAACGTCCAGTGCCAGCCCGGCGCAGCGTTCCTGCCCGCGCGCGATCTCCCGGCGCCACCCGCTGGAAGCAGTTCCGCACCTGTGTGTCATCCAGGCCGGCGCACTTCATCTCCAGCGTGGCGCGATGAAAGGCGAGCCAGCTTTCGAGCATGGGGCGCTCGGTGCCGGTCATGAGGGGGAGGGGCGGCCGTCGGGGAGAGTCGCGGTCATGCGGCCAGCGTAGGGAACCCCAGTCGGCCAGGGGTGAGTTACCGCCACGCTCCTTCTACGGCTTTCCGCGCACCTTCCCCATCCACCGACACCCCCTGCTCGGCCAGCGCCGCGCCCAGCGCGGCCAATGAGTTCCGCACCGTCTCCGCCGTCGCGTCCACCCCGTAGTGGTTGACCCGGATCATCTCCTTGGCCAGGGCTCCGCCGCCCGCGGCCAGGGGCAGGGTGGGGTTCGACTTCAGGGCCATGGTCACCAGGTCGGAGGCGACGATGCCCGGCGGGGTCCTGAGGGTCGTGGCGACGGGGGCGGCCTCGGTCGAGGAGTGGACGTACGGTTCCAGGCCGCCGCCGAGGGCCAGGGTGCCTGCGCGGGTTGCTGTCGCGGCCGTCGCGTGGCGGTGCATCAGGGTGGGCAGGCCCTCGGACTCGATGCGTTCGAGGCAGGCCTCCAGGGCCAGCATCTCCAGTTGGGCCGGGGCGTGCGGGAGGGTCGTGCGGCCCGGGGTGAGCCAGCGGTCCTGCCAGTCGAGGAGGGAGAGGTAGGAGCGGCGCGGGGCTCCGGGGTTGGCGGTCATCCGTGACCAGGCGCGTTCGCTCACCGATACCGCCGACACACCCGCCGGGCCGCCCATCGCCTTCTGCGCCCCGATCACGCACAGGTCGACACCCCACGCGTCCGGCAGCACCGGCTCCGCGCCGATGGAGGCCACGGCGTCGAGGTAGAAGAGGGCGCCCTGCGAGCGCACCACCTCGCCGATCTCCGCGACCGGGTTGGTGTTGCCGGTCGCCGCCTCCGCGTGCACCAGGGACACGAAGTCGATGTCCGGGCGCTCGGCGAAGGCCTCGCGGATCTGGTCCGCGGTGACCGCCGTGTGGAAGGGCACGGCGAGATCGATCACCTCCGCGCCGCAGTCCCGCAGCCAGTTCCCGAAGGTCTGCCCGTAGGGGCCGGTGATGACGTTCAGGGCGACCGTGCCAGGACCGGCCGTCGAACGGATCGCCCCCTCCAGCGGCAGCAGCGCCTCGCCCTGCATGATCACGACATCCTGCTCGGTGCCGAGCAGCCGGGCCACCCGGTCCTCGATCGAGGCGAAGTGCGCCGCGCTCAGCGGGGCCAGGTCGAGGAAGGGGTGCGTCACGGCGGTGCTCTTTCACTCACGGGGGCAAGAAGGTGTCCCAGGAATCGATGGGAACGAGCGTAACCGGCGGCCCCCGTTGCCCTCCGTACCCCTCCGACCGGCGACTTCTTAGCCCGTACGGCCCCGTGCCCGACACCTCCCCACGAGCGTGCCGCCCCGCCCCTCCGAATAATCGGAAGCCACAGTTCCGTCACAGGAGGCCTCCGTGAACACGCTCCTCGGCCGCCGGGCCCGCACCCTGGCCGCCACCACCGCGACGGCCGCACTCGTCCTCGTGGCCGGCTGCACGTCGAGCGACAGCGGCGGCAGCGGTTCGAAGACCGCCGCCGGTGGCGTCGAACTCGTCAAGGCGGGGCAGCTCACCACCTGCACCCACCTGCCCTACCCGCCCTTCCAGTCCGAGATCGACGGCAAGGTGCAGGGCTTCGACGTCTCCCTCATCGACCTGGTCGCCAAGGACCTTGGGGTGAAGCAGCAGATCCTGGACACCCCGTTCGAGAACTTCAAGACCGGCGCCTTCCTCAACGCCGGTGAGTGCGACCTCGCCGCCGCCGGCATGACCATCACCGCCGAGCGCAAGAAGAACGTCGACTTCTCCGACCCCTACTTCGACGCCACCCAGGCCGTCCTCGTCGACAGGAAGAGCGGCCTCACCTCGCTCGCCGACGTCAAGGCCAAGGGCAGGAAGCTCGGCGCCCAGGCGCAGACCACCGGCGAGGACTACGCGAAGAGCAAGGGCTTCGACCCCGTCTCCTTCGAGTCCTCCGACGCCGTCCTCAACGGCCTGCGCACCGGCCAGGTCCAGGCCGTCATCATCGACTACCCCGTCGTACAAGGGTGGTTGAAGACCAAGGCCAACGCCGACGCCTTCAAGGTCGTCGACAACCTCAACACCGGTGAGCAGTACGGCTTCACGGTCAAGAAGGGGAACACGAAACTCCTCGCGGCCATCAACAAGGCCATCAAGGACGCGAAGGCCGACGGCACGTACAAGAAGCTGTACGAGAAGTGGATCGGCCCGTACGACGCCACCGCCGCCTCGCCCTCCGCCTCATGACCGAGCTGGAACTCCAGCCGAAGGCAAAGGGCCTGACCCGCCGTCAACGGCGCAGGCTGTCCAGGGGAGTTCAGTACGCCGTGTTCCTCGGCGCGGTGATCGCCTTCGCGGTCACCGCCGACTGGGGCCGTCTGAAGAACCAGTTCGCGCAGTGGAGCATCGCCAAGCAGATGTTCCCCGACGTCATCACCCTGGCGTTGAAGAACACCGTGCTCTACACCCTGTCCGGCTTCGTCTTCGGACTGGTCCTCGGCATGGTCGTCGCGCTGATGCGGCTCTCGTCTGTCGGACCGTACCGCTGGCTCGCCGGGATCTACATCGAGATCTTCCGCGGCCTGCCCGCCCTGCTGATCTTCATCTTCGTCGGCGTCGCCGTTCCCCTCGCCTTCCCCGGCACGGAGATCGTCGGCGGCACGTACGGCAAGGTCGCCCTCGCCCTCGGCCTGGTGTCGGCCGCGTACATGGCGGAGACGATCCGCGCCGGCATCCAGGCGGTGCCCAAGGGGCAGTTGGAGGCGGCCCGTTCGCTCGGCTTCTCGCCGGCGCGGGCCATGGTGTCCATCGTCGTCCCGCAGGCGTTCCGGATCATCCTGCCGCCGCTGACCAACGAACTCGTCCTCCTCTTCAAGGACTCCTCCCTGGTCTTGTTCCTCGGCGTCACCCTGGAGGAGCGCGAACTCTCCAAGTACGGCCGGGACCTGGCCAGTACGACCGCCAACTCCACCCCGATCCTGGTCGCGGGCCTGTGCTACCTCCTCGTCACGATCCCGCTGAGCTTCGTGGTGCGCCGCATGGAGACGAAGACGGGGGAGGCCGTCCGATGAACGCGAGTCCCCGGCCCGAGATCCAAGTCCGCGGCCTGCACAAGTCGTTCGGCGACAACGAGGTGCTGCGCGGCATCGACCTGGAGATCGGACAGGGCGAGGTCGTCTGCGTCATCGGCCCCTCCGGCTCGGGCAAGTCGACCCTGCTGCGCTGTGTGAACCTGCTCGAAGTACCCACCGAGGGACGGGTGTTCGTCGGCGGCACCGAGGTCACCGACCCCGATGTCGACATCGACGCCGTACGCCGCCGTATCGGCATGGTCTTCCAGCAGTTCAACCTCTTCCCGCACCTGTCCGTCACCGAGAACCTCACCCTCCCGCAGCGCCGGGTCCTCGGCCGCGACAAGACCCGGGCCGCCAAGGTGGCCGCCGAGAACCTGCGCCGCGTCGGCCTGTCGGAGAAGGCCGACGCCTACCCCGCCTCCCTCTCCGGCGGACAGCAGCAACGCGTCGCGATCGCCAGGGCGTTGGCGATGGGTCCAGAGGTGATGCTCTTCGACGAACCGACCTCCGCGCTCGACCCGGAACTGGTGGGGGACGTCCTCGCCGTCATGCGGATGCTCGCGAACGAGGGCATGACCATGATGGTCGTCACCCACGAGATGACCTTCGCGCGCGAGGTCGCCGACCGCGTCGTCTTCATGGACGGCGGCGTGATCGTCGAGGACGGAACCCCAGCCCGGGTCATCGGCGCCCCGCAGCACGAACGCACCCGCCACTTCCTCTCCCGCCTCCTCGACCCCGCGATGGCGGAGGTGGAGGAGGAGCCCCCGGAGCAGCTTGACTAAGGTGCGGTGCATGAGCGACCAGCCCGTGCTGCACATGAAGGGACGGGTCCTCGCCGGCCCGGCCGAGGACGAGATCCGCGACGAACTCTGGGTGATCGACGGCCGCGTCTCCTACGACCGCCCGACCCACGTCCGCGACATCCGTACGGTCGAGGGCTGGGCGCTGCCCGGCCTCGTCGACGCCCACTGCCATGTGGGCCTGGGCACCCACGGCCCGGTCGACGCGGACACCGCCGAGAAGCAGGCCCTCACCGACCGCGGGGCCGGCGCCCTGCTGCTGCGCGACGCGGGCTCGCCGTCCGACACCCGCTGGATCGACGACCGCGAGGACCTCCCGAAGATCGTCCGGGCCGGTAGGCACATCGCCCGCACCCGCCGCTACATCCGCAACTTCGCCCACGAGATCGAGCCCGACGAACTCGTCGCGTACGTCGGGCAGGAGGCCGGGCGTGGCGACGGCTGGGTCAAGTTGGTCGGTGACTGGATCGACCGCGACCTCGGCGACCTGTCGGCCTGCTGGCCGCGCGAGGCGGTGGAGGCGGCCATCGCCGAGGCCCACCGGCTCGGCGCCCGCGTCACCGCGCACTGCTTCGCCGAGGCCGCGCTGCGCGACCTGGTCGAGGCGGGCATCGACTGCATCGAGCACGCGACCGGCCTCACGGAGGACCTGATCCCGCTGTTCGCCTCGCGGGGCGTGGCGATCGTCCCGACGCTCGTCAACATCGCCACCTTCCCGGCCCTCGCCGCCGGCGGCGAGGCCAAGTACCCGAGCTGGTCCGCCCATATGCTCCGGCTCCACGAGCGGCGCTACGACACCGTGCGCGCCGCCTACGACGCGGGGATCCCGGTGTACGTGGGCACCGACGCCGGGGGTTCGCTGGCCCACGGTCTTGTGGCGGCCGAGGTCGCCGAACTGGTCACCGCGGGCATCCCCGCCGTGGAGGCGCTGTCGGCCACCGCGTGGGGCGCGCGGCGGTGGCTCGGGCGCCCCGGTCTTGAGGAGGGCGCACCGGCGGACTTCGTCGTGTACGAGACGGACCCGCGCGCCGATGTGCGCGTTCTGGCATCACCGCGACGGGTGGTGCTGAACGGGCTGGTGGTCGAATAGTCGCCGCGCGATTCGAATACGTTCACGGAAAAACCACGATGGGGTGAAGTGACGCGGGATCGCTGACGGTTCACCCTTCGTGGGTAATTCTTACCGGGTCCCAAGCATGTCTCTTCTGGGGGTCCCACACCTTGAACGGCACCAACTTCCGCATGCCCGCACGCCGTTGGGCCACCGTCGCCGCGGCCACCGCCCTCGCCGCCGGACCTGCGACGCTGGCCGGCGCGGGCACCGCCCACGCGACCACCGACCAGGGCCGCGCGAGCGCCGTCGTCCTGCGCACCGGGCTCGACGTGTCCCTGCTCAACAAGACCGTGGACGTCCCGCTCACGGTCTCCCTCAACGAGGTCCAGGCACCGCAGAGTGCCGAAAAGACCGCGCTCACCGCCCGGTTGGACGGGGTGAACGGCGGGCAGCCCTTCAGCGTGCTCGGCGCGGACGTCGCCACGGCGAGAGCGACCGTCTCCGACACGAAGGCCGAGGGCTACACGAACCTCTCCCACGCCCGGCTGCACGTCCCCGGCCTGCCGCTGCTCTCGCTGATCGAGATCGACGCGGTCACCTCGAAGGCGACCTGCGAGGCGGGGAAGGCGCCGGTCGCCACCTCGCATCTGCCGGGGGCCGTGACGGTGCTCGGCAAGCGGATCACGGTGACCGCCAGTGGTCCCACGGAGGTCGTCGTACCGGGGGTCGGATCGGTCCGCCTCGACCTCTCCAAGACCACGACCACATCCCGTACGGCCGCCGCGACCGCGCTCCAACTCAAGGTCTCCGTCAACCCGTTGAAGCTGAACGTGGCCGACGTGGAAGGCACGATCACGCTCGCACAGGCGACCTGCGAGGCACCCGAGGCCGCCTCGGCACCGCCCTCCGCCGACCCCGCCCCCGATGTGAAGCCACAGGGCGCTCCGGCACAGGAGGGGCTGGCCGAGACCGGCGGCGGCTCCATGACGCCGTACATCGCGGGCGGGGCGGTGGCGTTGCTGGCGCTCGGCGGGGGAGCGGTCGTGGTGGCGCGCCGACGAGGCTGAGGCCCTCAAGGACGAAGTCCGGTCTCCTTACCGCCCCACCAACGTCACCGCCTGATCCAACGCCTGCAAGAACCGGTTGACCGTCGTCCGGTCCCGTACCGCCAGCCGCAGCCACTCCTCGTCCAGCCCCGGAAACGTGTCCCCGCGCCGGACGGCGAAGCCGAGGTCGCGCAGATGGCGGCGGACGGCGAGGGCGTGGGGGACGCGGACGAGGACGAAGGGGCCCTCGGCGGGCTCCATGACCCGGAGTCCGTCGGGGGCGAACTCGGTGAGCCCGGCGACGAGATGGGCGCGGTCGGCGGCGATGCGGTGGGCGGCATGGGCGGCCTCCGCGAGGGCTCGCGGTTCCATGCACGCCTCCGCCGCGGCGAGCGCGGGCGTGGACACCGGCCACAGGGGCTGGGCCCGTTCCAGTGCGCCGATCGTCTCCGGGTCGGCCAGGACGTAGCCGATCCGCAGCCCGGCCAGGCCCCAGGTCTTGGTGAGGCTGCGCAGGACCACGAGACCGGGGACGTCGGTACGGCCCGCCAGGGCCTCACGCTCGCCCGGTACCGCGTCCATGAACGCCTCGTCGACCACCAACGTCCGCCCGGGACGGGCGAGTCGGGCGATGGCCGCGGCGGGATGGAGGACAGACGTCGGGTTCGTGGGGTTGCCGATCAGCACCAGGTCGGCGTCCTCGGGTACGGCCTCGGGGGTCAGCCTGAAACCGTCCGCCTCCCGCAGCAGCACCCGCTCCACCGAGTGCCCCGCGTCCCGCAGCGCCGCCTCCGGCTCCGTGAACTGCGGGTGCACGACCACCGGCTGACGGGCCTTCAGGGCGCGGGCCAGCAGCACGAAGGCCTCGGCCGCACCCGCCGTCAGCAGGACCCGCTCCACCGGCAGCCCGTGCCGCGCCGCGACCGCCGCCCGCGCCGCCCGCCCGTCCGGGTAGGCGGCGAGACCGGTCAGCGACCCGGCTATCCGCTCGCGCAACCAGGCGGGCGGGGTGTCCGAGCGGACGTTCACCGCGAGGTCGGTCAACCGGGCGCCGTCGTCCCGGACTTCGGCGTCACCGTGGTGCCGCAGGTCGTGGGCTCTGTCAGTGTGCATGGGCGTGCCCACCGTGATGGTGATGCCCGTGGTGGTGACCGTCGTGGCCGTCGTCGTCCGGGTGGAAGTGCGGCTGCTGCGGCAGCCCCACCTTGTCCTCGAATCCGGGCAGCGCGATGCGGTACACGCACGAGTCGCAGTTCATCCGCAGATCACCCTTGACCGCCTCCCGGTAGCGCTCCATCACCAGGTCGAGCAACTCAGGCTCCGGCCCGATGACTTCGGCCGACCGTACCTCCGTCTCCGGATGCGCCGCCGCCCAGTCCTCCGTCTGCTGCCGCACCCGCTCCGGCAGGATGCCGGTGAACAGGAAGTACGGCAGCACGACGATCCGCCGCGCACCCAGCTTCACACACCGGTCCAGGCCGCTCGGCACGTCCGGCGCCGCCAGCGACACGAACGCCGGCTCCACACCCGCGTACCCACGCCCCTCCCACAGCAACCGCGCCGCCTTGTGCACCTCGGCGTTGGCGTCCGGGTCCGTCGACCCGCGCCCCACAAGGAGCACGGTCACGTCACTGCGGTCCTCGGGCGTCTGCGCCGAATCGCCGAGCGCCTCGTCGAGCCGCCGCTCCAGCACCTTCAGCAGCGACGGATGCGGGCCCAGCGGACGCCCGTACGTGTAGGAGATCCCCGGGTTCCGCTCCTTCTCCCGGGCCAGCGCCGCCGGGATGTCCCCCTTGGCGTGCCCGGCCGACACCAGCATCAGCGGTACGGCGGCGAACCGGCGCACCCCGCGCTCCACCAACTCGGTCACCGCCTCGCCCAGCGGCGGCGGCGACAGCTCGATGAACCCGCCCGCGACGGGCAGTTCGGGATGACGGCGGCCCAACTCCCGTACGAAGGACCGGAACGCCTCGGCTCCGGCCTCGTCCCGGGTGCCGTGTCCGGCGATGAGCAGGGCGGGCGGCGGGGTGGTCACGATGTCTCCTCGGACGGTGAAGTGGGGTGGTACAGCAGGGCGTTGAGGGCAGCGGCGGCGACCGCCGAACCGCCCTTCTCGGACACGTTGCTCACGGCGGGCAGCCCGCTCGCGCGCAACGCGGCCTTGGACTCGACCGCGCCGACGAAGCCGACGGGCAGCCCGATGACGAGCGCGGGGGAGGCGTCCAGCGTCAGCAACTCCTCCAGGGCGGTCGGCGCGTTGCCGATCACCCACAGGGCGCCGGGGCCGACCTCGTCGTAGGCGAGCCGGACGGCGTGTGCCGAACGGGTCAGTCCCGGCCCGGACTCGGCGTCCCTGAGCCGGCAGACGGTCTCGCGCCGGGTGATCCCGGCACCCACCATCGCTACGTCCACGACCACCGGAGCCCCGGCATGCAGCGCGGCGTGCGCCTTCGCCAACTCGCCCTCGTCCAGGACGAGATCGGTCGCGTACTCCAGATCGGCGGCGGAGTGGACGACCCGCTCCACGACGGCGCGGCTCAGCGGCGGGAGATGCGAGGTGTCCAGGCGGGCACGCATCCGCCGGTAGGACTCCACCTCGATGGGATGAACCACACGGTCCACAGAGGTCACTTCGCCCCCTCCTGCCAGCGGTAGCCGCGCGGTGTCACCATGCGCCCGGCGATGTCCCGGGTCGCCGTGTTGCCCACGGTCACGACCGTCATCATGTCGACCGTAGCCGGGTCGAGCGCGGCGAGGCTGGTCAGCCGGCTGGACCCGTCCGGGCGCGACGCGTTCCGTACGACACCGACCGGCGTCGTCGGCTCCCGGTGCTCGGCGAGGATCGCCAGGGCCTTCGGGAGCTGCCAGTCGCGGCCCCGGCTGCGCGGGTTGTAGAACGTCACCACGATGTCCGCCTCGGCCGCGGCCCGCACCCGCCGCTCGATGACCTCCCACGGAGTGTGCAGATCGGAGAGGCTGATCGACACATGGTCGTGGCCGAGCGGCGCCCCGAGGATCGCGGCGGCGGCCAACGCGGCCGTCACCCCCGGGACTCCGACCACGTCGATGTCGTCCGAGGCCTCCGCCAGCGCGGGCGAGGCCATCGCGTACACCCCGGCGTCACCGCTGCCGATCAGCGCGACGGACTGCCCCTTGCGCGCCTCGGCCACCGCCGTACGGGCCCGCTCCTCCTCGGCGCCGAGCCCCGACTCCAGGACCAGCGTTCCGGGCCGCAGCAGATCGCGGATCTGGTCGACGTACTGGTCGAGCCCCACCAGCACGGCCGCGCCCCGGAGTTCGGCCTTGGCACGCGGGGTGAGCAGATCCCGGGCGCCGGGCCCGAGCCCCACCACCGCGAGCCGCCCGCGCGCGAGCCGCCGTACGACGGCACAGGTCGCCATGGCGGCCTGACTGTCAGCGCGCTCCGACTTCCGCTTGGGGACCAGGAGTTCGCCGCCCCGCACCAGCGCGGCGGCCTCCGCGACGGACGGTGTGCCCACGGCCGCGAGGGGCGCGTCGGACGGGTTGGGCACCTCCACGGCCGCCAACTCCTCGGCGGAGTACGTGAGTAGCGGCACTCCGAGCCGTTGCGCCGCCTCGACGATGCCGGGCTCGTCCGACTTGGCGTCGACGGTGGCGAGTTCGGCGACGGAGGCGAGCGACAGTCCCGCGTCCCGTACCGCGCTCTCGACGAGCCCGAGCACCTCGTCCACCGGCGCCCCCTTGGACGCGCCCACCCCGACCACGAGGGACGGCGGCCGGAGCACGACCTCCCGCTCGCCGGGCTCGACCGCGCGATCGGTGACACGGATGACGTGGGCGCCACGGTCCGACACCTTCAGCGGCGGCAACGGCCACGCCAACTCGGCGTCCAGGGCGACCGGTTCACCGTCCAGCAGGGCCCGCGAGACCTCGGCGACATCGCCCTCCACGGGGAACCCGAGGGTGTCGAGACCGGGCACACCCACGGCGTCCGTGGCCGTGGTCACCACCGGCTCGGCCGCCAGCAACTCGCCCACCTCCACGGCGAGTTCATTGGCCCCGCCGCCGTGGCCGCCGACCAGCGACACGGCGAACCGGCCGCCCTCGTCGACGCACACGACCCCCGGGTCGGTCCGCTTGTCGTCCAGCAGCGGGGCGATGAGCCGTACGACGGCACCCGTGGCCAGGAAACACACGAGCTGCTCGCACTCCGCGAACGCGGCCCGGACGGCGTCCGCCACGGGACCCTCGTACACGCGCGTACGGTCCGGCCACGCGGCGGCCAGCCGGTCCCGCGCCGTCGCTCCCGCCGCGGTGGCGGAGATGAGGCCGATCACTGTGCAACTCCTTCAGCAGATGCCGGGGGACGGACGCCCCACAGCAGGAAAACGGGATTGGTCGCCGCCAGCCGGGTCACGTCCCCCGGCAGCGGCGCGAGCCGGGACGACTGCAACAGCACCCCGTCGACCGCGAACCCGGCACCGCCGAGCGCCTCACGGACCGCCGGCACCCGGTCCAGGGCGGCCATCGCGACCACCACGGTCCGCCGGGCCCGCCGGGCGCACGCGGTGACGATGGCGGGCAGTTCGCTCCCGCCGCCGCCCACGAACACGGCGTCGGGGTCGTCGAGATCGGACAGCACGGTCGGCGCCGCCCCGTGCACGGTGTGCACATCGACGCCGTGCGCCCCGGCGTTGGCGCGGATCCGCTCGACGCCGTCCCGGGTCTTCTCGACGGCCGTGACGGCGGCGCCGAGCCGGGCGCACTCGACGGCCACCGACCCGGAGCCCGAGCCGACGTCCCAGACCAGTTCGCCCAGGCGCGGCCCGAGCCGGGCCAGGGCCAGCGCCCGTACCTCGAACTTGGTGATCATCGAGTCCCGGTGCTCGAACTCCCGCTCGTCCAGCGCCCATTGGCCGGGTCCTACGGCGGCCCCGGCGACCGTGCGCACGGCACCCGGACCTCGCGACTCGTCGAGACACAGGACCACGCTCACCGCCGTACCCCAGTCCCGGGCGGCGGCCTCGGCGGGCGTGACCCGCTCGACCCGCTCCTGCCCGGAGCCCAGCGCGGACGCGACGACGAGGGTCCGCCCGCCGGTCCGGTGGGTGAGAGCGGCGCCCAGTTCGGCGGGTCCGGCACCCGGCCCGGTCAGCACGGCGACCTTCGGATGCGCTCGGCATACGTTGACCGCCGTACGCAACTCGCGTCCGTGCGCGCTGACCACGACCGCGTCGTCCCAGGTCACCCCGAGTCGCGCGAAGGCCGTGGCGACGGAGGAGACACCGGGCCGGACGGCCAGCGCGGCACTGCCGAACCGTTCCGCCAGCACCCGTACGATCCCGAAGAACCCGGGATCCCCGGAGGCCAGCACGACGACCGGTTCACCCTTGCCGACATACGTCTCGATGGTGTCCAGGGCGGGCGCGAGCGGACCGAGGACGACCTGCTCGGCGCCCTCCGGGACCGCGACGGCGGCCAGATGGCGCCGCCCGCCCACGACCAGGCGGGCACCGGCGAGCACGTCGTCCGTGACCGGCGCGCCCGTCCCCGTACCGACGACCGTGATCACGTGCTCGCACCCCGCGACCGCAGCGCCCTGCGGGCCTCCGGGTCGGCCTTGCGGTAGCCGTGGAAATGGCCCGGGTGGTAGAGGTGCGAGCGGGTGCCGTGCGCGTCCAGGGCCGGGCCGACCAGGAAGAGGGTGTGCTTCCAGAGCTTGTGCTCCTTGACCGTCTCCTCCAGCGTGCCGACCGTGCACCGCACGATCAGCTCCTCCGGCCAGGTCGCCTGGTAGGCCACGACGACCGGGGTGTCGGTCGGATAGCCGCCCTCCAGCAGTTCCCGCACCAACTGCCCGCTGCGGGCGGCCGACAGGAAGATCGCCATGGTCGTGCCGTGGCGCGCGAACTCCCGCACCTCCTCCCCGGGCGGCATCGGCGTCTTGCCGCCGCCGAGCCGGGTCAGCACGACGGACTGCGCGACCTCGGGGATCGTCAGCTCGCGCTGGGCGAGGGCGGCCACGGCGGAGAACGCGGAGACACCGGGCACGATCTCGGTCGCGATCCCGATCTCGGCACACCGGTCGACCTGCTCCTGGGTGCCGCCCCACAGGGCCGGATCGCCGGAGTGGATGCGCGCCACCCGCAGCCCCTCGCTCCGGGCCCGCCCGTACACGGCGACGACGTCCTCCAGGGACATCGTCGCCGAGTCCAGGATCTCGGCGCCCTCGCGCGCGTGGTCGAGGACCTCGGCCTGGACCAGGCTGGCCGCCCAGATCACGACATCGGCCTCGGCGATCGCGCGCGCGGCCCGGAACGTCAGCAGGTCGGCGGCGCCGGGACCGGCACCGACGAAGGTCACCTTGCCGGTGGGGGTGTCGGCATCGGTATCGGCCATGGGGTCGGATCCTCTCGAACAGAACATACGGAGCGTGGGGAGTCGTGGGGAACGTCAATGCGAATGGGGGCGAAGTGAGCCAGGATGTGCGCGAACAGGGGTTGATCGGATAGCAAGGGGACTATGGCGGTCTTCGTCGCGCTCGGCGCGTTTCTGATGACGCTGGCCGGCGGCTGGACGGCACAGCGCGTGACCGACCGCCGCCATCTCGTCCTGGGCCTGGCCGGCGGCCTGATGCTGGGCGTGGTCGGCCTCGACCTGCTGCCGGAGGCGCTGCGCGCGGCGGGCCACGAGGTCTTCGGCGTACCGGCCGCGCTGCTGCTCTTCGTGGCCGGTTTCCTCGTGGCCCATCTGGTCGAACGCCTGCTCGCCGCCCGCCAGGCCGCGC
Organism: Streptomyces sp. NPDC051576; assembly: GCF_040681835.1. Classification (NCBI taxonomy): domain Bacteria; kingdom Bacillati; phylum Actinomycetota; class Actinomycetes; order Kitasatosporales; family Streptomycetaceae; genus Streptomyces; species Streptomyces sp. NPDC051576. Next base: position 357,072 of record NZ_JBFAZO010000010.1, read on the forward strand.
ACGGAGCCGAGGAGAGCAACGGCCGGGCGCCCGAAGTGGGCCTCACGGCCGCCGCCGCGATGGTCGGCCACAGCTTCATGGACGGTGTCGCCATCGGCGCCGCCTTCCAGGTGGGCGGCGGCATGGGCACGGCGGTCGCGCTCGCGGTCATCGCCCACGACTTCGCGGACGGCTTCAACACGTACACGATCACCAGCCTGTACGGCAACGCCCGCCGCAAGGCCATCGCGATGCTGGTCGCGGACGCGGCGGCCCCGGTGGCAGGCGCCGCCTCGACGGCGTTCCTGACCATCCCCGAGGCGCTGCTCGGCGGCTATCTCGGCTTCTTCGGAGGCGTGCTCCTCTACCTCGCCGCCGCCGAGATCCTCCCCGAGGCCCACCACGAACACCCCGCGCCCGCGACGCTGCTCTGCACGGTCGCCGGAGCGGCGTTCATCTGGCTGGTGGTCGGCCTCGCGGCCTGATCTTCCGGGCGGCGTCACAGTTTCCCACCCCGCCCGCCCTCGCGCCGCGCGGGCGCGATGAGCGTCGACAGATACGGCAGCGGCTCCCCGTCCAGCTCGGCGGCCGGCCGGATCGACTCCTCGGCAAGACCGAGCGCCGACCCCCACACCGCGTCCCCGATCCGCCCGGTCTCCCGCAACGCCTCGGCTACCTCCGCCGCCTGCCGCCCGAACTTGTACGCCACGACCGTCCCCGGCCCGGCCAGCGCGTCCTTGAGCACCGCGGCCCCCGCGGTCACGGGCACGAGCGTCAACGGCTCGGTCCCCTCCGTGAGTACGGCCCCGGAACGCGCGGCGAGATCCTGCATCGCGGTGATCCCGGGCACGGTCTCGACGACGACCCCCGGCACCAACTCCCCGATGGTCAGGGCGAGATAGGTGAAGGTGGAGTAGACGTTCGGATCCCCGATGGTCGCGAAGGCGACGACCCGATGAGCCCCGAGCAGTTGGACCACCTTCGCCCCGGCGGCATCCCAGGCGGCCTCCCGGCGCGCCCGGTCGGTCCGCTCGTTCAGCGCGAACACCACCCGCAGCACCTTCTCCTCGGGCACGTAGTGCAGCACGGTGGCTTCGGCCCGCCCCCGCTCACCGCCATCTTTTCCATCAGCCGCAGCCATCACGGGTACGACCACGACATCGGCCTCCCGCAGAGCGTTGACGCCCTTGACGGTCACCAGCTCCGGATCCCCGGGACCCACCCCGACTCCGATCAACCTGCTGCTGCTCATGACGTCCGGCACCTCTCCACGAACCGACGGGCCACACCGGGCTCGGCCGCCCAGTGCGTGTGCAGATAACTCGCGTGCACACCCTGTTGTACGAAACCTTCGACCCGCCGGTCGGGGGCGCGAACCCCCCAGGCGGGAGCCGCCCCCGAGCCGGGCTCGACGACGGTCCGATGAAACTCGTGCCCCCGCATCCGCGTCCCCGCCACGGCCAGCACACTGTCGCTCAGCGCGACGGCGTCCCGATAGCCCAGAGTCAGCCGCTCACTCATCCGCGCACTGACATCCAGCACCCCGCACATCGGTCGCCCGTCCAACTCCCGGCACAGATACAGCAGCCCGGCACACTCGGCGGCCACGGGCGCGCCACTCTCCGCGAGCGTCGCGACGGCTTTGCGTAGTGGCTCGTTGGCGGACAACTCGGCGACGTACACCTCGGGGAACCCGCCCCCGATGACCAACCCCGTTGTTCCGTCCGGCAGTTGCTCATCCCGAAGCGGGTCGAACACGACGACTTCGGCGCCGGCGGCGGTGAGGAGCTCGGTGTGCTCGGCGTAGGAGAAGGTGAAGGCGGGGCCACCCGCGATGGCGACTTTTGGACGAGGCCCGGCGTTCTCAGCCCCCAGGACCTCACCCGCATCCCAAGCCACACACGACAACACCCCCGCACCGCGCGCCAGCGCGAGCAACCCCTCAAGATCACACCCGGCGTCGACCTGCGCGCCCATCGCCGCAACAGCCTCCACCGCCGCGGCCTGCCGCTCGGCAACCGGCACCAACCCAAGATGCCGAGAAGGCGTATCCACCTGCGGCGCCCGCCGCAGCGCACCCAGCACCGGCACCCCGGCAGCGTCCAACGCCTCCCGCAACAGCGCCTCATGCCGGTCGGACGCCACCTTGTTGAGGATCACGCCCCCGACCCGGACCTCCGGATCCCAGGACGCGAACCCGTGCACCAGCGCGGCGACGGACCGTGACTGCGAGGACGCGTCGACGACCAGCACGACCGGCGCCCGCAGCAACTTCGCCACATGGGCCGTGGACGCCAACTCCCCTTCCCCCGCGGCCCCGTCGTACATCCCCATCACACCCTCGACGACGGCGAGATCACACCCGCGCGCACCGTGCGCGAACAGCGGACCGACCAACTCCGGCCCGCACAGATACGCGTCGAGGTTCCGCCCCACGCGCCCGGTGGCGAGCGCGTGATACCCGGGGTCGATGTAGTCCGGCCCGACCTTGTGCGGAGACACGGCGAGCCCCCGCGCGGTGAACGCGGCCATCAACCCGGTGGCGACGGTGGTCTTGCCGCTGCCGGAGGCCGGCGCGGCGATGACCAGCCGGGGGACGGAGGACGAGGAGGTCATGACGGCTTCACCACTCGATACCCCGCTGACCCTTCTGGCCGGCGTCCATCGGGTGCTTGACCTTCGACATGTCGGTCACGAGGTCGGCGAAGTCGACGAGCTTCTCGGGCGCGTTCCGCCCCGTGATCACCACGTGCTGCGTCCCCGGCCGGTCCCGCAGCACGGACACGACCTCGTCCGTGTCGACCCACCCCCAGTGCATCGGATAGGCGAACTCGTCGAGCACATACAGCTTGTACGTCTCGGCGGCCAGGTCCCGCTTGACCTGCTCCCACCCTTCGCGCGCCTTCTCCTCGTTGTCCATCTGGGAGTCGCGCTGGACCCACGACCAGCCCTCGCCCATCTTGTGCCAGTCGACGGACCCGCCCTCGCCCGAAGCCCCCAGCACCCGGAGGGCGTTCTCCTCCCCGACCTTCCACTTCGCCGACTTGACGAACTGGAACACCCCGATCGGCCACCCCTGGTTCCAGGCGCGCAACGCCAGCCCGAAGGCGGCGGTGGACTTGCCCTTGCCCACGCCCGTGTGCACGACCACCAACGGCCGGTTACGACGCTGACGGGTCGTCAGTCCATCGTCCGGTACGACACTCGGCTGCCCCTGCGGCACTACGCGGCCCTCCTCTGTACGTCCTTGACCAGCCCGGCGATCGAGTCGGCCCGCAACTCGTCCAGCGTCACCGCCGTACCCTCCAGCTCACCGGCCAACTGCCCGGCCAGCCCCAGCCGTACGGGCCCCGACTCGCAGTCCACGACCACGGAGGCGACCCCGTCGGCCGCGAACAACCGCGCCGCCCGCCCGGCCAGCGCGACCGGCTCGGGACCACCGGTGGCCCGCCCGTCGGTCACCACGACCACCAGCGCCCGCCGCGCGGGATCCCGCATCCGCTCCACCCGCAGCACGTCATGCGCCTTGAGCAGCCCGGCCGCGAGCGGCGTCCGCCCACCGGTCGGCAAGGACTCCAGCCGTACGGCGGCGGCGTCCACGGAGGAGGTGGGCGGCAGGGCGACATCGGCGGCGGACCCCCGGAAGGTCACCAGCCCCACCTTGTCCCGCCGTTGATAGGCGTCGAGGAGCAGCGACAGCACCGCGCCCTTCACCGCGCTCATCCGCTGCCGGGCCGCCATCGACCCGGAGGCGTCCACGACGAACAGCACGAGGTTGCCCTCACGCCCCTCCCGCGTCGCCTGCCGCAGATCGTCCCGGCGCACCACCAGGCCACGCCCGGAACGGCCCCGGGCCCGCTGATGCGGCGCCGCCGCCTGCACGGTCGCCGCCAAGTGCAGCTTGGTGAGCGCCCCTTGGGGCCGCCGGGCCCCGGTCGTCCGCCCATGCTCGGTCCGCGCCCGCGAACGCCGCCCGGCGGCACCCTCACCGATCCCCGGCACACTCAGCACCTTGGCGCGGAAGGGCTCGGAGGCGCGTACGGGCTGCTGCTCACCGGATCCCGAGGGCTGAGGTTCGCCACTCTCCCCGGCCTCGGGCCGCGCACCGGTGTCCCCACCCTGAGGCCCGTCGGAATCCGACTCGGGCGGCTGCTGACCACCACCCCCACCGGGACCGTCGGGCCCTGGATCGTCGTCCTCGGGCCCCTGTTCCTGCTCCGCGAACTCCTCCAGGGTCTCGTCGAGCTTGTTCTCGTCAAGTCCCGGCGCGTCAAAGGGATTTCGGCGCCTGCGGTGCGGCAGCGCGAGCAGGGCGGCCTGCCGTACGTCCTCGGCGAGGACATCGGTCCGCCCGGCCCACGCGGCCAGCGCGGTCGCCGTACGGGCCATCACGATGTCGGCCCGCATACCGTCCACCTCGAAGGCGGCGCAGGTCGCGGCGATCTGCCGCAGCGCCCCGTCGCCCAGCCGCACGGACGGCAACAGCGCACGCGCGGCGATGATCCGGGCCCGTACGGCGGACTCCTCGTCCGCCCAGCGGGTGGCGAAACCGTCCGGATCGTCGTCGTAGGCGAGCCGTCGCCGCACCACCTCGACCCGCTGGTCGGGCTCCCGCGAGGCCGCGACCTCCACGGTCAGCCCGAACCGGTCGAGCAACTGCGGGCGCAGTTCGCCCTCTTCGGGGTTCATGGTGCCGACGAGCAGGAAGCGGGCGGCGTGCCGGACGGAGACGCCTTCGCGTTCGACGTAGGAGGCGCCCATCGCGGCGGCGTCCAACAAGAGGTCCACGAGGTGGTCGTGGAGAAGATTGACCTCGTCGACGTAGAGGATGCCCCGGTGCGCGTCGGCCAGCAGCCCCGGCTCGAAGGCCTTCACGCCCTCGGCGAGCGCCCGCTCGATGTCGAGCGCGCCGACGAGCCGGTCCTCCGAGGCACCGACCGGCAACTCGACCATACGGGCGGGGCGCCCGGCCCCGGGCCCGACCTCGTGCGGCCCGTCCGGGCAGGCCGGGTCGGGCGCGGCGGGATCACAGGAGAAACGGCACCCGGGCACCACGGCGACCTCCGGCAGCAGCGCCGAAAGAGCGCGCACGGCCGTCGACTTGGCGGTGCCCTTCTCGCCGCGCACCAGCACACCACCGACCGCCGGCGACACGGCGTTCAGCAGCAGCGCGAGCCGCAGGTCGTCCTGGCCGACAACGGCCGTGAACGGAAAGGGAGTTGTCACTGGTCGTCGCCCTCCAGGTCGCCTTCGAGCTCCAGATAGGTGGCCCGCAGTCGCTCCAGCGTGTCCGCGTCCGGCTCGGCCCACAGGCCGCGCTCGGCGGCTTCGAGGAGCCGTTCGGTGATGCCGCGCAGCGCCCACGGGTTGGACTTCTTCATGAAGTCCCGGTTCTCCGGGTCGAAGACGTACTCCGCGCTGAGCTTCTCGTACATCCAGTCGTCGACGACCCCGGCCGTCGCGTCGTACCCGAAGAGGTAGTCGACGGTCGCCGCCATCTCGAAGGCGCCCTTGTAGCCGTGCCGCCGCATCGCCGCCATCCAGCGCGGGTTGACCACCCGGGCGCGGAAGACGCGGTGCGTCTCCTCGCCCAGGGTGCGGGTCTTGACCTGGTCCGGGGTGGCGGAGTCACCGACGTACGCCTCGGGGGAGGCGCCGGTCAGGTGCCGCACCATGGCGACCATGCCGCCGTGGTACTGGAAGTAGTCGTCGGCGTCGACGAGATCGTGCTCGCGGGTGTCGACGTTCTTGGCGGCCACGGCAATTCGCTTGAACGCGGTCTCCATGTCCCCGCGCGCCGCCCGCCCGTCCAGCCCACGCCCATAGGCGTAACCGCCCCACACCGCGTACACCTCGGCGAGATCCGCGTCGCTGCGCCAGTTGCGCGCGTCGATCAGCGGCAGCAGACCCGCGCCGTACGCCCCCGGCTTGGAGCCGAAGATGCGGGCCGTGGCCCGGCGCCGGTCGCCGTGCTCGGCGGTGTCCTCGTCGGCGTGGGCGCGGACGTAGTTGGACTCGGGAGGCTCCACCAGCTCGGCAACCGTCCGCACAGCGTCGTCGATCAGGCCGACGACGTGCGGGAAGGCGTCCCGGAAGAAGCCGGAGATGCGCACCGTGACATCGATGCGCGGTCGGCCCAACTCTGTGACGGGCACGATCTCGAACCCGGTCACCCGGCGCGAGGCGTCGTCCCAGACCGGGCGGCAGCCCAGCAGCGCGAGGATCTCGGCGATGTCGTCGCCCTGGGTGCGCATCGCCGACGTACCCCAGACCGTGAGGCCCACGGACTTCGGGAACTCGCCGTTGTCCTGGAGGTACCGCTGCACAAGGGAGTCGGCCAGCGACTGCCCGACCTCCCAACTCAGCCTGGACGGAATGGCCTTGGGGTCGACCGAGTAGAAGTTCCGGCCGGTCGGCAGGACGTTGACCAGACCGCGGGTCGGGGAGCCCGACGGCCCCGCCGGGATGTAACCGCCGTCCAGCGCCTTGAGGATGTGGTCGATCTCGTCGGTGGTGCGGGCCAGCCGCGGCACGACCTCCTCGCAGGCGAACTCCAACACCGCGACCGCGCCCGGGAGTTCGGCGCCGACGACGGCACGCACGAGCGCCGGGACGGCCGTGACCTCCCACTCCTGGGACTCCATGCCCTCGGCGAACCGTCGGCAGAGCTGCTCCAGCAGATCGATCGCGTCGGCGGCCGTACGGGCCGGCCCCTCGACCAGGTCGCTCAACTCCACCGGCACCTTCACCGGCGCACCCGGCTCGGCCAGCAACTCCTTCTCGACAAGCCCGAAGTGCTCGGCCAGCGAAGCCCGCAGGCCCGGCAGCGCGTTGGCCTGCCCGCCCCACACCTGCGAGGCGCGCAGCACGGCGAGTACGAGGTTCACGCGTGCCTCGCCGACCGGTCCGCCGCCGAGGATGTGCAGACCGTCACGGATCTGCACGTCCTTGATCTCGCACAGATAGCCGTCGATGTGCATCACGAACTCGTCGAACGCCGCGTCGTCCGGCTGGTCGTCCACATGCAGGTCGTGGTGGAGCTCGGCAGCCTTCACCAGCGTCCAGATCTGCGCCCGCACGGCCGGGGCCTTCGTCGGGTCCAGGTCGGACACGAGGGCGTACTCGTCGAGGAGTTGCTCCAGCTTGGCCAGGTCGCCGTAGGTGTCGGCACGCGCCATCGGCGGCACCAGATGGTCGACGACCGTGGCGTGCCCGCGCCGCTTGGCCTGGGTGCCCTCGCCCGGGTCGTTCACGATGAACGGGTAGATGAGCGGGAGTTCACCGAGTACGGCGTCCGGTGCGCAGCCACCGCTCAGCCCAAGTCCCTTGCCGGGCAGCCATTCCATGGTGCCGTGCTTGCCCATGTGGACGATCGCGTCGGCACCGAACGAGTTGTCCAGCCAGCGGTAGGCCGCCATGTAGTGGTGCGACGGCGGCATGTCGGGGTCGTGGTAGATCGCGATCGGGTTCTCCCCGAAGCCGCGCGGCGGCTGGATCATCACGACGACGTTTCCGAACTGGAGCGAGGCGAGCACGATGTCGTCGCCGTCCACGTACAGGTTGCCCGGCGGCTCGCCCCACGCGTCGAGCATGCCTTGACGCAGCTCGGGGTCGAGCTTGTCGAACCAGGCCTGATAGTCGGCGAGGGGAACGCGGGCGGGCGCGGCGGCCAACTGGTCCTCGGTCAGCCACTCGACGTCATGGCCACCGGCCGCGATGAGCCGGTGGATCAACTCGTCGCCGTTGTCGGGGTGTTCGTCGACCGCGTACCCGGCGTCCCGCAGCGCGTCCAGCACCCGTACCGCCGAGGCGGGCGTGTCGAGCCCGACCGCGTTGCCGACCCGCGAGTGCTTCGTCGGATAGGCGGTGAACACGAGCGCGAGCCGCTTCTCGGCGTTCGGCTTGTGCCTCAACTTCGCGTGCCGTACGGCGATTCCGGCGACCCGCGCGGCCCGCTCGGGGTCGGCGACGTAGACCGCGACATCGTCCGGACCCTGCTCCTTGAAGGAGAAGGGGACGGTGATCAGCCGCCCGTCGAACTCGGGGATCGCTACCTGCATCGCCGCGTCCATGGGGGAGAGGGCGGCGTCCGACGCCTCCCACGCCGCCTGCGACGAGGTGAGGCAGAGCCCTTGCAGGACAGGGATGTCGAGGATGTTGAGCGCCTCGATGTCCCAGGCGTCCTCGTCGCCGCCCGCGGATGCCTCCGAGGCATGCGTGCCGCCGGCCGCGAGAACGGTGGTGATCAGCGCGTCCGCGCCGGACAGGAGCTCGTACACACCTGATTCCGCGCCGCGCAGTGAACCGCAGTACACGGCAAGGGCGTTGGCGCCCTTCGCCTCGATCGCGTTGCACAGCGTGTCCACGAAGGCGGTGTTGCCGCTCAGTTCGTGGGCGCGGTAGAAGAGCACGGCGACCGTCGGGCGGACCGTGTCGAGTTCGGGTTCGCCGTGGACGCCGTACTCGGGCATCTTCTGCGGCGCTTCGAAGCCCTCACCCGTGAGCAGCACCGTGTCGGAGAGGAAGCGGGACAGTTCGGCCAGGTTCTCCGGGCCGCCCTCGACGAGATATCTGAGCGCCTCGGCGACGACACCGGCCGGTACCGACGACTCGGCCATCAACTCCGCGTCGGGGACGGTCTCTCCGCCCAGCAGCACGGTCGGAATCCCGGACGCCTTCAGCGCGGCGAGCCCGTCCTCCCAGGCGCGCTTGCCGCCGAGCAGCCGTACGACGGCGATGTCCGCGCCCGCGAGAAGCGCGGGCAACTCGCCCGCGACGTCCACCCGGTTCGGGTTGCCGATCCGGTACCCGGCGCCGGAGGCACGCGCCGCCAGCAGATCCGTGTCGGCGGTCGACAACAACAACACTGTGCTCATGCGGGCGCTCCCGGTGGAATGAAAGGCAGTCCTTGCGGCGCGCCGGACTCGATGAGCCGCCACAGCGCGTCCGTGTCCGCGTGCTGTTCGATGAGGTCGCCGAGCCGGTCGAGCTGCTCCTCGCGCAGCGCGGCGAACGAGGTGTCGGCGGCCGGTACGAACCGGCGGCCCGCGGCGGCCGCCACCTCGCGCAGGAACGCCCGCCGAAAACTGTCCGACTCCAGCGAGCCGTGCCAGTGCGTACCCCAGGTCTGATCGACCCGGCAGCCGTCCAAGAAGGCTTCTCCACCGGTCAGTTGGGCGACCCCGTGGTGGATCTCGTATCCCTCGACCCGCTCGCCGAGGGCTTCGCCGACGGGCCGGGTGAGGGTCTTCTCGCGGGCGAACCGCACCCGAAGGGGCAGCACCCCGAGCCCGTCCACGTGTCCGCGCCGGCTCTCGACCTCGTCCTCGATGTGACCGCCGAGGATCTGGAAGCCGCCGCAGATACCGAGGATCGGGCGCTGCTCGGCCGCCCTGCGGACCAGGGCGTCCGCAAGTCCCCGCTCCCGCAGCCACTCCAGCGCCTTGACCGTGCCCCGGGTTCCGGGGATCACGACGAGATCGGCGTCGGCCAACTCCTCGGGCCGGTCCACGAATCGCACCACGACGCCCGGTTCGGCGGCGAGCGCGTCCACGTCGGTGAAGTTGGACATGAGGGGGATCGCGCAGACGGCGACCCGCAGCACGTCCTCGCCGACCGGCGGCGCGGTGTTCGACTCACGGACGGTCCCGCGCAGCGAGATCCGCAGCCCGTCCTCCTCGTCGATCCCGAGCCCGTGCTGGAACGGCAGCACGCCGTAGGTCCGCCGCCCGGTGAGTCCGCGCAGCATCTCCAACCCCGGCTCCAGCAGCGACACATCGCCCCGGAACTTGTTGACGAGGAACCCGGCGACGAGCGCCTGGTCCTCGGGCGACAGCAGCGCGACCGTGCCGAAGAAGGAGGCGAAGACGCCCCCGCGGTCGATGTCGCCGACCACGAGTACGGGCAGTCCGGCGTTCCGGGCGATGCCCATGTTCACGATGTCGGTCCGCCGCAGATTGATCTCGGCAGGACTGCCGGCCCCCTCACAGATCACCGCGTCATACGTGCCCCGCAACTCGGCGAGGCAGTCCAGCACGGTCCCGAGCAGCCGCTGTTGCCGCCCCCCGTGATAGCCCCGCGCGCTCATCTCACCCACGGGCTTCCCCATGAGCACGACCTGGCTGCTCTGCTCGCTACCAGGCTTCAGCAGCACGGGGTTCATCAGCGCGGTCGGCTCGATGCGGCACGCCTGCGCCTGCATGGCCTGCGCCCGCCCGATCTCGGCGCCCTCCCGGGTGACGAACGAATTCAGCGACATGTTCTGCGCCTTGAAGGGCGCGACCTTCACGCCCTGCCGCACCAGCCACCGGCAGATCCCGGCGGTCACGACACTCTTGCCGGCGTCCGAGGTGGTCCCGGCGACCAGCAGCCCGCCGCCGCTCATGACGTCCGTCCCTTCAGCAGCAGCCGCCCGGCGACACTGGCCCCGAGCGCGAGCCAACTCACGCGCCGGGACAGCCGTACGGCCCGTTCGATGTCCGTTACGGCGACGGCGCGCCCGGCGCCGTTGAGCACGGGCCGGTGCTCGACCCGGCCGCCGTAGGAGAGCGTGCCGCCCAGCCGCACGCCGAGGGCGCCGGCGAAGGAGGCCTCCACGGGGCCGGCGTTGGGGCTCGGGTGCTTGGAGGCGTCAGTGCGCCAGGCGCGTACCGCCCCGCGCGGGTCGCCGCCCGCGGCGGTCGCGAGGACGGCGGTGAGGCGGGCGCCGGGCCAGCCGGCGGCGTCGTCGAGGCGGGCCGAAGCCCAGCCGTAGCGGCGGTACTTGGCGGACTTGTGGCCGACCATGGCGTCGAGGGTGTTCACGGCCCGGAACCCGACGAGCCCCGGCACCCCGCCGACGGCGCCCCACACCAGGGCGCCCACCACCGCGTCGGAGGTGTTCTCGGCGACGGACTCGACGACGGCCCGGGCGATCCCGTCGGCGTCGAGGGCCTGGGGGTCCCGCCCGCAGAGGTGCGGCAGGCGCGCCCGCGCACCGTCGATGTCACCGGCCTCCAGGGCACGCCCGATCACCCCGGCCTCGCGGGCGAGCGAGGTCCCCCCTACGACGGCCCAGGTGGCGGCGGCGGTGAGGGCGGCAGAGGCCGTACGGGACGGTCGTAGGGCCGAAGTGGCCGCGGCGGCCAGGGAGACGGCGCCGCCCACGCACACGGCGGTGTGCAGGGCGCCCCACCCGCGGTGGTCGCGCCACAGCAGTCGTTCCACGGCGGCGGCGGCACGGCCGAACGCGGCGACCGGATGCCCGCGGCGAGGATCGCCGAGCAGGTGGTCGCCGAGAAGGCCGGCGGCGGCGCCGTACGCGAAGACGCGATCGGCACGCATCGGCTCAGCCGATCGCCGGGTCGGACACGGTACTGGTACGGGACCTCGAACGGCAGCCGAGCATGGCGGTATGTCCTCACTCAGGGTGTCCACGCCCTGGTTCGACGAGACCGGCGGTGAGAGTTCCTGGCTCCCGGGGTTGTCTACCCCGGTGACAGTGGCGGGACCGCGCCGGATTCGCACCGGCTTCCTCTCCTGCCGCCGTACATGGCTCCGGCAGTCCACCACGGGGTTGGAAGGGGCGTCAACTTGCTGTTGACCTGCGGGGGAGGAGTGTGCTGATGCCCACACAGGGGTCGTCGAGGACGTCACGAAGACGTGGGGTGCGGGACGGTGGTCCGTCCCGCACCCCACGTTCGGTCCAACTGGCGGCCGGTCAGGCCACGATGATGTAGATCCCGTACGCCACCGCCGCCGCACAGGCCGCGAAGCAGGCGTACGCGCCGGTCAGGGCGAGGGCCGCGGAGTCGCCCTGGGCGGTGGCCCGTTCACGGCGCGAGAGAGCGGTGATGCCGAGGGTGAAGACGGCCACCAGGGCCACGGTGGCCACGAGGCTGACGCCGAAGACGGAGCCGAGGGCTGCCCAGTCGATGTCCATGCTGATTCGTTCCTTCTCGTGCCTTTGTACCGGGGCGCGGGCTCAGACGGCGGCGGCCGGCGGGGTCGCCGGGGTCGCCGGGTCGGGCGTGGCGACGGCGGGCGGCGCGGGGATCGTCGCCGTGAGGCCCTCGGAGAGGGCGACCGACGGGGGCGGGGTGACGGCGGCGATCGCGGCGGTGACCACGCCGGCCGGCTCGTCGGACTCGTTGACGTTCGAGGCGTCGACCACCTGGCGGCGGGAGAGCACCCAGATGCCGGTGCTGGAGGCGACCAGGAAGACCGCCACCAGTGCGGTGCCCCAGTCGCCGAGGTCGGTCACGGACTCGGCGAGCGCGCCGACGAGCGCGGCGGCCGGCAGCGTCAGACCCCAGGCGACGAACATCCGGGTGGCGGTCGACCAGCGGACGACACCGCCCTTGCGGCCGAGCCCGGCACCCATCACCGAGCCGGAGACGGCGTGCGTGGTGGAGAGCGAGAAGCCGATGTGCGAGGAGGCCAGGATGACCGCGGCGGCGCTGGTCTGGGCGGCGAAGCCCTGCTGCGGCCGGAGGTCGGTCAGGCCCTTGCCCATGGTGCGGATGATGCGCCAGCCGCCGATGTAGGTGCCCATCGCGATGGCGAGGCCCGCGGAGAGGATGACCCAGGTGGGCGGGTCCGAGTCGGGGGCGATGGAGCCGCCGGCGATCAGGGCCAGGGTGATGATGCCCATCGTCTTCTGCGCGTCGTTGGTGCCGTGGGCCAGCGAGACCAGGCCGGCGGAGGCGATCTGGCCGACGCGGAAGCCCTTGTCGGCGGCCTTGCCGTCGGCGTTGCGGCTCAGGGCGTAGGAGAAGCGGGTGGCGACCATCGCCGCGACGCCCGCCACGATCGGAGCGGCGACCGCCGGCAGCAGCACCTTGGTGACCAGGACGTCGCCGTGCACCGCGCCGGTGCCGGCCGAGGCGATCGTCGCGCCGATCAGGCCGCCCATCAGGGCGTGCGAAGAACTGGACGGGAGTCCGACGAGCCAGGTCACCAGGTTCCAGAGGATCGCGCCGACCAGTGCGGCGAAGATGACCTCGGGACGGATGCCGCTCTCGTCGACAAGCCCCTTGGAGATCGTGTTGGCGACCTCCACGGAGAGAAAAGCGCCCACCAGGTTGAGGGTGGCCGACATGGCCACCGCGACCTTGGGCTTGAGTGCGCCGGTCGAGATGGTGGTGGCCATCGCGTTGGCGGTGTCGTGGAAACCGTTCGTGAAATCGAACGCGAGAGCGGTGACGACCACAATCGCGAGGATCAGCGAGAAGCTTTCCATTTACCCAGGCAATCTTTCGAGGTCATCGGTGCGTTGACCGTAGGCAACCTGAATGAACGGAAGATGAACTGAGAGGGTCTCTGCGGTGTCCAGGATGGGCTAGTGGCCGCGGGCGAACTTCTTCAGTTGGCCCAAGGACCCGTTGAAGAGATTCTGGTCGCCCGGCAGGCTGCCGCTGTTGTCGTACTGCCAGAAGGTCCAGTACGACCAGCCGGCGGGCAGCGAGCCCGCGTCCGCCGACTCGTGGCGGGCGATCCACAGCGCGTGGGTCGAGGCCAGGGCGGTGCTGCTGCCCGTGCAGGTGTTCCACCAGTGGGCCGTCGTGTAGATCACCGGACGGCGGCCGGTCTCCCGCCTGACCTCGGCGCTGAAGGCCTTGATCCAGGCGACCATCCTCGCCTTGCTCAGGCCGTAGCAGCCGTGCTTCTTGTCGTACGGGTTGTATTCGATGTCGAGCGCGGGCGGCAGCGTCCAGCCGTCCGCCTTCCAGCTGCCGCCGTGCGCCACGAAGTACGCGGCCTGGGCCGCGCCCGACGACTTGTCCGGCAGCGCGAAGTGGTAGGCGCCGCGGACGATTCCGGCGGCGCGGGCGCCGTTGTACTGCTGGGCGAAGTAGGGGCTGCGGTAGTCGGTGGACTCGGTCGCCTTGACGTAGGCGAACGTGGCGCCCTTCGCCTTCGCGCTCGACCAGTCGACGTTCTTCTGGTGCGAGGAGACGTCGTGCCCCTTCGCGGGGCTCGCGGCCGAGGCCGGGATCTCGACGAGCGCGACCGCTGTGACGGTGAGCGCGGCGACGGAGGCGGCGGCGAGGCGGGCGCGGTGACGGGCGCGGTGATGGTTGCGGCGACGGGCCATGTTTCCCCCGGGAATGGCGACGTGCACGACAAATCACCCAGAGGTTATTGGAAGATCTGTCGACTCGGGTCGGTCTCCGGCCAAGCGCCTTCGGCGGGTGATACGTGCCCCTATGTGCTCTTTCGGATGCGCGGCTTCCGGCCTAAAGTGCCGCCGCCCGAGCGCGCGTTGACGACTCGGCTGGCAGGATCGCGGCATGGCTGAGCGGCGGCGGGACCAGCGGGACGGGCGGGAGCCCGCACAGGATGTGGGGCAGGCGCGGGGGAGGAGTGTGCGTGCCGAGGAGGCGGACGCCTGGGGCGCGCTCATCGCGACGGCCCGCCGGACCGTGTCCGACGGCCTGGTCGTCGGCACCTCCGGGAACGTCTCCGTGCGCGTCGGCGACACCGTCCTGGTCACACCCTCGGGCGTCCCCTACGACCGGCTCGCGCCCGCCGACACGGTCGGTGTCGACCTCGACGGCCGCCAGGTGCTCGGCACCCTGCTCCCGACGAGCGAACTGCCCATGCATCTCGCCGTCTACCGCAGCACCGACGCCCGCGCCGTCGTCCACACCCACGCCGTGCACGCGACCGCCGTCTCGACCCTCGTTCCCGAACTCCCCCTGATCCACTACATGTCCGCCGCCCTCGGCGGCCCGGTCCGGGTTGCCCCGTATGCGACGTACGGCACCGAGGAGTTGGCCGAGAACATGCTCCACGCCCTAGCCGACCGCTCCGCCTGCCTCCTCCAGAACCACGGCACGATCGCCTACGGCACCTCGCTCGACCAGGCCTACGACCGCACGGCCCAGTTGGAGTGGATGTGCCGCCTGTGGCTGACGGCGTCGTCGGTACCGGGCCTGTCGCCGTCGCTGCTGACGGGGGAGCAGGTGGCGGAGGTCGGCGAGCGCTTGCGGGGGTATGGGCAGCGGGGCTGAGCGGATTTTCTTGGGCGGGGTTGATGCGGGAGAGCTGGTGTCGGCGGTGGGCCTTTCCGCGCCGGAGCCGAGTTCACCCGCACCGTCCCTCCGAGGCCACCGGGACGACCCTCGCCGGAGACAAGCCCCCGCCCATCACCCCGTGCGTCCTCCGGCTGGCCGCCGGGCGGGTCCGCCGGGACACTGGAGCGGTGCGCACAGTCAAAGCGACGGCCGCGGCCGTCTCCGTGGCCCTCGCGGCCGGTGCGGTGGGCGTCGCCGCCGGCCGGTACGCCAGCGACGCGGCGCTGAAGGCACCGCCCGGCCGCCCCCTGCCGACCGAACCCCGGCTCACGGTGCACTCCACCGCCGCCGGACAGGTCGCGCTCACCCGGGACCTGGCCGCCCTGCGCCCCGGCACCTACGGTCTCGCCGGCGACGGCTCCCACGCGGTCGTCGGCCCCGTCGTCGACACGGCGTCGGCTTCCGCCGACACCGTCGTGCGCCGACTGGAACGCGTCACCCACGGCACCCTGCGCCCCGGCGACAAGGTGTGGCTCACCCCGAACGTCCACATCGGCAACCCGAGCGCCGCCCTCGGCCTGGACCACGCCGACATCGACATCCCCGGCGAACTCGGCTCCCTGCCCGCGTGGTTCGTGCCCGGAGCGCGGAGCACCTGGGTGATCGCGGTGCACGGCCTGGGCGCCACCCGCGAACTCTCCCTGAACGTCATGGAGTTCCTGCACCGCAACCGCTTCCCGGTCCTCGCCCTCTCCTACCGCGGCGACCTGGGCGCACCCCGCAACCCCGACGGCCTGGGCCACCTCGGCGAGACCGAGTGGCGCGACCTGGACGCCGCGATCCGCTACGCCGTGCGCTACGGCGCCGAGCACGTGATCCTGCTCGGCTGGTCCACCGGCGCCACCATGGCCCTGCGCGCCGCCGCCCACTCCGCGATGCGCGACCGCGTCTCCGGCCTGGTCCTCGACTCGCCGGTGCTCGACTGGGAGCGGACGCTGCGCGCCCTCGCCGCGGCCCGGCACACCCCGGGCGCGCTGCTGCCGCTGGCGGTCCGCGCCGCACAGGGCCGCACCGGTCTGCACGGCGACCGCATCGCCGAGGCCGCCGACCCGGCCCGGCTCGAGGTGCCGACCCTGATCTTCCACGGCCCGGACGACAAGGTCGCCCCCTGGTCGCTCTCCCGCCGCTTCGCCGCCCGCCGCCCGGACCTGATCACCCTCCAGGCGGTCGCACGGGCCCCGCACGGCGCGATGTGGAATGCCGATCCGCGCGGCTACGAGGAGATCCTGCGCCGTTTTCTGACCCCGCTCATGTGATCTGGTCCCACTCACTGGGCGCCCCCATCGATCTTCCGTGGCTCGGACTGCACGGCGGCCCCATGGGCGTTCTCGCGCTGTTTGGCCGCCCGCCCCCGGACCTGATCACCCTCCGCCGACCCGGGTGGCTACGAGGAGATCCTGCGGCGCTTCCTGACTCTGCTCGTGTGATCCGGTCCCACTCACAGGGGCGCCTCCTATCGACCTTCCGTGGTCCGGGCGGCGAGGTGGCCCTGTGGTCGCTCTCCCGTCGCTTCGCCGCCCGCCGCCTGCCTCCCGGACCTGATCACCCTCCACCGAACCGGGTGGCCACGAGGAGATCCTGCGGCGCTTCCTGACTCCGCTCATGTGACTCGGTCCCATCCACCGGGACACCCCCCGCCGACCTTCCGTTTAGCCCTGTACCACTGGCCTGATCCCGGTCCCCAGCAGCCCGCGGGACCCCGTGCCTTGGCCCTCCCTGTCGCCCGCCGTGACATTCCGTTTGGGTTTTCGGACCGTCAACCGGAAGACTGCACCCGTGACGTCCCGTATCCCGCGCGACTCCAGGCTTCGACTCGTCCGCCCGCGACCCCTGGCCGCCGCCCCCCGAGCGATGAACCAGCGGCGCTCGCGCCGCCCCGCACCCCGCCCTCCGGAGGGCACACCGGCCCCCGCGGAACTGGCCAGAATGGCGCGCTCCGGCCTGGCCGGCGCGGCCCGTGTCGCCCACTGGGCCGACGCCGCACTACGCCCCGGCCGTGACAGCGCGAGCCCCGACGGCAAGGGCACCCTCTCCGACTCGACCGCCGAACTCGCGGCCGAAGACCTGGGCCTGACCCCGGCTCAGGTCCGCGCCGACTGGGACACCGCCCGCCTCGCCGGCCTCGTCGAGGTGCACGGCGACAGCGCCCGCCCCGGCTGGCGGCTGCGTGCCTGGGACCGCGACGACAGCGCCGTACTGCGCGGCTGGGTCGCCCTCTTCGACGCCTGGTCACTCGCTCACCCCGAACCCCGGGAGCACGAGCCCTCGGCCGTCGCCGAGGTCGTCTCGGCCATGCCTCAGGTGCTCTCCTTCCTCCAGCTCTCCGCCGGGCCCGTCCCCGTCGAGCAACTCCTCGACCTCCTCGGCCAACGCGTCACCGAACTGCGCACCGAGCGCTGCGAGATCCCCTACGGCCCGCAGCCCGATCCGGTCCAGCAGCCGCCGGCCGCGGACACACCCCTCGACCCCCTCCTCGACTGGGCCCTGCACGCCCTCGCCTCCGTCGGCGCCCTCACCTACGGCGATGCCCATGCCACCCTCACCCCGCTCGGGAGCTGGGCGGTCTGGGTCAAGCTGGAGCAGATCTGCGTGGCCGCGCAGAGCCCGGCCGGGAACATCGAGCAGTCCGCCGAGGACATGCTCCGCGGCTGCTCCCAGCTCCGCCCGAACGCCGCCCGGGCCGAGTACCGCGCGTGGCTCGCCGCCCGCACCGTGGGCAGCGCGGTCGGCGAGCTGATCGACGCCGCCCGCGGCGAGGACGCCCTGCTGCGCGGCCTCGCCTTCGAGGCGCTGCGCGTCGTCGGCGCCCCCGCCGAGCCCGATGTCCGCGCCGTCGCCGACGAGGCGACGCTGCGGCCGTACGCCCTGCTGTGGCTCGCCGAGCACGACGGGATAGACCCGGAGGACGCCCACGAGGTCCTCACCCGCGAGGAGGCGACCTGGCTGTGGGTCGACACCGCCGCCGCCGTCGCCGACCACGGTGAGGCCCCGCTGCTCGTGCGCCACCTGGAGTCCGCCATCCAGCCGACCGTGCCCATGCTCCTCGACGAGGTGCGCGCCGTCGGTCATCCCCGCACCGTGCAGGTCCTCGTCGCGCTCGCCGCGGCCCACCCCGACCCGGCGCTCGCCAAGGCCGTACGCCGGGCCGCCTTCCAAGTGCACACCGGGGGAAGCTAGTTCAGGCTCTAGGCGGGGCCGGGCCCCTGCCCCCGTATCTCCGGGGCGTAGGTACCGAAGCTCCAGATGTTGCCCTCGGCGTCCCGGGCCATGTAGTCCCGTGATCCGTAGTCCTGGTCCGTCGGGGGCATCAGGATCTCCGCGCCGTGCTGCACGGCTCGCCGGTGATGGGCGTCGACGTCGTCCACGACGATGTACACCCCGGCGGGGCCCGCGCTCTTCATCGCCTCGTCGAAACGCCCGCCGCGGCCCTTGGAGCCGAGCATCACCGCGCCGTTGCCCTGCACCAGCTCGGCGTGCGTCACCGAGCCGTCCTCGCCCTCGTACACCGCGAGTTCGGTGAAGCCGAAGGCCTCCGTGAGCTGGCGGATCGCCGCCTTCGCGTCCGCGTACAGCAGCGACGGGTAGATGCTGGGACGCCCGCTGTCCTTGGCTGCCATGCCGATCACTTCCTTGTGCATCGGGTGCTGTCGCTTTTTTCTGCCGCTTTGACCGCTTCGACGAGTCTTGCACCAGCCACTGACAACGCCCCGCGAACCGGCACCACGGCCGTCAGCGGAACGTGTCGCACCGCGCCATGTCCCCGGTCCGGAAGCCCTGCTGGAACCACTGCTGCCGCTGCGCCGCCGACCCGTGCGTCCAGGTCTCCGGCGTCACCCGGCCCTGGAACCGCTCCTGGATCCGGTCGTCGCCCACGGCCGCCGCGGCGTCAAGACCGTCCCGGATGTCGGCGTCCGTGAGGCTGGTGATCAACGGCCGCCCGGTCGACTCGTCCTTGGTGGTCGTCGCGTGATGCGCCCAGACCCCCGCGTAGCAGTCCGCCTGGAGTTCCACCCGCACCGCGTTGCTGTTCGCGCCGGTCCGCCCGTCCTGCGCCCGGCCCAGCGTGCCCATCAGGTCCTGCACGTGGTGCCCGTACTCGTGCGCCACCACGTACGCCTGCGCGAACGGGCCGCCGCTGGAGCCGAACTTCGTCCGCAGTTCGTCGAAGAAGCCCAGGTCCAGATAGACCTTCCGGTCGCCGGGGCAGTAGAACGGCCCCACCGCCGAGGTCGCCGTCCCGCACGCCGTGGCGACCTGCCCGCTGAAGAAGACCGTCGGCGACCGCGTGTACGTGCCGCCCCGCCGCCGGAACTCCTGCGCCCAGTAGTCCTGCACGCTGTTGACCACGGCCACGATGCGGCAGTCCTCCTTGGTGTTGGCGTCCCGCCCGGTACGGCAGGACGACTGCACCTGGGCCAGCGAGGACGCGGTCGCCACCGGTGAGTCGCTGTCCGACGACAACCCCAGGTTGTCCGGACCGACCCCGAGGAAGAGCCCCAGCAGCAGCGCGACCAGCCCCGCGAGACCACCGCCCACGGTCGCCCGGCCACCAGGAATCCGGCTGCCGCGCACGTCCTGCACCTCGGAGGTGTCCAGATCGGCATCGTCGTCGAACTGCATGGGCCCCGCTCTCCGCGCGTGTGGCCCCCCGGCGCCATCCTCGCCCGCCGTCCCCACCGGGGGCGCCGGACGAGCGTCCGAACGGGCGACGCCCACTACGCGCGCGTGCCGTTCGTCACGGCGCGGCGCCGCCCGTCGCCCGGCCGTGGTCGGGCGACGGCCCGGACCGCCCAGCTCACCGCCGTGGACCACGTGGGCCGGATCACGCGCCCCCGGCCGACGACCCGCCGTACACAGGAAAAGCGCTTGCACGGCCCCGTTAGACTTGGCCCATGGCCATTCTCCTCGCGCATTAGACGGCGGGAACGTCCTCAGCCGCCCCTTCCGCCTACGACCCCGCTCTGGAGTCTGACCGTGATCTCCGCCTCCGGTATCGAACTGCGCGCCGGTGCCCGCGTCCTCATCGAGTCCGCCACCTTCCGTGTCGCCAAGGGCGACCGCATCGGCCTGGTCGGGCGCAACGGCGCCGGCAAGACCACCCTGACCAAGGTCCTGGCCGGTGAGGGCCAGCCCGCCGGCGGCACCGTCACCCGCTCCGGTGAGGTCGGCTACCTCCCGCAGGACCCCCGCACCGGCGACCTGGACGTGCTCGCCGGCGACCGCGTCCTCTCCGCGCGCGGCCTGGACACCCTGATCCGCAAGATGCGGGAGAACGAACAGCGCATCGCCAACGGCAGCGGCGCCACCCGTGAGAAGGCCCTGCGGCAGTACGAGCGCCAGGAGACGGAGTTCCTCACCAAGGGCGGGTACTCCGCCGAGGCCGAGGCCGCCACCATCGCCGCCGCGCTGAACCTGCCCGACCGCGTGCTCGGTCAGCCGCTCCACACGCTCTCGGGTGGTCAGCGCCGCCGTATCGAGCTGGCCCGCATCCTGTTCTCCGACGCGGACACGCTCCTGCTCGACGAGCCCACCAACCACCTCGACGCCGACTCGATCGTCTGGCTGCGCGACTACCTGAAGACGTACCGCGGCGGCTTCCTCGTGATCTCCCACGACGCCGACCTCGTCGAGACCGTCGTCAACAAGGTGTTCTATCTGGACGCCAACCGCGCCCAGATCGACGTCTACAACATGGGCTGGAAGCTCTACCAGCAGCAGCGCGAGGCCGACGAGAAGCGCCGCAAGCGCGAGCGGCAGAACGCCGAGAAGAAGGCCGCGGCCCTGCACTCGCAGGCCGACAAGATGCGCGCCAAGGCGACCAAGACGGTCGCCGCGCAGAACATGGCCAGGCGCGCCGACCGGCTGCTCGCCGGGCTGGACGCGGTGCGTGTCTCCGACAAGGTCGCCAAGCTGCGCTTCCCGGAGCCCTCGCCCTGCGGCAAGACCCCGCTCATGGCGGAGGGCCTGTCGAAGTCGTACGGCTCCCTGGAGATCTTCACCGACGTCGACCTGGCCATCGACAAGGGCTCGCGCGTCGTCATCCTCGGTCTGAACGGCGCGGGCAAGACGACCCTGCTGCGCCTGCTCGGCGGCGCCGAGCAGCCGGATACCGGCGAGGTCATCGAGGGCCACGGCCTCAAGCTCGGCTACTACGCGCAGGAGCACGAGACCCTCGACCCGGAGCGCACGGTCCTGGAGAACATGCGCTCCGCCGCCCCCGACCTCGACCTCGTCGAGGTCCGCAAGACGCTCGGCTCGTTCCTGTTCTCGGGCGACGACGTCGACAAGCCGGCCGGGGTCCTCTCCGGCGGCGAGAAGACGCGCCTCGCGCTCGCCACCCTCGTCGTGTCGTCGGCGAACGTCCTGCTCCTGGACGAGCCGACGAACAACCTCGACCCGGCCAGCCGCGAGGAGATCCTCGGCGCGCTGCGCACCTACAAGGGCGCCGTCGTCCTCGTCACCCACGACGAGGGCGCCGTGGACGCGCTCCAGCCGGAGCGCATCATCCTGCTGCCCGACGGAGTCGAGGACCTGTGGGGCGCGGACTACGCGGATCTCGTCGCCCTGGCTTGATCGAATGCTTGATCCACGGCGTATGGATCATTCGGCCTACCGGTGATCCACCATCTGTGTGAGATCTCCTCGTACCGAGGTGTGTCCTACATCGATTTTCCGGCCGAGCCCTCTACCGACAAGGGCTCGGCCGTTTCGTGTCTCTGACCAGGTACTTCGCGGAACAACTCGTTCGGCCGTACGGACACGACAGTGTGGAATTCCATATTCCATTTGTGGGGACGCGCTCCTGTCGTCAAAACCTTGTCTTACGGACCTTGCCGAATGGGTGGCCATGAACGCCTGTAGGGGTGATCATGAGGAGACCAGAGCGCACTTCCCATGAGGAGGCACGGGTGGCCGAGACTCTGAAGAAGGGCAGCCGGGTAACCGGCGCCGCGCGCGACAAGCTCGCGGCAGACCTGAAGAAGAAGTACGACTCCGGTGCGAGCATTCGAGCGCTGGCCGAGGAGACCGGCCGTTCGTATGGCTTCGTTCACCGGATGCTCAGCGAGTCCGGCGTCACGCTCCGTGGGCGTGGCGGGGCGACCCGGGGCAAGAAGGCTTCGGCCTGACCCCCGGCGGCCCATCGGCTTCGATGGTGGCCACCCGGTAGGTCGGCTGATCGACCGGGTGGTTACTGTGCAGTCACTTAGCTCTGCTCTGTTGACCGCACACATCGGAGGCGTCCCATGGCTTCGCCCGCACAGGACGACAAGGACCTCGGTCCGGTACTCGACAAGGACGGCGTACGGCTCACCGTCGACGACGCGATCGCCACGGTGACGCTGACCAACCCGGCCAAGCGCAACGCCCAAAGTCCCGCTCTGTGGCGGGCGTTGGCGGAGGCCGGGCGGTCGCTGCCGGGCTCCGTCCGTGTCGTGGTGCTGCGGGCCGAGGGCAAGTCCTTCTCGGCCGGACTCGACCGGCAGGCGTTCACGCCCGAGGGCTTCGACGGCGAACCGTCGTTCATCGACCTCGCGCACAGCAGTGACGCCGTGCTGGACGGGACCATCGCCGAGTACCAGGAGGGCTTCACCTGGTGGCGGCGCAGCGACCTCGTGTCCATCGCCGCTGTCCAGGGGCATGCCATCGGGGCCGGGTTCCAACTCGCCCTCGCCTGTGACCTGCGCGTCGTCGCCGACGACGTGCAGTTCGCCATGCGCGAGACCAGCCTCGGGCTGGTACCCGACCTGACCGGTACCAATCCGCTGGTCGGTCTCGTCGGCTATGCCCGCGCGCTGGAGATCTGCGCGACCGGTCGCGCCGTCCTGGCCGAGGAGGCCGTCAGCACCGGCCTCGCCAACATCGCCGTGCCCGCGGACCAGGTCGAGGACGCCGTACGCGACCTGACGACCGCACTGCTGGCCGCACCGCGTGACGCCCTCATCGAGACCAAGGCGCTGCTCCAGGGCGCCCAGGGCCGCACCTACGACGACCAGCGCGCCGCCGAGCGTGCGGCCCAGGCGCGACGGCTGCGGGACCTGGCCGGCGTCGGCGAATAGGGCGCATCCGGCGAGGGTGCTGCGGTGAACGGGCGTCAGCCGATCCGCGTGACGAGCACGGCCACGGTCGGGTGACCGGGCAGCACCTCGCCGATCCTCGCGCGGACCTCCAGGGCCACATCCAGGGCCCGGTGGTCCGCGCGTACCGCGAGTTCCACGCGCGCGTGCAGACGCGGCAGCGCACCCTCGCCCCGCCGCTCCTCCAGGTGCACCGCCCGGCCCAGTCCGCCCAGCGTGCCGGTCAGCCGGGCCACACCCGGGGCGGCCAGTGCGGCCGCGATGACCAGGGACTCGCCGCCGTCGTCAAGATCGACCGCACGGTCAACGCCATCAACATCATCAACATGGTCAATGTCGGCGTGGTCCACATCGGCCATGTGGTCCATGTCGTCCACCTGGTCAACATCGTCCATATGGTCCAGCAGGGCGGTCACCTGTAGATCGACCTCCGCCACCACCAGGCCGAGCCGCTCCGTCGCGGCCGTCGCCAGGGCCGCGCGCAGACGGGATGCCGCGACCGGGAGCGGTTCGGTCGCCACGGCCGCGAAACCGGCGGTGATCCGCAGCGGACCGGGCGGCAGGGCCCCCGGCGGAGGCGGTACGGCGGGTTCGCGCACGTCCTCCGGATCGGCGAGCGCGATACGCATGCCGCCCAGCCGCACCCCGAGTACATGCCGCACGGCGTCCCGAAGGACCGCCTCGGCCGCCCGCTCGGCGATCCACGCGCCGTCGCGCCGGTCGCCCAGGGGCAGCAGCCTGCCGAGCCCCACCTGATGCCGTACCGCTCGCGTCCACGCGTCCGCCGTCATTCCTCCAGCCTGCCGCATCCCCGGCGCGAGAGACCGCAACCGCACTTACCGTGGTCGAAGGACGACGACCGAAAGGGACGTACGGCGATGACCGACATGACGGAGCGGAACCGGACACCGGACCCAGACGGCGAGAGGGAGCCGCTGCAGACGCGGAAGACCCCGACCAGACGCGGCGGGGGTGACCCGGCCTCCCGGGGGCGCACCACCATCGCCGACGGGGTCGTGGAGAAGATCGCCGGGCTGGCCGCCCGGGACGTCCTGGGCGTGCATGCCATGGGCAGCGGGCTGTCCCGCACCTTCGGGGCTGTACGCGACCGGGTGCCCGGCGGTTCGAAGTCGGTCTCCCGGGGCGTGAAGGCCGAGGTCGGCGAGGTGCAGACCGCGCTCGATCTGGAGATCGTCGTCGACTACGGCGTGTCGATCGCCGATGTGGCCCGGGCCGTACGGGAGAACGTCATCGCGGCCGTGGAGCGGATGACCGGACTCGAAGTCGTCGAGGTCAACATCGCGGTGAGCGATGTGAAGCTGCCTGACGAGGAGGACGAGGAACCGGAGCCCCGACTCCAGTGACCGATGCGACGGATGAGCCGACGAACGAGTTGAGGAGCGCAGGATGAGCAGGGCCGTGGTCGGCATGATCGCCGGAATGGCGCTGGGCTTCGCCGGGTACTTCGGCGGGTTCGGTGCCTTCCTGCTGGTGGCGGCCCTGGGCGCCATCGGGTTCGTCGTCGGCCGGTTCCTGGAGGGGGACCTGGAACTCGGCGACTTCTTCCGCTCGCGTGACGACCGGCGGCGATGACGCCCATGAGCGGCGGGGACGGCGCGGTCGACGAGCGCGGCAGACCCTCCGCGGTCGTCCCGCCCGGCGAGCGCGGCGCCACCCGGATCGCCGACCGGGTCGTCGCGAAGATCGCCGCGCAGGCGGCGCGTGAGGCGGTCGGACCGCTGCCCCCGGAGGCCGCGCCGCCGCATGCCAATGTCGTCGTGCACCACAACACCGCACGCGTGCGCGTGCACCTCGAACTCGGCTATCCCTGCGACATCGGCGACCGCTGTTTTCAGGTGCGTCGACAGGTCGTTCAGCGGGTACGCGCGTTGGTGGGCATGGAAGTGCCCGAGGTCGCCGTCCAGGTGGAGCGGCTGCATCCGGCACAGTCGCACGGCGCGGCACAGGGGAGGACGCGATGAGCGAGCCCCAGGGCTCCGAAGGCACGACCCAACGACTACCGGTCATCGAGAAGGAGACCGACCCCGGACACGGCGGGTACGTCCCGGCGGCGGACCACGATCCCCTGCCCGTGGTGGGGGACGGGAAGGACGGCCGCTTCTGGTCGGCGCGCCGCGTCCCCGCGGGCATCGTCGCCGTCCTGCTGCTCGTCGGCGCGGGCGCCCTGCTCTACGACGTCACCGCCGTGCGCGCGGAGCGGCCCGCCGCGCACTGGCGCCGGGAACTGGCCCGGCAACTCGCCGAACGACCCCTCGACGACACCTGGGTCCTCGTCGGCGCCGGTGTCGCCGCCGCCCTCGGCCTCTTGCTGATCGTCCTCGCCCTCACGCCCGGCCTGCGCCAGGTGCTGCCGATGCGCCGCACCCACGCCGACGTCCGGGCGGGACTGCAACGCGCCGCCGCCGCGATGGTGCTGCGGGACCGCGCCATGGAGGTCTCGGGCGTGCAGTCGGTACGGGTCCGCACCAGCCGCACGAAGGCCGACGTCCGCGCGGTGTCCCATTTCCGTGAACTCGACGACGTACGGGCCGACTTGGACGCCGTGCTCAACGACGCGATCACCGGGCTCGGGCTGGCCCGGCCGCCCGCGCTGTCGCTGCACGTCGGCCGTTCCGGACGGAAGGGGTGAAGGCGGTGCTCAGGGTCGTCAACCGTGTGGTGATCGGAGTCGTGGGCCTCGCGCTGGTCGTCGGCGGCGGCTCGGTGCTGGCCGTCGGGTTCGGTGCGAAACCGCCGTCGTGGTGGGTCCACGACGGACGGCACGACGTCCTGCTCAGCGACGCGCAGCGGACCCGCTGGCGGGGCGACGGCTGGTGGTGGCCGACGGTCCTTGCCGTGCTCGCGGTCCTCGTCCTGCTCGCTCTGTGGTGGCTCGTCGCGGTGCTACGGCGGCGCAGGCTCACCGAGGTCGCCGTCAGCACCGGCGACGGCGAGGGCGCGCTGCTGCGGGGCCGGGCCCTGGAGGGCGTGCTGGCCACCGACGCGGGCGACCTGGACGGCGTCGCCCACGCGCACGTGCGGCTGGTCGGCACCCGCACGGCACCCGAGGCCCGCGTCCAGCTCAGCCTCGAACCCCACGTGGACCCCGGAGTCGCCCTCGACCACCTGACGGCCAACGCCCTCGCCCACGCCCGCGATTCGGCCGGCCTGGCGGCACTGCCGACGGAGGTCTGGCTGAAGGCCGTCAAACACCGTGCGGAAAGGGTCAGTTGACGGGATGAGAGGGTGACGGCACGTCAGAACCCGTGCCGCATCCCGCCGTCGACCGGCACCATGATCCCCGTCAGATAGGACGCGGCCGGCGACAGCAGAAACGCCGCCACCCGCCCGAACTCCTCCGACGTCCCGTACCGCCGCAGCGGGATCCGCGACTCGTTGGCCCGCCGGGTGGCCTCCGGGTCGGCGGACAGACCGTCCAGTTCCCGCACGCGGTCCGTGTCGATGCGGGCGGGCAGGAGACCGAGGACGCGGATGCCGCGCGGTCCCAGCTCGTCGGCGAGGGACTTGGCGAAACCGGCCAGGCCGGGCCGCAGCGCGTTCGAGATCGTGAGCCCCGGGATCGGCTCGTGCACCGAGCCGGACAGCACGAACCCGATGACGCCGCCCTCCTCCAGCTCCTCGGCCGCCGCGCGCGCGAGCCGTACCGCGCCCAGGAACACCGACTCGAACGAGGCCTGCCACTGCTCGTCGGTGCTGTCGGCGACGAAGCCGGGCGGCGGTCCGCCGACGCTCACGAGGATGCCGTCGAAGCGCCCGAAGTGCTCACGCGCGGCGGCGATCAGCCGGGCGGGCGCCTCCGCATCGGCGTTGTCGACGGCCACGCCCACCGCGTTCGGGCCCAGTTCGGCCGCCGCGTCGGCGGTTCGCCGCTCGTCGCGCCCGGTGACGACCACCTTCGCGCCGTCGGCCACCAGCTCGCGCGCGGAGGCGTTGCCCAGTCCACGGGTGGCTCCGGTGACGACGTACACCCGGTCCTTCAGTCCAAGATCCATGGTCCCTATCCTGCCTCCTCGTCCCCGAACAGGGTGAGGGCGGTGTTCACCAGCCCGATGTGGCTGAAGGCCTGCGGGAAGTTGCCGAGCTGCCGGCCGGCCACCGGGTCGTACTCCTCGGCGAGCAGCCCCACGTCGTTCGCGAGCCCCACCAGACGCTCGAACAGGGTCCGGGCCTCCTTCTCGCGGCCGGTCATCTTCAACGCGTCCACTAGCCAGAACGAGCACGCCAGGAAGGCGCCCTCGTCGCCCGGGAGTCCGTCCACGGGGGTGTCGGCGGCGGTGTCGTAACGGCGTACGAAACCGTCGTGGCCGAGCGCCTCGCGGACCGCGTCGACCGTGCCGACGACCCGCGGATCGTCGGGCGGCAGGAAACCGCAGCGGGGGATGAGCAGCAGGGCCGCGTCGAGTTCCTGCGAGCCGTAGTACTGCGTGAACGTGTTGCGCACCGGGTCGTAGCCCTTCTCGCACACGTCCTTGTGCACCTCGTCCCGCAGTTCGCGCCAGCCCGACAGGTCCCCGGGAAGGTCGGCGTACTCCTCCAGGGTGCGTACGGCCCGGTCGGCGGCCACCCACACCATGACCTTGGAGTGCACGAAGTGCCGCCGGCCGCCGCGCACCTCCCACAGGCCCTCGTCGGGCTGCCGCCACTGCGCGCGCAGCCACTCCAGGAGGACGCTCTGGAGCGACCACATGTGCGGCTTGGGCGACAGACCCGCGCGCCGGGCCAGCCACAGGGAGTCCATGACCTCGCCGTAGACGTCGAGTTGGAGCTGGTTGACGGCGCCGTTGCCGATCCGTACGGGTGCCGAGGCGCCGAAGCCGGTCAGGTGCGGGAGCTCGAACTCGGGCAGCCGCCGCTCGCCCGCCACGCCGTACATGATCTGCAGGTCCGCGGGATCGCCCGCGACCGCGCGCAGCAGCCAGTCGCGCCAGGCCTCGGCCTCCTTGTGGTAGCCCGCGGCGACCAGGGCGCCGAGGGTGAGGGTGGAGTCGCGCAGCCAGCAGTAGCGGTAGTCCCAGTTGCGGACACCGCCCATCTCCTCGGGCAGCGAGGTGGTGGCCGCGGCGACGATGCCGCCGGTCGGGCGGTAGGTGAGGGCCTTCAGCGTGATCAGGGACCGCAGGACCGCGTCCCGGTAGGGGCCGTCGTAGCGGCAGCGGGCCGACCAGCGCTTCCAGTCCGCGACGCTGGTGTTCAGCGCCTCGTACGGGTCGACGAGCGGCGGGCGCGGTTCGTGCGAGGGATGCCAGGTGAGGACGAAGGCGACCTTCTCACCGGCCTCGACGGTGAACTCCGAGTGCGTGCCGAAGTCCTCGCCCCAGGTACGCACATGTGGTTCGCTGCGCAGCCACACCGAGTCGGGTCCCGCGACGGCCACCCGGTGTCCGTCGGACCTGCGCATCCACGGCACGACCGAGCCGTAGTCGAAGCGCAGCCGGAGCGTGCTGCGGACGGTGACCCTGCCGCTGAGGCCTTCCACGACGCGTACGACATCGGGGGAGACGTCGCGCTGGGGCATCAGGTCGGTGACGCGGACCGTGCCCTCGTCGGTCTCCCACTCCGTGTCCAGGACCAGGGTGCCGGGGCGGTAGGCGCGGCGGGCGCAGCGGTCCGCGCCCTTGGGGGCGATGCGCCAGTGGCCGTTCTCCTCGTCACCGAGCAGTCTGGCGAAGCAGGCCGCCGAGTCGAAGCGGGGCAGACACAGCCAGTCGACCGAGCCGTCCATGCCGATGAGGGCCGCGGTCTGTTCGTCGCCGATGAGGGCGTAGTCCTCGATACGTGGGTGCACGGGGTGCGGGTTCCCTGCCTACCGGTGGGGCAATCAAGGTCGCAGCCGCGCGGGTGACGACGGTGGGTCAGACCGACGCCGGTTCGACGGCCTCGGCCGTCTCCTCCTTGGCCGCCGCCTCCCGGCGGTCGCGGGCCTCACGGCGGGCCAGGACGACATATCCGACCGGGACGGCCGCCGCGAACAGCCACCACTGGATCATGTACGCGTAGTTCAGCGGAGCGTCTTCCTTGCCCGGGTCGGAGATCTGCTCCGGCGTGCCGCCCTTCGCCTCGGGCGCCGTCTGCTCGACATAGCCGCCGAGCACCTGGGCGTGCAGCCGCCGGGCCTGCTCCTCGCTGTTGATCAGCATGATCTGCCGGTCGGGCAGGCCCTTGATGTCCTTGATGCCGCTCGCCGCGGTCGTCTCGTCGGCCATCAGGCGCCCGGTGATGGTGGTCGTGCCGCTCGGCGGCGCGGGGATCTTCGGGAAGGCGGTCTGCGCGCCGTTCGCCGGGATCCAGCCGCGGTTGACCAGCACCACCTTGCCGTCCGTCAGCACGAACGGGGTCAGGACGTGGAAGCCGACCTCGTCGTCGTCATTGGTACGGCGCCGGACGACGACTTCCTTGGAGGTCTCGAAGGTGCCCGTCGCGGTGACGGTGCGGTACTTCTCCTTGCGGGTCACCGCGTGCCCCGGGGTGCTGATCCGCTCCACGGGGACCGGCTTGGCGTGCAGCGCGTTCGTCACCAGCTGGTTCCGGGCGCTGCGCATCTCGTAGCGGTGCATCTGCCAGATGCCCAGCCTGATCATCGTGGGGATCAGGAGGAGGGTGATCAACGCGAGGATCACCCACTGCCGGGACATCAGGAAGCGGTACACCCCACGACCGTACAACTCGGTCGTGGGGCGCATTCAGGGGGGTCTGTCCTCGGGCTGTCCTCACACCTTGTCGATGATCCCCACCTTCCCCTCCGCCCGCGCGCAGTGGCCGCCGCAGAACCAGTGGCCCTCGACCTCCACGCCCTGCCCGATGATCTGCACCCGGCAGTGTTCGCAGATCGGGGCCATGCGGTGGATCGCGCACGAGAAGCAGTCGAAGACGTGCACCGCGCCCTGCGCGTGCACCTCGAAGCTCATGCCGTAGTCATTGCCGCACACTTCACATCTCGCCATGCGCCACAGGGTGGGCCGTCCGCCCGGCACGGGCGAGCGGGCGCGGGGCGAGTCGTACGACAATCACCCGTCCGTACGGTCAGTCCGCCTGCTCGACGTCCCTGAGCAACTGTCCGAACGCCGCCTCGTCCACCACCGGCGTGCCGAACTGCCGGGCCTTGACCACCTTGGAGGTGCCCGAGTCCGGGTCGTTCGTGACGAGGAGGCTGGTCAGCCGGGACAGGCTCGTGGCGACATGCAGCCCGGCCTCCACGGCCCGGTCCTCCAGCAGCTCGCGCTCGATGGAGGTGTCCCCGGAGAACGCGATCCGCATGCCCTGCTTGAGCGGTCTGCCGTCCTGGAACCGCCCCGGGTTGGGGTAGGGGCACGCGGGCCGCTTGCGCGCGGGACGCCAACTCCCCGCGCCGTAACCGCTGTAGCCGCCCGCCTGCTGCCCGATGCGTGGCGTCGGCCGGTCCGCGGTCCACTCGGTCAGCGGCCGGCACTCGTGCAGCGGCAGCCGGACGCCGCCCCGCGCCGCCGCCCGCAGGCTCGGCCGGAACGCCTCGGCCAGCACGCGCGCGTCGTCCAGCGCGTGGTGCGCACGCTGCTGGACGACACCGAAGTGCGCGGCCAGGGACTCCAGCTTGTGGTTGGGCAGCGGAAGGGCCAGCTCCTTGGAGAGGGCGATGGTGCACAGCCGCTGACGGACCGGCGGCTCGATCGCCACGCGCGCGTACTCCCGCGCGATCATCTGCCAGTCGAAGACCGCGTTGTGCGCGACCAGCACCCGGCCCTCCAAGCGGGTCGCGAACTCCTCGGCGATGTCCTGGAAGAGGGGCGCGCCCTCCAGTACTTCACTCGTCAGCCCGTGGATCCACACCGGGCCGGGATCGCGCTCCGGGTTGACCATCGTGTACCAGTGGTCCTCGACCTCGCCGAGCGTGTCCAGGCGGTAGACGGCCGCGGAGATTATCCGGTCGTCCCGGGCCAGGCCGGTGGTCTCCACGTCAACTACCGCGTATCCCTGGGGATACGCGGCCGGCCACGGAGTGGCTGCGGACACTGCGGGCGAGTGGTCTTCGAGCATGGTCACTGAGGATACGGGCCGTCACTGACAGCCCGGTCCACGGCCTCGTCCGTCAGATGGCCCGTCCCGTCCGCCCGTTCGGGTCCGCCGAATGCGCGTGCGCGTGGCTATGGACCTTTTGCCCGCCCGGTGCAAGCGTGCTGCCCGCCTGACGGATGACGGCCTACGAAGGGCGGTACGGCGTATGGCACGCGTACGGTACGGCGCACGGACCGAGGCGGAGATCGCCGCCGCACGCACAGCGAGTTCAAAGCTTCCCGACATCTGGTCGACCGGTGTGGTGGCCGTCTGGGAGAGCGACCCGGACGCGGTCGCGGCGGTCCTGCCGCCGCCCCTGAAGCCCACCGGGCGGCCGTTGGTCCGGGTGAACATCAGCAAGGTCGAACTGCCCGGATACCCGCTGGGCGCGGGCTCGTTCGCGGTCGCCGCCGCGCACGACGGTGTCGAGGGCTGGTATCCGCTGGTGATGCCGATGACCCATGAGCGGGCCCTCACCGGCGGCCGTGAGGTCTTCGGCGAACCCAAGAAACTCGGCGAGGTGACGGTCGAACGCGTGGGCCTCGTCGTGCGTGCCTCCCTCGCCCGGCACGGCATCGCCTTCGTCGAGGTCCGCGGCGCGGTCAGCGAGGAGCTGCCCCTTCCCGGGCCGACGCAGAAGACCGACTTCTACTTCAAGTTCCTTCCCGCGGTGGACGGTTCGGGCTTCGACGCCGACCCGGCGCTCGTGCACTGCCTGCGCAACGAGAAGGTCCGCCGACTGGAACGCGTCACCGGGGACGTCGTCCTGCGCGAGTCCATGTACGACCCGGTCGCCGACCTCCCCGTACGCACTCTTGTCGACATCACCATCGGCGAGAAGACCAGCGACCAGCGCGGAAAAGTCGTCGAACGGGTCGACGCGCGGGCCCTGTTGCCATACGTCCACCAGCGCTACGACGACCCGCAGCAGGTCCATGACGGGCCCCCGGAAGGGAGCGTCTGATGGAGCTGAGGGAGGGGCAGGTCGCCGTCGTCACCGGGGCCGCGAGCGGGATCGGGCTCGCGATGGCGCGGCGGTTCGCCGCGGACGGGCTCAAGGTGGTCCTCGCCGACGTCGAGCGCGGCGCCCTCGACAAGGCCGCCGCCGATCTGCGCGCCGACGGTGCCGACGTGCACGCGTGCGTGGTCGACGTCGGCGAGCGCCAACAGGTCCTGGATCTGGCCGAGTCGGCGTACCAGGCGTACGGCGCCGTCCATGTCCTGTGCAACAACGCGGGGGTCGGCTCGGGCGCCGAGGGCCGGATGTGGGAGCACGAACCCAACGACTGGCGATGGGCGTTCGCCGTCAACGTGTGGGGCGTCTTCCACGGCATCCAGGCGTTCGTGCCGAGGATGATCAAGTCGGGTCAACCCGGTCATCTCGTCAACACGTCGTCCGGGGACGGCGGTATCGCCCCGCTGCCCACCGCCTCCGTGTACGCCGTCACCAAGGCGGCCGTCGTGACGATGACCGAGTCCCTGTACGCCCATCTGAAGGCGGAGCACGCGCGCGTGGGCGCCTCGGTGCTCTTCCCGGGACCGCACATGCTGCGCACGGGCCTGTGGGAGTCGCACCGCAACCGGCCCGACCGGTACACCAAGGAGCGCCCCCGGAAGACCCCTTACCGCAGCCTCGACCAGTGGGAGACCGCCATGAAGGAGGCGGGCAAGGAGGTCGCCTTCACGCCCGTCGAGGAGGTCGCCGACCTCGTCGTGGACGGCATCCGCGCGGACCGTTTCTGGCTGCTGCCGGAGAGCGAGCACAGCGACGGTCAGATCCGGGCCCGGGCGCAGTCGATGCTCGACCGGGCGAACCCGTCGTACCTCGAAAGCTTCATCCTGGACTGAATCCCGGACCGACTGGACCGAATCCTGGACCGAGGGGGCTGTTGTGACCGACCAGGAGCCGTACCTGATCATCTCCTCCGACTGCCATGCCGGGCTGCCCACCGAGGAGTACCGGCCCTATCTGGACGCCCGGTTCCACCGGGACTTCGACGAGTTCCTCGCCGGGCGCGACCGGCGCCGCGAGGAGATGACCCGGCTCGGCATCCGCAACGAGGCGTTCGCGACCAAGTGGTTCCACGACAACGAGGAGGGTCTGCGCGGGGGTTGGGACACCGCGCAGCGCCTCAAGGAGCTGGACGGGGACGGGGTGGCCGCCGAGGTGGTCTTCCCGGACGCGGATGCCGTGGACAGTCGGACCGCCGCGCCCTTCGGTGTCGGACTCGGCCTCTCCGGGGACCAGGACCCCGAGTTGGGGATGGCGGGCGCTCAGGCGCACAACCGCTGGCTCGCCGACTTCGTCTCCGAGCACCCCGAACGGCACTGCGGGGTGGCCCTGTTGCCGGTGACCGCCCCCACGGAGAAGGTTGTCGCGGAGATCCACCGCGCGAAGGAGTCCGGCCTCGGCGCCCTGATGATCCCCTCCATGTGGGTCGACAAGGAGCCCTACCACGACCGCCGTTACGACCCGGTGTGGGCGGCCGCCGCCGAGTGCTCGATGCCCGTACTGACCCATTCCGGGGCCGCACCCCGCCACGAGTACGGCGACCATCTGGGCATCTACGTCAGCGAGGTGACCTGGTGGCCCGCCCGGCCGCTGTGGTTCCTCCTCTGGTCCGGGGTCTTCGAACGCCACCCGGGTCTCAAGTTCGGTGTCGCGGAGTCGGGTTGCTGGTGGCTGCCGAACCAGCTGTGGTTCATGGACCGCCTCTACCTCGGCGCCCACGGTGGCAAGAAGCTGTCGCCGTTCGCGGAGTTGAAGCGCCCGCCGAGCGAGTACCTCGACCGGCAGGTCTTCATCTGCGCCACCAACACCAAGCGCCGTGAACTGGCCCAGCGCTACGAGATCGGCGTCGACAACATCCTCTGGGGCAGCGACTTCCCGCACCCGGAGGGCACCTGGCCCGACACGCGCGCGTGGCTGAAGCGCACCTTCCACGACATCCCGGTCGACGAGACCCGCCGCATGCTGGGCCTGGCGGCGGCGGACGCCTTCGGCTTCGACGTGGCGGCCCTGGAGCCGCTTGCCCGCCGGATCGGCCCGACCCCCGCCGAACTCGGCCAGCAGGACGACCAGGCGGCCGTGACGGCGTCCTGGGCGCGCTCGCGCGAGGTCGGGCGGCACTGGCTGACCGATCACGACTTCCCGGTGCTGGGGATGACGCCATGAGTCCGATGAGCCCCACGAGCGGGGACCGGTACACGGTCATCTCGGCGGACTGCCACGCGGGCGCCGATCTCCTCGACTACCGGCCCTACTTGGAGAAGCGGTACCACGACGAGTTCGACGCGTGGGCGGCCACGTACGTCAACCCGTACGAGGACCTGGTCGCCGACACGGCCGACAAGAACTGGAACTCCGAGCGGCGGATCGCGGAGCTGGAACAGGACGGGATCGTCGCCGAGGTCGTCTTCCCGAACACCATCCCGCCGTTCTTCCCGTCCGGTTCTCTCATGGCGCCCGCGCCCACGGCCGAGGAGTTCGAGCGCCGCTGGGCCGGTCTGCGCGCCCACAACCGCTGGCTGGCGGACTTCTGCGAGGCCGCGCCCGGCCGGCGGGCGGGCGTCTTCCAGATCCTCCTCAACGACGTCCAGGAGGCCGTCCAGGAGATCCGGTGGGCGGTCGCCGCGGGCCTCCGGGGCGGTCTGCTGCTGCCCGGCACCCCGCCGGGCTCGGGGCTGCCGGAGCTGTACTCGTCGACGTACGACCCGATCTGGGCCGTGTGCGCGGAACTCGGCGTCCCGGTGAACCACCACGCGGGCTCCGCAGCCCCGCCGCTCGGCGACGAACCGGCCGCCCGCGCGGTGTTCATGGTCGAGACGACCTGGTTCTCGCACCGCGCCCTGTGGCACCTGATCTTCGGCGGCGCCTTCCGCAGGCACCCGGACCTCAAGCTGGTGCTGACCGAGCAGGGCTCCGGCTGGATACCCGGGGTGCTCGACATGCTGGACTACTACCACGGGCGCCTGGTCGCGGCGGCCACGAAGGCGTCCACGGCGGAGTCCAAGTTCGGCGCAGGTCTTGCCGCGTCGATGGGCAGGGGTCCGTCGGAGGTCTGGCGTGACAACTGCTTCGTGGGCGCCAGTTTCATGCGCCCCCATGAGGTGCCGCTGCGCGACCGCATCGGCATCGAGAAGATCATGTGGGGGAGCGACTACCCGCACGACGAGGGCACTTATCCGTACTCCAGGGAGGGCCTGCGTTTCGCGTACGCGCGCGTGCCGCGTGACGAGGTCGCCGCGATGGTCGGCGGCAACGCGGCCCGTGTGTACGGCTTCGACCTCGACACCCTGGACCCGATCGCGGCGAAGGTCGGCCCCACGGTGAGCGAGATCGCGGAGCCGCTCGCCGAACCGCCGGCGGACGCCACCAGCCCGGTGTTCGCGCGGGGAGCGTCGGTACGGGTGTGGTGACGCCGGGGGTGGGATCCTCCACCCTGTGACGGAACCAACGAAGGGCGAGTCCCACGCCGAGCCCCACGGCGGCAGCCTCGGCTCCCGGCTGAACTGGCTGCGGGCCGCGGTCCTCGGCGCGAACGACGGCATCCTGTCCACCGCCGGTCTCGTCGTCGGCGTGGCCGGCGCCACCGACGACCGTTCGGCGCTGCTGACGGCCGGCCTCGCGGGACTCCTCGCCGGTTCCATGTCGATGGCGGCGGGGGAGTACGTGTCCGTCTCCACCCAGCGCGACTCGGAGAAGGCCGCCCTGGCCCTGGAGAAGCGCGAGCTGAGGGAGCAACCGGAGGCCGAACTGGAGGAGTTGACCGAACTCCTCCAGGACCGCGGCCTGTCCCGTGCCGTGGCCATGGAGGCGGCGGCCCAGCTCACGGAGCGCGATGCCCTGCGCGCCCACGCGCGCGTGGAGCTCAACATCGACCCCGACGACCTCACCAATCCCTGGCACGCGGCCTGGGCGAGCTTCCTGTCCTTCACGGCCGGCGCCCTGCTGCCCCTCCTGGCGATCGTCCTGCCTCCGCCCGACTGGCGCCTGGGCGTCACCGTCGTCTCGTCCCTGGCCGCCCTCGTCCTCACCGGCTGGAGCAGCGCGCGGCTCGGCGCGGCCGAGCCGAAGCCGGCGATGCTGCGGAACGTGGTCGGGGGCGCGCTGGCGATGGCGGTGACGTATGCGGCGGGGACGGTGCTGGGGGCGGCGGGGGTCTGACCGGTTGGCCGAGATCGCCAACAAGCAAGCGCGTACCCCCGGTAATACTTGTGGGTAACAACGTCTAGCCGTGGCCGACCTGCGGTCCTACGGTTCACCCATGCCGAACCTGCCCGATGCCGTGCTCTGGTCGATACCCGCCTTCGTGCTGCTCACCGTGATCGAGATGATCAGCGTGCGTGTCCATCCCGACGAGGACGCGGCGGGCTACGAGGTGAAAGACGCCGCGACGAGTGTCGGCATGGGGCTCGGGAGCCTCGTCTTCGACTTCCTCTGGAAGATCCCCATCGTCGCGGTCTACACGGCGATCTACGAACTCACACCGCTGCGCGTCCCCGTCCTGTGGTGGACGATCCCGCTGATGCTGCTCGGGCAGGACTTCTTCTACTACTGGTCCCACCGCGGCCACCACGTCATCCGCATCCTGTGGGCCTGTCACGTCGTCCACCACTCCAGCCGCAGGTTCAACCTCACCACGGCCCTGCGCCAGCCCTGGACGACCCTCACGGTGTGGCCCTTCTACGTCCCGCTCGTCGCCCTGGGGGTGCATCCCGCCGCGCTGGCGTTCTGCTCCTCAGTGAACCTGGTCTACCAGTTCTGGATCCACACCGAGCGGATCGACCGCATGCCCCGCTGGTTTGAGTTCGTCTTCAACACGCCGTCCCACCACCGGGTCCACCACGCCTCCCAGGGCGGCTATCTGGACCGCAACTTCGGCGGCATCCTGATCGTCTGGGACCGGCTCTTCGGGTCCTTCGTCCCGGAGGTTGAGCGGCCCGTCTATGGGTTGACGAAGAACATCAACACGTTCAACCCGGTCAAGGTCGCCACCCATGAGTACGTCGCCATCGCCAAGGACCTCAAGACGGCGACCAGTTGGCGCGAGCGGGCGGGGCGGGTGTTCCGGGGTCCGGGCTGGCAGCCGGCGGCCGCGGCGGAACCGGCCGAGGAGTCCGTGGCCGCGTGAGAGCGTCCCGGGTGCTGCTCGGTGCCTTCGTCCTCGCCACGGTCCTGGACCTCGTCTGTCTCGCCGTCGGCTTCCGCGCCGGGCATCTGGTCGCCAAGCCGCTGCTCATGCCGCTGCTCGCCGCGTTCGCCGCTCGTGCGGGCGGCCCGCGGATCCTGGTCGCCGCCCTGCTGTGCGGCTGGGGCGGCGACGTCCTGCTGCTGTCGGACGCCGACCCCGCCTTCATGGCCGGGATGGCCTCCTTCGCCGCCGGTCACATCTGCTATCTCGTCCTGTTCCGGCGCCAGGGCCCGCCACGCGCGCGTGCCGGTCTGCTCGCCGTCGGCTATGCCGTCGCCCTCGGCACCCTGGTCGTCCTGCTGTGGCCCGACCTGCCGGCCGGTCTCCGCGTCCCGGTCGCCGGCTACAGCACCCTCCTGACCGCCATGGCCTACGCCGCCGCCACCCGGCTGGGTCCGGTCGCCGGGCTCGGCGGCGCGCTCTTCATGCTCTCCGACACCCTCATCGCGACCGGCGTCGCCGACTGGCCGCAGCCGTCCGCACCCGATTTCTGGATCATGCTGACCTATGCGGCGGCACAGTTCCTGCTGGTCCGGGGCGCCCTCGATGCGCGGCCCGCACCGGCGGCGGCGTACCGTGAAGTGCGCTCGACCACCCCCTGAGCGCACCGCACCAGCAGACCAGAGACGAGAAGGATCCTCGCCATGCGCGCCACCACCATCCACGGCCCGTTCGACATGCGCGTGGAGGACGTGCCCGAGCCCTTGGTGCAGCTGCCCACCGACGCCGTGGTCCGGGTGCTGCGCGCCTGCATCTGCGGCAGCGACCTGTGGGCGTACCGCGGCGAGGCGGCCCGGCAGCCGGGGCAGCGGATCGGCCACGAGTTCCTCGGGATCGTCGAGGAGACCGGCTCCGAGGTGAACGGCGTCGGGACCGGTGACCTCGTGGTCGCGCCCTTCATGTGGTCCGACGGTGTCTGCGACTACTGCCGCGAGGGCCTCACCACGTCCTGCGTGCACGGTGGCTTCTGGGGCGCCGTGGGCCACGACGGCGGCCAGGGCGAGGCGGTCCGTGTGCCCTTCGCCGACGGCACGCTCGTACCGTTGCCGAAGGACGCGGCCTCCGACGAGCACCTGCTGTCCGCGCTGCTGACCCTGTCGGACGTCATGGGCACCGGCCACCACGCGGCCCTCGGCGCGGGCGCCCGCAAGGGTGCCACCGTCGCCGTCGTGGGCGACGGAGCGGTCGGCCTGTGCGCCGTGCTCGCCGCCAAACGCCTCGGCGCGGAGCGGATCATCGCGCTCGGCCGCCATGCCGCCCGCACGGACATCGCGCGCCGCTTCGGCGCCACCGACGTCGTCGCCGAACGCGGCGAGGCCGCCGTCGAGGCCGTCCGTGAACTCACCCGCGGCCAGGGCGCGCATTCCGTCGTCGAGGCCGTCGGCACCGAGCAGTCCATGCGGACGGCCGTCGACATCACGCGCGACGGCGGCGCGATCGGCTTCGTCGGCGTGCCGCACGGCAGCGGCACCGGCCTCGACCTCGGGATCATGTTCGACCGGAACATCGCGCTGCGCGGCGGAGTCGCGCCGGTCCGCGCGTACATCCCGGAGCTGCTGCCCGACATCCTGGACGGCACCATCGACCCCTCGCCCGTCTTCGACCTGACGGTCGGCCTGGAGGGCGTACCCGACGGCTACAAGGCGATGGACGAGCGCACCGCTCTGAAGGTGCTGGTCGTCAACGGTTGATCAATACCGGGGTCGATCAATACTGGAGTGGATCAATGCCAGCGGATCGGCACCGGCAGGGCCGTCAACAGTCCGGAGAGCACGACCACCACCCCCAGGGCGACGACCTCGGCCCGCGCGGGTGAGCAGGCGGCCAGCGGATCGGTGGCCCGCCGCAGCCGGTACCGCGCCCACAGCGCGAGTACGGCGACGGCGGCGACGAGGAGCACCTTGGCGAGCAGGGTGCGCCCGTACGCCGTCGTCGTGAGCTGGTCCAGGATCGTGCCCACCGGCATCCGGCGCAGCGAACTCCACACCCCCGTGGTGGTGATCGCGGCGAGCAGTACGGCGGCCACGCGCGCGTAGAGCCCCAACAGCGCGGCCCCCGCCTCCGTACCCCGCCACCGCACCAACGTCCGCAGCACATGCAGCAGTCCGCCCACCCACAGCGCCGCGCACGTCAGATGGACCAGGGTCAGCTCGGAGCCGACCAGCGCGCTGTGTTCGCCCGCAGGGTGCGCGCGCAACGCCTCCGCGACGACCACGGCCGCGAGGGGCCACACCTGGAGGCCGGGCCGGCGCGACCGGGCACACAGGGCCGCCACGGCGAACGCGTTGACCTCCAGGAGCGCCAACTTGCCGTCGCGGGACTGATAGAGGCCGCCGACGTCGATCTGGTCGAGACTGTGCGGCACCAGATTGCCCGTCGCCACGACCGACGCGAGACCCAGCGCGGCGACGAAACCGGCACCGGCCGCGTACAGGGCCCAGCTACGGGGGCCGTTCGGGGGAGCGCCGGGCACGGTACGCGCCAGCCGGTTCACGAACAGCTCGCCCAGCGGGATACACAGCGCCCCGAACAGCACCGCCCGCAGCAGCGCGATGCCGCCGACACCGGGCGCGGCGGCCTCCCCGGTGCCGTGCAGCGCGGCGGACGGGCCGAGCAGCGGGATCAACGCGGCGAGCACCACCAGGGCCAGCACGGCGACGGCCCGGCGCGGACCGGGGCGCCGCCCGGAGCCGCTGGTGCCGGCCGCTTCGACAGTCGGTCGTATCAAGGTCACCCCAAGATCTTCACCAGCCGTAACATAACCGGGCAAGTGCAGCAAAACAACTGGCGGAACGGCATTCCGCTCATAGGTACGTTTCCGGCCGACCCCCGCATCAAGCCCAACGAGCCGGGTCCGTGCCCCAACGACCCGGCGGGCGCGCCCAGTTCGCGGGGCCGCCGACGAAGGAGACCGGCGACAGGGCGTGCCGCAGCCGCCCGACACCGCTGTCCGTCTCACCCAGCCAGGCATCCGGCCGGTTGTACGCCGTCCCGCTCCGCTCACTCCCGTACGCCGCTCCGCCCGTCGCTCCCCGCTCGGCCCCGCCCGCCGTCAGCCAGGCCGCGGTCCGCGCGAGCGCCAACCGCAGGACGAGGCCGCCACCCCGCTCCGCCTGTTCCGTCAGCGCGCGCAGCACCGCGGCCGCCAGCAGATACCCGGTTCCGTGGTCGAGGGCCTGCGCGGGCAGCGCGCCGGGCCGCTCCGGCGTCCCTTCGACCGCCGCGATCCCGGTGGCGACCTGCACCAGACTGTCGAACCCGCGCCGGTCGCCCCACGGCCCGTACGCGCCCCACGCCGACAACTGCGCCACGACCAGCCCGGACCGGCGGCCGATCAGCGCCTCGGGGGAGAGGCCGAACCGGTCCAGTGCGCCCGGCCGGTACCCGGTGACGACCACGTCCGCCCGCGCGAGCAACTCCTCGAAGCTCCGCCGGTCCGCGGCCAGGCCGAGGTCCAGCCGGGTCGACCGCTTCCCGAAACCGGTGTCCGCGTGCGCGTCCGGGTCCTCCGGCAACCGCGGCGCGTCCACCCGCAGCACGTCCGCGCCCAGCAGTGCGAGCGTGCGGGTGGCGACCGGGCCCGCGATGACCCGGGTCAGATCGAGCACCCGCAGCCCGGCGGCGGGCAGCAACGGACCGCCGTCGAGCGGCGGCAGCACACGCGCGCGTGCGCCGTCGAGCCACTCCCGCTCGACCAACGGCCGCCCGGCCACCGCGATCCCTTGCGCATGCGCCGCCCACTCCCGCGCCGACCGCAGCGCGACCGCGAGACCCCCGGCGCCGTACACCGTGCTCTCGACATCCAGGGCGGACCGCTCGGCGAGCACGCCCGCCACGTCCTCCACGGAGGCGTCCCCCGGCAGCCTCAGCGCGCCCAGCAGCCGCTCCCGGTGGTGCGGGTAGTTCGCGTGCGTGCGGACCCAGCCGTCGGCCGTCCGCCAGAACCGTGACAGCGGTGCGAAGCTGACCGGCGCTCGCCCGTCGATCAACAGATGCCGCTCGCTGACGAACGCCGTAGCGACGGCTCCGTCGTCCACCCGCACCCCGGGCACCTCCGCCGGCCCGGCTCGCCGGGCCCCCAACTCGGCGGCGGCCAGCGCGCACACTCCCACGCAGGCCCGGGCCAACTCCCTTACGGGAAGCCGCGCTTCGAGCGCCCCCTGGCGCGCGACGGTCGAGACCCGCGAGACCAGGGCGGGATCGCCGCCCAGTGCGGCCCATGCGATGTTGATGTCAGTCATGACTGCACTATGCAGTATTGATTCAATCAATATTGTGGGGGTGGCGATGCGGACATGAACGGGCCGGGCGGAGTTCCGCCCGGCCCGGAGCAGGTGTCCGCTACTTGACCGCCCGCAGCGCGTTGACGATGCCGAACCCGTAGAAACCGTTGACGCGTTTGCCGCCGACGCAGGTCGCGTCCACGATGCCGTCGCCGTTGGTGTCGTACGGGGCGGTCGGGCAGCCCGGGTTGTCCGCCTCGGCCTTCAGCAGCGCCTGCAACTGGGCCGGACCGGCATGCGGGTGCGTGGACTTGAGGAGCGCGGCCACGGCGGCGACGTGCGGGGTCGCCATCGAGGTGCCCTGGAGGAAGCCGTACGTGTTGTTCGGCAGCGTGGACAGGATGCGGCCGTTCTTCGACGGGGTCTCCGGGATCTGCAGGGAGTCACCGCCCGGCGCCGACACGTCGATCACGCCGTTGCCGTAGCTGGAGAAGTACGACTTGGCCTTCTGGACGCCGACCGAGCTGACCGTGACGACACCGGGCAACTGGGTCGGTACGTCGAAGCACTCGTGCGGGTCGACCGTCCGGGGCACCGGCTTCGAGTCGTCGGGACTGGAGACGTCGGCCAGGGCGTGCGAGTCGAGGTCGTCGTTGGAGTTGCCGGCCGCGGCGACATTGAGCGTGCCCCTGCTCTGGGCGTACAACTGGGCCCTGTTGACCGCATCGACGATGGCACGTTGATCGGGGTCGTCCATGCAGTTGTACAGCCAAGGATCAACGTAGTAGCTGTTGTTGGTGATCTCCACGCCGTGATCCGCGGCGAACACGAAGGCGCAGACCACGCTCTCCGGGTAGAAGAGCTGGGTCGAATCCGGCTCGGCCACCGTGATCCCGGCGACCTTCACACCCGGCGCGACGCCCGCCACACCGATGCCGTTGCGGGCGGCGGCGATCTCACCCGCGACATGCGTGCCGTGGAGGTGAGTGGAGTCCACGGGACGCCAGGAGCCGTACGTCGTGTCCGCCTTGCCG
Organism: Streptomyces sp. NPDC051576; assembly: GCF_040681835.1. NCBI lineage: Bacteria > Bacillati > Actinomycetota > Actinomycetes > Kitasatosporales > Streptomycetaceae > Streptomyces > Streptomyces sp. NPDC051576. The sequence goes on from NZ_JBFAZO010000010.1 coordinate 399,682, forward strand.
CCCACGCAGTTCGCGGACTGCGAGGGGGAGAAGTTCGGGGCGATGTCCGGGTGGGTGTCGTCGACGCCGACGTCGATGACGGCGACCGTCACGCTCTTGCTGCCCGGGTTGATCTTCGAGGCCTTGTCCGCGCCGATCGCGGGCAGGTCCCACTGGTCGGCTTCGAGCGGCTCGCTGTCACCGGCGGACGCGGAGGCCTTCGCCGTCCGCGCGGCCTGCTCCTTGGACAGGTACTGCACCGCACCCTCTTTCGTCGTCGAGGCGAGGCTCAGCGGCGCCGTACGCGTGGCGCCCGCCGACTGGACCCCGTGCACCGCGCGGATCTGTGCGCCGAAGGCCGGGTTCGCCGAGTGCACGACGATCACGCCGATCTTCTCGTACGTCACCACGATGGTGCCGCCGGCCGCATTGATCGCCTTCTTGACCGAGTTGATCGTCCGGTGGTCCAGTCGAGTGTTGACCACATAAGCAAGGTTGGGCGCGTCGGCGGCCTGCGCGGTGGTCTCCGTGGAGGGGACCGCCGAGGCCGCCGACGGGAGGAAACCGAGCGAGGCGGTCAGCGACAGCACGACCGGTACGGCGAGGGCGAGCCGGCGTCTGGGGCGCAGATGAGCCATGGGATCTCCACATCATCCGGAAACGAAACGGCCCGAGACGTGGTGCGTTCGGGCAGGTACATGACGAGTGGTGCAGGCCGAAGTTATCTCCCGCGACGGTCGCCCAGCAATGACTTCCCCAAGGCGAGTCCTGAAAGAAGTCAAAGGAGTTGAACCGGTTCACGCGTGGCGCCGTGACCTTGGGCAGGAAGCGCCAGCAGGATCGGGGACCCCCGTCGATTGTCGCGCAGGGGATTCGGTCGATCACTCCTGGTGGCGTGATCCGTAGGTCTGTGAGGTCGCAACCAGCATGTCCGCAACGCGAGGAGACACCGTGGCCACCGAGACACCACCCCCCTCGAAAGCCGAACGCACACTCCCCAGTACCGAGGAGTTCGAACAGGTCCAGGAGAGCGCGGAGTTCGCCGAACTGCGGCACGCACACCGCTCCTTCGCCTTCCCGCTGACCGTCGCCTTCATCGTCTGGTACCTGCTGTACGTCCTGCTGTCGAACTACGCGGACGGCTTCATGGACACCAAGGTCGTCGGCAACATCAACGTCGCCCTGGTGCTGGGCCTCGCCCAGTTCCTCACCACGTTCCTCATCGCCTGGTGGTACGCGCGGTACTCCGCCGCGAAGCTCGACCCCAAGGCCGAGGCCATCAAGTCCCGGATGGAGGGCGGCGCATGAGCCCCGCGATCACCCTGGCCGCCGGCGAGGCGAGCCAGCACCGCCCGCTGATCATCACCCTGTTCGCGGTCTTCGTCGCCGCGACGCTCGTCATCACCGTCTGGGCCGGCCGCCAGACCAAGGACGCCGCCGACTTCTACGCGGGCGGCCGCCAGTTCACCGCCTTCCAGAACGGCCTCGCCGTCTCCGGCGACTACATGTCCGCCGCGTCCTTCCTCGGCATCGCGGGCGCCATCGCCCTCTTCGGCTACGACGGCTTCCTGTACTCCATCGGCTTCCTGGTCGCCTGGCTGGTCGCCCTGCTCCTGGTGGCGGAACCGCTGCGCAACTCGGGCCGCTACACGATGGGCGACGTCCTCGCGTACCGCATGCGCCAGCGCCCGGTCCGTACCGCGGCCGGCACCTCCACCATCGTGGTGTCGATCTTCTACCTGCTGGCCCAGATGGCCGGCGCGGGAGTCCTGGTCTCCCTGCTCCTCGGCATCACCAGCGACGCCGGCAAGATCGGCATCGTCGCCCTGGTCGGCGTCCTGATGATCGTGTACGTCACCATCGGCGGCATGAAGGGCACCACCTGGGTCCAGATGGTCAAGGCCTGCCTGCTCATCGCCGGCGCCCTGCTGCTGACCTTCCTGGTGCTGCTGAAGTTCGACTTCAACATCTCCGACCTGCTCGGCAAGGCCGCCGACAACAGCGGCAAGGGCTCCGCCTTCCTGGAACCCGGCCTCAAGTACGGCGCCACCGGCACGACCAAGCTGGACTTCATCTCCCTGGGCATCGCCCTGGTTCTCGGCACCGCCGGCCTGCCGCACATCCTGATCCGCTTCTACACGGTGCCCACCGCCAAGGCCGCCCGTAAGTCGGTCAACTGGGCGATCGGCCTGATCGGCGCCTTCTACCTGATGACCCTCGCCCTCGGCTTCGGCGCCGCGGCACTGATCAAACCCGACGAGATCATCGCCTCCAACAAGGCGGGCAACACGGCAGCCCCCCTCCTGGCCCTGCATCTGGGCGGCGTCGACTCCAACTGGGGCGCCATCCTCCTGGCCAGCATCTCGGCCGTCGCCTTCGCCACGATCCTCGCGGTCGTCGCCGGCCTGACCCTGGCCTCGTCCTCCTCGTTCGCCCACGACATCTACGCGAACGTCATCAAGCGGGGACAGGCGACGGAGAAACAGGAGATGTCCGCAGCCCGGTACGCCACGGTCGGCATCGGCGCCGTCTCCATCCTCCTCGGAGCCCTCGCCCGCGACCTGAACGTCGCAGGACTGGTCGCCCTGGCCTTCGCGGTCGCCGCCTCCGCCAACCTTCCGACGATCCTCTACAGCCTCTTCTGGAAGCGCTTCACCACCTCCGGAGCCCTGTGGTCGATCTACGGCGGCCTGGTCACGGCGGTCGGTCTGGTCCTGTTCTCGCCGGTCGTCTCCGGCAAACCGACCTCGATGTTCCCTGACGTCGACTTCCACTGGTTCCCCCTGGAGAACCCCGGCATCATCTCCATCCCCGTCGGCTTCCTGCTGGGCTGGCTCGGCACGATCCTCTCCAAGGAGGAGCCGGACACCGGCAAGTACGCGGAGCTGGAGGTACGGTCCCTGACCGGCACCGGAGCCCACTGAGCCCCCACGTCGACGGCCGCGTCGTAGATCCCTACGACGCGGCCCCGTCGTACCTCGTGGGATCGGGCCGGTCTCGTTGTCAGAGGTGTCGCGTAGGCTCGACGGTGTCGGAAAACATGCGATCCAAATCGAGGGAGGGGGCCCACGTGCTCATCGACACCTATGGCCGAGTGGCCACCGACCTGAGGGTTTCGCTGACCGACCGGTGCAATCTCCGGTGTACGTACTGCATGCCCGAAGAGGGCTTGCAGTGGCTGGCCAAACCCGACCTCCTCACGGACGACGAGATCGTCCGCCTGATCGACATCGCGGTCACCTCCCTCGGTATCGAGGAGGTCCGCTTCACCGGTGGCGAGCCCCTGCTGCGCCCCGGCCTGGTCGGCATCGTCGAGCGGGTCGCGGCCCTGGAGCCCCGCCCCCAGATGTCCGTCACGACCAACGGCATCGGCCTCAAGCGCACGGCGGCCGCCCTGAAGAAGGCGGGCCTGGACCGGGTCAACGTCTCCCTGGACACCCTGCGCCCCGACGTCTTCAAGGCATTGACCCGCCGTGACCGCCACCAGGACGTCCTCGCGGGCCTCGAAGCCGCCCGCGAAGCGGACCTGACCCCGGTCAAGGTCAACTCGGTGCTGATGCCGGGACTCAACGCCGACGAGGCCCCGGACCTGCTCGCCTGGGCCGTCGAGCACGACTACGAACTGCGCTTCATCGAGCAGATGCCCCTGGACGCCCAGCACGGCTGGAAGCGCGACGGCATGGTCACGGCGGGCGACATCCTCGCCTCCCTCCGCACCCGCTTCGAGCTGACCCCCGAAGGCTCCGACGAGCGTGGCTCGGCCCCCGCCGAGCGCTGGATCGTGGACGGCGGCCCGCACCGCGTGGGCGTCATCGCCTCCGTCACCCGCCCGTTCTGCGCAGCCTGCGACCGCACCCGCCTCACCGCGGACGGCCAGATACGCAACTGCCTCTTCGCCCGCGAGGAAACCAGCCTCCGTGCCGCCCTGCGCTCCGACGCCCCCGACGAGGAGATCGCCCGCATCTGGCGCCTGGCGATGTGGGGCAAGAAGGCGGGCTCGGGCCTGGACGACCCGTCGTTCCTGCAGCCGGACCGCCCGATGTCGGCGATCGGCGGCTAGGAGCCTTCAGGCGCTTCCCAGTCCTCGAACTTGACGACGTCCTTCAGGAAGCCCCGCACACCGAGGAACTGGGACAGATGCTCGCGATGCTCCTCGCACGCGAGCCACGTCTTGCGCCGCTCCGGCGTATGGATCTTCGGGTTGTTCCACGCGAGGATCCACACGGCGTCCGCGCGGCAGCCCTTCGCGGAGCAGATCGGTGTCTCGTCACTCACGGGAACTCATGGATTTCGTCTCACAGATGCGCTGAAAAGGCGACGCCGAGCAGCCACGGGGGGAGCTGCCCGGCGTCGGTCTGTCGCTCCGACGGGGGATGCGGAGCGCGTACGAAGTATGTCACGGGGAACCGCTCGCCCGGCACCGGAACAACATGATTGATCTGAGCTTTTCTTGAGCTTGGCGCGGACCCGACTGTCGAATATGACACGTCCGCCATGGTCACGACCGGTCGTACGGTTCGCCTCCCGCACCGGGCGTCGGCTCGGGCACGACCTCTTCCGCGACGGGTTCCGTGAACGCCCCGTCGGACCGCGGCGGGGTGATCATCGGCCGCAGCGGAGTGGTGACGAAGGTCGACGGGAGCCCCGGCGCGTTCTCCCGCCCGGCGTTCGCGATCACCACGGCGACATAGGGAAGAAGCATGCCGACCACCAACGCGACGATCGCGACGTGCCGTTCGACGTTCCACAGCGCGCAGGCGAGGATCACCGACACCGTACGGATCGACATCGAGATGACATACCGGCGCTGGCGACCGCGGACATCCTCCGCGAGTCCCGTCCGGGCTCCGGTGATCCGGAACACCTGGGCGTTGCCTTCGCTGTGCGGCTTCCGCATCACATTCCACCATCCGCCCGCATCGGACTCTCCCCGGCCCGCGCACCCGTTCGCACCCGATCCGGGATCCGGGCCCCGACACGTCCTACGTTACGCCGCGCCTGCGCCGCCTTCGAGACCGGGGCACCTCCGGCCTGGGCGAGCGATCTGCGCCGTAGCACGTACGGCCGTACCCGACATGCGCCGTACCGCGACCGGACCCACACTTGGCGTAATGCTCACGTCGAGCCGTACTAGGAGGCAGCCATGGGCTGGTTGTGGGCCATCATCGTGGGATTCGTGCTGGGCCTGATCGCGAAGGCGATCATCCCGGGCAAGCAGCACAGTCCGCTCTGGCTGACCACCATCTGCGGCATTCTCGGCGCCATCGTGGGCAACGCGATCGCCCGAGCGGCCGGCGTCGACGCGACCAGCGGTATCGACTGGAGCCGCCACGCGTTCCAGCTCGTCGCAGCGGTCATCATCGTCTTCGTGGTCGACATGGCGTACATGGCGACCCTCGGCAGGAACAAACGGCGAGTCTGACAGCCGTACGGCGAAGGGGGCGGCCTCCCGAACCGGGAAACCGCCCCCTTCGTCATGCGCTCACGCGCCCGTGACCTCCACGGCCGCCAGATTCTTCTTGCCCCGGCGCAGCACCAGCCACCGCCCGTGCAGCAGGTCCGACTTCGCCGGTACGGCGTCCTCGGCGGCGACCTTCACGTTGTTCACGTAGGCCCCGCCCTCCTTCACGGTCCGGCGGGCGGCGGACTTGCTCGCCACCAGCCCCACCTCGGCGAACAGGTCGACGACGAGGCCGAGTTCGGCGACCTGGACGTGCGGCACCTCGGAGAGGGACGCGGCCAGCGTCTTCTCGTCCAGCTCCGCCAGCTCACCCTGCCCGAAGAGGGCCCTGGACGCGGCGGTCACCGCGGCCGTCTGCTCGGCGCCGTGCACCAGCGTCGTCAGCTCCTCGGCGAGCGCGCGCTGCGCGGCGCGGGCCTGGGGGCGTTCCTCGGTCTGCTTCTCCAACTCCTCAAGCTCCTCACGGGACTTGAAGGACAGGATGCGCATGTACGTGGAGATGTCCCGGTCATCGGTGTTCAGCCAGAACTGGTAGAACGCGTACGGCGTGGTCATCTCCGGGTCGAGCCAGATGGCGGTGCCTTCGGACTTGCTGAACTTCGTGCCGTCCGCCTTGGTCATCAGCGGTGTGGCGATCGCGTGCACCGTGGCGTCCGGCTCCAGGCGGTGGATCAGGTCCAGGCCCGCCGTGAGGTTGCCCCACTGGTCGCTGCCGCCCTGCTGGAGCGTGCAGCCGTACCTCCGGTAGAGCTGGAGGAAGTCCATGCCCTGGAGGATCTGGTAGCTGAACTCCGTGTAGCTGATGCCCTGGTCGGACTCCAGACGCCTGGCGACGGAGTCCTTGGTCAGCATCTTGTTGACGCGGAAGTGCTTGCCGATGTCCCGGAGGAACTCGATCGCTGAGAGGTTCGCCGTCCAGTCGAGGTTGTTGACCATGACCGCCGCGTTCTCGCCCTCGAAGGACAGGAACGGCTCGATCTGGCGGCGCAGCTTCTGGACCCAGCCGGCGACGGTCTCCGGGTCGTTCAACGTGCGCTCCGCCGTCGGGCGGGGGTCGCCGATCTGGCCCGTGGCCCCGCCGACCAGCGCCAGCGGCCGGTGCCCGGCCTGCTGGAGCCGGCGCACGGTGAGCACCTGCACCAGGTGTCCCAGATGGAGCGACGGCGCGGTCGGGTCGAAACCGCAATAGAACGTGACGGGACCGTCCGCGAGCGCCTTGCGCAAAGCATCTTCGTCGGTGGACAGGGCGAACAGGCCCCGCCACTTCAGCTCGTCGACGATGTCCGTCACGGTTCTCGTATCTCCTTGAGTGGTCTCGCGTGCTCTCGTGAATCAGGTACGAGGTTATACGCCCTGACTGACAGAGCTCATATTGAAGTCCGGCACCCGCAGCGCGGGCATCGCAGCCCTAGTGAACCAGTCGCTCCATTCCCTCGGCAGCGTCTTTTCCGTCCGCCCGGCCTCGGTCGCCCGCCCCAGCAGATCCACCGGCGACTCGTTGAACCGGAAGTTGTTCACCTCGCCGCTGACCTCGCCGTTCTCGACGAGGTACACGCCGTCCCGGGTCAGCCCGGTGAGCAGCAGCGTCGCCGGGTCGACCTCGCGGATGTACCAGAGGCAGGTCAGCAGCAGCCCGCGCTCGGTGTTCGCGACCATCTCCTCCAGGGAGCGGTCCTCGCCCCCACTCAGGATCAGGTTGTCGATCGACGGCGCCACCGGCAGCCCGGTCAGACCCGCGCTGTGCCGGCTGGTCAGCAGGTGCCGCAGCTCGCCCTCGCGCACCCAGTCGGTCGCCGTCAGCGGCAGCCCGTTGTCGAACACCGACTGGTCGCCCCCGGAGGTGTGCGCGAGCACGAAGGGGGCGGACTCCAGACCGGGCTCGTTCGGATCGCTGCGCAGCGACAGTGGCAGCTCGGTGAGCTTCTCGCCGACGCGGGTGCCGCCGCCCGGCTTGGAGAACACGGTGCGGCCCTCGACCGCGTCCCGGCCCGACGCCGACCACATCTGGTAGATCAGCAGGTCCGCGACCGCGGTCGGCGGCAGCAGCGTCTCGTAGCGGCCCGCGGGCAGCTCGATCCTCCGCTCTGCCCAGCCCAGTCGTACCGCCAACTCCGCGTCCAGGGCCGCCGGGTCGACGTCCTTGAAGTCCCGGGTCGAGCGGCCGGCCCACGCGGAGCGCGTACGGTCCGGGGACTTGGCGTTCAGCTCCAGCGTCCCGTTGGGCTGGTCGTGGCGCAGGCGCAGGCCCGTCGACGTACCGAGGTAGCTGGTCACCAGCTCGTGGTTGGCGAAGCCGTACAGCTCGCGACCGCCCGCACGCGCGCGTGCGAACGATTCGCCGAGCGCCGGCGCGAAGTCGGTGAACACGCCGGACGAGGTCTCTGCGGGCGCGTCCGTGAAGTCGGGCGACTGCGGTACACCTGTGACGAGCGGCTGCGCGTCCTCGGCGGGCGCGGCACCGCGCGCGGCGGCCTCTGCGGCCCGCACCAGCGGCTCCAGCTCCTCCGGGGTGACGGCGGACCGGGACACGACCCCCGAGGCCGTGCCCTCCTTGCCGTCGACGGTCGCGATGACGGTGAGCGTGCGCCCGCGCGTGACGCCGTTGGTGGTCAGCGCGTTGCCCGCCCAGCGGAGGTTGGCGGTGGAGTGCTCGTCGGCGATCACGACACAGCCGTCGGCCCGGGAGAGTTCCAGGGCACGCTCGACGATCTCGTGCGGCTTGTTCGTACGGGCGCTCATCGACCGGCCTCCTGGGTGGTGTTGAGAATGTTGACTCCCGTGAAGAGGGCCGACGGGCAGCCGTGCGAGACCGAGGCGACCTGGCCCGGCTGGGCCTTGCCGCAGTTGAAGGCGCCGCCCAGGACGTAGGTCTGCGGACCGCCGACGGCCGCCATGGACCCCCAGAAGTCGGTGGTCGTCGCCTGGTACGCGACGTCCCGCAGCTGCCCGGTGATCCGACCGTTCTCGATCTTGAAGAACCGCTGGCCGGTGAACTGGAAGTTGTAGCGCTGCATGTCGATCGACCACGAACGGTCGCCGACCACATAGATCCCGCGGTCGACCCCGCCGATCAGATCCTCCGTGGACAGCCCCGCCGGATCCGGCTGCAGCGACACGTTGGCCATGCGCTGGACGGGGACATGGCCGGGCGAGTCGGCGTACGCACACCCGTTGGAGCGCTCGAAGCCGGTCAACTTCGCGATGCGGCGGTCGAGTTGGTAGCCGACCAGGGTGCCGTCCTTGACGAGGTCCCAGGACTGGCCCTCGACGCCCTCGTCGTCGTAGCCGATGGTCGCGAGGCCGTGTTCGGCGGTGCGGTCGCCGGTGACGTTCATCCGCTCGGAGCCGTACTTGAGCTTGCCCAGCTTGTCGAAGGTGGCGAAGGAGGTGCCGGCGTAGGCGGCCTCGTAGCCGAGCGCGCGGTCCAGTTCGGTGGCGTGGCCGATGGACTCGTGGATCGTCAGCCACAGGTTGGACGGGTCGACGACGAGGTCGTACAGGCCCGCCTCGACGCTCGGCGCCCGCATCTTCTCGGCGAGCAACTCGGGGATCCGCGCGAGTTCCGCGTCCCAGTCCCAACCCGTGCCCGTCAGGTACTCCCAGCCGCGGCCCACGGGCGGCGCGATGGTGCGCATGGAGTCGAACTCGCCGCTCGACTCGTCGACCGACACCGCGTTCAACTGCGGGTGGAGCCGGACGCGTTGCTGCGTGGTCACCGTCCCGGCGGTGTCGGCGTAGAACTTGTTCTCGTGCACGGTGAGCAGCGACGCGTCCACGTGGTTGACGCCGTCCGCCGCGAGCAGCCGGGCGCTCCAGTCCGCGAGCAGCCCCGCCTTCTCCTCGTCGGGCACGGAGAAGGGATCGATCTCGTACGACGAGATCCACGTCCGATCCTCGTGCACGGGCTCGGTGGCCAGCTCGACCCGCTCGTCCGACCCGGCCGCCTTGATCACCTGGGCGGAGAGCTTCGCCATCGCCACCGCCTGCGAGGCGACCTTGGCGGCGGCGTCCAGGCTCAGGTCCACCCCCGACGCGAAGCCCCAGGTGCCGCCGTGCACGACCCGCACCGCGTACCCGAGGTCGGTGGTGTCCGACGTACCGGCCGGCCGGGCGTCCCGCAGCCGCCAGGACGCGCTGCGCACCCGCTCGAACCGGAAGTCGGCGTGCTCCGCCCCCAGTGCACGCGCGCGTGCGAGCGCGGCGTCGGCCAGGGCCCGTAGCGGAAGTGCCGTGAAGGCTTCGTCGATGGAATGAGGCACGGAGGTCTCCCTGCTGTCGTGGCCTGTCGGTCCGATCATGTCGCGCGAGCGGGTGCGGGGACCACACGTTTCCGCGCTGCGTCGGCACTTTCTGTAGGGACCCGACAGCGAGTCCCGTTAGCCACTGTCGGTGCCCGATTGTCCGCCGGAGGGAGCGGACCGATAGGTTTTCGATAAAGCCGCCTGTCAACCAGGTGTACCGGGCAGGCGTGCAGGACCGCTAACGAAAGGGTGATCCGTTGAGCCGCTCGGTTCTCGTCACCGGAGGCAACCGGGGCATCGGCCTCGCCATCGCCCGTGCGTTCGCCGACGCCGGCGACAAGGTCGCCATCACGTACCGCTCGGGTGAGCCGCCGGCCGGCTTCTTGGCCGTGAAGTGCGACATCACCGACAGCGAGCAGGTGGAGCAGGCCTACAAGGAGATCGAGGCCGAGCACGGCCCGGTCGAGGTCCTGATCGCCAACGCCGGCGTCACCAAGGACCAGCTCCTGATGCGCATGTCCGAGGAGGACTTCACCTCGGTCGTCGACACCAACCTCACCGGCACCTTCCGCGTCGTCAAGCGCGCCAACCGCGCCATGCTGCGCGCCAAGAAGGGCCGGGTCATCCTGATCTCGTCGGTCGTCGGCCTGATGGGCGGCCCCGGCCAGGCGAACTACGCCGCCTCCAAGGCCGGTCTCGTGGGCTTCGCGCGTTCCCTCGCCCGTGAACTGGGTTCGCGCAACATCACCTTCAACGTCGTCGCGCCCGGCTTCGTGGACACCGACATGACCAAGGTGCTCACCGACGAGCAGCGCGAGACCATCGTGAAGCAGGTGCCGCTGGGCCGGTACGCGCAGCCCGAGGAAGTTGCCGCGACGGTGCGGTTCCTCGCCTCGGACGACGCCTCGTACATCACTGGAGCCGTCATCCCCGTAGACGGCGGACTGGGAATGGGTCACTGAACACCATGAGCGGAATTCTTGAGGGCAAGCGCATCCTGATCACGGGTGTGCTGCTGGAGTCCTCCATCGCCTTCCACGCCGCCAAGCTGGCCCAGGAGCAGGGTGCGGAGATCATCCTGACCGCCTTCCCGCGGCCCACGCTGACCGAGCGCATCGCGAAGAAGCTGCCCAAGCCGACGAAGGTCATCGAGCTGGACGTCACCAACGACGAGCACCTCGGGCGCCTGGCGGACATCGTCGCCGCGGAACTCGGCGGCCTCGACGGTGTCGTGCACTCCATCGGCTTCGCGCCGCCGGACGCCCTCGGCGGCAACTTCCTGAACACGCCCTTCGAGTCCGTGGCCACCGCCATGCACGTCTCGGCGTACTCCCTGAAGTCGCTGACCACGGCCTGCCTGCCGCTGATGCAGAACGGCGGCTCCGTCGTCGGCCTCACCTTCGACGCGCAGTACGCCTGGCCGCAGTACGACTGGATGGGCCCGGCCAAGGCCGCCCTGGAGGCCACCAGCCGCTACCTCGCCCGCGACCTGGGCAAGCAGAACATCCGCTGCAACCTCATCTCCGCGGGCCCGATCGGCTCCATGGCCGCCAAGTCCATCCCGGGCTTCAGCGACCTGGCCGCCGTGTGGGACGACCGCTCACCCCTGGAGTGGGACCTCACGGACCCCGAGCCGGCCGGCAAGGGCATCGTCGCCCTCCTGAGCGACTGGTTCCCGAAGACCACCGGCGAGATCGTCCATGTCGACGGCGGTCTGCACGCCATCGGAGCCTGACCTCCCGGCCCGGTTCTCCTACGGCGTCGACGCCCCGTTTCCCGCATCGTGAGGGGAGCGGGGCGTCACCCGTTCGGCCCCTTTGGCCGGGCGGGGACGGGGCACAACTGCGCACTCTGGATTACGCGTTCACCACGCGATTCCCTCCCCAGCACCACCGAGGAGGTTCCCCTTGTGCGCCTGTCCCGCAGCCTGGCCTCAGTGACCGCAGCCGTCGCTCTCGTCATCTCCCTGGCGTACGAGGCGATGCCCCACGCACGCGTGGAGGTCCGGAAACCGGCCGCCGCACCCCAGTTGTTCGGCGCCGCGTGCCGCATCTCGGTCCACGGTTCGCATGTGATCGCGTACTGCCACAACCCCTACCCCCAGACCGACCGCGTCAGCCTGCACATCGAGTGCGACCGCTGGTGGGACATCGACAGCGACGGCGTCGGGACCGACGCCGGACCAGCGCAGACCGTACGGCTGACCGGCCGCTGCTGGGAGGACGTCCGCGCGGTGTGGGTCAGCCACCAGAAGCGGGCGCGCTGAACCGTCCCGGGCGGCACAGGAACGGATAGCCCGCGGCCTCCGAAGCGGCCGCAGCCGCGTCTCCCGCGCGGATCGCGTCCACGAGCCGTGTGTGGTCCATGTACGTCTCCGGAGTCAGCTCCTCGCCGACGTCCGCCCGCAGCCAGTCCCGCAGCACCTCGCCCAGGTCGGCGTACATCGCCGTCATCACGTCGTTGTGGGAGGCCGCCACCACGGCCATGTGCAGGGTCGCGTCGGCCGTCACGAAGGCCTCCGTGTCCCCGGACGCCCAGGCCTCCTCACGCCGTACGAGCAGGGCGTCCAACTGCTTGAGGTCCTTCTCGGTGCGCCGCTCGGCCGCCAGTTGCGCCGCCGCCGACTCCAGCGTGGAGCGCAGTTCGGCGATGTGCCGGGGGTCGGCGTCCGCGAAGCGGCGGTGCATCACGCCGGCCAGCTCGCTGGTCGCGACGACGTAGGTGCCCGAGCCCTGGCGGATGTCCAGCAGGCCGTTGTGCGCCAGCGCGCGGACGGCCTCGCGGACCGTGTTGCGGGCCACCCCGAGCTGCTCGACCAGCTCCGGCTCGGTCGGGATCCGGGAGCCGACCGGCCACTCGCCCGAGGTGATCTGGTTCCGCAGCGCGGCGATGACCTGCTCGGACAGCGCCGAACGACGGGGGTGGCTCAAGGGCATGGCACACCTTCGCATGCACGGGGCGGAAGCGGGGCTCCTGGGGATGGACAACCAATCATCCCATGATTCTATGATGGTCGGCATGGCAAGCGAGGAAACCCGGACACTGCAGTCCACGACGAACGTCAGCGACTCGGCCGTGAGCGACTCCCCGGCGCCGACCCGAGGAGTACCCACGCGCGCGTGGACGACGCGGCTGATCGCCGTCGGCATCGTGCTCGCCGCGCTGAACCTCCGCCCCGCCATCACCAGCCTCGGCGCCCTCCTCGAAGAGGTCCGCGACGGCCTCGGCATGAGCGGCAGCGTCGCCGGACTGCTCACCTCGGTGCCCCCGCTGTGCTTCGCCGTCTTCGGCGTCACGGCCCCGCGCCTCGCCCGCCGCTTCGGCCCGGCGGCCGTGGTCTGCGCGGGCATGGCCGCCATCACCGCGGGTCTGCTCATACGGCCCTGCATCGGGGGTACGGCGGGCTTCCTGGCCGGCAGCGCGCTCGCGCTCATGGGCATCGCGGTCAGCAACGTCCTCATGCCGGTGATCGTCAAGCGCTGGTTCCCGGACCGGGTCGGCTCCATGACCGGCCTCTACTCGATGGCCCTGGCCCTCGGCACCGCCGCGGCCGCCGCGGTCACCGTGCCCATGACCGATGCCCTGGGCGGCAGTTGGCGCTCCGGCCTGGCCGTGTGGGCGGCACCGGCCGCCGCGGCCGTACTGCCGTGGATCCTTCTCGTACGACACCGGGATGCCCCCGCGGAACAGCCCTCCCGCGCGCGGGAGACCGAGCAGGCGGGGGCCGATCTGCGGATCACCCGCAGCCGTACCGCCTGGGCGCTCGCCGTGTTCTTCGGGCTCCAGGCCACCGCCGCCTACATCACGATGGGCTGGATGCCGCAGATCTTCCGGGACGCGGGCGTCTCCGCGAGCACCGCCGGGCTGCTCCTGGCCGTCACCATGGTGATGGGCGTGCCGCTGGCCTTCGTCATCCCGCGTTTCGCCACCCGGCTGCCCCGGCAGGGACCGATCGTGATCGCGCTCGGCGTCTGCGGCCTCGCCGGATACGCCGGCCTGTACCTCGCGCCGGCCGGCGGCGCCTGGGCCTGGGCCCTGCTGCTCGGCGTCGCCAACTGCGCCTTCCCGCTGGCCCTGACGATGGTCGGGATGAGGGCCAGGACCAGCGCCGGCGTCGCCCAGTTGTCGGCCTTCGCGCAGAGCACCGGTTATCTGATCTCCATCCCCGGACCGCTCCTGGTCGGTGTGCTCTACCAGCACAGCGGCGGCTGGGGACTGCCGATCGCCCTCATGGCCGGCCTGATGGTCCCGCAGATGGCCGTCGGAGTCCTCGCGGGACGCAACCGGACGGTGGAGGACGAGGCGGCCGGCTGACCTCACCCCGGCCGATCCGGCGCGGGCCAGGGGTGCGAGACTGGGCGTATGCCAGTGCTCGATCCGAACCCTCAGAACGGCCAGAGGAAGATGCTGATCGTCTTCGGCTCGTTCTTCGCCATCTTCATCGTCATCGCCATCATCGCGACGATCGCCTCCCCGTGACCGCACGTCTCTGAACCTGCCTCAGCGGGCCCATGGTGGGGTTGTCCCCACCATCCCCTAGGGGGCGAGGCTCAGGGTCAAGTGGGTGGATCTCCGGATGGGTTGGGGGCCGCGCGTTCCGTAACTTCGAAGTGTGACCGCGGGAAGCGGATCGCGGACCACTCGGAGACCAGCGGAGGCATCCATGCCGGCCCAGACGCACACCCGGCCCCACCCGGCGACCACGGGCGGCGTCGACATCAGGCTGCCGTGGTGGGCCCTCGCCCTGCCGGCGCTCGCGTTCATCGTGCTGCTCGTGATGATGCTCAACCCGACGGACGCCCAAGCGGCGACCTCGGACCCGATGATCACTCACCTCTTCGAGCGCGCGCAGCAGCTCATAGCCCGCTGAGCACCGGCGGAGCCGCCCGTCAACTCCCAGCGCCCCATGGCCTGTTTCATGCGAAGCTGGATCCCATGAGCGTCGCAGAACCCCGCAGGATTGTCCTCTTCCGGCATGCGAAAGCCGACTGGCCCCAGGTGACCGATCACGAGCGACCGCTCGCCGAGCGGGGCCGCCTGGACGCGGCCACCGCCGGAAGCAGACTGGCCGACACCGGCATCCCCTTCGACCTGGCCCTCTGCTCCACCTCGGCCCGCACCCGGGAGACCTGGAAGCTCGCCGTCCACGAGCTCGCGCACCGGCCGAAAACCGTCTACGAGGAGCGGATCTACGAGGCCTCGCCCGGCGAGCTGATCGCCGTGCTGAACGAGACGCCCGACGACACCCGGAACCTGGTTCTCATCGGGCACAACCCGGGCGTGCAGGGCCTGACCGAGGTCCTGTCCGGACAGAGCACCGGCGAGGCCCGCGAGTGGCTGACCCGTCGAGGCTTCCCGACCGCCGCCTTCGCCGTCCTGACCTTCGACGGCTCCTGGAAGGCCCTGGAGCCGGGCGTGGCGACGCTGGCCGACCACTGGGCACCGTCCGAGTAGACCCGCTGACCTCCACGACCTACGACAGGGGCCCGGCACCGCATGGTGCCGGGCCCTCGAAGGCTGTGCGAGGCGTCAGGGATCAGTCCTCGTCGTGCGTGTCCGCCGCCTCGACCTCTTCGCGCGTGACGCCCAGCAGATACAGCACGGTGTCGAGGAACGGCACGTTCACCGCCGTGTGCGCGGCCTCCCGTACGACCGGCTTCGCGTTGAAGGCGACACCGAGACCGGCCGCGTTGAGCATGTCCAGGTCGTTCGCGCCGTCGCCGATCGCCACGGTCTGCGCCAGCGGTACGCCCGCCTCGGCGGCGAAGCGGCGCAGGAGCCGTGCCTTGCCCGCGCGGTCGACGATCTCGCCGGTGACCCTGCCGGTCAGCTTTCCGTCGACGATCTCCAGCGTGTTGGCCTGGGCGAAGTCGAGCCCGAGCCGGTCCTTGAGATCGTCGGTGACCTGGGTGAACCCGCCTGATACGACCCCGACTTGATAGCCGAGCCGCTTGAGCGTGCGGATCAGGGTGCGGGCGCCGGGCGTCAGCCGCACCTCACTGCGCACCTTGTCCACCACCGACGCGTCCAGCCCCGCGAGCAACGCCACACGCGCGTGCAGCGACTGCTCGAAGTCCAGCTCCCCGCGCATCGCGGCGGCCGTCACCTCGGCGACCTCGTCCTCGCAGCCCGCGTGCGCGGCGAACAGCTCGATGACCTCGTCCTGGATGAGCGTGGAGTCGACGTCCATGACGACCAGGCGCTGGGCCCGCCGGTGCAGCCCCGCCGCCACGACGGCCACATCGACGCCGAGCGCCGCCGCGTGGGTGGCGAGGGCGGTGCGCAGCGGCTCGGTCTCCACGCCGGACACCGCGAACTCGACCGCTGTCACGGGGTACTTGGCGAGCCGGAAGATACGGTCGATGTTGCCGCCGGCCTTGGTGATGCGGGCGGCGATCGCGGCGGTGGACTCCGCGGTGAGCGGATGGCCGAGCACGGTCACGAGCGAACGCCCGAGTCCGCGCGGCCGGTTGTCGCCGAGTCCGGAGATGATCTCCGCCTGCATCTTCATCGACTCGGCCCAGCTGTGCACGGTGGCCCGCAGATCCCCTTCGAGCCCGGCGGGCGGCGGGGTCACCAGTGCGCACAGCACCATCCGGCCACGCGTGACCACCTGCTCGATGTCGACCACGTCGACGGAGTAGGCGGCGAGGGTGTCGAAAAGTCCGGCGGTGATACCCGGCCTGTCCTTGCCGAAGATCTTGACGAGGAGAGTGGGGACGTCAGAGGTCTGCGAAGCGCTCATGGTGCTCCCACCGTATCCGGCACGGAGTGCCTTATGCCGCAGAGGTCCGCCTAGCGGACACGGAACAGTGGGTGTCGGGTCGGTGGCGCGAATCTTACGGAGCGATCACGAAGCGGCTGGTGGGCGGTCAGGAGACGTGTCGAGGTGATCGCGCGGGGGCGCGGCGCCGATCAGGACGTGCCCGGACATCGAGCAAGGACCGACTGCTACGGCCGCCGGACGATGGCCCCCGCAACGGTTCCCGCGACGCCGACGCACGTCACCTATGTCCCTTGGGCCTCCCCGGAGGCGGCGGTGGCGGTGGCGGTGGAGGCTGCAACCCACCGTCCGAGTCGTCCCCCGCCCCGTCCGCCCCAGGCCGACGCCGAGGCGCCCGGGCCGGCGGCTCGTAGGGCCGCGCCATCGTCGGAGCGCCGTACATGTCGACGGGGGGCGGAGGGGCCCCGGGCGGCCGCGAGCCTGCGGGATACGGCGGCCCTGGTGTACCGGGTGCCGGACCGGGTCCGGATCGCCGTGAGTTGCCCGGCGGTTGCGCCGCACCGGAGCCCGGTGAACCCCCGGAGACCGGCCGCCCACCTCGCGCCTCCGGTGGCCACGCCCCCTCCTGAGGTGAGCCCGAGTCCGCCGGCATGGCCCGGGGCGGCCGCGAGCCTCCGGGATAAGGCGGCCCCGCCGCACCGGATCCCGGACCGGGTCCGGACTGCCCCGCGCTTCCCGGTGGCTGCGCCGCCCCGGAGCCGGAGGCCGACCGCCCACCTCGCGCCCTCGGTGGCCACGCCCCCTCCCGAGCCGACCCCCCGTCCGGGGGCCACCCTTGCCCACGAGGCCGAGCGCCCCCTGGACCCTCACCACTCGGCGTTCCGCTGTCCTCGGGTCGCCGTAGTTCATCGGGCAGTTGGAGATAAGGATTGGTGGCCGGGTTCGGTGCTCGGTACGGCGTGCTCGGTACGTAGGGGCCCGTGTGTCCGGCAGGTTGCGCCGGTTCGGGGTGGCCTTCGTAGCCCGGCGCCCAGGCGTCCTGGTCGGCCCCGGCCCCCGAGTCACCCCGTGCCAGCGGTGCCGCGCGCCGGCCCGCCGCCCCTGTCGCGTACGCGAGCAGTCCGCCGAGGCCTCCCGCGCCCGCGCCCCACACCGCGCCGAGCAGCAGCGCCATGCCCAGGTGGCCGTGCAGATCGATCCCGGCGCCG
Organism: Streptomyces sp. NPDC051576; assembly: GCF_040681835.1. Taxonomy (NCBI): domain Bacteria; kingdom Bacillati; phylum Actinomycetota; class Actinomycetes; order Kitasatosporales; family Streptomycetaceae; genus Streptomyces; species Streptomyces sp. NPDC051576. Next base: position 417,295 of record NZ_JBFAZO010000010.1, read on the forward strand.
AACGCGTCGAAGCCCAGTACCGACAGTGAGGCGTCCACCGAGACATCCGTCAGCCAGGCCAACAGCGGCAGCGTCAGTGCGGTCACGATCCCCAGCCGTAGGGCACACCGCCCGGCGAAACCGAGAGCCCCCGGTTTCCCCGCCGGCACCGGCGTCCGCGCTGCCGTCAACACCCCCGCCAGCAGCATCATCAGGGCCGTGGCGACCGCCAACAGCCATACGCGGCCGTCCAGTTCGGCCAGTCGGCCGAGCGTCACCGGCTCGTTGGTCTTCGCGCTCAGGAGTTGGTCCAGGGGGTGGGGGAGGAGTTTCGCGAGTTCGCCGGTCGCCCTGCCGTCCCAGGGGACGAAGAGGCCGAGCGGGATACCGAGCCAGACCCCGTTGGGCGCGCCGAGGAGCGCGGCGCCGGCGATGCGCTTCGGGTGGTCGTCGCCGATCGCCGCGTACGCCGCCGCCGCGAGCCCCGCCGCCACCGCGACCAGCAGCACCGCGACGAGCGCGGACGCGGCCGGTCGTACGACACGGTGGACGGGATCCCAACCGGGTGGGAGGGGAGTACGGCGGGAGGCCAGCAGGGCGATGAGGAGGATGCCGGCCGACCAGGCCAGGCCGCCCAGCAGGGTCGGCGCCGTGTCGACGGTGAAGCCGACCGCCGCCTTCGCCTTGACCAGGTCGCCGATCTTGTCCGGCAACAGCCCGCCGATGTCCCCGATGTCACCGAGACCGGGGATGTTCACCCCGCCGCCGTTACCGCCGCCGCCCGTCAGCTTGTCGAGGCCCAGTTTGCTTCCGTCGATCGTGATGACGTCGTGCCCGGCCCAGGCCAGCCCGCCGAGCATCGCCACGAAGAGCGCGATCACCGAGCCCGCGCGCGCGAGGAGTTCGGCCGGTGCGATCACAACTCCGGCCGCCCGCAAGGACCGTAGGAAGAAATACGACAGCAGGAGCGCTCCCACCAGACTCACGCCCAACGGCGTGATCGTCACCGCCGTGGTCGCCTGCGCGCCGGTCAGGCCGAACGCGGACACATCGCCCGTCGGCGTGACCGAACCGCCCGCGCCGAGGGCCACCACCGCCGCGGTCATCGGGCCGAGCGAGCCCGTCGCGTCGGCGCCCAGCAGGTGCAGGCCGAGCGCGGCCGTGCCCGCCATCCCTATCAACGCCCAGCTCACCGCCGCGATCGCGGACAGCAGGACGTCACCCCAGGGCACCCTGGTGTCGTAGTTCGCCGTCCTGACACTCGTCGCTGAGCTCATGGCAGACCCCCCGATCCGCGGCGCGGAGCGGACACCACGTGTCCCCCTCGCGTGGATTACCACTCTCCGGGTCGGTTTCCACCCCGTCAACGGAACCGGCGAACGCGTACCGACGTGGTCTTCACAAGGCCCGACTTTCGGTCAGGGGGTGCAGCCTGAAATAGTTCCCGACGATGTTCGACATCCCTAGACTCCCTGTGATGGGGGTAACTCGGGGGACTACTCAGTGGGGCATGGAGTGCCGGAACTCGTACTGGAATTGAATGGACGGACCTGGACGCTCGACGCGTCCAGGCCCTACACCCTCGGACGTGATCCGCAGGGGGATGTCGTGGTCGACGACGCCAGGGTCTCCTGGCGGCACGCCACGATCAGTTGGAGCGGCCGGAGTTGGGTCATCGACGACCACGGCAGCACCAACGGCACGTTCGTGCAGGGCCGGCGCATCCACCAGATGGAGATCGGCCCCGGCTCGTCCGTGCACCTGGGCAACGCGACGGACGGCCCGTGCCTGAGCCTGTCCGGCGCCGCGGCGGCGGTGGCCGCTCCGCAGGCCCAGCCGCAGCAACAGCCGTACGCGGCACAGGGCGCGGCCCCCGGCTGGGCACAGCAGGCACCGGCTCAGCAGGCACCTCCGCAGCAGACGCCGGAGCAGCAGCGCTACCAGCCGCCGGCCGCTTCGCAGATTCCGTCGCAGCAGGGACCCGGCGCCGGCGCGGGGGCGCCGCCGGTCTACGGCGACCGCAGCCCGACCACGTTCCACCAGTTCTCCATCGGCCGCATCATGCGTATCGGCCGTGCGCTGGAGAACGAGTTGGTGGTCTCCGACCTCCAAGTGTCGCGCCACCACGCCGAGTTCCATGCGACGCCCGACGGCCGCTTCGAGATCCGTGACCTCGGCTCGCACAACGGCACGTACGTCAACGGCCAGCCGATCGCCAAGGGCGGCTCGGCGCTGCTCGGCCCGAACGACATCGTCGGCGTCGGCCACTCCACGTTCCGCCTGGTCGGCGACCGGCTCGAAGAGTTCGTCGACACCGGTGAAGTCTCCTTCTCCGCCCGGCACTTGACGGTGACGGTCGACGGCGGCAAGCAGATCCTCAAGGACGTCTCCTTCGGCGTACCGGAGAAGTCGCTGATCGCGGTCATCGGCCCGTCCGGCTCCGGCAAGTCGACCCTGCTCAAGGCGCTCACCGGCTACCGGCCCGCCAACCAGGGCGACGTCCTCTACGACAACCGCAACCTCTACAAGCAGTTCGCCGAGCTGCGGCAGCGCATCGGTCTGGTCCCGCAGGACGACATCCTGCACAAGGAGCTGACCGTCAAGAAGGCCCTCAAGTACGCGGCCAAGCTGCGCTTTCCCGCCGACACCACCGGCGCCGAGCGCGAGGCCCGCATCGACGAGGTGCTGCGCGAGCTGAAGCTCGACATCCACAAGGAGAAGAAGATCACCTCCCTCTCCGGCGGCCAGCGCAAGCGCGTGTCGGTGGCCCTGGAGTTGCTCACCAAGCCCTCGCTGATCTTCCTGGACGAGCCGACCTCGGGCCTCGACCCGGGCATGGACCGCGATGTCATGCAACTGCTGCGCGGCCTCGCCGACGACGGCCGCACGGTCCTCGTCGTCACCCACTCCGTGGCCGAACTGGCGATCTGCGACAAGCTGTTGGTGATGGCCCCCGGCGGCTCCGTCGCCTACTTCGGCCCGCCGGAGGAGGCACTGAACTTCTTCGGCTACGACACCTGGGCCGATGTCTTCTCCGCCTTCGAGAACTACCGCGACTACGACTGGGCGGGCCGCTGGAAGGGCTCGCAGCACTACCAGATGTACGCCGCCGACATCGACGCGATCGCTCCGCAGTCCGTACAGATGCCGCCGATGCAGGCGATGAAGCCGCCGAAGCCGCAGGGCTGGATGTCGCAGTTCGTCACGCTGGTGCGCCGCTATGTCGCAGTGATCGCCTCCGACAAGGGCTTCCTGGCCCTGATGGTGATCCTGCCGGGCGTCCTGGGCGCGGTGAGCCTGCTGATCGACTCGGGCAACAGCCTGCTGCCCAACCCGCCCAGCCCGAAGACCGGGAACATCATCCCGAACGGCACGGCGACCACGGTCCTGCTGATCCTCGCGGTCGGCGCCTGCTTCGCCGGCGCGGCCAACTCCGTCCGCGAGCTGATCAAGGAACGGGTCATCTACGAACGGGAACGCGCGACGGGGCTGTCCCGTTCCGCGTACCTGATGTCCAAGGTGTTCGTGCTCGGCGTGATCACCGCGCTGCAGGGCCTGATGGTCGGTGTCATCGGCTTCTCCAGCCGGGAGATCCCGGAGCAGGGCCTGGTCCTGGGCAGCCAGACCATGCTCGAGCTCTGCATCCCGATCATGGGCCTCGGCTTCACCGCGATGATGTTCGGCCTGATCATCTCCTCGCTGGTGAAGACGGCCGAGAAGACCATGCCGCTGCTGGTGATGTTCGCGATCATCCAGGTCGTCTTCACCGGCTGCCTGTTCACGTTGAACGGCGCGATCGGCGTCAACCAGTTCTCGTACCTGATGCCCTCGCGCTGGGCGGTCGGCGCCGCGGGCGCCACGCTGGACTTCAACAAGATCAGCCCGCCCAAGCCGGGCGACAGCGCCGACCCGCTGTGGGAGCACACCGTCGGCGCATGGGGCATGGACATGGCCGCCTTGATCGTCCTCGGCGTGGTCTGCGGCTTCTTCGTGGCGCGCTTCCTGCGCCGGCACGAGCCCGAGGTCATGCGCAAGTGACCGTTCGCGTACGACGCCGAAGGGCGGCGCCCCTGGTGGGGGTGCCGCCCTTCGGCGTCGATACCGAGACCCAGAGGTCCGCCGGAGGCCTCAGTACGCGCTGTTGACGTTGTCGATCGAGCCGTACCGGTCGGCCGCGTAGTTGGCGGCGGCGGTGATGTTGGCGACCGGGTCGTAGATGTTCGTCGAGGTACCGGAGACGTGGTACGCGTTGAACGTCGGCTGGATGACCTGGAGCAGACCGATCGACGGGGTGCCGTTGACCGCGTTGACGTCCCAGCCGTTGACGGCGCTCGGGTTGCCCGAGGACTCCCGCATGATGTTCTTGTACAGGCCGTTGTACGAACCCGGGATGCCCTTCTGCTTCATGATCGCGAGGGCGTGGTTGATCCAGCCGTTGAGGTTGTTGGCGTAGGTCGTCGCGGCGACGGGCTGGAGCTTGACGCGCTGGGCGGAGCGGCTCGCGGCCTTCTTGGCCTTGGCCTTGCGAGCGGCCTCCGCCTTCTTCTTGGCGGCGGCCGCGGCGGCGGCCTTCTTCTTCGCGGCTGCGTCCGCCTTCGCCTTCGCGGCCTTCGCGGCCTCTGCCTTCGCCTTGGCGTCGGCCTTCGCCTTGATCGCCTCGGTCTTCACGCTGGCGCCGGCGAGCTGGTCGGTGACGCTGGCCTTGACGCCCTTGATGGGCTCCGAGCTGTACACCACGTGGGCCGAGGAGGCGGCGTCGTTCGTGGTCGTCCCCGCGTCACCGGGCACCGCGGAGAAGGCGAGTGCGGCGGCGCCGAGCGTGGCGACACCGGCGAGCGCGATCTTGTGCTGCTTCGTCAGCTTGTTCAGCTTGGTCAGGCGACTATGACCAGGAGTGTGCGTGTTCTTGGGCATGGCGGATGGACCTCTTCGAATTGCGCGGAGGTCGCTCACCGTCCGGCGGGGACGCGGGTGCTTCCGGCACAAACGCCGCGGACGGAAATCCGCGGCGCTGAGCGACGGCTGCAATTCTTAGCGGCCGCAAAAACCTGTGGCAAAGGTGTGACGTACGATCCCGGGTAGTGGAGCAGGGAAGGGCAAAACGGGACAGACGGGACCGTCTGTCCCGCTCAAGTGGGTCGGCTTCACCTCCTATGTCCCCTAGTACGTGATCTGGGCCCTATGTGCGGGCTCACATCGCCCACACACCATCCTCACGGGCAGTTGCTGGAGCAACGCACTGTGTGAGGCCCCTCCTCCGGGAGGATGAGGTGCACGTCCCCGAACTCGTGCCACAGGTAGAGCCCGCGCAACGCCTCCTCGTAGCTGCGGTCCACGGCGGCCCGCCCGGCGACCGCCTCCAGCATCAGCAGATGCGAGGCCTCCGGCTCGTGAAGCCCCGTCAGCAGCCCGTCCACCACCCGCACCCCCCGCTCCGGGGTGACGACGAGATCCGTCCACCCCGCACGCGCGCGTACGACCCCGTCGTCCCCCGCGGCCGACTCCACGGCCCGCACCGCGGTGGTCCCGACCGCGATCACCCGCCCGTCACCGGCCCGGGCGGCATTGATCAGCCGGGCCGACGCCTCCGACACCGCGAACCGCTCCGGATACGGCGGCTCGTGCACCTCCGCCGACGCGACCCCGGTGTGCAGCGTGATCGGCGCGAACTGCACCCCCCGACTCACCAACTCCGCCACCATCCGCGCGGTGAAGGGCCGAGCGGCACTGGGCATCTCCGCACTGCCGCTCCCGTCCCCGGACGGCAACGAGAACACGGTCTGATAGACGGCCAACGGCTGATCCCGCTCGGTGTAGGAGTAGCGGATGGGGCGCCCGTACTCGCGGAGCAGCGCGGGGACGCTTGTCTGCGGGGCTTGTGTCCGCAAGGCCGCCGGCTTTGGCGCTTCCGCACCCGGTGTCTCCACCGCCGGCACCTCTGCACCCGGCGCTCCTGCCTGCGGCGTCCGCGTACCCAAGGCCGCTGACCCTGGCGCCGCTGCCTGCGGCGACTTCGCACCCGGCGTCTCCGCCCTCGCCGAATCCGCGCCCGACGCCCCCACTCCAGACACCCGCGCCCACCACAACCGCTCACCCCGCGCGCTCAACGGCTCCTCCAGGGTCAGCCGCACACCCCCGGGCAACCGCACCTCCGTCCCGGCCGGGCCGCCCGCACGCGCGCGTGTGGTGCCCTTTCCGTCCGGTTCGCGCAGCTCCACCGCCCACCGCCCGTCATCGCCCCGGGTGGAGAAATGCACCACCACGCGCGCGTGCCCGATCCGTCCGTCGACCGCCGCGGCCAGGGTCGGAGATGTGTTCACGATCAGCAGATCCCCGGCCCGCAGCAGCGACGGCAGCTCCGCGAACCTGTGATGAGCCACCTCCGTTCCCCGCGACACGAGCAGTCGTACCGCGTCCCGGTCGAGCCCGGGCCCGCGCTGTTCGGCCGGTACGCGCGCGGACAGTTCCTCCGGGACCTGTACGGCCACCGTCATCGCTCCTCCAGCAACGCAGGCGCGCCATAGCGACCGCTCGCAGGCCGCTCGTCCAGCAGCCGCAGAAAGGCCGGTACCACCGAGGTTGGCTCCGGCCGCGGATCGTCGTCGTCCGGTACGGCCACCGCGTACAGGTCCGTGCCCATGTCCCCGGGGTCGACCGCCCACACCCGCAGCCCCGGTTCCTCCGCGGCGAGCACGGCCGCGAGCTGGTCGAGGGCCGCCTTGGACGCCCCGTACCCGCCCCACGTCTCGTACGCCTCGGCCGCCGCGTCCGAGCTGACCGCGATCACCGCGCCCGCCCGCGACGCCCGCAGCAGCGGGAGGGCCTCCTGGACCAGCCCGAGTGCCGCCACCACGTTCACCTCCAACGCCCGGCGCAGCCCGTCCAGGGGCAGCTCCGCAAGGCTTACGAGCGGCTCGGCGCCCAGCGCGCTCGCGTTGCTCACCACCAGGTCGACACCGCCCAGCTTCCCCGCCGCGGCCACCAGCTCGGCCCGGTGCACCGCGTCCGTGACATCCCCGGGGACGGCCTCCACGCGCGTGCCGTACGCGGCGACGGCTCTCGCCGCCGCTCCGAGCACCCCCTCGGTCCTGGCGTCCAGCACCAGGTCCCAGCCCCGTGCCGCGAGAGCCTCGGCGAGCGCCCGCCCCAGTCCCTTCGACGCCCCCGTGATGATCGCTACCGACATGACACACGTCCCCTCGTCCACCACGCCTCCATCGGCGTGGTGGACCCACCGTAGGAACGGGACCGCCCGCACCGCGTCGGACGCGGGGCGCACTCCGCCGGGGCCCTTCGCCCTAGGTCCACCGGACCAGACGACTGCCGTCACCGGCCCGATCCGCGTTGTCACGCCCCGCCGGTACCGTGAGGACATGAGTCAAGGTCCACGGTCCGGCCTCGCGGCGGTGAGTTCCGCGCTGCTGGCCATGAGCAGGCACCTGGAGGTGCGCGACGTCCTCAAGACGATCGTCGCCTCGGCCCGCGAGCTGCTCGACGCGCAGTACGCCGCCCTCGGTGTCCCCGACGACCACGGCGGCTTCGCCCAGTTCGTCGTCGACGGTGTCAGCGACGCCCAGTGGAAGGCCATCGGCCCGCTCCCGCGCCAGCACGGCATCCTCGCCGCGATGCTGCACGAGGCGAAGGCCGAGCGACTCGCCGACGTGCGCAAGGACCCCCGCTTCGAGGGCTGGCCCTCGGCCCACCCCGAGATGTCCGACTTCCTGGGCCTGCCCATCCGCGACGACGACGAGGTCATCGGCGCGCTGTTCCTGGCCAACAAGAACTGCCCGAAGCCGGACGGCGGTTGCGGCTTCACCGAGGAGGACGAGGAGCTCCTCTCGATCCTCGCCCAGCACGCCGCCATCGCCCTCACCAACGCCCGCCTCTACGAGCGCAGCCGCGAGCTGACCATCGCCGAGGAGCGCTCCCGGCTCGCCCACGAACTGCACGACGCGGTCGCCCAGAAACTCTTCTCGCTCCGTCTCACCGCACAGGCCGCCGCCACCCTCGTGGACCGCGACCCCTCCCGCGCCAAGGGCGAACTCCAGCAGGTGGCCGCGCTCGCCGCCGAGGCCGCCGACGAACTGCGCGCCGCAGTCGTCGAGTTGCGTCCCGCCGCCCTCGACGAGGACGGCCTGAGCGCCACCCTGCGCACCCAGATCCAGGTCCTGGACCGCGCCCACACCGCACGCGTGACCTTCACCGGGCGCGGCTTCCGCGCCCTGCCCGCCGCCCAGGAGGAGGCCATGCTGCGCGTCGCCCAGGAGGCCCTGCACAACGCGCTGCGGCACTCCGGCGCGGACCACGTCGCCGTGACCCTGGAGCGAAGCGGCTGCGGAGCGGTCCTGCGGATCACCGACGACGGCAGCGGCTTCGAACCCCAGTCGATCCGACGCGCGGGGCGCCACCTCGGCCTGGTCTCCATGCGGGACCGGACGAACGGCGTGGGCGGCACGCTGACCGTCGAATCGGCGCCCGGAAAGGGCACCACGATCGAGATGGAGGTCCCCGGTGGCTGACGCAATCAAGGTGCTGATCGTCGACGACCACCAGGTCGTCCGCCGGGGCCTGCGCACCTTCCTGGAGGTGCAGGACGACATCGAGGTCGTCGGCGAGGCGGCCGACGGCGCCGAAGGAGTCGCCCGCACCGAGGAGTTGAAGCCCGACGTCGTCCTCATGGACGTCAAGATGCCGGGCATGGACGGCATCGAAGCGCTGCGCAGACTCCGTGAACTCGACCACCCCGCGCGCGTGCTGATCGTCACGAGCTTCACCGAACAGCGCACGGTGATCCCGGCCCTGCGCGCGGGCGCCGCGGGTTACGTCTACAAGGACGTGGACCCGGACGCCCTGGCCGGAGCCATCCGGTCCGTCCACGCCGGCCACATCCTGCTCCAACCCGAGGTCGCCGGCGTCCTGTTGTCCCAGGAGGAGTCCAACTCGGGGCAGGGGAGAGGCGGTTCGCTCACGGAGCGGGAGCGCGAGGTGCTCGGCCTGATCGCGGACGGCCGCTCCAACCGCGAGATAGCACGCGCCCTGGTGCTGTCCGAGAAGACAGTCAAGACCCACGTCTCGAACATCCTGATGAAACTCGACCTGGCGGACCGCACCCAGGCCGCTCTGTTCGCCGTACGCCACGGTCTGACGAGGTGAGAGGGGCGCGGCGGCAACCCGGAGCGTCCCGTTCCGGGCTGAGATTCATACCGTCGTGGGAATGTCCCCCGGATGGCGCATCCTTCGTGGATCTCCGCCGTTCTCCAGTGCGTGCCGCGGCGCCTGCCGCGGTGATCGCTAGGAGGGCTCAGAAGTGAAGAACCTGAAGAAGGCAGCGGCCGTGACGATGGTGGCCGGCGGGCTGGTCGCCGCCGGTGCCGGGCTGGCCTCCGCCGACGGTCTGGCGAACGGCCAGGCCGTCGGTTCGCCCGGCGTCGGCTCGGGCAACGTCGTCCAGGTCCCGGTGCACGTCCCGGTGAACGCGGTGGGCAACAGCGTGAACGTCATCGGCGTCCTGAACCCCGCCTTCGGCAACCTGGGCGTCAACGGCTGACGCACGTCGCTCCGCGACAGTGACCTCCGGCCTCCCGGGCGCTCCCGGGAGGCCGGTCTGCTCGTCACCTCGTCGGTTTGTCCCGCCAATGATCCGAACGGGCAGTCAAACGCGCATTCCCGTGCCGTTCCCGACGCCTTCGGCGTTGATCAGCGCACGACCCGCGGCCGGGTCGGTCACGCAATCGCAGGAGGAATGCTTCCCATGAACATCGCCAAGAAGGCCGCCGTGGCCCTGACCGTCGCCGGTATCGCCGCTGGCGCCTCCGCCGGTGCCGCTGTCGCCGACGCGGGTGCCGACGGCGCGGCCGTGAAGTCGCCGGGCGTCGGCTCGGGCAACGTCGTCCAGGTCCCGGTCCACGTCCCCGTCAACGTCGTCGGTGACAGCGTCAACGTCATCGGCCTGCTGAACCCCGCGTTCGGCAACAAGGGCATCAACGACTGACGCCGAGAGCACTGAGAAGGGCCCCACGAGTCAACGACGACTCGTGGGGCCCTTCTGCTACAGACCTGACGCTTCTGACCAGGGCGACGGAACCCTCACCGCGCCCCCTTCTCCCGCTCCTCCACAACGGAGTTGTACGCCGCGACCTGCGCCCGCCGAGCGGTCCGCTCCACCGGCCGCAACGCCCCCGCCCGCACCGCCATCTCGGACGCGCTCACCGCACCCCCGTGCCCGCTCTCGTAGGCCAGGGACACCAACAACCCCACCCGCTGAGCCAGTTCCAGCACCCGCACCGCCCGCGGCGGATACCCCGGCGCCAGCACCTCCCGCCCCCGCTCGGCCCGCGCCCGGTACGCGTCGACCGCCGCCTCGGCGACCGGCCCCGACCCGGCGACATCCAGCCGCGACAACACCTCCGTCGCATCCCTGAGCGCCTCCGCCAACTCCCGCTCGGCCTCCCCGAGCGAGGGCACATCGGCGGGCGGCGCCTCCCGCACCGGCAGGCAGTGCCAGACCACCTCGACATGGACGTCGCCTGCGGGACCGGCCTCGTACACCTCGGGAACGAGGCCCAGCGCGACGCCGTAGCAGATCACCGCCTCCTCGGCCTCCAGGGCCCGCGCGTTGAACTCGGGCGGGCCGCTCAGCCCCAGCGGGTGTCCCGAGGTGGGCAGCGCCACCCGCAGTCCGGTGACGCCGAGAGTGCGCAGCCGCCCCAGCGCGAGTGTGAGCCCGACGGGTGCCGACTCGCCCGGCAGCCCTTCCACCCGGTGCACGGCGTCCTCGCCCACGATGGCGAGGACGGCGTCGTCCGGTGAGACAAGTCCGGCCAAGAGGGCATTTCCCCAGGCGGCGAGGCGCCCTGAACGCGGTTCCGAAAGCATGGCCTCCAGCCTAAGGACCGGACCGATGGAATGGACCGCCCGGCCGGTGGCGTAGATTTCTTCGAGGGCTGCGCCTACCGGCGCACGCGACAGCCGAGACAGGCCGACGATGCAATGGGAGACAGCGCGCTCATGAGCGATGTTCTGGAGCTGGAGGACGTATCCGTGGTCCGGGAGGGCCGGGCTCTGGTGGACCAGGTCTCCTGGTCGGTCAAGGAGGGCGAGCGCTGGGTCATCCTCGGCCCGAACGGCGCCGGCAAGACCACGCTCCTGAACGTCGCGTCCAGCTACCTCTTCCCCAGCAGCGGCACCGCCACCATCCTCGGCGAGACCCTCGGCAAGGTCGACGTCTTCGAACTGCGCCCCCGCATCGGCGTGGCCGGCATCGCGATGGCCGAGAAGCTCCCCAAGCGCCAGACCGTCCTGCAGACCGTCCTGACCGCCGCCTACGGCATGACCGCCGGGTGGAACGAGGACTACGAGGACGTCGACGAGCAGCGCGCCCGCGCCTTCCTCGACCGCCTCGGCATGAGCGACTACCTGGACCGCCGCTTCGGCACCCTCTCCGAGGGCGAGCGCAAGCGGACCCTCATCGCCCGCGCCCTGATGACCGACCCCGAGCTGCTCCTCCTCGACGAGCCCGCCGCCGGCCTCGACCTCGGCGGCCGCGAGGACCTCGTACGCCGCCTCGGCCGCCTCGCCCGCGACCCGATCGCCCCCTCCATGATCATGGTCACGCACCACGTCGAGGAGATCGCCCCCGGCTTCACCCACGTCCTGATGATCCGTCAGGGCAAGGTCCTCGCCGCGGGCCCGCTGGAGCTCGAACTCACCGCGCGCAACCTGTCCCTCTGCTTCGGCCTCCCGCTCATCGTCGAGCAGGTCGGCGACCGCTGGACCGCACACGGTCTCCCCATGTCCTGACCGAACTCCCCTGAAAAATACGGGTCGTACGGGCATATGCGCCCTGTCCGCGACCGGACCCGCAGCCCTACCATGACCATGTGAACGACATCGGCGTATGGGTGTGGTGGCTCGTCGGCGCGGCAGCACTCGGGATCCCGCTCGTGGTGACCGCGATGCCGGAGTTCGGCATGCTCGCCGTGGGCGCCGTCGCCGCGTCGGCCACCGCCGGCATCGGCGGGGACCTCGTCGTCCAGGTCCTCGTCTTCCTCGTCGTCTCGGTCGCCCTCATCGGGGTCGTGCGGCCCATCGCGGCCCGGCACCGTTCGACACTGCCCCAACTCGCCACCGGAGTGGACGCGTTGAAGGGCAAGCAGGCCGTCGTCCTGGAGCGCGTCGACGGCTCCGGCGGTGGCCGGATCAAGCTGGCCGGAGAGATCTGGTCCGCACGCTCACTCGACACCGACCGCGCCTACGAACCGGGCCAGGAGGTGGACGTCGTGGAGATCGAGGGAGCCACCGCGATCGTCATCTGACCTCGCAGGACTCAACTGAACCGAACGGCACACGAGTTGCTCGACGGTCTGTCAGACTCGACCAGCAAGATCTTCAACAACCATAAGATCTTCCGAAAGCGCCGAGGCGGAGAAGGGTACGGGGAGCACGATGGAACCGGTCATCATCGTCTTGATCATCCTGGTGGTGTTGGTCTTCATCGCTTTGATCAAGACGATCCAGGTCATCCCGCAGGCAAGTGCCGCGATCGTGGAGCGATTCGGCCGCTACACACGGACACTCAACGCGGGACTCAACATCGTCGTCCCGTTCATAGACACCATCCGCAACCGCATCGACCTGCGTGAACAGGTCGTACCGTTCCCGCCGCAGCCGGTGATCACCCAGGACAACCTGGTCGTCAACATCGACACGGTCATCTACTACCAGGTCACCGACGCCCGGGCCGCGACCTACGAAGTCGCCAGCTACATCCAGGCGATCGAGCAGCTCACGGTCACCACGCTCCGCAACATCATCGGCGGCATGGACCTGGAGCGCACCCTGACCTCCCGCGAGGAGATCAACGCGGCCCTGCGCGGAGTCCTCGACGAGGCGACGGGCAAGTGGGGCATCCGCGTAAACCGCGTGGAACTGAAGGCAATTGAGCCCCCCACCTCCATCCAGGACTCGATGGAGAAGCAGATGCGCGCCGACCGCGACAAGCGCGCCGCGATCCTCACCGCGGAAGGCACGCGCCAGGCCGCCATCCTCACCGCCGAGGGCGAGAAGCAGTCCCAGATCCTGCGCGCCGAAGGTGAGGCCAAGGCCGCCGCCCTGCGCGCCGAGGGCGAGGCCCAGGCCGTCCGTACGGTCTTCGAGGCCATCCACGCCGGAGACGCCGACCAGAAGCTCCTCAGCTACCAGTACCTCCAGATGCTCCCGAAGATCGCCGAAGGCGACGCCAACAAGCTCTGGATCGTGCCCAGCGAGATCGGCGACGCCCTCAAGGGCCTCTCCGGCGCGATGGGCAACATGGGCCCGTTCGGCGGCGGTTCGGGCGGCGACGGAGGCAACTCCGGCAACTCGGGCGCCCATTCGGAACGCCGGGAGAAGCCGTCCATCGACTGACAGTCCTCTGCTACGACACTGGGGCCCACCTCCCGCAGGAGGTGGGCCCCAGTGTCGTAGCAGAAAGCCCTACGCGGCCGGCTGCACCAGCCACTCCGGCAGCGCGTCGAAGTCCTCGGTCCCCAGCGCCAGCAGCATCGCGTCCGCCGGAGTCGGCTCGAACGGCTGCCGCAGCAGCGGCATCCCCGCCTGCTCCGGAGTCCGAGCCGCCTTGAGGTGGTTGTCCTCCGCGCAGGACGCCACCGTGTTCAGCCAGGAGTCCTGACCGCCCTGCGCCCTCGGCACCACGTGGTCGACCGTCGTCGCCCGCCGACCGCAGTACGCGCACCTGTGCCGGTCCCGGACCAGCACACCGCGCCTCGACCACGGAGCTTGTCTTCGGAACGGCACCCTCACATACCTGCACAACCGGATCACCCGGGGGGCCGGTATGTCGACCTCGGCTCCGCGCATGCGCAGTTCGGGGTGGGCCTGCTCGACGACAGCCTTGTCCTGGAGCACCAGAACGACGGCACGATTCAACGTCACCGTCGACAGCGGCTCGAAGCTCGCGTTCAGCACCAGCGTGTCCCGCATCCAGCCCACCTCCCATGTGCAACCGGCCCACCGCGTGGCGGGCTTGGATCAACTCTGGCCGGGCACGCCGAGATGGACAACGCAATAAAAAATGCCCGCCTCTGATCAATTCCAAGACCAGAGGCGGGCAAACGTTCAATGAACGTCAGCCTTCGGCGGGCACTTCGTACTCACCGATCAGCTGGGCACGCGCGAGCGTGTGAAACCGCAGGTTGAAACCGACGACCGCCGGAGAAACATCCGAATCCGGACCCAGCTTCTCCGCGTCCACGGCGTACACCGTGAACACATAACGGTGCGGCCCGTCCCCGGGCGGCGGCGCGGCACCGCCGAAGTCCTTCGACCCGTAGTCGTTGCGCACCTGTACGGCGCCCTCCGGCAGCCCCTCGAACTTGCCGCTGCCCGCACCTGCCGGCAACTCGGTCACCGAGACCGGGATGTCGAACACCGTCCAGTGCCAGAACCCGCTCCCCGTAGGGGCGTCCGGGTCGTAGCAGGTCACGGCGAAACTCTTGGTCTCGGACGGGAAGCCCTCCCACCGCAACTGCGGCGAGGTGTTGCCGGCCGCGTAGACCTGAGCGTCCTTGAGCGTCGCTCCGGCCTCGACGTCCTCACTCGTCACCGTGAACGACGGCACGGGCGGGTGGAAGTCATGGGGGAGTGGTCGCCGCTTCAGCTCGGTCACCTCGGTACCTCCTGATCGGAATCTTCAGTACGTCCCGAGCCTAGAACCAGTTCCGCTTGCTGCCGACCTCGGACAGCCACTGGTTCAGGTACGCCGCCCAGTCGGTCCCCTGGAAGTCGTGCTGGCCCACCTGGAAGGACCGGAAGGTGTCACTGCCCTCACTGAACAGTCCCGGCTTCTTGTCCATCTCCAGGATGACGTCCATCGCGTTCTCGTCGGCCACGAAGCTCAACTCGACCTGGTTGAGCCCGCGGTACTGCGACGGCGGGTAGAACTCGATCTCCTGGTAGAACGGCAGCTTCTGCCGCGTCCCCCGGATGTGACCGCGTTCCATGTCCGCGTTCTTGAAGCGGAAGCCCAGCCGGATGAAGGCGTCCAGAATCGCCTTCTGCGACGGCAGCGGGTGCACGTTGACCGGGTCCAGGTCACTGGAGTCCACGGCCCGCGCGATGGCCAGTTCGGTGCTCACCCCGATGTGCATCCCGCGCAGCGCCTGCCCGTCGATCATCGTGACCGGCGTCTCCCAGGGGATCTCAAGCCCGAACGGCACCGCGTGCACCGCGCCCGCGTGCAGCTCGAAGGCGTCGCCGAGGCGCACCTTCGTGAACTCGATGTCCTGCTTGTACTCCTGGTCGCCGCTCTCCACCTCGACCTTGGCCTGCAGTCCGACCGAGAGCCCCTGGATCTCCTGGCTCACGGACCCGCCCTGGATCCGCACCTCACCCTGGACGACACCACCAGGAACGACGTTGACCTCGGTCAGCACCGTCTCCACCGAAGCCCCGCCGGCCCCCAGGCTCGCGAGCAGCTTCTTGAACCCCATGACTCTCCCTTTACGTATGGACCCTTGATCCCTACAAACGCGATCCGACCGCGACCGGTTCCGGCCCACACCCTGGCAAGCGGACGGAACCTTGACCACCCCTTGGTACAAGCGTGTCTGGACTACGCTCGGACGCCATGATCGCGCCCCCGGACCGTATGCCACTCCCCAGAGAGTTCTTCGACCGCCCTGTATTGGACGTCGCCCCCGACCTCTTGGGCCACCTCCTCGTCCGTACGACCCCCGACGGTCCGATCGTCCTGCGCATCACGGAGGTCGAGGCCTACGACGGCGGTAACGACCCCGGCTCCCACGCCTATCGCGGCCCCACGGCCCGCAACGGCGTGATGTTCGGTCCGCCCGGGTACGTGTACGTCTACTTCACCTACGGCATGTGGCACTGCATGAACCTGGTGTGCGGTCCCGAGGGCACGGCGAGGGCGGTGCTGCTTCGCGCAGGCGAGATCGTCGAGGGCGCTGAGCTGGCTCGTAAACGTCGACTCTCGGCCCGAAACGACAAAGAACTGGCCAAAGGCCCTGCCCGCCTGGCCACCGCGCTGGACGTCGACCGCTCCCTGGACGGCACGGACGCGTGCACCACGGCCGAGACACCCCTGAGGGTGCTGGCCGGTACATCCGTGCCCTCCCATCAGGTACGCAGCGGTCCCCGTACCGGAGTGTCCGGCGAGGGCGCGGTCCACCCTTGGCGGTTCTGGATCGCCAACGACCCGACGGTGAGCCCTTATCGGGCCCATACGCCGAGGCGTCGCTCAAGTTGACGCGTCTTGGCAGGGTGCGTAATGTAGCCCGAGCCGCTTGAACCGGGTACGGCAATCGCCAGCAGCCGGAAGCGGCCAACCCACTACCTACGACTCCCTCTCAGCAGGGGCGCATTCGGCATGCCTGCATGTCTGAATTCGAACCTGCGGAACTCGATTATGAGCTGCCGAGGGAATCGGCTAACGTAGTGAATGTCGAAAGGCCGACAGGCGAAAGCCCAAAGCGTTTGACAATCCCAACCGACAGGGAATCGGGACCGGAAACGGTCTGATAGAGTCGGAAACGCAAGACCGAAGGGAAGCCCGGAGGAAAGCCCGAGAGGGCGAGTACAAAGGAAGCGTCCGTTCCTTGAGAACTCAACAGCGTGCCAAAAATCAACGCCAGATATGTTGATACCCCGTCTCCGGTCACTTTGTGGCTGGGGCGAGGTTCCTTTGAAGAACACATACAGCGAGGACGCTGTGAACGGTCGGATTATTCCTCCGGCTGTTCCGCTCTCGTGATGTGTGCACCCGATTACGGGTAAACATTCACGGAGAGTTTGATCCTGGCTCAGGACGAACGCTGGCGGCGTGCTTAACAC
>NZ_JBFAZO010000011.1:0-153675 GCF_040681835.1 Streptomyces sp. NPDC051576
TAGAGCTTGAACCACACAACAGAAAAGTGTGCTTGTTCGCTCGAAACCATTAGGGTTTCGGTGGTCATAGCGTGAGGGAAACGCCCGGTTACATTTCGAACCCGGAAGCTAAGCCTTACAGCGCCGATGGTACTGCAGGGGGGACCCTGTGGGAGAGTAGGACGCCGCCGAACAATCTTTGGAGGACCTCTGGTCCCAGCGTTCACGCTGGGACCAGAGGTCCTTTTCTTTTTTTACAGCCCGGAGCGCGCCGAGTAGCTGGCTGCGCGAGAATGACTTGCGGTACCGAAGACAGGAGTCACCCGATGTCCACCAACTCTCCCGAGGATCGACCGGAGCGCGACGAGCGGCGACGGGACAGTGGTGACCGCGGCGACCGTGGCGGGTACCGCGGAGGCCCGAGCCGTAGCAACGATCGAGGAAACGACCGCGGCGGCAGTAGCAGCGGTGGTGGTCGTGGTGGCTACGTTCGTCGTGACGACAACCGTGGGGGCGCCCCTCGCCGCGACGACCGTAGCGGTGGTGGCGGTGGCGGTGGCGGTGATCGCGGTGGTTTCCGTGGGCGTGACGACCGTTCCGCCGGTCCGCGTCGTGACGACCGGCCCGCCGGCCCCCGTCGTGATGACCGCGGCGGTGAGCGTGGTGGCTTCCGTCGGGACGACAACCGTGGCGAGCGACCCGCGTTCCGGCGCGACGACCGCGGCGACAACCGGGGTGACCGTCGCGACGACAACCGTGGTGATCGCGGTGGGTTCCGGCGCGATGACAATCGCGGTGAGCGTCCGCCTTTCCGGCGTGATGACCGCAGGGACGACCGTCGTGAGGGTGACCGTCCTGCCTTCCGGCGTGACGACAACCGTGGCGACCGGGGCGGCTACCCCCGCCGCGACGACCGACGCGATGACCGTCGTAGCGACGACCGTGGCAGTGGCGATCGTGGCGGTTTCCGTGGGCGGGACGATCGTCCGTCGGGTCCGCGTCGTGATGACAACCGTGGTGAGCGGCCGCCTTTCCGTCGGGACGACAGTCGTGGTGAGCGGCCCGCGTTCCGTCGTGATGACCGTGACAACCGCGGTGAGCGTCCGCCCTTCCGGCGTGATGACCGCAGGGACGACCGTCGTGAGGGTGACCGTCCTGCCTTCCGGCGCGATGACAACCGTGGCGACCGCGGCGGATACCCGCGCCGCGACGACCGCCCCGCGGGTCCGCGTCGTGATGACAATCGCGGTGAGCGGCCGCCTTTCCGTCGGGACGACAGTCGTGGTGAGCGGCCCGCGTTCCGTCGTGATGACCGTGACAACCGTGGCGAGCGTCCGCCCTTCCGCCGTGACGACCGCGACAACCGTGGTGACCGCGGTGGTTTCCGTGGGCGTGACGACCGTTCCGCCGCGCCCCGTCGTGACGAGCGGCCCGCCGGCCCCCGTCGTGATGACCGTGGCGGCGATCGCGGTGGGCGTCCCGGTGGCTTCCGGCGCGACGACAGCCGTGGTGACCGTCCCGCCTTCCGGCGTGACGACGACCGCGGTGGCTACCCCCGTCGTGACGACCGGCGTGATGACCGGCGCGGCGACGACCGGCGTGGTGGTGGCCGGTTCCGTGATGAGCGGGAGCGTGACCGCGACCGTGAGCCGATCAAGCGGCTGCCGATCCCCGAGGACGTCACGGGCGAGGAGATCGACAAGGACGTACGGCAGGAGCTGCTCAGTCTGCCGAAGGGGCTCGCGGAGGACGTCTCGAAGAACCTGGTGATGGTTGCCCGGCTCATCGACGAGGACCCCGAGGGTGCCTACGCCTACTCCAAGATCGCGCTGAGGCTGGCGTCCCGTGTCGCCGCCGTACGAGAGGCGGCCGGGTTCGCCGCGTACGCGAACCAGAAGTACAGCGAGGCGCTGGCCGAGTTCCGGGCCGCGCGTCGGATGACCGGCAGCGTGGAGCTGTGGCCCGTGATGGCCGACTGCGAGCGCGGGCTCGGGCGGCCCGAGAAGGCGCTGGAGATGGCCGGGGCCACCGAGGTGCACAAGCTCGACAAGGCCGGGCAGGTCGAGATGCGGCTCGTCGCGGCCGGTGCCCGGCGTGACATGGACCAGCTCGACGCGGCCATCGTCACGTTGCAGAGCCCCGAGTTGGCCTCGAACACCGTGCAGCCGTGGACCGCGCGACTGCGGTACGCCTACGCCGACGCACTGCTCGCCGCCGGGCGTGAGAACGAGGCGCGGGAGTGGTTCGCCAAGGCCGTGGAGTCCGACAAGGACGGCAGCACTGACGCGTCGGACCGCCTCGCCGAGATGGACGGTGTCGAGTTCGTCGACGCGTTCGTCGAGGACGAGGAAAGCAACGACACCGACACCGACACCGACGCCGATAGTGAGATCGACGACGAGGACGACATCGACGTTGAGGACGACGACCTCGACGACGACGAAGTCGAGCCCGTGGTCGAGGCCAAGGACGCCGACACGGCCGACGACAAGGACTGACGGCCACACGTCAGTGACGACAAGGGCGGGACCCCGACACCGGGGTCCCGCCCTTTCGTGTTTCCCGTGCCTCAGGATTCCAGCGTGCGCAGTACCAGGCCCGACGCCGGCTTCGGGCCGAAGGACGTCGACTTGCGGGGCATCGTGACGCCCTGTCGGGCCAGGTCCCGTACCACCTCTTCGCGGACGGGGTGCATGAGGACGGCCGTACCGCCGTCGCGTTCCGCCTTGCGGATAGTGGCGGCGGTGTCGTGGATGTAGGCGATGTGTGCCGGGGAGTCCTCGGGGATGTGCCAGACGTGGGCCAGGAGCGTGGCGTGCAGGACCGTGGCGTCCAGGGTGCGCCAGGCGGCGGGGCGGTCGGCGGGGATCGTACGGGCCAGGAGGTCCGGGTCGGGGCGGTCGACCAGGTGGAAGGCGCCGTCGCCGGCGAGGAGGAAGGCGTTGCCCGCGCAGGCCGCGTCGGCCAGGGTCTCCAGGGCTTCTGGGAGGGGCACTTCCAGGCGCCGTACGCGGAACAGGCCCTCCAGGGATGCCAACGCGTCGGAGACCGGGACGCCGTGCAGGAGGCGGTGGATCGCGCGGACGCGGAGCGGGTAGCGGGCCGTGTCTACGAGGAGGACGAGGCCGTAGTCCCAGGGGCTGGGGGAGGGGTGCTCCGCGCGTAGACGTCGATAGGTCGCCCAGCGGTGGTGGCCGTCGGCGATCAGGGCCTGGTGGTGGGTCAGGTCCCGCTGGATGCGGGCCAGGTCGGTGGGGTCGGTGACCGACCAGAGGCGGTGGCTGTAGCCGTCCTCCGTGGTCGTCGCCAGGAGCGGGGGCCGCTCGGCGACATGCTCGACGACGGTGGTCGTGTCGGCCGGTGAACCGTTGCCGCGGTAGGTCAGCAGCAGGGGTTCGAGGTTGGCGGAGGTGGCGCGCATGAGGGCCGCGCGGTCCGCGACCACGTGCGGCATGACGTCCTCGTGCGGCAGGACCACGCCCTCCGACGGGTCCGACAGGCGCAGGGCGCCGATGATGCCGCGTTGCAGCAGGCCGTTGCCGTCGCTCTGCTCGTAGACGTAGAGGCCGGGCTCGGGGTCGGTGGTGAGGACTCCCTCGGCGAGCCAGCGGTGCAGGGTGTCGGCGGCCTGTTCGTTGCGGGCCTTGGGGGTGGTGGCCTGCGGGAGGATCAGCCGGACGATGTTGTGCGGGTCGGAGTCCTGGAGGTGGTGCAGGCCGTCGGGGCGTACGACGACGTCGTACGGTGGGGACGTCACGGCGGCCAGGCTGCCGACCAGGTCGGGGTCGTAGCGAAGGCCTCGGAACGGGGTGAGTTCCAGGCCTCGGCGCTCCGTTGCTTCCGAGTGACCTGCGGTGTTCATCCCGGCATCGTACGTGTGTCAGTGGCATGCGCGATGATCGGGTGAAAGCGATCGAACGAGGAGCGATGTGGAATGAGCCAGAGCGTCAGGACGAAGCCCGAGGGCAGTGGGCAGGCCCTGAACGAGGCGTATGACACGGCGCTTCTCGACCTCGACGGGGTGGTGTACGCGGGGGGCAACGCGATCGTCCACGCGGTCGATTCGCTCGCCACCGCGCGCGCGGACGGCATGCGGCTCGCCTATGTCACCAACAACGCGCTGCGGACGCCGGACGCGGTGGCCGAGCACCTCACCGAGCTGGGCATACCGACCGGGGCGGACGATGTCATCACCTCCGCGCAGGCTGTCGCCCGGCTGATCAGCGAGCAGGTGCCGGCGGGCGCGCGGGTGCTGGTGATCGGTGGGGAGGGGTTGCGGGTCGCCTTGCGCGAGCGTGGACTCGATCCCGTCGACTCGGCCGAGGACGATCCGGCGGCGGTCGTGCAGGGGTACGGCGGGCCCGACCTGGTGTGGTCCCGGTTCGCGGAGGCCTGTTACGCGATCGCGCGCGGGGTGCCGTGGTTCGCGTCCAACACCGACCTGACGATCCCGAGCGCGCGCGGGATCGCGCCGGGCAACGGCGCGGCTGTGGAGGTCGTACGGATAGCGACCGGGGCCGAGCCGCAGGTGGCGGGCAAGCCGTTGCCGCCCATGCACAAGGAGACGATCCTGCGGACGGGCGCCGAGCGGCCGTTGGTGGTGGGCGACCGGCTGGACACGGACATCGAGGGGGCGTTCAACGGGGATGTCGATTCGCTGCTCGTCCTGACGGGTGTGACGGACGGCGCGCAGTTGCTCGCGGCGCCGCCGCACCACCGGCCGACGTACGTCGACGCCGATCTGCGGGGCATGCTCACCGGGCAGCCCGAGGTCACCGAGGCGGGAGACGGCTTCCGGTGCGGGGGGTGGACCGCGACGGCGGGCCGCGAGCGGCTGGAACTCGACGGTGAGGGTGAGCCCTTGGACGGGCTGCGGGCGCTCTGCGCGGCGGCCTGGACGGCGGCGGGGGACGGCTCCTGCGCGCTGGACGGGGAGAAGGCGCTGGCGCGACTGGGGCTGTGAGGGAGGGCTCGCCCTCCGGACCCCGTGCGAGGGTAGGCTAACCTAACCTCGTGTTGGTCGACAGTCCCCCAGAACAGTGCGCGGAGACCGCCCCCGCGCCCCCAACCCGCCGGGCGGTCCGTGTCCTTGGGCTCTTCGCCGCCGTGGCGCTCCTGGTGCTCGTCGCTCTGGCGAGCATCGCGATAGGCGCGAAATCGCTGCCGTTGGGGGATGTGTGGCACGGCCTGTTCCATGACTCGGGGACGTACGCGGACGTCGTGGTCGACGACCGGATCTCGCGTACGGTCCTCGGGCTGCTCGCCGGTGCCGCGCTCGGTCTCTCCGGAGCCGTCCTCCAGGCGCTCACCCGCAACCCCCTCGCGGACCCCGGGCTGCTCGGCATCAACGCCGGTGCCTCCGCCGCCGTCGTCACCGCGATCACCTACTTCGGTGTCACGAGCCTGAGCGGCTATGTCTGGTTCGCCTTCGCTGGCGCGGCGGCCGTAGGGGCCCTGGTCTGGTTCCTCGGCGGTAGCCGGGGTGCCACACCCGTGCGCCTCGCCCTCGCCGGCACCGCGATCAGCGCCGCGCTCTACGGCTATCTCCAGGCCGTCATGATCATGGATGACGCGGCGCTCTCCAAGATGCGCTTCTGGACGGTCGGTTCACTGGCCTCGGCCACCGGCTCGACGATCAGCCAGGTCGCGCCGTTCCTCGCGGTCGGCACGGTCGTCGCGCTGCTGCTGGCCCGGCCGTTGAACGCGGTGGCGATGGGCGACGACACCGCCCGCGCCCTCGGCGCCAACCTCAACCGGACCCGGGCACTCGCCATGCTCTCCGCGACCGTGCTGTGCGGGGCGGCCACCGCGGCCTGCGGTCCGATCGTGTTCGTCGGCCTGATGGTGCCGCACGTGGTGCGCTCCTTCACCGGGCCCGACCTGCGCTGGATCCTGCCGTACGCCACGGTCCTGTCGCCCGTGCTGCTGCTCGGCGCGGACGTGCTCGGCCGGATGATCGCGCGGCCCGCGGAACTTCAGGTCGGCATCGTCACCGCGATCCTCGGCGGTCCGGTCTTCATCTATCTCGTGCGGCGCCGGAGGACGACCCAGCTGTGAATGTCTCTCGAACGACGGCTACGACGGCCACGACGGCCAGGAAGGCCGCGACGGTACGGACCGGTGGCCTTTCCGTCCGGTTCGATCTCCGAGCCCTCACGGTCGTCGTCCTCCTCCTGGTCTGCGCGCTCGCCGCGAGCGTCGTGCTGATCGGTACCGGCGACTTCCCGATCCCGGCCGGTGACGTCCTCAAGACGCTGTTCGGGGGCGGTGACCGGGGCCAGGAGTTCATCGTCAACCAGCTGCGGCTGCCACGGGTCCTGGTCGGGCTGCTGGTCGGCGCCTCGCTCGGGCTCGGCGGTGCGCTGTTCCAGTCCATCTCCCGCAATCCGCTGGGCAGTCCGGACGTCCTCGGCCTCTCGCAGGGGTCGACGGCCGGGGCGCTCGTCATGATCGTGCTGTTCTCCGGCAGCGCGACCGCAGTCACCCTCGGGGCACTCGTCGGCGGCCTCGTGACCGGGCTCGCGATCTATCTGCTCGCCTGGAAGCAGGGGGTGCACGGGTACCGGCTGGTTCTGGTCGGCATCGGCGTCTCCGCCGTCGTCACCGCCGTCAACGGCTATCTGCTCACCAAGGCCGACCTCGTCGACGCGGCCCGCGCGGTCGTCTGGATGACCGGTTCCCTCAACGGCCGTGACTGGACCCAGGTCTGGCCGCTGCTCGGGCTGTGTGCCGTCCTGCTGCCGCTGGTCCTCGCCAACGCGCGCGGGCTGCGAATGATGGAGATGGGCGACGACGTGTCGTACGCCCTGGGCGTGCGCGTCGAGCGGGTACGGCTGCTGCTGATGGTGGCCGCCGTGCTGCTCACCTCGGCCGCCACCGCCGCGGCCGGACCCGTCGGCTTCGTCGCGCTCACCGCGCCGCAGCTCGCCCGGCGTCTGACCCGCTCGCCGGGTCCCAACCTGGTTCCCTCGCTGTGCATGGGCGCCACCCTGCTGGTCACCGCCGACTGGGCCTCTCAACGGGCCTTCGGCGCCGACCAGTTGCCCGTGGGTGTGGTCACCGGAGTCCTCGGCGGGGTCTACCTGCTGTGGCTCCTGGTCACCGAGCGCAGGGCGGGCCGGATATGAGCAACCAGAGTGGCCTCAGCAGCGGGCTGAACAATCGAAGGAGCACCGTGAACCGTCTGTCCGCCGAGAACGTCACCCTCGCCTACGACCAGCGCGTCATCGCACGCCAGTTGTCGGTGGAGATCCCCGACAACTCCTTCACGGTGATCGTCGGCCCGAACGCGTGCGGCAAGTCCACGCTGCTGCGGGCGCTGTCGCGGATGCTGAAGCCGAACGAGGGCCGGGTGCTGCTCGACGGACAGGTCATCCAGTCGATGCCGGCGAAGAAGGTCGCGCGCACCCTGGGCCTGCTGCCGCAGTCGTCCATCGCGCCCGACGGGATCACCGTCGGCGACCTCGTGGGCCGTGGCCGGTACCCGCACCAGGGCATCCTGCGCCAGTGGTCCTCCGAGGACGAGCGGGTCGTACAGGAGTCGATGGCACAGACCGGTGTCGCCGAACTCGCCGATCGCTATGTCGACGAACTGTCCGGCGGGCAGCGGCAGCGGGTGTGGATCGCGATGGCGCTCGCCCAGCAGACACCCCTGTTGCTGCTCGACGAGCCGACCACCTATCTGGACATCCAGCACCAGATAGACGTCCTCGACCTCTGCGCCGAACTGCACGAGGAGCAGGGCCGCACGCTGGTCGCGGTGCTGCACGACCTCAACCACGCCGCCCGGTACGCCACCCACCTCATCGCGCTGCGGGAGGGCGCGGTCATCGCGGAGGGCGCCCCGGGCGACATCGTCACGGCCGAACTGGTCGAGGACGTCTTCGGGCTGCGCTGCCAGGTCATCGACGACCCGGAGACGGGGACACCGCTGGTGGTGCCGGCCGCGCGCAAGGCACGTACGCAGACGCGGACCGATCTCGACAAGGTGGCTGCTAAAGAAGCTTCCTGAGGCGGAACAGGTCGAAGACGTTCGCCTCCAGCTTCACCCGGCCCGAGCCCCAGGCCTTCGCGAAGTTCAGGCCGCCGTTCACCATGGCCACCAGGTCGTCGCCGGCCATGGTCAGCCTGATCTGGGCCTTCTCCGGCGGAAGGCCCGGCACGGTCTCGTCCACCACGATCCGGCCGCCGGTCAGCCGGCCGACGAAGGTGATGTCGAGATCGGTGATCCGGCAGCTCACCGAGCGGTCCATGGCCGCGGCGGCGCGGACATTCCCCTCGGCCTGCTGCATGTTGTCCGAGAGCTTTTCGAGTGCGGCGCGGCACTCCTCGATCGTTGCCATCGTGATCGACGGTACCCCAGGCCTTCGGGGTAGCGTCTGGGCATGAGCGACTCAGTTCCCGAGGCAGCCGCCCAGGCCGCGGCCGAGGCCGTACCGGAGGCGGAGCCCAGCTACGACCCCGCCGCCCCGGCCCCGCTGGACGTGGACCGTGCCCCGAGCGGCAATGCCGATGTGGACGCCCAGCTCGGGCGGCTGGCCGACACCGACCACCTCGCCACGGACGGACACGTGGAGGTGTACGAGGATGTACACCGGGGGCTGCGCGACGCGCTCACCGCGCTCGACGCCCGCCCGGGACCTCCGGCGCCCCCATCGCCGTACCAAAACAGGAGCTGAACCGAACGTGGCAGGAGTGGCACGCCGCCGTCTCGACGCCGAGCTGGTGCGACGGAAGCTCGCGCGCTCGCGGGAGCACGCGAGCCAGTTGATCGCGGCCGGCCGGGTCAGCGTGGGCAAGACCGTCGCGACCAAGCCCGCCACCCAGGTGGAGACGGCGGCGGCGATCGTCGTCGTACAGGACGACGGCGACCCCGACTACGTGTCGCGGGGCGGCCACAAGCTCGCCGGCGCGCTGGAGGTCTTCGTGCCGCAGGGGCTCGCGGTCGAGGGACGGCGGGCGCTGGACGCCGGCGCGTCCACCGGGGGCTTCACCGATGTGCTGCTGCGGGCCGGTGCCGCGCAGGTCGTGGCGGTCGACGTCGGGTACGGGCAACTCGCGTGGTCTCTTCAGAGCGATGAACGCGTCACCGTCAAGGACCGTACGAACGTACGCGAGTTGACGCTTGAAGCGATCGATGGGGAGCCTGTGGATCTTGTCGTGGGGGATCTGTCCTTCATCCCGCTCGGGCTGGTGCTGCCCGCCCTGGTGCGGTGCACGAAGCCGGACGCGGACCTGGTGATGATGGTCAAGCCGCAGTTCGAGGTGGGGAAGGAACGGCTGGGGAGCGGGGGGGTCGTGCGCAGCCCCGAGCTACGGGCCGAGACGGTGCGCGGTGTCGCCCGGCGGGCCGCCGAACTGGGGCTCGGGGTGCGGGGGGTCACCGCGAGCCCGCTGCCCGGACCGTCCGGGAATGTCGAGTACTTTCTGTGGCTGCGGGCCGGGGCACCCGAACTGGACCCGGCCGATGTTGACCGTGCAGTGGCGGAGGGGCCGCGTTGACACAGAACCGAGCTCGTACTGTTTTCCTGCTCGCGCACACGGGCCGCCCCGCGGCCATCCGGAGTGCCGAACTGGTCGTCAAGGGGCTGCTGCAGTCCGGCATCGGAGTGCGCGTCCTGGAGTACGAGGCACGTGACCTGCCGTTGCCCGACGAGGTGGAGACGGTCACCGAGGCCACCCCGCAGTGCCTTGAGGGCTGCGAACTGCTCATCGTCCTCGGCGGCGACGGCACGCTGCTGCGCGGCGCCGAGTTCGCGCGCGCGTCCGGGGTGCCGATGCTCGGCGTCAACCTCGGCAGCGTGGGGTTCCTCGCGGAGGCCGAGCGGGACGATCTCGACAAGGTCGTGGACCGGGTGGTCACCCGCGCCTACGAGGTCGAGGAGCGGATGACCGTCGATGTCGTCGTGCACAAGAACGGCAACATCGTGCACACCGACTGGGCGCTGAACGAGGCGGCGGTGCAGAAGGCCGGCGCCGAGAAGCTGCTCGAAGTCGTGCTGGAGATCGACGGGCGGCCGGTGACGGGGTTCGGCTGCGACGGGATCGTGTGTGCGACTCCCACCGGGTCGACGGCGTACGCGTTCTCCGCGGGCGGGCCCGTGGTGTGGCCCGAGGTGGAGGCGCTGCTGATGGTGCCGATCAGCGCGCACGCGCTGTTCGCGAAGCCGTTGGTGACCTCGCCGGACTCCGTGCTCGCCGTCGAGGTGCTGCCGCACATTCCGCCGGGGGTGCTGTGGTGCGACGGGCGGCGGACGGTCGAGCTGCCGCCCGGGGCGCGGGTCGAGGTGCGGCGGGGGGCCGTGCCGGTGCGGCTGGCCCGGCTGCATCACGCGTCGTTCACGGACCGGCTCGTCGCGAAGTTCGCGTTGCCTGTTTCCGGGTGGCGGGGCGCTCCTCACTAAGTGTGGGCGAGGGGTCCCTTCCCTCGCCCGGGTGACAGGGTGCCTCGCGCTTCTTGTGCCCTACCTCGTAAGGTCTTCACCGTGCTGGAAGAGATGCGGATACGGTCGCTCGGAGTCATCGACGACGCAGTCGTCGAACTGTCGCCGGGGTTCACCGCCGTCACGGGTGAGACGGGTGCGGGCAAGACCATGGTCGTCACCAGTCTCGGGCTGCTGCTCGGTGGCCGGGCGGACCCGGCGCTGGTGCGGATCGGGGCGAAGAACGCGGTGGTGGAGGGGCGGATCGCCGTCCCTCCGGGCGCCTCGGCCGTCCTGCGGGCCGAGGAGGCCGGCGCCGAGCTGGAGGACGGGACGCTGCTCGTCAGCCGTACCGTTTCCGCCGAAGGGCGCTCCCGGGCGCACCTGGGCGGGCGTTCCGTGCCGGTGGGGCTGCTCGCCGAGCTGGCGGACGACCTCGTGGCCGTGCACGGGCAGACCGATCAGCAGGGGCTGCTCAAGCTGTCCCGGCAGCGGCAGGCCCTCGACCGGTACGCCGGGGACGCCGTCGCCGGGCCGCTGGCGAAGTACGGCGAGGCGTACCGGCGGCTGCGGGCCATCACCGTGGAACTGGACGAGATCACCACGCGCGCGCGTGAACGGGCCCAGGAAGCCGACATGCTGCGCTACGGACTCGACGAGATCGCGGCCGTTGAGCCGCGCGCCGGTGAGGACGTGGAACTCGCCGCCGAGGCCGAACGGCTCGGGCACGCCGAGGCGTTGGCGTCCGCCGCGACGGTCGCCCACGCCGCGCTCGCCGGCAACCCCGAGGACCCCGAGGGCATCGACGCGGCGACCCTCGTCGCGGGTGCGCAGCGGGCCCTGGAGGCCGTACGGTCGCACGACTCGGCGCTGGCCTCGCTCACCGACCGGATCGGTGAGATCGGCATTCTGCTGGGCGATGTGGCGGGGGAGTTGGCGGGTTACGCCGACGACCTGGACGCCGACCCGCTGCGGCTGGCCGCCGTCGAGGAACGCCGAGCCGCCCTCACCACGCTCACGCGGAAGTACGGCGAGAACATCTCCGCCGTGCTCGCGTACGCCGAGCAGGGGGCCGCGCGGCTGACCGAACTCGACGGCGACGACGAGCGCATCGACGAGCTGACCGCCGAGCGGGACGCGCTCCGGGCCGAACTGGGCGGACTGGCACAGGCGTTGACCGACGCCCGGACGGAGGCCGCCGCGCGCTTCGCCGCCGCGGTCACCGCCGAGCTGGCCTCCCTCGCGATGCCGCACGCGCGCGTGTCCTTCGAGATCCGGCAGACCGAGGACCCGGAGGGCGTCGAGGTCGGCGGCCGTCCGGTCGCCTACGGCCCGTCGGGCGTCGACGAGGTCGAACTGCTGCTGGCGCCCCACCCCGGCGCCCCACCGCGCCCCATCGCCAAGGGCGCGTCCGGCGGCGAACTGTCCCGGGTGATGCTCGCCGTCGAGGTCGTCTTCGCGGGCACGGACCCCGTACCGACCTACCTCTTCGACGAGGTCGACGCCGGCGTCGGCGGCAAGGCCGCGGTCGAGATCGGCCGACGCCTCGCCAAGCTCGCGAAGACCGCCCAGGTCGTCGTCGTCACCCACCTCCCCCAGGTGGCCGCCTTCGCCGACCGCCAACTCCTGGTCGAGAAGACCAACGACGGCTCCGTCACCCGCTCCGGCGTGAAGGTCCTCGAAGGCGAGGACAGGGTCCGGGAGTTGTCCCGGATGCTGGCGGGCCAGGAGGACTCGGAGACGGCTCGGGCGCATGCGGAGGAGTTGCTGGCTACGGCTCGGGCGGACGGGTAGGGCGCGCCGAGCGTGCGGGTGCTGGTCGGAGTCGGGGAGTGGGTCCGGGGGTTGTCGGACGCCGGCTCGGCCGGGGCCTCGGGATGGCCCGGGCGCATGCGGAGGAGTTGCTGGCCACGGGTTGGGTGGACGGGTAGGGCACGCTGTGTGTCCGAGGCCGGCCGGATCCGGGGAGCGGGTCCGGGAGTTGCTTCGGATGCCGGCTCGGGTCGGGAGCCTCGGGATGGCCCGGGCACACGCGGAGGAGTTGCTCGCGACGGGTAGGGCGCGCCGCGCGTACGGGGGGCTGGTCGGATTCGTGGACCAGGCCCGGGAGTTGTCTCGGATACCGGGTGGCCAGGAGGGGGCGGGGGACGGCCTGGGCGCGCGTGGAGCGGCTGTTGGCGACGGCTTGGGCGGACGGGTGGAGGCACGCTGTGCGTCCGAGGCCGGCCGGAGGCGGGAGTAGGTCCGGGAGTTGACTCGGGTGCCGGCTCGGTCGGTTGCCTCGGGACGGCCCGAGCACACTCGGAGGAGTTGTTGGCCACGGCTTGAGTGGACGGGTAGGGCGCGCCGAGCGTGCGGGGGCTGGTCGGAGTCGGGGAGTGGGTCCGGGGGTTGTCTCGGATGCCGGCTGGCCAGGAGGGGGCGGGGGACGGCCTGGGCACGTGCGGAGGAGCTGTTGGTCACGGCTTGGGCGGAGAGGTAGGGCGCGTTGCGGGGGCTGGTTGGCGTCGGGTGCGGGGGCCGGGAGTGGCTCGGACGGCGGCTCCGTCAGGGGTTCCGGGACGGCCCGGGCCCACGCGGAGGAACTGCTTGCCACGGCTCGGGCGGACGCGTGGGGCGCGCTCCGCGTACGGTGGCCGGATGATCGTGCGCCT
Source organism: Streptomyces sp. NPDC051576 (assembly GCF_040681835.1). Classification (NCBI taxonomy): domain Bacteria; kingdom Bacillati; phylum Actinomycetota; class Actinomycetes; order Kitasatosporales; family Streptomycetaceae; genus Streptomyces; species Streptomyces sp. NPDC051576. Next base: position 13,055 of record NZ_JBFAZO010000011.1, read on the forward strand.
GCCTCGTACCGCCTCCTTCGCCCTCGCCGCCGTCGTCACCCGCACGACCCTGGTCGCCTTGCGGGCCAAGGGACTTGGTGGTCGCTGGGAGCGGAAGAACCATGCCGGGCGGACCGTCGACCTGTACGCGGCGCCTGCCGTTGTCGCCGGTGCCGCTCTCGCCGCCGGGCGGGTTCGGCCGGTTGCCGGGTTCGCGGTGCTGGCGGCCGGGGCATGCGGTGGTTACGACGATGTCGTGGGGGTGGGGGATCCGCGGAGTGGATTTCGGGCGCACCTCTCGGCGCTCCGGGACGGTGAAGTGACCAGCGGGGCCGTGAAGTTGTTCGGTGTCTCGGCGGCGGGGCTCGTCGCCGGGGCGTTGCTCAAGGAGCGGCCGGTCGACAAGGTGCTCGCGGGTGTGGTGATCGCCGGTGCCGCCCACTTCGTCAACCTCGTGGACGTGCGGCCTGGGCGGGCCGTCGGGACGGTGCTCGCCCTGGGGGCGCCGGGGCTGCTGCGCCGAGGACCTGGAGCGGAGCTGGCCGCCGCCGCGCTCGGTGCCGCCGGTGCCGTACTGCCGGACGACTTCGGGGAGTCGACGATGCTCGGCGACGCGGGGGCGCACGCCCTGGGCGCGGCGCTCGGCGCGGCCGTGGTCGCCGGCAACGGCCGGGCGGGACTGGTGGCGCACGCCGCCGCGGTGGTGGCCGCGGCGGTGTACGGGGACAAGGTGAGCGATCTGGCGCGGGCCGTCTGAAGCGCGTCCCCCCTCACTCGTACGAGTGACACCCTCGCCCCTGTTGCCCTTCCGCGCCGCCCCCGGACCCTCCGGTGTTGCCGGAACACCCGTACGTGCTGGCATCCTTGAGTTGGAACGCGTAGGAAGCGTGCGGTACACCCCCACCGCCCGATCCTTCTGTACTTTCTTCGTGACCGCCCGTTGCCGAACCAGGAGCCCCGGCCACGTGACCCCCGTGAGCAGCCACTCACCGCACGGCCAGTCGCCGCTGCGCACCGTGCAGGTGCTCGGCGGAGGCAACGCCGCCAGCAGCGCGCATGTGCGCTCCCTGGCCTCCGGGCTCGTCGCCCGGGGCGTGCGGGTGACGGTGTGCGCCCCCGTCGAGGCCGATCACACCTACGACTTCACGGGCGCCGGCGCCGACCACGTGCACGTGCCGCGCAGCAGCGACCCGGCCTCCGTGGCCGCGCTGCGAGCGGCCTGCGCCGACGCCGACCTCGTCCACGCGCACGGGCTGCACGCCTCCTTCCGCGCCGCCCTCGCGCTCAGCGGCCGCCGTACCCCGCTCGTCGTGACCTGGCACAACCGCGCCCACGCCGAAGGCGCGCGGGCGCACCTGCTGCGGCTGCTGGAGCGACGGGTCGTGAAGGCCGCCGTCGTCGTCCTCGGCACCACGTCCGACCTCGTCGACCGGGCCCGACGGACCGGCGCCCGGGACGCCCGGCTCGCCGCCGTCGCGCTGCCCGGCCCGCGCCCGACCGTGGAACACGAGGACCCCGACCGGCTGCGCCCCAAGCTCCGGGCCGAACTCGGCGCCACCGACCGCCCGTTGCTCGTCGCCGTCGGCTCGCTCGACCGGCAGCGGGGCTACGACACGCTCCTGGACGCCTCGCGCGGATGGTGCCGCCTCGATCCGACGCCGTTGCTGGTGATCGCGGGGGAGGGGCCGCTGCGGGGCGAGTTGCAGCGACGGATCGAGGGCGAGGAGCTGCCGGTCCGGCTCATCGGGCTCCGCGACGACGTGGGCGAACTGCTCGCCGCCGCCGATGTCGCACTGCTGCCCAGCAGTTGGGAGTCCCGCTCGGTGATCGCCCAGGAAGCCCTCCACGCCCGCGTGCCGCTCGTCGCGACCGCCGTCGGAGGCATCCCCGAACTCGTCGGCGACGCCGCCGAACTCGTACCGTACGGCGACGCGAAGGCCCTCGCCGACGCGGTCACCGGACTGCTGCGCGACCCCGAACGGCGGGAGCTGCTGCGGGAGAAGGGCATTCGGCAGGCGGCCACCTGGCCCACCGAGGACGAGACCGTCGCCCAAGTCCTCAGTGTCTACGACGAGTTGACCCAGCCTCTGCCGCTGACCTGAGCCGGACCAGAGAGATGCGGACTCACGGCACCAGCCTGCGTGCCCGCAGCGCCAGGCTCAACGCCAGTACCGTCTGCGGGTCTTCGAGGTCCGTGCCCAGCAACTCCCCTATCCGAGCCAGCCGGTTGTAAAGGGTCTGCCGGTTGAGGTGCAGTTCGCGGGCCGTCTCCGCCTTGCGGCCCGCGTGCGCCAAGTACGTCTCCAGGGTGGGGAGAAGAGGCGGCTTGGAGCGGTTGTCGTGGTCCCGGAGCGGGCCGATCGCGCGGTCCACGAAGGCCGCCAGGTCGGGATGGTCGCGCAGCCGCCACAGCAAGAGCTCGATGTCCAGGCGCCGGGCGTCGTACCAGGGGCGGTCGGACAGGCCCTGTGCCGCCGTCGCCGTCTCGGCCGCGTGCCGCAGCCCCGCCGACGCGGCCGCCCAGCCGCCGGCCACCCCGACGACCACGATCGGGGGCTGTGCGCCGGGGCCCTGCATCCCCGCCCGTTCCACGCCCGCCCGCAGCGCCGCAGCGACCCGGTCCGCGACCGCCGACCGCTCCGACTCCGAGCGCAGGCCCAGCAGCAGCGGGACCCGGCCCTCGACCGGCCGTACGCCCAGCAGGACCGGGACCCCGACCGAGGCCAGCTCCTCCGCGACCGCGCGGGCCAGGACCGCCCAGCCGCCGCCGGGCGCGGACAGCGCCTCGCCCAGCCGCATCACCACGGGCAGCAGCGGACTGGTGCCGGGTTTGAAGCCCAGCACCCGTGCCTGCGCCGGGGCGTCCTCGGCGGTGATCCGGCCCTCGGCGAGGTCGGTGAGGAAGTCGCCGCGTCCGCGGGCCGCCAGCTCCTCCTCCTGGCGGGCCTGCATCAGCACCACGGCGAGGCTGCCCGCGGCCCGTTCGGCGGCGATGCGGTGCACGGGGGCGAGCGGCGCCCGTACCGGAAGCAGGACGATCCGGGCCCGCACCGAACCCGTACCGGGACCACCGCCGGGCACGTCCACCAGCACCGAACCGGCGGGCGGGGAGGCGTCCTTGTGCAGACCGCGCAGCCCCTCCCACACCTGGAGCGGGTCGGCGCCCTCGGGGCCGGACCCGGCGGCGTACAGGAGTTGGCCGTCCGGGGTCTCCAGGAAGACCGGGTTGTCGCTGAAGTCGGCCAGGATGCCCAGGACTTGGGGGATTCCGCCGCCGCCGAGCAGGGCCTGGGTGCAGCGCCGGTGGACCTCCTCGGCCTGCTGGAGCAGCGCGTAGTGGCCGTTGACGATCTCGGTGTGGATCTCCTCGGTGACCGCGACGAACGGCACCTCGCGATGCAGCTGGACCAGCGGGAGTCCGGTCGCCCGGGCCGTCTCGACGAGGGTGGCGGGCAGCCGGGTGAACCGCGGGCCGAGTTCGACGACCAGGGCCGCGATGCCCCGCTCGGCGAGGGTCCGGACGAAGGCGCGCTGTTCCGCCGGGCGGGTGCCGAGGCCGTAGCCCGTGGTCAGGAGCAGTTCGCCGCCCTTGAGGAGGGAGGCGATGTTGGGGACCTCGCCCGTGTGCACCCAGCGCACGGTCCGCTGCAGCCGGTCGGCGCCCGCCAGGATCTCCGGCAGCCCACTGCGCAGCCCAGGCAGTTCCAGCGCCCGCTGAACGGTGATCCCGGCGCCCTGGCTGTCGAATGTGCTGTCGGTGCGGCTGTCCATGGGGCGGACGCTACCTGCGTGGACGCCGCTTCACTACGTGGGCCTGATGTTGTGGTTGAAGCGGAAGACGTTGTCGGGGTCGTACTCCCGCTTCACGGCCGCGAGGCGCCGGACGTTCTCGGCGCCGAGGCCCGCGACCACGCGGTCGCCGCCCTCGTCGCCGACGAAGTTGAGGTAGACCGCTCCCGTGCTCCAGGGGCGGACCCGGGCGCGGACGTCCCTGACCCAGGCGATGCAGCGTTCGTCGTCGGCCGGGTCCTCCCAGATGCCGAAGGGGTGCACGGCCCAGGGCGCGTCCCGGTAGGGCACCGGGAACTCGGTGGGGCCCGACGCGATGGCGCCGCCCTGCGGGAACAGCACGTGCTGCGTGCCGGTGGGGACCGGCATGCTCTCCCCGAGGGCGCAGTAGACGTCCGTGAACGCGTCGGGCACGCCGGTCAGATATTCGGCCGACCAGTAGTTCCGCAGGTCCGGCGGGTCGTCCAGCATCATCTGGAGTTGGGTGTACGGCAACGCGGCGACGATCTCGACGTCGTGCGGCAGCGCCAGCAGCGGCTGGGCGAGTTTGCGGAGGTCCTCCTCGGCGCCCGCGTAGGTGATGAGGGCGCCGCACAGCCGCCTGCCGACCAGATGCTCGGGTATGAACTCCTCGGGCGGGCCGGTCATGTAGATGACGGCGCCGCCCGCTTCCTGCGGGGCGGCCTCGATGATCTCGCGGTAGGTGCGGACCACGTCCGGGCCGTGCTCAGGCTCGTACATCATCATGGCGATGGAGAACTCGGGCAGTTCGTGCAGCCGCAGGGTGAGTGCGGTGGCGATGCCGAAATTGCCGCCGCCGCCGTGCAGCGCCCAGAACAGCTCCGGGTTCTCCTCGGCGCTCGCGTGCACCACCCTCGCGTCGGCGGTCACCAGCTCGACGCCGAGCAGGTTGTCGACGGCGAGCCCGAAGGCGCGGTCCAGCCAGCCGGAGCCGCCGCCCAGCACGAAGCCGCCGACGCCGGTGGTGGAGACCCGGCCGCCGGTGGTCGCCAGACCGTGTTCCTGGGTCGCGCCGTCCAGTTCGCTCATGGTGGCGCCGCCCGCGATCCGTACCGCCCGGGCCGCCGGATGCACGGTCACCTCGCGCATATGGCGCAGGTCCACTACGAGCGCCCCGTCGCCCAGCGCCATGCCCGCGACACTGTGCCCGCCGCCGCGCACCGCGATCGGCAGATCCAGCTCACGGCCGAAACGTACGGCCCGTACGACATCGGCCTCGTCCACGCACTGCGCGATCACGGCGGGGCGCCGGTCGATCATCGCGTTGAAGACGCGCCGGGCGTCGTCGTAACCCTGATCCCCCGGGGCGAACACGTCGCCGACCAGATCCTCACGCAGCGCGACGAGGGCCGCGCCCGCCTTCGATGGGGAAGCCATGGCCGCCCGCTTCCATAAAGGGGCAAATGTGGTTCTTCCAGACTAGGCGCGCTCGGCCCGGCAGTCGCGCCGTGGGTTCACCCAGCCGCCTCTGACATGGCACTGACAGTGCGGATTCCAAGGTCATAGTGTGAGCCGGCGATCACGGGAATTTCTCATCGAGGGGGAGAAGTGATGCCACGTCAGGCCTTGCGAAGAACGCCGCTCCAGGTGTTCGGGACGGTCCTGCTCGCCTTGCTGACGCTGATGGGCCTGGTGACGGCGACGGGCCGGGCCCACGCGGCCGGTGCCACCGGTGCCGGTTCGTTCTCCGAGTCCGAGCTGTGGGACTCGACCGATACGAACGACGCGTACGCGAGCTTCCACGTGCAGGGCCTCGGAGTGGTGCCCGAGGGCATCGTGCCGCCCGCCGGAGGCCAGGCGCTGCCCGCCGACGTGGTGCTCACGTTCACCGAGGGCCGGTTCGCCATGCAGGACGGGGGACCGAAGGGCCTGCTCCTGCGCCGCAGCGTGGACGCGGGGCTCACCTGGTCCGCGAGCACCGTCGTGGTCCCGCAGGACGCGACCCAGAGCTGGGGCGACCCGACACCGGTGGTGGACCGGCAGACCGGCCGGGTGTCCCTGTTTTGGAAGGGGGACGGCTCGAACATCTACGTGAAGCGGAGCGACGACGCCGGCGCCACCTGGTCGGCCACCGAGGACCTGACCCCGCTGTTCGCCTCGAATCCCTACGGCTGGACACGCGACGCCCCGATTCCGGGCCATGGCGTACAACTGAGCACCGGCCGCCTGCTGATGCCCGTCATGCACCGCGCCGCCGGCACCGCCACGGACGCCAACTACGGCATGGACATGCTGTACAGCGACGACCACGGCGCTTCGTGGCACCGAGGTTCCCCCTTGATGGACCCCGACTACCCGATCAACGAGAGCCGTATCTACGAACGCTCCGACGGCGCGGTCGTCCTCAACGGCCGCTGGGGCTCGGGCGGCACCCGCTACCGCGCCACCTCGATCAGCACCGACGGCGGGCTGACCTGGTCCGCCCCGGCTATCGACGGCTCGACCGGGACGTTCAGCTCGGTCGACGCGGGCATGCTCCGGTACAGCAGCGGCTCGGTCGACCGGCTGCTGTTCTCCCGACCGGACTCGTCCGCCCGGGAGAACATGACCGTCTCGATCTCCTACGACGACGGAGCGAGCTTCCGCTACAGCCGTGTGATCGACCCGGGCACGTCCTACTACTCCGACCTCGCACGGCTTTCCGACGGCACGATCCTGCTGGTCTACGGCCGTGACGGCACCGTGGCCAACTACCCCGAGCGCATCAGTGTCGCCCGGTTCGACCTCGCGTGGCTGACCAAGGGCAGGGACAGCCTCGCCGCCGGCCCCGGGTTCACCCGGCACACGTACGAAATGGCCACCGCGGACGCCCGTACCGACACCGGCGCCGCCGTGCCGATCTTGACGGACGCCAACGCCCAGGGCGGCAAGGCCCTGCGCTACGGGGCCACCGACGTGGGCGAGTACGTCGATGTCCCGTTCGATGTCACGCAGGCGGGCGACTACGAAGTCTCCGCGCGCTTCCATCGCAGCTTCGGCCAGGGGCGGATACGCGCGAGCATCGACGGCACGGCACTGAGCCAGGGGCTGTTCGACCCGACGCTGACATCCGGCTCCGACACCTATGACATCGACGGCTATCAGGTCTACGGGCTGGGATCGACGACACTGGCCGCCGGTCAGCACACCGTCCGCTTCACCCTCGCCGCCGTCGGGCGGGCCGGCGGCAAGGCCATCGCCCCCGACCAGTTGACCCTCGTCACGGGCGGACAGCCCGCGGACGTACCGAAGACCGTGTCGGACAACGACTTCATACCGGGCTTCGACACCCTCTCCGGCACCTGGACCGACGTCAACTCGCTCTCCGGCGCCTACGGGAACAGCCACGACACGCACGCCGCCGGAACCGGCACCGCCAGTGTGGAGTTCCGGCCCGATGTGCCGATGAACGGCGTGTACGAGGTCTCCGCCTGGTTCAAGGCCGCGTCCGGCCAGGCATCCAACGCCTCCTACGTCATCAACCACGCCGACGGCCAGACGGCGGTGACGGTCAACCAGACGTCCGGCGGCGGTCGTTGGGTCCGGCTCGGCGAGTTCCCGTTCGCCGGCGGCGGCGACGGCACGGTGACCCTGTCGGACGCCGCCGACGGCACGGTCGTCGCCGACGCCGCGCGGCTGTCCTACCGGGGTGCCGTCACCGACAACGGCTCGTCCGGTTTCAGCACGGTCTCCGGCACCTGGAACGCCGGGACCAGCGTGGCCGGTTACCAGGGGGCGAACTACCTCACCCACGCCGCCGGTACGGGCACCTCGGTCGTGCGCTGGCAGACCGAGGTGCCGACGACCGGGATCTACGACGTGGCCGTCTGGTACACCGACAACGACAACCGCGCGGACAACGCGCCCTATACCGTCACGGACGCCAAGGGCTCCACGCCGGTGCGTGTCAACCAGAAGGTGGACGGCGGCCGTTGGATCTCCCTGGGCAAGTACTCGTTCACCGCCGGAAGCAAGGCCGTCGTCCAACTCTCCGACGACGCCGACGGATACGTGGTGGCCGACGCCGTGCGGATCACGGCCCAGGGGCTGGTCGCCGACAACGACGACGCCAGTACGTACAGCGTGGTCTCCGGCACCTGGAACCCGGCATCGGGCATCAAGGGCTACTACGGGGCGAGTTACCGCACCCACGCGGCCGGCACCGGCACCTCGGTCGTGCGCTGGCAGTCGGCCATACCGTCGAGCGGGATGTACGACGTGGCCGTCTGGTACACGGACGATCCCAACCGCGCGACCAACGCCGCCTACACCGTCGGATACGCGGGCGGCTCCACCGTCGTCCGCGTCGATCAGACCGAACGCGGCGGCCGTTGGGTGTCGTTGGGCAGCTTCCCGTTCACCGCCGGAACCCCGGCCGTCGTCGAACTGTCCGACGACGCCGACGGATACGTCGTGGCCGACGCGGTCCGCTTCATCGAGTAGGCCGGGACAGAAACAGCACGGCGCGGGCCCGCCGGATCGACTTCCGATCCGGCGGGCCCGCGTCCGTCGCGCTCAGCCGCCGTACGCCCCCGACGCCGTCAGCCGCAGTGCCGTGTCGATCAGGGGCACATGGCTGAAGGCCTGCGGGAAGTTGCCGACCTGGCGTTGCAGACGCGGGTCCCACTCCTCGGCCAGCAGGCCCAGGTCGTTGCGCAGGGACAGCAGCTTCTCGAAGAGCTTGCGGGCCTCGTCCACCCGGCCGATCATCGCGAGGTCGTCCGCCATCCAGAACGAGCAGGCCAGGAAGGCGCCCTCGTCGCCGGGGAGGCCGTCGACGCCCTCGTCGGTGCCCGAGGTGGGGTAGCGCAGGATGAAGCCGTCCGGCGTGGACAGCTCGCGCTGGATCGCCTCGATCGTGCCGATCACGCGCTTGTCGTCGGGCGGCAGGAAGCCCATCTGCGGGATGAGGAGCAGGGAGGCGTCCAGTTCCTTCGAGCCGTAGGACTGTGTGAAGGTGTTGCGCTCCTTGTCGTAGCCGCGCTCGCACACGTCCCGGTGGATGTCGTCGCGCAGTTCGCGCCACTTCTCCAGCGGACCGTCCGCGTCACCCGACTCGATCAGCTTGATCGTGCGGTCGACGGCGACCCAGGCCATCACCTTGGAGTGCACGAAGTGGCGGCGCGGGCCGCGCACCTCCCAGATGCCCTCGTCGGGCTCGTCCCAGTGCTTCTCCAGGTAGCGGATCAGCTTGAGCTGGAGCAGGGAGGCGTAGTCGTTGCGGGCCAGGCCCGTCATGTGGGCCAGGTGCAGGGCCTCGGTGACCTCGCCGTAGACGTCGAGCTGGAGCTGGTGGGCGGCGCCGTTGCCGACCCGGACCGGGCCGGAGTTCTCGTAGCCCGGCAGCCAGTCCAGCTCCGCCTCGCCGAGCTCGCGCTCGCCGGCGATGCCGTACATGATCTGCAGGTTCTCCGGGTCGCCGGCCACCGCGCGCAGCAGCCACTCGCGCCAGGCGCGGGCCTCCTCGCGGTAGCCGGTGCGCAGCAGCGAGGAGAGGGTGATGGCCGCGTCGCGGAGCCAGGTGTAGCGGTAGTCCCAGTTGCGGACACCGCCGATCTCCTCGGGGAGGGAGGTGGTGGGCGCGGCGACGATGCCGCCCGTGGGGGCGTAGGTCAGGGCCTTGAGCGTGATCAGGGAGCGGACCACCGCCTCGCGGTAGGGGCCGTGGTACGTGCACTGCTCGACCCAGTCGCGCCAGAAGTCCTCCGTGGCCTCCAGCGACTGTTCCGGCTCGGGGAGCGGCGGCGGCTGCTTGTGCGAGGGCTCCCAGGAGATGGTGAACGCGATCCGGTCACCCGGCGCGACGGTGAAGTCGGCGTATGTCGTGAGCTGCTTGCCGTAGGTCTCGGCGGATGTGTCGAACCACACGGAGTCGGGGCCCGCGACGGCGACCGTGCGGCCCTCGTGCTTGTGCACCCAGGGGACGACCCGGCCGTAGGAGAAACGCATCCGGAGGGTCGAGCGCATCGGGACGCGGCCGGAGACGCCTTCCACGATGCGGATCAGTTGGGGGGCGCCGTCGCGAGGGGGCATGAAATCGGTCACGCGGACCGTGCCGCGCGGGGTGTCCCACTCGGATTCCAGGATGAGCGAGTCGCGGCGGTAGCCGCGCCGGGCCGCCGTCGGCGGCTGGGCGTCGGACGCGTGGGCGGGGCCCAGTCGCCAGAACCCGTGTTCCTCCGTGCCCAGCAGACCGGCGAAGACGGCATGCGAGTCGAAGCGGGGCAGGCACAGCCAGTCCACTGTGCCGTCCCGGCAGACCAACGCTGCGGTCTGCATGTCTCCGATGAGTGCGTAATCTTCGATGCGCCCGGCCACGTGCAACTCCAGTCGAACGGCCACGTCGCCCCCCAGAACAGGGGCGGTCGCTGTGTGCGGTCAAGGGATCGTTTGTAGTGCGTCGTTGAGCGATGAAGCAAACGGAGGTCGTTGCTCAACGGGCTGACAAGCTCTCGTTGTTCCGGGAATTACGGGCGGGGGTGGTGCCGTGTTCCGGACCGGCTCGGCAGCGAGTGTCCGAGCAGGATACGACGCACGTAGATGATCTGTGTGCCGCTCTTGGCAACGGAGCTGGGCCGAACGGGTGAGCGCCGGGTGAGAAGCAGGTAACCGGGGCGCGTCCGTGTCGATGTGGGTGCGGAGCGTGGCCGGAAGCCATCTCCTCCAGGCGCTGATACCCTGGTAGCCCGTGGACCGGTGGGCGCAAATCCCCCGACCGCAACTCGAACCGCGACCACGGGAGCCCCCTCTTGGCCATGCCGCCCGCTGCTTTCCGAAGCAACACAGCCACGACGACCAAGCACATCTTCGTCACCGGGGGTGTCGCCTCCTCGCTCGGCAAGGGCCTCACCGCCTCCAGCCTCGGCATGCTCCTCAAGGCGCGGGGCCTGCGCGTCGTGATGCAGAAGCTCGACCCGTATCTGAACGTCGACCCCGGCACGATGAACCCCTTCCAGCACGGTGAGGTCTTCGTCACCAACGACGGCGCCGAGACCGACCTGGACATCGGCCACTACGAGCGTTTCCTCGACCGCGACCTGGACGGCAGCGCCAACGTCACCACCGGCCAGGTCTACTCGACGGTCATCGCCAAGGAGCGCCGCGGCGAGTACCTCGGCGACACCGTGCAGGTCATCCCGCACATCACCAACGAGATCAAGCACCGCATCCGGCGCATGGCGACCGACGAGGTCGACGTCGTCATCACCGAGGTCGGCGGCACGGTCGGCGACATCGAGTCGCTGCCCTTCCTGGAGACGGTCCGCCAGGTCCGTCACGAGGTCGGCCGGGACAATGTGTTCGTCGTCCACATCTCGCTCCTGCCGTACATCGGCCCCTCGGGAGAGCTGAAGACGAAGCCGACCCAGCACTCGGTTGCGGCCCTGCGCAACATCGGTATCCAGCCGGACGCGATCGTGCTGCGCTCCGACCGCGAGGTGCCCACCGCGATCAAGCGCAAGATCTCGCTGATGTGCGACGTCGACGAGGCCGCCGTGGTCGCCTGTCCCGACGCCCGCTCGATCTACGACATCCCGAAGACCGTGCACAGCGAGGGTCTGGACGCCTATGTCGTCCGCAAACTGGACCTGCCGTTCCGCGATGTGGACTGGCGGACCTGGGACGACCTGCTCGACCGCGTCCACAACCCGCTGCACGAGATCAACCTCGCGCTGGTCGGCAAGTACATCGACCTGCCCGACGCCTATCTCTCGGTCACCGAGGCGCTGCGCGCCGGCGGCTTCGCCAACAAGGCCCGGGTGAAGATCAAGTGGGTCACCTCGGACGACTGCAAGACCCCGGCGGGCGCCGCCAAGCAGCTCGGTGACGTGGACGCGATCTGCATCCCCGGCGGCTTCGGCGACCGCGGTGTCTCCGGCAAGGTCGGCGCCATCCAGTACGCCCGCGAGCACAAGATCCCGCTGCTCGGCCTGTGCCTGGGCCTGCAGTGCATCGTGATCGAGGCCGCGCGCAACCTGGCCGGCATCGAGGACGCCAACTCCACCGAGTTCGACGCGGCCACCGGCCACCCGGTCATCTCCACCATGGCCGAGCAGCTCGACATCGTCGCCGGCGAGGGCGACATGGGCGGCACCATGCGCCTGGGCATGTACCCGGCCAAGCTCGCCGAGGGCTCCATCGTGCGCGAGGTGTACGACGGCAAGGAGTACGTCGAGGAGCGGCACCGCCACCGCTACGAGGTGAACAACTCCTACCGCGCCGAGCTGGAGAAGAAGGCCGGACTGCAGTTCTCCGGCACCTCCCCGGACGGCAAGCTCGTCGAGTACGTCGAGTATCCGCGCGAGGCGCACCCCTACCTCGTCGCCACCCAGGCCCACCCCGAGCTGCGCTCCCGCCCGACCCGGCCGCACCCGCTCTTCGCGGGCCTGGTCAAGGCCGCCGTGGCACGCAAGACGGGCAAGTAGTACAGAAGTTGTACGGTGACCGGGGTGCGCGCCTTCAAGAGGTGCGCACCCCGGCCGTTCGTTCGTGTACAGGTGGAGGGACAGCGCATGACGATCAAGGACACTCCGGAGGAGTGGGAGATCCGAACGACCACGACCCCCTTCGTGGGCAACAAGACCTCCGTGCGCACCGACGACGTGGTCATGCCCGGTGGCGCGGTCGTGCACCGCGACTACCAGGTCCACCCCGGTTCCGTGGGCGTCCTCGCCCTCGACGGGGCGGACCGGGTGCTGGTCATCAAGCAGTACCGCCACCCCGTACGGCAGAAGCTGTGGGAGATCCCGGCCGGACTGCTCGACGTCCCCGGCGAGAACCCGCTGCACGCCGCGCAGCGCGAGCTGTACGAGGAGGCGCACGTCAAGGCCGGGGACTGGCGGGTGCTGACCGACGTCTACACCACGCCCGGCGGCTGCGACGAGGCCATCCGCATCTTCCTCGCCCGCGATCTGTCCGAGGCCGACGGACAGCGCTTCGAGGTGGAGGACGAGGAGGCCGACATGGAGCACGCGCGCGTGCCCCTCGACGAGCTGGTCCGCGGGGTGCTCGCGGGGGACCTGCACAACAACTGCCTCGTCGTCGGCGTCCTCTCGCTGGTCGCCGCCCGGCACGGCGACGGCCTCGACGCGCTGCGCCCCGCCGACGCGCCGTGGCCCGCGCGTCCCTTCGAGTCCTGAATCCAACCCTCTGTTCCCGTCGGCGCTTTGGTGTGACGATCGGCTGATCCGATCGGGGGATGTGCCCGCCGCGCTCCGCACGATTCGTCGCAGAGCGTGAACTAGGCTCTGGAATTACCCGATCCGGAGTCCCGGCGGGCTATGCGCGTGCAGTGGGACGGGAGTGTGGCCCGTGACGGATCAGGCGGTGGACGCAGACGGCGTGAAGCTGTCCGAGGACGCTTCTGCCGAGGGCCAATTCCTGGGCCGCACAAGAGAGTTGAAGGAGTTGCGCGCCGACATCGAGCGCGCGGGCCTGGACACCATCGCCGGCCGCAAGGCCCCCCGCGCGCGCGTCCTCCTCATCGCGGGCAAGCCCGGTTCCGGCCGCAGCGCCCTCGCCGAGGAACTCGTCCGACAGGTCGCTGACCGTTACGACCACGGTGTGCTCCGGGCCCGGCTCAGCGAGCCCGACGGCACCCCCGTCCCGACCGAGCGCACCGCCCGCGAACTGCTCACCGCCCTGGAGCTGCCGACCCCGGCCGGCGCCTCCGAGGACGACCTCTCGGACATCCTGCGCGGGGCCCTCGCCGACCGGCGGGCGCTGCTCCTGCTCGACGACGCGGCCGACGCCGAGCAGGTCGACGCGCTGCTGCCGGACACCCCGGACTGCCTGGTCGTCGCCGTCTCCGGCGGCCCGCTGACCGGCATCGCGGACGTCCGCCCGTGCACCCTGGGCGGCCTCGACACCAAGTCCGCGCTGGAACTGCTCACCCGCTACACCGGCGCGGTCCGCATCACCGTCGACCCGCGCGCCGCCGAGGGCCTGGTCGAGGTGTGCCGGGGGGAGCCGGCCGCGCTGACCCTGGCCGGCGGCTGGCTCGCCGCCCGGCCGCAGGCCGCCGTCGCCGACCTCGCCAAGCACCTGAACACCGAGAGCGACGAGGGCACCGCGCTGAGCCGCGTCTTCCGGCTGGTCTACGGCTCGCTGCCCAGCCCCGCCGCCCGGATACTGCGACTGCTCTCCCTCGCCCCGGCCGGCCTGGTCGACCCGCAGACCGCCTCCGCGCTGGCCGGCTGCTCGGTCAACGGCGCCCGCGCCACCCTGGACGACTTCGTCACCGCGGGCCTGCTGCACGCCGTGGACTCGCCGCAGCCGCAGTACGAGGTCCCCGGCTGCCTGCACCCCCTGCTGCGCGCCCTCGCCGACAGCCAGGACCGCCCGGCCGAGATCCAACTGGCCCGCGCCCGCATGCTGGAGCGGACCGTACGGCTGCTCCAGTCCTGCCGCGCCATCACCGAGACCGACAGCCCCCAGGCCCGCGAAAAACTCCTCGGCACACCCCGCTCGCTGCGCTTCCCGACCCCCCGGGCCGCCGCCGACTGGCTGCGCGTCAGCCAGCCCGCCCTGCTGGCCTGCGCCCGGCTCGCGGTCGCCGACGGCGAACTCGACACCCTGGCCCGCCGGTTGATGGCCCAGCTCGTGCGGGCGATGGTCGCCCACTTCGGCACCCAGGCCGCCGCGCCCGAGCTCTACGGCATCCACCGCCTCGTCCTCGACGTGGCCGAGCGGCGGAACCTGCCCCGCGAGAAGGCCGCGGCGCTGCTGAACCTCGCCGATCTGGACGCGCAGACCGGCCGTACGACCGAGGCGCTGGCCCGCTACCGGGCCGCGCTGGACGCCGGACGCGAAGCGAATGACCCCTACGCGACCGGTCGCGCGATGGAATCCGTAGGCGGTGCGCACCAGGAGCTGGGGGACCACGACCGGGCCGCCGACTGGTTCGGCCGCGCGCTGGCCCAGCGGCTCGCCCGGGACGAGCGCGCGGAGGCCGCCCGGCTGTACGGCCGGATCGCCGCCGCGCACACCTACGCTGGCCGCTACGGCGAGGCGCTCAGGAACTGGCGGGCGGCCGTCGTCGGCTACCGCAAGAACGGCGACGCGCCAGCCCAGGCACGGGCGTTGAGCGAGCTGGCGCGGGTCCAGGAGTACGCGGGCCGCCCCGAGGAGTCGCTGCTCACCTGCCACGAGGCCGTCGAGTGGGCGCGCCGCGCGGAGGACGTACGGCTGCAGGCGGCACTGCAGCTACGGCTGGCCGACACCCTCGACCGGCTCGGCGACCCGGCGTCCGCCGCGCTGCACCGCGGGACGGCCGAGCGGATGCTCGGCGAGGAGCTCCAGGAGGGCGATCCCGCCCCCGAATCCCTGGAACATGACGCTAACGCCTGCGAAATCCGTAGTACACCTAGCGAAGATTGATGCATTGAAAGGCTAGACACCGAGAACACCTTCATTAGACTGGCTCTGCCGCACCTTCTCCTGCGGTCTCCCGGTGCGCTCACGCATGTCCGGGTATGAGATGTATTGCCCTACACCCTCTGAGCCAAGGACCGTGATCGACGTGAAGGTCGGCATCCCCCGCGAGGTCAAGAACAACGAGTTCCGGGTGGCCATCACCCCCGCCGGCGTGCACGAGCTGGTGCGCCACGGCCACCAGGTCCTCATCGAGCAGAACGCCGGCGTCGGCTCCTCGATCCCGGACGACGAGTACGTGTCGGCGGGCGCGAAGATCCTCGCCACCGCCGACGAGGTCTGGGCCGCCGCCGACCTGCTGCTCAAGGTCAAGGAGCCCATCGCCGAGGAGTACCACCGCCTCCGCAAGGACCAGACGCTCTTCACGTACCTGCACCTGGCCGCCTCCAAGGAGTGCACCGACGCGCTCATCGAGTCCGGCACCACCGCGATCGCCTACGAGACCGTCGAGCTGCCCGGCCGCGCCCTGCCGCTGCTCGCCCCGATGTCGGAGGTCGCGGGCCGGCTGGCCCCGCAGGTCGGCGCCTACCACCTGATGCGCTCGGTCGGCGGCCGCGGTGTGCTCCCCGGCGGTGTCCCCGGCACCCAGCCCGCGCGGGCCGTCGTCATCGGCGGCGGTGTCTCCGGCTGGAACGCGACGCAGATCGCCGTCGGCATGGGCTTCCACGTCACGCTGCTCGACCGCGACATCAACAAGCTCCGCGAGGCCGACAAGGTCTTCGGCACCAAGGTCCGGGCGATCATGTCCAACTCCTTCGAGCTGGAGAAGGCCGTCCTGGACGCCGACCTCGTCATCGGCGCGGTGCTCATCCCGGGCGCCAAGGCCCCGAAGCTGGTCACCAACGAACTCGTGGCGCGGATGAAGCCCGGAAGTGTGCTTGTCGACATCGCGATCGACCAGGGCGGCTGCTTCGAGGACTCGCGTCCCACCACCCACGCCGAGCCGACCTTCCCGGTCCACAACTCGGTCTTCTACTGCGTCGCCAACATGCCCGGCGCGGTGCCGAACACGTCCACCTACGCGCTCACCAACGCCACGCTGCCGTACATCGTGGAACTCGCCGACCGGGGCTGGGCCGAGGCGCTGCGAAGTGATCCTGCTCTCGCCAAGGGTCTCAACACCCATGACGGCAAGGTCATTTACCGCGAGGTCGCCGAGGCGCACGGACTGGAGCATGTCGAGCTGGAGTCCCTGCTCGGCTGACGCCGCCGACCAAGTCACCGTTCGGTAAAAGGCGATACGTCAACACAGGTCGTCAACACCGCGCGCCCGGCCGGACCTTGCCCGACAAGGTCCGGCCGGATGTGTGTATGGTCACTTTGCGGCACTCGGTCAACTCGCGCCGAACATAACCCTTGACCCGATTCGTGCACCGGTGAAACCTGCCGTGCGACTGCCGTACGCCCTTGACAGAGGGATGTTTCATTGCCGACACATCGGGCCGGGTAAGGCGGATTGTGTTGCTGCGAACGCCCGACACGCCATAGAGTCGCCAACCGTCGGCATGGTGCCACGCTGACCTATCGAGAAGTTCCCTGGTCACCAAGGAGGTAAGACGACTTGTGAATGAGTCGACATTTTCTCCCGGGGGTGGTCAACCAGGAATGCCGGCAAGGGGCCAGGAGCCCGCGGGGTTCGAGGCTGTCGGCTCCGTCGCTGTGCGCACCTTCGCAGCCCAACAGGGTCACCAGCAGCCAGGGGTGACCAAGCCAGCACACCAGAGCATGGATGGCCATCACGTGAACGCCATGGCCGGCGACGGAAGGGGCGCGCCCCGCAACCAGTTCGCCGACTACGACGAACTGCCCGACGGGCACTTCTACGACCCCGACGCCGAGTACGAGCCCGATCCCGAGTACGCGGCCACGCTCGCGCCCGACGCGGCCCGCCAACGCCGTGAGCGCGTGGGCCCGACCGGACGCCCGCTGCCGTACTTCCCGATCCCGGGTCCGCTGACCAGTCACGGCCCCGCGACGATCATCGCGATGTGCAACCAGAAGGGCGGCGTCGGCAAGACCACGTCGACCATCAACCTGGGTGCCGCGCTGGCCGAGTACGGACGACGTGTCCTGCTCGTCGACTTCGACCCGCAGGGCGCGCTGTCGGTCGGACTCGGCGTGAATCCCATGGAGTTGGACCTCACCGTCTACAACCTGCTCATGGAGCGGGGCATGTCGGCCGACGAGGTGCTTCTCAAGACAGCGGTCCCGAACATGGACCTGCTGCCCAGCAACATCGATCTCTCCGCCGCCGAAGTGCAGTTGGTGAGCGAGGTCGCGCGCGAGTCCACCCTGCAAAGGGCGTTGAAGCCGCTGATGGCCGACTACGACTACATCGTGATCGACTGTCAGCCCTCCCTCGGCCTGCTCACCGTGAACGCCCTGACGGCGGCCCACAAGGTGATCGTGCCGCTGGAGTGCGAGTTCTTCGCGCTGCGCGGTGTCGCGCTGCTGACCGAGACCATCGAGAAGGTCCAGGAGCGGCTCAACCCCGAGCTGGAGCTCGACGGCATCCTCGCCACGATGTACGACTCCCGGACCGTGCACAGCCGTGAGGTGCTCGCCCGCGTGGTCGAGGCGTTCGACGATCACGTCTACCACACGGTCATCGGGCGCACGGTGCGCTTCCCGGAGACCACGGTCGCCGGTGAGCCGATCACCACGTACGCCTCCAACTCCGTCGGTGCCGCCGCCTATCGCCAGCTCGCCAGGGAGGTGCTCGCCCGGTGTCACGCCGAGTGAGTCTGCCGGGGGCCGACGAACTGTTCCGTACGACAGGGGGGATGGCGCTCCAGGCGTCCAGCCCCAGGCGCCAGTCCAACGGCGAGGCGCGGGTACCGGCTCCGGCGGGGGAGAGCGACGGTGCCGCCGCCGGGGAGGACGCTCCGCAGTCCGTACCCGCCCAGGGCGGGGACGGCGAGGGCGCGGAGCATGTCGCGGCCGACGCGGACGCGGGCGAGTCCCGCAGCCGGGCCACGGAGGGCTCCGTACGCCGTCAGGAGGCGCAGGAAGGTTCTGCCGCCGGGCAGCCCCGCAAGCGCGGCCGACAGCCCGCCCAGCGGCGCCCCAGCGGGCGGGAGCGACACGACGAGAAGATCACCGTGTACGTCTCCGCCGAGGAACTGATGGACCTGGAGCACGCCCGTCTGGTGCTCCGGGGTGAGCACGGTCTCGCGATCGACCGCGGGCGGATCGTGCGCGAGGCGGTGGCGGTCGTCCTGGCCGATCTGGAGTCCCGCGGGGACGCGAGCATTCTCGTCCGCCGGCTCCGCGGGCGGTAGCGGTAGCCTGCGGGGGCCATGACCTCGAACGACGCTCCCGCCGCCGGCGCATCCGCCGGACGTCGGCGTGCGCTGGGCAAGGGGCCGGGTTCGGCTCCGGAGCCCGAGGCCGTCGTAGAAGAAGCGGCGGTCGTAGAGGAAGCCGTAGAAGAACCTGCGGAAGAACCCGACGACGGTGTCTTCAAGGTGCGGCTCGCCAACTTCGAGGGGCCCTTCGATCTCCTCCTCCAGCTGATCTCGAAGCACAAGCTCGATGTCACCGAGGTGGCGCTGTCCAAGGTCACCGACGAGTTCATGGCGCACATCCGGGCGATGGGCCCTGACTGGGATCTCGACCAGACGACCGAGTTCCTCGTCGTCGCCGCGACCCTGCTCGACCTGAAGGCGGCCCGGCTGCTGCCCGCCGCCGAGGTCGAGGACGAGGCCGACCTCGCGCTGCTGGAGGCCCGGGACCTGCTGTTCGCCCGGCTGCTCCAGTACCGGGCGTACAAGCAGATCGCCGACATCTTCAACCGCCGCCTCGACGAGGAGGCCCGGCGCTACCCCCGTACCGTCGGCCTCGAACCGCACCACGCCGAGCTGCTGCCCGAGGTGGTCATCCGGATCGGCCCGGAGGGCTTCGCCAAGCTCGCCGTGAAGGCGATGCAGCCCAAACCCAAGCCGCAGGTGTACGTCGACCACATCCACGCGCCGCTGGTGAGCGTGCAGGAGCAGGCCGGGATCGTGGTGGCGCGGCTGCGGGAGCTCGGCGAGGCCAGCTTCCGCACGCTGGTCGAGGACGTCGACGACACCCTGACCGTCGTGGCGCGGTTCCTGGCCCTGCTGGAGCTGTACCGCGAGAAGGCCGTCGCCCTGGACCAGGAGACCGCGCTCGGCGATCTGCTCGTGCGCTGGACCGGTGGGGAGGCGGCCGAGCCCATGGTCACCGACGAGTTCGACCGGCCGCCCGAGCCGATCAAGGACGAGCCGATCAAGGATGGTCCCGCCAAGGAGGAGAAGGCGTGAGCGAGGAGACCACCTCAGTGCCCGTGGGCGGGCCCGCCGTCGCGGAGCTCGACCTCAAGCCCGCGCTGGAGGCCGTCCTCATGGTCGTGGACGAGCCCGCGACCGAGGAACACCTCGCGAAAATACTCCAGCGGCCCAAGCGGCGGATCGCGGACGCGCTGCGTGAGCTGGCCGACGAGTACACCGTCCAGGGGCGCGGTTTCGAGCTGCGGCTGATCGCCGGTGGCTGGCGTTTCTACTCCCGGCCCGAGTTCGCGCCGGCCGTCGAGGGCTTCGTCCTGGACGGGCAGCAGGCCCGGCTCACCCAGGCGGCCCTGGAGACGTTGGCGGTGGTCGCGTACCGCCAGCCGGTCAGCCGCAGCAGGGTCTCCATGGTCCGCGGAGTCAACTGCGACGGGGTGATGCGCACCCTGTTGCAGCGCGGTCTGGTCGAGGAGGCGGGCACGGAACCCGAAACAGGTGCGATCCTGTACACGACGACGAACTACTTTCTGGAGCGGATGGGCCTGCGCGGCCTGGACGAGCTACCGGAACTCGCGCCCTTCCTCCCTGAGGCGGAGGCGATCGAGGCGGAGACGCTGGAAGGAGTCCCGTCGTTCGATCCGGATGCACCGGATGCAGATGCAGACGACACGACGACGACGGAACTTTGATGCGAAGCAGTGGCAGTGGCAGTGGCGGCGGCAATGGCCGGAGCGGCGGGCGTGGCAACCCCCGCGGGACCGGCGGGGGCGGCAATCCCCGTGGTTCCGGTGGAGGTGGCGGCTCCCGGGGTTCCGGTGGGTCCCAGCCCAGGGGCGCGGGCGGGCGCGACGACCGGCCCAAGCGCGCCGGAAAGCCCCGTCCCGAGGAGCGCCGCTACGACGTAGGCCCCACGGGGTCCCACGAGGGCCCCAAGACAGGGCGTGGCGCCTCCGCGCGCGGCGGTGCCAAGGGCGGCCCCAAGCAGGGCCAGGGCACCGGACGCGGGCGTTCGGTGCCGGCGACCTCGCGGGAGTACGACGCGCGGGCCGAGGAGCGCAACCGGGAGCGGTACGCGGGCAAGAAGGACATCAAGCCGCCCAAGACCTTCCCGGGCGCCGAGCAGGAGGGCGAGCGGCTGCAGAAGGTCCTCGCACGCGCGGGCTACGGCTCCCGGCGCTCCTGCGAGGAGCTGATCGAGCAGTCCCGCGTCGAGGTCAACGGCGAGATCGTGGTCGAGCAGGGCCTGCGGGTCGACCCGGAGCACGACGAGATCAAGGTCGACGGGCTGACGGTGGCGACGCAGTCGTACCAGTTCTTCTCGCTGAACAAGCCCGCCGGAGTCGTGGCCACGATGGAGGACCCCGAGGGCCGGCAGTGCCTCGGCGACTACGTCACCAACCGGGAGACGCGGCTCTTCCACGTCGGCCGGCTCGACACCGAGACCGAGGGTGTGATCCTGCTCACCAATCACGGCGAGCTGGCGCACCGGCTGACCCACCCCAAGTACGGCGTGAAGAAGACCTACCTCGCGCACATCGTGGGCCCGATCCCGCGCGATCTGGGCAAGCAGCTCAAGGACGGCATCCAACTGGAGGACGGGTACGCGCGCGCGGACCACTTCCGGGTCGTCGAGCAGACCGGCAAGAACTACCTGGTCGAGGTGACCCTCCACGAGGGCCGCAAGCACATCGTCCGCCGCATGCTCGCGGAGGCCGGCTTCCCGGTCGACAAGCTGGTCCGCGTCTCCTTCGGCCCGATCACCCTGGGCGACCAGAAGTCGGGCTGGCTGCGACGGCTGTCGAACACCGAGGTCGGCATGCTGATGCAGGAAGTCGATCTGTAGAAGCGGTAGTTGTGTGCGGCCGGTTCCGGGGGCTCCGGGGCCGGCCGCTTCGGTTTGGTCGGGGGGTGTGCGGTGGCTTCGTGCAGCCCGACGAGTCCGCGGAGGCGGCCGCCAAACTGGAGTACAGCGGCCTCGCCACCGCCTTGTGTCCGCCCCTGCTCCGGACGACCAGGGAAGGATGTCCCGCATGACCACGACCAGTGTCCGCAAGCGTGCCGCCACGGGAGCCCTGGTGGGGCTCGCCCTCGGGGACGCGCTCGGCTTCCCGACCGAGTTCAACGACGTGCCGGACATCCTCGCCAAGTGCGGTCCCTGGCGGCAGATGGAACTGCCGAGGCCCGCGATCGTCACCGACGACACCCAGATGACACTGGCGTTGGGGCGGGGCCTGCGAACGGCCATGGAACGAGGGTTGCTTGGGCCCAGGCGCATGGAACGGCCGGTGCGCGAGGAGTTCGTGGACTGGTACCAGTCGCCGGACAACAACCGTGCCCCCGGCCGGACTTGTCTCGTCGCCTGCAACCTGCTGAAGACCGAGGACCGGCTCTGGCAGGACGCCAGCCAGATCGGCTCGAAGGGCTGCGGGGCCAACATGCGCGTAGCCCCGATCGGACTCGTCCCCGGCCTGAGCGACGAACAGCGGTCCGGGGCAGCCCAGTTGCAGTCCGCGCTCACCCACGGACACCCCACCGCCCTCGCCGCGTCCGACCTCACCGCACACGCCGTACGACTCCTCGCACAGGGCGTCGAGCCCACGGGACTCGTCGGGCTGCTGCGGTCGTACGCGATCGAGAACCGCACCCGCTACCACCACCGCTGGCTCGGCGACCTGTGGACGCGCAGTCAGGACCCCACACCCGAGCACTTCATCGCGCGCGGCTGGGACGACTGCCTGGAGATCGTGGACCGCCTCCAGGACGCCTTGAGGACCCCCTCCCCGGAGACCGACCCATGCCTGGCCACTGGCGCGGGCTGGATCGCCGAAGAGGCCCTGGCGACCGGCCTGTTGTGCTTCCTCCTCTTCGCCGAGGAGCCGGTGACCGCCCTCCGCCGGGCCGCCTGCACGTACGGCGACTCGGACTCGATCGCCTGCCTCACGGGGGCCTTCGCGGGGGCGTATCTGGGGGAGGAGGCATGGCCGGAGGAGTGGGCGGGACGGATCGAGTACCGGGGGGACCTGCTGGGGCTGGGCGCGCTCTGGGACGCTTGACGGATGATCGACGACGTTCTGGACATCGACCTCGAATCCGTGGTGGCCGAGCAGCCCGACCCGCTGCTCTTCGCCACGGTCTCCGGCGCGCACCTCTACGGCTTCCCGTCCCGCGACTCGGATGTGGATCTGAGGGGCGTGCACCTGCTGCCGACCGCCCAACTCGTCGGCCTGCGTGAGCCGGACGAGACACGGTCGAAGATGTGGCTGCGGGACGGCGTCGAGATGGACCTCGTCACCCACGACCTGCGCAAGTTCGTACGGCTGATGCTGCGGCGCAACGGCTATGTGCTGGAGCAGTTGTTGTCCCCGCTCGTCGTGCACACCACCGACGCCCACCGGGAGCTGGCCGCGCTCGCCCCCGGCGTCCTCACCAGCCATCACGCGCATCACTACCGGGGGTTCGCCACGACACAGTGGCGGCTGTTCGAGAAGACGGGTGAACTCAAGCCGCTGCTCTACACGTTCCGTGTGCTGCTCACCGGCATCCACCTGATGCGCAGCGGCGAGGTGCAGGCCCATCTGCCCACGCTCGTCGGGGTGGTCGAGGCCCCGCCGTACGTCACGGAGCTGATCGCGGTGAAGGCCGAGCGTGAGCACGGGGCCGCCGACGTCGACCACGCGCGCGTGCGGGCCGACATCGAGCGCCTGCACGGCGAACTGGACGCGGCGCAGGGGGAGTCAGCCCTGCCGGACGCCCCGAGTTCCTACGACGCCCTGCACGACTTCGTCGTACGGGTCCGGCTGGAGGGCTGAGGCGCGGCGGACCCGGGTCAGGAAGTCCTCCACGCGAGCGCGGTCCGGTTCGGGTGGGAGCGGGGTGCGGGCCGCTGCCTCTTCCGTCTCCGTCGCCAGGCGGGTCATCCAGGACTCGACCTGTGGCCAGGGGACTTCGCCGTGTTTGACGGTGAGCAGGGGGTCGCGCTGGGCTCCTACGTCGATCGTGAGGGTGCCCGTGCGGAGCAGGTCGCGGGCGCTCATCAGGAGGCGGAGCAGGTGCATCGCGTGTTTCCAGCGGGGCGCTCCGTGCCGGCGGATGTCGGCCTCCAGCTTCTTGCGCTGGCCGAGCGCGTAGCGCGTGAACGTCTCGTGGACCCGGCGGGAGAGGAACGCGCCGCGCAGGGCGAGGAGTTCACGGCCGGTGGCGTCGGCGTGCTCGACGAGGGGGGAGTGGAGGCACTCCAGGATGTTGGGGTTCGCGCGCAGGGCCAGTTCGCAGAAGCGCTCCAGCTCCCAGCTGAACTGCTCCTCCGCCGGGCCCTCCACGTGTGTCGGCGGCTTGTCGAAGCGCCAGAAGAGGGGGGTGGGGGCGACGAACACACCCCGGCGGTCCGTGTCGCTCGTGTCCGTCGCCAGGCCGAAGGCGCGTGAACCCATCACACAGGCGTAGATGGTGTGGTCGCGGACCAGGGCTTCGGGGTGCATGCCGGGAGCGTACGCGGCACATCACGCCAGGCGGATCGAATTTCCCTCCACCTTGATCTGCTCCGTCGGCAGCGGTTTCGGTGCCGGGCCGGACTCCACCGAACCGTCCGCGACGCGGTACTTGCTGCCGTGGCAGGGGCAGTCGATGGTGCCGTTCGCGACGGTGCCCACCGTGCAGCCCTGGTGGGTGCAGATCGCCGAGAAGGCCTTGAACTCGTCCTTCGTCGGCTGGGTCACCACGATCTTCTGGTCCTTGAAGATCTTGCCGCCGCCGACCGGGATCTCGGACGTCTTCGCCAACTCCTGGCCACCGGTGGCCTGTACGGACGACGAGCCCGAGGAGTCGTTGCCGTCGCCGTACTTGCTGCATCCCGCGGCGAGCGCGGCGGCCGCACCCGTCGCGAGAACCGTGCGGCGCGTCGAACTGTCGGTCATGTAGTCACTCCGAAGGTGCGGAAGAACCAGAGGGCGGATGTCAGCCAGATCAACGTGAGGGCGGTGAAGACCAGTCCGCCGACCAGCGGCAGCAGCCAGCCGGGCAGGCGCTCCGAGCGGAGCAGCAGCATCTTGGCACTGAAGGCACCGAAGAACAGGCAACCGAGGACGGAATGCCACATCACGCGTGTCGAGTACGTCTGATAGCCGAAGGCATAGAGGCAGTGCACCGCGACCGGCACCGCCACCAGGAACGCGATCCGCCCCGACCAGCGGTGCAGGGTCGCCGACCAGCTCGGTCCCGGCAGCCTGCCGTAGACCATGAAGGCCGAGACGACCTGGACGAGGGCGAAGAAGAACGCGGTCGTCGCGAGCCAGGACTTCACCGCGCCCGTGCTGCTGAAGCCGGCGAGGTTGAAGGCGGTGCCCGCCGGGTCGTGGACCTTGCCGTAGGCGCCGAGTCCGACGGCGACGGCCGCGGCCACCAGGGCCGGGACCAGATAGCGGGCGGGGCTGTCGCGGTGGCGCGGGGGCGGGGGGTAGGACTGCGTGGCGGCGTTCGGGTCGGCGGTCATGATCGGCTCCCTGAGGCGGATGGTGGGTCAGGGGGTGACGGGTTGTGCCGTGAGCTGCTGTCCGTCGACGGTGACCGCGCCGGTCTCCGGGTCGATACGGGGTGCCGCGGTGGCCTTGCCGTCACGGGTGACGATGCCGGTCTGGCGGCCGTTGGGCAGCACGATCCAGCCGCCGTCGATCTTGGCGCCGCGCACCTTGGCGGTGGCCCGCCACAGCCCGGACGGCTTGACGGCCTTGGCGGCGGTGAACGCGTAGGACCGGCCCTCGTCCTTGACGGTGCCGCGGATCTTCGTGCCCTGCTGGAGCTTGCCGTCGAGCACGGCGCCGTTCTTGGCGGTGAGCCGCATCGTGCCGTCGTCCTCGACCGGGCCCCGCAGCCACGCCTCCTTGTAGCGGCCGTCGCAGAAGTAGGCGACCGCCTTTCCGTCCCGGATCGACACGGCGACCGAGGCCGCGTCGTCGTCGGTGCGGCCGGCGTAACTGGCGTTCGGCACAGGAGTCTTGGAGGGGGTCGGGCTGGGTGTCACGGTCGGTGTGGGTGTGGGTGACGTGGAGACCGACCGCGCCGGTGACGGGTACGTTTTCGTCGACGAGACGGTCTTCGTCCCCGATGTCGCGTTGAGTGTGAGCATGAACAGGCCCAGCAACAGGCCCGTCAGAAGTGTGAGCAAGGGTCCTGGACGCTTCAAAGTGGGCCTCCCCCGAGGCGGGCTACCAGCCCATGAGAGCGGACTCGGAGCCATGCGTAAAGAGGCATACCGGGATGATCTCACCCCGATCGGTGACCGTCTCAGCGTGCGGGCGCCGCGCGCCCCCACCGGACGGGCTGACTAGGCTGGATGCAGCAGGAGCCGTACATCAGAGACGTAGATCAGCGAGGAGCCAAGCCGTGGCGGTACGAGCGGTCCGGGGCGCCGTCCAACTGGACAGGGACGAGGCCGGCCACATGGACGAGCAGGTCGGAGCGCTGCTCACCGCCGTCCTGGAGCGGAACGGCCTCACCGCCGACGACCTGATCAGCGTCTGGTTCACGGCCACGCCCGATCTGCACAGCGACTTCCCGGCGGCCGCCGCCCGCAAGCTCGGCGACGGCTTCGCCGACGTGCCCTTGATCTGCGCCCAGGAACTCGACATCGAGGGCGCGATGCCCCGAGTGGTCCGGGTCCTCGCGCACATCGAGTCCGACCGCCCCCGCGCCGACATCGCGCACGTCTACCTCGGTGCCGCCGCCGCCCTGCGCAAGGACATCGCCCAGTGAGGACCGCGCTCGTCATCGGTACCGGGCTCATCGGTACGTCCGCCGCGCTCGCGCTCGCCGCACGCGGCGTCGTCGTCCACCTCACCGACCACGACCCCGAGCAGGCCCGTACGGCCGCCGCGCTCGGCGCCGGCACCGACGAGGCGCCGGGCGGCCCGGTCGACCTCGCGATCGTCGCCGCGCCGCCCGCGCTGGTGGCCGGGGTGCTCGCCGACGCGATGCGCCGGGGTGTGGCCCGCGGCTACCTGGACGTGGCCAGCGTCAAGGGCGGACCGCGTCGCGAGTTGGAGGCGCTCGGCCTCGACCTCTCGTCGTACATCGGCTCGCACCCCATGTCCGGGCGCGAGAAGTCGGGTCCGCTGGCCGCGACCGCCGACCTCTTCGAGGGCCGCCCCTGGGTGCTGACGCCCACCCGTGACACGGACACCGAGGTGCTGAACCTCGCCCTGGAGCTGGTCTCGCACTGCCGCGCCGTGCCGGTCGTCATGGACGCCGACGCCCACGACCGCGCGGTCGCCCTCGTCTCCCACATGCCCCACCTGGTGTCCAGCATGGTCGCCGCGCGGCTGGAGAACGCCGAGGAGGCCGCCGTACGGCTGTGCGGGCAGGGCATCCGGGACGTCACCCGGATCGCCGCGTCCGACCCCCGCATGTGGATCGACATCCTGTCCGCGAACCCGGGGCCGGTCGCCGACCTCCTCTCGGACGTCTCCGCCGACCTGGACGAGACCGTACGGGCGCTGCGTGCCCTGCAGTCCTCCGACGACGTCAAGCGGGGCGAGGGCGTCGCCGGCATCGAGGACGTACTGCGCCGCGGCAACGCCGGACAGGTCCGGGTTCCCGGCAAGCACGGGTCCGCTCCGCGGGTCTACGAGGTTGTCGCCGTGCTCATCGACGACCAGCCCGGACAGTTGGCCCGGATCTTCGCGGACGCGGGGATGGCCGGGGTCAACATCGAGGACGTACGCATCGAGCACGCGACCGGGCAGCAGGCGGGGCATGTGCAGCTGATGGTGGAGCCGAAGGCGGCGCCAGTGCTGAGTGCTGCGCTGCGGGAGCGGGGCTGGGCGATCCGGCAGTAGTACCGCTCGACCATCCGGCAGTAATACGCCGTGCGGGGAGCCAGTAACCTTGTCCGGGGCGCACTCGCGTCCTCACCCCGCTCACCACCCTTCACCAGGAAGGTGTCCTCCCGTGGAAAACGGCGCCGCCCGGACCGCCCCGGCAGTGATTGTCGCCATCGACGGCCCCTCCGGCACGGGCAAGTCGAGCACGTCGAAGGCCGTGGCATCGCAGCTCGGGCTGAGCTACCTGGACACCGGCGCCCAGTACCGGGCGATCACCTGGTGGATGGTGAACAACGGGATCGACATCACCGACCCCACCGCGATCGCCGCCGTGGCGGGCAAGGCGGAGATCATCTCCGGTACGGACCCGGCGAACCCGACGATCGTCGTCGACGGCGTGGACGTGTCCGGCCCGATCCGCACCCAGGAGGTCACCTCCAAGGTCAGCGCGGTCAGCGCGGTGCCCGAGGTGCGGGCCCGGATCACCGAGCTGCAGCGGTCGCTGGCCGCCGACGCGGAGCACGGGATCGTGGTGGAGGGGCGGGACATCGGGACGACCGTGCTGCCCGACGCCGACCTGAAGATCTTCCTCACCGCCTCCCCGGAGGCGCGTGCCGCCCGCCGCAGCGGTGAGCTGAAGGGCGCCGACGTGCAGGCCACGCGCGAGGCGCTGCTGAAGCGGGACGCGGCCGACACCTCGCGCAAGACCTCGCCGCTCGCCAAGGCGGACGACGCGGTCGAGGTGGACACCTCCGACCTCACGCTCCAGCAGGTCATCGAGTGCGTCGTCACCCTCGTCGGGGAGAAGCGGGCCGCCAAGTGACCGCAGCATCCGAGCGGGGCGCCGAGGTCGGGCGGCGCATCGGCGTCGGCCTGATGTACGGGCTGTGGAAGCCGCGCGTGCTGGGCTCCTGGAAGGTTCCCGCCTCCGGCCCGGTGATCCTCGCCGTCAACCACTCGCACGGCGTCGACGGCCCCATGGTCATGGGCGTGGCACCCCGGCCGACGCACTTCCTGATCAAGAAGGAGGCGTTCGTCGGCCCGCTGGACCCCTTCCTGCTCCGCATCGGCCAGCTGAAGGTGGACCGCTCGATCGCCGACCGCACGGCGATCACCGGGGCGCTGGACGTCCTGTCGGCCGGCGGCGTCCTCGGTATCTTTCCCGAGGGCACCCGCGGCGAGGGCGACTTCGCCTCGCTGCGCGCCGGGCTCGCCTACTTCGCCGTCCGCAGCGGCGCTCCGATCGTGCCGGTGGCCGTGCTGGGCACCGCCGAGAAGAGTGGACGGCTGATAAAGGCGCTGCCTCCGCTGCGCTCCCGCGTGGACGTCGTCTTCGGTGACCCGTTCGAAGCGGGCGACGGCTCCGGCCGCCGTACGCGCAAGGCACTGGACGAGGCGACCGAGCGCATCCAGAAGCAACTGGCCGCCCACCTGGACAACGCCAGGCGCCTCACCGGGCGCTAAGAGACACTTGAGTAGTGGATCACCCGAAATCCGGGGGTTCCACCGATCACCACGATGAACGAGGTACGGACTTCATGAACGACCAGATCCAGCCCGACGGCTCCGGCGAGGAGCACGACCACGGGGCGCTCGGCGACGCCGAGTACGCGGAGTTCATGGAGCTCGCCGCCGTAGAGGGCTTCGACATCGAGGACGTCGAGGGGGCCATCGAGGAGGCCGGTCACGGGCCGCTGCCCGTGCTCGCCGTCGTCGGCCGGCCGAACGTCGGCAAGTCGACACTCGTCAACCGCATCATCGGCCGCCGCGAGGCCGTCGTCGAGGACAAGCCCGGCGTCACCCGTGACCGCGTGACCTACGAGGCCGAGTGGGCGGGCCGGCGCTTCAAGGTCGTCGACACCGGCGGCTGGGAGCAGGACGTCCTCGGCATCGACGCCTCCGTGGCCGCCCAGGCCGAGTACGCCATCGAGGCCGCCGACGCGGTCGTCTTCGTCGTCGACGCCAAGGTCGGCGCCACCGACACCGACGAGGCGGTCGTACGACTGCTGCGCAAGGCCGGCAAGCCGGTCGTGCTGGCCGCCAACAAGGTCGACGGTCTGAGCGGCGAGTCCGACGCCGCCTACCTGTGGTCCCTGGGCCTCGGCGAGCCGCACCCCGTCTCCGCGCTGCACGGCCGCGGCACCGGCGACATGCTGGACGCCGTCCTGGAGGCGCTGCCCGAGGCGCCCGAGCAGACCTTCGGCACCGCGGTCGGCGGGCCTCGCCGGATCGCCCTGATCGGCCGCCCGAACGTCGGCAAGTCCTCGCTGCTGAACAAGGTGGCGGGCGAGGAGCGCGTCGTCGTCAACGAGATCGCGGGCACCACCCGTGACCCGGTCGACGAGCTCATCGAACTCGGCGGCGTGACATGGAAGTTCGTCGACACGGCGGGCATCCGCAAGCGCGTCCACCTCCAGCAGGGCGCCGATTACTACGCCTCGCTGCGCACCGCCGCCGCCGTCGAGAAGGCCGAGGTCGCGGTCATCCTGATCGACGCGTCGGAGTCCATCTCGGTGCAGGACCAGCGGATCGTCACCATGGCCGTCGAGGCGGGCCGCGCCATCGTCCTCGCCTTCAACAAGTGGGACACCCTCGACGAGGAGCGTCGCTACTACCTGGAGCGCGAGATCGAGACCGAGCTGGCCCAGGTCGCGTGGGCGCCCCGGGTGAACATCTCGGCGCGCACCGGCCGCCACATGGAGAAGCTGGTCCCGGGCATCGAGACCGCCCTGGCCGGCTGGGAGACCCGCGTCCCGACGGGCCGGCTCAACGCCTTCCTCGGCGAGCTGGTCGCCGCCCACCCGCACCCGGTCCGCGGCGGCAAGCAGCCGCGCATCCTCTTCGGCACCCAGGCCGGCACCAAGCCCCCGCGCTTCGTCCTCTTCGCTTCCGGCTTCATCGAGGCGGGCTACCGCCGCTTCATCGAGCGCCGCCTGCGCGAGGAGTTCAGCTTCGAGGGCACCCCGATCCATATCTCGGTGCGGGTGCGCGAGAAGCGCGGCAAGAAGAAGTAGCCGTACGTTCGGTGCTACGACGGAGAGGGCGGCCCCTGTCGCAACAGGGGCCGCCCTCTCCGTCGTACGTCAGATGCCGCGGCGCGGGCCGGGTGGCAGGGCCGCCGGGACGTGGTGCATCCCGGTGTGGCCGTGCTGCTGGCCGAGTTGCCCGACGCGCTGCCACTGCGACTGCTGCCGGGCGCTGTAGGCCCCCGCGCTGTACGCGCTGTACGAGCCCCCGCCGAACGAACCGCCGCCGAAGGTGCCCGTGCTGTGCGGGCTGTGCCCGAAGGCGGTGAAGCCCAGCTCCTCCTCGCCGCTGCGGTCACCCGGCAGCGAGCGGAAGGTCTTGACCCACTCGGAATAGAGCCGGTCGTAGATCGGCGTGGCCGATGCGCCGCCTGGGCTGTCCCGGTCCGATCGCGCGGACGGGATCGGCTGGTAGGGCCGGCTGCGGGGAACGTCGTATGCGTACACGTATGTCCAAACGACGCGTGACCTGAAGGGATGCGGCTCAGGTGCCCGCGAGCGGCAGCGCGGAGCCGACCAACTGGCCGTTCGCCGCGGCCTTGTCGAGCGCGCCGCGCAGCAGGTCCTCGCGGGGCTGCCGGCCGATCGAGCCCACGGGGGCCGCGAACATCAGCACCTGCTGGTGCTTGTTGGCGGCGGCCCGCCAGCTGTCGGTGACCTGGAGCGGCTGGTGGGCCTGCCACCAGGCCACCGGGGAACCGCCGCCCGCGCCCGGCTGGAGCACGGCGTGCAGTTGGCCCGCGGCGAGCAGCACCGACCAGCCGTGCAGCACGGGCGGCACGGTGGTGATCTCGCTGAGCGGCATGAAGCCCTGCTCGATCAGCAGCGGCAGGAAGTCGTCGCCGAGGCCGGTCGAGCCGGGCCGCACGATGGGCGCGGTCGGCTCGACGACCAGAGCGGGGTGCAACTCCCCGGAGATCAGGACGAGTCCACTGGTCACACCGAGCACGGCCTGCTCGGGTACGGCCTTGTCCGGTTCGCCGGCCGGGGTGTGCGCGTTGCCGCTGATGGAGCGGACGGCACCCTGCAGCTGCTCCTCGGTGACCTGGACGACCTGCGAGGGCAGGCAGCCGGCGTGGGCGAAGGCGAGGACGGCGGTCTCGTCGCCGATGAACAGGACGGTGCTGGTGCGCTCCTGTTCGGAGTCGCCCTGGGTGCGGCACGACGTGCAGTCGTAACTGCCCGGGGCATTGTCTCCGGCGAGCAGCCGGTCGGCTTCTTCGTCGCCGATCTCGGCGCGTACGTCGTCGCTGACGTCGAGCATGCGCGGCACGGGTGGCTCCCTCGGAATGCGGTGCCCGGTGGGTCCCGGGCTCATGAAGAAGACAACGGACGAGCTGTGGCGGGAGTCACGCTTCGGAGCGAACCGAATCAAACCAACCGACGCACAGCGTCACACCGGGTACGGAATTGAGCACTCCCTGTCAACTGGAGGGAAAAGCAAGGGAGTTGGTTGCGTGAACCGAGTCACAGATCGTGGGGGGCGATGGTCGACAAATCAGGAAATGAGGGAATCTAGTGGGTGGCCGAAATATGCCGCTACCCGAGGTAACAGTCAACTGGCCTGGCACGACGGCCAGTTGGTCGACATCGGCACGGCAACGTCCGTACATTCCTCCGCCGTGTGCAACGAGCACCGCTCGGGACACGTCCGCCGGCCGAACAAGCCAGCTCAACAGCACGACCTCCGGCGGACGGGGAGGAGCGCGAGGACCGCGTCGATGCGTGGGAGCCGCGAACCGCCTTGGGGGACCCCGGGTTGTTGGAGAGGGAACTACATGTCCGAATGTGCCGATACCACTCGCGAGAACGCACCCAAGGCCCACAAGGGTCAAGCGCGTACGACGGCGGTCCTCGCCGGGGCTGTCCTGCTCGCCCCGCTCGGACTGCTGGCCGCCACCGGTAACGCGGCGGCGTCCGACAGTGGGGTGTGGGACCGCATCGCCCAGTGCGAGAGCGGCGGCAACTGGCACATCAACACCGGCAACGGCTACTACGGAGGACTCCAGTTCTCCGCCGGCACCTGGCGCGCCTACGGCGGTGCGGCCTACGCGGCCACCGCCGACCAGGCCTCCCGGTCCGCGCAGATCGCCGTGGCCACCAAGGTCCAGCACGCCCAGGGTTGGGGTGCCTGGCCGGTCTGTTCGGCACGGGCCGGAGCGTCGGGCAGCGCACCCGCCGCCTCCTCCGGCACGGTCACCGAGAAGTCGACGAAGAAGTCGACCACCGAGTCCTCGTCCGGGTCGAAGAAGTCGACCACGAAGTCCGCTCCGTCGAAGTCGGCGAAGACGTCGGAGCGCGAGACGAACAGCGTCTCGCGCGGCACGTCCCGCGGTGACTACACGGTCCGCCAGGGCGACACGCTGAGCGTCATCGCGGCCGAGCACGGGACCACCTGGCGGAAGATCTACGCCGCCAACAAGTCCGTCATCGGCGGTGACCCCAATCTGATCATGCCCGGGCAGCAGCTCGACCTCTGAGTCGAGCCGCGCCCGTCGCCCGCCCCCGCCCGGTCCGTCGACCGGGCGGGGGCGCGCCCGTCACTCCAGTTCGGCCGCCTCGCCGCCGAACGCGACCGTCCCGCGCCGCAGTTCGTACACGAGGGCGGTCCGGCCGCGCAGCACGGGCGGCAGCCGCTGCTCGGCGATCACCACACAGGCGTCGAGCCCGGCCAGCAGTTCGTACGTGTCGGCCGCGACCCCGGGGGACATGCCCTGCGCCGGTTCGTCGACGAGCACCACGCGCGCCTGGGCCAGCAGGGCGCGGGAGAGGGCCAGCATGCGCTGCTCACCGCCGGAGAGGGTGCCGGCCCGGCGGGGGAGCAGGGTCTTCAGGCGCGGGTACGCGTCCAGGGCCGCGGAGAAGTCCCGTGCGACTCCGGCGAGTTCGAGGTTCTCGCGGACGGTGAGGGACCCGAACACGGCTTGCCGCTCCGGCACCAGACACAGTCCCCGGCGGGCCCTCTCGTGCGCGGGCACGCGGGTCACGTCGACGCCGTCCCACACCACCGCACCGCCCGACAGGGCGACCGTACCGGCGAGGGCGCGCAGCGCGGTCGTACGGCCGGAGCCGTTGCGGCCCAGCAGGACGGTGAGGCCGCGGGCGGGGGCGGCGAGGGTGATGCCGTGCAGGGCTTCGAGGGGGCCGTAGCGCACGCGCGCGTGGCGCAGGGAGATGGTCATACGGGGGTCTCCCAGGTGCCGGGCGCGTCCAGGACGTGGTCCGGCGGGCCGGAGGCGACGATGCGGCCCGCCGCCATCACATGGACCACGTCGGCGAGGCCTGCGACCAGATCGAGGTCGTGCTCCACGACGAGCAGGGCGGTGCCCTCGGCGGCCAGCGCCCTCAACACGAGGGTCAGCGCGGCCACTTCGGCGGTGTCGAGGCCGGCCGCGGGCTCGTCCAGCAGCAGCACACGCGGGCTCCCCGCGAACGCCCTCGCCAGCTCGACCCGGCGCAGCGTCCCGGTGGGCAGCCCGGCGGCGGGCAGCGACCGTACGTCCCCGTCGAGCCCGAACAGCCGCAACGCCCGCTCCACGGCGGCCGGTTCGGCGAGCCGCCCCTGCTCGGCACCCACGCGCACGTTCTCGGCGACGGTCAACGAGGGGAAGACGGCGAGCTGTTGAAAGGTCCGCCCGACCCCGAGCCGGGTCCGCGCGTGCGCGGCCAGCCCCGTGATGTCCCGGTCCCCGAGCCGAACCCGCCCGCGCGAGGGCCGCACGGTCCCGGCCAGGCAGTGGAACAGGGTACTTTTTCCGGCTCCGTTGGGCCCGACGACAGCGGTGACCTGGCTGGCCGGCACGACGAGATCGACACCGTCGAGGGCGGCGAAGCCGTCGTAGCGGGCGTGTAGGGCGTGGGCGGTGAGGAGGGGTGGATGTGTCCGTGTCGGGGTGATGCGCCCGGCGTCGGCCTTTGCCGGACGTGCGGCGCCCTGACGGGCGGGTGCCGCTGGGACGGCAACTCCCGCATGTTCGGCCCCTTCGGCGTCCCGTCCCCGCCCGGCCTCGGGCACCTTCAGGGCCGCAACTCCCGCACGACCAGCCCTTCTTGTGCCCACCTCGCCCCGCTGCCCATCCCCAGCGACGGCTCGTCCTCGCGCATCCCGCCCGGTACCGACCATCGCGCGGCGCACAACACCCGTGCCCACAGCCACCGTTGGAGCCACCCCCAACCTCCCCCGAACCCGCACCCCCACCGGCGTGAGCCGAACCCCGCCACCCCGGAGCCGGAGCCGTGTCGCCGCCCCGCGCGCCGCCTCGTACGGCCCCCCGGGAAACCGCCCCACGCACACCGCCAGTACCCCGATCAGCGCCGCCGCGACCCCGCCCCGCGTGCCCGCGTCCAGCCCCACCAGGAGAGCTGCGGCGGCCAGGGCACCGAGTGTGCTGTCGGCGCCCAGGACGACCACCGCGGCGAACCAGAGCAGGCCGCGGACGGGGTCGTAGGCCGAGGGGTCGAAGGCGCGCAGGCCCATGCCGAGCATGCCGCCGCCGAGGGCGGCCAGGGCGGCGCCCGCGACGAAGGCAAGGAGTTTCAGGGAGGGGACCCGGACGCCCGCAGCGGAGGCGCCCTGCTCGTGGTCGCGCAGCGCCGCGAGGGCGCGGCCCGTGCGGCCCCGGCGCAGGGCGTGGGTCGCCAGCAACGCGACGGACAGGAGGGCGAGTTCGAGGACATAGTAGGCGCGGTCCCCGTCGAAGCCGGACGGGCGGCCGAGGGACAGGCCCGAGGTGGCGTACGGCTGGGTGAAGACGAAGCGGCTGACCCCGACGCCGACCGCGAAGGTCGCGAGGGCGAGGGCCAGGCCGTGGCGGCCGATCGCCGGCCAGCCGGTGAGCAGGCCCAGGGGAGCAACGAGGAGTACCGCGAGTGCCAGCGCGGCCAGTTCGGGGAGGCGGGGCAGACCGGGGAACCGGCCCGCCGCCGGCAGCGCCGTGAACAGGGCGCCCAGGCCCGCGTACGCCGCCTGCCCCAGTGAGATCTGGCCGCCGCGCCCGGTGACCACCACCAACGACAGCAACACCACGCCCAGGGCCGGTACTTGTACCGCCGTGTGCAGGTCCGAGCCCGCGAAGCCGAGGGGGAGGAGGAAGAGCACCGCGGCCACGATCCAGGCACCGGGAGGCGTCGTGACGCGCGCCGTCGCCGTACGGGGGAGGGCGTCCCGGGAGCCGAGCCCGGGCAGGACCAGGGCCGTCACCAGGAGCGCCACGACGAACAGGTTCGCGCCCACCGCCTGCACCAACTGCCCGCTCCAGCCGGGCGGATGCAGCCTCGTCGCCTGGCTCTGCGCGATCCCGATCCCCAGGGCGACCACCACGGCCACCGACAGGCTCCGCATCCGCGCGGCCACCGCGACCGCCACCACCTCCATGACGAGCAGCGGCAGACCGTACGGGTCCAGGCGCACGTACGGGGCGAGGAGCACGCCCGTCAGGCCCGCCGTGAAGGCCCCGAACGCCCAGCCCGCCGCCGCCACCCGGTCCGCGTCCACGCCGGCCAGTACCGCGAGCCCCCGGTCGTCCACCACGGCCCGCAGCTCCCGCCCGAACCGGGTCCAGCGGATCACGGCCGAGACGCCCGCCGCGAGCACCAGCACCACCGCCAACTGGCCCCAGGGATCGGCCGACACCAGCTCCGGCGCGTCGTCCCGCGCCCCCTGCCCCCACACCAGCGCCGCCCCGCCGACCAGCAGCACGAACACCCCGATCGACGCGACCAGGGTCCGCGCGGGGTCGCCGCCCTGGAGCGACAGCGGTCGGAAGACGAACCGTTCCAGCAGCACCCCGAGAGCCGGCGCGAGGAACAGCAGCGTCACCACCGCGGCCGGCCACAGCGGCCACCCCCACCCGACCACGCACTGCCGCAGCACATACGCGCAGACCATCGCGACCGCGCCGTGCGCGAAGTTGAGCACGCCGGTAGCCCGGTACGTCACGACCAGGCCGATCCCGGTGAGCGCGGCGGCGGCGCCGACCGAGAGGCCGGCGAGGGTGAGGTCGTACGTCAGGGAGGACACCGGGGCCGTCAGTCGTCGGCCTCGGCGGGCTCGCAGATCGGGCAGGGGCTCAGCTCGCCGTTGGCCACGAGCTTGGAGTCCACCGGCACCGCCTCCGCCTTCCCGGCGACCAACGGGCAGTCCGCGCGGTGCCACAGGGTGCCGCCGGGCACCATCAGAAGGTCCCCGCTGACCGCGACGGGCGCGGCGGCGAGCTGCGCGGACTCCTCGGCGTCGGCCGTCCCGGCGGCCACGAGGAGGGCGTACAGCTCCTCCACGCGCGCGGTGGCGAGGACGCTGCGACCGTGGGCGAACAGGACCGCGCCGGCGACGAGCAGCGCGGCGCCGGGGATCGTGCAGGAGGCCAGGTAGGGGAGTTGGCGTTCCGCGTAGCGCTCGCCGGAGACGCCGTACCAGCCGATCACGCACAGGACCGCGCCGGCGGCGAACGCGGCCCAGCCGGCCCACAGGGCGGGGTGCACGGTCCGCAGTCGGGCTGTCCGCATTTCCGGCTCCCACATGTCATGTGTCTGTCCATGCCAGCCAATGGCTTGCACTATGCCTTCTGACACCTGACCTGAAAACACCGGGCGCGCACGGCCCGGACCGACACCCGGCGGTGAGCCAGATGGTTCTCGGGAGCGACCTCAGGCGAAGGAACACCAGGAACACAAGGCGGCGGGGCGCGGTAGTCGCGGCGGCGTTCGTCCTCGTGCTCGGCCCGGCCCTGGCGGCCTGCAGCGACGACAGCGGAGGCGGGAGCGGCGCACCACCGCCCACCCCGTCCGTGGAACCGACCACGAGCGCACCGGCGACCGCGCCCGCGGACCTGGCCGCCGCCACGACGCAGATCAAGGCCAACTGGAAGAAGTTCTTCGACCCGGCCACCTCCACCGAGGACAAACAGGCCGTCCTGGAGAACGGCGACCGGATGGCACCGGTCCTGAAGGCCTTCAGCGGTGACAAGCGCGGCGGACAGGTCCAAGCGGTGGTCCAGAAGGTCGAGTTCACCTCGGCGACGCGGGCGACCGTGACGTACAGCCTGACCCTGAACGGCGCCACCGCCCTGCCGGGCGCGACCGGGACGACCGTCGAGCAGGACGGCACCTGGAAGGTGTCCGTCAACACCCTGTGCGCGCTGGTGGCGTTGAGCGGCGATGCCTCGCAGTCGCCCGCGGCGGGCTGCTGAGGCCGCCGCCGCGGTGCTGCTGCTCCTGGCGGGCACGGCCTGCGGCAGCCGCCTCCCGGAGAGCGACTTCGAGCACGGCACCCGAACGCCCGCGCCGAGCGGCGACGCGCCGATCCGGGTCGGCATCATCACCAGCGCGACCAGCCCGGTCGGCGGCGACACCTTCACCGGCCCCCGCGACGGCGCCAAGGCGTACTTCGACCGCCTCGACGCGCGCGGGGGCATCGACGGCCGTCCCGTGGAGGTGCGGGAGTGCGACGACGGCGGCAGTGGCGTCGGCAACAACACCTGTGTGCACAAGCTGATCGACGAGGACAAGGTGGTCGCCCTGGTCGCGACCACCGCCCTCGACTACGCGGGCGCTCCGCGCGTCTCCCACGCGCGCGTGCCCGACATCGGCGGCCAGCCCATCGGCGCGGCCTACGACACCTGGCCGCACCTGTACGGCGTCTACGGCAGCCTCGCGCCCCGCGCCGGCACCCCGGGCTGGGGCGGGAAGCTGTATGGCGGCACGGAGGTCTACCGGTACTTCAAGCGCGAGCGGGGCGCCCGTACCGCCGCCGTCGTGTCGTACAACCAGGCCGCGTCCGCCGCCTACGCCCGGCTCGTCGAGCAGGGGCTGAAGGCCGAGGGCTACCGGGTCGTCACCGAGCAGGTCGACTTCGCGCTGCCCAACTTCCGCGCGGCGGCGGCCGATCTGAAGCAGCAGGGCGCCGACCTCGTTTTCGACGCCCTCGACACGCACGGGAACGTCCAGTTGTGCGAGGCGATGGACCAGGTCGGCGCGAAGGTCGTCGCCAAGGTGACGAACGTACAGAACTGGACGTCCACCGTCCCCGAGGACTACAAGGACTCCCCGCGCTGCCGCAACGCCCTGTGGGCGACCGGGTCCAGCCGCGACTTCGACGACACCTCGCAGCCCGCCGTACGGGAGTTCCGGGAGGCGACCGAGGGGCTGAAGACGCATTCCCAGTGGCAGTTGGAGGGCTGGGCGGCGGCGATGTGGTTCACGGACGCGGCGAAGTCGTGCGCGAGAACGGGCGTCACGCGCGCGTGTGTCGACGGCTTCATGAACCGGAGCGAGGACTACACCGCCGACGGCCTGCTGCTTCCCGTCTCCTTCGAGCGGCTCGCCGTACCGCCGGCCACCCGCAGGACGTGTCTGTCGGTCGCCCGGTGGCAGGACGGCAAGGGGTGGGTTCCGCAGGGGGACATGAACAGCACCTGCTTCCAGGTGCCCCAACTGCCGTACAGCCCTTGATAACTGACCTACCGCGCCTGATACAGACTTTGACCATGTTGGAGACCTCGGCACGACTCCTGCGCCTGCTCTCGCTGCTCCAGGCCCACCGCGAGTGGTCAGGCGCCGACCTGGCGGACCGGCTCGGGGTCACCCCGCGCACCGTGCGCCGGGACGTCGACCGGCTGCGCGAGCTGGGCTACCCGGTCAACGCCAGCCCCGGCACGGGCGGCGGCTACCAGCTCGGCGCGGGCGCCGAGTTGCCGCCGCTGCTGCTGGACGACGACGAGGCGGTCGCCGTGGCGGTCGGCCTGCGCACCGCCGCCGGGCAGGGCATCGAGGGCATCGGCGAGACCTCCGTGCGCGCCCTCACCAAGCTCGAACAGGTGCTGCCGCACCGGCTGCGCCGCCGGGTGGGCGCCCTCAACGCCTTCACCGTGCCGATGCTGCGCACCACCGCGCCGTCCGCCGTCGACCCCGCCGTACTGACCGAACTGGCCGCCCTGTGCCGGGACGCCGAGCGGCTGCGCTTCGCGTACGAGAGCCATGACGGCACGGCCACCCGGCGCAGCGTCGAACCGCATCGCCTGGTGTGCACCGAGCGCCGCTGGTACCTGGTCGCCTGGGACCTGGACCGCGCGGACTGGCGCACCTTCCGCGTCGACCGCGTCACGCCCAGGCCGCCGCACGGCCCGCGCTTCACCCCGCGCACTCCACCGGCCGAGGACCTCGCCGCGTACGTCTCGAAAGGGGTCTCCACGCGCGCGTACGCCTCGCACGCCGTCGTCCGGCTGCTCGTGCCCCTCCAGGAGGCCGTCGAGCGGATCTCCCCGTCCGCCGGGACCCTGGAGGCGGACGGACCGGCCGCCTGTCTGCTGCGGACCGGGGCCCCGAACCTCGACGTGATGGTGATCCACGTGATGATGACGGGCTTCGAGTTCGAGGTCCTGGAGCCCGTCGAACTGGTCGAGCGGATCAGGACGTCCCGGGACCGGCTGTCCCGGGCGCTGGACCGGCATGTGCCGGGGCCCCACGGCGATTCTGTGCTGGAACGGTGAATCTCTTATGCGGCGTCAGCTCCCGCCGTACGGCCCGGAATCGGAATGGAAAGGGGCGCCGGACCTGTTCTCGCGGGGGCTTTCCGCCGGGCTATTCGACCGACCGGACTGACATGCGGGAATTACGTTCGAATGCCTGCGGAAGGCGTACGGAACCGCTCATACGTGTGACGCGGCCGAAAATGTCGCGCGTCGTGATCCTGTGACAGAAGTGTGACCGCGGACGGATGAGTGAGTCGGTGAGAGGGCCGGACTTCCGTGCCCGCGGGATGGGGCCTAGCGTGGCGGCATGGCATCCATTCCGACTCCACCGGCAGAGCCCCAGGACAGTCCGAACGCCTATGTCGGCCTCGACGCGGCCCAGGCCGAGCGGCTCGCGCGGGAGCGCGGATGGTCGACCGTGCGGGCGCTGCCGCCGGGGGCGATCATCACCATGGAGTTCCGCGCGGGACGGCTCAACTTCGAGGTCAGGGACGGCACGGTGGCGCGCGCCTGGAAGGGCTGACGGGCGGTACGCGCACATGACGAAGGCCCCGGTTCCGTCAGTGGAACCGGGGCCTTCTGGGTGCGGGGCGGGAATGTGCGTACCGGCCCCGCGGCCTGGTGGGGGTCAGCCGCCCGTCGCCGGGCGGGCCGCCGACGAGGCGGTGCCACGTGCCACCCGGTCCGGGTGCGGTGGGCGGCGGCTGCCGATCGGGGTGACCGGGGTGCGCTCCGAGCGGGTCGTGTGCGGGCCCGGGGCGAGATGGGCGGGCGGCCGGGCCGAGCGGCTCGCGGTGACCGTCTCGCGGGCCGCCGGGACCTCGTCGCCCGAGGAGGAGGTGCGCGGCTTGAGCCGCACGGGTGCGGTGACCGGGGACGCCGGTGCGGTCGCGGGAGCCTTGCGGCGGGCGCGCCAGCGGTCGCGCAGGTCGAAGATCCAGGTCTCGGCGCGGGCGATCAGCGGCTCGCACCAGGGGAGGGCGAGCAGCACCAGCAGACCGGCGGCCCAGCCGAGCAGTACGTCGCTCAGCCAGTGCGTGCCCAGGTAGACCGTGGCGAGACCGACGCCGAGCGAGGTCACCGCGGACGCGGCGGACAGCCAGCGGCGGGCGGCCGGAGTGGAGGCCAGATACGCCAGGATTCCCCAGGTCACGACCGCGTTGGCGGTGTGGCCGCTGGGAAATATATCGCCGCCCAGGCCCATCTCGTTCGAGCCGATGACGGTCGCGTAGTGCGGGCCGAGGCGGCCCATGCCGAGCTTGGCGGCGCCGACCGTGATGTTCAGCAGCAGCAGCAGGGTGCCCAGGGTCAGCAGCGGGCGCAGGGTGTGCTGCCGCCACGAGCGCCAGGCCAGCCAGGCCGCGACCATCACCGCGGTCGGGCCGCGCTGGCCCAGCACCACGTAGTAGTCGACGAACCAGTGGATGCCCGCCCACTGCTGGTACGGCCGGAAGAACATGACCTGCCAGTCGAACCGGACCAGCCAGGAAGTGGTCACGACAAGCCACACGATGGCGAGATAGAAGGCCAGGGTCGCCGCCAACAGCACGACCCTGTGCCGGCTCATCTTCGGCACATCGATGTTGGCCGGCCGTTCGGGTTCACGGTCCAGCCTCGCGAACACCCGGTCCAGACGGGTGAGGTTTCGTTCGGTACGCACCCAATCGACGTTACAGCGAGTGAGTGTGGATCCCCGGCGAATCAGCGGCTTTGTGATGACGATGTGATGTGGGAAAGCTCTCAGGAGCAGGTTTATTTCCGAGGATTCCGCAATCCAGGGTGGCCCCGTCCTTCAATTCCTTTGATCATGCCGGGGTCGAGTTTTATGGCGCTTATGAATTAGTTCACCAAATGCTGGGGTGGAATTGGCCGGACGCTCACCGAGTGTCTCGGCGCGGATCATGGTGGACCGGAGCCGTTCAGCCAGAACGCGCCGTACACCGCCGAGGCCATCGCGACACCGCCCACCACCCACGCTGACCTGGAGATACGCAGCCGCGCCAGGGCGAGCGCGAGAGGGAGCAACAGGGGGAAGGCGGGCATCAGCAGGCGCGGTTTCGAGCCGAAGTAGCTCGACGCGCACAGCGCCAGCGCGGTGACGACCCCCGTGTACACCAGGAGAGGGAGCGGCTGACCCTGGCGCACCCCCACGACGTACAGCCAGACCACCAGCCCGACCCCGACGATCAGCCCCACCCCGGCCAGGGCCGAGGGGAACGAAGCGAACTTTTCACCGACGAAGCGGGCGAAGGCCACGCCCCCGTCGAAACCGTTGCGCCAGCCCGCCTGGACGTCGAGATAGCCCAGCGGGCCCTTGCCGGTGCGGTGACCGACCCACAGGACGTACCCGGCGGCACCCAGGGGCGCGAGCGCCATGCCGAGGGCGCGCGGCCAGATACGCGCGCCGGGCGCGGGCGCCGTGCTGCGATCCCGCACGAAAGAGGTGCCGTCCCGCAGGGAAGACGTGCCGCCCTGCCCGGAAGAGGCGATCGCCGCGACCCACACCGCGGCGACCACCGCGAGCCCCACGGGCCGCGTCAGCCCGGCCGGCAGGGCCAGGACGCCCGCCGTCACCCAGCGACCGGCCAGCACGGCGTACAGCGACCACGCGGCGAGCGCCGTGAAGAGGGACTCGCTGTACGCCATCGACTGCACGATCCCCACCGGCAGCACGGCCCACAGCAGTACGGCACACACGCCCGCCCTGCGGCCGTACACCTGCTCCGCGACCGCGAAGATCCCCCAGGCCGCGGCGAGCGAGGCGAGCAGGCTCACCACGAGACCGCCGTCGGCGTACGACAGCGGGGAGACCGCGTGCACGACCCTTTCCAGCCAGGGCAGCAGCGGGAAGAAGGCGAGGTTGGAGTGGACGTC
Source organism: Streptomyces sp. NPDC051576 (assembly GCF_040681835.1). Classification (NCBI taxonomy): domain Bacteria; kingdom Bacillati; phylum Actinomycetota; class Actinomycetes; order Kitasatosporales; family Streptomycetaceae; genus Streptomyces; species Streptomyces sp. NPDC051576. The sequence continues at coordinate 55,684 of NZ_JBFAZO010000011.1, forward strand.
GCCGTTCGGCAGTCGCACCTCGTAGCCGTAACCGAGGTCGGCGACCCGGGTGTACCAGAGGGCGTCCCAGCGGGCCGTCAGCAGGGTGTGCGCGCTCTTGCCGCGTGCCGCGCTCCACACCGCGAGCACCACCAGCCCCAGGGCCCGGACGGCGGCGTACCCGAGGAGGGCCGGGGCCGCCCGGCGCAGAGGTGCTTCAAGATCGGTCACGGGCTCGATTATCGGGGGAGCGCGGAACCGGCGGCCCCGGCGGGGCATGGTCCACGCAGGGGTGACAGGAGGGCGAGTGGTGTACGCCACACGTGTTCTCCGGAGAGTGTGAGAGGTCCGCCACGTGGCATTGGCGTGAACTCGCGTACGCTGGCCGCTCACTCGCCTTCGTTGCGCGGGTCGGAGACACCGCTCCTCTCCGGCCGCAGTCACGGGGAGTCCCCACCCCGTGAGCCCGCCGAACGCGAGGGAACATCTGGGAGGTAGTACATGTCCGGGACGACCACGGCCGCCGCAGCGCTGCGCCGTCGGGCGGCCGGGGCCGGTGCCAACCGCTGGGTCGTCCTCGTCGTCCTCTGCGTGAGCCTGCTCCTCGTCGCGCTCGACGCCACCGTGCTCCATGTCGCGGTGCCCGCCGTCACCGAGGACCTCAAACCCGGCGCGATAGAGCTGCTCTGGATCGTCGACGTCTATCCGCTGGTCTGCGCCTCGCTCCTCATCCTCTTCGGCACGCTCGGCGACCGGGTGGGCCGCAGACGCATCCTGCTCCTCGGCTACGGCCTCTTCGGCATCGCCTCCGGCCTGGCCGCCTGCGCCCATGACGCCCAGGTCCTGATCCTCGCGCGGGCGCTGCTCGGTGTCGGCGGCGCGATGATCATGCCCGCGACCCTGTCGATCCTCCGCCAGGTCTTCCCCGACCGGCGCGAGCGCGCGGTGGCGATCGGCGTGTGGAGCGCGGTGGCGGCGGTCGGCGCGGCCGTGGGCCCGCTGCTCGGCGGCTTCCTCCTCGAACACTTCTGGTGGGGCTCGGTCTTCCTGGTCAACATCCCCCTGATGCTGATCAGCCTGCCGATCGGCAGGCTCCTGCTCCCCGAGTCCCGCGGCGACCGTAACGGTCCGTGGGACGTCGTCGGCGCGCTGATGGCCGCCGGCGGACTCTTCGGCGTCGTCCTGGGCGTGAAGCGGCTCGGCGGCGGGGAGCCGGTGGAGAGCGCGTGGACCGTGGCCCCGCTGCTCGTGGGCGCGGTGCTGATGGTTCTTTTCGTACGACGACAGCGGCGCCGTACGCATCCGCTGGTGGACCTGAGCATGTTCCGCAGGCCGGCGTTCAGCACCTCCGTCGGCTGCATCGTGCTGGCGATGCTGGCACTGGTGGGCCTGGAGTTGATCGCGGCGCAGTACCTGCAACTGGTGTTGGGCCTGTCACCGCTCCAGACGGGTCTACGGCTGCTGCCGCTGACGTTCGCGGCGATGGCGGCGGGGCTGTTCGGGGCGCGGATGCTCCGCCGGTTCGGGCCGCGCCGCATGGTGTGCACCGGCTTCTGCCTGACCGCGCTCGCGGTGCTCACGCTGACCGCGATGGGCGGGCGGGACAACACCGGGCTGCTGCTCTTCGGGTTCCTGCTGCTGGGCTTCGGCCTGGAGATGACGCTCTTCGGGGCCTATGAGTCGATGCTCAGCGAGGCACCGCCGGCCCAGGCGGGCGGCGCGGCGGCGATCGGCGAGACCTCCTACCAACTCGGCGCCGGCATCGGCATCGCGCTCCTCGGCAGCGTCATGAACGCGGCCTACGCGCCCGGGCTGTCCTCCGTCCCCGGTGTACCGGCGTCCGCGTCGGCCTCGGCGGGGCATTCACTGGGCGAGGCCTACGATGTCGCCGCGCGGCTCGGCGGGGCACGTGGTGTCGCCCTGCGCGACGCGGCTCGGCACGCCTTCGTGCACGGGCTGCATGTCACGTTGCTCGTCAGCGCGGGGTTGCTGTTGCTGGGGGCGGTGATGGCGTTGCGGTTGCCGCGCATCATGCAGTGCGGCGAGGCTCCGCTGGCCGCGGTGCCAGCCCCTAGGGAAGTCACACAGTCCCGCGTGTCTGCCTGAACCACGCTCTCCCACCCGCGCGCCGCCCGTGGCGGTCGGCTGGGAAGTGGGCGTTGTCCGTACCGGGTACTTCGCCGTCGGCGGCTATCCGTCCGCGTATCGTAACTAGCGCTGGTAGTTTTCTTGGATCCCGGAGGCCCTGCCCATGTCCTCGAAGTTGCCCCCCTTCGACCCCGCCGACCCCCTCGGCATCGACGACCTGCTCGACCCCGAGGACCTGGCGATCCGGGACACCGTGCGGGCCTGGGCGGCGGATCGGGTGCTGCCGTATGTCGCCGAGTGGTACGAGAAGGGCGAGTTGCCCGGGATCCGGGAGCTCGCCCGTGAACTCGGTGGCATCGGTGCCCTCGGCATGTCGCTCGACGGGTACGGGTGTGCCGGTGCGTCCGCCGTGCAATACGGGCTCGCCTGCCTGGAGTTGGAGGCCGCCGACTCCGGGATCCGGTCGCTGGTGTCCGTGCAGGGCTCCCTCGCCATGTACGCCATCCACCGCTTCGGGAGCGAGGAGCAGAAGCAGACCTGGCTGCCGCGCATGGCCTCCGGTGAGGTCATCGGCTGTTTCGGGCTCACCGAACCCGACCACGGGTCCGACCCCGGCGCCATGCGGACCTACGCCAAGCGGGACGGCGGGGACTGGGTGCTGAACGGGCGGAAGATGTGGATCACCAACGGGTCGGTGGCCGGGGTCGCCGTCGTGTGGGCGCGGACCGACGACGGGATCCGCGGGTTCGTCGTACCCACCGACAGCGCCGGGTTCTCCGCGCCGGAGATCAAGCACAAGTGGTCACTGCGGGCATCCGTCACCAGCGAACTCGTCCTCGACGACGTACGGTTGCCGGCCGATGCCGTGCTGCCGGAGGTCGTCGGGCTGAAGGGGCCGCTGAGCTGTCTGTCGCACGCCCGTTACGGAATCGTGTGGGGCGCGATGGGCGCGGCGCGCGCTTCCTTCGAGTCGGCCGTCGAGTACGCGAAGACGCGGGAGCAGTTCGGGCGGCCCATCGGTGGCTTCCAGCTCACCCAGGCCAAGCTCGCCGACATGGCGGTCGAACTGCACAAGGGGATTCTGCTCGCCCACCATCTGGGGCGGCGCATGGACGCCGGGCGCCTGCGTCCCGAGCAGGTCAGCTTCGGCAAACTGAACAACGTACGGGAGGCCATCGAGATCTGCCGTACGGCACGGACGATCCTCGGTGCCAACGGGATCTCGCTGGAGTACCCGGTGATGCGGCACGCGACGAACCTGGAGTCGGTGCTCACGTACGAGGGCACCGTCGAGATGCACCAGCTCGTGCTGGGCAAGGCGCTCACCGGACTCGACGCCTTCCGGTAGGAAGACCTCTGTTCAACCCTGCGGGAGGCAGGGCCGGTAAGCGGCCCTGCCTCAGCTCTGGTTGAAGAAGCCGTCCTCACGGCGTGCGGCCGGGTCGCCGCTGACGATCTCGGTGTTGGCGGGGGTCAGCAGGAAGACCCGGGTCGCGACCCGCTCGATCGTGCCGCGCAGGCCGAAGGTCAGGCCGGCCGCGAAGTCGACCACGCGCTTGGCGTCGGTCGCCTCCATCGCCGTGAGGTTCACGATCACCGGAACCCCTTCCCGGAACAGCTCGCCGATGGCGCGGGCGTCCCGGAAGCTGTCCGGGGTGACCGTGCCGATCCGACGGCCCTTCACCTCGGCGACGTCCGAGGCCACCTTCACTCGCGGGTCCGTCACCCAGGCATCCCCGGGCTGCTCGGTCCCTTCGGAGTAGTCGTCGTCGTAGTAGCGCTCGTCATCGTTGTCGTCAACGAGCCCAAGCCAGGCACTCGCCTTGCGTACCGATCCCATGGACGCCTCCTCTCACAGCGGTCTTTATTGCTATCCGCATCCCTATGGTCATCCATGATGCGGATCGCGCGCCAAGTGGATAGACGCCGCGCGGGGGGTTTGTGACGCTACTGGTGCACAGCCAATACGTCGAGGGCCCCCGTGTATCAAGGGTGTTGCCGGATACGGCTGCTGACTGAGAGTGAAATATGATTCTTCACGGCGAACGGGTGGCGACTGGTGCGTACGAGTGAACGGGGCGGTCGATACGATGCGGCCCCTCAACGCCCGGTCAGGCGCGGCAACCCGCTCCGGACGCCATGTCAGATGTCGTACACGCCACGGGGGTCGTCGTGTTCGGAATGGTCAGGCCTTGCAGTCATCGGCTCGGTGAGAGCCTCAAGAGTCAGTGGATGGCGCATCTGTGCGGGCTGTGTCTCGCACTGCGCGGGGATCATGGGCAGTTCGCGAGGATTGTCACCAATTACGACGGGCTGCTGCTCTCGGTCCTGACGGAGGCTCAGGTCGAGTCGGCGGGCGGCGGATGGCGGCGTACGGCCGGGCCGTGCCCACTGCGCGGGATGCGGACCGCGTCCGTCGCGCAGGGCGAGGGGGCGCGGCTCGCGGCGGCCGTCTCGCTGGTGCTTGCCTCGGCCAAGGTGCGTGACCATGTCGCCGACCGGGACGGGCTGCTGGCCCGCAGGCCGGTGGCGCTGGCCGCGCGGCGGGTCGCCGGGAGCTGGGGGCGGGCCGGGGCGCGGACCGGTTCCGCGGTCGGGTTCGACGCCGGGATACTCGTCGACGCGGTGGACCGGCAGCTCGGCATCGAGACACTCGCCGGGCTCGGGACGCCGATCCTGACCGTCACCGAACCGACCGAGACCGCCACCGCCGCCGCCTTCGCCCACACCGCGATCCTGGCCGGACGCCCCGGCAACGCGGCACCGCTCGCCGAGGCCGGGCGCCTCTTCGGACGGCTCGCCCATCTCCTGGACGCCGTGGAGGACCGGGAGTCCGACGCCGCGGCGGGCGCCTGGAACCCGCTCACCGCGACCGGCACCCCGCTCACGGAGGCCCGGCGACTGGCCGACGACGCGCTGCACGGGATACGGCTCGCGCTGCGGGAGGCAGAGTTCAGGGACGGGAAGCTCGCGCATCTGCTCCTCGCGCACGAACTCGGCCGCTCGGTCGACCGGGCCTTCGGTACCCGGTCCTGCGGTCACGGACCCGAGGCCGCTTTTGGGCCGCCGCAGACTCCCTACCTGCCGGGCGATCCGAGGCAGGGCGGCAATCCCTACGGCGGGGAGCCCCCGCGTCCCGACAAGCGCGGCTTCTGGGCCGGTTGCGCCGCTGCCCTCGGGCTGTGCTGCACCTGCAAGGTGTGCTGCGCCGACGAGTTCGAGGGGCCGTGGTCGCGGCGGCGGCGCGAGGGGTGCTGCTCCGGTTGCGACTGCTCGTGCTGCGACGCCTGTGAGTGCTGCGAGTGCTGTGAATGTCTGTCGTGCTGCGACTGCGGGCTGTGACGGTCGGTCACCCTCGTTGTATACGGGCGCCTTGGGGGATCGACGCCGACCTGCGGGTCTCGGTGTCCCGAGTTTCGGCGCGGTAAAACAAAAACATGATCCGGTGACCGGCGTGCTGTGAGCCTCGTTGGGTGGCAGAAGAACCATTTCGCCACCCATTTAAGGCACTTCAGTGGACGTCACAACAAAAGCGACCACCAGCATCCGCACCAGGCTGCTGAGGATTCTGGTCCTCGCCCTCGCGGTCCTGCTCGCTCTCCTCGGCGTCGCGGCCGCCGAGCAGATCTCCGCCTATCGCAACGCCTCCGCGACAGCAGACAACGCCCGCCTGGAGATCACCCTCCAGGGACTCGTCCACGAGCTGCAGAAGGAGCGCGGCCTCACCACCGGATACGTGGGCGGTGTCAAGCAGTTCGACGCCAAGCTGCCCGCGCAGCGCAAGGCGACCGATGCCGCGCGCGAGCAGTTGGACGTGGCCCTGAAAGGGCGTGAGGACTCGGCCGCGGGCTCTGTGCGCGAGTCCCTCGGCCGGCTCGACGGGCTCGCCGGGATCCGCAAGGACGCCGACGACGGCACCGGCGTGGTGAGGGACACCTTCGACTACTTCACCACCACCATCACCGTCCTCGACCGGCTCGACCTCGGCCTCGAAGACGTCCACGACGGCACCCTGCGCGACGCCTACCAGGCACTCCAAGTCCTGGGCAACGCCAAGGAGTTCACCGGCGAGGAACGCGCCATCGTGCTCGGCTCGGTGCGCGCCGGGAAGTTCCGCGGCGACGACTACAGCCGGTTCATGGAGATCCGCGCCGGGCGCCTCGCCGCCCTCGACGTCTTCCCGCGGTCGGCCACCGCAGTGCAGGAGCGGCGCCTGGACACCGCCCTGACCACGCCCGACGCCGAGCGCGCGCTGTCGTACGAGAGCAAGGCGGTGCACGGCACCGGGAAGCTGAAGTGGAGCTCCATCCCGCCCATGGCCTGGTGGGACTCCATGACCTCCACCATCAACGGGATGCGGACCGTGCAGGTCTCCCTCGGTACCGATGTCGAGAACAGGGCCGCCCAGTTGGAGAGTTCGGCCCAGCGCGACCTGCTGCTGTTCCTGCTGCTCGCCCTCGGCACCGTCGTCGCACTCGGCGCGCTGGCCCTCGACTGCGTGCGGTCCGTCTCCTCGCCGCTCGTCGAACTCGCCCAGCAGGCACGGGAGGTCGCCGGAAGCCGGCTGCCGCAGGCCGTGGCCGCCGTACAGGACGGCTCGGCGGGGACGGCTCCGCAGCCGCCCGCCCGGCTGGCCGTGGCCGACCGGGCCGGGGCCGAAGTCCGGGAGGTGGCCGAGGCGTTCGACCGGGTGCAGCGGTCCGCCTTCGATCTCGCCACCGAACAGGCCGTGTTGCGACGCAACGCCACCGACTCGCTGGTGAGCCTGGGCCGTCGCAACCAGAACCTGGTGCGCCGTCAGATCACCTTCATCAACAAGCTGGAACACGAGGACGCCGACCCCGCGACCCTCGCCAACCTCTTCGAACTCGACCATCTGGCCACCCGTATGCGCCGCAACGCCGAAAGCCTCCTCGTGCTCGCCGGAGAGTCCAGCCCGCGCCCCTGGTCCACCCCGATGTCCGTCAACGACGTGCTGCGCGCCTCGCTGTCCGAGGTCGAGGAGTACCGCCGGGTCACCCTGCGCCGGATCGAGCCCGCGTTCGTCACCGGCTCGGTCGTGGTCGAAATCGCCCACCTGCTCGCCGAGTTGGTGGAGAACGCGCTGAGCTTCTCGCCGCCGGACTCCGACGTGGAGATCGAGGGGCGGCGCACCAGCGCCGGCTATCTGATCGCGATCGTCGACCACGGCTTCGGCATGGACAACCAGGCCCTCGCCGAAGCGAACGTACGACTCTCCGGCACCGCCAGCTTCATGGCCGAACCCACCCGGTTCCTCGGCCACTTCGTGGTCGGCGCGCTGGCCCGCAAGTGCGGTATCGAGGTACGGCTCGGCGAGGCACCGGCGGCCGGTGTGGTCGCGCGGGTGCTGATCCCCGCGGGGCTGTTGACGGAGAAGGCGGCCGAGGCGAAGCCGTCGGTTCCGGCACCGAGGAAGGCGGAGGCGGAGACGGAGATGGACGAGCCGGAGACCGAAACGGTGGCCGCCCCGGTCGCCACCAAGGGCGGTTCGTCCGCTGCGCGTACCCGCAACGGCCTGGTCAAGCGGCCGCAGCGAAGCGGTATCGCGGCGGCGGTGAGCGAGACCGACCGGACCGACCGGACGCCTCCCGCCGCACCGCCCAACCCCGAGCGGACCCCTGAACAGGTCTCCGGGATGCTCTCCACCCTGCGCAGCGCCCACATGCGGGGCGGCATCAGCGTGGAGAAGGAGAAGGCCAAGGCGTCCGGCGGCAACAGTGAGGGTGACACCAAGTGACCACTGTCGACACCCAGCACGAATCGCAGACCTTCAACTGGCTGCTCGCCAACTTCGTCAAGAGCACCGACGGGGTACGGGACGCGGTCGCCGTCTCCTCCGACGGACTGCTGATCGCCGTCTCGGACGGGCTCGGGCGGACCGAGGCCGATCATCTCGCCGCGATCGTCTCGGGGTTGAGCAGCCTGGCGCGCAGCGCGTCCAAGCGGTACAGCTTCGACGGGGTCAAGCTGATCATGATCGAGATGGGGCGCGGTTTCCTGCTCGTCTCGGCGATCCGGGACGGCAGCTGTCTCGGCGTCCTCGCCGACAGCAGCGGTGAACTGGGCCTGGTCGGCTACGAGATGGCGGTGCTCGCGGAGCGGGCGGGTGATCTGCTCACCCCGACGCTCATCGCCGATCTGCGGCAGGCGTTGCCACGGTGAACGGTGAACAGCCCAGGGACGTAGAACCTGACGAGGACGCGACGTTCGTCCGGCCGTTCATCATCACCGGTGGCCGGTCCGAGCCTCTCCAGGCCGATCTGCGGCTGGAGACGCTGGTCGTCGCCGTCGGCGGGCCGGATCCGTCGCTCACCTTCGAGCGGCGCCACATCGTCGCGGTGTGCGAACAGCCGACGACCGTCGCCGAGGTGGCGCACCGGGTCGGCGTACCCCTCGGAGTGGCCAAGGTGCTGATCTCCGACCTCGTCGTCGCCGGGCAACTCGCCTGCCGGCAACCCGCGGAGCTGCCGCTCCCGATGCTCGAAAGGATCAGGGACCATGTCCGGGCGCTCTGACAGGATCGTGCCGCTGGCCGTGAAGATCGTGGTCAGCGGCGGCCTCGGGGTCGGCAAGACCACGTTCATCGGGGCCATTTCGGAGATCGAACCGCTCGACACCGAGGCGGCGATCACCCAAGTCTCCGTGGGCGTCGACTCGTTGGTGGGCGTCGAGGCGAAGACCACCACGACCGTCGCGCTCGACTTCGGGCGGATCACCCTCGATCCGACGATCGCGCTGTATCTGTTCGGGACTCCCGGACAGGACCGGTTCTCGTTCCTCTGGGACGACCTGGTGGAGGGCGCGCTCGGCACGGTGGTCCTCGTGGACACCCGGCGGATCGAGGACTGCTTCCCGGCGGTCGACTACTTCGAGTCGCAGGGCGCGCCGTTCGTCCTCGCGGTGAACCGTTTCGACGGCGCCGAGCGGTTCGAGGTGGACGAGGTCCGGGAGGCGCTGGGGCTGAGCGCGGACGTGCCCGTGCTGGAGTGCGACGCGCGGGACCGGGATTCCGTAAGGGATGTGCTGGGCGCGCTGATGGACCGGGTGATCGGGGTACGCGCGACACCACGACGGCGGACGGCCGCCTTGACGCGGTAGGCGCGGTCAAGGAAGCGAAGTGTGGACAGAACCCGAGGGGAGGGGTGTGTGAAGGCGGAAAGGGTGGAGACGCAGAACGCCTGAAGCGCCCGGTCGGGCGGGGATTCCGGCGACGGGGACGCGCAGTGGGTCAGCTCAACAGGAAGAGGACCACACTCGACCGAGGTCGATGTGGGAGCGCTTGACCAGCCACTGCTGCGGATGCATGGGGTAAGTGGAACAGGCATCCGGTGGGGCGTCAACCAGGATGAGACGTAGCGCTCACAGTTCGGACACCCTTGACAGCGAGGGGAAACGGCGCCGTACAGTCGATGGACGGTCCTGCTGAGGGGCTCGGCCGTACGGCGTCGCGAGGCGCCCTGTGTGAAGGCACCCGCCCGTGTTGCTCACGTCACGGAGTCTTCGCATGCCTTCCGACAGTCCCACCCCCATATCCGCCGCCCCGGGCACGAGGCCATCGCTCGTCATTGTCGGGGCCGGGCCGCGGGGGACCGGTCTCATCGAGCGCATCGCCGCCAACGCGCCCGAGCTGTACGCCGGTTCGGGCGCCGGAGGCGCCGATGGTTTCGACATCCACCTCGTCGACCCCCATCCGCCCGGCGCCGGACGCATCTGGCGCGCCGCCCAGTCGCCGCTGCTGTGGATGAACTCGCACGCCGAGGACGTCACCATGTTCACCGACGAGACGGTGGTCATGGACGGGCCGGTACGCCCAGGTCCCACGCTGCACGAATGGGCGGACATCGAGGGCGCCACCTTCGCCGACCGGCAGCTCCAGGGCGCCTATCTGCGCTGGGTGCACGAACAGTCCGTGGCCGCCCTGCCGCCGGGCATCACCGTCCACCACCACCCGCGGCGGGCCCTGAGGGTGAGCGGCCCGCGCGAGGGACGCCAGCAGGTGTGGCTGGAGGGCCTCCCGCGCCCGCTCCTCGCCGACCTCGTGGTCCTCGCGATCGGTCACCTCGACGCCGAACTCGACGAGGAACAGCGCGAGTTGGCCGCCTACGCCCGCGCCCACGACCTCGTCCACCTGCCGCCCGACTTCACCGCCGACAGCGACCTGTCCGCCCTCGCGCCCGGCGAACCCGTCATCGTCCGCGGCTTCGGTCTCGCCTTCGTCGACCTCATGGTGCTGCTCACGGAGGGGCGCGGCGGACGGTACGACGGCGAGACGTATGTGCCGTCGGGGCGGGAGCCGGTGCTGTACGTCGGGTCGCGGCGCGGAGTGCCGTACCACTCGAAGATCGGTTACGAGTGGGCCGGTGAACGGCCGCCGCTGCCACGGTTCTTCGGGGCCGCCGAGGTCGACGCGCTGCTCGCGCGGCCGGAGGGGTTCGACTTCCGGCGGGACGTATGGCCTTTGATCGAGAAGGAGTTGGGGTTCGCGCACTACCACCGGCTGTTCGCTGTGCACCCCGAACGGACGGCCGTCGCCTGGACGGACTTCGAGGAGAAGTACGCGGCCGGCGAGGCGGCGGAGCGCGAGGCGCTCGTGGCCTCCGCCGTGCCCGACCCCGCCGACCGGCTCGACCTCGCGGCGCTCGACCGTCCGCTGGACGGAGTGCGGTACGCCTCGCAGGAGGCGTTCCAGGACGGCCTGCGGGCCTACGTCGAGGCCGATCTGAGCCGCCGTCACGACCCCTCCAACAGCCCGGACTTGGCGGTCTTCCTCGGACTGCTCTCCGTCTACGGCCAGTTGATCCGGCTCGGCGGTGATGTCGGGCCCTGGTGGCACGGCTTCTTCAGCTATCTCGCCTCCGGGCCGCCCGGACCCCGGCTGCGCCAACTGCTCGCGCTGTCCCGGGCCGGCGTCGTGCGGTTCGTCGGCGCGGACATGGCCGTGACCGCCGAGGACGGGGTGTTCCGGGCGTCGAGCCCGACCGTGCCGGGGGTGACGACCGAGGCGCGGGCGCTCGTCGAGGCGCGGCTGCCCGAGCCCACCGTCGGACGGGCGCTGGACCCGCTGCTGCGTGAACTGCACGCCGACGGGGCGGTGGAGACCCCGCAGGGCCTGCTGCGGGTGGACCGTACCGACGGCCGCATCCTCGACGCGACCGGCCGCCCGCACCCCCGCCGCTTCGCCCTCGGCCCCTACACCGACGTACGAACCCCCGGCGCCTTCACCCGGCCGCGCACCGGCGGCCCCGCCTTCCGACAGAACGACGCCACCGCGCGGGCCGCGCTGGTCTTTCTGCGGGACCTCGTGTGTCGGGCCGCCGCGTAGTCACCGAGCCGGTCGGTGAAGTCACGTGCTTCATCGAGGACTTGGCCTCATCTCCTAGGGCTCCCGAACGACAGGAAGGCTCCCCTCTCATGACCTCCTCGCACGGCCGGGGCCTGCATCTGGCCGCCGCCGTCGACCAGCTCTCGGCCTACGACGCCGGCTCCTACGTCGAGTTGGCGCGGCTCGCGGAGAGCGGCGGCCTCGACTTCGTGACGCTCGACGACACCTTCGCGCGCCCCGGCCCTGACGCCCTCGCCGTGCTGTCCCGCGTCGCCCCGGCCACCGGCCGGATCGGGCTGGTGCCCACCGTGACCGTCACGCACACCGAGCCCTTCCATGTGCAGGCCGCCGTCGCGACCCTCGACTGGGTCAGCCGGGGCCGGGCCGGCTGGCGGATCGACGTGTCGACCAGCGAGGGCGAGGCCCGGCTCTTCGGCCGCGGGCATGCCGCGTCCGCCGACGTCCTGTGGCAGGAGGCGGGTGAAGTAGCCGAGGTGGCCGCCCAGTTGTGGGACAGCTGGGAGGACGACGCCGAGATACGTGACACCGCCACCGGCCGCTTCGTCGACCGCGGCAAGCTGCACCACGTCGACTTCCACGGCTCCGCGTTCTCCGTCAAGGGCCCCTCGATCGTGCCCAGACCCCCGCAGGGCCACCCGGTCCGCGTGGTCGACGCCACCGAGAGCCAGGCCCGGCGGACAGCGGCCCGGTACGCCGATGTGGCCCTGGTCCGCGCGGCGAGTTCCGCACAGGCCGGGGCCGTACGGGCCGAACTGCGCGCGTCCGCCGAGAAGTTCGGCCGTGATCCCGACACCCTGCGGGTCCTGGCGGCTCTCGTCGTCGACCTCGGCGACGGCGAACACGCGGCCGAACCGGGCCACGGCGGGGGCGGCCCCCGGCAGACCGCGCACGGCCCGCTGTACCGGGGCGGCCCGGTCGACCTCGCCGAACTGATCGCCGGCTGGCACGGCGACCGTACCGTCGACGGCTTCCACCTCACGCCCCTCGAACCGCGCCGCGACCTGGAACGGCTGGTCAACGGCACGGTGGCGCTGCTCCAACACCGGGGTCTGTTCCGCACGTTCTACCCGGGCAGCACGCTCAGGGATCACCTGGGCCTGGCCCGGCCCGCCAACCAGTTCGCGGTGAGCGGGGGAGCGTCATGACCGTACGAGCCCGTAGGAAGATCCATCTGGCGGCACACTTCCCCGGCGTCAACAGCACCACCGTGTGGGCCGATCCGCGGTCGAAGTCCCAGATCGGGTTCTCCTCCTTCGAGCATCTCGCCCGCACCGCCGAACGCGGTCTCTTCGACTTCTTCTTCCTCGCCGAGGGGCTGCGGCTGCGTGAACACAAGGGCCGTATCCACGACTTGGACGTCGTCGGACGGCCGGAGCCCCTCACCGTCCTCAACGCGCTCGCCGCCGTCACCGAGCGGATCGGACTGGCCGCCACGGTCAACGCCACCTTCAACGAACCGTACGAACTCGCCCGCAGACTCGCCACGTTGGACCACCTCAGCGGAGGCCGGGCCGCCTGGAACGTGGTGACCTCCTACGACGCCTTCACCGGTGAGAACTTCCGGCGCGGCGGCTACCTCGACCGCGCGGAGCGGTACATCCTCGCCGCCGAATTTCTCGCCGTAGCAAAGGAGTTGTGGGACTCCTGGACCCCGGACGGACTCTCCCGCCCCTTCGCGCACCGAGGGCAACACTTCGACATCGCGGGCGAGTTCACCGTGCCGCGCTCACCGCAGGGGCATCCGGTCGTCATCCAGGCCGGGGACTCGGGGGAGGGCCGGGAGTTCGCGGCCAGGTCAGCCGACGTCGTCTTCACGCGGCACGGCACGTTGGAGGACGGCCGCGCCTTCTACGCCGACGTGAAGGGACGCCTCGCGAAGTACGGTCGTAGCGCGGACGATCTCAAGATCATGCCCGGCGTCTCCGTCGTCCTCGGCGAGACGGCGGCCGAGGCGCAGGAGAAGGCCGTCGAGATCCGGCGACAGCAGGTCTCCCCGCAGAACGCGATCCTCGCCCTGGAGCAGCTCTGGGGCGCCGACCTCTCCTCCTACGACCCCGACGGCCCGTTCCCCGACTTCGACCCGGTGCCCGAACCGTCGATCACCCAGGGGCGGACCCGGCGCGGCGACACCGTCGCGATGGCCGAAAAGTGGCGGGCGCTGTCCCGGGAGAAGGGGCTGTCCATCCGGCAGACCGTGATCGAGGCGAGCGGCCGCCAGTCCTTCGTCGGCACCCCGGAGGCGGTCGCCGCCGAACTGGAGACGTTCGTACGGCAGGACGCCGCCGACGGCTTCGTCCTCGTGCCGCATCTCACCCCGGGCGGCCTCGACGAGTTCGTGGACAGGGTGGTGCCGCTGCTCCAGGAACGCGGCGCGTTCCGCACGGAATACCGGGGCGCCACCCTGCGCTCACATCTCGGGCTCCCCGACCCGGTGGGAAGGGGCGACCGGATGGCCACGGGTTGAGCACGGGACGATGGAGCTGATGGCATGACTTCGGGCGCGGCCGAGGAATGGAAGCAGTGGCACGAGCACCGCACGGAGACCGTGTCGGCGTCCTACGGCCCTCTCGCCCTCACCGGCACGCACTGGCTGGAGGACTATCCGGACGGTCGACTTCCGGCCATCCCCGGGGTATGGACGCTCGACGGTGACGCCGTCGTCCTCACCGCGTCGGCGGCCGACGGGCTGTCCCTCGACGGGGAACCCTTCACCGGCACCGTCCGCCTTGGCGTCGACACCGGCCAGGTGGGCGCCGCCCGCGTCGGCATCGGTGAGCGCCGACTGGTCGTGCTGATCCGCGAGGGAGCCTGGGGCGTACGCGACTACGATCCCGACTCGGCGGCCCGGCGCGCCTTCCGGGGCATCGGGGCCACGCCCTACGACCCGCGCCGCTCGGTGCCGGGTCGCTTCACGCCGTACGACACACGGCGCATCGTGCGCGTCGACACGGCGGACGGCGTCGAACGTGGGCTCGGGCTGGCGGGTGAACTCGCTTTCCGGCTCGACGGGCGGGAGTTGACGCTCCAGGTGGCCGTGCAGGACGACGGCAGGCTGTGGGCGGTGTTCGCCGACTCCACGAGCGGGCACGGCAGTTACCGGTTCCGGTTCCTGTACCCGGCCGCGCCCGATGCCGAGGGGCGCACGACGGTCGACTTCAACCGGGCGGTGCTGCCGCCGTGCGCGTTCGCCGACCACTTCGTCTGCCCTTTCCCGCCACCGGGGAATACGCTGGGCGTCGCGATCGAGGTGGGGGAGCGCAACCTCCGGTAGGTGGGGCATCGATCCCTGGTGGGCGGGGCTTCCATCTTCTGCGGCGGAGTGATCAACTCGCGTAGATCGTGGGCAAGTTGAAGGCTGCACGGCCGAAAGGCGCCCTTGCGCGGCTCGGTCACGCAGCCGAATACTCCCCCACAGCGCTTGTCAGGGGCACGGCGTGTTCGAAAACCGGACGCCCGACCCTGACTGCGCCTCACGGGCCCCGACCCCACGCGGGCCCCCGAATTCCCCTAGGAGGGAACGAAACGTGAGGATCAAGCGCACCACCCCCCGCAGCGGAATCGCGAGACGGGCCGGGCTGATCGCCGTGGCCACCGGATTCGTGGCCGCTGCCGCGTTCGCCGTCCCCACCGCGAGCGCGAGCGAAGCGCACACGTTCAGTGCGACCCAGCTCTCCGCGGCCAACTCGTCCGTGCTCAAGGCCGATGTCCCGGGCACCGCCTGGGCGGTCGACAGCAAGACGAACCGTGTCGTCGTCACCGTCGACAGCACGGTCTCCCAGGCCGAGATCGCGAAGATCAAGTCGCAGGCGGGCAGCACCGCCGACGCGATCACCATCAAGCACACGGCCGGCCAGTTCAAGAAGCTGCTCACCGGCGGCGACGCCATCTACGGCGGCGCCTACCGCTGCTCGGCCGGCTTCAACGTGCACAGCGGGAGCACGTACTACTTCCTGACCGCCGGCCACTGCGGTGAGGTCGCCTCCACCTGGTACTCCAACTCCGGTCACACCACGGTGCTGGGCACGAACGTGGGCTACAGCTTCCCGACCAACGACTTCGCGCTGGTCAAGTACACCAACACGTCGATCGCCCACCCGAGCGCGGTCGGCACCCAGACCATCTCCAGCGCGGCCACCCCGGCCGTGGGCACCACCGTCTACCGGCGCGGCTCCACCACCGGCACGCACAGCGGCCGGGTCACCGCCCTGAACGCCACCGTCAACTACGGCAGCGGCGACATCGTCTACGGCATGATCCAGACCACGGTCTGCGCCGAGGGCGGCGACAGCGGCGGACCGCTCTACGGCGGCACCGTGGCCTACGGTCTGACCTCGGGCGGCAGCGGTGACTGCACCTCCGGCGGTACGACCTTCTTCCAGCCGGTCACCGAGGCGCTGAGCTACTACGGCGTGAGCGTCGGCTGACGTCCGCCCGCATCACCTCCGCTCCGGACTGCAGCCGGTAGCGGGTGAGCCCCCGTACGCAACTGGCGTGCGGGGGCTCGCTCTTGTGCGCGGCACGGAGTTACCGTCGTCATATCGCAGCAGGCACCTGATGCGCCCACGTCGGACCCTGGGGGGCCGTGATGGTCGAGGAGCTGGTGACGGCGGGAGTGACTCTCGCGTCCGTCGGAGCGGTGTACGCGATGGCGGCGGCGCGGGTCGTCAAACAGTACGAGCGGGGCGTGGTGTTCCGGCTCGGCAGGCTCCGGTCGAACGTGCGCGGACCCGGCTTCACCATGGTCGTCCCGTTCGTGGACAAGCTCCGCAAGGTCAACATGCAGATCGTGACGATGCCCGTGCCCGCGCAGGAGGGCATCACCCGCGACAACGTGACCGTGCGGGTGGACGCGGTCGTCTACTTCAAGGTCGTCGACGCGGCCGACGCCCTGGTGCAGGTCGAGGACTATCGCTTCGCCGTCTCGCAGATGGCGCAGACGTCCCTGCGGTCGATCATCGGCAAGAGCGATCTCGACGACCTGCTCTCCAACCGTGAAAAGCTCAACCAGGGCCTGGAGTTGATGATCGACAGCCCGTCCATCGGATGGGGCGTGCAGATCGACCGTGTCGAGATCAAGGACGTATCCCTGCCCGAGACGATGAAGCGCTCGATGGCCCGCCAGGCCGAGGCCGACCGCGAGCGGCGGGCCCGGATCATCAACGCGGACGCCGAGTTGCAGGCCTCCAAGAAACTCGCCGAGGCCGCGGAGCAGATGTCCGAACAGCCCGCCGCACTCCAACTCCGCCTGCTGCAAACGGTGGTGGCGGTCGCGGCCGAGAAGAACTCCACCCTCGTCCTCCCCTTCCCGGTGGAACTGCTGCGTTTCCTGGAGCGGGCGGCCCCGGCCGCGCCCGCTCCACCCGTGACGCCGGTTGCCCCTGGGGCACCGCAATCGGTGCAGGAGCAACTTCCGTCCGCCGAACCCCAGTCGGATCCGGAATCCGAGGCATCGAATTCAGGACAGGACTAGACCTCACCGGCTGATGACCGTCACTCGCACGCGGTGTTTGCAGTGCGAATGGCCTGGGGTGACCGTGAACAGTCAAGTTGGCGGGGCGTGCAAGCGCGTTCCGCGCGCGACCTGAAGTCGACCTTGTGCGCCCCCTGTGAGATTCGGAAGAGTAGGCGCTCGTCAACCTTCCTTTCGGCCTGTCGGGCGCTCATGACCTGCCGGGCCGACCCCCCACAGGAGGACACGAGTTGAAGCACCGACGTATATCCCGGCGGCGGGCAGCCGTGGCGGGTGCGGGCATAGCCGCACTGGTCGTCGCGGGAGTCACCTTGCAGAGTGCGAACGCCAGCGAGACCTCGACGGCGGCCGCACCCCACACCCTCTCCGCCCTCGCGGCCGGAAAGCTCGCCTCGACGCTCGGCGAGAACCTCGGCACCGACGCGGCCGGCACGTTCTACGACGCGAAGACCAAGAGCCTCGTGGTCAACGTGCTCGACCAGGCCGCGGCCGACACCGTCCAGGCGGCCGGCGCCCGGGCGAGAATCGTCGAGAACTCCCTCGCCGAGCTGACGAGCGCCCGTACGACCCTCAAGCAGGACGCCACGATCCCCGGCACCTCATGGGCGACCGACCCCACCACCAACAAGGTCGTCGTCACCGCCGACCGCACGGTCTCCGCCGCCGAGTGGAGCAAGCTCACCAAGGTCGTCGACGGTCTCGGCACCAAGGCCGAACTCCAGCGCACCAAGGGGGAGTTCAAGCCCTTCATCGCGGGTGGTGACGCCATCTCCGGCTCGGGCGGGCGCTGTTCGCTCGGGTTCAACGTGGTCAAGGGCGGCGCGCCGTACTTCATCACCGCCGGACACTGCACCGAGGCCATCTCCACCTGGTCCGACTCCAGCGGCAACGAGATCGGCACGAACGAACAGTCCGACTTCCCGGACAACGACTTCGGCCTGGTCAAGTACACCTCGGACGTCGCCCACCCGAGCGCGGTCGACCTCTACAACGGCTCCTCGCAGGCCATCACCCACGCCGCCGACGCCACGGTCGGCGAGAAGGTGACCCGCAGCGGCTCGACGACCCAGGTGCACACCGGCACGGTCACCGGCCTGGACGCCACCGTGAACTACGGCAACGGCGACATCGTCAACGGCCTCATCCAGACCGACGTCTGCGCCGAGCCCGGTGACAGCGGCGGCTCCCTGTTCGACGGCGACGCGGCGATCGGCCTCACCTCGGGCGGCAGCGGCGACTGCACCTCGGGCGGCGAGACCTTCTTCCAGCCGGTCACCGAGGCACTGTCGACCTTCGGCGCGCAGATCGGCTGAGCGAGCCGTCGTACGACATCGTGACGTCCCGTCCCCGCGCGCGAGGGGACGGGACGTTCATGTGCCCGCATCCGCCGACGCCGGTCGGTCCAGGAGGTGTTCGTGCTTCCGCCGCAGCGTCGCGGCCAGCAGGGTCACCACGATCCCGGCGAGCGCCCATGCCGAGAGGACCAGCAGCGGGCCGGTCACGGCGTTGCCCTCGAAGTAGGCGATCGAGCGCGCCACCCAGGTTCCGGCGCCCGGTGGCAGCGCGGGGCCGATCGCGTTCCAGAACGGCGGCAGCAGCGGCAGCGGGAAGGCGCCGCCCGCGCTCGGGTTGCCCGCGATCACCACCAGCAGGATCGCCAGACCGATGCCTACGATCCCGAAGACACCCTGGAGCGCGAGGGTCGCCGCCCCCACGGCGAACGTGACCAGCGCGCCGAGTCCCCAGAGCGCCGTCACGCTCCCGGGCAGCGCGCCCAGGACCGGCCCGATGATCACCGCGCCGCCGAGACCGCCGACGATCGCGACCAGTGCCATCACGATCAGCCGGATCACCGCGCGGCGCGGGTTGGCGGGCCGGGCGCCGGTGCTGATCGCCAGGATCGAGGCGCACAGATAACCGCCGACGCACCAGCCCACGACCAGATAGAAGGACGAAAGACCGTCGAAGTCCTCGGCGGAGGCCGGGGCCACGTCCACGGTCCGGATCGTGCGCCGCTCGGCCTTCTCCAGGGTGGCGGTGATCGTCTCCAGAGTGGTGGCGAGGACCGTGCCGCCGCCGGTGGCGACCAGGAGGGTGTCCGTGGTGCCGCGCGGGTCGATGACGAGCGCGCCGTCGATGTCCCGGTTCAGGATCTGCTCCCGCGCCCGCGCCGCGTCGGACACCACGCGCGGATCCAACGGAGACCCGGGCAACCGCTCCAGCCGACTCACCGTCTGCCCGGCCGTGACCCCGGGCGCCACAACCCCGAAGGGCACATCCCTCGGCTTCGGATGATGGAGCGCGCCCACATAGGAGGCGATGAAGAGCAGTTGAAGCGCGACCACACCGATGACAAGGAGGGTGGCCCGCGGGGTGACCGCGTCCTTCACCTCACCGAGAAACGTCGTACGGGACGTACGGGCACCGGGGGTCTCTGTCATGTCCCCACGGTCTCGGCGGGCCGGTGTTCGCGCAGGTCGGGCGGGGCTGAACGGATGCCGTATGTGTGTTCGGGGGTGGGGGTGTGGTGGGGGCGGGACGGTCCCCGGGCACTTCCTGCGCTACGGCGTCTCGCGCTACGGCGTCTCGTGCTACGGCGCGAGATCTGCGGCGACGCCCTGCGCCCGGTCGTCGGCATCCTGGACTTCGCGCGCCGGCTCGTCCCCGTCGACCTCACCCCGGCGTCCCGCGTGGACCGTCGCGCCGCGTTCGTCGAAGCGAACAGCGCCTTGGACCACTGTCAGTTCACCAGGGCCGCTGGACGGACGGCGTCGGCTCCGAAGCGTCGGCGGGCGCGGTCCGCCGCGGCTTCCGCTGCGCGGGCGCGGTCGTCGCCGCGGTCCAGGGAGAGCTGGCGGTAGGCGCTGTCGGCCGGCAGCAGGGTGTCGGCGCGGATCAGGAAGGCGCGGACTCTCGCCCGCTGGAGCCCGAAGGAGTCCAGCAGACCCAGAGCGGCGGTCGTGAGGGCCGGTGAGTGGTCGGTCGGCTCCGGCAGTGTGCGGGTGCGGGTGGTGGAACTGCGGTCGGCGTACCGCACGGTGAGGGTGAGCCGGCCGCTGACCTGGTGCTCGACGCGCAGGCGTTGGCCGATCCGGTCGGCGAGTTCCAGGACCGCTCGGTGCTGCCGCGCCGGGTCGAGGCAGTCCCGTTCCAGCGCCAGTTCGGTGGTCAGGTGCGCCGCCGGCTCGGAGGGGAGGACCGGGCGGGGATCGTGGCCGCGGGCCCGCTCGGCCAGCAGCCGGGCGGGGCCCGCGCCGAGGAGGCGTTGCAGGGTCGCCGGGGGCAGATCAGTGATCTGGCCGATGGTGTGCAGGCCGTATCGGGTGAGTTTTTCCGTGGTCGCGCGGCCGACGCCCGGCAGCGCGGTGACCGGGCGGGCGTACAGCCAGTCGGTGGCCTGTCCGTCGCGGATCCAGGTGGTCTCGCCGGGCGCGGACGCGTCGGACGCCATCGCCGCCAGCATGCGGTTGCCCGCGAGTCCGGCACTGCAGTCGATGCCGTGGAGCCCCTTCAGTCTGAGCATCACCATCTGGACGACACCGTGGGGAGACCTGTCGAAGTACCGGAGCGCCGACGTCAGATCGAGTTGGACGGCGTTCGGCGGGAGGGTCTGGACGTGGGGTGTGATTCCGTACATCAGTTCGACTATGTCGTCGTACTGAGCCTCGGTCAGTTCCGCGTGCAGATGGAGGTGGGCGATGTGCCGCCGGCGCGTGGTCATCCCGCACTCCCCGGACTGCGATGGCCGAACTTCTTGAGATCGGCGGAGCGGGTGCCGGCGGGCTGGAGGTCGGCGTAGGGGTGCAGGCGGGCGCCGGTGGTGCCGTTGGCCAGGGTGCGTCGCGGCTGGGCGGGGGTCGGGTGCGGGCGGGTCTCGCCGAGGAGGGCGAGGGCGGCCTCGGGGCCGTGGTCGCGGCGGGCGGCGGCGATCTCGTCCAGGTCCCAGGCCATGGTGCCGACGACGGTACGACGGGTGCCGCGCACCTGGACCGTGCCGCGGACCAGCAGCAGCCCGCTGTGGAAGACGGTGTGCGCGCAGGCCGGGTGGGAGTCCTCGAAGAAGGCCAGGTCGACCAGGCCGGAACCGTCCTCCAGGGTGACGAAGATGATCCGCTTGCCGCTCGCGATCGGCGGAGTCTGGGTCGAGGCCCGTACGCCCGCGACCAACACCTGCTGCCCCGCGCGCAGTCCGGCCAGGTGGGCCGCGTCGGTAGCGCCGATCTCGCGCAGCAACCGGTGGTGATGCTCCATCAGGTGCTTGGAGACATCGATCCCGAGCGTGTTCAACTCGGCGCTCAGCGCCTCGCGTCCGGTCATCTCCGGCAGCCCGCTCGGCTCGGCGCCACCAACCGCACCTGCCTCAATGGGCAGTTGCCCCTCGTGCGCGGTCCGGTTACGGGACTGCCGGTGCAACTCGGCGATCTGGAGCAGCAGATCACGTCGAGTGAGACGACCGTCGTGCAGCGGGCCCAACGCGCCGATCTCCGCGAGCCGTTCGGCGACCGGTCTGCTGGGACGGGCCCGCTGCCAGAAGTCCGACAGCGATCCGTACGGCTGCCCCGCCTCCGCCCGTGCGCACTCCTCCTCGCTGATGCCGCGCACCCCGGACAGCGCGAGCCGTACACCCCACCGCCCTCCGTCGGTCTTCTCCACGGTGTGCCTCGTCCGGGAACGGTTGATGTCGACGGGCAGGACCTGTACGCCGCCCCGGCGGGCGTCGGCGACCAGAACTCGCTTGGGCCACATACCGGGATCGTGTTCGAGGAGACCGGCCAGCAGGAACGCCGGGTAGTGCGCCTTGAGCCAGGCGCTCTGCAGCGCGGGCACGGCGAAGGCGACCGCGTGGGCCCGGCAGAAGCCGTATGCCCCGAAGGCCTCGATGGTCCTCCAGACCTCGTCCCGGACGGCCGAGTTGTAGCCGCGTGCGCGCGCCAGCTCGTGGAACCAGTCCCTGATCCTGGGCAGTTCGTCCTTGTCACCGAGCGCCCGCCGGGTGAACTCGGCGTAGGCCCGGTCGCAACCGGTCAGCACCGACAGCGTCTCGATGATCTGCTCGTGCCAGATGGTCACGCCGTAGGTGTCGCAGAGCACCGGCTCCAGGTCCCGGTGCGCATAGGACGGCTTACCACCGTGCCGGGCGGCGATGTAGCGCTCGGGCATGCCGCCGGCCACCGGTCCGGGACGGAAGAGACTGATGTCGGCGATGACGTCCTGGGGGTCGCGGGGCTGCAGCCGGGAGAGGAGATCCTGCTGGCCGGGGGACTCCAGTTGGAACAGGCCGAGGGTCCGGCTCTCCTGGATGAGCTTGAAGGCGAAGACGTCGTCCAGCGGCACCTGTTTCGGGTCGTCCAGGTCGATGGCGGTGCCGGTGGTCCGTTCGATCTCGGCGACGGCATGGGCCATGGCGGACTGCATCCGCACGCCCAGGACGTCGAGTTTGATGTTGCCCAGCGCCTCGATCTCCTCCTTCGCGGCCATCGCCATGGGGTAGTCGCCCTGCGGGGTGGGCTGCACGGGCAGCCGGTCCAGGAGCGTCGCGTCACTGATGACCACGCCGCAGGGGTGCATGGCCATGCCGTGGACCAGAGAGTCGAGGCCCTCGGCGAGTTCCCACAGCGGCCCGAACCGGTGTGCCTCGGCGGCCAGTTGGCGCAGTTCGGGCAGTTCGGCGAGGGCGCTGGTGATGTCGGAGGCGCGCAGGTGCGGGAAGCTCTTGGCGATCCGGTCGATGTCGGCGGGCGGGATGCCGAGGGCGAGGCCGGTGTCGCGCAGGGCCCGGCGTGCCCGGTAGGTCTCGGGCATGGCGGTGACCGCGACCCGTTCCTTCCCGAACCGTTCGAAGATCGTGTCGTAGCACTCCAGGCGTCTGGCGGACTCCACGTCGATGTCGATGTCGGGCAGTGTCTTCCGGCGCAGGTTCAGGAAGCGTTCGAACAGCAGGCGGTGGTCGAGCGGGTTGGCGGTCGCGATGTCCAGCGTGTGGCAGACCAGCGATCCGGCGCTGGAGCCGCGGGCCGCGACCCGGATGCCCTTGGCCCGGATGTCGGCCACGACCTGGCCGACGGCGAGGAAGTACGAGTCGTAGCCCAACTCGGAGATCACGTCGAGTTCTTCGTCCAGCCGGTCGAGCGCCGTACGGTCGCGGTCGAGACCGCGTCTGGCCAGACCGGCCTCGCACTGTCCGCGCAGCAGTTCCGCGGCGCCTGCCGGTCCGGCGCCGAAGAGCGACGGTTCCGGGAGGTGCGGGGTGCCGAGTCCGAGGTCGGCCCTGGGGTCGACGACGCATTCGGCGGCCGTGGCGGCGGTGTCGGCCATCAGACGGCGGGCTCGCCGTACGTCCGCCCCGGCGCACTCGGCGACCATCCGCGCGATGCCCTCCATGCCTCTCTCGTCCTTGAGCCAGCGTTGTCCGCTGTCCAGTCGGCGCCGGTCGACCGGGCGCAGCAGTCGTGCCGCGTCCAGGACGTCGGCGAGGCGGTGCTGGTCGGGGTCGGCGTAGCGGACGGCGTTGGAGAGCACGGCGGTGGTGCGGGTGCGGTCGGCCAGGGCCAGGGTGCGGGCGGCCAGCCGGAGCGAACCCGCCTCGGTGCTGAAACGTTTCTGCGCCACAGCCTCCAGCCGGACTCCCTCCCCGAAGACCTCCCGCCAGGGCGCCAACAGCTTCACCGCGACATCCTCCCTGCCCACCGACAACGCCCGGACCGGCTCCGAGAGCGGTCCGAGCAGCACCGTCAGCCCGGGGCCGCCGTACTCACGCAGCGCCTCCCACGGCACGACCGGTGCGGTACCGGACACGGCGCCGACGTGGGCGGCGGACGTGATGCGGCACAGCCGCGCCCAGCCCGCCCGGTTCTGCGCGAGCAGCACGAACCGCAGCGGCGGCTCCACGACATGTGCGCCGCCGCGCGCCGGGGTGCGGCGGTGCTGGACCGGCGGCGGGGGCGCCAGGGCCTCCACCGCCAGGTCGATGCCGAAGACCGGTCGGACCCCGTCTTTCGCGCAGGCCTGCGCGAATCGAACAGCCCCGGTGACCGTGTCCCGGTCGGTGAGCGCGAGGGCCGCCATGCCCCGCTCGCCCGCCCGCCGGACGAGCTGCTCGGGATGGGAGGCGCCGTAGCGGGCGGAGTAACCGGAGGCGACGTGCAGATGAGCGAAGCCCGCCATGCCGCACCTCCATCACTCCACCCCTTTTCGGCCATGTGCCCGATACGTCCATCGTACGCTCGTTCGATTACTCTAACCCCATCAGCCCCGGTCAGCGACCCGCATTCGAACACGTCAGCGATTTTTTGGAGGGTGGGCGCAGTCCGAAATCGATGCCATCCCGTCAGGCCTCAAGCCGGGCAGGGCGGTTGAGGAAAAACGGCTCCGGGACGCATGTCGCGTGTGGCTGTCCGGTGGTCCGGAGTGGATCCATGGGCCGGGTCGACTGGGAGCGGGGTGGCGGGAATGAGGCCGCGCTCGCGTGCGATCCGGTGCGTCTCGGCGCGCCCGCGACCGGTCGGGGAGTCCGCGGGCGCGCCGAGGGGCGGAGATCGGCCGGGAAGGCCGCGGGCGCCGAGAGGTGGAGGTCGGTCGGGAAGGCCGCGGGCGCCGAGATGCGGAGATCGGTCGGCCGCAGAGGCGGGTCGCCGTTTCCCGACCGGTCGCTCTTGCCGGCATCGCACCGCCGTCGGGCGGGCGCGGATCTGTGTGGCGCGTGCTTGGTGAAGGAGTCGGTTGCGCGACAGGGATCGTAGGGCCTGGCGAGGTCAGGTTGTTTTGTTGTCGCGGTGGTTTACCCGCGTAACTCCGTTCGCTCGTACGTCAGTTGGCCCACGGCGGCACGATGTGCGTGCCGTCGGCCAGGTCCGCTTCCAGGCCGATGGACGTGGTGACCCAGGTGATCACGGTCCGGTCGGTGGGGTTCTCGGCGCCGAAGGTCGCTCCGGGATTGATGATCAGCGTGTCGCCCGCGCCGACCCGCTCGGTGCGGCCGTCGAGGGTGATCACCAGCTCGCCTTCGAGGATGTGCAGGATCTCCTCACGGTTGACGGTGTGCAGGGGTGCTTTGGTGCCGGCCGGGATCTCGCCGCGCCATGCGCACAGTTCTTTGCTGCCCGTGCCGGGGTGGGCGTACGAGACGAAGCGGGCGCCGTGGATCTCGTGGACGACGGCGTCGGACGGGTGGACGACGGGCATGGCTGCCTCCAGAAATGGATGGTGGGGAAGGTGGATGGCGGGAAGGTGGATGATTGCGCGATGGTCAAGCTGCTTGACCATATGTCCACATGGTCAAGCGACTTGACCGGTTCGTCAAGGGTGTTTCAATGCCCCTGTGGAGAACTCCGAGGCCATGGCCCTGACCGCCGCCCTGCTCGCCGCCGCCGGTGAACTGACGCGGCGCATCAACGACGGGGTCGAGGCCCGCGGATTCGAGGCGCGCCCCGCGTACGGCTTCGCCTTCACGCGGCTCGCCCCGGACGGTGCGACGGCCACCGAACTCGCCGCCCATCTCGGCGTCACCAAGCAGGCCGCGAGTCAGCTTGTCGACGAACTCGTGCGCAAGGGGTACGTCGAACGGCGTCCGCACCCCGGAGACGCGCGGGCCCGGCTGGTCGTCCTCACCGAGCGGGGCTGGGCCTGTACGCGGGCCGCGGAGGAAGCGGCCCTGGATGCCGTGCGGCCGTGGGTCGAGCTGCTGGGTGAGAGTGAAGTGCGCGTGTTGTGTGACCGTTTGGGGCGAATTGCGCCCTACGGTCCCATCAGGCCCACCTGGTGACCGGTTATCACTGGAAGTTTTTACTGACGCGTAACTTCACACTTCACCTACTCGCTCGTAACTTGACGAGTGAACAGCATTCTTGTGATCCGGATCACAGGGCGTAAGGCCGTCGCAACTCCCTTGAGCCGCAAGGAGATCACACGATGCTGCCCTGGAAACGAGTGCTCAGACCCCTGACCGCGCTGCTCCTGACCGCCGCGGTCGCCGCCCTCCCCACCGCCGCCCACGCGGCGAGCGCCCCGAGCACCGGCTGGAACGACTACGACTGCAAACCCTCCGCCGCCCACCCCGACCCGGTCGTCCTCGTACACGGCACGTTCGCCAACAGCACCGACAACTGGCTCGTTCTCGCGCCGTATCTGGAGGCCCGCGGCTACTGCGTCTTCTCCCTCGACTACGGCCAACTCCCGGGCGTCCCCCTCATCTACGGGCTCGGCCCCATCGACAAGTCGGCAGAACAACTCCAGGCCTACGTCGACAAGGTGCTAGCCGCGACCGGCGCCGCCAAGGTCGACCTCGTCGGCCACTCGCAGGGCGGCATGATGCCCCGCTACTACCTCAAGTTCCTCGGCGGCGCCGCCAAGGTGGACACCTTCGTCGGTATCGCGCCCGACAACCACGGCACCACCCTGGACGGCCTCACCCAGCTCCTGCCGTACTTCCCCGGCGCCCAGGACGTGATCTCCGCCGCGACCCCCGCCCTCGCCGACCAGATCGCCGGCTCGGCCTTCCTCGCCAAGCTGAACGTGGGCGGCGACACCGTCCCCGGCGTCCACTACACGGTCATCGCCACCCGGTACGACGAGGTGGTCACGCCGTACAGCAGCCAGTTCCTCAGCGGATCCGACGTGCACAACGTGCTGATCCAGAACCTGTGTTCAGTCGATCTCTCCGAACACGCCCTGCTCGGACTGTCGGACCGGATCGCCTTCCACGAGGTCGCCAACGCCCTCGACCCCGCACACGCGACCACCACCACGTGCCTTTCGGCCCTCAGTTGACCGCAGACACACCGCGGGGCCTGTCCGACCTGAGCCGCCGGACAGGCCCCGCCCCCTGGACGGCCGTACTAACGGCCGTGCCGTCCACCGCCGTTGATCGCGCGACGGCGGACCGAGGCGAACAGGGCCGCCGCGCCGAGTGCCAGGGAGGCCGCGCCGCCCATGGCGAGATACGGCGAGTCGTCATTGGCGCCGGTCTCCGCGAGGTCCTGTGAACTACCCACCGCCTGCGGCTCGTTGGCCTCGGCCTGCGCCGTGGCCGCGACCGGCTCCGCCGAGGTGCTCGCGTCCGCGTCCCCGTGGCCGTTGTGCTCGACGGTCGACTTGTCGGCACCGGCGGCGATCTGCTCGTCGGAGGGGGCGGAGGCGGACGGCGCGGGAGTGGTCGGGGCGGCCGGGGTGGGAGTCGGGGTCGAACTGCCCGCCGAGCCAGTGCTGTTGCTTCCGCCGAAGGTGACGTCCGAGCAGGAGTAGAAGGCCTCCGGGCTGTCCGAGCGCTGCCAGATCGCGTACAGGAGCTGCTTGCCGGAGCGCTGCGGCAGGGTGCCCGAGAAGGTGTAGAAGCCGCCCGAGGCGACCGGGTCGGTGCTCGTCGCGACCGGGTGCTCCAGGTCCAGATCGGCCCAGGCGAGCGGCTGCGTGGGGTCGTAGCCGGACTTGGTGAGGTACACCTTGAAGGTGCCCTTGTGCGGCGCGGTCACGCGGTACTTGAAGGTGTACGACCCGCTGCTGACGCTTGTCGTCGGCCAGTCCGCGCGGGCCAGGTCGAGGCCCTTGAACTCCTCGTTGTTCGCGCTGCACAGCTTGCCGTCCGGGATCAGCGTCCGGTGCTGCCCGTTCGCGTCCCCGATCCGGATGCCGTTCCAGTCGTAGAACGCCTGCGTCCCTCCGGCCGCGACCGCCGCCCTGCACGCGGCCGAGCTGGGGCTCTCCGGGTTCTCCGCGTAGCACTGCGAGACCCTGCTGACCGGGTCGCCCATCGAACCGTGCGCCGCCGCGGGCGTCGAGGTGAGCGCGGTCAGCGCGAGCGGGGCCATGCCGACGACGGCGACAGCGGCGGCCTTGCGGCGTGCGGGCATGGGGAACTCCAACTCCTCGGACGGTTCGCGGGGCGGGGGACGGTTCCCGGGACGGATCCCGTGGGGGTGATCAGAAGCTAGCCCCTGGAAACCGCGAAATCGCCTGCTGGAGACGGGGGAGGGAGATCCTTATGGTGGCGTTAAGACAGGGCTAACCGAGGGCTCAGAGAGGGGGCGGTGGCGCACATGAGTACCGATGTTCGCGTGGCCGTCGTCGGCGATGTGCCGGCTGTGAAGGCCGTGACCGACATGGCGTACCACCACTACATCGCGCGTATCGGTGTGGTGCCGCAGCCCATGGAGGCGGACCATATGGCGAATGTGGTCGCCGGGCGGGTGTTCGTCGCGGGTGACCCCGTGGTCGGGCTGGTGGTGATCGAGGAGCGCGCTGACCATCTGTTCCTCGACAGCATCGCCGTCCGCCCCGACGCGCACGGCACGGGGGTGGGACGGCGGCTGCTGGAGTTCGTGGACGCACGCGCGCGTGCGCTGGGGCTGGCCGAGGTCAGGCTCTACACACACGCCTTGATGTGGGAGAACCAGGAGATCTACCCGAGGTTCGGCTACGAGGTCGTCGAGCGGCGCACGGACGGGCCCTACGACCGCGTCCACTACCGGAAGCGACTGGGCTGAAGCGGCGGGTCCGAGCAGGCCGGGCTCAGCCGTCCGGCCACCAGGTGCGGGCGATGTCCTTCCGGACCTCGGGGCGCTCGGTGGGGCGCTCGTCGGACTCCTCGCGCACACGGCGGGCGTCCGACTTCTTCAGGGGCTTCTGCACGGTTACGCGGCGCATGGCTGCCTCCTTGTGTCCACCCGGGTTCGTGTTCTCACGAGGTAGACCGTTCCCGGGAGGGTGACTCATCGGCGCTGGTCTGTCTGTGGCGGCTGTCACGATGGGAGTGTCAGTGGCGGGTGTCACGCTGGGCGGATGAGTGAACCCGAAGCAAACGTGGACTGGGACGCGGAGGCCGCCGCCTTCGACGAAGAGCCTGATCACGGCCTGCGCGACCCGGAGATCCGCCGGGCCTGGGCGGACCGGCTGCGCGGCTGGCTGCCCGCCGGCGCGGCCGACGTCCTCGACCTCGGCTGCGGCACCGGCAGCCTGTCGCTCCTCGCGGCCGAGCAGGGACACCATGTCACCGGCGTCGATCTCTCCCCGGCGATGGTGCACCTCGCCCGCGCGAAGCTGGCCGGCCGTGACGCGGCGTTCCTCGTCGGTGACGCGGCGGCACCCCCGGTGGGGGAGCAGCGCTACGACGTCGTCCTCGTCCGGCATGTGCTGTGGACGCTGCCCGACCCGGCCCGCGTCCTGCGCCACTGGCGCGGGCTGCTGCGCCCCGGCGGCCGGCTCGTGCTGATCGAGGGCCGCTGGGGGCAGGTCAGCCCGGTCGGCATATCCGCAGACCGCCTCACCGAACTCCTGACACCCCTCGCCGGCCATGTGCGCGTGGAGCGGCTCTCGGACGACCCACTCCTGTGGGGCAAGCCGGTGACCGACGAGCGGTACGCGGTGGTGGCGGTGCCGTAGGCCGCGCCGGCGAAGTCCCGCCCGCTCGCGACGCTCGGCACGCTCTGCGTCCGGTACGAGGGCTTCCGTGCGGCCCACTGACAGCACGCACCGACTCCGCCACCAGCCGCTTCCACGGCGGGCGCGAGGCCCGACCTGCGGGCGAACGACGGGACTTCGCGGACACGGCCCAGAGCCTGCCGGCGGATTGTGCCGCAGACGTGGGGCCCGGCCCGGCTTCCTGCCGCCTTGCAGGCGTGGGGACCCCCAGCGGCGTCGCCGTCGGTCGCCGATGCTCCGCGTCGCCGCCTTCCCCCGCCCGACAGCCCCCGGCCCCGCCCGGCCTCACGCCAGCAACTCCTCGAAACCACCCTCACGCGCCAGCCCCTCCAACTCGTCGAGCGCTGCCACGGCGGCAGCCGCAGCCGCAGGGTCCGATTCCGCCAGCCCGCTCTCCTCGAACTCGTCCTCGTCCAGGCGTCGTACGTCCAGGCCGTCCGCCGAGCGCCACAGGTCCAGGTCGAGGTCCTCGACGACGAGTTCGGTGCCGGAGAAGGTGGCGGGGCGGGTGATGTCGCAGTACCAGCCCTTCAACTCGCCTGTACCGGAACGGACTTGCTTCACCGAGTACCAGCGGTCCCGCCAGTAGTATTCGGTGAACACGTCGCCGCGCTCGAAGCGTACGAAGCCGAAGTCGCGGACGCCCTCACCGGCCCACGGGGCGCGGACGGCGAGGCGGGTGCCGTCGTCGGAGAGCAGCTCCGCCGTGTAACGGATCTTCGTCCGGCCCGCCTTGACGAGGACGACGTCCAACTGGCGTGCGGGATCAGCTGAGTTCACGGACATACCGAACCTCCGTAGCGCAGGTCTCGTAACCGAACCACTTGTTGATCGCGAGCATCGGACCGTTGCCGGTGTCGTTGCCCGTGAAGGCCTCCGTGTACCCGGCCGCGCGGGCGCGGTGCAAGGAGTCGTTCTTGGCAAGCTTGGCCAGGCCCCGGCCGCGGTGGGCGCGGGCCGTGCCGGTCATCACCGTGCCGTAGCGGGTGCCGTCGTCCGTGCGGGCCGCGCTGAAGGCCGCCGGGCGTCCGTCGATGACGGCGACGGACGTCAACTCGGGGCTGAAGAGAGGGTTTCGCCAGGTCTCGTCCAGCCAGGCCTCGTAGTCGGTGAACTCGGTGTCGATGTCGCTGGGTTCGTCCAGCGTCGCCTCCGCGTCCAGCTCGAAGAGGGGGCGCGGGTCGTCGGCGAAGTCCGAGCCCGGGCGGATCGAGACGTCCGGCGGCGGATCCTGGAGCGGGGGCAGCGTGCCGTGCGTCAGGTCCAGGCGGAGGAAGTGCGCGGAGCGGCTCGCCGTGTAGCCGAACCCCTCGGCGAAGGCGCGGTTGCCCGGCTCGTCCAGGACCCAGGCGTAGAGCCTGCTCGCGCCCCGGGCGGCCAGGTGCTCCTCGGCGGTGCGGACCAGGAGCGAGCCCGCGCCCCGGTGTGTCCGCTCCGGGTGCACGTACACGTTGACGAAGCCCTGGCCGGGCTCCGGGCTCTCGTAGGCGATGCCCACCTGGGCGGTGCCGATGATCTCGCCGTCCTCCTCCGCGACCAGCCTGCGCAGCTCGGCCTCCGGATGTGCGTGGGCGATGTCGAAGGCGACGGACTCCGGTGTGAACAGCATGTAGGGGAGGGCCAGTCGGCGGACCCGGACGAAGCCCTCCAGGTCGGCCCGGACATCGGGGCGCAGGTCGCGCGCGATCACGGTCATGGAGTCGCACGCTACGGCGGGGCCGCGCCGGAGTGCCTCTCATTTTCCGGCGGGTGCGGGACAATCGGGCCGTGACCCTGAAGATCCACATCGATGACAGTGCCGCGCCCTACGAGCAGATCCGCGCCCAGATCTCGGCGCAGGCCCGGTCCGGCGCGCTGCCGGTCGGCTACCGGCTGCCCACGGTGCGCGGGCTCGCCGAGTCGCTCGGCCTCGCCGCCAACACCGTCGCCAAGGCGTACCGGGCCCTGGAGACGGACGGGGTGATCGAGACGCGGGGCCGCAACGGCACGCTCGTCGCGGCGGCCGGTTCGGCGGCCGAGCGGGAGGCGGCGGCCGCCGCGCAGGCGTACGCGGAGCGGGTACGGCGGCTCGGGCTGTCGGAGTCCGACGCGCTGGCCGCCGCACGGGACGCACTGCGGGCGGCCTACGACGCCCCCTAGGACAGCGGGAGTCGCTACAGATACAACCCCGCGTCCGCCCCCTCCCGCTGGTCCGGCACCGACGTCGGCTGGGTGCCCCGGCGCAGCGCGTACAGCTCCGCCAGGGTCGCGCCCTCGCGGCCGACGCCCTCCTCCGTGCCGAGCCAGTTCACCGCCTCCTTGCGGGTGAGCGCGCCGACCTCGATGCGGGCCAGACAGCGGCCGGGGCGGACCACGGCGGGGTGGAGGCGCTCCAGGTCCTCGTTGGTGGTGACGCCGACCAGGACGTTGCGGCCCTGACCGAGCAGGCCGTCCGTGAGGTTCAGCAGCCGGGACAGGGCCTGGCCTGCCGTGTGCTTGGCCTCGCCGCGGATCAGTTCGTCGCAGTCCTCGAGCAGGAGCAGCCGCCAACGGCCCTTGCCCGTCGAGTCGTCCTCGCCGATCGCGATGTCCATCAGATAGCCGACATCGCTGAACAGCCGCTCCGGGTCCAGCACACAGTCCACCTGGCACCAGTCCCGCCAGGAACGGGCCAGCGTGCGCAGTGCCGAGGTCTTGCCGGTGCCCGGCGGGCCGTGCAGCAACAGCAGCCGGCCCGCGATGTCCTCCGGGGTCGTCTTCATCAGGCGGTCCATCGCATCGGCCACCGGACGCGTGTAGTTGGGGCGCACCTCGTCCCACGTACCCGCCGAGATCTGCCGGGTCGTCCGGTGCGGGCCGCGCCTGGGGGAGACGTACCAGAACCCCATCGTCACGTTCTCCGGCTGGGGTTCGGGCTCGTCCGCCGCGCCGTCCGTGGCCTGGTCGAGGACCTTCTCGGCGAGTTCCTCGGTCGTCGCGGTGACCGTGACGTCGGCGCCGCGGTTCCAGCGGGAGATCAGCAGGGTCCAGCCGTCGCCCTCGGCGAGGGTCGCGCTGCGGTCGTCGTCGCGGGCGGCGCGCAGCACGCGGGCGCCCGGCGGGAGCAGGGTCGCCCCGGACCGTACGCGGTCGATGTTCGCCGCGTGCGAGTACGGCTGCTCGCCCGTCGCGAAGCGGCCGAGGAACAGCGCGTCGACGACGTCGGACGGGGAGTCGGAGTCGTCGACGTTGAGCCGGATCGGCAGTGCGTCGTGTGGGTTAGCGGACATGGGGCCATGATCCGGCACGAGGACGCCGTGTGCACCCGCTTTCCACAGTGCGCCCCCGAGTGTCGGTTCCGCCCGGTCCATCCGATGTGTCCGCTCCGTGTCCGCCGTGTATCCCCTCGGTCCTGTTACAAGCCTGTGCATGTGGAGGCCTGCCCCACCGCCGGGCACCGACGTTACTGTTGCCCTTGATGGGACGTCATGGGTGGAATTCGGGGGCACGGCGGTGGCGGCTCACCGCGTTGCTCGGCGTGGGTGTGGCCGCACTGGCTCTGATCGTGACCCTGATCAACACGCTTCCCGGCGGCGGAAGCACCGCGGGCACCTCGCGCGACGGCGACAAGGTGCACGGCACTCCGGCGACCCCGCCCGACGAGGACCGGCCGGAGGTCGGCTGGGGCTTCACCCACACCCAGTACAGCGCCGACGAGGGCAGTGACACCGCGACCGAGCGTGTAGAGGGGCTGCTGGCGAAGTCCCAACTGCCGCAGGACCAGGCCATCATGGGCTGGGGCGCCGACAACCCCGAGCCGGTGAAGGGGCGTTACGACTTCGGCGCCCTCGACCGCCGTATCGACTTCGTCCGCAAGTCGGGCGGCACCCCGGTCATCACGCTGTGCTGCTCCCCGGACTGGATGAAGGGCGGCAAGGCGGGCGTCGACAACACCGACTGGAGCCAGGTGTCGCTGGAGACGGCCCCGCAGGCGGACCACTACGCGGACTTCGCCGCGCTCGCCGCGACCGTCGCCAAGCGGTACCCGGACGTCACCCACTTCATCGTGTGGAACGAGTTCAAGGGCTTCTGGAACAACGCCGAACAGCGCTGGGACTACGAGGGTTACACCCAGCTCTACAACCTGGTCTACAAGGCGCTGAAGAAGGTCAACCCGAAGATCATGGTCGGCGGTCCGTATCTGGTGATGGACAGCGTCGACCCGCGCGACGCGAACGCCTCCAGCACCCTCAAGGGCAGTTGGGGCGCGATGGACCAGAGGATCGTCGACGCCTTCGACTACTGGAACCAGCACAAGGCCGGCGCGGACTTCGTGGTCGTCGACGGCTCCAGCTACACCAACGACGACGAGCTGCTGCCGAACGAGTTCGGGGCCACCGACAAACTCACCGCCGTCAGCGAGTGGGTACGGCAACAGACGCACGACCTGCCGCTGTGGTGGGCCGAGTACTACGTCGAACCCGCGGACGGCAACGACGACCGCAAGGGCTGGTCCGAGACCCATCGCGTCGCCGTCCAGGCGGCCGGCATGATCGCCATGGCCAAGGGCGGCGCCACCTCCGGCTTCTATTGGAACCCGGAGGACGAGAAGGGCACGAACTGCGCGGGCTGCCTGTGGACCCCGACCGACAGTTCCGACGGCGGGAGGCAACTGCCCATGTACGACCTGGTCTCCCGCTTCGACACGGCCTTCGGACCCGGCACCACGTACGCGACGGTGTCCGTCGCCGCCGACGACGTGCCCAATGTCCGCGTCCTCGCCACCGACAAGACGGTCCTGGTCGTGAACACCCTGAACCGGCAGATCAGCGCGAAGGTCGACGGCAAGCAGTTCGACATGGCGGCCTACGAGGTCAAGTGGCTGACGCGATAAGCCACTTGACCTCGTGGACCTGCTACTTCATGGTCAGGAACCGCTGCACCAGCGAGGCCAGCAGCACCGCCAGCAGGGGCAGCGAGAACCAGAAACTGCTCTGCAGCCACCGCAGTTGACGCACACCCGGCCGCACCGCGACCCGGACCACCTCGCGGGCCGTCAGCATCAGGATCAGCGCGACGGCGGCGAGCGCGCCCACCACCGACCACGGCGTCCAGGTGATCTGCGGTCCGATCGGCCCGGGATCGGGCTTCGGGACCGCACCGGCCGGCTGGGTGCGCAGCGCGTACATGGTCACGTCGTCGTTGACGAGGACCTTCCTCAACTCCTGCCGGTTGTCGAGGTTCTGGACGAGCCGCGCCTGCCAGGTCGGTGAGAAGCCCGCGTCCATCTGGAGCGCCACGACCTGACTCTCGTTGATCATCAGATACGAGTTCGGGCCCGCGTCCTTGAGCGCCTTGACCAGACCGGACACCAGCACCGGGTCCGAAGGGGCCAGCGTGGGAACGTAGTTGACCCGCTCCATGTCCTTCGCGCCCCACGGCATCGCCGGCGTCACGTCGTTGACCGTGTCGTCGGTCAGCCACAGCAGCCGCAGGGTCGGCTTGTCGTGCGCGTACACGTAGTCCATGGCCGCGACCTCGCCGGGCCGCACCCGCTCGAAGCCCTCGTTGCCCCAACGGGCCACCAGGAAGCCGCCCATGAGCAGCAGACCGGCGAGCAGCGCGGCCAGCGGGGCGAGGCTCACCCGGTCCTTCTCGCGCTCCTTGGCGGTGACGCCGGTGCGCGGGAAGAGGGCGAGACCCGCGAGCAGGGCCGCGCCCGGCACCGCGAACATGAAGACGCGCAGCGCCATCTCGCCGCCGTAGGACTGCATGCCGAAGCCCAGGAACGGGACGAACGTGAGGACGAGCAGGGAGCGTTCGCGGTACTTGTGGTCGCGGCGGCGCCACCAGCCCCAGCAGGCGAAGGCCATGATGCCGCCGGCCAGCAGGACGCGGGTGTAGAGGACCAGCTTGTGGGTCGAACTGCCGCCCGCGATACGGCCGGAGACGGATGTCGACACATTGCTGCCGACCCCGCCGACCCCGCCGAAGAGGTCGTCGAAGTGTCCGGACCAGTACGGCTCGGCCATGAAACCGAGCCAGACCGCGACCAGCACCGCGAACAGGATGGGCAGGCCGCGCAGTTCGGAGCGGCCGATCAGGACGAGGACCGTGAGCACGCCCAGCATCACGAACGGGGTGAGCTGGTGGGCCGGGACGCTCGCCGCGAACAGACCGATCAACACCAGGAGCAGGACGGCCTGTTGACGCCGGTCGGTCGGCTCGACCTCCGTCTCGCCCGGCCGCATCCTCGACCACAGGACGCCCGGCGCCCGGAACCACACCAGCAGGATCGCCACGAAGGCCAGATAGAGCAGGAAGGTGAAGCCCTGCGGGGAGAAGTAGTCCTGGCCGACCCAGCCGCTGAGCACGAAGATCCAGATACCGGTCCACTTCGCCCGCCAGCTCGCCCGCAGTGAGCGCACCAGCAGGAACATCGGTGCCAGATAGGCGAGTTGGATGGCGGTGGGCCACCAGCGGATCACCTCGGTCCAGTCGGTGATCCCGCACGCCCTGCCGATGAACGCCGCCGCGGCGAAGAAGCCCGGCCAGCTCCAGCGGGCGTCCAGGTCGGGTACGGCCGACCCGGTGCGGTCGATGTAGTCGATGAACCCGAGGTGCTGCCAGGCCGTCGGGAAGCGCGGTTCGGGCTCGATCACCGCGGGCAGCGCGTGCAGCGAGACGACGGTCGCGAGCAAGGTGATCAGCAGCAGGGCCCTGTGTTCGCGGCCCAGCCACAGCAGCGCGGCGAACACCGTGACCAGCAGCGCGGCGCCGACCAGCGTGGGCAGCGGCAGCACCGAGATCAGGCCGAGGCCGCCCATGTCGTCGAGGTCGGCCTGGCCGAGCCGCAGCGCGGGCACCCAGTACAGGAGCAGCGCGGCGACCAGCAGACAGACCAGCACGACACCGGGCCGGGTGGGCACGAGGCGCTCGCGCAGCGACAACGGGCGGGCGGGCGGTGGTACTTCTGCCTCCCGTGCCTGCTCCGCCGCGTCCTTGCGGGCCTGCTCCCGGACGAGGGCCGCCTCCGGTACGACCACCCGGTCGGAGCCCTCGGCGGGCTCGAACGGCGCGTCCACCTCGGGCTCCGCCGACGGGCTCAGCGAGGACTCCGAACCGGGTTCCCGCTCCTCGACGGGCAGTCCCACGATCTCGGACCGTTTGATGCCGAGCGCCCAGGTCGGCCGCTGCTCGCCGGACACGATGGGCGTGCCGGTGGGCGGGGTGCCCGGACCGGGCCGCACATCGGGACGGCGTTCCAGGTGGTCGAAGTCCACATGGATGCCGAGCGCGAGGGTGTCGGAGTCGAGCGCCCAGGCCGGACCACGACGGCGCGGCGCGGCCGGGACCTCGCGTGCCCCCAGGTCGGCGAGGTCGCCGTCCGGTGCCGTGTCCTCGGGCGCTTCCGCGGGCGTCGCTGCCCGGAGCGTCCGGAAGAGCTTGGGCGCGGCGATCGTCACGATCACCGCGAGGCTGGAGATCTCGGCGACGCCCGCGCCGGTCAGGCCCATCCGGGGCAGCAGCAGCAGCGTCAGACCGAGCACCAGGACGCACAACAGGCCCTGCAGCCACGCGAGTCCACCGGTGCGGCTCTGCGCGCGCAGCACCGCGAAGTAGGTCTCCATGACGACCCGCAGCAGGGCGCCCACCGCGAACCAGCGCAGCAGCGGGGTCGCCGCGTCCGCGTAGCCCGCGCCGAACACGCCCAGGATGTACGGGGCGCCGATGAACAGCAGCCCGCAGATCGGCAGCATGATCCGGGCCATCCGCTTGAGCGCGGCCCGGGTGTTGGCGGCGATGCGCGCCGGGTCGTGCGAGCCCTCGACGGTCAGTGAGGCGCCCATGTTGATGGCGAGCAGGTTGACCGTGCCGCCTATCGTCGTGGTGATGTAGAAGTACGCGTTGTCCTCGGAGCTGACCTGCGAGGCGATGATCACCGGCACCAGGTAGACCACGGCGAGCGAGAACAGCGAGCCGGTGTAGTCCCCGGCGAGGAACCGCCCGATCTCCTTGAGCGTCGGCGGCCTCGCGTGGTCCTCGGTCGCCTTGATGTGCCGGGGCACCAGCCGCCGGAACACCAGCCAGCCGAGCGGCACCACGGAGAAGGCGATCGCGGCGACCCACGACACGAAGACACCGCTGGTGGCGAACACCGTCGCGAGCCCGACGAGCAGCGCCAACTTGACCGCCGAGAACACGGTGTTGCCCACCGGCACCCAGGGCGCGCTGCGCAGCCCGGTCAGCACACCGTCCTGGAGCGTGAGCAGGTTCCAGGCCACGACCGCGACGACGAAGCCGAGCGCGTGGCTCGGCCCGTGCAGGAAGCGGTACGAGGGTCCCCACTCGTTCAGGGTCAGCAGGAAGACCCCGGCCCCGAGCGCGACGACCAGCGAACTGCCCGCGTACGTACGGAAGATGAGACGGCCGGTGGCGCGTCCGGCGACCGGGATGAAGCGGGCCAGGGCGCCCGTCAGGGTCACCGCGGTGAGTCCGGCCAGGAGCTTCATCGCGGCGATCGCCGCCGAGCCCTGTCCGACGGCGGAGGCCGAGTAGTAGTGGGCCGCGATCAGCCAGTAGCCGAGGCCCAGCACCGCGGAGATCCCGGTGTTGAGCATCAGGGCGTAGGCGTTGCGGAACAGCGGGCTGCCGCCGGGGGACTTGCCCCTCCCCGGCAGGCGCAGTCGGCGCCCCGTCCGCTGGGGCGCCTCGGTCTCGGGCGTTGCGGCCTCGGTGGTGGTGGTCGTGTCAGACACGGGAACGGCTGGCCTTCCGGCGGACCTGTCGGGCTCTGCGGACCATGGCGTACCCCTGGGTGAGGACCCGGTCCCTGGCGAAGTTACGGGCGATCGCACGGCCCTCGACGAGCCGCTCGAACTCCTCGACGCCCGTGGTGCGGCGCACGGTCACCCGACGCAGGGCGTACGGTCCCTGCCGGCGGCGGGCGAGGTCGTTGCCGACGGCGAGCGCCTGCGCGAACCCGGTCTCCCGCACCGCCCGGCGCACCCGGCGGCTGGAGTAGCCGTAGGGATACGCGAACGAGACGGGTACGGCGCCGAGTTCGTCGGCGACGATCTCCTTGCAGCGGACCAGCTCCGTGCGCAGGGTGTCGTCGTCGAGCTGGTCGAGCTGCGGATGGGTGTGGCTGTGACCGCCGATCTCGACGTCCGCGCCCGCGAGTTCGCGCACCTGGTCCCAGTCGAGCATGGTGTCCAGACCGCCCCCGGTGTCGTGGGCGCCTCGGATCCAGCCGGTGGAGACGAACAGGGTGGACGCGAAGCCGTGCTGCGCCAGCGCGGGCAGGGCATGCCGGTGCACACCCTCGTAGCCGTCGTCGAAGGTGATCAGCACCGGCCGCTCGGGCAGCGGCTTGCCCGAGCGCCAACTCGCCGCCAAGTCAGCGGTGTTGACCGGCGTGAAGCCCAGATCCCCGAGAAGCGCGAGCTGCTCGGCGAACGCCTCCGGCGCGACGGACAGCTCGCGGGTGGCGTCGTTCGGGGCGGCGGCGATCGAGTGGTACATGAGGATCGGCACCGGTGTGTCACTCATGTGCGTCCCCCCGATCGATCCCGACCACCTCGAACGTGGCCCCGCCCCGCCGTGCCCGCACGCTCCCGACGACATACCCGCCCGCCGCCGTGAACACCCCGGCGACGATCGCGCCCGCCCGGCCCGCGCCGCCCGGGCGGGCGAACACGGCGTCCCGCAGGCCGCGTGCCACGCCGGCCGGGAGGACCCGGGTCGTGTACCGGCGTTCCGACTCAAGTCCCTTGTCGGCGCCGACACTTCGGGCCACCAGGGCCTTGGACAGACCCTCGGCGTAGGCACGCGTACGGAAGTACCCGAAGTGCTCGCGAGCCTCGGGCACCCGGTGGTGGATCACCGCCCGGTCGTCGATCAGCAGCACCGCGTCCGGTCTGGCCCGGGTGAGCCGGATGCACAACTCCGTCTCCTCGCAGCCCAGCGGGCGCTTGTCGCCGTCACGCCCGATGCCGGTGGCGAAACCGCCGGCGGCGTCGAACGCCGTACGGCGGAACGAGGCGTTGCCGCCGAGGACGTTGCGGACCCGGACCCGGCCCGGGGGCAGGCCCCGGTAGGTGCAGCCCACCACCCAGTCGAACTCCTCGGGGAACCAGGCGGGCCGGCGGCCCGACGCCCAGATCGGCATCGTACGGCCGCCGACGGCCATGACCTTCGGATCGGTGTACGCCTCGGCGAAGTGCCGCAGCCACTCCCGCTCGGCCACGGCGTCGTCGTCGAGGAAGGCGATGACCTCGCCGCGCGAGACGGCGATGCCCGTGTTACGGCCGGCGGACAGCCCGCGGGGGCCCGCGTTCGCCAGCACGCGGACCTCGCCCGTCTCCTCGAAGTCCTTGTACTCCCTGGTGAGTCGGTCCAGGAGAGCCGGGTTGTGGTCGACGACCAGCAACGTCTCCAGAGCGGGCCGCGACTGCGCCCGCACCGAGGAGACCGCCGCGAGGATGTCCTCCCAGCGGTCCTCGGTGTAGACGCAGATCACGACAGAGATGCCGGGACTGCTCAAGACACCTCTCCCCGGACCGAGTCGAGCTTCGTGGAGTGTGAACGACGGCGCAGCGCACGCCGGTTGGAACGCTCCTTGAGGATCACCTTGAGCACCCGCAGACCGTCCCGCACGGCGCGCAGATTGCTCGTGCCGTGGATACGGAGGTACTCGTGGCTGGGGATCTCCTGCACCTTGAGACCGGCCTTGACCACCCTGATGTTGATGAGGGTCTCGATCTCGAAGCCGGTGCAGTCGAGGTCGATCTTGTCGAGGCAGTGCCGCCAGAACGCGTTGTATCCGTAGCAGAGATCGGTGTAGCGGGCGCCGAACTTCCGGTTGACGATCGTGCACAGCGCCCAGTTGCCGAGCTTGCGGATGAACGTCATGTCGTCCGTGCCGCCGCCGTTGGCGAAGCGGGAGCCCTTGGCGAAGTCCGCGCCCGAGACGAGGGCGGAGACATAGCTGACGATCTCCTGCCCGTCGGCCGAGCCGTCCGCGTCGACCATCACGATGATGTCGCCGCTGCAGGCCTCGAACCCGGTGATCAGGGCATCCCCCTTGCCCTTCCCCTGCTGTTCGACGACCTTGACCCCGGGCCACAGCTCACGGGCCACCGCGACGGTGTCGTCGCTGGAATTGCCGTCCACAAGAACCACTTCGTGAATCCATGCCGGAAGGGTCTTGAAGACGTAGGGAAGATTCTCCGCCTCATTCATGGCGGGAATCACGATGCTCACCGGCGGTGTAATGGCCAGGTGAGAGGAGATCGGCCGGTATTTGGCCGACATTAACGGATCTTGGCCCGATGTCGCTGGGCGCAGAACAGAACTCACGAGTCTGGTCCCTCTCGTCCGGCGGACCGCCCGCCCCTGGGCGGCCCGGCTCTGTGCTCCGGTTCGAAAGGGGGGTTCTCACAGGCGACACGGAGAAATGGATCTCCGTGCACGCGTGGTGAGCTGGCAAAGCTGGTCGACCCCCGGAAAGCGTGAAAGCCGGCCGCGCGGCACGACTCGGTCACAAATGCGGTCACCGAGCACGGCACCCCCCTACCGCGCCCCGCCCCGGATCCATCGCGGTCCTTGAGCCCTCCCCTAGAGCCGCTCGATGATGGACCAGTGCGGGTGAGATGTACGACGGTATTGATGATTGAACCTGTATGGCAAGGCCTGGAACGAGGCCTCACGTTTTTGTTGGTTTGACCGTTACACTCCTTTGTCTGTCGTTGTGCGGCCGCGCATATGCCGCACGAATACCGGTATCGGAATCAGACAACTGATCGCCGCCACCGCGATGATTCCGCCGTCGACCGACCAGCGGTGCACGGCCAGCATTCCCTGGGCCACCAGCATGTCGACGACCACCGCGCCCGCCACCGAGGTGAGGACCCGGGCGAAGGGATCAAGTCCGCGCAATATCGCGGCGATCGCCGCGGCCGGCGCGGCGAAGAGAAAGAACAGCGCGAACGGACCGCGCAACGGCGAGCCGGAATCGGTGAGCGCGAGCACCGCGCCGACCGCTCCCACGGCCGCGGCCGCACCGGCGAGCAGCGCCGACAGGTCCCTCCCTGGTCCTGACCGCGTCCGCCCGGTGTCGGCGTTGGATGTTCTCTTGATCCCCAAGGTCTGCATTGGCGACTTTGCCCCCCGACGCGCCGGATGCCGGACTTCAATGTGACGCAGCCCCGCGCGACACGTCAAGACGCCCACTCGGACGCTCCGGTACTCCCTTGGCATGGACACTTCCCGTCAATGTGCGTAGTTGGTACGACGGTTGTGGCAGAGATCCTGCTAAGGGAGGTTCCATGAGACGTTCCCGATTTACGGCATACGTGACCTCGCTCCTCCTCGCCGCCGGCCTCGCCCTCACCGGGGCGACGGCGGCGCAGGCGTCCCAACTCGCCGCCACCGGCGGCTATGTGGCCCTCGGCGACTCCTACTCCTCCGGAGTCGGCTCGGGCAGCTACATCAGCTCCAGCGGGTCCTGCGACCGCAGCACCAAGGCCTACCCCTACCTCTGGGCAGCCGCCCACTCACCCTCGACGTTCGACTTCAAGGCCTGCTCGGGCGCTCGTACGGGTGATGTTCTCGCCAACCAGCTCGGCACCCTCAGCACCTCGACCGCCCTCGTCTCGATCAGCATCGGCGGCAACGACGCCGGCTTCACCGACGTCATGACGACCTGCGTCCTGCAGTCCGACAGCTCCTGCCTCTCCCGGATCAACACCGCGAAGGCGTACGTCGACTCGACGCTCCCCGGCCTCCTCGACAACGTCTACTCGACGATCAGCGCCAAGGCCCCCGCCGCGCACGTGGTCGTGCTCGGCTACCCGCGCTTCTACCGACTCGGCACCACCTGCCTCGGCCTCTCCGCGACCAAGCGCTCCGCCATCAACGGCGCGGCCGACTACCTCGACACGGCCATCGCCAAGCGCGCCGCCGACCACGGCTTCACCTTCGGCGACGTACGCACCTCGTTCACCGGCCACGAGATCTGCTCCGGCAGCTCCTGGCTGCACAGCCTCAACCTGCTCAGCATCGGCGAGTCGTACCACCCGACCGCGTCCGGCCAGTCCGGCGGCTATCTGCCGGTACTGACCGGCGCGGTCTGAGGTCTCACTGACCCGAAGGTGATGCCGAGTCCGAGGCGGAGGCCCCGTCCGACGGGGTCTCCGTCAGGCAAGTCACCGAGAACGGCACCGAGTTGGACGTCGTCTCCACCGGGCTGCGGACCTCGACGCTGATCTCGTTCTTGAACGTCCCGCTGTCCGTGTACGTCGTCAGGAACACCCGGTCCTGCTTGGTCTTCCCGCCGCCCGCCGGGAACGACAGCGTCTTCCAGCCCGGGTTGGAGACCGAGCCGGTCTTCGTCACCCACCGGTAGGACACCTCCGCGGGCAGTTTCCCCACCGTGATGCTCGCCGTGAAGGTCGGAGCCTTGGAGTTCGGCGGCGGACAGGTGCCGGAGTAGTCGGTGTTGGCACCCGCCACCGTCGCGTGCACCGACTGGGGCGCCGAGGACGACTTGCTGCTGCTCGGGCTCGGCGTCTGGCTGGGCGTCGCACTCGTGCTGCTGGCGCTGGGCGAACTCCCGCCCGAGGTCTGGCTCTTGGGGCTGCCGGTCGTCCCGCTCGCGTCCGCGTTCCCGTCGTTCCGGTTCAACAGCGCGTACGTCAGCCCGCCGATCGCCAGGGCCAGCGCGACCAGGCCTGCGATCAGCACGACGGCCGCGCGCCGGTTGCGGTGCGGTTCGTCCGCGGTCGGCGTGGTCGTCGAGTAGGGGCCCTGCGGCGGCCCGAAGCCCTGCACCGGCTGCGGCGGCGTCCGTGACTCCCCCTGGGAGTACGGGTCCTGCGGGGAGCCCGCCATCGTCGGCGCGTACGGCGTCGTGGGCGCGGTGGCCGCGTACGGAGTGCCGCCCGCCGCGACGAGCCGCAGATCCTGCTCCGCCTGCTCGGCCGACATCCGCTCGGCCGGATCCTTGCGCAGCAGCCCCTCGATGACGGGGGTGAGCGGCCCCGCCCGGTGCGGCGTCGGCAACTCCTCGTCGACGATCGCGCGGAGCGTGCTCAGCGGGGTGTTCTGCCGGAACGGCGAACTGCCCTCGACCGCCGCGTACAACAGCACGCCGAGCGCCCACAGATCGGACTCGGGCCCGGGTGTGCGGCCCAACGCCCGCTCCGGGGCCAGGAATTCGGGCGAACCGATGACCTCACCGGTCATGGTGAGCGCCGAACTGCCCTCGACCATCGCGATACCGAAGTCGGTCAGCACGACCCGACCGTCGTTCGACATCAGCACGTTGGCCGGTTTCACATCCCGGTGCAGCACCCCCGCGTCGTGCGCGGCCCGCAGCGCGGCGAGCACCTCGGCACCGATGTGCGCGGTCCGCTGCGGGGTCAACGGGCCCTCGGCGTCCAGGAGATCGGCCAGGGACACACCCCGGACCAGCTCCATCACGATCCAGGGGCGGCCGTCCTCCGTCGCCACGTCGTACACCGTCACCACATTGCGGTTGGCCACCCGCGCCGCCGCCCACGCCTCGCGCTCCAGCCGGGCGTACATCCGCTCCACGTCGCCGGAGTCCAGCCCGGCCGGCGCGCGCACCTCCTTGACGGCGACCTCGCGCTGCAGCACTTCGTCGCGGGCCCGCCACACCGTGCCCATCCCGCCCTCTCCGAGCGGGGACAGGAGCCGGTAGCGGCCCGCGATCACACGTTCAGTGCCCGGTTCTTCGGGCATGGGTGCCCCCCATTCGCATCCGGGCCAATTCTCCACAAACGTAACTCAGCCGAGTGCGGATGCCGCCCCCTTGAGTACCAATCCGACCCCAAGGGCCACGACGACGAGCGCCGACGCCAACGGCAGCGTCCGGCGGACCAGGACAGCCGTGGGGCCGGCGGTCCAGCGGGGACTCCGGTCCAGCACACGGTTCATTCCTGTACCCAGCTTGACGACCGCGAATCCGGCGGCGGTGAGGGTGAGCGCGAGACCGACGCCGTACGCGACGACGAGCAGCAGCCCGAACCAGGCCTGGCCCAGCGCGGCGGCCCCCACGAGGACGACCACGGCGGAGGGGCTCGGCACCAGCCCACCGGCGAAGCCGAGCAGGATCGTGCCGCGCAGGGTGGGGGCGGTGGAGTGGGTGTGGGTGAAGCCGCCGTGAGTGTGTTCCACGGTGTCGTCGTGAGCGTGCCCGTGACTGTGGTCGTGGTCGTGGTCGTGAGGGTGGGGGTGGTCATGACCGTGATCGTGACTGTGCGGGTGGGGGTGCGGGTGTGCGTGGGGCTCGGCGTGTGCGGAGGCCAG
Organism: Streptomyces sp. NPDC051576; assembly: GCF_040681835.1. Classification (NCBI taxonomy): domain Bacteria; kingdom Bacillati; phylum Actinomycetota; class Actinomycetes; order Kitasatosporales; family Streptomycetaceae; genus Streptomyces; species Streptomyces sp. NPDC051576. Next base: position 100,287 of record NZ_JBFAZO010000011.1, read on the forward strand.
GACCAGCGCGCGCTCGCGTGACTTCACGGGCTCGTGCACGTGTCCGTGTGAAGGGGCGGGTTTCCGTGGGCGGTTGCTCCAGGCCCTGCGGACGAGGTTGCCGCCGGCGAAGAGGACCAGGACACCGCTCGCGATGCCCAGCCACGCGATCACCGAGGGGGTCGCGGCGGAGCCGGCCGTGACCAGGAGGCCCAGGGCGATCACGCCGAGGGTGTGGGTGACGGTGACCGAGGCCGCGAGCGGGAGGACGTCCTTGAGGCGGGCGCGACCGCCCCGCGCGGCGGCCGTGGCCGCCATCAGGGTCTTGCCGTGGCCGGGTGCCAGCGCGTGCATCGCGCCCAGGGCGATGGCGATGAGCAGGGAGAGGGCGGCGAAGCCGACGCTGAGATCGTGCCGGGCGACCAGGTTGTTCAGGGCCTCCGTCCAGCGGTCGGCGCCGCGCGGGAGGATCGAGGCGGCCGGTGTGTCGGACGCGGACTGGTCGTCGTCGGTCAGGGCCGGGCCGCCGGGACGGGCCTTCAGGGACGCGGTCGTGGTGTCGGCGGGGGAGGAGAGCAAGTCCTTGGGATAGCTGGTGAGTTCGTGTGACACCGACTTCTTCGCCACGTCCGACCCGGTGAGCGTCATCCGGTCGGCGCGCGCGGTGATCTCCCGCCATCCCGGGCCGGTGGTCAGCCCCGCGCTGTGGAACCCGATGGTCACGGCGTTGCCCTTGGGCAGAGGCGCTGTCGAACCGCACTCCACCCGCAGGGTGTTGAGCCCCGCCTGCCCGGGGCGCAGGTGCGCGGTGCTGCTGCCGGGCGTGAGGGAGACCGTACGGCCGTCGACGGTGACCTTGCTGCCCTCGGCGGCCTTGTCGCACCGCTGCCGGGCCCACTCCGTCATGCCCAACCGCTTGATCTCCGGCTTGACTTGGGTCGCCGGGATCTCCGCGAGGTCCTCGACGTGGGTCACTCGCAGCTCGCCGGGGGCGACGACGAGACCGTCGTAGCGGTTGACGGTGAAGTTGCCGAGGGGGTGCGCGCTCGCGGCGGCGGTGGGGACCAGGAGGAGCGTGCCGGCGGCCGTGAGGACGGTCGCGGCGGCGGCGAACAGGCGGCGGGCGGGCCTCACTTGGTCGCCTCCAACGCCTTACGGGCCTTGCTCGCGCCCAGCGGCGAGAAGCCCGGGTTCAGCTTCAGGGCCTTGGTCAGATGGGCGCGGCCGTCCGCCTTGTGGCCCGTGGCGAGTTCGATCATGCCGAGGTGGTAGATGAACGAGGCGTTGTGGTAGCCGGTGGCCGTGGCGAAGCGGGCGTAGGAGAGGGCCTCCTTGTCGAGGCCGTTGACGTGCAGGGCCCAGGCGAGGGCGTCCGCCGTGTGCACGGTGTGGCGGCGGGCCCACTCGGCGCGGGCGGCACGCAGGGCCGACTTGATGTCTCCGTGGTCGGCGGCGGCGAGCGCGGTGTCGAGGTCGGCGTTGACGCCGTTGGCGCGGGCGAGGGCGATCCACGCGTCGACGAGGGCGTACTGGTCGTCGGCCTTCGCCTTGTCGCCCGCGGCCCCCCGGCTCTCGTACAACTCACCGAGTTCCACCAGAGGTTGGGGCAGCGGATAGCGGGAGACGACCAGTTCCATGCCCTTGATGGCGTCGGCGCGGTCGCCCAGGGCGGCCTGGGCGCGGGCGCGGCCCTCCAGGGCGGGGAGGTAGTTCTCGTCGGCGGCGAGGGCGCGGCCGTAGTCGCTCAGGGCGGTCTTGTAGTCGCCCTGGTTCCAGGCGAGTTGGCCGAGCGTGGCCGCGACGTACGAGATGTCGCCGGGGGAGGTGGCGGCGGCGAGCGCGCGTTCCAGGACGCTGCGGGCCGTGGTGACGTCGCCGCGCAGCTCGTGCACGTACGCGTACCGGGTGAAGACCGGGACGCCGGGCTTGCGGGCGTCGGCGAGGTCGGCGGCCTTCGACGCCTCGTCGTAGCGGCCGAGTTCGACCAGCGCGTCGATACGGGAGCACAGGGCGCGCTCGCTGTAGGGGTTCTCCTTGAGTACCTGGTCCGCGTAGGTGAGGGCTTCTTTGAACTCGTGCCGGGCTGCGGCGAGCGCGGCGCGGCCCTCCAGGGCGTTCTCGTTGTCCGGCGAGATCTTCAACGACCGCGCGAACGCGGCCTGCGCCTGCGGATACCGCGACGGATCACCCTTCGTCCGCGCCTGCTCCACATAGGCCAGCCCGAGCGTCGCCCACCCGTCGAAGTCCTTCGGCTGCCCCCGCAGATGGGCCTGCAACGAGGCGATACTCGCGTCCAGACTCCCGCTGGCCAGCAACTCCGGTGACACCGCACTGGAGTTGGTCGCGACGCTGGCACCGCTGTCCTTCGCGGCACCGATCGCGATCGCCCCGCCGGTCATCGCCACGGCCAACAGGGCGGCACAGCCCGCGAGTTGTAGCGCCCGCCAGCGACGACCCGCGGCTGCGGCCCGGCGTACGGCGGCGACGCGCTCGTCGTTCGGCGCGGGGGAGTCGTCGGGGTTGTCGTGGTGGTGGGTGTGGGTCGACCCGTCGTGGTGGTGATGTGTGTGGGCCGGTCCGTCGGCGTCACCGTGGTCGTGGGAGGGGGCCGGTTCATCGGCGGTGCCGTGCGCGGGAGTTGCGGTGGGGGGCACATCGGCGGCGGCGGTGTCGGTCGGCTCGGGGGCCTCGGCGTGGGCTCCGGTCGCGGAGTGCTCGGAGCGCGGGGCCTGCGGCTCCTCGCCGGGAAGCGGGCTGTCGGTCGGCGCGGATTCCGCCTCGGCGACCGGCTCCGGGACGTCCTGGCCGGCTGAGCCGGCGGATTCGGTGACGGGGTCCGAACTTGGCGTGTCCATCGGCTCGTTGGCCGTTTCGGTGCCGCGCGCGCTCTCCGTCTCGGCGCCGGCTTCCGCGGCCCGCTCACGCCCCGATCCGGCGCCCTCGTCCTCAGCCTTGGCGGTGTTCGTGCTCTCCGCCCCGCCGTCAGCCCTCACGTCGCCCCCACCCGCGTCCTCCCCCTGCTCCCACAACCGCTCCCACTCCCGCTCCGCCGCCGGCGTCTCGCCGGGCCTGTCCTCCGGCGGGTTGTTGTCGTTCTCGCGCGGGGCCATGCCGTTCCTCCATCGCCTGGGTGGATCAGTGGTTCTGTGGGTCTGCGGACCGGTGGATACATGGGGATACGTGGATCAAGTGCCGTACTGCTCAAAGGGCGTGCCACACGGGGTGGCGCGGCCCGCACCGTGGGGGATGGAGCTGTGCGGGCCGCGCCAGTTCGTGGGGGTCAGTACGGGCGGTGGCTCATCCGGCGGCGCCACCACGCGACGCCCGCGCCGATCAGCAGGACACCGGCCACACCGGAGGCCGCCGAGGCGACGATCAGCATCATGTTGTCGCTGCTGCTCGCGGACGAACCGGCCGGCTGCAACGCGTCGCCGAGCTGGTTCTTGACGTCGGAGCCGCTGGTCGTGCCCTTGGCGAGCGGGCCGCGTGAGCCCGAGGTGGGCTCGGCGACGTACGGGAAGTACTTCTCGAAGCCCTTGTCGTTCTTGTCGACCGCGTCGCCCAAGTCGTTCTTGGAACCGACCAGTTCACCCTCCATGACCTGGAGCGCCTCGTCGATCACGTCGTCGGTGAGCCGACGCCCGTTCGGGAAGCCCGCGTTGTCGCCGTCAAGGACACCGAGCCGCTTGGGGTGCGCGGTCGGCTTGATCGAGGTGTTGAGGCGCAGCATCTCCGACGGCTTGGCGTACGGCTGCTCGGTGTTGAGGTCCTTGACGCCCGTGAGGAACACGCTGACGAGGTCGTTGCGCGGCTCGCTCGGCGCCTTGATCTTGTAGATCGACTCGATCAGCTTCGGCAGTTCCGGCTCGGTCACGTTCTTCAGGAACTGCGCGTCGTCCTTGGGCTGGGACGCGTTGAACTTGTCCTTGTCCTTCTGCGGGTTGACGACCTCGTTGACCAACGGGTTGCCCAGCCGCGAGACCTGTGTGTAGTAGCCCTGCGCGTTCTTGCGCTGGGTCGTCGAGTAGATGCCGACGGTCGGACGCGAAGCCGACTGCCGGATCAGGTCGTTGGGCACCTGGAGGGCGATCGTGTTGACGTTGTAGCCCTTGAGCGTGTCGTTGCCGACCTCGCTGAGGTTGCCGCCGTACAGCAGGTCGAAGACGCGCAGATCGGCGAAGAACGGGTCGTCGGCCTGGCCGGCGAAGGTCGCGCCGCCGTTCGTCGTCTTGTAGACCGCCTGCGAGCGCAGCTTGGCGTAGTCGGGCATCGACGCCTTGCCGACGTCCGACGGAGCCGCCGGGATGTCGTCGGCGACCTTGGTCTCGGAGACCTGCTTGCCCTTCTTCAGCTTGATCAGCTCGACGTCGTAGGACTGCGTGACGTTGAGGTCGGGGTCGGTGAGGCTGGTGACCGCGCCCGTGTTGTAGAGGAACGTCTTCTTGTTCTTGATCTGGGTGTTGAAGGTGTAGCGGAAGATGAAGTCGTCCAGTGCGTCACCGTTGTTGTCGATGTGCAGGTCGTACTGGGCGTCGTCCGCGAACTGGTAGAAGTTCGGGCCGCCGGCGGGCTCCTCGAACGGGATCCAGTTCGCCACGATCGTCGTGGTGTCCGGCTTGTCCGGGCTGACGAACGCGTACAGGTCCGTGTTGTCGTACTGCGGAGTTCCCGAGATGAGAGGGGCTTCCCGGTGGGAGGAGGCCGAGGCCACTCCCGGTTCCAGCACGGTGACGCCGGCGGCTGCGAGCCCCCCGGCGGTCAGCGCGCCACATATGAGGGCCGCGAGCTTCCTGCGTCCCGCACCGCTCCTGGAGATAGGTGTCATGCCGTCCGTCCTCAGTGCCAACTTGCCTGACGCCCGGGGATTCGGAACTGGCGCCGGGGCGGATTGGTCGAAGTCGAAAACTTTTTTTGGTGGGCCGCTATCCGTCCCTTGACCCGCGTTTTGGGCGCGCTGATCCGTAACCCATCCGTAGGGGCGTTCGCTGCGAATGCCTCGTGTGACGGGATGTGATGAGGGGATGGGCCGCGTGCGGTCGAAGAGTGGGGGACGGGTGGAGGCGGACGAGCTCCTCGTGCTGGTGGCGGCAGGGGATCAGCGGGCCTTCGAGGAGCTGTACGGACTGGTGTCCGGGCCGGTGTTCGGGCTGGTGCGCCGTGTGGTGCGCGACCCGGCGCAGTCCGAGGAGGTCGCCCAGGAGGTGCTGCTGGAGATGTGGCGGTCCGCCGCCCGCTTCGACCCCGGCCGGGGCAGCGCACTGTCCTGGGTCCTCACCCTCGCCCACCGCCGGGCCGTCGACCGGGTGCGCAGCGCCCGCGCGGCCGTCGACCGCGAACAGCGCGAGGCCCGCCGCTCCCACCACCCGGCCTTCGACCAGGTGACCGAGGAGGTCGAGGCAGGCCTCGAACGCCAGTTGGTGCGCCGCTGCCTCGACCGCCTCACCGCCCTGCAACGGCAGTCCGTCACTCTCGCCTATTACGACGGCTATACGTACCGTGAAGTGGCCGAGCGGCTCTCGCTGCCGCTCGGCACGGTCAAGACCCGCATGCGTGACGGACTCACCCGGCTGCGCGACTGCCTGGGAGGTGTCGCATGAGCATTTTCGCCCGACTGTTCGGCCGGGGGGATCTCCATTCGCTCGCCGCCCCCTACGCCCTCGACGCCCTCGAACCCGACGAGCGGCGCCAGTTCGAGAAGCACCTCAAGGGCTGCGACCGCTGCGCCGAGGAGGTGCGCGCCCTGACCGAGGACGCGGTCCGCCTCGCCTGGTCCACGGCCGCCCAGCCGCCGCTCATGATGCGTGACCGGGTGCTGGCCGCCGTGCGCAACACCCCGCAGGAACCAGGACCGTTGCGGGAGCACGCGAGGGAGCGGCGGGAGTACACACCCCGGCTGCCGGCCCATGTGTGGGGCACCCAGCCGCAGGCGTCACGCGCCCGCGTGCCCCAACGGCGCCCGTTCTTCGTGCCGTTCGCCACCGCGACGGCCGCCGCCGCGCTCGTGGTGGCCTCGCTGTTCGCCGTGCAGGCGAACCGGACCCAGGACAAGTTGGACGCCGAGCAGGCGCAGTCGCGTGAGATCGCCCACGTTCTCTCGGCCGCCGACGCCCGCGCGACGACCGGCGCGGACGCCCAGGGCCGGAGCATCGGCGTGATCGCCTCCGCCTCGGAGGGGCGCGCGGTCGTCACCCTGAGCGGATACGGCGCGCTGCCGAGCGACCGCGTGCATCAGCTGTGGCTGATGCGCCCCGACGCGCAACCGCGCTCCCTCGGGCTCTTCAAGGGCGACACGCCCTTGGTCGCCACCGGACTCGACAAAACTGCGACATCACTCGCAGTGACCGTCGAGCCCGATGGAGGCTCACCGCAGCCCACAACGCAGCCAGTTGTCCAACTCGCCCTGAAATCGGTTGGATTCGGAGAGTAATCAAGGAGGGGTCGTCAACACCCTTACGGGGAAGGTGAATCCTGAGACCTCGATACACGAGTGCTCGGTGAGGGCGATAGGGTTAACCTGCCCGGGCCGGGTGGACTCGTACGGGTGGGGAGTGACATGGAACAGATAGTGCGCAGCAGGGCAAGGGTCCCTGCGATCACGTGCGGAAGCAGCGCGACGAGTTCGCGTCTCGACCGCCATCTCTCAGTGCTGGGCGGCCCTGTCGTCCCGCAACGCGAGACGGCGGAGGCGACCTTGCTGATGCGCGAGCTGACCTCGCGTGACAGGACGCAGGAACGCAGTGCCACAGGCACGCGAGTGAGCCGCGTCAAGCTCTTCGCACCGCTGCGCAGGCTGCGCCGTTCGCTGTTCGGCGGGCGCTGAGCAACTGCTCGGTGCCCCCGGGGAGTTCCCGGGGGCCCGCGCTCAGGACGCCACACCGTCCCGGCGCAGTGCTGCGATCTCCACGTCCGCCATCCCCACGGCACGCAGCAGCGTCTCGGTGTGCTCCCCGAGCGCGGGCACGTCACCCATCCGCGCCTCGCCTCCGCCCGGCAAGGTGATGGGCGGCAGCAGTGCCCGCAGCGGTCCGACCGGCGAACCCACTTCCCGCCACCGCTCCCGCGCCGCCAACTGCGGGTGCTCCGCCACCTGTTGTACGTCCCTGAGGCGCGCGCAGGCCACACCGGCGCGCTCCAGTCGCAGCACGGCCTCGTCGGCGCCCAGCCCACCCAGCGCCTTGCCGACGAGGGCGTCCGTGCGCTCCCGCCTCGCGACCCGCGCCGCGTTCGTCGCGAAGTCCGGGTCGGTCCCCAACTCCGGCCGCTCCAGCACCAGTTCGGCCAGCCGCCGCCACTCCCGGTCGTTCTGCACCGACAGCAGCACATGCCCGCCGTCCGCCGTGGGATAGGCGTCGTACGGGGCGATGACGGCGTGTGCGAGTCCCGTGCGCGCCGGGGGAGTTCCGCCGTGCATCGCGTGGTGCAGCGGATGCCCCATCCACTCCGCGAGCGCGTCCAGCATCGACACCTCCACCGGCCCGCCCCGCCCGGTCGTCCCCCGGCGCACGAGCGCCGCGAGCACGCCCGAGAAGGCGTACATGGCCGCCGCGATGTCCGCCGCAGGGATCCCCGCCTTCACCGGCAGCTCCGGCGTCCCGGTCACCGACACCAGCCCGGCCTCGCACTGCACGAGCATGTCGTAGGCCCGCTTGCCGGCGTACGGCCCCGACGCCCCGTAGCCGGAGATGTCCACGGCGACCAGCCGGGGGTGCGCCGCGCACAGCGTCGCCGCGTCAAGACCGAGCCGGGCGGCCGCCCCGTGGGCGAGGTTCTGCACGAACACGTCCGCGTCCGCGACCAGCCGCCGTACGACGTCCAGCCCGCGCGGGTCCTTCAGGTCCAGCGCGATCGACTCCTTGCCCCGGTTGCACCACACGAAGTGCGAGGCCAGACCGCCGGCCGCGGTGTCGTAACCGCGCGCGAAGTCACCGCCGTCGAGCCGCTCGACCTTGATCACCCGGGCGCCCAGATCGGCGAGCTGACGGGTCGCGAAGGGCGCGGCTACGGCCTGTTCGACGGCGACGACGGTGATGCCCTCCAGGGGCAGCGGCAGCGGTTCCATGCCGGGGATCATGTCCCGTGACCGGCACCTTTGTCACCGACGCCTTTGCCGTGCGGGGAGTTCACCCCTCGCCGCGCGCGTACCGGCGTACGGCGAGCGGCGCGAACACGGCGATCAGCGCGGTGCACCACACCAGCGACCCGGCGATCGGATGGGCCACCGGCCAGGCGGCGCCCTCGGGCACGGGGGAGTTCCCGAACAGGTATCGCAGGGCCGTCGTGACCGCGCTGATGGGATTCCACTCGGCCAATGTGCGCAGCCAGCCCGGCAGCCGGTCGGTCGGGATGTACGCGTTGGAGAGCAGCGGCAGCATGAAGGTCGCGCTGCCGAGCTGACCGGCCGCCTCCTCGCTGCGGGAGGCGAGCCCGAGCAGGATGCCGACCCAGGCACAGGCGAACCGGAACAGCAGCAACAGGCCCACGGCGGCCACGGCTTGGGGCGCCGACCCCTCGATCCGCCAGCCCACCGCGAGGCCCACCAGCAGGAACGGCACGGTACCGGCGGCCGTGACGACCAGATCGGCGGCCGCCTGCCCCAGCGGTACGGCGGCCCTGCTCATCGGCAGGGTGCGCAGGCGGTCCGTCACGCCCCGGTGCGAGTCCTGGGCGGCCTGGAACATGCCCGTCATGATGCCGTTGGCGGCCGTCGCGACCAGCAGACCCGGGACGAGGTAGGAGCGGTACGCGCCGCCCGGCATCGCGAGTGCGCTGCCGAAGACATAGCCGAAGAACAGCAGCATCGTGATCGGCATGGTCTGGGTGAGGATCACCAGCGCCGGGTTGTTCCGTACCCGCCGCAACTGCCGGCCGAGCATCGCGGTGCCGTCGTACGCCAACGCGCTCATGCCACCCGCTCCTTGTGGTCGGTCAGCCGGAGGAACACGTCGTCGAGGGTGGGTGGTCGCATGCTCGCGTCGATCAACGGGACGCCCGCCGCGTCGAGTTCGCGGACGAGCCGGGGGAGGGTGAGCGTCGGGTCGCCGGTGACCGCGCCGACCGCGTTCCGCTCGTGGTCGAACGACGGCTCGGCGCCGGTCAGTCGGTCCAGCACACCGGCCGCCTGCGCCAGCGCGTCGGCATGGGCGACGACGACCTCGGCGTACGTGCCGATGAGCGCCTTGAGTTGGGCCGGCGACCCGCTGTGCGCGACCCGGCCCCGGTCCACCAGGGCTATGTCGTCGGCGAGTTGGTCGGCCTCCTCCAGGTACTGCGTGGTCAGCAGCACGGTCGTGCCCTCCCTCTTCAGGTCCCGCAGGGCGTCCCAGATGCGGTTGCGGCTGGCCGGGTCGAGGCCGGTCGTCGGTTCGTCCAGGAAGAGCACGTCGGGGCGTCGTACGAGACTCGCCGCCAGATCGAGGCGGCGGCGCATCCCGCCGGAGTACGTCGACGCGGGCCGGTCGGCGGCCTCCGTCAGGCCGAAGCGGTCCAGCAGCTCGCCGGCCCGCTCGGCGGGGCCGCGCACCCGGTGCAGCCGCGCGAACAGCCGCAGGTTCTGCCGGCCGGTGAGGTCGCCGTCGACCGACGCGTACTGCCCCGTGACGGCGATCCGGCGCCGTACGGCCGAAGCCTCCCGGACGAGATCGTGCCCGGCGATCCGCGCGGAGCCCGCGTCGGGCCGCAGCAGGGTGGTGAGCAGGCGGACGGCCGTGGTCTTGCCCGCGCCGTTGGGCCCGAGGACTCCGCAGACCGTGCCCTGCGCCACCGCCAGGTCCAGCCCGCGCACCGCGTGCACGGCGCCGAAGCGCTTCTCCAGACCTTCACTAAGTACAGCGTACGTAGTAGTCATGGGTCGACCATAGCGCACTACGTACGGTGTACGTAACTAGCATGGTGGTCGAGGTGATGATCAATGGCGGACCGAGCGGCCGTACCCGAAGTGATCTGGGCGCGCCCCGAGCGTGCGGGGCGGGGGCCGAAGCCGGCGTACAGCCGCGCGGACATCGCGGCGGCGGCCGTGCGGATCGCCGACAGTGGCGGGCTGGACGCCGTGTCCATGCGGCATGTGGCGGCCGAGCTGGGGTGCGGCACCATGTCGCTCTACAACTACGTCCCCCGCAAGGAGGACCTCTACGAGCTGATGGTCGACGCGGTGAGCGGCGAGCACGAGGAGTGGGAGCCGTCGGGGGACTGGCGGGCGGACATGATCCGGGTCGCCCACCAGACGCGGACCCTGATGCACCGGCACCCGTGGCTGCCCCGGCTGATGTCACCGGTGTACGGGTTCAGCCCGAACGCCCTGCGCTATCTGGAGCACTGCCTCGCCTGTCTCGATCCGGTCGAGGCGACCTACGGCACGAAGATGCAGCTCGTCGGGCTGCTCAACGGGGTCGTGACCATGTATGTGGCGAACGAGCTGGCCACCGCCGAGCGTTCGCGGTCGCTGCCCTGGTCCGAGGAGCAGGAGAACGCGGTGCGGATCGCCTACCTGGGGAGCCAGATCGCCGGCGGGGCCTATCCGCGGATGGCCGCGGCGTTCACCGAGGATCCGGGGCCGATCGATCTGGACGCGGTGTTCGACATGGCGTTGGCGAAGGTCCTGGACGCCTTCGATCCCGAGCGGGGTCAGAGCAGCGCGAACTGACCCTCCGGGCCCTCCTCGTGGTGGTCCAGGACCGATGCGGGACGGCGCGTCCACTCCGGTGCCGGGAGGACGCCCGCCCCGCGCAGCTCCGTCGCCGTGATCGAGGTCGTCATCTCCAACTCCTCCTGCTGCGGCCGCAGTTCCGCCAACAGCGCCAGGACGGTGATCAGCTCCAGCAACTCGGAGGTCCAGGCCTGCTGCCATGTCGTCGGGCGGATCGCCGCCAGCGTGCCCGGCTCCGCGACCTCCGCCGTCCGGGACGTGAACCACTGCTCCAGCACCCGAACTCCGCCCACCTCGAAGTCCCAGGACTCGGGCGGTACCGGGGAGACGCGGCCCTCGTCCAGGTGCAGGGTCTCCTCGTCGCGGTCGTAGTGCAGCGTGAGGGGAAGGGGCGGCAACGGGGCCCGGACGTACGGGCGTCGGCCACCGGGGAGTTTGGGACGGTCACCGTCGCGGCGCATCAGCCAGAGCACGCGGTGGCCCAACTCGACGCCGCGTGCCCAGAGTTCGGGTTCCGCGGTGAGTGGTACGGCGAGCCCGGGGCGTGTCGTCGCCAGCGTCCACGCGAGGACGTCCACCGGGGCGGGGGAGTGGCCGAGACGGGTGGCGAGATGGGCCAACAGGCCCGGTGCCAGGTTCGGTTCCTCGGCTCCGGGGCGACGGTAGAGGGGGCGGACGCGGCCGGGGCGGAGCAGGGGGAGGACCGAGGACGCGAGGAGGAGCGGACCCGGGGCACCCGCCGTCTCCACCACGAAGATCTGCCGCTCGTCCGCGACCCGCCACACCTCCGGCCGGGCGGAGTCGATCAGCCGGTGGTCCGGGATCAGCCACTGCTCGTCGAAGGGGGCGTGCAGGACCCGGATCGGCTCCGGGCAGGGGCCGGTGGCCCGGATCAGCTTCTCCGTGCCGCTGGGCTGGCCCGGGAGCTGGGGCACCGCCGAGTGCAGGGTGCGGGAGCGGGACGGCTCGAACAGGGTCTCCCGCTCGGGGACTTCGGCCTTCACCAGGGCATCCCAGCGGGCTCTCAGGGTTGCCGCGTCGGGCGCCGTCGGCCACCCCCGGCCGAGCCGGATCGGTGCGACGGACCACGGCATGAGGTCCGCGAGCAGCGGAGCGTCGTCGTGCGTCACGCTCGGCATCGTACGACGACCTCAGTTCGCGGCGTCGAGGGTGACCGTGAAGGAGAAGCGGTCGCCCCGGTAGTGGATGACGGCCACGTCCAGCACCCTGCCCTGTGTGTCGTAGGTGATGCCCGTGTAGTGCAGGATCGGGCTGAGGAGCGGCACTTGGAGCAGGCGCGCGGTCTCCGGGTCGGCGAGGCGGGCCTCCACGGTGTCCGTGATGCGGCTGATGTCCGCGCCGACGACATCCCGCAGCACCTTGGTCATCGGCCAGCGGATCAGGTCGTCCGGGTCGAGGCGGGCGGCCAGTTCGGGGCGGATGTGGTTGCGGGCGTGATTCGTCGGCTCGCCGGTCCGCTCCTCGCCGCGCAGCCGGTGGTACGTCGCCACCTCGGCCAAGTCCGGGAAGTGCTCAACGAGTTCGGGCGGCACGGGCACCTTGCCGTGGTCGAGGAGTTCGGTGGTCATGCCGGACTGCTGGGCCACGATCGCGTCCACGGAGCCCAACAGCCGTACGGGCGTGGCCCGGTGGACGTCCGGCTCGATGAACGTGCCGCGTCTGCGGTGCCGGGTGATCAGGCCCTCGTCCTCCAGCTCCTTCAGCGCCTGCCGCATGGTGAGCACGCTGACGCCGTAGTGCCCCGCGAGCTGCTCCTCCGTCGGCAGCCGCAGCGGGTCCCGGGGCGAGCGGCCGAGTATCGAGGCGCGCAGCGACTGCGACACCTGGTACCAGAGCGGCAGCTTGCGGTTCAGGACGATCGAGTCCGGGGCGAAGGAGGTCACGGGGTCATCCGTACCGGTAGGGGATCTTCAGGGCAAGGGGTGGAAGTGGCGCTGGAGGCCCCGCCAGACCTCGTCGTAGCCCCGCTGGAGGTGATCGGCGTGGGCCGCCTGAGCCGTCGCCGTCACCGGCCAGCGGGTCTCGAACATGAAGGCCAGGCCGTCGTCGACCTTCTGCGGGCGCAGCTCGGCGGCGCTGGCCCGGTCGAAGGTCTCGCGGTCGGGTCCGTGCGCCGACATCATGTTGTGCAGCGAGCCGCCCCCGGGCACGAACCCCTCGGCCTTCGCGTCGTAGGCGCCCTCGATGAGCCCCATGTACTCGCTCATCACGTTCCGGTGGAAGTACGGCGGCCGGAACGTGTCCTCGCCCACCAGCCAGCGCGGCGCGAAGACCACGAAGTCCACACCGGCCAGGCCCGGGGTGTCCGACGGGGAGGTCAGCACGGTGAAGATCGACGGGTCGGGGTGGTCGTAGGAGATGGAGCCGAGCACATTGAACCGGCGCAGGTCATAGGCGTACGGCACATGGTTGCCGTGCCAGGCGACGACATCGAGGGGCGAGTGGTCGTAGGTCGCGGTCCAGAGGTTGCCGCAGAACTTGTTCACCACCTCGACCGGGCCCTCGACGTCCTCGTACGCGGCGACGGGGGCCCGGAAGTCCCGCGCGTTGGCGAGTCCGTTGGCGCCGATCGGGCCGAGGTCGGGGAGCTGGAACGGCGCCCCATAGTTCTCGCACATATATCCGCGGGCTGAAGCATCCAGCAGCTCCACACGGAAGCGCACCCCACGAGGGATCAACGCCACATGTCCCGGCTCCACATGGAGGAGCCCGAACTCCGTGCGCAGCAGCAGCCCGCCGCGCTCCGGCACGATCAGCAGCTCGCCGTCCGCGTCGCTGAAGACACGGTCCATCGAGGAGTCGGCGTGGTAGAGGTGCACGGCCATGCCGGTGCGCTGGGTCGCGTCGCCGTTGCCGCCCAGGGTCCACAGGCCGGCCAGGAAGTCGGTGCCGGGGGCGGGCTGGGGCAGCGGGTTCCAGCGCAGCCGGTTCGGGTCGGGCACCGACTCCGTGAAGGGCGCCGTACGGATCGCGCCGTTGTCGGCGCGGGTGAACGCCGGGTGCGCGGCCGAGGGGCGGATGCGGTACAGCCACGAGCGGCGGTTGTGCGCCCTCGGCTCGGTGAACGCCGTACCGCTGAGCTGCTCGGCGTAGAGACCGAGCGGTGCGCGCTGTGGGGCGTTGCGGCCCTCGGGCAGGGCGCCCGGCACCGCCTCCGAGCTGTGTTCGTTGCCGAAACCGGTGAGGTGGGTCAGTCCCTCGGCGGTCTTCCGCGCGTCCGCGCCCATGCCTGCTCCCTCGCGATTCGATTCCTATGCAACACCGTAGGATTGCGGTTTCGCGGGCGCAAGAGGGCGAGGGGGCCCCGGAAAATCCGACCTCAGGAGGCCAAGAACCAGCCTCAAGGGGGATCCGGCTGTCGGACCGGTGTTCTAGTCTCCCCGGCATGTCGTGGTCGCGCGCACTTCTCACCGCGCTCGCGGTCTGTGCCCTGCTGCTGGCCGGATCGGCGGGCTGCGGCTCCGGCGATGCCCAGGGGCGAAAGGGCGACGGGGTGTCGCCGTCGCCGGTGGGCAAGGTCCTCGACGACACCGACGAGCAGGGCCGGCACTACCGCGAGGTGGGCAAGAAGGGCGCGCCGGAGGTCGGCATAGAGGTGGAGCCCGACGCGGCCGACGACAGCTGGGACGTCCGGCTGTCCGTCCACGACTTCCGCTTCTCGCCCGCCGGCGTGAAGCCGGTCGCGGTCGCGGGCCGGGGCACGGTCCGCCTCCTGGTGGACGGCCGCACCATCGCCCGGCTCCGCATCCCCCAGTACCGCCTCGCGGGCGACCTCGTCCCGCACGGCACCCACCACGTCACCGCGCGCCTCTACGCCGACGACGGCACCGTGTGGGCCGTGCACGGCAAGCCGGTCGAGAGCACGGCGGACATCACGGCGTCGGCGGTGCAGGCCACGCCCGACGGCAGCAAGACACCTCGTTCCGCCTCTACGCCGGGGTCGAAATGAGTGCTACAGGCACCCAGTTCCGTACTGAGGTGCGAGCTTCTCCTGACCGCGGCGGAAAGGCATCATGAAGCCCGTGCCCCACCCGACATCGCTCCGTCGTGCGCCCGTGCAGCGGCGCAGCGCCGAACGGCTGACCAGGATCCTCGACGCCTGCGCCGATCTCCTCGACGAGGTCGGCTACGACGCGCTGAGCACCCGGGCCGTGGCCCTGCGCGCCGGTGTCCCGATCGGCTCGGTCTACCGCTTCTTCGGCAACAAGCGCGCGATGGCCGACGCCCTCGCCCAGCGCAACCTGGAGCGCTACACGGAGCGGGTCACCGAGCGCCTCAAGGAGACCGGCGCGGAGGGCTGGCGGGCGGCGATGGACGCCGTCCTGGACGAGTACCTCGCCATGAAGCGCACCGCCCCCGGCTTCTCCCTCGTCGACTTCGGCAACCAGATCCCCGTCGGTTCCGGCCACGCGGAACCCAACCGCCGCGTCGCCGACCGCCTCACCGACCTCCTCTCCGGCTACCTCGCCCGCGAACCCGACGAAGACCTCCGCCGCACCTTCCTGATCGCCGTGGAGACCGCCGACGCCCTCGTCCACCTCGCCTTCCGGGTCGCACCGGAGGGCGACGAGAAGGTCATCGAGGAGACGCGGGAGTTGTTGCGGGCTTATCTGGCGCGGGTGCTGGACTGAGGTCGGGTTTGCTCTTGCAGGGGGGTGCTTGTCCCTCTGTGGGTGCCGCACCGGCGTCCGGCCGACATCCGGCCCGGCGCCCGCTCCTCCGCGAACGCCCGCCCCTCCGCCGTTTTCCGACCTCACCCCCGCCACCCCCTCGCCACCCTCCATACCGGTCGGTATGCTCGCCCCGAAGAGGCAACGTCGCCCCAGGAGGCCCTGTGTCCCGCACCGCCCTGCGTATCTGCCCCCTGTGCGAAGCCACCTGCGGGCTGACCCTCACGATCGAGGGCACCCGGGTGACCGGCGCCCGAGGCGACCGCGACGACGTGTTCAGCCGGGGGTTCATCTGTCCCAAGGGCGCCTCCTTCGGAGCCGTCGACGGGGACCCCGACCGGCTGCGCGGCCCGCTCGTGCGGCGGGACGGTGAGTTGCGCGAGGCCACCTGGGAGGAGGCGTTCGACGCGATCGCCGCCGGGCTGCGCCCGGTCGTCGAGCGGTACGGCCCGCACGCCGTCGGTGTCGTCCTCGGCAACCCCAACGTGCACACCATGGCCGGCGCCCTCTATCCGCAGGTCCTGCTCGGCGCCCTCGGCACCCGCAGTGTCTTCACCGCGTCCACGGTCGACCAGATGCCCAAACACGTCTCCTGCGGACTGCTCTACGGCGACGCCAACGCGATCCCCGTGCCGGACCTCGACCACACCGACCACCTGCTGCTCATCGGCGCCAACCCCCTTGAGTCCAACGGGAGTCTGTGCACCGCCGCCGACTTCCCCGGCAAGCTCAAGGCGCTCAAGGCCCGCGGCGGCACCCTCACCGTGATCGACCCGCGCCGCACCCGCACCGCCAAGCTCGCCGACCGGCACCTCGCGGTCCGCCCCGGCGGCGACGCCCTGCTGCTCGCGGCGATGACCTACGTCCTCTTCGACGAACACCTCGTGGACATGGGGGAGTCGGCCGCCCATGTGCAGGGGGTCGACGAACTCCGGGAGCACATGCGGGACTTCACCCCCGAGGCCGTGGCAGAGGCCTGTGGCGTGACGGCCGATGAGATCCGCACCCTCGCCCGCGAACTCGCCGCCGCCCCAACTGCCGCCGTGTACGGCCGTATCGGAAGCTGCACCGTCCCGCACGGCACCCTGGCCAGTTGGCTCGTGGACGTCCTCAACATCCTCACCGGCAACCTCGACCGGCCGGGCGGTGCCCTCTTCCCGCAGGCCGCCACCGACCGGACACCCCGGCCCGCCGGACCGGGCCGCGGCTTCGCGCTCGGGCGTTGGCACTCCCGGGTCAGCCAATACCCGGAGGCGAAAGGCGAGTTGCCCCTTTCCGCACTCGCCGAGGAGATCGACACCGCGACCGCCGAGGGCGAACCCATCCGCGCACTCATCGCCGTCGCCGCCAACCCCGTGCTCTCCGCCCCGGACGGGACCCGGCTCGACAAGGCCCTCGACTCGCTCGACTTCATGGTGAGCGTCGACCCCTATCTCAACGAGACCGCGCGCCACGCCGACGTGGTGCTGCCGCCGCCCCCGCCCTCCCAGAGCCCGCACCACGACTTCGCGTTCAACACCCTCGCCGTCCGCAACCAGGTCCGCTACAGCCGCCCGGCGATCCCGCTGGAGCCCGGCCGGATGGCCGAGACCGAGATCCTGTCCCGGCTGATCCTCGCCGCGACCGGCATGCACGGCGCCGACCCCGCCGCCGTGGACACGATGGTCATCGACCAGACCCTCGCCAAGGCCGTCAAGGACCCCAACTCGCCGGTCCACGGCCGGGATTCACGCGAGATCGCCGCCCTGCTCACGGGCGACACCGGCCCCGAGCGACGGCTCGACATGATGCTGCGCCTCGGTCCCTACGGCGACGGCTTCGGCGTACGGCCGGACGGGCTGACCCTCGGACAGTTGCTCGCGCACCCGCACGGCATCGACCTGGGCCCGCTCACCTCCCGGCTCCCGCAGCCGCTGAGGACGCGGAGCGGGAAGATCGAACTGCTGCCGCGGCCGATCGCCGACGACCTGCCCCGGCTCCGGCAGGCGATGAGCGAGCGCGCCGACGGACTGGTGCTCGTCGGCCGCCGCCATCTGCGCTCCAACAACAGTTGGATGCACAACGTGCCCGCCCTCACCGGCGGCACCAACCGCTGCACCCTGCACATCCACCCCGAGGACGCCGAGCGCCTCGGCGTGGTCGACGGAGCGCCGGTCCGGGTGAAGGGCGCCGGAGGAGAGGTGACCGCCCCCGCCGAGATCACCGACGGTCTGCGGCGCGGTGTGGTGAGCCTCCCGCACGGCTGGGGACACGACCGCCCCGGCACCCGGCTCAGCCACGCGGCCACCGACCCGGGAGTCAACGTGAACCAGCTCCTCGACGGCAGTCTGCTCGACCCGCTGTCGGGCAACGCGGTGCTCAACGGAGTGCCCGTGGAGGTCGCCGCTCTCGTCACACCGCTGTGACCTGGAGTTTTGCGCTTATTGCTCGCACGTCAACGTCTTGTTAACGCGGCTTTGCGCGACCTAACGTCATCGGACTGCCGTCCCTGGTGGGAGTTCAAAGGCGAACGTTAGGTGTTCCACTCATGCTGACCATCCTCGGCTTCACCATGATCGCGACCTTCCTGGTCCTGATCATGCTGAAGAAGATGTCGCCGATCGCGGCACTCGTCCTGATACCGGCGTTGTTCTGCGTCTTCGTCGGAAAGGGCGCCAAGCTCGGCGACTACGTCATCGACGGCGTCACCAGCCTGGCGCCCACCGCGGCGATGCTCCTGTTCGCGATCGTCTACTTCGGCGTGATGATCGACGTGGGTCTCTTCGACCCGATCGTCCGGGGGATCCTCAGGTTCTGCAAGGCCGACCCCCTGCGCATCGTCGTCGGCACGGCGGTCCTCGCCGCGATCGTCTCCCTGGACGGCGACGGCTCGACCACCTTCATGATCACGGTCTCGGCGATGTACCCGCTGTACAAACGCCTGAAGATGAGCCTGGTCGTGATGACCGGTGTCGCCGCGATGGCCAACGGCGTGATGAACACGCTCCCCTGGGGCGGCCCGACCGCCCGCGCCGCCACCGCCCTCAAGCTCAGCGCGACCGACATCTTCGTCCCGATGATCCCGGCGCTCGCCGCGGGCCTGCTCGGCGTCCTCGTCCTCGCCTACGTCCTCGGCCGCCGCGAGCGCAAGCGGCTCGGCGTGCTCACGCTGGACGAGGTGCTCGTGGAGGAGCCGGAGACGGTCCTCGTGGGCGCGGGCGGCACGGGCGGCACGGGCAAGGAGACCAGGAGCAGCGGCGGTTCGGGCTCCGGCACGGACGCCTTCGCCGAACTGCCCGACGAGGACGAGGACTTCCAGGGCCTCGACCCGTACCGCCCGACCCTGCGTCCCAAGCTCTACTGGTTCAACGCGCTGCTCACGGTCACCCTGCTCACCGCCATGATCATGGAGTGGCTGCCGATCCCGGTCCTGTTCCTGCTCGGCGCCGCCCTCGCCCTGACGGTCAACTTCCCCCACATGCCGGACCAGAAGGCCCGTCTCGGCGCCCACGCCGAGAACGTCCTCAACGTCTCCGGCATGGTCTTCGCCGCCGCCGTCTTCACCGGCGTCCTCCAGGGCACCGGCATGGTCGACCACATGGCCACCTGGCTGGTCGACAACATCCCCGACGGCATGGGCCCGCACATGGCCTTCGTCACCGGTGTGCTCAGCATCCCGCTCACGTACTTCATGTCGAACGACGGCTTCTACTTCGGCATCCTCCCCGTGCTCGCCGAGGCCGGCCAGGCACACGGGGTCTCGTCCCTGGAGATCGCCCGCGCCTCCCTCGTCGGGCAGCCCCTGCACATGTCGAGCCCGCTCGTGCCCGCCGTGTACGTCCTGGTCGGCATGGCCAAGGTGGAGTTCGGCGACCACACACGGTTCGTGGTCAAGTGGGCAGCCCTCACATCACTCGTGGTGCTCGGGGCAGGAATCCTGTTCGGCATCATCTGACCCACGGGACAGGGGACTTCACCATGGCGCCCGGCAGGAACCGCGGCTGGCTGCTCCGCCTCGTCATCGCCTTCAGCTTCACGCAGGGGGCGGTGTCGATGGCTCGCCCGGCGGTGTCCTACCGGGCCCTGGCCCTCGGCGCCGACGAGCGGGCGATCGGCGTCATCGCCGGCGTGTACGCGCTGCTCCCGCTCTTCGCCGCCGTACCGCTCGGCCGCCGCACCGACCACGGCCGCTGCGCGCCCCTGCTGCCCGTCGGCGTGGTCCTGATCTCCGGCGGCTGCGCGCTGAGCGGACTGGCCAAGTCCCTCTGGGCGATGGCGATCTGGAGCGGAGTGATGGGCCTCGGTCACCTCTGCTTCGTGATCGGCGCCCAGTCGCTGGTCGCCCGCCAGTCCGCGCCGCACGAACAGGACCGCAACTTCGGCCACTTCACCATCGGCGCCTCCCTCGGCCAGCTCGTCGGACCCATCGCCGCGGGAGCCCTGATCGGCGGCTCCGACATGGCCGGCACCAGCGCGCTCGCCCTGCTCGTCGCGGGCGCGGGCGCCGCCGTCTCGTTCACCTCACTGTGGCGCATCGAGGACCGTACGGCCGTCAAGTCCCGTACGGCGCAAGGCGATCGGGTGCCCATGCGGAGCATCCTGGGCGCCCGGGGCGTGCCCGCGGGCATCTTCATCAGCCTCTCCGTGCTGTCCGCGACCGACATCCTCACCGCCTACCTCCCGGTGGTCGGCGAGCACCGGGGCATCGCGCCCTCGGTGATCGGTGTGCTGCTCAGCATCCGCGCGGCGGCCACCATCGCCTGCCGCCTCGTCCTCACTCCGTTGCTGCGACTCCTGGGCAGGGCCGCGCTGTTGACCGCGACCTGTCTGCTCGCGGGCGTCCTGTGCGCGGGCATCGCCCTGCCCGTACCGGTCTGGGCCATCGGCCTGATGCTCGCGGTCCTGGGCTTCTGTCTCGGCGTGGGCCAGCCCCTCTCCATGACGACCGTGGTGCAGGCCGCCCCCGACGACGCCCGCTCCACCGCCCTCGCGCTGCGCCTCACCGGCAACCGCCTCGGCCAGGTCGCCGCGCCCGCCACCGCCGGTCTCGTCGCCGGGGTCGCGGGCGTGGCCGCGCCGTTCGTGATGCTCGGCGCGCTGTTGCTGCTGTCGTCCGGGATCGCGCTGCGCTCGCCGGGCGGTTCCGCCCAGGTCCGGACGGCGCCGGACGGGGTGCGGCGCGGGCGGCCGTCCTTGAGCCGGAAGAGCGATATCTAGCGGTATCTGACGGTGCGTCCGGCGTTGCGCTCACGTTCGGCGGGCGGAACGTGAAAGGGAATCAGGTCAAAGCGGAATTCGTATGACAATCACCTGATTCGGAGGGCTGTTCATGCCGACCTCATCCCTGCCCCGTCGAGCCGCCGCCTGGTCGGTTCTCGCCGCCGCCGCGACCGTCTTCCTCGGTGCACCCGCCGCCGTCGCCGCTCCCGGTGACAACGGGGACGTCAAGATCCATGAGATGGGCACGCCCTTCGACGACCAGAGCAACCAGCCGAAGGTCTGCGACTTCTACCTCGACGCGTTCAACTTCGACAAGGGCCAGCAGGTCACCTGGTCCATCGAGACCCAGCCGCCGGTCCTGGGCGGCGCCACCCGCTCCGGCACCCTCGCGCTCCCGACCGGCACAGGCCACACCACGCCCATCGCCCAACTGCCCAACGGCATGTACAAGCTGACCTGGAAGTTCACCGGCGAGAACGGCGCGGGCAAGCACAAGGTCTTCAAGGTCGACTGCCAGACGCCCCCGCCCGGCGGCGGTACCGGCGGTCCCAACGGCGGTCCGCCCGCCGGTGGCGGTGGGCTGGCCCGTGACGCCGCCCTGACTCCGCTCGCGGGCGCCGCCGCGGTCGGCCTGACCGCGGTCGGCGGGGTGGTCTGGTTCCGGCTGCGCCGCCGTCCCCATGGTGCGTCCTGAGCGGATGCGATGAACTCCCGCGCTGCCCCGCGCCCTTCAGGGGTGCGGGGCGCTGACACCATGCGCCCGCGCCACGGATCCTCCGGTCGCACCACCACCCGCGTGGTGCGGCGCCGCCGGCCCTGGTACCGGACGCGCGCGTACCGGCTCACCCGGACCGTCGTGCTGACCGTCGCGCTCATGGTCGGCGGCACCCGGTGCGCCGGGAGCGCCGACAGCTCCCGACCCGTCCGGGCCACCCCACCGACCACGGACGTCCGCACGGACGCGCGCGGCGGCCAACAGCCGCCCCCCGCCCGCCCGTCGACCCGTCCCAGCCGCCCCGCACCCCCACCGCGCCCCCTGTCGCACTCCCGCGCGACCGGCCTCGTGATCCCCTACCTCAGCGTCGACGCCCCGGTCATCCCCCTCCGGCTCGGCCGCGGTCGGCACATGTCCGCACCACCGGACGACGACCCCAAGCGGGTGGGCTGGTACACGGACGGGCCCTCACCCGGCGAAAAGGGCACCGCCGTCGCCGTCGGCCACCTCGACACCATGACCGGCCCCGCCGTCTTCGCGGGCCTCGGCGCACTGAGGCCCGGCCGTCTGATCGAGGCCCGGCGCGCCGACGGCCGGACCGCCGTGTACACCGTCGACGCGGTGAAGACGTACGAGAAGGCGCACTTCCCCGACCGGGAGGTCTACGGCGCCCGCGGCCGGCCCGAACTCCGCCTCATCACCTGCGGCGGACGCTTCGACCACCGGACCGGCTACTCCGGCAACACCGTCGTCTTCGCCCACCTCACCGCGACCCGTGAACGGGGCCGTACTCCCTGAATGCGATCGTCCGTTTTCTCACCACCCGGACCGACACGCCCGATCCGGTCCGGTCTCTTCCCCCGGGCGCGCACATTCCGTTAACTTCCGTGACTCACAAGCCTCGTACGACCCGTACGAGGCGATCCGATCGCGGAGCCCCCGGGGGCAGTCGTCATGACACGCGCCATCTCCCTGCACGATGTGAGCAAGGCCTACACGCGAGGCGCCCGTGTGGTCGACCGGCTCTCGCTGGACATCGCGCCGGGGGAGTTCCTCGTCCTGCTCGGGCCGTCCGGGTGCGGCAAGTCGACCGTGCTCAGGATGATCGCGGGCCTGGAGGAGATCACCGAGGGCGACCTGAGACTCGACGGCGAGTACGCCAACGATCTCGCGCCCTCCGAACGGGACATGGCGATGGTGTTCCAGAACTTCGCCCTCTATCCGAGCATGACCAGCCGCGACAACATCGGCTTCCCGCTGCGCATCGAGACCCCCGGCGAGGACCCGCGCCCCCGCGTGGACGCCACCGCCCGCATGCTCGGCATCGAGGACCTCCTGGAACGCTTCCCCGGCCAGCTCTCCGGCGGCGAGCGCCAGCGCGTCGCCATGGGCCGGGCCATCGCCCGCCACCCCTCGGCGTTCCTGATGGACGAGCCGCTCTCCAACCTCGACGCCAAACTCCGCAACCACCTGCGCGCCGAAATCTCCGCCCTCACCCGCAAGTTGGGCGTCACCACGGTCTACGTCACCCACGACCAGGCCGAGGCCATGTCACTCGGCGACCGGGTCGCCGTGCTGCGCGGCGGAGTCCTCCAGCAGGTCGGCACACCCCGCTCGGTGTACGCCCTGCCCCGCAACGTCTTCGTCGCCGCCTTCATCGGCACCCCGCGCATCAACCTCCTGCGCGGCCTGGTCCGGGCCCCGTTGGACGGCGCGATGACCATCAGCCTCGGCAAGCAGTACCTGCGCCTGCCCGAACCCCTGTGCCTGGACCACCAGTTGCTCCGCGTCCAGCAGGGCCGCGAGGTCATCGTCGGCCTGCGCTCCGAAGCCATCCGCATAGCCAAGCCCGCCGCCGCCCGCCCCGGCGAGGTGGCGATCAGCGGCCTGGTCGAGCACGTCGAGTTCCAGGGCCACGAGGTCCTCGTCCACTTCAACACCGGCTCCCGGCCCGCCGTCGTACCGGAGTTGGAGGCCCCGCGCCCCGCCCGCCCGGTCCGGCGCCGCCGCCGCGAGGGCGGTGTCCTGGGCCGGCTGCGGGAGCGCGCGGGAGCCCTGCGCGCCGGACCGGTCGTCGTCCTGGAACAGCCGGAGGACCCCGACCCCGTACCGCCCGAGGGCCGCCTCCCCGGCGACCTCGTCGTCCGTACCACCCCCGACATCGAACTCCGCCACGGCATGCAGGTCCCGCTCCTCGTCGACATCGCCCACCTGTTCGTCTTCGACCAGCACGGCGAACGGATCTCCCCGGCCCCGGCGCGGCTCCCCGACCTGGACGAGTGAGGACCGGTACGGATAGGTGCATGAACGTGCACCTCACCCGAAACCGGGCAGCCCTCGCGATCGCCGGCCTCCTCCTGGCCGTCGCCGCCCCGACCGCCTACGCGGGCCTCGACACCGATTCCTCTCCC
Organism: Streptomyces sp. NPDC051576; assembly: GCF_040681835.1. Taxonomy (NCBI): domain Bacteria; kingdom Bacillati; phylum Actinomycetota; class Actinomycetes; order Kitasatosporales; family Streptomycetaceae; genus Streptomyces; species Streptomyces sp. NPDC051576. The sequence continues at coordinate 123,924 of NZ_JBFAZO010000011.1, forward strand.
GCGCCGACGCGCGGAAAGCCGTACGTCGAGACGCAGCTCTTCTTCGGTACCGAGCGGCCGGACGGCGGACCGGCCGTCACCGACGGGCAGTTCATGGCCTTCGTCGACAAGGAGGTCACGCCGGACTTCCCGGACGGGCTCACCGTGCAGAACGGGCGCGGACAGTGGCGGGACGCGCACGGAAAGATCGAGAAAGAGCGGTCGTACGAGCTGATCCTGCTGTATCCGGTGGCGGCGGCGGGCGCGAGCGACCGGAAGATCGAGGAGGTCCGGCGGGCGTACGAGAAGGCGTACGGGCAGGAGGCGGTGGGCCGGGTGGACGACCGGACCCGGGCCGATTTCTGAGGTGTCCGCGCGTCCGTGACCGGGGGTCTCTGGCGTCCCAAAACTAACACCGCTAGTTTGTGAGGCGGACGACGCAGTCACGCCCGGGAGGCAGCACGATGAAGGCACACGACGGCATTTACATCGACGGCGCCTGGCGCCCCGCCGCGAGCGGGGACGCCATCGACGTGGTGAACCCGGCCGACGAGCAGGTGATCGGCCGGGTCCCGGCCGGCAGTGCCGAGGACGTCGACACCGCCGTACGGGCCGCCCGTGCCGCCCTCCCGGGCTGGGCCGCCACCCCGCCCGCCGAGCGGGCCGCGCGCCTGACCGCACTCCGGGACGTGCTCCTCACCCGCAAGGACGAGATCGCCGAGACGGTCACCGCCGAACTCGGCTCCCCGCTCGCCTTCTCCCAGGCCGTCCACGCGAGCGTGCCGATCGCGGTCGCCGGCTCCTATGCCGAACTGGCCGCGACCCACGCCTTCGAGGAGAAGGTGGGCAACTCCACCGTCTACCAGGAGCCCATCGGCGTGGTCGGCGCGATCACCCCCTGGAACTACCCGCTCCACCAGATCGTCGCCAAGGTCGCCCCCGCCCTCGCGGCAGGCTGCACCGTGGTGCTGAAGCCGGCCGAGGACACCCCGCTCACCGCGCAGCTGTTCGCCGAGGCGGTCGACGAGGCAGGCGTCCCGGCCGGTGTCTTCAACCTCGTCACCGGCCTCGGCCCGATCGCCGGCCAGGCCCTCGCCGAGCACCCGGGCGTCGACCTCGTCTCCTTCACCGGGTCCACGGCGGTGGGCCGCCGGATCGGTGCCACCGCCGGTGCCGCCGTCAAGAAGGTCGCCCTGGAACTCGGCGGCAAGTCGGCCAACGTCATCCTCCCGAGCGCCGACCTCGCCAAGGCCGTCAACGTCGGCGTCGCCAACGTGATGTCCAACTCCGGCCAGACATGCAGCGCCTGGACCCGCATGCTCGTCCACCGCGACCAGTACGACGAGGCCGTGGCACTCGCCGTGACCGCCGCCGCCAAGTACGGCGCCCGCATCGGCCCGGTCGTGAACGCCAAGCAGCAGGCGCGGGTGCGGAGTTACATCGAGAAGGGGGTGGCGGAGGGCGCACGGCTGGTGGCGGGCGGCCTCGAACACCCCTCCCCGCAGGGCTACTTCATCAGCCCGACCGTCTTCGCCGACGTGACCCCCGACATGACGATCGCGCAGGAGGAGATCTTCGGCCCGGTCCTGTCGATCCTCCGCTACGACGACGAGGACGACGCCGTGCGCATCGCCAACGGCACGGTCTACGGCCTGGCGGGCGCGGTGTGGGCCGGCGAGGAGGCCGAAGCGGTCGCGTTCGCGCGGAGGCTGGAGACCGGACAGGTGGACATCAACGGCGGGCGCTTCAACCCCCGTGCCCCGTTCGGGGGTTACAAGCAGTCGGGTGTGGGCCGGGAACTCGGCGCGCACGGTCTGTCCGAGTACCTCCAGACCAAGTCCCTCCAGTTCTGAGGAGAGTTCACATGGTTCGCGCCGCCGTCCTGCCCGCCGTGGGCGCTCCGCTGGAGATCGCCGAGATCGACCTCCCGGACCCCGGCCCCGGCCAGGTCCGCATCCGCCTCGCCGCCGCCGGGGTCTGCCACTCCGACCTGTCCCTGACCAACGGCACCATGCGCGTGCCGGTCCCCGCCGTCCTCGGCCACGAGGGCGCGGGCACGGTCGTGGCCGTGGGGGAGGGCGTCACACATGTCTCGCCCGGCGACCCCGTCGTCCTCAACTGGGCCCCGTCCTGCGGCACTTGCCACGCCTGCACGCTCGGCGAGGTCTGGCTCTGTGCCAACGCCCTCAACGGCGCCGCCGACGTCTACGCCCACCGCACCTCCGACGGCGGCGACCTCCACCCCGGCCTGAACGTGGCCGCGTTCGCCGAGGAGACGGTCGTGTCGGCCGCCTGTGTCCTGCCCCTCCCCGACGGAATCCCGTTGACCGACGCGGCTCTCCTCGGCTGCGCGGTCCTCACCGGCTACGGTGCCGTCCACCACTCGGCGCGGGTGCGGGAGGGCGAGACGGTCGCGGTGTTCGGCGTCGGCGGCGTGGGCCTGTCGACCCTCCAGGCGGCCCGGATCGCGGGCGCCGCGAAGATTGTCGCGGTCGATCTCTCCCCGGAGAAGGAGGAGTTGGCGCGCGCCGCCGGAGCCACCGACTACGTGGTCGCCTCCGACAACACCGCCCGCGAGATCCGCGCCCTCACCGGAAAGCAGGGCGTCGACGTCGCCGTGGAGTGCGTCGGCCGAGCCGTCACCATCCGCACCGCCTGGGAGTCCACCCGCCGGGGCGGACGCACGACGGTCGTCGGCATCGGCGGCAAGGACCAGCAGGTCACCTTCAACGCCCTCGAACTCTTCCACTGGGGACGGACGTTGAGCGGCTGCGTCTACGGCAACTCGGACCCGGCGAAGGACCTGCCGGTGCTCGCCGAACACGTCCGGGCCGGACGCCTGGACCTGGGCGCGCTGGTGACGGAACGGATCCAACTGGACGGAATCCCGGCGGCGTTCGAGAACATGCTCGCGGGGAAGGGCGGACGGGCGCTGGTGGTGTTCTGAGCGCCCGTCTCCGAACACCCGTGCCCTTGACGCCCAAGTCTGAACGCCCGGGTCTGAACGCCCTTGTCTACGGCACCTGTTCGGGCTGCGGGTCACTGACGCCCGCGGCCCGCTCCGCCGCCCTCGCGCGCGGCCGGGACCGCGACACCGCCACACCCGCCAGACACAGCACCCCGCCCCCCAGCGTGAGCAGCCCCGGCACCTCGCCGAGCACCAGCCAGGCCATCAGCACGACCAGCGCGGGCACCGCGTACGTCGTCGCGCCCATGCGGCTCGCGGTCGTCCGGGCGAGGGCGTACGCCCAGGTGGTGAAGGCGAGCGCGGTCGGGAACACGCCCAGGTAGACCATGTTGAGGGTGGCGGAGAGGGGCGCGTCGGAGGCCTGGTGCACGAGCTGCCCGGCGAACGGCAGGCAGACCACCGCCCCGATGAGACACCCGAACGTCGTGACCTGGAGTGCGCCGGCCTGCCCGAGGGCCGGCTTCTGGGCGACGACCCCGCCCGCGTACGCGACCGCCGCGAGCAGACACAGTGCCACCCCGAGCACCGACGAGCCGCCCCCGCCCGACATCGAAAGACCCACGGTCACCGCACCGGCGAACGACACCGCCATCCCCGCCAGCAACCTCGGCGGCATCGCGTCACCGAGCAGCCGTGAGCCGAGCAGTGCGATGAGGAGCGGCCCGATGTTCACGATCAGTGCGGCCGTACCGGCGTCGACCTCCTGTTCGCCCCAGTTCAGGACGACCATGTAGACGCCGAACCAGAGCACCCCGGATATCGCGATCCCCCGCCACGCGGCACGCGGCGGCCACCCTTCCCGTCGTACGAGACACATCACTCCCAAGGCGAGACTCCCCGCCGACAGCCGCCCCAGCGCCAGCGCGCCCGGTGAGTAGGCATCGCCGGCGCTCCGGATGGAGACGAAGGCGGAGGCCCACAGCACGACGGTGACGGTGGCCGCAGCGGCGGCCGTACGGGAGACGTTCATCATGCTCCTGAGGGTAGGTATGGATACCGGGTCGAAGCTGGCGGAAATCGGACGGCGACTCCGGCCGGACTCAGCGCAGCTCAACCGCCTCGACACCGAGCAACTCGGACAGCCTGCGCTCGCCGACGGCCGTCACCCGCACCGCCCGCCCCGACCCGATCCGCACACACCACCCCTCCTCCAGCGCGTGTCGGCACAGCGCGGCCCCGGCCACCCCCGCCAGGTGAGGCCGCCGCTCGGTCCAGTCGAGGCATCCCCGGGCCAACGGCCGCCGCCCCTTCCGGTCGAGCCCGATACCGACGGACGCGAACCACTCCACCCCCGCGTCCGTGAGCGCGAACCCCGTGTCCTGCCGCAGCAGCCCCCGGAGGGTCAGCGCGTCCGTCACCGCGATCCCGATCCGCCCGGCCAGATGGTCGTAGCAGGTACGACCCCGGGCCGTCGCCGACCCCGCGCTCGCCTCCCGCAGACCGCGCGGCCGTACGACACCGGCCGGTTCCACCTGCGCGGCGAGGTCCTCGACGAGTTGGGCGACCCGGGCGGAGGCCAGCCGCACATAGCGGTGCCGTCCCTGTCGTTCCTCGGTGAGCAGTCCACCGGCGATCAGCTTGCCCAGGTGCTCGCTGACCGTCGACGCGGTGACACCCGCGTGCCGGGCCAGTTCGCCGCCCGTCCAGGCCCGTCCGTCGAGCAGCGCCAGCAGACAGGTGGCCCGGGTCTCGTCGGCGATCAGTGAGGCCAGCGCGGCGAGTCCCGGTGCCTGAGGATCCCTGGTGGTCATGGGTCCCAGCATGGGCCACGGACACTTCGGCGCCCACCGAACTGTCTCAGGCCGGGCGCGCGACCTGCTCGTACTGCCGTACCAGCCCGTCCAGCAGCGCCGCGAGCCCCGTCTCGAAGGCCCGCTCGTCGATCTTCTCCTGCTGCTCGGCGAGGAGGTGCGCCTGCCCGAGGTGGGGATAGTCGGCGGGGTCGTAGGCGCTCGCGTCGTCCACGAACCCCCCGGCGAACGAGCCGAGCGCGGAGCCCATGATGAAGTACCGCATCAGCGCGCCGATCGACGTGGCCTGTGCCGGCGGCCAGCCCGCGTCGATCATCGCGCCGTAGACCGCGTCCGCGAGGCGGAGTCCGGCGGGGCGGCGGCCGGGGCCGGTGGCGAGGACCGGGACGATGTTCGGGTGGTCGCGCAGGGCGGAGCGGTAGGAGACGGCCCAGTCGTGCAGTGCGGTGCGCCAGTCGCGGCCGTCCTCGAACATCGACAGGTCGACCTGCGCGCTCACCGAGTCCGCGACCGCCTCCAGGATCTGGTCCTTGGTGCGGAAGTGGTTGTAGAGCGAGGGCCCGCTGACCCCCAGCTCGGCGGCGAGCCGACGGGTGGAGACGGCCGCCAGGCCCTCCGCGTCCACCAGTACCCGGGCCGTCTCGACGATCCGGTCGGTGCTGAGGAGGGGCTTGCGCGGTCGGGCCATGGCGCACATAGTAGGGCCGTAACCGAGAAACTAGCAGTGCTAATTTAAATGTGGGGTGATCGCGGGTGGACCTGGGACTCAGCGAGGAGCAGACCGCCGTACGGCGGCTCGCCCGGGACTTCGTCGAGCGCGAGATCGCCCCGCACGTGATCGCCTGGGACCGCGCCGAGGAAGTGGACCGGGGGATCGTGAAGAAGCTCGGAGACGTCGGCTTCCTCGGGCTGACCATCGACGAGGAGTACGGCGGCTCGGGCGGCGACCATCTCGCGTACTGCCTGGTCACCGAGGAACTCGGGCGCGGGGACTCCTCCGTGCGCGGCATCGTCTCCGTGTCGCTCGGGCTGGTCGCCAAGTCGATCGCGGCCTGGGGGAGCGAGGAGCAGAAGCGGCGCTGGCTGCCGGGGCTCACCTCCGGCGAGCATGTCGGCTGCTTCGGCCTCACCGAACCCGGCACCGGCTCCGACGCCGGAAACCTCACCACCCGGGCGGTCCGGGACGGCGACGACTACGTCATCAGCGGCACCAAGATGTTCATCACCAACGGGACTTGGGCCGATGTGGTGCTCCTGTTCGCGCGCTCGACCGACGCCCCGGGCCACAAGGGTGTCTCCGCCTTCCTCGTGCCGACCGACACCCCCGGCCTGACCCGCCGCGCCATCCACGGCAAGCTGGGCCTGCGCGGTCAGGCCACCGCCGAACTGGTCCTCGACGGCGTCCGCGTCCCCGCCTCCACCATGCTCGCCCCCGAGGGCAAGGGCTTCTCGGTCGCCATGTCGGCGCTGGCCAAGGGGCGGATGTCGGTCGCGGCGGGCTGCGTCGGCATCGCCCAGGCCGCGCTGGACGTGGCGGTCCGCCACGCCGGTGAGCGCGAGCAGTTCGGGAAGCCCATCGCGCAGCACCAGTTGGTCCAGGAACTGATCAGCGACATCGCCGTGGACGTGGACGCGGCCCGGCTGCTGACCTGGCGCGTTGCCGACCTCATAGACCGCGGCCTGCCCTTCGCCACCGAGTCCTCCAAGGCCAAGCTCTTCGCCTCGGAGGCCGCCGTGCGCGCCGCCAACAACGCTCTCCAGGTCTTCGGCGGCTACGGCTACATCGACGAGTACCCGGCAGGGAAGCTGCTGCGCGACGCCCGCGTGATGACCCTCTACGAGGGCACCAGCCAGATCCAGAAACTGCTCATCGGGCGGGCGCTGACGGGTGTCTCGGCGTTCTGATCGACCGGGCTGAGTACGGGAGTTGAGTATCTGAGCGGATGTCGCGTGGGCCGTGGTCGCCGACGCTTGTCCCCATGAGCGAAGCATCGGGCAAACCGCAGAACACGGCCGCCTTCTACGGCCAGGCCGTCGCCTCCTTCTCCGTCGCCATCGCGGCGACCGCCATCGGCATCTTCAAGCTGCACGCCGACGCCTGGGTACGGGCCTTCCTCGCGATCGCCGTCCTGTATCTGGTCACCTCCTCCTTCACCCTCGCCAAGGTGATCCGGGACCGGCAGGACGGGGCGCGGGCCGTCTACAACCCGTTCGAAAAGCTCTGAGCGGGCAGACTAAGCGCTCGCTCAGGTTCGGCGGTATGGTGGAGCCCTTGTCATCGAGAGGGGCTTACGAGCGATGAGTACGGCTCAGGACACCACCGCGGGCGACCCGCAGGCCTGGGGCGAGGTCACGCCCGACGCGGCCCGGCGACTGTTGATCGCCGCCGTGGAGGCCTTCGCCGAGCGCGGCTACCACGCGACGACCACCCGGGACATCGCCGGCCGCGCCGGGATGAGCCCGGCCGCGCTCTACATCCACTACAAGACCAAGGAAGAGCTGCTCCACCGCATCAGCAGGATCGGCCACGAGAAGGCCCTCGACATCCTGCGTACGGCGGCGGGGCGCGAGGGCAGCGCCGCCGAGCGGCTCGCCGACGCGGTGAGCTCCTTCGTGCGCTGGCACGCGGGCGGGCGTACCACCGCCCGGGTCGTGCAGTACGAACTCGACTCGCTCGGCCCGGACGCCCGCGCCGAGATCCTCGCGCTGCGCCGGCAGGTCGACGCCGAGGTGCGCGGGATCGTCGAGGACGGGGTGGCGGACGGCTCCTTCGACGTACCGGACGTCAAGGGCACCACCCTCGCCATCCTGTCGCTGTGCATCGACGTGGCCCGCTGGTTCAGCCTCGACGGACCCCGGACGCCCGACGAGGTCGGCGCGCTCTACGCCGACCTCGTGCTGCGGATGGTGGGGGCCAAGTAGCCTCCGCCTTACGGGGGTTGAGCGGGTCAGAGGTAGTAGCGGGACACCGACTCGGCCACGCACACCGGCTTGTCGCCGCCCTCGCGCTCCACGGTGAACGCGACGGACACCTGGACGCCGCCCGGCACGTCGTTGACGCCGGTGATCGTCGCGGTGGCGCGCAACCGGGAGTCGACCGGGACCGGGGCGGGGAAACGCACCTTGTTCGTCCCGTAGTTGACGCCCATCGTCACGCCCTCGACCTTGATGAGCTGCGGCCCGAAGAGCGGGAGCAGCGACAGGGTGAGATACCCGTGCGCGATGGTCGTCTTGAACGGCCCGGCCGCCGCCTTCTCCGGGTCCACATGGATCCACTGGTGGTCGCCCGTCGCCTCCGCGAAGAGATCGATCCGCTTCTGGTCGATCTCCAGCCAGTCGGTGTGGCCGAGCTGCTCGCCCACCGCCGCCCTCAGCTCGTCCACGGACGTGAAGATCCTCGGCTCTGCCATGTTGACCGGCCCTCTCGCATCGCACACTGTCTGTCCAACGGTCTAAGCAACTGCTTAGCATGGTCGGGTCGAAGGCCCCTGTCAACGGACCGGGGGTGTGACGCGATAGGTAGGCTCTGACAGGTGCCCCAGATCCCCGAGAAGATCCACGAGCTGACCGTCGGCCAACTCGCCGCACGCAGCGGCGCCGCCGTCTCCGCGCTGCACTTCTACGAGGCCAAGGGCCTGATCAGCAGCCGCCGTACCACGGGCAACCAGCGCCGGTACACCCGCGACACTCTGCGCCGGGTCGCCTTCGTGCGGGCGGCGCAGCGCGTCGGCATCCCGCTGGCCACCATCCGCGAGGCGCTCGCCGAACTACCCGAGGAACGCACCCCGACCCGCGAGGACTGGGCCCACCTCTCCGAGGCCTGGCGCTCCGAACTCGACGAACGCATCAAGCAGCTCAACCGCCTCCGCGACCACCTCACCGACTGCATCGGCTGCGGCTGCCTGTCCCTGGCCACCTGTGTCCTCTCCAACCCGGACGACGTGGTCGGCGAACGGGGCGCGGGTTCACGGCTGATGGCGGAACCGGGGGAGCGCCGGAAGGCCCGCGCCCCCCGGGACGGCGGTTCGGGTCCCGGGGCGCGCGACTGAAGTCGCGATCACTCGTATTCGGTGCCGCCCTTCCGAGTCAGGTAGGCGGCGCTGACGGCCTTCGCGATCGCCCGGCCACCGGTCACGGGGCTGTACCGCTCTGCCACCGGACGGATCACGACCCCCTCCCGCAGGTGCAGCCCGCGCCCGGACACGGTCTCCCGCCCGCTCGCGACCTCCAGCACCCGCCCGATGTCGTACGGCCCCTCGTACAGCCGTGGCACCAACGGCAGCTCCCCGTCGAGCAGTTCGGCCGCGTCCAGCCAGCGCACCTCGCCGTCGATTTCGGCGGACACGTCGAACACGGCGTACCCGAGGGTGCTACGTCGTCCGTCGGCGCCGTAGGTCAGATCCTGTACGCCCGCGCCGTAGACCTCGCCGAAGATCCCCACCCGGCGCGCGCCGAGCCGCTCGGCGAGGCGGGCGGCGGCTTCGGGGACGGCGTGGCCGCGGACCGCCCGCCAGTACAGATTGCCTGGATCCTCCTTCAGGGCAAGGGACTTGGCGCCGAAGCCCTTCGAGGAGACCTGTACGCGGCCGTCCTCGGCGAAGTAGGTGAGCAGGCAGGCCGAGCCGTGCAGCTTCTCGGTCAGGACCACAGCCTCGCCCGGTTCGAAGATGCCGGGAAACCGCTGGATGTTCTCGATGTCGACCCAGGGCAGCAGATCGGGCGCGGACTCCACGTCACCGTTCATCGTGGGCGGGATCGGCGGCACCCACTTGGTGATGCCGAGCCGCTCCGCGAAGTCGGTGCCGTCCAGGGCGGCCTGAGCCAGATCCACCTCCGCGAGGGCCTTCGGCCGGCAGACGATCCCCTGCGACAGCTCACCGCGCAGCCGCACCGCCCTGACCCGGTCGGCGTTGCTGCCCGCGAGGCGTCCGGTCAGCCCCAACTCCTCGATCAGCGCGGCCGGGAGCACGGACTGCTCGGGGATGTAGACGGCGGTCTCACCGGTGCGGTACGCGCCCTTGGCGACGACGGCCCGGTACAGGCCGACCTGGGCCAGTTCGAGGGCGTCGGCGTTCGGGTGTTCATGGACGGTCAGCACTTCGGCGGTGACGCGCAGCGTCGACATCGGGGGACTCCTCGTTCTCAGTTGGGTTTCATCGCCGCCAACTGTCCTGATCCGAAAGGGGTGGAGCGAGGGGATTTGTGGCTGCTAGCGTCGGTGGTCCCATGACCTCATCCGCGCTCGTCGCCGCCCTCGCCGACATCGACACAGTCTTCAACGGCTTCGCGAGTCCGGGGGAGACTGGCTGCGAGCGGTGCTTCGGCGCGGAGGAGACCGCGTTCCTGCGCACGCCGTACCGGCGCGTGCCCGACGAGCTGCTGAACAGGTTCGTCTTCAAGGACTCCCTGCACTTCGAGGACCACGCGGCCGTGGTTCGGCGCCTGCTGCCACAGACCGCGCGGGCGATGGCGGACGGTGGTCTGGACGGGATCGGCTGGGGCCACCATGCCCTGAGCCGGACGGACTGGCGCACCTGGCCCGCCGAACAGGCCCTGGCCGTCGAGGAGTTCGTACACGCCTGGTGGCAGGACACCCTGCGCGCACCGCACCCGCAGTACCCCGTCCAGGACGTCTTCGAGACCAGCGCCTCCATCCTGCGTACCGCGACCCCATTGCTGGACTCCTGGGACGCCGACCCGGTGGCCGACGCCCACCTGGTGCGCTGCGCGCAACTCTGGTTGGACGATCTGCTGACCGACGCCTCACCGTTCTCCTGGTGGCACCTGAAAGACGACGGCTCGGAACTCGCGGGTCTCCAGGCGTGGTTGGCCGGGCGCGCCCCCGCCCGCCTCCGGGTACATGGTGAGCCCGACCTCGCCGTGCGGGCCGGACTGCTGGCGCTGCCTTATGACGAGCGGTGGGCCCACTCGTATTGGAGCAGCGCCTCGGCGATCAACTGACCGCTGGGCGCGGCCTGTTCGTCGTGCTGGCCCGACTCCGTGCCCACGGCGGCCCCACCTCGCCGCACAGACCGAACTCCTCGCGCTGCCCTACGACGAGCGCTGGGCCCACCCGTACTGGACCAACGCCTCGGCGATCAACTGAGCGTTGGACAAGGCTCGTTCACCATTCGGCAGGAACAGCGTGTCCTCCAGGCCGATCCGGGTCGCGAGACCCAACCGACCCGCGAGCCGGAGCACCGGCCAGGCGCCGCCGTCCTCGCCGTGGAGCAGAACCGGGCGCCCGTGTCCGATGTCGAGGTCGGACAGCAGCACGCGCGCGGACGCTTCCGCTGCGCTCGGGTCGGGGTCGGTCACCTCGGCGAGGACCCGTAGAACCTGACAACGGTGAGGGGATGCGGCGAACCGGGCGGAGCCGTCCGTCCCCGACCAGATGCCCGCCTCCACCCCGACGCCCCGGTCCAGCAGGGCCGTCGCGACCTCCTCGGCGCCGGGCTCGTGCCAGTTGACCGAGGCGTGGTCGGGGAGCAGCGTCCAGGTTCGTATCCGCAACACCCGGGCCACGGGGTCCGGTTCGGTCCAGGCGCCCGTGGTGACGCCGATCGGGACGGACACCCGTGCTCGTATCGCGTCGAGCGTCGCCGCCAGGACGCGAGGTGACAACGTGTCCTGTCCGCAAGGGGACTTGGGGTGGACGTGGATGTCGGTGGCCCCCGCCGCGACGGCCTCGGCCGCGGCGTCGGCCAGCGCCTCCGGGGAGACCGGCACCACCCCACCGTCGGCGGGACCGCGGGCGCCGTTGAGACAGACCTGCACCATGCCCCGATGGTGCCACCCACCACGGACGTCAGCCCCACACCCACCGGATCCCGAACCGGCACGGCCCCGCGCCGAGGGCCACCGCGTGCACCGAGCCGGAGGCGTCCACGCGGAGCCGCTGTTCGCGCGGGCGGCGTTCGTCGGAGCGTGGGTCGAGGCCGTTCGTGCGGAAGGAGTAGCAGGTGCGGGGCAGGGACTCCTGCGCGAAGCGGACCTCCAGGAGGTGTTCGCGCATCGGGACGTGGATCGTGGTCTCGGCGCGCTGGGAGTACGGGCGTGGGTCCCGGTGCTCGACCGTGTAGTCGACGATCACGGTCTCGCCGCGAACCAGCGGGCGGTCGAAGAGCAGCTCGGCCGCGACCAGCCCCTCGTCGGGGAGTTCGACGACCGTGCCGAGCCGGGCCGGAGCCGCCACCCGGAAGCGCGGCAACGGGCCGGGCGCGTCGAGCCGGTACAGGGCGATCCAGCGGTCCGCGCCGTCCGTCTCGGCGCGCAGCAGACGGTGGCTGGTCATGGACTGCACGCGTCGGTCGGCGCCGACGTCGACGCGGTTGTGGCAGCTCAGCCGGGTCAGGCTGTCGTCCCAGCGGGTGTCGAGCGCGGCGAGGGCGGCGGTGAGGTCGTGGTGGTCCGACCAGACCCGCGCCAGGTCGGGTCGGTCGCCGACCGGTGGCAGCCAGCGGCCCCGGGGACGGGGCGGCCCGAGCAGGCCGGTGAGCGCGCCGGGCGGCAGCCGTAGGACGTCCTCCAGTACGGCGAGCGCGGCCAACGACCGTTGCCGTTCGGGCTGGTAGCGGCCGGACTGCCAGGAACTGAGCGTCGCCGACGCCACCGGCGTGCCCCGCCGCAGCAGCCGGTCCTGGATCCGGTCCAGGCTCAGCCCGCTCGCCGCGATGGCCGCGCGCAGCGCCTCGTGGAAGGGCATCGACTCGGTTCCGGAAGTCACGTACTCAGCTCAAGTCAGGGCCGTGGCGGGGCGGAAGACCGTTGCCCCGATGTTGGCGCAGACTTTCCCGGCGGTTGAGCCTTCTTGAATGAACCTGTCAGGTTTCTCAGGTGTAGACCGCTGGGGGTGTCCTGTCGTCAATTCCCGCAAGACTGAAGGTGCTTGACCGTATTGCCATGCTCATGAAGCCTCGCGGAAGCTTCTGTCCACTGCCGTCACGGCAGTCCCCCCACCCCTCGAATGACGGAGAGTCATGTCCGCGAGATCTTCCGCCGGGTTCGTACTCGTCACCGCCGCCGCCCTCACCGCCGCCCTCGCAACCCCCGCGCTCGCCGCCGCCCCGAGCACCGCCGCGCACACCCCCGCCCAGCTCACCCAGTCCATAGCGAGCCACGAGAGCCACACCCTGCACGGGCTCGCCAAGCCCGGCAGGACCAACGCCACCGTCACCTCCACCAACTGGTCCGGCTACGCGGCCACGGGATCGACCGGCGCGTACACGTCCGTGACCTCGTCCTGGACCCAGCCGACCGTCACCTGCTCCTCGGCGACGACGTACTCGTCCTTCTGGGTCGGCCTCGACGGCTACAGCAACTCCGCGCTGGAGCAGACCGGCACGGAAGCCGACTGCATCGGCGGCAAGGCGACCTACGGCGCCTGGTGGGAGGTGCTGCCCGCCTCGGAGAGCGCGTACTCCGGTGTCACCGTCAAGGGCGGCGACAAGTTCACCGCGACCGTGACCTACACCGGCTCCACCTTCACCATGACCCTCGCCGACTCCACCGAGGGCTGGACGAAGACCACCAGCCACGCCGGCTCGTCCGGCTTCAAGAACGCCTCCGCCGAGGTCGTCGCCGAGGCCCCCGAGGTCGGCGGCTCGGTCGCGAGCCTCGCCGACTTCGGCACCGTGACCTTCACCGGCGCCAAGGCGAACGGCAGCAACCTGGACACCTACTCGCCCAACGAGATCGTCATGACGAAGAGCAGCAGCTCCGCCGTACGGGCCCAGCCGGGCGCGATCTCGGGCGGCAGTTTCGCGGACGTCTGGAAGGCCAGCTAGAGCGCACCAGCGCCAACTGGCGCCTGCGGCACACCGCTTCGGGGCTGTCGACGGATCGCCGTCGGCAGCCTCAGCCGTTACGCAGCACCTTCCGCCGTTGCACCGGCAACGGCAAATCGGCCGGGTCAAAAAGGGGTGCGGCATCCCCGGCGCACCCCTGGCGCCCTTCTTCGGTTCGCCCCGGTTCAGGCCGACATCAGCAGCCGTCCGCGCCTCGCGTACGCCAGGGCCTCGGGGGTGAGCACCGGACGCGGCACGACGATGCCGCAGTCCGTGCAGACCGGGCCCGAGGAGGGTTCGTGGGCCAGGTCGTACTTCCACAGGAGGCGCTCCCCGGCGCACACCGGGCACACGGAACCCGGTTCGCGCTCCAGGGCGGCGATCAGCCGTCGCAGCACCTCGGCCAGTGGTTCATGGGGGTGGAGGCGGGGGTCGTCGCACCAGGCGACACCGAAGCCGCCCCAGGTCAGCCGGTGCCAGTCGTCCACGCTGCCCGGGCGGCGGAGCCCGTCGTGCTTCTCCTTCTTGCGGCGCTCGGCGAACCCGACCTCGTAGGCGAGCCAGACCTTGCGTGCTTCCTCCAGCTCGTCCAGTGCGGCCACGAGCCGCGCCGGGTCGGGGGAGCGGTCCTCGGGTCCGAACCCGGCCCGGGAGCTCAAGTGGTCCCAGGTCGCCCTGTGCCCATAAGGGGCGAACCGCTCAAGGCACTTGCGCAGCGAGTAGCGCCGCAGCGCCAGATCGCACCGGGGATCTCGCACCTGTCTCGCCAGACTCCGGAAACCGGCCATCGCCCTGCACCTCCGTCACACCTGCACCTGTACTTCGGTCACCTCGGCGTCGTCGAACGGACGTCGCCGAATAGACGTATCGACAAGCGATTTGGCTCCATCCGATTTCCGATGCCCCCCATAAGCAGCTCACGCTCATCCAAAACTTGACGCATGTTCATCTTCAATCCCGGGGATACCGGCGGTAACGTCCCGCCACACCCCCGTCGGTAGGAGCTGCCATGCCTCGGCGCACCCCACGTAACTTGCTCGACAGACTGAGAACTCCCGGCAGATTCCCCGGGTTCCTGAAGGCCGCATCCGTATGCGCCCTCATTGCCGCCCTTTTGTCTCCTCTTGCCCAAGGAACCGCTACGGCGGCCACGGCCTCCAACGACTACTGCGGCGGCCAGTGCTCGGACATCCTCCCGGCCGGCGAGAACGGCAACGCCACCCTCGCGCAGATCCTTTTGAACCAGGCCTTCGGTGTGCAGCCGGCGCACGCCGAGGACCAGCTCGGCCCCTACGCCAACCTGGCCACGGGCGCCTCCAGCCTGACCGACGCGAAGATCAACACCTTCTTCAACGACGCCTCGTTCGGGGTCGCCTCCGACCAGGTCGCCTCGACCGAGAGTCCGAGCGGCCGCACGGACGTGACGATCGTCCGCGACAAGGCGACCGGTGTGCCGCACATCACAGGCACCACGCGCTACGGCACCGAGTACGGCGCCGGATACGCGGCCGCCGAGGACCGGCTCTGGCTGATGGACGTCTTCCGGCACGTCGGACGCGGCCAGTTGACCACCTTCGCCGGCGGGGTCGCCGCCAACCAGGGGCTTGAGCAGGAGTTCTACCGCAACGCCCCCTACAGCGAGGCCGAGCTGCAGTCCCAGATCGACAACGCCGTCGCCAACAACGGCGCCCGCGGCCAGCAGGCCCTCGCCGACGCCAACGCCTACCTGGCCGGCATCAACGCCTACATCGACGCCTCGGACAGCGGCCGTTACTTCCCCGGCGAGTACGTCCTCACCGGACACAAGGACTCGATCACCAACGCCGGCACGATCGACCACTTCAAGATCACCGACCTGGTCGCGCTGGCCTCCGTCATCGGCACGCTCTTCGGCTCCGGCGGCGGCGGTGAGGTCAACAACGCCATGTCCCTGCTCGCCGCCCAGGAGAAGTACGGCGTGACGGAGGGCACCAAGGTCTGGGAGTCCTTCCGCGAACGCAACGACCCCGAGGCCGCGCTCACCGTCCACAACGGCGAGAGCTTCCCCTACGGCACCAAGCCCACCACCGCCCAGGGCGAGGCCCTGCCGGACGCCGGTTCGGTGACGACCGAGCCGCTCGTCTACGACGCCACCGGCACCGGCGCCGACCAGAGCGCCGACGCGGCCTCCGCCGCGGCGACCGCGACCGCCCTCAGCTCCGCCAAGCGCGGAATGTCCAACGCCCTTGTGGTGAGCGGCAAATACACCGCGAGCGGCCACCCCATCGCCGTCTTCGGACCGCAGACCGGCTACTTCGCACCGCAGTTGCTCATGCTCCAGGAGATCCAGGGCCCGGGCATCAGCGCCCGCGGCGCCTCCTTCGCGGGCCTGAGCATGTACGTCGAACTCGGCCGCGGCCAGGACTACTCGT
The DNA here is from genome assembly GCF_040681835.1 of Streptomyces sp. NPDC051576. Lineage (NCBI taxonomy): Bacteria > Bacillati > Actinomycetota > Actinomycetes > Kitasatosporales > Streptomycetaceae > Streptomyces > Streptomyces sp. NPDC051576. The sequence continues at coordinate 139,819 of NZ_JBFAZO010000011.1, forward strand.
GGTCCGCCACGACGTCCGGGCAGGACATCATCGACACCTACGCCGTCGAGCTCTGCCAGGACGACTACCACTACCTCTTCCACGGCACCTGCACGGCCATGGACGAGATCGAGCAGAAGAACTCCTGGACGCCCACCACGGCCGACGGCACCGCCGCCGGGTCGTACACGATGAGAGTGTGGAAGACCAAGTACGGACCCGTCGAATACCGGGCGACCGTCGGCGGGAAGAAGGTCGCCTACACCACCCTGCGCTCCTCCTACATGCATGAGGCCGACTCGATCATCGGCTTCCAGATGCTCAACGACCCGGACTACGTGAAGAGTCCGCAGACCTTCCAGAGCGCCGTCCAGCACATCAACTACACGTTCAACTGGTTCTACGCCGACTCCCAGCACACCGCGTACTACAACAGCGGCAACAACCCGGTACGGCCGAGCGGTGTCGACCCCGAGTTCCCGATCTGGGGCCAGGCCGCCTACGAGTGGCAGAACTGGGACCCCACCACCAACACGGCCGACTACACCCCGGCCTCCGCGCACCCCAACTCCATCGACCAGGACTACTACATCTCCTGGAACAACAAACAGGCGCTCAACTACACGACCGCGAGCTGGGGCGACGGGTCCGTCCACCGCGGCAATCTGCTCGACGACCGGGTGAAGAAACTCGTCGCGGCCGGCGGGGTCACCAGATCCTCGCTGGTGAAGGCGATGTCCGACGCCTCGCTCACCGACCTGCGCGCCGAGGACGTCCTGCCCGATCTGCTGAAGGTGGTCACCAGCAGTACGGTCACCGACTCCACCGCCGCCGCTGCCGTGACCAAGCTGCAGACCTGGCTGACGGCGGGCGGCAAGCGCACGGAGACCTCGGCCGGGTCCAAGACCTACGCCAACTCCGACGCCATCCGGATCCTGGACGCCTGGTGGCCGCTGCTGGTGAAGGCCGAGTTCCAGCCCGGCCTCGGTGACGACCTGTACACCGCGTTCACCAAGAACCTGTACATCGACGAGACCCCGTCCGCCGCACACGGCCCGACCGGGGCGCACGCCGGCAGCTCCTTCCAGTACGGCTGGTGGAGTTATGTCGACAAGGACATCCGGTCGGTGCTCGGGCAGAGCGTGTCCGGGCCGCTGGCCGAGCAGTACTGCGGCGGCGGCAGCCTCAGTGCCTGCCGGGACATCCTGATCAGCACGCTGAAGACGGCGGCCGGCACCAGCGCGGCCACCGTCTACCCCGGGGACTCGCTGTGCTCGGCGGGCGACCAGTGGTGTGCCGACTCGATCGTCCAGCGGACCCTGGGCGGCATCAAGCACTCCAACATCAGTTGGCAGAACCGGCCCACCTTCCAGCAAGTGGTGGAGTACACGTCACACCGGTGACGCCTGAGCGGCGGCGGGCCGGTCGATCCGGCCCGCCGCCAGCACCACCCGGGCGAGTTCCGGATGCACGATGTCGCTGTGCGCCCCGCTCGGGGCACCGCCGTGACACACCACCGCGCAGGCGTCGACGTTGACACAACCCGACGCCGGCAGCGGTGAGTTCAGGGCCTCGGCCAGCGTCAGCGAACGGGTGCCCGGCACCGCCTGGACGCCGTCGTGGCCCATCGCGCCCCACCTGTCGCCCAGCACCCGCCCGATGTCGAGGGCGGTGAACGAGCGGTCGTCGTCCGCCATCCGCGAGGCCAGCGGATAGATCGTGCCGAGCGCCGAGTCGCAGTGCGAATAGCAGCACACCAACGGACCGTCCACACGGTTCTGTTGACCTTGCAGCACGCCTCCCGTGCGCGGGTCGTCCGGCAGCCGGGCCGCGAACGCGTAGTGCGAGAAGGCCCCTTGGAGCAGCGTCACGGACTTGACCGTGTGCACTCCCTCGGGCAGACCCCGTAGCGCGAACGACACCAGACGTCCGCCGAAACTGTGCCCCACCAGATGCACCCGCACCTCCGGCGCCACCGCCGCGAGCCGCCCGACCACCGGACCCAGACCCCGCTCGCCGACCGTGCCCGCGCGTCTCTTCATCGCGAAGTAGGCCGCCTGCCGCAGCAGCTCGCGCGCACCCGACCACGGGTTCGGCAGCGCGAACTCTGCTACCCGGCCGGGAGATTGAGGGTCCGTCAGCTGAGCCAGCGCCCGCGCGAACTGGTCGCAGACCTCGGCCGCGGCGCCGACGGCGAGCATCCGCGGCTCGCACTGCGGCACCCCCTCCGCCAGCGTGTCCGCCCCGAACAGCGCCTGCGGCCCGGGCGGCACCACCTCCACGAGCGCCCGCATCAGCCGCCCGAACTCCTCCAACTCGGCATCCTGAGCGGGCTGTTGGTCGAGCATTCGGGCGATCTGGTCGATCACCGTCGCCTTGCCGGGAAAGGTGTCGAGGAGCGCGTGCCGGGTCTCGTCGTCCAGCGCCGGGGGAGCCACCCGCCCGGCCACCGCCACCGTGGATCGCGGGAAGCTCGGGACCGGCTGGTCCGGGAACTCCATGGATGGCCAGATCACGCCCACGTACCCGATCCCGACCTTCGGCGCGAGGCGCGGAATCGGAGCGAAGAAGCGGCTGTAGAGGTCGGTCGCGGTGGAGCGCCGACTGTTCCACCCGTGCGAGAACACGATCAGCTCACCGACCCCGCACTGCCGCACCTCCCGCAGCAGCCGTTCGCGTTCTCCCTGGTCGACATCCCCGTCGGCGTCGAAGGCCAACTCCCAGTACGGTCTCACACTCATCGCCGGATCCGCCATGACAGGCCCCCATTTCCCCCGGAGCGGTGCGCTGTGGGCGCATCGTCCCGCTACCGGTGAAGATTGGCCATACGTCACGACTCACTTGTAGAGGAGGTATTCAGTTCGAACCCGCCGGAACGCCCGCAACTCCTCCTGCCAGCCCGCCACCACCTCGTCGGTGCCCGCACCCGAGTCGATCGCCGTACGCACCCGGGCGGACCCGGTGAGCTTGTCGATCCAGTTGTCCGAACGCCAACCGAAGCCGCTCCAGACCTTCTTGGCGGTCACCAGCAGCGCGATCCCGGTGCGCACGGGGTCGTAGGCGGCCCGGTCGTGCACATGGATCTGCACCCCGCCGACCGTCGTGCCCTGGAACTTGGAGAACGTCGGCGCGAAGTACGCCTCCCTGAAGTGCACGCCGGGCAGCCCGAGTCGATTCGCCTCCGCAGCCCAGTGGCCGTCGATGCCCGCCGCGCCGAGCAGTTCGAAGGGCCGGGTGGTGCCGCGCCCCTCGGACAGGTTCGTCCCTTCGAAGAGACACGTCCCCGAGTACACGAGGGCGGTGTCCGGCGTCGGCATGTTGGGGCTGGGCGGCACCCAGGGCAGCGACCGGGCGTCGTAGAACTCCGACCGGCTCCAGCCCGTCATCAGTACGGTCTCCAGCGGCACCGGTGTCGTGAGGAACTCCCCGTTGAACAGCCGGGCCAGCTCGGCGACCGTCATCCCGTGCGCCTGCGCGATCGGCTGCCGGCCGACGAAGGTCGCGAACTCCCGGTGCAGAACCGGGCCTTGGGCCGCCCTCCCGGTCACCGGGTTCGGGCGGTCGAGCACCATGAAGCGCTTGCCGGCGAGCTGGGCGGCCTCCATGCAGTCGTACAGCGTCCAGATGTACGTGTAGAAGCGGGCGCCGACGTCCTGGATGTCGAAGACCACGGTGTCCACGCCGGAGGCGGTGAAGACCTCGGCGAGTGGTTGGCCGCTCTTCAAGTACGTGTCGTAGACGGGGAGTCCGGTCGCCGGGTCCGTGTAGCGGCCCTCGGAACCGCCCGCCTGCGCGGTGCCCCGGAAGCCGTGTTCGGGGCCGAAGACCGCGACGAGGTTCACCCGGGGGTCGGCGTGCATCACGTCGACGATGTGACGGGTGTCCCTGGTGATGCCGGTGGGGTTGGTGACGATGCCGGTTCGCCGGCCGCCGAGCTGGGCGTAGTCGTGTGCGACGAGTTGTTCGAAGCCGGTGCGCAGTCTGTGGGGTTTGAGGTGTGCGGGGGTGAGGGCTGCCGCCGGGGTCGCTGCCAGGAGGGTTCTTCTGGTGAGGGGCATGTCGGCACGGTAGGGGCTGTGGCGGCTTGTGAGGAGGTGGCGGGGCCGTCGGAGAATCCGCCCTTCCGGTGTTACATACCGACCGGTTAGTCTGGCTGGGCAGTGGAGCCGCAGTCGAAGGAGACCGATGGTGGAAGCCGTTCAGGGTGCCGGTGTGGTTGTGACGGGCGCGGGGGGTGGCATCGGCGCCGCCCTCGCGCGGCGGTTCGCTGCCGAGGGGGCCCGGGTCGTCGTCAACGACCTGGATGCCGAGCGGGCCAAGGCCGTCGCCGACGGGATCGGCGGGATCGCCGTGCCGGGGGACGCCTCCGGGATCGTCGCTGCCGCCCGGGACGCTCTCGGCGGGACCGTCGACATCTACTGCGCCAACGCCGGGCTGGGTTCCGGTGGGTCGGAGGCCGCCGGTGAAGAGGTCTGGGCGCAGGCCTGGGACGTGAACGTCATGGCCCATGTGCGGGCCGCGGAAGCCTTGATTCCGGGGTGGCTGGAGCGGGGCGAGGGACGGTTCGTGTCCACCGTGTCGGCCGCCGGACTGCTCACCATGATCGGGGCCGCGCCCTACAGCGTCACCAAGCACGGCGCGTACGCCTTCGCCGAGTGGCTGTCGCTGACCTACCGGCATCGGGGCCTCAAGGTGCACGCCATCTGTCCCCAGGGCGTCCGCACCGACATGCTGGCCGCCACCGGCAGCGCGGGCGACCTCGTCCTCCAGCCGACCGCCATCGAGCCCGACGCCGTCGCCGAGGCCCTGATGAAGGGGATCGCGGAGGACCGCTTCCTGATCCTGCCGCACCCCGAGGTCGCCGGGTACTACCAGGTCAGGGCAGGCGAGCCGGACCGCTGGCTGACCACCATGAACCACATCCAGCAGAAGTGGGAGGCCGGAGAGTGACCGACTCCCGCTACGCCGCCCAGCCCTGGCTGGCCCTGCTCAACGAGGCCCAGCGCGGGCCGATCAGCCCGGACGACTCGCTGGTGCACGCCCTGCGCCGGGTCGTCGCCGAGACGCCCGACCGCACCTTCCTCACCTACTTCGACGGCCGGCTCGGCTATCGCGAGGTCGACGAGCTGAGCGACTCCGTCGCCGGGCATCTCGCCGCGCGCGGTCTTGAGCGCGGCGACCGGGTCGCCGTACTGCTGCAGAACTCGCCGCACTTCGTGCTCGCCCTGCTCGGTGCCTGGAAGGCGGGCGCGATCGTCGTCCCGGTCAACCCGATGTACAAGTCGGGGGAGGTGGCCCACGTCCTGCGGGACGGCGAGGTGGCCGCGCTGATCTGCTCCGACCGCGCGTGGGAGTCGTATCTGCGCGAGACCGCTGCCGGGTCGGCGGTGCGGATCGTGCTCACCGCGTGCGAGCTGGACTTCCAGACCCGCGACGACGCGCGCGTGCTCACCTTCGAGCGGCTCCCGCAGGCGGCCGACGCCGACGACCTCGTGACGGTCGCCCGCCAGGGCAACCCCGCACCCGAGGTCCCCGCCCCGGCCCCCGCCGACATCGCGCTGATCAGCTACACCTCGGGAACGAGCGGTGCCCCGAAGGGCGCCACCAACACCCACGGCAACATCCTCTACAACGCCGAACGGCAGCGCACCGGGCTCGGACTGCCGGACGCGCCGGTCTACTTCGCGATGGCGCCGCTGTTCCACATCACCGGAATGGTGTGCCAGCTCGGCGCCTCCCTCGTCAGCGCGGGCTCGCTGGTCCTGGCGTACCGCTTCGAGAGCGGGGTCGTGCTCGACGCCTTCGCCGAGCACAAGCCCCACTACACCGTCGGCCCGTCCACCGCCTTCATGGCGCTCGCCGCGCACCCTGCGGTCACCCCTGAGCACTTCGCGTCCTTCTGGAACATCTCCTCCGGCGGCGCCCCCGTACCGCCCGCCCTGGTGGAGAAGTTCCGGGCCGGCTTCGGGCCGTACATCCGCAACGGCTACGGCCTCACCGAGTGCACCGCGCCCTGCGCCTCCGTGCCGCCCGGCCTGGAGGCGCCCGTCGACCCGGAGTCCGGGACGCTGGCCGTGGGGGTGCCGGGGCCCGACACCGTCGTACGGATCGTCGACGACCAGGGCGAGGAGGTGCCCTTCGGCGAGCAGGGCGAGATCGTCGTGCGCGGACCGCAGGTCGTGCCCGGGTACTGGCGGCGACCCGAGGCCACCGCCGAGACCTTCCCGGACGGTGAACTGCGCACCGGGGACATCGGGTTCATGGACCCCCAGGGCTGGCTCTACGTCGTCGACCGCAAGAAGGACATGATCAACGCGTCCGGCTTCAAGGTGTGGCCGCGCGAGGTCGAGGACGTGCTGTACACGCACCCGGCGGTGCGCGAGGCGGCCGTCGTCGGAGTGCCCGACGGGTACCGCGGCGAGACCGTGAAGGCGTACATCAGCCTGCGTCCGGGCGCCGAAACCGACCCCGATGAATTCGCCGTGTACTGCAAGGAGAGACTGGCCGCCTACAAATATCCGCGCCAGGTGGAGATCCTGCCCGAGCTGCCCAAGACGGCAAGTGGGAAGATCCTCCGACGGGAACTGCGTTCCCGCCCCCACGACAGCGCGTGAACAACTGAGAGAGGCAGGTGGCGGCAGTGCCCAGGACGACCGACACAGACGGGGCTCCTGTCCCCCAGCGGCTCCTCGCCGCCGCCACCCGGCTCTTCGCCGAGCAGGGTTACGACCGCACCTCGGTGCAGGAGATCGTCGAGGCCGCGGGCGTCACCAAGGGGGCGCTGTACCACTACTTCGGCTCCAAGGACGACCTCCTGCACGAGGTGTACGCGCGCGTGCTGCGCCTCCAGCAGGAGCGCCTCGAGGTGTTCGCCGGAGCCGACGAGCCGGTCGAGAAGCGGCTGCGGGACGCCGCCGCGGACGTCGTCGTGACGACGATCGACAACCTCGACGACGCGTCGATCTTCTTCCGGTCCATGCACCATCTGAGCCCGGAGAAGAACAAGCAGGTGCGCGCCGAGCGCCGGCGCTACCACGAACGCTTCCGCGCGCTGGTCGAGGAGGGCCAGCGCGAGGGCGTCTTCTCCACGGCGACCCCGGCCGACCTCGTGGTGGACTACCACTTCGGTTCGGTCCACCACCTGTCGACCTGGTACCGCCCCGGCGGCCCGCTCAGCCCCCAGCAGGTCGCCGACCACCTCGCCGACCTGCTGCTGCGCGCGCTGCGGCCATAGACAACAAATCCGCTACGACTCGGGAGCGGGCCCCAGTCCCGCCTCCCGGGCCCAGGCCGCCGCCTCCGCGCGGTCCGCGACGCCCAGCTTGGCCAGTACCGCCGACATGTGGTTGCTGACCGTCTTGGGGGACAGTCCCAGTTGGGTGGCCACCATCGAGTTGGGCCGGCCGGCGGCGATCAGCGCGAGGACGTCCCGTTCGCGCGGGGTGAGTGTCGGGCAGGGATCGGGCCGAGCGGGCGGCCGGCTGAGCTGTCCGAGCACCCGCCGGGCGACCCCCGGACCGAAGATCGCCTCACCGGCGGCCACCGCCCGGATCGCCCGGACGATCTCGTCCTGGCCCGCGCCCTTGAGGACATAGCCCAGGGCACCCGCCCGCATCGCGGCGAACACCGAGTCGTCCTCCTCGACCATGGTGAGCATCAGCACGGCCACCCGGGGCGCCACCCGGCCGATCTCCCGGGTCGCCTCGATGCCGTTGAGGTCGGGCATCCGGATGTCCATCACCATCACCTGCGGACGCAGGGTCACCGCCGCCCGGACCGCCTCCCGCCCGCTCGCGGCGACCCCGACGACCCGCACCCTGGGGGTCCCGTCCCGCACGGACTCCAGGAGCGCGGCCAGCCCGGTACGGACCACGGGATGATCGTCGGCGAGCACGACCCGCAGCGCGTCCCCGTCGGCCCCGTTGTCCTCACCGCCGGGTTCTCCGCCCGTCACGTCGCCCCTCCCAACGGCAGTGTCGCCACCACCCGCCCGTGCCCGGCCACGCACCGACCGCCCAGCTCGGCCGCGCGTTCCTGCATCGACGTGATGCCCACCCCCGGCGTCCACGCGGTCTCCTCGTCCACCGGCGCACCGTCGTCACACACCTCCAGGCGCAGCCCGTCGCCGATCTCGATGCTCAGGTCCACCCGGGAGGCGCGGGCGTGGCGGGCCGCGTTGGTCAGCGCCTCGATCGCGATGCGGTACGCGGCGACCTCCACGGCGGCGGGCAGCGCCGGCAGCAGCTCCGGTGCCCGGACCCGCACCTGGAGCGGGACGCCGTCCGCCCGCCAGGACAGCCGCACCGCCCGCTCCCGCAGCGCGCCCAGCAGCCCCAACTGGTCCAGATCCGGCGGCCGTAGCCCGTCCACCAGCCGGCGCACCTCCGCGACCGCGCCCCCGACCTCGGACCGCAGCTCGACGAGCAGCTCCGCCGCCCGTTCCGGATCGAAGGCCAGCAGATTGCGTACGGCGTCCGCCTGGAAGGCCGCCCCCGCGAGGGTCGGCCCGAGCCCGTCGTGCAGATCGCGGCGGATCCGCCGCCGCTCCTCCTCGCGCGCGGCCACGATGCGTTCCCGGGAGTGCTGCAACTGCCGGGTGAGGTCGGTGGCGTGCAGCGCGGCGGCGAGCGGTACGGCGAGCAGTTCCAGGACCGCCAGGTCGGCGGTGTCGGGCTGCTGTTCGCCGGGGCGCAGCCCGATCACCAGCGCGCCGACGGTCCGGCCGTCGTAGTCCAGCGGTATGGCGTGGATCCGTTCCCCTGGCTCACCCCAACTCCCGTCCGTCACCCCGGACTTCGACTCCACGCAGACGTACGGCAGCCGCAGTGCCTCGCCGACCGCCTCCGGGACCGCGTCGACGCCGGTGCCGGCCAGCCGTTCGCCGATGCGGGAGACCGCGCGCACCGGGTCGTGGCGGTCGCCGTACATGGCGTGGCCGACGACGCGTTGCAGCAGGCGGCGGGCGGGTTCGAAGACGACGGCGAGGGTGACCGTGATCAGCGCCGGGCCGAGCAGCGCGGGGTCGGGGTTGAGGAGGGCCTGGGCGGAGGTGACGAGGCCGACGTAGGCGACGATCACGCCGACTGTGAGCGCGCCGTAGAGCAGGCTGCGGGAGACCACCAGGCGGATGTCGAGCAGCTCCTCGCGGACCACCGCGATCATGATGGCGGTCGGCAGGAACAGGGTGCAGCACGAGGTGTAGACGGCCGGGAAGCCCATGATCTGCAGGGCCATGCTCAGCGCCAGCGGCAGTATTCCCGCGATCAGCCACAGCAGCCGTCGTCGGTCCTGCTCGGTGCCGCGCCGGTAGCGCATCGCCATGACGGCGAACACGGCGGCCAGCACCAGACAGGCCTTGGCGGTCTCGATCTCCCGCAGGGCGGGCATCCAGCCGCCCGGCACCGGGAGATAGGAGGGCTGGGCCGGGGTGCCGCGGAACAGGCCCCAGTCGTCCCGTGCCCAGATCGCGAAGTCGAGCGGGGAGGACAGGAGTTGGGCGGCCAGCGCCCAGCGCCAGCGGGGGTCGGGCAGTCGGCCGTCGGGGAACAGGAAGAACACCAGCACGAACGCCGTGGAGCTGCCGAGGATCCAGGTGTGGCGGCCGACCGTCGTGAGCGCGTGCAGTACGTCCGGTGACCAGCCCCACCGCAGGCCCTGGACGGCCAGTCCGATCGACAGGCCCGTGAAGGCGTGGCCCAGCCCGTAGGCGATCAGCAGCCACCCGATGGGATTGCGCGGCCGGTGCAGTGCGATCACCGTGCCGCAGACCGGGTAGGCGAGGCCGACCGCCAGGTCGACGACCATGTCGTAGTGGACCAGGTCCGCGAGGGAGACCTCGGCCACCGCCAACGCGACCGCCCCGACCGCCACTTGGAGTGCCGCCAGCCCCAACAGCACGTACGCCGTCGCCGCAGGTGGCCGGGTGCGCCCGTCACGGTCGTTCATGCGTCCCATCGTGGGGGCGCGGCACCCGGGTGTCTCGGGAACGCTTCCCGGTCCACCCGGGAGAGGTCCCCGGCGTCGCCCGAGGGATTCCCCTCAACTCCCGGCCCCCGTCGCCGCGATGCTCGTAGCAGCGGAACGGCGGGCACACCGCCGGACCGGACGACAGGAACCGACGGGGGAAACACCATGCTGTCAACGAAGCGACGCCTGACCGGCGTTGTCCTGGGCTCCCTGCTCGCTCTCGGCGGCACGGCGGCGGTGCCGGCCGCCGCGCAGACACCCGCGCAGACACCGGCCCGGGCCGGGTGCGGCATCTCGGTGAACGAGCCGCACATCTACCAGCGTTGGAGCGCGCTCGGCGGAGCCGGCGGCTGGCTGGGCTGCCCGACCACCGGCACCCGGGACGTGTACCTGAACAACGTGTACGCGGGCAAGCGCCAGTACTTCACCTACGGCACCGCCACCTGGTCGCCGCGCCAGGGCTCCAACATGGTCGTCGCCGCGTGGGAGGACCGCGGCTACGCCTACTTCAACTGGGGTACGACGGCCCCGGAGCACCACTACGACTCGTTCCTGGTCCGCTGGACCAGCGCCTCCGACCCCGGAGGCACTCAGCGGGAGTTCAGGGGCTCCACGTCCGGCCGGATCCGGGTGCTGGAGCGGAACACCGGCGCCTACGTCTTCACCGTCGAGGGCTGTGACATCGGCACCTTCGGCCACACCTGCCGCCAGGGCTGGACCCTGAAGGCGAGCACGCCCAACTGACCATCACCTCGGGGGAACGGGGCTGGAAGGGGTGCGACAACCCTTCCAGCCCCACACGTGCCTACAGGTACTACAGGTATTGCTTCAACTCCCGGCGCGCCAGCGACCGTTGGTGCACCTCGTCCGGGCCGTCGGCCAGCATCAGGGTGCGGGCGCTCGCGTACAGCTCGGCCAGCGGGAAGTCCTGGCTCACACCGCCCGCGCCGTGCAGCTGGATCGCCCGGTCGAGGATGCCGACGACCGTCCGCGGGGTGGCGATCTTGATGGCCTGGATCTCCGTGTGGGCACCCTTGTTGCCGACCGTGTCCATCATCCAGGCCGTCTTGAGGACCAGCAGGCGCAGTTGCTCCACGGCGACCCGCGCGTCCGCGATCCAGTTGTGCACCACGCCCTGCTGGGCCAGCGCCTTGCCGAAGGCGGTGCGGGACACGGCCCGTCGGCACATCAGCTCGATCGCCCGCTCGGCCATGCCGATCAGCCGCATGCAGTGGTGGATACGGCCCGGACCGAGCCGCGCCTGGGCGATGGCGAAGCCGCCGCCCTCCTCGCCGACCAGGTTCGTCACCGGCACCCGCGCGTGGTCGAAGACCACCTCGGCATGGCCGCCGTGCGAGTGGTCCTCGTAGCCGAAGACCTGCATCGCCCGCTTCACGGTGACGCCCGGGGTGTCGCGCGGGACCAGCACCATGGACTGCTGGCGGCGCGGGTCTGCCCCCTCCGGGTCGGTCTTGCCCATCACGATGAAGATCTTGCAGTCCGGGTTCATCGCCCCGGAGATGTACCACTTGCGGCCGGTGATGACGTACTCGTCACCGTCGCGCTCGATCAGTGTGGTGATGTTGGTGGCGTCCGAGGAGGCCACCTCCGGCTCGGTCATCGCGAACGCCGAGCGGATCTCACCGGCGAGCAGCGGCTCCAGCCACTGCTTCTTCTGCTGCTCGTCGCCGAACTGGAAAAGTACCTCCATGTTGCCGGTGTCCGGCGCCGCGCAGTTCAGCGCGGTGGGCGCCAAGTGCGGGGAGCGGCCGGTGATTTCGGCCAGCGGCGCGTACTGGAGGTTGGTAAGGCCCGCGCCGTACTCGGAGTCGGGCAGGAAGAGGTTCCACAGGCCCTGCCTGCGCGCCTCCGCCTTCAACTCCCCGACCACGGCGGGGGTGTCCCAGGGGGAGGCGAGCCGGGCGCGCTGCTCCTCGGCGACGGCTTCGGCCGGATAGACGTACTCGTCCATGAAGGCCAGGAGCTTGGCGCGCAGTTCCTCGGTGCGTGCGTCGAACGCGAAGTCCATGGTGGATCAGCCTTCCTGAAGGGTGGTCAGGCCGTGCTCGATGAAGACGGGGACCAGTTCGCCGATGCGGTCGAAGCCACGCCCGACCGTCTGGCCCAGGGTGTAGCGGTAGTGGATGCCCTCCAGGATCACGGCGAGCTTGAACCAGGCGAACGCCGTGTACCAGGCGACCGCGGAGACGTCGCGCCCCGAGCGCGCGGCGTACCGCTCGATCAGTTCGGCCGGTGCGGGGTGGCCCGGGGCCGAAGCGGTCGTGGAGATGGGGGAGTTGGGCAGCTCCAGCGGCATGCTGTACATCACCAGCAGGCCCAGGTCGGTGAGCGGGTCGCCGAGCGTGGACATCTCCCAGTCGAGGATGGCCTTGATCTTGTCGTCGTCCCCGATGAGCACGTTGTCGAGCCGGTAGTCGCCGTGCACGACCGCGGGCGCGGGGGAGTTGGGGAGGCGGCGGCCGAGGGCCGCGTGCAACTCCTCGACGCCGGCCAGCTCGCGGTTGCGGGAGGCGTCCAACTGCTTTCCCCAGCGGCGCAGTTGACGGTCCAGGAAACCCTCGGGCCGGCCGAAGTCCGCGAGGCCCACCTCGGCGGGGTCCACCGCGTGCAACTCGACCAGGGTGTCGACCAGTTCGAGCACCGCGCCCCGGGTGCGCTCCGGGCCGAGCGGGGCGAGTTCGTCGGCGGTGCGGTACGGCGTACCGTCCACGAACTCCATGACGTAGAACGGAGCCCCGAGCACCTCGTCGTCCTCGCAGAGCAGCACGGGCTCGGGCACCGGTACGTTCGTCGGGTGCAGGGCGCTGATCACCCGGTGCTCGCGCTTCATGTCGTGCGCGGTGGCCAGTACGTGGCCGAGCGGGGGGCGCCGTACGACCCACTTCGCGGAGCCGTCGGTGACCGCGTAGGTGAGGTTCGACCGTCCGCCCTCGATCAGCCGGCCGGACAGCGGGCCGGTCACCAGACCGGGCCGCTCGCGGTCGAGCAGACCGCGCAGCCGGTCGAGATCGAGTCCGGGCGGGTGGTCGGGGCTCATACATCACTCCTACGAACGGATGAACAGGACTCGACTCATCATGCCGACCAGTCGGTATGTCGTCCAGTACGGGAGCGAAACGTGACCGGAGCCACGATAGGCCCGGATCCGCCGTCGAGCGGCGAATCCAGGCCTACGTCCCTCAGTGATCGTCCCAGTGCCCGTCGTGCAGGGCGTGCCGGTGACCGTCGTGCACATAGTCGACGTGATCGCCGTGCAGCACGCTCTCATGCCCACAGTCCTGACCGTGCCGGTGCTCATGCCCCTCGTGGGCGACATGCCCACCCGGCTCGCACTCGTCCCAGTGCCCACCGTGCTCACGGTGCAGATGCCCGTCGTGCGCGTAGTCGACATGGTCCCCGTGCGGCACGACAGCGTGCCCGCAGTCAGGGCCGTGCGCGTGGGCGTGGGCGGAGTGCTCCAAATGCAGGACGGTCATGGCGCTCACCTTCGGAAGTACGGTCGATGACGTCGCACAGGTTGCCACGCGTATGCCTTGTATCGGGTCATTCCGGGCGCGTGGCGTGGGGGGCGGTGGGCTTGGTGCACGGGTGGGCTTCGGGGCGTGCTGTGGGTTGGGGCGGGGTGCCCTGTGGGCTTCGTCGGGAGGTCGGGGGTGTGGTCGCTTCGGCGGGCTGAGGCGATGGGTGGGCGGTGCGGGTGCGGGTGTTGGACGGGGGACGCGGACGAACAGTCCACGCTTCCCTGATCGGTGGGTCCGGGCCGGAGCGCGCTGACGCGCGATCGGCCCGTGCCCGGCGGCCCGTGCCCGGCGGCCCGTGCCCGGCGGCCCGTGCCCGGCGGCCCGTGCCCGGCGGCCCGTGCCCGGCGGCCCGTGCCCGGCGGCCCGTGCC
>NZ_JBFAZO010000011.1:153773-390712 GCF_040681835.1 Streptomyces sp. NPDC051576
CGCCGGGATCGGCGGTCGGCGCTGGTGGGCTTTGGCGTGTGCGAGCGCATCCGCGGCTCCGGTCGACTCACTGGCACCGCACGCCTCAATACACAAGCACCGCCGCGCACACCGCCACCGCCACCGTGCACAGCACCGCCGTCGTGGCGAGGCGAGGAGAAAGGGCCGGGGGTGTGGTGTCGGTCGTGAGGGTGTGGATTCGGTTGTGGGCCACTGCCAGGAAGGACAGCCAGAGGGTGCAGCACAGGGCGCAGATGATGACCCCCTCCGGGCGGACTCCGCCGTGAAGGGAGGCCTTCACGGCGAGTACCGCGGCGACCGTGCTCGACAGGGTGGTGCGGCGCCAGGCCAGTCGGGTGCGTTCGGGTTGCAGGCCCGGGTCGCGGTCCGGGGCCGGAGGCCTGGTCATCCTTCCCAGCCGGCGAGTACTACGACGACCATCACCACGGCCACCACCGCGACGGCGATGCTCAGCAGCGCCGGGAAACGCGACACCGGCAGATCCTCGCCCCGGCGCATCGCCCGCTCGCAGCGCACCCAGTGGTTGACCGCGCGCAGTGAGCACAGGACGCCCGCCGCGAGCAGCGCGAGGGCGAGGCCGACCCGCCAGGCCCAGCGCAGATCGGGCAGGAACTGGTCGACCGCGAAACCCCCGCCGATCAGCGCGAGCGCGGTGCGCAGCCAGGCCAGGAAGGTGCGCTCGTTGGCCAGCGAGAACCGGTAGTCGGGTGTGCCGCCCTCCTCGCGGATCTCCTGGGGCGCGAACCACAGGCGGACGTTCCGTGCGAATTCGATCACGGGCAGGACCCTATCCGGCCCGTCCGGCCGATTCCTCCCGGTACCCCTTGAGCTTCTCGTAGGCCGCCAGCCCGTCCGGCACCCACTCCCACTCGTCCAGTCGCCGTACGATCTCCCCCTCCTCCAGGAAGGCGTGCCAGGCGACCTCCTCCACCTGCGGGCTGACCGGAAGCTCGCAGCGCACCTCGTACACCGCCGACCACCAGGTCCGCCCGCCGCCGTCGTCGTACAGGAACTTGAAGAGGAAGCCTGGGTGCGGCAGCCCGGAGACGCCCAGTTCCTCCTGGGCCTCGCGCAGCGCCGCCTCGTCGTAGGACTCGCCCGCGCCGACCACCCCGCCGACGAACATGTCGTAGAGGGACGGGAAGACCAGCTTCGTGGGCGTGCGGCGGTGGACGAAGATACGGCCCTGCGCGTCCCGTGCCTGGATGAAGACCGCTCGGTGGCGCAGGCCCCGCGCGTACGCCTCGCCGCGTGGGGCCTGGCCGGTGACCTGGTCGTGCTCGTCGACGATGTCGAGGAGTTCGTCTGCTGCGCTCATGTCCCCATCCAAACAGGGGCCGGGCCGTCGGTGTCGGTCAGTGCGGCTGGAGGTCCAGGGCCTGCCGCGGCTTCGTGATGCCGCGCGGCATCGCGGGGTGCATCCCGAGCAGCAGGATGCCGACGACGATCCCGGCGAGGCCCACCGCCTCCCAGGCCAGCGCCCCGGTGTCGGTGCGCAGCCGGTCGCCCAGGAAGCCCACCCCGCAGATGATCCCGGCCAGCGGCTGGGCCGCGGTGAGAGCGGGCAGGGACATGCGCAGGGGAGCGGTCTCGAACGCGCTCTGCACGAGGATCAGGCCGGTCACCCCGAGCGCGAGCACACCGTACGGCTGCCATCCGGTGACGAGTTCGGTGAGGCCGCCCTCGGTGAAGCGCTGGCCGCTGACCCGGGTCAGCGCGTCCTGCACGCCGTAGAGGAGCCCGGCGGCCAGGGCCAGCAGGACCGGGCCCGAGCTGAGCCGGGACCGCTTGGCGTATGTCGTGAGGAGCAGGGCCAGGCCCACCATCGCGCCGATGATCAGCCAGTGGCGGAAGGGGTCCGAGACCGCCGTCCCGCTGCGCGGCTCGCCCGCGACGATGAAGGTCGTGACGCCGCCGGCGAGCAGCGCGAGGCCCGCCCAGCCCTGACGGCCCAGGGGCTGTCTGGTCTGCTTGCGGGAGAGGGCGAGTGCGAAGAGCAGGTTCGTCGCGAGCAGCGGCTCGACCAGGGAGACCTCGCCGCGGCTGAGCGCTATTGCGCCGAGCACCATGCCCGCGACCATCAGACCGATACCGCCGAGCCAGCGCGGCACCCGCATCAGGTCGAGGAGGAGCCGCGGCGAGAGGAAGTCGCTCAGGGGTGCCTGCTGGGCCACGTTCTGCTGGAGCACGAACCCGAAGCCGAGGCAACAGGCCGCGCTCACCGAGAGCATCAGAACCAGAACCGACACGCTGCGTACCTCGATCGTTGGGCCGGGCTACGGGATGCGTTTGGGCGACTGTAGCGCCCCGGGGTCCGGCGTGCCCCTGGAAGTTCCCGGATACGGGACCGTGCTGCCATGGTCCGCTGCCGAGCGCCCGAGCGCCATGGCGTACGCCACAACGGTGACCCGCGAACGCTTGGGAGCGTACCGTCCCGGGTAGGTGGTCGGGCCACAAGTGCCGCACACGTAACGGCAGTTGACAGGTGTAACGGTGGTGCGGCCCTTGACGTGAAGTATTGGCGGAGGGTTTGCTGTGCGTGATCGGCCGATAGCGCGCCGATGTCCCGCAGCGTCGCGTGAGGATCGTGAGGAATACCCGGGTGTCCCCACCCCCGCCACCCCTCGGACGCCGTCACAAGCGTGCGTCCCAGGCCTTCGACGCCGCGCTCGACGACGACCAACTCGTCGCAGCCCGCGCCGCGTTGGCCCAGGGCCGCTGGCAGGTGGCGCGCGGACTGCTCGCCCGGACGGGCAACGACTGGGACCTCCGTGCCCACCGGGTCACCGTTCTCGCCCTGGAGTCCTACGCCGCCGCCTGGTCCCGCGACTGGCTGCTCGCCGAGCCCGAGTCCGGTGACGCCTCCGTCCTGCTCGCCGTGGCCCAGGTCCAGCGGGTGCTGGCGGGCAAGGAGAAACCGGCCCGCGCCCGCGACGCCTGCCGCGCGGCGGCGGCCCGGGTGCCCGCCGATCCGACGCCGTGGCTCGGGCTGCTGCTCCTGGAGCACGGCGTCGGCGCCGACGAGGAGGTGGTCCGGCTCTTCGACGAGGTCCGTCACCGGCACGCCGACCATCACCACGCCCACCATCTGATGGTGGCCCGGCTGGCGGAGCGCCGGGCCACCGCCGGTCTCGATCCGCTGCACGAGGTCTACGACTTCGCCTACTGGGCCGCCGAACAGGCCCCCGCCGACTCCCCGCTCGCCATCCTGCCGGTGATCGCCCACGCCGAGCGCTACCGCGTGCTGGCCGCCGCCGGTCTGGAACCCGCGGATCCGGCCGCCTCCGGGCACTGGTCGGGGCGCCGGGCCCGGCAGGTCATGAAGGCCGCCTTCGACTGGTGGCTGGAATGGGAGCACGAAGGGCATCCGCGCCGCCTGGTCGACCTCAACTTCCTCGCCCACGCCAAGTGCTGCGAGGGCCGCAGCGCCGAGGCCGCCGCCCTGTTCCACCGCATCGGGGAGCATCCGACCCCGGCCCCGTGGTCCTACCCCGACCGCGACCCGCTCACCGCCTTCCGTGCCGCACGCGCCACCGCGCTCGGGACGTCGTAACGCCCCCGTAGCGACCCCTCAGCGATCCCCTAGTGACTCCGAAAGGACGTTCCCGCCATGACGACGGGCAGTTCCAGCACGAGCAGCGCCACCGCCGACGGCGGCGGCAGCGGTATCAGCACGTTCAGAGGGCAGGAACGCGCCCTGCGCGCCGACCGCCTCGGCACCGGAGGACTGCTGCTCTCCGTGCTCGCGGCGACCGCGCCCCTCATGGTGGTCGCGGGTGTCATGCCCACCACATTCGCGGTGATGGGTATCGAGGGGCAGCCGCTCCTCTTCGTCCTCCTCGGCGTCGTCCTGATCCTCTTCAGCGTCGGCTACGCCGAGATGAGCCGACACGTCCACAACGCGGGCGCCTTCTACGCGTACATCTCCCGCGGCCTCGGCGGCACCGCCGGCGCGAGCGCGGCCCTGGTGGCGCTCGTCGCGTACAACGCCCTCCAGTTCGCCATCTACGGCATCTTCGGCTTCGAGGTCTCCGGGCTGTTCTCCACCTATGCCCACCTCCAAGTGGCCTGGTGGATACCGGCGTTGGTGGGCGTGCTCGTCGTCGGCACGCTCGGCTGGCTGAAGATCGACGTCAACGCGCGCGTGCTCGGCGTCCTGCTGGTCATCGAGGTCGCCCTCGTCGTCATCTTCGACATCGCGGCCGTCGCCGACCCGGCCAAGGAGGGCCTGTCCCTGCACGCCTTCAACCCGGACACCCTCAGCGGCGCCGGGATCGGCACCGCCCTCTGCTTCTGCATCGCCGCCTTCCTCGGCTTCGAACAGGCCCCGGTGTACGCGGAGGAGACCAGCCAGCCGCACATCCTGGTGCCGCGCGTGATGTACCTGGCCGTCGGCGGCGTCGCCGTCTTCTTCGCGCTGAGCTGCTGGGCGCTCACCGTCGCGACGGGGCCCTCCCAGATCGTCGGTGTCTCCCAGAAGCAGAGCGCCGGCCTGCTCTTCTACCTCACCGAGTCCCGGCTCGGCGGCACCTTCACCGACGTGCTGCACGTCCTGTTCGTCACCGGCATGTTCGCGGCCATGCTCAGCTTCCACAACGTCGTCGCCCGGTACGCCTTCGCCATGGGCCGTGAGGGTCTGCTGCCGTCCGCCTTCGGCCGTACGACGGGCTCCAGCGGCGCCCCCGGCACCGGCTCGCTCCTACAGACCGCCGTGTCCGCCGTGACCGTGATCGCCTTCGCGATCGCCGACGACAAGCCCACCGGCGACCCCACCGAACCGGTCCTCCACCTGTTCACCTGGTTCGGCAACATCGGCGCCCTCGGTGTGATCGTGCTGATGGCCGCCGCCTCGCTCTCGGTGATCGTCTTCTTCGCCCGCCGCGGCGCCGCCGGTGCCCAGGCCTGGCGGCTGGTCGCCGCCGGGCTGGCCGGTGTCGCGCTCGTCGTCATCGCCGTCTACACGGTCAAGGACTTCGACGTCCTGGTCGGCGCCGGCCCGAACTCCTCCCTCAGCTGGATCCTGCCCGGCATCATCGGCCTCGCCCTGCTGGTCGGTCTGGCCCAGGGGCTGCTCCTGCGCTCCCGCAACCCCGAGGCGCATGCCCGGATCGGTCTCGGCAACGAGGCGTTCCAGCTCGACAAGGCGGCGACGGAGGCGTCGTAGGAACGGGTCGTCGAAACTCTGGTCGCTGAGAAGCACGTAAGAAGTGGTTACGGAAGTCTGACGGGTATCCGCGATCCCTGGCCGTGCCGGGGTCGCGGGTGTTCGAATGAATGCGTGAACCCTGAACAACCCGAGCCCGAGGGGACAGAGAAGGCGGAGGGCCGGCCGCTCGGCCGCCGTGTCCTGCTCGGCACCCTCGGCCTGGGCGCCCTCGGCGTCATCACCGCGCCCGCCGTGCAGAAAGGCATGGAGGGGTTCCTCGGCGCCATGTCCGGCAAGGACCCCACGGGGCTGACCGGACTGCTCCCGAACGGCGGCGGCTTCCGCTACTACTCCGTCACCGGGTCCGTGCCGCGCAAGAACGCCCAGAACTACCGGCTCACCGTCGACGGCCTGGTCGACAAACCGGCGTCCTACACCCTGGCCGACCTACGGGCCCTGCCGCAGACCAGGCTGGTCAAGGACGTCCAGTGCGTCACCGGCTGGCGGGTCCCCGGGACGCCCTTCGAGGGAGTGCGGCTGTCCCGGCTCCTGGACGCCGCGGGAGTGCGCGCCAAGGCCGGGGCGGTCCGCTTCACCTGCTTCGACGGCGCCTACACGGAGAGCCTCACCCTCGACCAGGCGCGGCGCTCCGACATCCTGGTCGCACTGCGCATGCAGGACAAGGACCTGGGCCATGACCACGGCGGCCCGGTCCGCCTCTACGTCGCCCCCATGTACTTCTACAAGTCCGCGAAGTGGCTCTCCGGCATCACCGTCACCGAGGACGTGAAGCCCGGATACTGGGAGGACCGGGGCTACGACGTCGACGCCTGGGTCGGCAAGTCGAACGGACGCGACGATGACCCTACGAGCTGACACCCCCGCCCCGCGCACGGAACCGTCGGCCCGCGTCCGCCGCTTCGGCCGCACCGAGCGCTGGGTGCACCGGACCACGGCCGCGCTGATGGGCATCTGCGTGGCCACCGCGGCCTGCCTCTACATCCCGCAGTTCGCAGAACTCGTCGGCCGCCGCGAACTCGTCGTCCGTATCCACGAGTTGGCCGGCGTCGCGCTGCCCGTGCCCGTCCTGATCGGCCTCGTCAACCGCGGCTTCCGCGTCAACCTCGGCTTCCTCAACCGCTTCGGCCCGCACGACCGCGTCTGGCTGCGCGGCGCGCTGCTGCGCGACAAACGCCGATCGGCCCGCCCCGCGGGCAAGTTCAACGCCGGCCAGAAGATCTACGCCAACTGGATCGCCGGCGCCACCCTGGTCATGCTCGGCACGGGCCTGATGATGTGGTTCAGCCACCTCACCCCGATCATGTGGCGCACCAGCGCGACCTTCGTCCACGACTGGCTCGCCCTGACGATCGGCATCGTCCTCGGCGGCCACATCGGCATGGCCCTGGGCGATCCGGAGGCACGGGAGGGATTGCGCACGGGGTCGGTGCGCAGGGAGTGGGCGAAACGGGAGCATCCGTTGTGGAAGCCGTAGGGGCGTAGGGATCTTCGGGACTGTTTGATTCTCGGCGGACCCAACTGCTCCGGCGGACGAGGGCGTTGCTGTGTGAGTGGGCCGTAACCAGTGGGCCACGGCGGGGAGTTCCCGGCGGCGGGGGACGTAGGTCCTTGTGTCCGGCGGCGCGCGGAACCCCCGGCCGGGGACGCGGGGCGAGGTTGCCGCTTCTCGGCCTTGGCCGGGCGGTCGGCCGCCCGGGACGTCAGCGCACCCTCGCCAACCGACCTACACCTGGCGGCTGCTGACCGACGGCCGCGCCGGCGCCCTGCCCGAGGGATTGGCCGACCTCAACTGACCTGAGGGGACCACGACTTGGGCCGCGAAGCCGCCCTGTACGTGTGGGAAGCGGGCCGCGCTGCCGAGATGCCGGGTGGCCCAGCGGCACCGGTTCCTTGAGGTGGAAGTCGCCGACGCCGCCGTGGCGCCAGAAGTGGAAGTCGGAGCCGGGGCCGGGCTCCGGGGTCATCAACTCCTCGACGCGCAGGACGTCCTGACCCCGGATCACACAACCCAGCGTGCCCGGCACCGTGGTCCCCTTCACAGCACGCTCGTCATACCGCCGTCGACGTACAGCGCACCTGACCGCTCACGAAGTCCGCTGTCCCGGCGGTGACCGACGGGCCGTCAGTGACGTCGAAGGCGGCCTTGGTGAGCCGGTCGCCGTCACGTCTGTTGCGTCGTACCCCTAGATGATCAGCGAGAGGAGGAGGACCAGTCCGCCCGCGACCACCGAGATGATCGTCTCCATGACGGACCAGGTCTTGAGGGTCTCGCCGACGCTGAGGCCGAAGTACTCCTTCACCAGCCAGAATCCGGCGTCGTTGACATGGCTGAAGAAGACCGAGCCCGCGCCGATCGCCAGCACCAGGAGGGCGGTGTGGGTCGTCGACATGTCGGCGGCCAGCGGGGCGACCAGACCGGCCGCCGAGATGGTGGCGACCGTGGCCGAACCGGTCGCCAGCCGGATCGCCACCGCGATCAGCCAGGCCAGCAGCAGCGCCGGGATCGACCAGTCCTTGGAGATGTCCAGGATCATCTGGCCGACGCCGGAGTCGATCAGCGTCTGCTTGAAGCCGCCGCCCGCGCCGACGATGAGCAGGATGCCCGCGATCGGCATCAGGCCCTTCTCGACGGTCGTGGAGAGACGTTCCTTGGTGAACCCGGCCGGACGGCCCAGCGTGAACATGCCCACGACGACGGCCGCGAGGAGCGCGATCAGCGGGGAGCCGATGACGTCGAAGACGCGCTGCACGGTGTGCTCGGGGTCGTCGATGACGACGTCGACCAGGGCCTTGGAGAGCATCAGCACGACCGGCAGCAGGATCGTGGCGAGGGTCGCGCCGAAGCCGGGACGGTTCTCCAGCTCCTCGGAGGGACGCTCCGGGAGCATGCGGTCCGGCGCCTGGACGTCCACCCAGCGGGCGGCGACCTTCGAGAACAGCGGACCGGCGATGATCACGGTCGGGATCGCGACCAGCACACCGAGCGCGAGGGTCAGCCCGAGGTTGGCCTTGACCGCGTCGACCGCGACCAGCGGCCCGGGGTGCGGCGGAATGAGGCCGTGCATGACCGACAGACCCGCCAGCGCGGGGATGCCGATGCGCATCAGCGAGTAGTTGCCGCGCTTGGCGACCATCAGCACGACCGGGATCAGCAGCACGATGCCGACCTCGAAGAACAGCGGCAGCCCGATCACCGAGGCGATCAGGACCATCGCCCACGGCATCGACCGGGGGCCGGCCTTCGCGAGGATCGTGTCGACGATCTGGTCCGCGCCGCCCGAGTCGGCGAGCAGCTTGCCGAGGATCGCGCCCAGCGCGATCAGCACGCCCACCCCGGCGACCGTGGAGCCGAGTCCGGTGGTGAAGCTGGTGATGGTCTTGTCCAGCGGCGCCCCGGCGAACGCGCCGAGCGCGAGCGAGCCGATGGTCAGCGCCAGGAAGGCGTGCATCTTGAACTTGGTGATGAGCAGGACGATGACGGCGATGCCCGCCAGTACGGCGATGCCCAACTGCGCGTGGCCGGCCGAGGTGATGGGCTCGACGGGGTCCGCTGCCAGCATCTCGACGCTGAGTCTGGTCACAGTGGATTCCTTGCGGATTCGGGGTGGGGTGGGGTGAGAGGTGCTACAGGGTCGGTTCGGGAACCTGTTCCAGCGCTGCTGTCGCCCGCTCGGCGATCTGCTCCGGGCTGCCCGTGATGTCGACGGCGACCCCCGCCTCGTCCGCCTCCAGCGGCTGGAGCGTGGCGAACTGGGAGTCGAGCAGCGCGGTCGGCATGAAGTGCCCGTGCCGGTGCGCCATCCGGTCCTCGATCAGCGAGCGGTCGCCGGTCAGATGCACGAAGACGACACCGGGGGCGGCGGCCCGCAGCCGGTCCCGGTAGGACCGCTTCAGCGCCGAGCTGCTGACCACTCCGCCGAGCCCCGCGCGTCCGTGCGCCCAGGAGCCGATGGCGTCCAGCCACGGCCACCGGTCGTCGTCCGTCAGCGGGTGTCCGGCCGACATCTTGGCGATGTTGGCCTGCGGGTGGAAGTCGTCGCCCTCGGCGTAGGGAACGCCGAGCCGGGCCGCGAGCAGGGGACCGATGGTGGTCTTCCCGGTGCCCGCTACGCCCATGACCACGACGACATGGGGGGTGCGCATCGCTGCCTCGCTGTCCTGTCTCCGTCGGCACCGAATGCCGACCGACCGACTGATGTGAACCCACTGAAACCGATTAGGTACGACGAATTCAAGAGTCTGTGACTTATAAGTCTGACTTTTTGGTTCCGTGACCCGCCCCGTACTCTGAGTGCATGACCACTCCGGGCCGCGGGTTGCACGGCCGCGTACTCGACTCCCTCGGCCCCGACATCACCGCGGGCCAGTACCCGCCGGGCAGTGTCCTGCGTACGGACGAACTGGCCAAGGACTTCGAGGTGTCGCGTTCCGTGATGCGCGAGGCGGTCCGCGTGCTCGAATCCATGCACCTGGTCGAGTCCCGCCGCCGGGTGGGCGTGACGGTGCGGCCCAAGGCCGAGTGGAACGTCTACGACCCGCAGGTCATCCGCTGGCGCCTGGCCGGCGCCGACCGTCCGCAGCAACTGCGCTCACTCACCGTGCTGCGCTCCGCCGTCGAGCCGATCGCGGCGGGCCTCGCGGCCAAGTTCGCCACAGCGGAGCAGTGCGCGGAACTCACCGAGTGCGCGATCGGCATGGTGGCCAACTCCCGCGGCCACAGGCTGGAGGGCTACCTCGTCCACGACGTGGCCTTCCACCGGGTGATCCTGGCCGCCTCCGGCAACGAGATGTTCGCCCGCCTCGGCGACGTCGTCACCGAGGTCCTGGCCGGCCGCACGCATCACGAGGTCATGTTCGAGGACCCCGACCCGGCCGCCGTGACCCTGCACGTCCAGGTCGCGGAGGCGGTCCGCGAGGGCGACGCCGTCCGCGCGGAGGCCCTGACCCGCGAGATCACGGTCGGCGCCCTCCAGGAACTGGACATCCTGGCCCCGTAGCCCTTCTAGTCCAAGAACTCCCCGTCGAGATACACCCACGCCCCGTCGACCCGCTCGAACCGGCTCCGCTCATGGATCGACCCACCCCGGTACGACGCCCGGAACGTCACGGTCCCCGCCGAGTGGAACGCCGACCCGCCCCCCGTCTCCAGAATCTCCAGCCCCGTCCACCGCATCCCCGGGTCGAGCTCCAGCGGTTCGGCGGGCCGCGTCCGCGGGTGCCAGGTGCGCAGCAGATACGGCGCGTCCAGCCGCACGAAGGCGGAGTAGCGCGAGCGCATCAACGCCTCGGCGGTGGGGGCGGCGGCGGTGCCGGAGTGGTAGCGGCCGCAGCAGGTGTCGTAGGGGGTGAGGAGGCCACAGGGGCAGGGGGTGGGTCGGGACATGGGGACCATTGTGCCGGGGTTACGTTCGCGGGCGCTCGGGGGTGACGCGGAGCGGCAGCCGGACATAGTCGTCCTCGGGCAGTTTCGTCTCCTTGTCACGCGTGAGAGCCGCGCAGGCCAGGAGAGGCAGCGGCTCGCCGCCAGGAGGGTCAGGGTCCTCGTGCGCGGGCGCCGCACCGACGAACTGGACGAGGAGCGCGCCGGTGACCCGGGTCCCGATCTGCTTCACGAAGTTCGCCGGGAGCGTCCACTCGACTCCCTGGTGAAGGTCCCCGGCGGGACTGCGGTGCACCCTCTTGACGTACCACTCCTCGTCCCGCATCTGGGGCGCGCTGCGCGCCCTCATGTGGGCCGCGGCGGACGTGATCGCGTTGAGCTCGGGAAAGCCGACCAGGTCCGCCGTGAGCTTGCCGGCGGCCTCCAGAACGGGACCGGCCGCCCGCATGTCCCTGGCCAGTGTGGCCCGCCACGCCCGCTCGTCCGCCACCGGTGGCAGGTGGTACACGATGGCCTGGACGTCCTTCACCCGCCAGCCGCCCACGGCGGGGAACAGCAGCGTGACCTTCACCTGCGGCGCGTCCCCCGTGTACCCCAGCGTCCAGACGTAGAGGTACCCCGTGAAAGGGGCCGCCTTGTCCGATCCCGTGGCGAAGATCCGCTCCAGCGGGATGGACTGCGGCTCCGTCTCCCCGTAGACCTCCAGCCACTCACCCGTCCCCGCGCACCCCCGGCTCCATGCGGCTGCCATGACCTCACCCCCGTGAAGTCACTTGATACTCCGTCAGTTCCACCCTCGCAACGGAACCGACGACTCAGACCGCGATCCCCGTCTCGGCCGAAGGCATCGGCGGCAACCGAGTCCCGAACACCCACGCGTCGAAGAGCTGGTCCAACGGCTCGGAGGTGAACCGGGACGCGTGGGACGTGAACGTCGTCGTGGTGACCGTGCCGTTGCGGTGCAGGCTTGCCCAGCTGCGGAGCATGCGGAAGAAGGCGATGTCGCCCAGCGCGCAGCGGATCGCGTGGACGGTGACTCCGCCGCGTTCGTAGAGGCGGTCGTCGAACATCGACTTGCGGCCGGGGTCGGCGAGGCGCAGGTCCTGGGGGAGTGTCGAGAGCAACCGGTGTGCGGCGGCGGCGTGTTGGTGGGCGGTGCGGCCGCCGGAGCGCTCGGACCACAGCCATTCCGCGTACTTGGCGAAGCCCTCGTTCAGCCAGATGTGCCGCCAGTCGGCGATGGACACGCTGTTGCCGAACCACTGGTGAGCCAGCTCGTGCGCGACGAGCCGCTCCGAACCCCGGGCCCCGTCAACGTGGTTGGCGCCGAACAGCGACAACCCCTGTGCCTCGACGGGGACATCGAGTTCCTCCTCCGTCACCACGACCGCGTACTCGTCGAAGGGGTACGGGCCGAACAGCTCCTGGAAGAGTTCCATCATCGCGGGCTGGCGGGCGAAGTCCCTTGAGAACTCGGGGAGTAGCTCGGCGGGGAGGTGCCCGTGCTGCGGGACACCGCCCAGGCCCGGGTCGCCCAGCAGCACCGTCTGGTACTTCCCGATCGACAGCCCGACCAGGTAACTCGACGTCGGCGCCGACTGTTCGTACACCCAAGTCGTCGTCGAGGCCTTCGTCGTGCGCGTCAGCAGCCTGCCGCCCGCCACCACCGCGTACGCCGACGGTGTGGTGATCGAGATCTGGTACGAGGCCTTGTCGGCGGGGCGGTCGTTGCACGGGTACCAGGACGGTGCCCCGATCGGCTGGCTCGCCACGAGCGCGCCGTCGGTCAGCTCCTCCCAGCCGAGGCCGCCCCAGGGGCTGGCGACCGGCTTGGGGTTGCCCGACCAGTGCACCTCGACGGTGAACGCGGCCCCGGCCCGCAGCGGCTTCGCGGGCCGGACGCGCAGCCGGCCGCCGCGGTGCGTGTAGTGCGGCTGGCGGCCGTCCACCCGGAGCCGACCGATCTTGAAGTCGCCCAGGTTGAGCTGGAATTCGGGCATCGGCGCCCGGCCCGCTATCGCGTTGATACGGGCCGTGCCGGACAGGCGGTTGGGGCCGGGACGGTAGTCCAGCGCCAGCTCATAGCGGTGCACCCGGTAGCGGGCATCGCCGTTTGCCGGGAAATACGGGTCCTGCCCTGCCGCCTGCTGAACGGTCACTGCTGCGTCTGCTCCCTGCGCTGTGCTCGTATCTCGTACCCGTGCACCGCCTTCCGAAGCCGACGCCGCGCGACCCGTGTTCAGGGTCGCCATGACTCGATCGGATTGCCCAGCCAGCGGGTGTCGTCCGGGACGGACTCCGCCGCCATCACGAGCGATGCGGGGCCCAGAGTGGTGCGCGCCCCGACCTCGCTGCCGGGCAGGACGATTCCGCCAGGACCCAGCGTCGCGCCCTCACGGAGGACCACAGTATCCGTCCGCAAGATCCGGTCGTGGAAGAGGTGGGTCTGGAGCACACAGCCGCGGTTCACGGTCGCGGCGTCCTCCAGGGTCACCAGGTCCGTCTCGGGCAGCCAGTAGCTCTCCACCCAGACGCCCTTGCCGATGTGCGCGCCGAGCCCGCGCAGCCAGGCCGTCAGCACCGGAGTACCCGGGACCGAACCGGCCAGCCACGGCACCGCCACGACCTCGACGAAGGTGTCCGCCAGCTCGTTGCGCCACACATAACCGCTCCACAGCGGGTGCTCGGCACCGCGGTGCCGCCCCACGAGCGCCCACTTGGCGACGATCGACACCAGCCCGGCGAGAGCACCCACCGCCAGCAGCACCACGCCCGCCAGCAGCGGCGCCCACACACCCAGTGCACACAGCGCGGCCACCGTCAGCAGCGCCAGCGCGGCCGAGCAGAACACCGGTACGATCCGGCACAGCTCCACAAGGCCGCGCGCCCACAGCAGCCGGGCCGGCGGGTCGTACGTCCGGCTCTGGTCGCCGCCGCTCGTGCTGCGCGGCAGCTTCACCGGCGGCAGCCCCAGGTACGACGTGCCCTTCTTCGCCTTCTTCGGCGTCGCCGACAGCACCCCGACGAGCCCGCCGTCCGGCACGCTCCGCCCGGGCGCGGTCATCCCGGAGTTCCCGAGGAAGGCCCGCCGCCCGATCTCGGCCCTCCCGACACGCACCCAGCCGCCACCGAGTTCGTACGGCGCGGTCAAGGTGTCGTCCGCCAGGAAGGCACCCTCGCCGACGGTCGTCAGGCTCGGCAGCGCGAGCACCGTCGACACCTCGGCGCCCCGCCCGATCCGCATCCCGAGCAGCCGCAGCCACACCGGCGTGACAAGACCGGCGTACAGCGGGAACAGGGTCTCGCGGGAGAGGTCCATCAGTTGCGTGACGGTCCACGCCTGCCAGCCGATCCGGCTGTGTGTGGGGTGCGTACCCTCGCGCAGCCCGAGGCTGAGCAGCCGGACCCCGATCAGGATCAGCAGCGCGTACGTCAGCCCGAACGCGAGCGTCGCCGGGACCAGGGCCACGGACGCGCCCCGCAGCGCCTCGCCGAGACCGTCGCCCGGCGCCACGAACAGGCTCGTCACCAGCAGGGCGACCGCGCCGGCGACCACCGGCAGCATGGTCAGCGCGAAACCGGTGATGCCGTACATCACGCGCCAGTACGTGCCCCGCTGCGGGCGCTCCTTGGGCCAGTTGCGCTTGGCCTTGCCGAGCTTGACGGCGGGCGCGCCCGCCCAGCGCTGGCCGGTCGGGATCGTGCCGGTGACCGCCGAACCCGGCGCCACCTCGGCCCGCTTGCCCACCCGGGCACCGGGGAAGAGCATGCTGCGCGTGCCGACGACGGCGTGCGCGCCGACCTTGACCGGGCCGATCTCCAGACGGTCGCCGTCCAGCCAGTAGCCGGACAGGTCCACCTCGGACTCGACCGCGGCACCGCGGCCCAGCTTGAGCATGCCGGTGACCGGCGGGAGGGAGTGCAGGTCGACGTCCGGGCCGATCTTGGCGCCGAGGGCACGCGCGTACCGTTCCAGCCACGATCCGGTCAGTGAGGTCGCCCCGCTGAACTCGGCCAGCCGCTCCGCCGCCCACAGCCGCAGATGGACGCTGCCACCACGGTCGTAGCGTCCCGGCTTCACGCCTCGCAGCAGGAGGCGCGCACCGCCCGCGGCGATCGCGAGCCGGCCGGGCGGGCTGAAGAGGAGCAGCGCACCGGCGGCGACCAGCCACCAGGACGCGGTCGGCAGCCAGGCGTAGCCGTTCAGCACATTGCCGAGGGCGGCCAGTGCCACCGTCCAGCGGAGGCCGGCCAGGGTGAACAGGGGGACCAGCGCGAGGAGTTGGATCACCTTGGCGCGGGCCGGGACCGGCGCGATCACGCGCGCGGTGCCGTCGCCCTGCGCCGAGTCCTCCAGGTGCCGGGCCAGCTTGCGCAGGGTCGGCTGCTGGTAGATGTCGAGGACGGCCGCGCTCGGGTAACGGGTGCGCAGCCGGGTGGTGAGCTGAGCGGCGGCCAGGCTGCTGCCGCCGATCGCGAAGAAGTCGTCGGCCGCGCTGCTCACCGGGATGCCGAGCACCTCGGCCCACTGCTCGGCGAGCCAGGCCTCCGTGCCGTAGAGCTGCTCCTTCGCGCCACGGGTCTCCATGCCTTCGAGCGGCCACGGGAGCGCGTTGCGGTCCACCTTGCCGGAGGTGCGGGTCGGGAGGTCCTCGACCGGCGCGATCAACGGCACGAGGGCGGCGGGCAGTTCGGCCCGCAGCTTCTCGACGGCGGCGGCCTGGTCCCAGCCCTCCTGGGTGACGACGTAGCCGACGAGGAGCTGGTTGCCGCTGCGCGCGGTCCGCACGGCGGCAGCCGCACCCGCGACTCCGGGCAGCGCCTGGAGCGCCGCGTCGACCTCGCCCAGCTCGATCCGGCGTCCGCCGAGCTTGATCTGCTCGTCGGCCCGGCCGAGGAAGATCAGCCCCTCGGGCTCGGCCTTGACCAAGTCACCGCTGCGGTACGCCCGTTCCCAGCCCAGCGATTCGAGGGGCGCGTACTTCTCCGCGTCCTTCTCGGGGTCCAGATACCGGGCGAGCCCGACGCCACCGATCACCAACTGCCCGCTGCCGCCCATCGGGACGGGCACGCCGGCCTCGTCGACGACGGCCAACTCCCAGCCGTTCAGAGGGAGTCCGATACGGATCGGCTCGTCGCCGGTCATCAGGGAGGCACAGGCCACCACGGTCGCCTCGGTCGGCCCGTACGTGTTCCAGACCTCACGGCCCTCGGTGACCAGCCGCTGCACCAGCTCGGGCGGGCAGGCCTCACCGCCGAAGATCAGCAGGCGTACGTCGTTGAGCGCCTCCGGCTCCCACAGGGAGGCCAGGGTCGGCACGGTCGAGACGACGGTGATGTCCTGGTCCACCAGCCAGGGGCCGAGGTCGGCGCCGCTGCGGACCTGGGAGCGCGGCACGGGCACCAGGCAGGCGCCGTAGCGCCAGGCGAGCCACATCTCCTCGCAGGAGGCGTCGAACGCGACGGACAGTCCCGCCATGACCCTGTCACCCGGACCGATCGGGTCGTCGGTGAGGAACAGTGCCGCCTCGGCGTCCACGAGGGCCGCCGCGCTGCGGTGCGAGACGGCGACGCCCTTGGGCTTGCCGGTGGAGCCGGAGGTGAAGATGATCCACGCGTCCTGCTCGACACCGGGCCGGGCGGCCGGGGCCTCGCCCCGCCCGAGCACGGTCAGCGCGTGCTCGGCACCGATCACGGCCCGTACGTCGGCCTCGCCGAACACCAGCTCGGCCCGCTCGTCCGGGTCCTCGGCGTCCACGGGGACGTAGGCGGCGCCGGCGGCGAGGACGGCGAGGATCGCGATGTAGAGGTCGTTGGTCCCGGAGGGAACGCGCACACCGACCCGGTCGCCGAGGCCGACACCGGCCGCTGCGAGCGTCCGGCGCAGGGTCTCCACCTCGGTGGCCAGCGCACGGTAGGTGAGGGAGACGGTGCCGTCGTCCAGGGCGAGCTCGTCGGGATACGACCGCACCGACGCGTCGAAGATGTCGACGAGCGTGCGGGGCGAGGCGGCGGGTGCCGCGGAGAAACGTGCCGTATCGCCGAACTGGGTGCGGATCTCTTCGTCGAGCAGGCCGAGAGCACTGCTCTCGTGTATGGCTGCCATCGGTCCTCGCGTCTCAAGCCCGGTAACTTCCGGGGCGCTGGCGGGCCCGCAGGTCTGCCTGGGGTTGTCCAGCTCCAGCTCCGTTCCGTAACAAGCCGGAAATTTTAGTACGACGCTAGGCTCCGGGTCCGCCGACGGCCACTCGGGAGAGCCGAACGGGGGCGCTCCGTGAGCGTCCGGAAACGCTCTGACCTGGTGATCTTCGAACCGAAGGAGACATCCCCCACAAATGCGACGAGGGCCGCGACCTTGGTGGTCGCGGCTCGCCGAGGCGACCGAACTGGCTCAGGCTCACCGGTATGTCCTGGGCGGACTCGCCTTCCACGCCCGGTCCAGGGAGTCGTCCCAGTCGCCGTCCCGGTCGAAGCTCGCGGCCCGGCAGCCGCGGGACATGGGTGCCGCCGCGCTGTGGCGCCAGGCGGAGTCCCCGATCCGGGTGATGGCGTGGCCGCAGTGCCGGCAGGCCGCGTGCCCCGTCAGCTCGTCGTCCAGCCGCTCGAACTGCGCGGTGCGGTCCGCCACCTCCTCCCTGAGCCCCCGCAGCACATCCTCGGCAGTGGAGACCCCTGTCGAGTCGATGAGGTCGCGCACGAGCGCCGCGGCCTCGATCGCGATGTCGGCTCGCCGCGCTGCATCGGCCAGGCTCCGCGGACCATGGCTGCCGGGCGACTTGCGCGCCGTCCGCTCCGCCAGTTCGGCCGACGGGCGGCTCGACACCACCGACCGCTCCTTGCCGGCCTCCTGCTCCGCGACTCCGTCCCCCAGGCGTTTGCGGGCCACCTCGAAGGCCCACGCCTCGGTGGACGCCTTCTTGGAAACGTTGAAGTGGGTGCTGGTCGCCGACTCCATCACCGTGTGGAACTCCTCCATCAGCGCTCCCCAGTGGTAGCCGCCGGCGAAGTCCTCCGGGCACCAGCCGTAGTGACGTACGAGTTCGTCACGGACCCGATCGAAATGCCGCAGGCTCTTGCGCACCGGTCCGCGCGTCTCGATGCCGAGGCCGACGCGTTCCGCCCGCGCCAACATCTCCGGGTCCACGCCTTCCCACTTCATATGGCCGTCGCGTTCACAGGCGTAGTCGACCCAGGACCAGAACGCCTCGGCGTCCGCGACATCGGGTGCCTCGCGGTGATGGCGCGGGCAGAGGAGGGCGAAGTTGCGCACGTCGTTGGAACCGCCGAGCGACTCCGGGACCACATGGGCCCGCTCCACCGGCGCCTGCCAGCAGATCAGACAGATCGGCTCATCGAGACCGAGGTAGTCGGCGATGGCCCGGACCGGGGGCCTGGACCGGCGCGCGTCAGGACTCTCGTCCCGGTTGCGTACCGGCAGCTCGCGGTGGACCCCAGCAGGAAAGCGCGGATGATCTCCCGTGCGTCGGGGCTTGTCGCCGCGGCCATGGCATACGACCCGGGCCCGCGCCCCAGCCGGAGAAACAGAAAAACCCCAGATCAACTGGGGTTTCTGCTGGTGTCCGAGGGGGGACTTGAACCCCCACGCCCGATAAAGGGCACTAGCACCTCAAGCTAGCGCGTCTGCCATTCCGCCACCCGGACAAGGTGTGCGTCACGCGTGGTTTCCCCCGCGGCGACGAAGGAAACATTACCAGGCTTCCAGGGGTGGCCGATCACCCCCTGTTCCCACCCTCGTCCCGCGTGAACGGCGTGTGACGGGCCGGGTCCGGCCTTGGGCGCGGGCCCTGGGAGAGGGAGGATGAGGGAGGACCACCAGCAGTGACAGTGGGAGGAAGCAGCGTGAGCGACACGGACACGGCCAAGGGCGTCACCGGCGAGGACGAGGTCGTGGACCTCTGCCGCGAGCTGATCCGGATCGACACCAGCAACTACGGCGACCACTCGGGACCGGGTGAGCGCAAGGCGGCCGAGTACGTCGCCGGGCAGCTCGCCGAGGTGGGCCTCGAACCGAAGATCTTCGAGTCGCACCCGGGACGCGCCTCCACGGTGGCCCGGATCGAGGGCACGGACCCCTCCCGGCCCGCGCTCCTCATCCACGGCCACCTGGACGTCGTACCGGCGAACGCGGCCGACTGGACACACCACCCCTTCTCCGGCGAGGTCGCCGACGGGTGCGTGTGGGGGCGCGGCGCCGTCGACATGAAGGACATGGACGCGATGACCCTGGCCGTCGTCCGCGACCGGCTGCGCAGCGGGCGCAGGCCTCCGCGCGACATCGTGGTCGCCTTCCTCGCGGACGAGGAGGCGGGTGGCACGTACGGGGCGCGGCACCTCGTCGACAACCACCCGGAGCTGTTCGAGGGCGTCACCGAGGGCATCAGTGAGGTCGGCGGTTTCTCGTTCACGGTGAGCGAGGAGCGGCGGCTCTATCTGATCCAGACGGCCGAGAAGGGCATGCACTGGATGAAGCTGACCGTGGCCGGGACGGCGGGGCACGGGTCGATGATCCACCGGGACAACGCGATCACCGAGCTGTCCGAGGCCGTCGCCCGGGTGGGCCGGCACACGTTCCCGGTGCGGGTCACCAAGACGACCCGGGCCTTCCTCGACGAACTCGGCGACGCGCTCGGTACCCCGCTCGATCCGGAGGACATGGAGTCGACCCTCAAGCGGCTCGGCGGCATCGCCAAGCTCATCGGTGCCACGCTCAGCAACACCGCCAACCCGACGCAGCTCAACGCCGGTTACAAGGTCAACGTCATCCCCGGCGAGGCCACCGCGAACATCGACGGGCGGTTCCTGCCGGGCCACGAGGAGGAGTTCCTCGCGGACCTCGACCGCATCCTCGGCCCGAAGGTGAAGCGCGAGGACGTGCACTCGGACAAGGCGCTGGAGACCTCCTTCGACGGCGCCCTGGTCGACGCCATGCAGTCCTCGCTGCTCGCCGAGGACCCGACCGCGAAGGCGATCCCGTACATGCTCTCCGGCGGTACGGACGCCAAGTCCTTCGACGACCTGGGCATCCGCGGCTTCGGCTTCGCACCGCTCAAGCTGCCGCCGGAGCTGGATTTCGCGGGCATGTTCCACGGCGTGGACGAGCGGGTGCCGGTGGAGGGGCTGAAGTTCGGGGTGCGGGTGCTGGACCGGTTCATCGACGCGTCCTGACGCCGTACGGCACGGGTTGACGCCGGTAATCGACCGCGTGTGCGGGGATTACTGGGAAGGGTGAATGTGCTCATAAGCTCGTAGCTCCATTACTCCCTCCTCGTTACAGGTGATGCGATCGGCAACACGAGATCGCTTTTGCCAACAAGGAGGAATAATGATCAAGAAGGTCGTCGCCGCTGCGGCTGCCACCGGTGGCCTGGTTCTCGCGGGAGCGGGCCTGGCCGTCGCCGACTCGGGTGCTCAGGGTGCCGCTGTGCACTCCCCGGGTGTCGTTTCCGGCAACGTCGTCCAGGTGCCCGTCCACGTCCCGGTGAACGTGTGCGGCAACACGATCTCGGTGATCGGCTTGCTGAACCCCGCCTTCGGCAACACCTGCATCAACAAGTGACGTCGGCCCTCTGAGGGGCGACCACATCCTCGGCCCCGGAGCGCGCGCCATGCGCTCCGGGGCCGAGAGGTCTTTGCGCGAGAAATCACACGAGAAATCGCGCGACGAATTCGGTCAGGAATGAAGGCAGGGGGGAATTCAGCAATGCGACAAGTCACCCGCAAGAGCTTGATGACCGTGGCGGCCGCCACCGGAGTGATCGCCGCCGCGGGGGGTGTGGCCCACGCCGACTCGGGCGCGCGCGGCTCCGGTTCGGACTCGCCCGGCGTACTGTCCGGCAACACCGTGCAGGCACCGGTGCACGTTCCGGTCAACGTCTGCGGCAACACCGTGAACGTGGTCGGGATCCTGAATCCGGCGGTCGGCAACAAGTGCGGCAACCAGGGCGGAGGCGGCACCGGCGGTGGCGGTTACGGCGACTCCGGGGGCTCGCACGCCGGCGGACACGCCTCCGGCTCACCCGGTGTCGGCTCCGGCAACCACGTCCAGGTACCGATCGACGCACCGGTGAACGTGTGCGGCAACAGCGTCGACGTCATCGGCATCGGCAACCCCGCCACCGGCAACGACTGTGCCAACGGGGGGAGTTGGAACGGCGGCGGCCACGACCACGGGACGCCTCCGGGCGGCGGTGGCCATCACGGGGGTGGTGGTCACCACGGCACCCCGCCGGGCGGCGGCCACGGGACGACCCCGCCGGGAACTCCGGGCACGCCCACGCACCCGGTCACACCCGGTCACCCCGCGTCACCGATCACCTCGCCGATCAAGGGCGGCCACACGCCGACCGGTTCCGCGCAGGTGAACCAGCCCGGCGCGCACTCCGCCGTCCAGGCCCAGGGCGCCGCGCAGCTCGCGCACACCGGAAGCGACCTGCCGCTGGGCCTCGCCCTGCCGGTCGGAGCGGGCGCGCTGCTGGCGGGCGCGGTGCTCTACCGCAAGGCGAAGGCCTCGATGTAGCTCCCGAGGACCTGTGATCTGCGCAACGGAGGGGCCCCGCACCGTCGGGGCCCGCTCCGTTTCGCCCGGCTCAGCTCACCACGTGGCGCGCACCTGGCGGATGATCCGCCGGCGCAGCCGCACCCTGCGACTGCCGTCGCGCAGCAGGCTCAGTCGGTCCAATTCCCAGTGTCCGTACTCGGCATGGTCCGTCAGCAGACGTGTGGCGTCCTTGCGGGAGACCCCGCGCGGTACGTACACGTCGACAAATTCGTATTCCGGCATCGCATCTATTGTGCGGGCAGAGCCCCGGTACGGATAGCGTCTGCACTATGTCTGATGCTGCGCAGCCCACCGCTGCCGAGGTACGCGCCGCCGCCGAGGCGGTCAAGACCGCGCTCGACCGCCACCTGGCCGCGGTCGAAGGCCGGTCGGGGGAGGCCGACCCGGCCGTCTACGAGGCGTTCAACCAGCTCGCCGCGGCCGCCGAGGTCTACGACGAGCTGCTCTACGACCGTTATGACGAGGTCACGCCTTTCGAGATCCCCGGTACCGACGACTCCCTGCCGCCGTACACCGGCCCCGAGGAGCCGAACGCGGTGAGTGTGCTGATCCGCCGTGACTACGCCGTGGCGGAGCCGCAGCGGCTGCTGGCGCAGGCGCAGCGGGTCGAGGCGGCGGTCGGTGACGGCACGGGCACGGAGGCCTCCGGCACGATCCACGGCGCGCTCGGCATCCTCTTCGACGAGTTCGAGGCGGACGAGATCGCCTCCCGGCCCAAGGAGTTCGGCCTTGAGGAGGGCGACTCCACGTTGTGGGTGACCGCCGCCGACGAAGCGGCCGAACCCGGCGCCTGGCTGGAGGCCCCCTTCGAGACGGTCGATCCGCAGAGAGTGGTGTGCCGCTTCGACGTCAGCGCGGTCTTCGACGACGAGATCGACGACGAACTGGACGACCCGGACGACATCGACGACATCGATGAGGCGGTCGAGCCCGAAGCCGAGATCGAGGACGAGGACCTGGAGGCGCTGGAAGCGGACCGCTGAGAGGCGCCGCGCCGGCTGTGACACCACGACGGCGGCGGTCACGGAGGCAGCCCCTCCGCGACCGCCGCCGTCGTCGTGTCCTCCGGCTCAGGCCTCCGCCGGGACCTGCGGTCGCAGCAGGACCGGCAACCGGGTCGTCCGCGGCTTGGCCGGGACCTCGGCGACGGCCCGGGGCAGTGCCTGGTCCACACCGTGGACCACGGACAGATGCCGGTCCGCGCGGCTGAACGCCGTATACACCCAGGGCCGGCTGAGAGCCTGCGCCGCGTCCCCCGGAAGCACCACGACCACCGCGGGCCACCGCGCCCCGACCGCCTGGTGCGCGGTCAGCGCCCACCCGTGCCGCACGGACTGCTCGACCCGCTCCTTCGCTACGACGACGGGCTCGCCCGCGCACGTCAGGTGCAGCCCCTCCGCGTCGGCCTTCACCACCTGGCCGGGGACCGTACGGCCCGGGGCGGAGGAGTACGCGATCCGGTCGCCGGGGTCGAAGCCGCCGAAGCGGCCGGGGCCGGGGTTGAGCCGCTCCTTCAGCGCCACGTTGAGCGCGCGGGTGCCGGCCGCGCCGCCATGGCCCGGTGTGATCACCACCGTCTGCTCGGCCGGGACACCGATCACCCGGGGCACCGAATCGGCGACGAGCTGCACGGTCCGGTGCACGGCCTCGCCGGCGTCCCGCACCGGCACGATCACGACCTCCTTGCCGGGGGCCTCCACCTGGTTCAGCTCACCGATGCCGATGCCCGAGACCAGCTCGCCCACGGGGCCGAGGTCCGGTCGCCGCGAGACGACCTGCGGGCAGACCCGCGCCGCGAGCAGATCGGCGAAGACCCGCCCGGGGCCCGCCGACCACAGCACGGCCGGGTCACCGGCCAGCACCAGCCGGGCGCCGTCCGGCAGCGACTCGGTGAGCAGCGCCGCCGTCTCGACGTCGAGCTGAGGCGCGTCGAGCACGACGAGGAGATCCAGGTCCAGGGCGCCGTCCGAGTCTCGCCCGGGCCCTTCGACACCGGCCAACAGTCCGGCGACGGTTGCTGCTTGGGGACCATCGCCTGCCGCTTGGTGTTCATCACCGGTCCCGGCAGCGCCTGACGCGTGACGCTCGGCCCCGGGGTTCTCGTCGCCGGGCACGGTACCCTCCACCGCGACCGACCGCGCCAGCAGCGCGGTGAACCGGTCCTTGCCGACCGGGCTGTGGGTGGCGGCCCAGGCACGCAGCCCGAAGCCCGCCGCCACGCTCAGCAGCGCGACCGCCTCTTCGAGAGAGGCCTCCCCGCCGGTGTGGAGGACCAGGCCGTGGCCCGCGACCGCGCGGATCAGCTCGCCGGTGGAGCCCTTGGCGGCGCCGGCCCGCTCCCACTCCGCCGCCGAACCGTCCTCCTTCGGCACCGAGTTGATCAGCTTGGCCAGTCCTTCGGCGAGGCTCTCCTCGGCGAGCGCGTACCGCTCCAGGCCGATCAGCACCCGGACCGGACGCTCCGCGTCCTCCTCCGTCTCCTCGTCCGTGCGCTGCACCGGGACCGCGGGCTCGTCCAACGCGTCCTGGAACACCAGCACTTCGCCCTCCGCGATGGCGCTCTGCGTCGCCGCGTCCGGGTCGGGCACACCCTGCTTGGCCAGCGCCGCCGTCAACGCCGACGCCTCCAGGGCCGTATGCCCGGCCAGGGCCGCCTGCTCCAGGAGCCAGCCGGTGACCGCCCGGCCGCGCCGCTCGTCGTCCGGCGCACACTCGGCGCCGAGCAGCGCCCGCGCGAACCCGTCGGCCTGCTCGGGCCGTACCCCCGGGACGCGCAGCAACTGCCAGGGATCCTCGCGGAGTTGGTGGTCCGCGCCGTCGCCGAGAGCCGCCGCGACCTGTGCCGCGAGCGTCTCGGGCGCGCCGCCCTCGGCCAGCGCGAGCCGCGCGGACTCGACCGCCTCGGTCGCGGGGCCGCCGGGCTCGGCGGCGACGGGCTGGGGCCGGCTCACCGCCACCGGGGCGGCGTCGGTACGGCGTGGGGTCGGCTCCGGCTTGGCGAAGGCAGTGGTCACGGGCTTCTCGCCGCTCTCCACGGCCCGCACCGCCGCGAGCAGATCGGCGGCCGTCCCGCTCAGCTTCGTCCCCGCCGCGATGGGCCCGGCCTTCTCCGCCTTCCGCCGCTCGATCCGCTCCCGCTCCAGCCGCTGCGCCTGCAACTCCGCGGCGGCCTCGGACAGTTCGGTAGCGGCGGCCTCGGTCGTCGCCTCACCGGTGCTCTCGGTGCTCTCGGTGCCCTCGGCGGCCGTGGCCTCACCCGCGTCCGCGCCTGTGCCCTCGGCGCCCGCCCCGGCTTCCGCCTCCGTGTCCTCGGCCGGCGAGGTCTCCGTGGTCTCCGGGTCCGTGCTCACAGCGTGCTCCAGTCGTGATCGGGATAGCGGTGCAGAGGCGCCGACACATCGTCGAGCGCTCGGCAGATCTCGTCAGGAAGACTAAGCGCCTCCACTGACAATGCGGCCGTGAGCTGCTGCGCGTTGCGCGCGCCGACGATCGGTGCGGCCACCCCGGGCCGGTCGCGGACCCAGGCGAGGGCGACCTGGAGAGGGGTCACGGCGAGCCCGTCCGCGGCCGTCGTCACGGCGTCCACGATGCTGGTCGCCGTCTCGTCGAGGTAGGGCGCGACGAAGGGCGACATGTGCTCCGAGCCGCCGCGCGAGTCGGCCGGTGTCCCGTGCCGGTACTTGCCGGTGAGGACCCCGCGCCCGAGCGGCGAGGAGGGCAGCAGCCCGATGCCGAGGTCGAGCGCGGCCGGCAGCACCTCGCGCTCCACGCCCCGCTGGAGCAGCGAGTACTCCAACTGCGTGCTCGCCAGCCGGGTCCGCGTGCCAGGCGCCGCGAGCTGCCAGGTCGCCGCCTTGGCGAGCTGCCAGCCGCAGTAGTTGGAGACGCCCGCATACCGAGCCCGGCCGCTGCTGACCGCCAGGTCGAGGGCCTGGAGGGTCTCCTCCAGCGGGGTGAACGGGTCGAAGGCGTGGATCTGCCACAGGTCGACGTAGTCCGTGCCGAGGCGGGCCAGCGAGGCGTCCAGCGCGGCGAGCAGATGGCCGCGCGAACAGTCGAAGCGGCGGTCGGGGTCGGGCACGCTCCCCGCCTTCGTCGAGATGACCAGGTCCCGGCGCGGCACGAGCCCCTCTATGAGCTGTCCGAGCAGATACTCCGCCTCCCCGTCGCCGTACACGTCCGCCGTGTCGACGAGGGTGCCGCCGGCCTCCCAGAACGCCTTCAAGAGGTCCGCGGCGTCATGCTCGTCGGTGTCGCGCCCCCACGTGAGGGTGCCGAGTCCGATCCGGGACACACGAAGGCCGGTACGGCCGAGATGCCTCTGCTCCATGAACGCCGAGATTACTGGCCTGAACCTGCCTCGTGGGGGCCTGTGGATAACCGATTTCCACGATGATCCACAGTCCATCGCACGGCACGCTCCGTGACCACTCACCGGCACCCGTCCTGCCGGCCAGGGGCACCTCGCGCTAGGGTCGGCACGACAGCGACGTTACTGATGGGTAAGGGGTCTGCCATGCAGCTCGGGATCAACCTCGGCTACTGGGGTGCCGGAATGGACGGCGACAATCTGGCCGTGGCCCAGGAGGCCGACCGGCTCGGCTACGCCGTGTGCTGGGCCGCCGAGGCCTACGGCTCCGACGCGGCCACCGTGCTCACCTGGGTCGCCGCGCAGACCGAGCGCATCGACGTCGGCTCGGCCATCTTCCAGATCCCGGCCCGCCAGCCGGCGATGACCGCGATGACCGCCGCGACCCTCGACTCGCTCTCCGGCGGCCGCTTCCGCCTCGGCATCGGTGTCTCGGGCCCGCAGGTCTCCGAGGGCTGGTACGGCGTCAAGTTCGACAAGCCGCTGGCACGCACGCGTGAGTACGTCGAGATCGTACGGAAGGCGATGACGCGCGAGCGGCTGTCGTACGACGGCGCGCACTGGACGCTGCCGCTGCCCGGCGGCCCGGGCAAGCCGCTCAAGCTGACCGTGCACCCGGTGCGCGAGCACATCCCGCTGTACATCGCGGCGATCGGCCCGAAGAACCTGGAGCAGACGGGCGAGATCGCCGACGGCGCGCTGCTCATCTTCCCGTCCGCCGAGCACCTGGAGGACACCGCCGTCCGCCATCTGCGGGCCGGCCGCGAGAAGGCGGGCAAGACCCTCGAAGGCTTCGACATCGTCCCGACGCTCCCGCTCGCCCTCGGCGAGGACAAGGACGTCGAGAAGCTCGCCGACACCTTCCGCCCGTACACCGCGCTGTACGTCGGCGGCATGGGCAGCCGACAGCAGAACTTCTACAACAAGCAGGCCCAGCGCATGGGCTTCGAGGCAGCGGCCGCCGACATCCAGGACAAGTACCTGGCAGGCGACAAGGACGCCGCCGCGGCCGCCATCCCGCACGACCTGATCGACAAGACGACCCTGCTGGGCTCCGTGGACCGCATCGCGGACCGGATGAAGGAGTACGCGGCGGCCGGCGTCACGACCCTGACCCTGGCCCCTGCGGGCTGGACACTGGAGGAGCGCCTCGCCGCACTCCGCGCCGGCAGTGAGGCACTGGAGCGCGCGGGTCTCGCGTAACGCGGCCTGCGGTGCTGAAGAAGGTTTCTACGGCCGTGGTGGGGGCTCGGGGGTCTTCCCCGCCACGGCCGTCACGGGGAACAACGCGCGGCGGCCCGTGCGGTTACGCCCCCGTCGGGACATCGGCCGTCCTCCTTTTGGCGGAGTTGTCCGACACAGCTGTTGCAGCACCTCCGATGCGGCATTTGACTCGTTCTTTGCGGAATGCGGCGGAATCCTGCATGGAGGTGCCTTCAGATGCTTTCGGCCAAGAGTCTGTTCCAGGAGATCCTCGACAACGACGAGTCCTTCCGGCTGTTCTGCTCCATCGCGGCCAGCGGTGAGTCTCAGGGCGGCTGGGAGAACGGCCGCATCGCCGCCCTGGTCCCGCCGGGAGAACGCGACCTCGCCCCCAAGATCGTCCGGCACGGCGCCGACGAGGACAAACACGGACGCATTTTCAACGCCCTCATGAAGAAGCGTGGCCTCGAACCCGTCCCGGTGCCCGCCGACACCGACTACACGATGCTCCTGGAGCGCCACGGCATCGGTCTCGCCCACGAGAAGCTCAAGGGCGACGAGCAGCTCACCGTCCAGGACATCGTCACCTACCTCGCCCACAGCAGGGTCACCGAACAGCGCGCCTCCGAGCAGATGGACCTGCTGCGCAAGCACTTCGCCGACCACCCCGACCTCGGCCGCGCTGTGCGGATGATCTCCCACGACGAGGACAACCATCTCGCCTACTGCCACGAGGAGTTGCTGCGCTTCGCGCACGCCGGACACGGCCGCGCCATCCAGCGGACGCTGCGCGAGTGCGCGCTGGCCGAGATCCGCGTCTACCGGGACGTCAGTCTCGCCGTGATGGCCCACATGGGACGCGTCCTGGACTGGTCGCGCACCAAGTCGGCGGCGCTCGCCGCGGGCATCCACGCCGTCTATGCGTACGAGCGCCTCGGTGGCTGGCGGCGGATGGTGTCCCTGCGGATGCCGGAGAGGCGCGACGCCCTCGGCGGACCGGCGACCGCGGCACCGGAGTTCGCATGAGTGCTACAGCCAGCCGCGCCGCTTGAACTGCCGGTACAGCAGCACCTCCAGGCCCGCCATCAGCAGGATCGCCGCGGGATACCCCCACAGCCAGTGCAGCTCCGGCATGTGGTCGAAGTTCATGCCGTAGATCCCCGCGATCATCGTGGGGACCGCGGCCATGGCCGCCCACGCGGAGATCTTCCGCATGTCGTCGTTCTGCCGGACGCTGGTCTGTGCGAGATGCGCCGACAGGACGTCCGACACCAGCCGGTCCAGGCCCTCCACGGACTCGTTGACCTTCGTCAGGTGGTCGTTCACGTCACGGAAGAACGGCCGCGACTTGTCCTGCACGAACGGCACCCGGTCGACCGCGAAGCCGAGGCCTGCCAGCCGGGCCACCGGCTGTGCCAGCGGGCCCGTCGCCCGGCGGAACTCCAGGATCTGCCGCTTGAAGTCGTAGATCCGCGACGCCGTGGTCCGCGAGCCGCCGCCGGTCGGCGAGAACACCGCCGCCTCCAGCTCCTCCAGGTCGGTCTGCAACTCGCCCGCCACGTCCACGTAGTGGTCGACCACCGCGTCGGCGATCGAGTAGAGCACCGCGGTGGGCCCGTGCCGCAGCATCTCCGGCTCCTCCTCAAGTCGGTGCCGTACGGCCGCCAGTGGGGCCTCCTCGCCGTGCCGGACGGTCACCACGAAGGAGTCGCCGACGAAGACCATGACCTCGCCCGAGGTGACCACGTCGCTGTCCGCCTCGTACCCGACCGGCTTGAGGACCATGAACAGCGAGTCGTCGTACACCTCCAGCTTGGGCCGCTGATGCGCGGTCAGGGCGTCCTCGACGGCCAGCGGATGCAGCCCGAACTCCTCCGTGACCTTGTCGAACTCCTTCTCCGTGGGCTCGTAGAGGCCGATCCAGACGAAGGCGTCGCCCACCCGACGGCAGTGGTCCAGGCCGTCGGAGAAGTCGCCGGGCCCCTCCGTCCGGCGTCCGTCACGGTAGATGGCGTAGTCGACGATCACGGTGCGTATTCTCCCGTCGTCCGGCCGTAGGCGCACTCTGGCGTGCGCCTACCCTTGGCGGCATGCCCACGTTGATCCTTGTCCGGCACGGACGTTCGACCGCGAACACCGGGGGAGTGCTCGCCGGCTGGACGCCCGGCGTCGCCCTCGACGAGCGGGGCAACGCCCAGGCTGCCGCGCTCCCCGGACGGCTCGCCGCGCTGCCGATCGCCGAGGTGGTCGCCAGCCCGCTGCAACGCTGCCAGGAGACCCTCCAGCCCCTCCTCGACGCCCGCCCCGACCTGCGAGTCCACACCGACGAGCGGATCGGGGAGGCCCACTACGGCGACTGGTCCGGCCGCAAGCTCGCCGAGCTCAAGGACGAGCCCCTGATGGAGGTCGTCCAGGCACACCCCTCGGCCGCCGCGTTCCCCGGCGGCGAGTCGATGCGGGCGATGCAGACCCGCGCGGCCGAGGCCGTACGCGAGTGGAACGCGCGCGTGGAGCGCGATCACGGCGCCGACGCGGTCTATCTCATGTGCTCGCACGGCGACATCATCAAGTCGCTCGTGGCCGACGCACTCGGACTTCATCTCGACCTCTTCCAGCGGATCTCCGTAGAACCGTGTTCCATCACCGCGATCCGTTACACCCGTCTCAGGCCATTTCTCGTACGGCTCGGGGACACCGGAGATCTCGCGTCCCTTGCGCCGCGCGAGGAGCCCCCGGGCGACGACGCCCCGGTCGGGGGCGGCGCGGGCGCACCGTGATCGTCGGCCGCAGTAGGGTGAAGCGGTCGCAGTAGCGCCGCACTTGTCAGCAGTCGATTCCAATGGAGACAGGACGTGTCCCGTCAGGTGTTCCTCTATGACCCGCCGGACCGCTTCGTAGCCGGCACGGTAGGACTGCCCGGGCGCCGTACGTTCTTCCTCCAGGCCGCCGCCGGCCCTCGGGTGACCAGCGTGGCCCTGGAGAAGACGCAGGTCGCCGCGCTCGCCGAGCGCATGGACGAGCTTCTGGACGAGGTCGTACGGCGCAGTGGCGGCAACGCGGCCGTCCCGGCCGTCACCCCCACCGAGATCTCCGACACCCGTCCCCTGGAGACGCCCGTCGAGGAGGAGTTCCGCGTCGGGACCATGGCGCTCGCCTGGGACGGCGAGGAACAGCGCATGATCGTCGAGGCGCAGGCCCTCGTGGAACTCGACGCGGAGTCCGAGGAGGACCTCGCCGAGGCCGAGGAACGGCTGCTCCAGGACGAGGAGAACGGACCCCCGATGCTGCGGGTCCGGCTCACCGGAGCCCAGGCCCGAGCCTTCGCCAAGCGCGCCCTGGACGTCGTCAACGCCGGTCGGCCGCCCTGCCCGTTGTGCAGCCTCCCGCTCGACCCGGAAGGACACGTATGTCCGCGCCAGAACGGATACCGCCGCGGAGCGTGACCACCGCCGAGCTGCTTGCCAAGGGTGAGCTGAAGGTGCGCGGACGCATCCGCGAAGCCTCGAACGCGGTGCTGTACTGCTCCGTGACGCACGAGGGCCGCGAGGCGTCCTGTGTCTACAAGCCAATTGCCGGGGAGCGGCCCCTGTGGGACTTCCCGGACGGCAACCTCGCCCAGCGCGAGGTCGCCGCCTACGAGGTCTCCGAGGCGACCGGCTGGGGCCTCGTGCCGACCACCGTGCTGCGCGACGGACCGTACGGCGAGGGCATGTGCCAGCTCTGGATCGAGGCGGCGACCGACAAGGACGGGTCCGAACTGCTCGCCCTGGTCGACGCGGAGGAGCCCGAGGCCGGATGGAAGGCCATCGGGTTCGCCGAGGTCGGTGAGGGCAAAACCGCCCTCCTGGTGCACGCCGACGACGAGCGGCTGCGCAGACTCGCCGTCCTCGACGCCGTCATCAACAACGCCGACCGCAAGGGCGGCCATCTGCTGCCCGCCGACGAGGGCCGCCTCTACGGCATCGACCACGGTGTGACCTTCAACGCCGAGAACAAGCTGCGCACCCTC
Organism: Streptomyces sp. NPDC051576; assembly: GCF_040681835.1. Lineage (NCBI taxonomy): Bacteria > Bacillati > Actinomycetota > Actinomycetes > Kitasatosporales > Streptomycetaceae > Streptomyces > Streptomyces sp. NPDC051576. The sequence continues at coordinate 184,502 of NZ_JBFAZO010000011.1, forward strand.
CTGTGGGGCTGGGCGGGGGAGCCGCTCACCGCGGAGGCCGTCGAGGCCCTCACGGGGCTGCGTGCGGCCCTGGACGGGGCGCTGGGGACCCGACTGGCCGAACTGATCACCGCCGCCGAACTCGACGCCACACGCGCGCGTGTCGACGCCCTGCTCACCACGGGGAAGCACCCGGAACCGAGCGGCGAGTGGCCTGCCATCCCCTGGCCGCCGGTATAGCGCTCACCAGCGCGTTCCGGAGCACATCGCGGGGCCGAGATCAAGAGCGCCTTGTCGGCCGTCCGGTTCGTATACCGAACTCGGGTCCGGTTACGCTCATGTACATGCATGCCTGGCCCGCTTCCGAGGTCCCCGCCCTGCCTGGTCAGGGCCGCGACCTGAGGATCCACGACACCGCGACCGGCGGTCCGGTCACCCTCGACCCCGGTCCCGTCGCCCGAATCTATGTCTGCGGCATCACGCCGTACGACGCCACCCACTTGGGACACGCGGCGACCTACAACGCGTTCGACCTCGTACAGCGCGTGTGGCTCGACACCAAGCGGCAGGTGCACTACGTCCAGAACGTCACGGACGTCGACGACCCGCTCCTGGAGCGCGCCCAGCGCGACGGCGTCGACTGGGTCGCCCTCGCCGAACAGGAGACGACCCTCTTCCGCGAGGACATGACCGCCCTGCGGATGCTGCCGCCGAAGCACTACATAGGCGCGGTCGAGGCCATACCGGGCATCGTGCCGCTGGTGGAGCGGCTGCGCGACCTCGGCGCCGCCTACGAACTCGAAGGCGACGTCTACTTCTCCGTCGAGTCCGACCCCGACTTCGGCAAGGTCTCGAACCTCGACGCCGCCGCGATGCGGCTGCTGTCCGCCGAGCGCGGCGGCGACCCGGACCGCCCCGGCAAGAAGAACCCGCTCGACCCGATGCTGTGGCTCGCCGCCCGCGAGGGCGAACCGAGCTGGGACGGCGGCTCGCTCGGCCGGGGCCGCCCTGGCTGGCACATCGAGTGCGTGGCCATCGCCCTGGACCACCTCGGCATGGGCTTCGACGTCCAGGGCGGCGGCTCCGACCTCGCCTTCCCGCACCACGAGATGGGCGCCTCGCACGCCCAGGTGCTGACCGGCGAGTTCCCCATGGCCAAGGCGTACGTCCACGCCGGCATGGTCGCCCTGGACGGGGAGAAGATGTCGAAGTCCAAGGGCAACCTGGTCTTCGTCTCCACGCTCCGGCGCGAGGGCGTCGACCCGGCCGCGATCCGGCTGGCGCTGCTCGCCCACCACTACCGCGCCGACTGGGAGTGGACCGACGGCGTGCTCGCGGACGCGGTCGCCCGGCTCGGGCGGTGGCGCGCCGCCGTCTCCAGGCCCGACGGCCCCTCCGCCGCGAAGCTCGTCGAGGAGATGCGCGAAGCACTCGCGAACGACCTCGACGCTCCTGCCGCGCTCGCCGCGGTCGACCGCTGGGCGGCCGTCCAGCGCGACCGGGGCGGCAGCGACGAAGGCGCCCCCGGCGTCGTGTCCCGCGCGGTGGACGCCCTGTTGGGCGTGGCCCTCTAGCAAGCGGTCATGAAGAAGGCGGTGCGCACCTCGCGCACCGCCTTCTCTCACGTCTTCCGCGGATCACTCCTCGGCGGAGTCCTCGTCGTCGGCCTCGGGCCCGGTCTCGGTCTCGGGCTCCGCCTCCGGCTTCGTGGGCCGCGTCGGCTTCGTACGGCCGCCGCCGGGGTTGTCGCGCAGATACGACGCGCTGTCGCTGCCGTCCGCCGTGGCATGCCCGCCGGGCTGCGGGCTGCCGCCGCCGTCCCGTCTGCGCAGATAACGCTCGAACTCGCGGGCGATCGCCTCGCCCGACGCCTCCGGCAGCTCCGCGGTGTCGCGGGCCTCCTCCAGCGTCTGCACGTATTCGGCCACTTCACTGTCCTCGGCGGCCAGTTGGTCCACGCCGACCTGCCAGGCGCGCGCGTCCTCGGGCAGCTCGCCCAGCGGGATGCGTACGTCGATCAGGTCCTCCAGGCGGTTCAGCAGCGCCAGGGTGGCCTTCGGGTTGGGCGGCTGCGACACGTAGTGTGGCACCGCCGCCCACAGCGACACGGCCGGTACGCCCGCGTGCGTGCACGCCTCCTGGAGGATGCCGACGATCCCGGTGGGACCCTCGTACTTCGTCTCCTCCAGGTCCATCCGCTGCGCCAGGTCCGAGTCGGACGTGGTCCCGCTGATCGGCACCGGACGGGTGTGCGGGGTGTCACCGAGCAGCGCGCCCAGGATCACCACCAGCTCCACGCCCAACTCGTGCGCGAATCCCAGCAGTTCATTGCAGAACGAGCGCCAGCGCATCGATGGTTCGATACCTCGGACGAGGACGAGATCGCGCGGCTTCTCACCGCCGACCCGGACCACCGAGAGACGGGTCGTGGGCCAGGTGATCTTCCGCACTCCGGCGTCCATCCACACCGTGGGCCGGTTCACCTGGAAGTCGTAGTAGTCCTCGGCGTCGAGGGCCGCGAACACCTCGCCCTTCCACTCCTTGTCCAGATGCGCGACCGCGGTGGAGGCGGCGTCGCCGGCGTCGTTCCAGCCCTCGAACGCGGCCACCATCACTGGGTCGATCAGCTCGGGAACCCCCTCCAGCTCGATCACCCAGCGCCTCCTTCCGGTTTGCCCTCGCGTACGCCCCAACCTTACGGCGTCCGACGGGGGCGCCCGCAGCCCCCTTGCACGGGGGAGTGAACCCATGCCTGCCCCGTCCGAGCCGGTCGAACACACAAGATCGCCACCTTGTGCGGGCCCGTCCCGACCGGATACTCCTCCGATGGGTCGGCGGGCGGCCCCGCTCGTTCAGAGGGTCGAACGCAGCCACTGCTCCACGCTCGCGATGTGCACCGTCGCCCACGACCGCGCGGCCTCCGCGTCCCGGTCGCGCAGCGCGCCCAGGATCGCCCGGTGCTCGTGCAGGGTCCTGCTGACCGCGTCCTCCTGGGTCAGGCCGCGCCAGATCCGGGCCCGCGTGGTGGGTCCTGACAGACCGTCGAGGAGCGAGCACAGAACGGAGTTGCCGGAACTCTGCACGATGCCCCGGTGGAACTCCAGGTCGCAGGCGACCAGTTCCTCCACCGAGGGGGCGCCGCCCAGCGCGTCCAACTGCGAGCTGAGCGCGTCCAGTTGCTGCTCGCTGATCCGCAGCGCCGCCATCGCCGTGGCCGCGGGCTCCAGCATCCGCCGTACGGCCAGGAACTCCAGGACCGTGTCGTCGCGATGGAAGTCCACGACGAAACTCAGCGCCTCCAGCAGGAGTTGCGGATCGAGACTGGTGACGTACGTGCCGTCGCCCTGCCGGACGTCCAGGATGCGGATCAGTGACAGGGCTCGTACGGCCTCCCGCAGGGAGTTGCGGGACAGGCCGAGTTCGGCGGCGAGTTCGCTCTCCTTGGGCAGCCGGTCCCCCGGACGCAGCGCGCCGGAGACGATCATTCCCTTGATTTTCTCGATCGCCTCATCGGTGACTGCCATGGCCGGCCTCCTTGTTGCTCAGACATCCGATGTATCAGGCATATTATGGGGGTTCAGTGGGCTGAACGGGAACGGAAACGCACAGCTCAGGTATGCCGTGCGACACGACGAAGGGGCGGTTCCCGGTCGGGAACCGCCCCTGTCACGTCGTAGCGACTACTTCTTGTCGAGCAGGTCCTGGACCTTCGCGCGGACGTCGTCCGTGGCCAGGCCGCGGATCGTGAGGGTGGTGCGGCGGCGCAGGACGTCGTCCTGGGTCTCGGCCCACTCGTGGTCGCGGGCGTAGACGACCTGCGCCCAGATCTCGGGGGCGTCGGGGTGGACGCGCTGTCCCAACTCCGGGTTCTCGTTGGCGAGGCGGGCGATGTCGAAGGCCAGCGAGCCGTAGTGGGTGGCCAGGTGCTTGGCGGTGTCGGCCGCCATGCGCGGGCCCGGCGCCGGGTTGTCGACCAGGAGGCGGTGGGCGACCGCGCGCGGGTTGGCGACACCCGGCAGGGGCAGCTTCTTCGGCAGCGAGGAGATCGGCTCGAAGTCCTCGCCGAGCGGGCGGCCCGGGAGGGCCTCCAGCTTCTGCATGACAGTGCGGCCGATGTGCCGGAAGGTGGTCCACTTGCCGCCCGCGACGGACAGCATGCCGCCCCTGCCCTCGGTCACCACCGTCTCGCGCTTGGCCTTCGCGGTGCTGCCGGGGCCGCCCGGGAGCACGCGCAGACCGGCGAAGGAGTACGTGATCAGGTCACGGGAGAGCTGCTGGTCGCGGACCGAGAACGCGGCCTCGTCCAGGATCTGGGATATGTCCTGCTCGGTGACCGAGACGTCCGCCGGGTCGCCCTCGTACTCCTCGTCGGTCGTGCCGAGCAGCAGCATGTCCTCCCAGGGGAGGGCGAAGGTGATGCGGTACTTGTCGATGGGGGTCGCCAGCGCGGCCTTCCAGGGGGAGGTCCGCTTCAGGACCAGGTGCGCGCCCTTGGAGAGGCGGATGGAGGGAGCCGCGTTCGGGTCCTCCATCTTCCGCAGGTGGTCGACCCACGGGCCGGTCGCGTTGAGCACCAGCCGGGCGCTCACCCCGAACTCGTCGCCCGAGGTGGTGTCGCGCAGCTCCGCGCCGGTCACCCGGCCCTGGGTGAAGCGCAGCCCGGTGACCTCGGCGTGGTTGAGGACCACCGCGCCCGCCTCGACGGCCGCGCGGACCGTCATCAGCGCCATGCGGGCGTCGTTCATCTGGTCGTCGCCGTACACGGCCACGGCCTTGAGGTTCTGGGTGCGCAGCTCGGGCACGTCCTGCGCCGCCTTGGCGGGGGACAGGAGGTGGCCGACGCCGTCACCGAACGCGGAGAGCGCGGAGTAGGCGAAGACGCCCGCCCCGAGCTTCGCCGCGCCGTGCGGTCCGCCCTTGTACACGGGGAGGTAGAACGTGAGCGGGTTCGCCAGGTGGGGGGCCACCTGGCGGGAGACCGCACGCCGCTCGAAGTGGTTCTCCGCCACCAGCTTCACCGCGCCGGTCTGCAGATAGCGCAGACCGCCGTGGAGCAGCTTGGAGGAGGCGGAAGAGGTGGCGCCGGCGAAGTCGCCGGCGTCGACCAGGGCCACCCGCAGCCCGGACTGCGCGGCGTGCCAGGCGGTGGAGATGCCCAGGATGCCGCCGCCGATCACGAGGAGGTCGTACGTCGCCTTGGAGAGCTGCTCCCGGGTCTCGGCCCGGCTCGGGTTCGAGCCGGAGGCCGGGTGCGTACCGAGGGCAGGTACGGACTGCAGGGTGGACTGACTGGTCATGGTGGGGTTCTTACTCCTCGTCAGTTCTCGTCTTCGAGCCAGCCCATGGTCCGCTCCACGGCCTTGAGCCAGCTCTTGTACTCACGGTCGCGCTTCTCCGCGGCCATGTTGGGGGTCCACTCGGCGGCCCGGCGCCAGTTGGCGCGCAGGTCGTCGGTGCTGGTCCAGAAGCCGACGGCGAGACCGGCGGCGTAGGCGGCACCGAGGCAGGTGGTCTCGGCGACCATCGGGCGCACCACGGGGGCGTCCACGAAGTCGGAGAGGGTCTGCATCAGCAGGTTGTTGGAGGTCATGCCGCCGTCGACCTTGAGCGCGGCCAGCTCGACACCGGAGTCCTTCGTCATGGCGTCCGTGATCTCACGGGTCTGCCAGGCGGTGGCCTCCAGGACGGCGCGCGCGAGGTGCGCCTTGGTGACGTACCGGGTCAGACCGGCGATCACACCGCGGGCGTCGGAGCGCCAGTACGGGGCGAACAGACCGGAGAAGGCGGGTACGAAGTAGGCGCCGCCGTTGTCCTCGACGGAGAGCGCGAGCGTCTCGATCTCGGCCGCGGTGGAGATCAGGCCCATCTGGTCGCGCATCCACTGCACCAGCGAACCGGTGACGGCGATGGAGCCTTCGAGGGCGTAGACCGGGGCCTCGTCGCCGATGCGGTAGCCGACGGTGGTCAGCAGTCCGGAGTACGAGTTGATGATCTTCTCGCCGGTGTTCATCAGCATGAAGGTGCCGGTGCCGTACGTCGACTTGGCCTCGCCCTCGGCGAAACAGGTCTGGCCGAACAGGGCGGCCTGCTGGTCGCCGAGCGCGGAGGCGACCGGGATGCCGCCGAGCAGATCGCCGAGGCGCCCGCCGGTGACCTCGCCGTAGACCTCGGCGGAGGAGCGGATCTCCGGGAGCATGTTCAGCGGGACGCCGATGGACTCGGCGATCTTGTCGTCCCACTCCAGGGTGTGCAGGTTCATCAGCATGGTGCGGGAGGCGTTGGTGACGTCGGTGTAGTGCTTGCCGCCGTTGACACCGCCCGTCAGGTTCCAGATGACCCAGGTGTCCATGGTGCCGAAGAGGATGTCGCCCGCCTCGGCGCGCTCACGCAGTCCCTCGACGTTGTCCAGCAGCCAGCGGGCCTTGGGGCCGGCGAAGTAGCTCGCCAGCGGCAGGCCGGTCTCGCGGCGGAAGCGGTCCTGGCCGACGTTGCGGCCCAGCTCCTTGCAGAGCGCGTCGGTGCGGGTGTCCTGCCAGACGATGGCGTTGTGGACGGGCTCACCGGTGTTCTTGTCCCACAGCAGCGTGGTCTCGCGCTGGTTGGTGATGCCGATGGCCTTGATGTCGTCGCGGGTGATGCCGGCCTTCTCGATGGCGGAGGCGACGACCTCCTGGACGTTGGTCCAGATCTCGGTGGCGTTGTGCTCGACCCAGCCCGGCTTCGGGAAGATCTGCTCGTGCTCCTTCTGGTCGACGGAGACGATACGGCCGTCCCGGTCGAAGACGATGCAGCGGCTGGAGGTCGTGCCCTGGTCGATCGCGGCGATGAACGGTCCGGCGGTGTGCGCGTCGGTCACTGTGTGCTCCTGAGGGGTTCCGTGGTCATGAGGACGGTCATGAGGACTGGTTCTACTGCTGCTTCAGTGCTCGGAGTTCCGGATCGCATCCGGTTCTAAGCAAAGGCGAGGTTGTAGATACCCGCAGCGATCGCGCCGCCGATCAGTGGACCGACCACCGGGATCCAGGCGTAGCTCCAGTCGGAACCGCCCTTGTTGGGCAGGGGCAGGAGCGCGTGCACGATCCGGGGGCCCAGGTCACGGGCCGGGTTGATGGCGTAGCCGGTCGGGCCGCCGAGCGACAGACCGATGGAGACGACCACGAACGCGGTGATCAGGGCGCCCAGGGTGCCCAGGCCGTTGCCCTTGTCGTTCAGACCCTGCGTCAGGATGGCGAGGATCAGGACGACGGTGCCGATGATCTCCGTGGCGAGGTTCTGCACCACGTTGCGGACCTCGGGGCCGGTGGAGAAGATGCCCAGGACCGGGCCCGCGCCCTTCTCCTCGGCCACCACGGCCTTGGCCGTCGGCTCGCCGACGATCTCCTCGTCCGTGAGGTGGGCCTGGAACTGGCCGTAGTAGGCCACCCAGACCAGCGTCGCGCCGATCATGGCGCCGAGCAGCTGCCCGGCCCAGTAGATCGGGACGTTGTCCCAGCCACCGTCCTTGATGGCGAGTGCGAGCGTCACGGCCGGGTTGAGGTGGGCACCGGAGAGCGGTGCCGAGATGTACACAGCCGTCATGACGGCGAAACCCCACCCGAAGGCGATGGCGAGCCAGCCGGCGTTACGTGCCTTGGAGGCCTTCAGCGTGACGGCGGCGCAGACGCCACCGCCCAGCAGGATGAGAACGGCGGTACCTATGGTTTCGCCGATGAAGATGTCGGAGCTGGACACCCGCGACTCCTTTGTCCTTCGTCCAGGGAAGCCGAACCCCGGGTCCCGCCGGGGATTCGTGCGCCCTCGGGGGTGAGAGCGATGCCGGCCTTTGGCGTTGCCACACTCTAGCGCGTATTGCCGGTAGGTGTTCGACAATGCCGACCGATGGACGGGAGTCTTGCTCCGGGGTTACGCGTGCGTCAAGAGTGCTGTTGTCCAAAACACGATCGTTATTGATTGCTGTGGGCTGTCGATCTTGCGGTCTTCGCGCACGGCAGTCGGATGGACACTGTGTGTGGTGATTTGGCATTTTGGCCGACTTTGTCGTCCAGAGTACGACGAAGACCGGAACGTCCCTCAGGGCGTTCCGGTCTTTTCACCTGTGAATCCGGCGGGGTCAGAACCGCCCGGCGCCGAGGTCCCGCGACACCGCGCGGGCGCAGTCCCGTACCGCGGCGATCAGTTCGGGCCGCACCGCGCCTTCCTCTTCGGAGCGGCACACCCGCTCCACGGCGCCGGTGATGCCGACCGCGCCGACCGGCATGCGCCGCCGGTCGTGGATGGGCGCGGCGATGGACGCGACGCCCTCCCAGGTCTCCTCGACGTCGACGGCGTATCCACGCGCGCGTGTGACGTCGAGGATGCGCTCGAAGTCCTGCAGCTCGGACACCGTGCGTTCGGTGAAGGTCTTGCGCTCGGCCTCCAGGACCTCGCTGTGCGCGACCGGGTCGTAGGCCGACAGCACCTTGCCCAGGGCAGTGGAGTGCAGCGGCTGCATGGCGCCGATCTCCAGGACCTGCCGGCTGTCGTCGGGCCGGAAGACGTGGTGCACGATCAGGACGCCCTGCAGATGCAGGACGCCCAGGTGCACGCTCTCGCCGCTGGAGCGGGCCAGGTCGTCCGTCCACACCAGGGCGCGGGCCCGCAGCTCGTGCACGTCGAGATAGGTGGTGCCCAGGCGCAGCAGTTCGGCGCCCAGCTGATAACGCCCGGAGGCCTCGTCCTGCTCGACGAAGCCCTCGTGCTGGAGGGTGCGCAGGATGCCGTGGGCCGTGCCCTTGGCGAGGTCGAGCGACGAGGCGATGTCCGAGAGGCCGAGCCGTCGCTCGCCGCCCGCGAGCAGGCGCAGCATCGCGGCCGCCCGTTCGAGCGACTGGATGTTCCGTGCCATCGCCGTACTGCCTCCGTCCCGTTCGACCGTCGACGCGCGACGTCGCTGCCGCCGTTCGGCAATGTCGAACACTACCGGTCCATGCCGACCTCCCGCTAATGGTCGGTCAATACCGGTGTCGATATCTGTTACGTCACCCGCCGCGAGAACCTAGACGGGGGTTGATCCGCCCGTCACCCCAGTCCGCCCCATGGACGCGTCGAGCATCCTTCCGCCCTCCCCGTTACTCTTGCGGCGTGCACGCTCCCCGGGGAGTTCCGTGAGAGGTTCCCAGGGAAGCCGCAAAGCCGACAGCCGTCGCACTCCAGGGAGCCCCTTCATGGCCTCGTCGCCACTGACCCCTTCTGCCGACAGCCGGACCCGTGTGTCCGCGCTCCGAGAGGCGCTAGCCACCCGTGTGGTGGTCGCCGACGGAGCCATGGGCACCATGCTCCAGGCGCAGGAGCCCACACTCGACGACTTCGAGAACCTCGAAGGCTGCAACGAGATCCTGAACATCACCCGCCCCGACATCGTCCGCTCCGTCCACGAGGAGTACTTCGGGGCGGGCGTCGACTGCGTCGAGACGAACACGTTCGGCGCCAACCACTCCGCGATGGCCGAGTACGACATCGCCGACCGTGTCTACGAACTCTCCGAGGCCGGTGCCCGCATCGCCCGCGAGACCGCCGACGAGGTGGGTGCCCGCGACGGCCGGCAGCGCTGGGTGCTGGGCTCCATCGGCCCCGGCACCAAGCTGCCCACCCTCGGCCACATCGGCTACGCCACCCTCCGCGACGGCTTCCAGGCGAACGCCGAGGGCCTCCTCGCCGGCGGCGCCGACGCCCTGATCGTGGAGACCACCCAGGACCTCCTCCAGACGAAGTCGTCGATCCTGGGCGCCCGCCGCGCCATGGAGGCGACCGGCGTCGACGTACCGCTCCTGGTCTCGATGGCCTTCGAGACCACCGGCACCATGCTGCTCGGCTCCGAGATCGGTGCCGCGCTCACCGCCCTTGAGCCGCTCGGCATCGACATGATCGGCCTGAACTGCTCGACCGGCCCGGCCGAGATGAGCGAGCACCTGCGCTATCTCGCCCGCCACTCCCGCACTCCGCTGCTCTGCATGCCGAACGCCGGCCTGCCCATCCTCACCAAGGACGGCGCCCACTTCCCGCTCGACCCCGAGGGCCTGGCGGACGCGCAGGAGCACTTCGTCCGCGATTACGGCCTGAACCTGGTCGGCGGCTGCTGCGGCACCACCCCCGAGCACCTGCGCCAACTCGTCGAGCGGGTCCGCGAGGCCACCCCCGTCGAGCGCGACCCCCAGCCCGAACCCGGCGCCGCCTCCCTCTACCAGACGGTCCCGTTCCGCCAGGACACCGCCTACATGGCGATCGGCGAGCGCACCAACGCCAACGGTTCGAAGAAGTTCCGCGAGGCCATGCTGGAGGCTCGCTGGGACGACTGTGTGGAGATGGCCCGCGACCAGATCCGCGAAGGCGCCCACATGCTGGACCTCTGCGTGGACTACGTGGGCCGCGACGGCGTCGCCGACATGGAGGAACTGGCCGGCCGCTTCGCCACCGCATCCACCCTGCCCATCGTGCTCGACTCCACCGAAGTCCCGGTGATCCGGGCCGGGTTGGAGAAGCTCGGCGGTCGAGCGGTCATCAACTCCGTCAATTACGAGGACGGCGACGGCCCCGACTCCCGCTTCGCGAAGGTCACCCGGCTCGCCCAGGAACACGGCGCCGCGCTCATCGCGCTGACCATCGACGAAGAGGGCCAGGCCCGCACCCCGGAGCACAAGGTCGCCATCGCCGAGCGGCTGATCGAGGACCTGACGACGAACTGGGGCATCCACGAGTCGGACATCCTCATCGACACCCTGACCTTCACCATCTGCACCGGCCAGGAGGAGTCCCGCGGCGACGGCCTCGCCACCATCGAGGCGATCCGCCGGCTCAAGAGCAGCCACCCCGACGTCCAGACCACCCTGGGTCTGTCCAACATCTCCTTCGGCCTGAACCCGGCCGCCCGCGTGCTGCTCAACTCCGTCTTCCTCGACGAATGCGTCAAGGCGGGCCTCGACTCGGCGATCGTGCACGCCTCGAAGATCCTCCCGATCGCCAGGTTCAGCGAGGAGGAGGTCACCACCGCCCTCGACCTCATCTACGACCGCCGCCGCGAGGGCTACGACCCGCTGCAGAAGCTGATGGCCCTCTTCGAGGGCGCCACCACCAAGTCCCGGACGGCGGGCCGCGCCGAGGAGCTGGCCGCCCTCCCGCTGGACGAGCGGCTCAAGCGCCGGATCATCGACGGCGAGAAGAACGGCCTGGAGAACGACCTCGCCGAGGCGCTGCAGACCCGCCCCGCCCTCGACATCGTCAACGAGACGCTCCTGGACGGCATGAAGGTCGTCGGCGAGCTGTTCGGCTCCGGTCAGATGCAGTTGCCGTTCGTGCTCCAGTCCGCCGAGGTCATGAAGACCGCGGTCGCCTATCTCGAACCGCACATGGAGAAGTCGGACGCCGAGGGCAAGGGCACCATCGTGCTCGCCACCGTGCGCGGCGACGTCCACGACATCGGCAAGAACCTCGTCGACATCATCCTGTCCAACAACGGCTACAACGTCGTCAACCTCGGCATCAAGCAGCCCGTCTCCGCGATCCTGGAAGCCGCCCAGGAGCACCGCGCCGACGTCATCGGCATGTCCGGCCTCCTGGTCAAGTCCACGGTGATCATGAAGGAGAACCTGGAGGAGCTGAACCAGCGCAAGCTGGCCGCCGACTACCCGGTCATCCTCGGCGGCGCCGCGCTGACGCGGGCGTACGTCGAACAGGACCTGCACGAGATCTACGAGGGCGAAGTCCGCTACGCCCGCGACGCGTTCGAGGGACTGCGCCTGATGGATGCCCTCATCGGCGTCAAGCGCGGTGTGCCCGGCGCGAAGCTCCCCGAACTCAAGCAGCGCAGGGTGCGGGCGAGCGCCCCCGCCGAGGTCGAGGAGCGCCCGGAGGAGGGTCACGTCCGCTCCGACGTGGCGGTCGACAACCCGATCCCCACCCCGCCGTTCAGCGGCACCCGGGTCATCAAGGGCATCCAGCTCAAGGAGTACGCGTCCTGGCTCGACGAGGGCGCCCTCTTCAAGGGCCAGTGGGGCCTCAAGCAGGCCCGCACCGGCGACGGACCGACGTACGAGGAACTGGTCGAGACCGAGGGCCGGCCCCGGCTGCGCGGACTGCTGGACAAGCTCCAGACCGACAACCTCCTCGAAGCGGCCGTCGTCTACGGCTACTTCCCCTGCGTGTCCAAGGACGACGACCTGATCGTCCTCGACGACCAGGGCAACGAACGCACCCGCTTCACCTTCCCGCGCCAGCGCCGCGGCCGCCGTCTCTGCCTGGCCGACTTCTTCCGCCCCGAGGAGTCCGGCGAGACCGACGTCGTCGGCTTCCAGATCGTCACCGTCGGCAACCGCATCGGCGAGGAGACCGCGAAGCTCTTCGAGTCGAACTCCTACCGCGACTACCTCGAACTGCACGGCCTGTCCGTCCAGTTGGCCGAGGCGCTCGCCGAGTACTGGCACGCGCGCGTGCGTTCCGAACTGGGCTTCGCGGGGGAGGACCCGGCCGACGTCGAGGACATGTTCGCCCTCAAGTACCGGGGCGCCCGCTTCTCCCTCGGCTACGGCGCCTGCCCCGACCTGGAGGACCGCGCCAAGATCGCCGACCTGCTGGAGCCGGAGCGCATCGGCGTCCACCTGTCGGAGGAGTTCCAGCTGCACCCGGAGCAGTCCACGGACGCGATCGTCATCCACCACCCGGAGGCGAAGTACTTCAACGCGCGCTGAACGGCCACAGCTGAACGGACGAGCACACTGATCGGATAAGTCGTACACTGGTCGGTCCACCGCAGGCCGGTCGCCTCTCTGTGAAAAAGAGGCGGCCGGCCTGATCGTCCCTCAAGGAGGTGCGCCAGGATGACCAGCACGGTCCCCGCGCTCGGAACCCGTACGGCCGAAGGCTCCGCACTCCAGGCCGTACTCCTCGACATGGACGGAACCCTGGTGGACACCGAGGGCTTCTGGTGGGAGGTCGAGGTCGAGGTCTTCGCCGCCCTCGGACACCCCCTCGACGACTCCTGGCGCCATGTCGTGGTCGGCGGCCCCATGACCCGCAGCGCCGGCTTCCTGATCGAGGCCACCGGCGCCGACATCACCCTCGCCGAGCTGACCGTCCTGCTCAACGAGGGCTTCGAGGACCGCATCGGGCGGGCCCTGCCGCTGATGCCGGGCGCGGCCAGACTCCTGGCCGAGCTGTCGGAGTACGAGATCCCCACGGCCCTGGTCTCCGCCTCGCACCGGCGCATCATCGACCGTGTCCTGACCGCGCTCGGCCCCCAGCACTTCGCGCTGACGGTCGCCGGCGACGAGGTCGCGCGCACCAAGCCGTACCCCGACCCGTATCTGTTCGCCGCCGCCGGACTCGGCGTCGACCCGGCCCGCTGCGCGGTCGTCGAGGACACCGCGACCGGGGTCGCGGCGGCGGAGGCGGCGGGCTGTCTGGTGGTGGCCGTGCCGTCCGTGGCACCGATCGCCCCCGCCGCCCGGCGTACCGTCGTGACCTCTCTGGAAGTCGTGGACCTGGCATTTCTCCGGGGCCTGATGCCGGGCCGATGACGGACCGATGACGGAAATGCGCCACGCGTTCACCGAGCGTGCAAAGTTCAATGGGATCCCATTGGATCCAATGGGAGGGGAATTCCCTCCCGGTCGACCGGTCGAATTCCGTTGCGCTCCAACTGAGTTGAAGCATGTGAGGTTCCCCACGTGCCGGAGGGTCGACATCGTCGTCACTCTGTGCTGTTCACCCCATTTCTGAGGCCGATCACGCACCCTTGTGTCCCGATTGGTGAAACCCTGCACTAATCCTTCCCTCGGCGGGTTTTCGGTCCGTCCGCACCCGGTTCCGCTGCGTGATGGGAACCCAACTACGGTGACTGCGGACCCTCGTGCAGGTGCGGACTAATCTCAACGCGAGAACATCGCCCTTGCCCCCGTGATCGGCAACACCACCCCCTGTATGCCGGGTACACGGACTTCGAACAGTTCTGGAGAAACGCCCGCATGAACCGCAAGACTTTGGTGCTGCCGGCCGTTGTCGGCCTGCTCGCGCCGGTGCTCGCCGCGTGTGGCGGCAGCGGCAGCGGCAGTTCCAGCGACGATGCGATAGTCGTCGGCACCACGGACCGGTTCGAGGCGACGAAGGACGCTCCGGCGCCGCTCGACCCCGCCTACGCCTACGACGTCGGCACCTGGAACATCCTGCGCCAGACCGTGCAGACCCTGATGATCCAGCCCAAGGGCGAGGGCGACCCGGTGCCCGAGGCCGCCGAGAAGTGCGGCTTCACCGACACCGGCAACGAGCGCTACGCCTGCACCCTGCGCGACGGTCTGAAGTTCGCCAACGGCGACAAGATCACCGCGGAAGACGTGAAGTACTCCATCGACCGCGCGATGCGCATCAAGGCCGACAGCGGTGTGTTCGCCCTGCTGTCCACCGTCGACACCGTCGAGACCCAGGGCGACAGCGAGGTCATCTTCCACCTCAAGACGGCCGACGCCACCTTCCCGTACAAGCTGTCCACTCCCGTCGCCGGCATCGTGAACCCGGACGACTACCAGAAGGACAAGCTGCGCGACGGCTTCGAGGTGGACGGCTCCGGCCCGTACACCCTCTCCGTCGACCAGAAGAACGACGCGATCACGACCGCCACCTTCACCAAGAACCCCAATTACAAGGGGACTCTGAAGGTGAACAACAGCAAGGTCGAGATGCGCTCCTTCGCGGACGCCACCGCCATGGGCACCGCGCTCACCAAGGGTGACATCGACGTCATGACGCGCACCATGTCGCCGACGCAGATCCAGAAGCTCAGCGACGACACCGACGGCGACGTCGACCTCGTCGAGATGCCCGGCCTCGAAATCCGCTACCTGGCCTTCAACACCGATGCCGCGACCGTCAGGACGAAGGCCGTGCGCGAGGCGATGGCCCAGGTCATCGACCGCGGCGAACTCGTCTCCAAGGTCTACGGCACCGAGGCCGAGCCGCTCTACTCCCTGGTCCCGGCGACCATCACCGGTCACTCGAACTCGTTCTTCAACAAGTACGGCGACCCGAGTGTCACCAAGGCCAAGTCGCTGCTGTCCAAGGCGAACATCACCACCCCGGTGAAGCTCACCCTGCACTACACGACCGACCACTACGGCCCGGCCACCAAGGGCGAGTTCGAGCAGCTCCAGAAGCAGCTCAACGACAGCGGCCTGTTCGACGTCAGCATCAAGGGCACGCCCTGGTCGACGTTCCGCCAGGCCGAGCAGAAGGGCGAGTACGACGTCTACGGGATGGGCTGGTTCCCGGACTTCCCCGACGCCGACAACTACCTCGCCCCATTCCTCGACAAGGACAACACCCTCGGCTCGCCGTACGCCAACTCCGAGATCATCAGCACGCTGATCCCCGAGTCGCGCCGAGAGGCCGACCGGCTCGCCGCGTCCAAGAGCCTCACGACCATCCAGGACATCGTCGCCACCGACGTGCCGATGATCCCGCTGTGGCAGGGCAAGCAGTACGTCGCCGCCCGCGACGACATCACGGGCACCGCGTACGCGCTCAACTCCTCCTCGACCCTCCAGCTCTGGGAGCTGGGCCGAGGCGCGGGCAACTGACAGCCCCGTGTGCCCGGGGCCGTCGCGCCCCGGGTCTTCTCCAGCACCAAAGACAAGGCACCACGCAGTGAACAAGCTCCACCAGTGGCCAGTCCTGCCCATCGTGGCGGGGCTGGCCTCCGGCCTGTTGACCGGATGCGGCTCCCAGACGGGCGGCTCCTCGGACACCGGCTCCTCCATCGTCATGGGAATGTCCGACGACGTCCTGGCCACCGACCCCGCCTCCGGCTACGACCCCGGCTCCTGGCTGCTGTTCGACAACGTCTTCCAGTCGCTGCTCAGCTTCCCCAAGGGCGGCACCGAACCGCAGCCGGAGGCCGCCAAGGAGTGCTCCTTCACGGACTCCCGGGCCCAGGTCTACCGGTGCACCCTCAAGACCGGCCTGGAGTTCAGCAACGGCGATGCGCTCACCTCGAAGGACGTCAAGTTCTCCTTCGACCGCATGCTGAAGATCGACGACTCCGCCGGTCCCGCGATCATGTTCCCGATGCTCGACAAGGTCGAGACACCGGACGAGAAGACCGTCGTCTTCAGGCTCAACACCTCCGACGCCACCTTCCCGAGCAAGCTCGCCTCCGGCGCCGGCTCGATCGTCGACCACAGCCAGTACGACGCGGACGGCCTCCGCGAGGACGGCGAGGCGGTCGGCTCAGGACCGTACAAACTCGACTCCTACGGCGACGACGAGGCCGTCTTCTCCGTCAACGACCACTACAAGGGCACCGCCGAGGTCAAGAACTCCGGTGTCACCCTGAGGTTCTTCCACGGCGACCAGAGCGCCCTGAAGACGGCTCTCCTCGACAACAAGATCGACATCGCCTACCGCGGCCTGACCGCCACCGACATCTCGGACATCGAGAACTCCGACGCCAGTGATGGCGTCGAGGTCGTCGAGGGCAGCAGCGCCGAGGTCCAGCACCTCGTCTTCAACATGGACGACCCCGTCGCCGGACAACTCGGCGTCCGCAAGGCCATCGCCCACCTCCTCGACCGCGACGCCCTCATCCGGGACGTCTACAAGGACACGGCGACCCCGCTCTACTCGATCATCCCGGCCGGCATCGCCGGACACACCACGTCCTTCTTCGACACCTACGGCTCCCACCCCTCCAAGGCCGAGGCACAGGCCGCGCTGGAGGCCGCCGGCATCACCGGCAAGGTGAAACTCACCCTCTGGTCCACCCCTTCCCGCTACGGCCCCGCCACCGACCGGGAGTTGAAGGCCATCGCCGAACAACTCGACGCCAGCGGCCTGTTCGACGCCGACGTGAAGTCCGTGGCCTACGACCAGTACGAGAAGGACATCGCCAAGGGCAAGTACGGCGTCTACGTGAAGGGTTGGGTGCCGGACTACCCCGACGCCGACAACTTCACCGCCCCCTTCTTCGGCAAGGGCAACGTCCTGAGCAACAACTACACGAACAACACGATCACCGACACGCTCATCCCCAGGACCGCCGCCCAGCGCGACCGCGGTGCCACTGACGCCGACTACGACAAGCTCCAGGACATCGTCGCCGACCAACTGCCCGTCCTCCCGGTCTGGCAGGCCAAGCAGTACGCGGTCACCCGCGAGAACGTCTACGGCCTCGAATACTGCCTCGACGCCTCGACGGTGTTCCGCTTCTGGGAACTCAGCAAGGGCTGAACCCGCCCCGCACACACGGAGAGGGCGCCCCTGTCAGGAAGGAGCGCCCTCTCCGCACATATATGTCGTCCCTTACTGCGCGCCGGGACGCACCAGCCCGCTCTCGTACGCGTACACCGCGGCCTGCACCCGGTCACGCAGACCCAGCTTGGTCAGCACATGCCCCACGTGCGTCTTGACGGTGGTCTCGCTGACGAACAGATCGGCGGCGATCTCGGCGTTCGACAACCCGCGCGCCACCAGCTTCAACACCTCGACCTCACGCTCGGTCAGCGTGTGCAGGGCGTCCGGAACCGGCTCGTCACCCGACGGCAGATGACCGGCGTACTTGTCGAGCAGCCGCCGCGTGATGCTCGGCGCGAGCATGGCCTCGCCTGCGGCCACCACCCGGATCGCCTGCACCAACTCGTTCGCCGGAGCGTCCTTCAACAGAAAGCCACTGGCCCCCGCCCGCAACGCCTCCACCACGTACTCGTCCAGGTCGAAGGTCGTCAGCACCAGCACCTTCGCCGGCCCGTCCCGCCCGGGACCGGTGATCTGCCGGGTCGCCTCCACCCCGTCCATCCGCGGCATACGGATGTCCATCAGCACCACATCGGGCTGCAGAGCCCGCACCTGGTCAAGCGCCTGCAGCCCGTCACCGGCCTCACCGACGACCGCGAGATCCTGCTCGGCCTCCAGAATCATCCGGAACCCGGTGCGCAGCAGCGGCTGATCATCGACAAGTAGGACGCGGATGGCCACGTGAATCTCCTTCGCTAGCCCGGCCCCATTCTGCCCTGCGCGAGCCTGGTCGACTCGACCGGCCTGACGGGGTGGGGGAGGGGGACCGAGCCCGCGTCCTCACGGAACGCCACAAGGGCCGACGCCGCGCCAACCCGGAAGAGTCAGTCCGCCACCTGAGACACAGGCAGCGGATAAGGCGGAGGAGTCCCTCCGAACTCCGGGCACACCGCCTGGTGATCGCACCAACCGCACAGCTTCGTCGGGCGGGGACGCCACTCGCCCGTCTCCGTGGCCAGCCGGATCGCCTCCCACAGCGCCAGCAGCTTGCGCTCGACGCGCTCCAGGTCGGCGAGGTCGGGGTCGTACGTCAGCATGTCCCCGCTGCCGAGGTACACCAACTGGAGCCGCCGCGGGACGACCTGCTTCAACCGCCAGACCACCAGCGCGTAGAACTTCATCTGGAACAGCGCACCCTCGGCGTACTCCGGCCGGGGCGCCTTGCCCGTCTTGTAGTCGACGATCCGCACATCCCCGGTCGGCGCCACGTCGACCCGGTCGATGATCCCGCGCAGCTTCAGCCCCGAATCCAGCTCGGCCTCGACGAACATCTCCCGCTCGGCCGGCTCCAGCCGCGTCGGATCCTCAAGGGAGAACCAGCGCTCGACCAGCCGCTCCGCCTCCCCGAGCCAGCGCGCCAACCGCTCGCCCTCCGGATCATCGGCGAACAACTCCACGACCTCCGGCCGGGACTCCCGCAACCGGTCCCACTGCCCGGGGATCAGCGACTTCGCACGCGGCGCCGTACGCTCGGCCGCCGGCGCGTCGAAGAGCCGCTCAAGGACCGAGTGCACCAGAGTCCCCCGAGTCGCCGCCTCGCTGGGCTTCTCGGGCAGCCGGTCGATCACCCGGAACCGGTACAGCAACGGGCACTGCATGAAGTCACTGGCACGCGAGGGCGACAGCGACGCGGGCGCCATGGCGACACGCTCGACCACGCCCGCCGTCCCCGTCGCCACTGTCACTTCCGCGGCCGGCCCCGCCGCCGCGCCCTCGTCGCCGGACATCCCCGCGGCGCCCTCGGTACTCGTCTCCATGCCCACAGACCTTACGGCCCGCCACTGACAGTGACCCGATCCCGGCCGACGCACTCGCGACAGCCGGGGAAACACGGGGGGTGCCGGGGCGGAACGCGTCGCGACCGCCGCATACCATCGACCCGAGACCCCTCCGCCCGGTCGGCGCGGAGGACGCTTCGAACGAGGGGACACCGTGGACGAGAGCGGCGGGAGCGGGCAGCCGCGGTCCGGCACCAACGAGCCGACCGAGCACACCACGGGTGCCACGACCCCGGCCGCCGACCCCCGGACATCCGCCGAGGGAACCGGGGAAGCGAACACGTCGTCGGGTGAACGCGGGGACGCGGACAAGCCGACGGAGGAGCACGGGCTCACGAGCCCGTCATCCGCTCCCGCCCAGTCCGCGGACAACGGCAGCCCGGAGCCGGAGGAGACGGGCACGCCCTCCGCCCCCACCCACCTGAACGGCGAGCCGAAACCCGACAGCGGACCGGCGTCAGGTGACCACCCCAACCCTCACGACCCCCACGACCGAGCCCCCGACCGCCCCCACGCCCACAGCGAGGCCCACACCGACGCCAACCCCGGCATCGCCAAGGGACGCCCCCCGCAGCGCCCCAAGGAGCCCGGCGGCGGCCTGCTGATGGGTCGGCCCTTCGGAGTGCCCGTCTACGTGGCACCCAGTTGGTTCCTCGTCGCCGCGCTCATCACCTGGGTGTTCGGCGGGCAGCTCGACCGCGTGCTGCCCGAACTCGGCGCCGCCCGCTACCTCGTGGCCCTCTTCTTCGCCGTCGCCTTCTACGGCTCGGTCCTGGTGCACGAACTCGCCCACACCGTCGCCGCCCTCCGCTTCAAACTCCCGGTCCGCCGTATCCAGTTGCAGTTCTTCGGCGGCGTCTCCGAGATCGAGAAGGAGGCCGAGACCCCGGGCCGGGAGTTCGTGCTGGCCTTCGTCGGCCCGCTGCTCTCGCTGATCCTCTCCGGCATCTTCTACCTGGCCATGCAGCCCGTGGAGCCCGGCACGGTCCCCGGCGTGCTCCTGGCCGGCCTGATGGTCTCCAACCTGATCGTGGCCGCCTTCAACCTCCTGCCCGGCCTGCCCCTCGACGGCGGCCGTATGCTCCGCGCCGTCGTCTGGAAGATCACCGGCAGGCCCATGAGCGGCACCATCGCCGCCGCCTGGGTCGGCCGCGCCCTTGCCGTCTCCGTCCTCATCGGCCTCCCGCTGCTCACCCAGACCGGCGCCCTCGGAACCAACACCGAGGACATCAACGGCATGGACACCGTCACGGACGCCCTGCTGGCCGCGATCCTCGCCGCGATCATCTGGACCGGCGCCGGCAACAGCCTCCGTATGGCCCGACTGCGCGAACACCTCCCCGAACTGCGCGCCCGCAACCTCACCCGCCGCGCGGTACCGGTCGAGACCAACACCCCGCTCTCCGAGGCACTGCGCCGTGCCAACGCCGCCGGCGCCCGCGCCCTGGTCGTCGTCGACGCCGACGGCCAGCCCCTCTCCCTCGTCCGCGAGGCCGCCATCGTCGGCGTCCCCGAACACCGCCGCCCCTGGGTCTCCGTCAGCGGCCTCGCCCAGGACCTCACCGACGGCATGCGCGTCTCCGCGGAACTCGCCGGGGAGGACCTCCTCGACGCCCTGCGCGCCACCCCCGCCACCGAATACCTCGTGGTCGAGGAGACCGGCGAGATCTACGGCGTCCTGTCCGCCGCCGACGTCGAGCGGGCCTTCGTGAAGGCCATGGCCCGCCCCAACTGAGGCACACGCGCGTGGTCGGCGGCCCCCGCAAACGCCGGTAGGGTGTTCACATGTCCGAACCGACCGGTGCCGCCCGCAGGCGCGGGCCCTTCAAGGTCGGGGACCAGGTTCAGCTGACCGACCCCAAGGGCCGCCACTACACGTTCACGCTCGAAGCGGGGAAGAACTTCCACACCCACAAGGGTTCCTTCCCGCACGACGAGCTGATCGGCGCACCCGAGGGCAGCGTTGTCCGCACCACCGGAAACGTCGCCTACCTCGCGCTGCGCCCCCTGCTCCCCGACTACGTCCTGTCCATGCCCCGCGGCGCCGCCGTGGTCTACCCCAAGGACGCGGGGCAGATCCTGTCCTTCGCGGACATCTTCCCCGGCGCACGCGTCGTGGAAGCGGGCGTCGGCTCCGGCTCGCTCAGCAGCTTCCTGCTGCGCGCCATCGGCGACCAGGGCATGCTGCACTCCTACGAGCGCCGCGAGGACTTCGCCGAGATCGCCCAGCAGAACGTGGAGCGCTATTTCGGCGGCCCGCACCCCGCCTGGCAGCTCACCGTCGGCGACCTCCAGGACAACCTCTCCGACACGGACGTCGACCGCGTCATCCTGGACATGCTCGCCCCCTGGGAGTGCCTGGAGGCCGTCTCCAAGGCGCTCGTGCCCGGCGGCATCCTCTGCTGCTACGTCGCGACCACCACCCAGCTCGCGCGGACCGTCGAGTCCATCCGCGAGATCGGCTCCTTCAACGAGCCGACCGCCTGGGAGACGATGCTGCGCAACTGGCACGTCGAGGGCCTGGCCGTCCGCCCCGACCACCGGATGATCGGCCACACCGGCTTCCTCCTCACCGCCCGCCGCCTCGCGGACGGCGTCGAGCCCCCCATGCGCCGCCGCCGCCCCGCCAAGGGCGCCTACGGCGACGACTACACCGGCCCCAACGCCGAAGGCGGCGCCGCCGGCCGCTGAGCCCGCCCCCTGGCGGCCGTGTGCCGCACTCAACGCACGAACGCCGTGGCCGAGTTCCCGGAAGTCCTCCGGAACTCGGCCACGGCGTCCTGCTTCTGACACACCACCACCGCGGCACCACCGCCACCGTCGGACTGCACGCGACCGTGCGACCCCGCGAACGAACTGTCGACCCCGCCGTTCCCCCGCACCGTGCCGTGTGGCACCATGCAGGCCACCCCCACCGGCACAGCCCTCACAGGAGACACTCCTAGTGCAGCACTCCGCCGTCCCGGAACTGGAACTGGCACACACGAACACCCGGCCCATCCACTGGGTCGCCACCGCCACGGCTCTCGCCGGCGTCGTCGCGCTCTCCTCGGTCCTGCAGCCCGACTCCGCCCGCGCTGCCCAGGCCTCGGGCCCGCAGACGAAGTCCGCGCCCACCACCGCCTCCGCGCCCGCGACCACGGGCGTCGACTTCCCCATCGAATGCGGCCCCCTGAAGGCCATCGTGCAGAAGAAGGCCACCGGAGACCTCGACGGCGACGGCAGGCCCGAGACCGTTGCCGTCGTCCACTGCGACGCAGGCATGGGCACCCCGCCCGACGGCGTCTACGTCCTCACCCAGGCGGCCGACGCCGACACCCCGCGCGTGGTCGCCACCCTGGTCGCCCCGAAGGCCCGGGAGACCGTCACCGACTTCTCCATACGCGACGGCGCGGTCCTCGCGACCCTCCTCGGCTACTCCACCGAGGACGTGCCCAGTTGCTGCCCCGACGTCAAGGAAACCGCCAAGTGGCAGTGGCACAACGGCGCGTTCGTCCGCTCCACCCCCGGCAACGCCCAGAGCGTCTGACGACCCGCTGATCCTCAGGCCGCGTCGGGCCCGTACACCTCGACCCGGTCCGCGACCCGGCGCACATGAATGCAGTCACCGGGGCACTCCTTGGCGGAGTCCACGACATCGGCCAACAAGGGCAGCGGGACCGGCGTGGTGGCGCCCTTGTCCTGCAACAGCTCGTCGTCCGGGCTCTTCACATAGGCCAGACCGTCGATGTCCAGCTCGAAGACCTCGGGGGCGTACTGGGCGCAGATGCCGTCGCCGGTACAGAGGTCCTGATCGATCCAGACCTCCAGCGCCCCGCCGTCGGCCGCGGCCTCGTCCTGCACGGTGATGTCTCCTGATTCCGCCGGGTGTTGAACACCTTCGACCCTACCTCCGCCCGCCCGAGCGGCCTTTCTCCGCGATCTCAGGTTTCACGCCACGACATGACGGACACTGTCCGCATGGACACTCTCCGTCAGGAGCGCCATGGCGGGTTTCCGCCGGGTCCCGAACCCACCCACACGGCAACTCACGTCCGCCGTGAAGGGATTCGACCGACCCGGCCTCGGAACAGTCGGCTTCTGAATCACGTTGAGTGGGTATCCACACGGCGTGAGGGAGAGCGCAGGGTGACCGACGACACACCTTGACAGTCTTTGTGATCTAGGGGTTTCAATCGACACCCACCCAGGTAGGGTCTGGAAGCGTCCAGCTCCCCTTGGAGGAGGTGAGGACCGTGGCAGCCCACGACGACGACATGAACCGCGGCATCCGCCCGGGACGAGGGTCCGACGACCCGTCCGGGCAGATTGCCTACCTTGAGCAGGAGATCGCCGTCCTGCGACGTAAGCTCGCCGACTCTCCGCGACACACGAGGATTCTCGAAGAGCGGATCGTCGAGCTGCAGACCAATCTGGCCGGAGTGTCCGCCCAGAACGAGCGACTCGCCAACACGCTCCGTGAGGCCCGCGACCAGATCGTGGCCCTCAAGGAAGAAGTCGACCGGCTCGCACAGCCACCGGCCGGCTTCGGCGTCTTCCTCGTGGCCAACGAGGACGGCACCGCGGACATCTTCACCGGCGGTCGCAAACTACGGGTGAACGTCAGCCCGAGCGTGGAACTCGAAGAGCTCCGCCGCGGCCAGGAAGTAATGCTCAACGAAGCGCTCAACGTGGTCGAGGCCATGGAGTACGAGAGCGTCGGCGACATCGTCACCCTCAAGGAGATCCTGGAGGACGGCGAACGCGCCCTCGTGGTGGGGCACACCGACGAGGAGCGGGTGGTGCGGCTCGCCGAGCCCCTGCTGGACATCACCATCCGCCCCGGCGACGCCCTGCTGCTCGAACCCCGTTCCGGCTACGTCTACGAGATCGTTCCGAAGAGCGAGGTCGAGGAACTCGTCCTCGAAGAGGTCCCCGACATCGGCTACGAGCAGATCGGCGGTCTGGGCGGCCAGATCGAGATGATCCGCGACGCGGTCGAACTGCCGTACCTCTACCCCGACCTCTTCAAGGAGCACGAACTGCGGCCGCCCAAGGGCGTCCTGCTGTACGGGCCCCCCGGATGCGGAAAGACGCTCATCGCCAAGGCCGTCGCCAACTCGCTGGCCAAAAAGGTCGCCGAAGTCACCGGACAGGCCACCGGCAAGAGCTTCTTCCTCAACATCAAGGGCCCCGAACTCCTCAACAAGTACGTCGGCGAGACCGAGCGGCAGATCCGCCTCGTCTTCCAGCGTGCTCGTGAAAAGGCCAGCGAGGGCACACCCGTCATCGTCTTCTTCGACGAGATGGAATCCCTCTTCCGCACCCGCGGATCCGGCGTCAGCTCGGACGTGGAGAACACCATCGTCCCCCAGCTCCTCGCCGAGATCGACGGTGTCGAAGGCCTGCAGAACGTGGTCGTCATCGGCGCCTCGAACCGCGAGGACATGATCGACCCCGCCATCCTGCGCCCCGGCCGCCTGGACGTGAAGATCAAGATCGAGCGTCCCGACGCCGAGGCCGCCAAGGACATCTTCGGCAAGTACCTCACCGAACGCCTCCCGCTCCACCCCGACGACGTCGGCGAGCACAGCGGAGACAAGACCACCACCGTCCAGAGCATGATCCAGACGGCAGTGGAACACATGTACACGGAATCCGAGGAGAACCGCTTCCTGGAGGTCACCTACGCCAACGGTGACAAGGAAGTCCTCTACTTCAAGGACTTCAACTCCGGCGCCATGATCGAGAACATCGTGGGCCGGGCCAAGAAGATGGCCATCAAGGACTTCCTCGACCACAAGCAGAAGGGCATCCGCGTCTCCCACCTCCTCCAGGCCTGCGTGGACGAATTCAAGGAGAACGAGGACCTGCCCAACACCACCAACCCCGACGACTGGGCCCGGATCTCCGGAAAGAAGGGCGAACGGATCGTCTACATCCGTACGCTCATCACCGGAAAGCAGGGCGCCGACACCGGACGCTCCATCGACACGGTGGCGAACACCGGTCAGTACCTGTAAAAAACAGGGCGGCTGCGGGTGCCCACGGCGGGTACCCGCAGCCGACTGCTTTTCAGGCCATGACCGCAACAAGGGGCGCGCGAGGCAATGACGCAAATGATCTCCCCACCAGCGCAAAGCCGTTCTAGGCTCTTCGGTACCGCCGAGTCGCGCAGTGCGGGGACGGGCACCGCACACGCACCGGAGCGCCAGCGGTACTTGAGCGGCGCCCCCGACCGAGGGCGCCGCCGGGCAAGGAGGGCCGCATGACCGTACGGCGAGTAATGGGCATCGAGACGGAGTACGGGATCTCCGTCCCCGGCCACCCCAACGCCAATGCCATGCTCACCTCGTCCCAGATCGTCAACGCCTACGCGGCGGCGATGCACCGGGCCCGGCGGGCCCGCTGGGACTTCGAGGAGGAGAACCCGCTGCGGGACGCGCGAGGCTTCGACCTCGCCCGGGAGGCCGCCGACTCCAGCCAGCTCACCGACGAGGACATCGGCCTCGCCAATGTCATCCTCACCAACGGCGCACGGCTCTACGTCGACCACGCACACCCGGAGTACAGCTCCCCGGAAGTCACCAACCCCATGGACGCCGTCCTGTGGGACAAGGCCGGCGAGCGCATCATGGCCGAGGCCGCCGAGCGCGCCGCCCAACTCCCGGGCGCCCAGCCGATCCACCTCTACAAGAACAACACCGACAACAAGGGCGCCTCCTACGGCACGCACGAGAACTACCTGATGAAGCGGGAGACCCCCTTCTCGGACATCGTGCGCCACCTGACCCCCTTCTTCGTCTCCCGCCAGGTCGTCACCGGAGCCGGCCGCGTCGGCATCGGCCAGGACGGACACGAACACGGCTTCCAGCTCAGCCAGCGCGCCGACTACTTCGAGGTCGAGGTCGGCCTGGAGACCACCCTCAAGCGTCCGATCATCAACACCCGCGACGAACCGCACGCGGACGCCGAGAAGTACCGCCGCCTGCACGTGATCATCGGCGACGCGAACCTCTCCGAGATCTCGACCTACCTCAAGCTGGGCACCACGGCCCTCGTCCTCTCCATGATCGAGGACGGCTTCATCGCGGTCGACCTCGCAGTGGACCAACCGGTCCGCACCCTTCACCAGGTCTCCCACGACCCCACCCTCAAGCGCCTGGTCACCCTCCGCAGCGGCCGGACCCTCACCGCGGTCCAGCTCCAGATGGAGTACTTCGAGCTCTCCCGCAAATACGTCGAGGAACGCTACGGCTCCGACGCCGACGACCAGACCAAGGACGTCCTGGTCCGCTGGGAGGACACGCTCAACCGCCTGGAGAACGACCCGATGAGCCTGGCCGGCGAACTGGACTGGGTCGCCAAACGGGAGCTCATGGAGGGCTACCGGCGCCGCGACAGCCTCGACTGGGACGCGGCCCGGCTGCACCTCGTCGACCTCCAGTACGCGGACGTACGGGCCGAGAAGGGCCTCTACAACCGTCTGGTGGCCCGCGGCCGCATCAAGCGCCTGCTGGACGAGGACACGGTCGAGAGGGCCCGTACGACCCCGCCGGAGGACACCCGCGCGTACTTCCGCGGCCGCTGCCTGGAGCAGTACGCCGACGACGTCGCCGCGGCCTCCTGGGACTCCGTGATCTTCGACCTCCCGGGCCGGGACTCGCTCCAGCGCGTCCCAACCCTGGAACCGCTTCGCGGAACGCGTAATCACGTCAAGGAGCTCCTCGACCGCTGTCGTACTGCGGAAGACCTGGTCAGGGTCCTGTCGGGCGGCTGAGCGGGCCCTCAGGTCCGGGCTGCCCGGCAGGGTGGAATGTCCGGTGGCCGGGAATCATCGAGGTGGCCGCCGTACGTTGTAGTAACTGCGGGGCCGATGTCAGTCCCTGCAAGTAGGGTCTGATCAAGAACGTCGAACCGAGCGGGGTGAGGGTTATGGCGACCAAGGACACCGGCGGCGGACAGCAGAAGGCGACGCGCTCCACGGAGGAGGTCGAGCAGCAGGCGGAAGAAGCGCAGGCGACCGACGATCTCAAGGAGCGCCACGAGAAGCTGAGCGACGATGTCGACTCGGTTTTGGACGAGATCGACGACGTACTCGAGGAGAATGCCGAGGACTTCGTTCGTTCATTTGTGCAAAAAGGCGGGCAATAACGGGCATGTCGGACCCGCTTGAGGTGAAGCGGTGTACCGGATGTGAGCGGGATCTGCCCGTTGCTTCATTCGCTACCGACAGGAACCGGCGTGACGGGCTGCAAGTGCGCTGTCGGGGGTGCGTGGCGGAATATTCTGCTGCGCACTACCGGCGACGCAGGGAAGCGCTCGGTAAGACGGTGCGTGAGCAGGCGGACATCCCGGCGGGGCATAAGCAGTGCCGGACCTGCGGGGAAGTGAAGCCGCACAGCGAGTGGCACCGAAATTCGTCGGCGTCGGACGGCCTGTCCACACGGTGCAAGGCGTGCAGGGCCGTCAAGGGGCGTGAGGATCATCTGAAGCGCAACTACGGCCTCACCGAAGCCGAGCGCGACGAGATGGTCGCCTCTCAGATGGGGCTCTGCGTGATCTGTTTGAAAGCCCCGGCCGTTCATGTGGATCACTGCCATGAGACGGGTAGGGTCCGAGGCGTACTGTGCTTCAACTGCAATTCGGCCATCGGCAAGTTGGGAGACGATCCCGACGCTGTCCGTCGGGCTGCCGCTTACTTGGAGGGAACGTCGTGGAAGCCAACCCTCGTAGCACCGGGCGTCTACCAGCTGCCTTCCTGACGCCTGGGTCGTCGTCCTTCATGGATTTTCTCTCCGATCATCAGCCGGAGATGCTCCCGGGCAACCGGCAACTGCCGCCCACCCAGGGCGTCATCGAGGCCCCGCACGGCACGACGATCGTCGCCGTCACGTTCCCCGGTGGCGTGGTGCTCGCCGGTGACCGGCGGGCCACCATGGGCAATGTCATCGCGCAGCGGGACATCGAGAAGGTGTTCCCGGCGGACGAGTACTCGGCCGTCGGTATCGCCGGCACCGCCGGTCTCGCCGTCGAGATGGTCAAGCTCTTCCAGTTGGAGCTGGAGCACTTCGAGAAGGTCGAAGGCGCCCAGCTCTCCCTGGAGGGCAAGGCGAACCGGCTGTCCACGATGATCCGATCCAACCTCGGCATGGCCATGCAGGGCCTGGCCGTGGTCCCGCTCTTCGCCGGGTTCGACGTGGACCGCGGCATCGGTCGCATCTTCTCGTACGACGTGACGGGCGGCCGTTCCCAGGAGCTCGGCTACGCGGCCACCGGCTCCGGTTCGGTCTTCGCTCGCGGTGCGATGAAGAAGCTCTTCCACGACCAGCTGACCGAGGACGAGGCCACGACCCTGGTGGTCCAGGCCCTCTACGACGCGGCCGACGACGACTCGGCGACCGGTGGTCCCGATGTCGCCCGCCGGATCTACCCGATCGTCACCGTGATCACCGAGGACGGTTTCCGCCGCCTCACCGATGACGAGTCCTCCGAGATCGCCCGCTCGATCCTGGAGCGGCGACTGCAGCAGCCCGACGGCCCGCGCGCCGCGCTGCTCTGATCGACGGCCCGTTCTCATCAAGGTGATCCAGTGACTTCGACGGAACTTTAAAGAGAGGGACGGATACCGGTGTCGACGCCGTTCTATGTCTCACCCCAGCAGGCGATGGCCGATCGGGCGGAGTACGCCCGCAAGGGCATCGCCCGTGGCCGCAGCCTGGTCGTGCTGCAGTTCGCCGACGGCATTGTCTTCGTCGGCGAGAACCCCTCCCGTGCGCTGCACAAGTTCAGCGAGATCTATGACCGGATCGGGTTCGCGGCCGCCGGAAAGTACAACGAGTACGAGAACCTGCGGATCGGCGGTGTGAGGTACGCCGACATGCGCGGTTACACCTACGACCGCGCGGATGTGACCGCCCGTGGTCTCGCCAACGTCTATGCCCAGACGCTCGGCACGATCTTCTCCAGCGCGGCCGAGAAGCCGTACGAGGTGGAGCTGGTTGTCGCGGAGGTCGGGGAGACGCCCGACGGTGACCAGATCTACCGGCTGCCGCACGACGGTTCGATCGTGGACGAGCACGGCTCGGTCGCGGTGGGCGGCAACGCGGAGACGATCAGCAGTTATCTGGACCAGCGGCACCGTGACGGTATGACCCTCGCGGAGGCGCTCAAGCTGGCCGTGCAGTCCTTGTCGCGCGATACGAACGGCACTGAGCGGGAGATCCCCGCGGAGCGCCTGGAGGTCGCGGTGCTGGACCGTACGCGTCCGCAGGCCCGTAAGTTCAAGCGGATCGTCGGCCGTCAGCTCGCCCGTCTGCTGGAGGGCGAGAGCGCGGACACCTCGTCGGACGGTGACGAGTCCGACGACGAGAAGTGAGTCGGCCTGGATCAGGTCTTTCGTGTGCCCCGGCCGGTCATCGGCCGGGGCACACGGCGTAGCGGACGCTTCAGGAGGCGTTCGGCGGCGCTGTGGACCCTCGGACGACCAGTTCCACCGGGATGTCCCCCTCGTGCGGTGTGCGGCCGTCCAGGACGGCAAGGAGGGCTCGCATGCCGTGTTCTCCGAAGAGTTCGGCGTCGAGGCGGACCGTGGTGAGTTCCGGGTCGATGGCGGTGGCCAGGGCGAGGTCGTCGAGGCCGGTGACGGAGATGTCCTCGGGGATGCGCAGGCCGAGGCGGCGGGCGGCCTTGTAGGCGCCGGCGGCGAGTTTGTCGTCGTCGCAGACGAGGGCGGTGGGGCGGGGGCCGGGGGCCGCGAGGGCGGTCTCGGCGGCGGCCAGGGCGCCTTCGATGGAGATGGGGGCGCGGGTCGTACGGACCGTGGCGTTCTCGAACTCGCGCACGCGTGCGGCCAGTTCGCGTGCGCGTACCTCGAAGGTCCAGGACGGGATGTCGGCCGCGAGGTGGAGGAAGCGGCGGTGGCCCAGGGTCAGCAGGTGGTCGGCGACCTGGCGGACGCCGTCGGCGATGTCCAGGTTGACGGTGGCGGCGCCGAGGCTGCCCTCGGGGTCGCTGTCGAGCATCACGAGGGGGAGTTGGTCGCCGCGGATCGCGGTGAGGGCGTCGGCGGCCATGGAGGAGGCGATCACGCCGTCCAGGGCGGCCTGGGCGGAGGCGAAGGGGTCGCGGGCGGGGCCGATGCCCTCGGGCGAGGGGTAGAGGACCAGGCCGAAGCCGTGTTCGGCGGCGACGCGGGCGGCGCCGGTGTAGACGCCGGCGAAGAACTCCGTGGTCAGCGCGGGGACGACCAGGAGGACGGTACGGGTGCGTCCCAGCCTGAGATTGCGGGCCGCGAGGTTGGGCCGGTATCCCAGGTCGCGTGCTGCTTCCCGGACGCGTTCCGCGGTGGTCTCCGAGACGCGGCCCCGCCACTTGTCGCCGAGTACCAGGGAGACGGCGGCCTGTGACACCCCCGCGGCCTGGGCGACGTCGCGGCTTGTGGGGCGGGTGCTGCCTCGTACCACCGTGGGGCTGCTCCTTCGGCCGGGCTCCGTCTGGACTCGTGACAGGGCACATGGTACGTATGACGGTGGAAGTTATACGTAAAACGTAAGGGTGGGGCATGGCCGTGGGATATCTGGAGATCCTCAGGGCGAGGCACGCCACGCGCCTGCTGGTGGGCACCCTGGTCGGCCGGCTGCCGAACGCGACCGCCGCCATCGCCATCGTGCTGTTCATCCGCGCGGAGGGCGGCACCTACAGCCTCGCGGGCGCGCTGGCGGCCGTGTACGGGATCGCCAACGCGGTCGGGCAGCCTCTCCTGGGGCGGCTGGTGGACGTCCATGGGCAGCCGCGTGTGCAGCTGCCGGCGGCGGTCCTCTCGGCGCTCGCGATGGCCGTCTTCGCCTTCTACGGCACCGATCCGCTGCCTCTCGCCTATGTCGCAGTGGCCGCAGCCGGTCTGTTCGCGCCGCCCCTGGAGGGCGGTCTGCGGGCGCTGTGGCCGGCCGTGCTGCGCCGGGAGGAGCAGGTGCACACGGCGTACGCCATGGACGCGGTGGCGCAGGAAGTCATGTTCACCGTAGGGCCGTTGCTGGTGACGGTGTTCGTGTCGCTGTGGTCGGCCCCGGTGGCGCTGCTGGTACTGAACGTCATCGGGGTGCTGGGCGCGCTCTCCGTGGTCGTGTCGCCGCCCTCGCGCGCGTGGCGGTCGGCTCCGCGTGAGGCGCACTGGCTGGGCGCCCTGCGCTCGCCCGGACTGCTGGCGCTGCTGGGCGCGTTCCTGTTCGTCGGGATGGCGCTCGGGTCCATCACGGTCGCGTCCGTGTCGTACGCGGACGGGCACGGCGGTGACGTGGTGTACGGCTGGCTGATGGCCGCGATCG
Organism: Streptomyces sp. NPDC051576; assembly: GCF_040681835.1. NCBI lineage: Bacteria > Bacillati > Actinomycetota > Actinomycetes > Kitasatosporales > Streptomycetaceae > Streptomyces > Streptomyces sp. NPDC051576. Next base: position 215,874 of record NZ_JBFAZO010000011.1, read on the forward strand.
GGCTGGGCGCGCTGGTGGGCGGCACGGTCTACGGGGCGCGGCAGTGGACCGGGGCGCCGGAGCGGCGACTGCGGGTCCTGGTGGGGCTGCTGGCGGTGTGTTACCTGCCGTTGACGCTGATGCCGGGGGCGGTCGCCATGGTGCTGCTGACCGTGCTGGCCGGGGTGTTCCTGGCGCCCGCGCTCGCCTGTGCCTTCATCATGGTCGACCGGCATGCGCCGAAGGGCACGGTCACCGAGGCTTTCTCGTGGCTTGTGACGACGTTCACGGTGGGGGCATCGGTCGGAACGGGCGTCGCGGGGCCGGTCGTAGAGGCCGGTGGGGCCCTGTGGGGGTTCGCCGTGCCGGGGGTCGCGGGGGGTGTGTCGCTGCTGGTCCTTCTGGCGACCGGACGGGTCCTCGCAGCTCCCGCCGGGGGTGCGGTGGTTGCGGCTTCATCGGAAAATGATCCAAACCGAGCTGTCGAACCCCGTTTCAGCACAGGGGATCGGGCGTAATGTTCACTCATGGACCGCCGCATTTTCGGGCTGGAGAACGAGTACGGCGTCACGTGTACGTTCAGGGGACAGCGTCGACTGTCTCCCGACGAAGTGGCTCGGTACCTCTTCCGCCGTGTCGTGTCATGGGGCCGCAGCAGCAATGTCTTTCTGCGAAACGGCGCCCGGCTCTATCTCGACGTGGGCTCACATCCGGAATACGCGACCCCCGAATGTGACAACGTGACCGAACTGGTCACCCACGACAAAGCCGGCGAGCGCATTCTCGAAGGACTCCTGGTGGACGCCGAACGACGCCTGCACGAGGAGGGAATCGCGGGCGACGTCTACCTCTTCAAGAACAACACCGACTCGGCGGGCAACTCGTACGGCTGCCACGAGAACTACCTGGTGGCACGGCACGGCGAGTTCTCCCGGCTCGCGGACATCCTCATTCCGTTCCTGGTCACGCGTCAGCTTCTGTGCGGCGCGGGCAAGGTGCTGCAGACTCCGCGCGGCGCCGTGTACTGCGTCAGCCAGCGCGCCGAACACATCTGGGAGGGCGTCTCCTCGGCGACGACGCGTTCCCGGCCCATCATCAACACGCGGGACGAACCGCACGCGGACGCCGAGCGCTACCGCCGTCTCCACGTCATCGTGGGCGACTCGAACATGTCCGAGACGACCATGCTGCTCAAGGTCGGTGCCACCGACCTGGTGCTGCGCATGATCGAGGCGGGCACGGTGATGCGTGACCTGACCCTGGAGAACCCGATCCGGGCGATCCGTGAGGTGAGCCACGACATCACGGGCCGGCGCAAGGTGCGTCTGGCCAGCGGCCGTGAGGCCTCCGCGCTGGAGGTGCAGCGCGAGTACTACGAGAAGGCCGTGGACTTCGTCGAGCGCCGCGGCATCCGCACCGGCACCGTCGAGCAGGTCCTCGAACTATGGGGCCGGGTGCTGGACTCGATCGAGGCCGAGGACCTCGACCGGATCGGCACCGAGATCGACTGGGTCATGAAGTACCAGTTGATCGAGCGGTACCGGGCCAAGCACAACATGACCATGTCCCACCCGCGGGTCGCCCAGATCGACCTCGCGTACCACGACATCCACCGTCGCCGAGGGCTCTACTACCTCCTGGAGAGGAAGGGCCAAGCCGCCCGGATCTGCAACGACTTGAAGATCTTCGAGGGCAAGTCCGTTCCGCCGCAGACGACTCGGGCCAGGCTCCGCGGCGACTTCATCCGCAGGGCTCAGGAACAGCGGCGGGACTTCACCGTCGACTGGGTCCATCTCAAGCTCAACGACCAGGCCCAGCGCACGGTGTTGTGCAAGGACCCGTTCCGTTCCGTGGACGACCGGGTGGAGAAACTGATCGCCGGAATGTAGGCGAAAGCATCCGGATACCGACGTCCGGATACATATTCGGTACGCCACACGGGCCCCGTACGTTTCACGTACGGGGCCCGCCTCACGCCGTAGAGTTGCGCGCACGCCATCAACAAGATCGACCGATTACGAGGCCTTCACCGTGCGCCGACGCTCCCTTCTCATCGCTGTTCCCGCAGGACTCGTGACGGTCGCGGGGTGCGGTGACAGCGATTCCTCCTCAAGCAAGGCCAGTGCGTCGCCGTCGCCGTCCGCCTCGGCCTCGTCGGTGCCGCCGCCCAAGCTGGTGGACGGGCCGGTTCCGGCGATCACGGCGGGCACGAAGTTCGACGAGAAGCCGACCGTCGCGAAGGGCACCGGCGATCCGTCGAAGAACCTCGCGGTCAAGACGGTCATCGCGGGCGGCGGGAAGGCCGTCGCCGAGGGCGACTTCGTCCAGGTCAACTACCTCGGCCAGATCTGGTCGACGGCGAAGGTCTTCGACAACTCCTACGACCGCAAGGCGCCGTTGGTCATCCAGCTCGCCCAGGGCAGCATCATCGACGGCTGGCGCTACGGCCTCGCGGGCAGGAAGGTCGGCAGCCGCGTCGAGATGGCCATCCCGCCGACCTGGGGGTACGGCACGTCGGGCAACAGCCAGGCGGGCATCAAGGGCACCGACACGCTGGTCTTCGTGATCGATGTGCAGGACGCCTTCAACATCAAGAGCTCCGCCAAGGGCACGACCGTCGCGCAGTCCGACGCCGCGCTGCCCAAGGTCGGCACGAACACCGACGGCAAGGCCCCCTCGGTCACCGTCCCCAAGTCGGACCCGCCGAAGAAGCTGGTGTCGAACTACGTCCTGGAGGGCGACGGAGCCGTCGTCAAGGCCTCGCAGACGATCCTGTGCCAGTTCAAGGGCGTGGTCTGGAACACCGGCAAGGAGTTCGAATCGACGTACACGCAGGGGCGGTTGAGCCAGTTCGCGATCTCCCAGATGGAGTCGATCGTCAAGGGACTGGCCCAGGGCGTCACCGGCAAGAAGGTCGGCAGCCGCGTCCTGATCGTCGCGCCGCCGGCCCTGGCCTACGGCGACACCCCGCCGAGCGGCGGTGCCATCAAGAAGGGCGACACGCTGGTGTTCACGGTCGACATCCTGGCGGCGATGTAGCCCCACGGGTGAAGACGTCCCGGCGCGCTACGCCTGCCGGGATGCGAGACTGTCCGAGTTGCCTTGTCGTACACAAGCAGGAGCTAGAGACGTGAGCATCGAGAAGCCCGAGATCGACTTCCCGGGCGGCGAGCCCCCGGCCGACCTGGAGATCAAGGACCTGTGGGAGGGTGACGGCGCCGTCGCGCAGGCGGGCCAGAACGTCACCGTCCACTACGTGGGCGTGGCCTTCAGCACCGGCGAGGAGTTCGACGCGAGCTGGAACCGCGGCACCCCGTTCAAGTTCCCCCTCGGCGGCGGCCGTGTCATCAAGGGCTGGGACCAGGGCGTGCAGGGCATGAAGGTCGGCGGCCGTCGCCAGCTGACCATCCCGGCGCACCTCGCCTACGGCAACCAGAGCCCGACCCCGGCGATCAAGCCGGGCGAGACCCTGATCTTCGTGGTCGACCTCGTCGCCGTCTGATCACCGGATCCGACCGGACCCGATCACCTGGGGCCCATGCCTGTTCGGGCATGGGCCCTCGGCTTTTGCCAGGCCGTCATGGGGCGGTACGGTCATCGTTCGTAAGCACATAGGAAGGCGAAGGGCGTCGATGGCCATTGCCAAGGCCGAGCGGCTGATGAACCTCGCGCTGTGTCTGCTCGGGACGCGGCGGCCGCTCAGCAAGCGTGAGCTGCGTGAATCCATCGAGGCCTATCTCGAAGCGGGCAGCGACGACTCCTTCAACCGGATGTTCGAGCGCGACAAGGACGATCTGCGCGAACTCGGGCTGGTCATCGAGACGGTGGAGAACCTGGACGGAGAGGTCGGCTATCTAGCCCGCCGCGACAGCAACCGCCTGCCGCCCGTCACCCTCGACGCCGAGGAGGCCGCCGCGCTCGGACTCGCCGCCAAGGTGTGGCAGCAGGCCCGGCTCGCCGGCGCCGCCAGCGGCGCCCTGCAGAAGCTGCGCGCGGCCGGGATGCCCGAGGACCTCGACCCGTACGAGCCCCATGGCGCCCTGGAGCCGCGCATTCCGGTGCACGAGGCGTCCTTCGAGCCGCTGATGCTGGCCTGCCGCGACCGCAGGCCCGTCGTGTTCGAGTACCGCAAGGCCACCGCCGCCCGCCCCGAGACCCGCAGTGTCGAACCCTGGGCCCTGGAGTGCTGGCGCGGCCACTGGTACCTGGCCGGCTGGGACCGGGACCGGGGTGCCGAGCGGGTCTTCCGGCTCTCCCGGATCACCGGCAAGGTGCGCTCCCGCAACGGGCGGTTCACCGCCGACGTGCCCGATGTCGTGACCGTGCGCGAGACCGTCGCGAGCTGGGCGGGGGAGACCGCCGACCGCTCCGCGCTGATCCGGCTGCGCTCGGGCTCCGGGTACCCCTTGCGGGCGAAGGCCACGGCGGTTCGGGAACTCGGGGACGGCTGGGACGAGTTGGAGATTCCGTACGGCCACGGGCTGGACGCCTGGCTGGTGGAGTTCGGGCCCGACGTCGTCGTGCTGGAGCCGGCCGAGCTGCGGGCCGACGTGGTGGACCGGCTGCGTGCCGTGGCCAAGGGCTGAGGGGGAGCGGAAGAGAACTGTGGCAGGCAAACCGGTCAGGCCCGTCAACGCCATCGACCAGACCCGGCGGATGCTCTCCCTGGTGACCTATCTGAAGGAGCGCCCCGGAGCCCGTGTCGAGGACGTCGCCCGCGCCTTCGGGATCACCGAGGACGAGCTGGTCTCCGACCTCGACGTGCTGCCCATGTGCGGGACCAGCTTCCGGGGCGGTGACCTGCTCGACATCGACACCGACGGCGAGCGCATCTGGTGGCACAACCCGGACGACGTCGCCGAGCCGCTGCGGCTGGCCGCCGACGAGGCGACCGCGCTGCTGGTGGCCGCCCGCGCGGTGTCCACACTGCCGGGCCTGCGCGAGAGCGACCGGCTGGCACTGCTGCGGGCCAACGCCAAGCTGGAGGCGGCGGCCGGAGAGGCGGCCGGTGCCAGCGCGCGGCTGTCGGTGACCTTCGAGTCCGAGGGCGGTGTCTTCGCGGACGTCGACCGGGCCATCTCGGAGCGCCGCCGCCTGTGGATCCGCTACTACTCGCCCGCTCGTGACGAGTTGAGCGAGCGCGAGATCGACCCCATCCGCCTGGTCAGCGTCGGGCATACGTATGTGGAGGCCTGGTGCCGGCGCTCCGAGGCGCGCCGCACCTTCCGGCTCGACCGGGTCGCCGAGATCAAGATCCTCGACGAGCCGTCCGCCCCGCCCGAGATCGAACTGCGGGACCTCTCGGAGGCGCTGGTGCAGCCCGCCGCCGAGGACCCGGAGGTCGTGGTGGAGGTCGGTCCGGGCGGGCGCTGGGTCGCCGAGTACTACCCGCACGACAGTGCCGATGAGCTTCCCGACGGCGGGCTGCGTATTACTCTGCGCACCCCCGACCCGGCGTCCCTGCGACGCCTGGCCCTGCGGCTCGGGCGCGACGGCCGGATCGTCTCGCCGAGCGACCTCGCCGACAGCGCCCGCAGGGCCGCGCGCGAGGCATTGGCGGCCTACGACGGACCGCAGAGCGTGGTTGACGGTGTGCACGGTGTTGGCGACAGGCAGGAGCAAGAGCTGTGAGTGAGTCGACGGTGTCGGGTGTCCAGTCGGGTGTCCAGGGGATGACGGTGGCCGCCGCGTTCGCCGGGATGAAGAGCGTGGTGCCCGTGCTGTTCAGAGCGGGCTGCCCGGACTGCCGGGGCAATTTCGAACTGGCGGCGAGCGCCCTGCGCCTCGCCATCGGCGCCACCAGCCGCACCACCTTCTACTCCTTCACCTGCCCCGACTGCGGCGCCGCGGTCCGCAAGCCCGCGGGCGAGCGGATCGTCGAACTGCTCACCGGCGGCGGGGTCCGGACCCTGCGGCTGACCTCCGTCGGGTAGCAGGGTCTAGGCTCGCCCCATGTTCTGGGCGATGGTCGCGGTAGCTGTGGGTTTTCTGGGTCTCGCCGTGCTCGGCGTCCTTGCCGTCCGGGTCTTCCTGGAGGCGCGGCGGCTCGGACTCCAGGTCACGGACTCGGCGCGGCGCATCAACAGGGCGGCCGAGGACCTGGAGCGGGCGGCCGTCGCGACGGCCCGTTCCGTGGACGCACTGTGAGTCACATATGGGCGGGGTGTGAGTTCCGCGCCTCATGCGCTTCGCGTCACTTTGCCCTGTCACGTTGTCGGTGGGGCCAGGTACGCTGCTGGTCGCGGTCCGGATAACGAGGCCCGGAGCGCGGACCGGGAGTACGCACGGGGATTGCCTCACGTTTACCCCTGAGCGTTACGATCGCTGTCAGCACGATAGATCGGACACATGTCCGACCGATCGGACAGCACCCACACCCCAGCCGCCTCGGTGAGAAGGTAAAGACTTATGTTCGGAAGGCTCGGAGCTCCCGAGATCATTCTCATCCTCGTCGTCATCGTGCTTCTGTTCGGCGCGAAGAAGCTTCCGGACATGGCCCGCTCCCTCGGCAAGTCCGCTCGCATCCTCAAGAGCGAAGCCAAGGCGATGAAGGAAGAGGGCAACAGCACCCCCGCCCCCGCCGGCCCGCCGAACACCGACGAGTCCGTGCAGCGCACCATCCAGGCCGCCCCCGGCGACGTGACCAGCTCGCGCCCCGTCACCGAGCCGTCGGACACGACCAAGCGCTGACGCAGGGCCGGGACGCCCCCGGCCTGCCGCACGAGATGAGGACGTGGGTTGCCTAAGCCCGCCCGAAAGAAGGAGAAGGACCCCGAGGGGCGGATGCCCCTCGCGGACCATCTGCGTGAGCTGCGCAACCGGCTCGCGAAGGCGATGCTCGCCATCATCGTGGTGACCTGCGTGGCCGCCTTCTACTACAACGACATCGTCAACATCATCACCAAGCCGATCCTGCACTCGGTCGGTTGCACCCAGAACTTCGAGCAGCTGTCGAAGTCGACGGACAAGACCCAGTGCGCGCAGATCACGATCAACGGTCTGCTGACGCCGTTCACGCTGGCGTTGAAGGTGTCCCTGATGGCCGGCGTCGTCCTGGCCTCCCCGGTCTGGCTGTACCAGCTCTGGGGCTTCGTCGCCCCGGGTCTGCACAAGAACGAGAAGAAGTACGCGCTCTCCTTCGTCGGCACCGGCGTCCCCCTTTTCCTCGGCGGCGCCTACTTCGCCTACCGGGTACTGCCCACCACGGCGAAGGTCCTGATCGGCTTCACGCCGAAGGACGTCAACAACCTGCTGCCGTTGGACGACCTGCTCGACCTGGTCACGCGCATGGTGCTCGTCTTCGGCCTCTCCTTCGAGCTGCCACTGCTGCTGATCATGCTCAACCTCACGGGTGCGCTGACCGGCAAGCGGATGCTCGGCTGGTGGCGCGCCATGATCCTCGGCATCACGGTCTTCGCGGCCGTCGCCACCCCCAGCACCGACCCGCTGACCATGCTGGCGCTGGCCGGCCCGATCTGGGTGCTGTACTTCGGCGCGGTCGTCTTCTCCCTGCTCAACGACCGGCGCAAGCGGCGTCGGGACGCGGAGGGACCGGACGACGACGAGGCCTCCGACCTGGATCTCACCCCCGAGGACATCGGCGATGTCGAAGCCGTCTCGGCCGGCCGGGCAGCCCTGCCCGAGCAGGCGGGCGGCACGGGTTCGGACCGGGTCAACGGCTATGACGACGTGACCTGATCGCCACCCCGATCTCCGCCGAGACCGGCCGTTCCCGCACCGCGGGCGGCCGGTCTCCGTGTGTGTACGGCGTGTGTGAGGTCCTCGGGAACGGATAATGATCGTCCTGTTGTCAGTGGGGCCCGGTACGCTCGAAAGCACGATGACAGAGGACCTCTCCCCGGCCGAGCGGTACGCGGCAGCCCGCCTGCGGGCAGCCGAGCAGGCCACCGCGCTCGCGGACTTCCGCGAGATGTACGACTTCGGTCTCGACCCCTTCCAGATCGAGGCCTGCCAGGCGCTCGAAGCGGGGAAGGGCGTGCTGGTCGCGGCGCCCACCGGCTCCGGCAAGACGATCGTCGGCGAGTTCGCCGTCCACCTCGCCCTCCAGCAGGGCAAGAAGTGCTTCTACACGACCCCCATCAAGGCACTGTCGAACCAGAAGTACGCCGACCTGTGCCGCCGTTACGGCGCGGACAAGGTCGGCCTGCTCACCGGCGACAACAGCGTCAACTCCGAGGCACCGGTGGTCGTCATGACCACTGAGGTCCTGCGGAACATGCTGTACGCCGGTTCGCAGACCCTCCTCGGCCTCGGATACGTGGTCATGGACGAGGTGCACTACCTCTCCGACCGCTTCCGCGGCGCCGTATGGGAAGAGGTGATCATCCACCTCCCCGAGTCGGTGACCCTGGTGTCCCTGTCGGCGACGGTGTCGAACGCCGAGGAGTTCGGCGACTGGCTCGACACCGTCCGCGGCGACACCGAGGTGATCGTCTCCGAGCACCGTCCGGTGCCGCTGTTCCAGCACGTGCTCGCCGGACGCCGCATGTACGACCTGTTCGAGGAGGGCGAGGGCAACAAGAAGGCCGTCAACCCCGACCTCACCCGCCTGGCCCGCATGGAGGCCCAGCGCCCGTCGTACCAGGACCGCAGACGCGGCCGCGCCATGCGCGAGGCCGACCGGGAGCGCGACCGGCGACAGCGCTCGCGTGTGTGGACACCGGGCCGCCCCGAGGTCATCGAACGGCTCGACGCCGAAGACCTGCTCCCCGCCATCACGTTCATCTTCAGCCGCGCCGCCTGCGAGGCCGCCGTACAGCAGTGTCTGTACGCCGGGCTGCGGCTCAACGACGACGAGGCGCGGGAGAAGGTGCGCGCCCTGGTCGAGGAGCGCACCGCCTCCATCCCGAACGAGGACCTGCACGTCCTGGGCTACTACGAGTGGCTCGAAGGCCTGGAGCGCGGCATCGCGGCCCACCACGCGGGCATGCTGCCGACGTTCAAGGAGGTCGTCGAGGAGTTGTTCCTGCGCGGGCTCGTGAAGGCCGTGTTCGCCACCGAGACCCTGGCGCTCGGCATCAACATGCCCGCGCGCTCGGTGGTGTTGGAGAAGCTCGTCAAGTGGAACGGCGAGCAGCACGCCGACATCACCCCCGGCGAGTACACCCAGTTGACCGGCCGGGCCGGCCGCCGCGGCATCGACGTCGAGGGCCACGCCGTGGTGCTGTGGCAGCGTGGGATCAGCCCCGAGCACCTCGCGGGACTGGCCGGCACCCGCACCTATCCGCTGCGCTCCAGCTTCAAGCCGTCGTACAACATGGCGGTCAACCTCGTCGACCAGTTCGGGCGGCACCGGTCGCGCGAGCTGCTGGAGACGTCCTTCGCGCAGTTCCAGGCGGACAAGTCGGTCGTCGGGATCTCGCGGCAGGTGCAGCGCAACGAGGAGGGCCTGGAGGGCTACAAGGACTCCATGACCTGCCACTTGGGCGACTTCGACGACTACATGCGGCTGCGCCGCGAGCTCAAGGACCGCGAGACCGAGCTCGCCCGGCAGGGCGTGGCGCTACGGCGGGCCGAGTCCGCCGTAGCGCTGGAGAAGCTCAAGCCGGGGGACATCATCCATGTCCCGACCGGCAAGTACGCTGGTCTGGCACTGGTGTTGGACCCGGGACTGCCCGCCGGACGGTCGAACGGCCATCGCGGCTTCGAGCAGCACGACGGGCCGCGTCCGCTGGTCCTGACGGCCGAGCGGCAGGTCAAGCGGCTCGCGTCGATGGACTTCCCGGTGCCCGTGGAGGCCTTGGACCGGATGCGGATCCCGAAGTCCTTCAACGCCCGTTCCCCGCAGTCCCGTCGGGACCTGGCCTCCGCGCTGCGCACCAAGGCCGGGCACATCCCGCCGGAGCGGGCCCGCAAGCAGCGCTCGCAGGCCGCCGACGACCGCGAGATCTCACGCCTGCGTACGGCGATCCGGGCACATCCGTGTCACGGCTGCACCGACCGTGAGGACCACGCCCGTTGGGCCGAGCGGTACCACCGGCTGCTGCGGGACACCTCGCAGTTGGAGCGGCGCATCGAGGGGCGGACCAACACGATCGCCCGGACCTTCGACCGTATCGTCGCCCTGCTGACCGAACTGGACTATCTGCGCGGAGACGAGGTCACCGAGCACGGCAAGCGGCTGGCCCGGCTCTACGGCGAGCTTGATCTGCTGGCGAGTGAGTGTCTGCGGGAGGGTGTGTGGGAGGGGCTCGCCCCTGCCGAACTCGCCGCGTGCGTCTCGGCGTTGGTCTTCGAGGCGCGCGTCAGCGACGACGCCACGACGCCCAAGGTGCCCTCCGGCAAGGCCAAGGCCGCGCTGGGGGAGATGGTGCGGATCTGGGGACGTCTCGACGCCCTGGAGGAGGATTTCCGGATCACGCAGACCGAGGGGGTCGGGCAGCGGGAGCCTGATCTCGGCTTCGCCTGGGCCGCGTACATGTGGGCCAGTGGGAAGGGGCTGGACGAGGTGCTGCGGGAGGTGGAGATGCCGGCCGGGGACTTTGTTCGGTGGTGCAAGCAGGTGATCGATGTGCTCGGGCAGATTTCGGCGGCGGCGCCGGTTTCTGGTGGGGAGGCTTCCTCGACCGTGGCCAAGAATGCGCGTAAGGCTGTTGAGTTGTTGCTGCGGGGGGTTGTGGCGTACTCGTCGGTGGGGTGAGGTGCGGGTTCGCTGTAGCTAGGTGCGCCCACGCGGCGGAGCCGCATATGTCACAGCCCCGCGCCCCTGAAAAAACTATCGGTTCAGGTACGTTCGCCAGGCGCCGTACCCGGTGATGTCCTCTGCGTCCGCCAGCGCCCCTGGTTCACACAGGAAGCCCGGCACCCTCGTGCCGTCCGCCAACTCCACGCTCCCCAGCGTCATCGGGCGGGGGAGGGCCGCCAGCAGTCTGCCCAAGCCCTCTGCCGGGAGTTGCCACACCTCCGTCTCGATCTCCGCGCCGCCCTCGCCCACGTGGACCAGGCCTGGCTTGGGTGGGGTGGTTGCGAGGGCGTGCAAGCGGTAGAGGGGGGCCGTTGTGGTCGTGCGGTCCAAGCGGGCGCCCAGGGACAGGAGTTGGGGGTTCAGGGGCTGGCCCGTCAAATGGGCGCCCACCACTGCCAGTTGGACCGGTGGGTTCAGGTCCCTGGCGATTCGCGCCAGGCGGTCGTCCGTGAAGGCCGGGCCGATCAGCATCACGCCGAAGGGGAGTGCGTTCACCTCGCCTGCGGGGACTGCCACCGCCGCCAGGTCGAAGAGGTTCGTGGAGTTGGTGAAGCGGCCCAGGCGGGCGTTCGCCCCCAGGGGATCGGCCGCTACCTCGGACAGCGTGGGGTGGCCCGGTGTGGTGGGGAGCAACAGGGCGTCCGCGTCGGCCAGTTCGGCGAGAGCGCGGGTGCGGAGGGTGGCCAGGTGGTCTTGGTCGGCGTACAGCCGGTGGGCCGGGATGTCCCGGGCCCGAGTGATGATGCCGGCGACTGTGGGGTCCAGGTCCGACGCACCGTCTGCGATCGCCTTGTCGATAAAGCTTCCCACCGCCGTGTAGCGCTCGGCGACGAATGCCCCCTGGTAGAGCATCGCCGCCGCTTCCGTGAAGGGGGTGAGGTCGAGGGTGCGGATCTCACAGCCTGCCGTCCTGAATCGGCTTACCGCCGCCTCGTAGGCCTCCGCCCACCCCGCGTCCAGTTCGCCCAACTGATCGCGTGGCGGGACCGCGATGCGCCAGGGGCCGGGGGCGCGTTGGGGGAGGGGCGGGAGGTCGCGGTCCGTTGGGGAGGTCAGGAAGGACAGGGCCTGCCCGGCCTCGGGGAGGGTGCGGGCGAAGACCGTCACGCAGTCGATCGAGGCGCAGGCCGGGACCACGCCGGCCGTCGGGACCAGGCCTCGGGTGGGCTTGAGGCCGACGATGCCGTTGAAGGCGGCGGGGACCCGGCCGGAGCCCGCCGTGTCGGTGCCGAGTGCGAGGTCGACGATGCCGAGGGCCACGGCGACGGCGGAACCGGCGCTGGAGCCGCCGCTGATCCGGGCCGGGTCATGGGCATTGCGGACCGCGCCGTACGGGGAGCGGGTGCCGACCAGGCCTGTGGCGAACTGGTCGAGGTTCGTGGTGCCGAGCGCGATCGCGCCCGCCGCGCGGAGGCGGGCGACGGCCGGGGCGTCCGCGTCCGGTTCGTAGGCGTACGCCGGGCAGCCCGCCGTCGTCGGAAGGCCGTGTACGTCTATGTTGCCCTTGGCCGCGAACAGGCGTCCCGCGAGGGGTAGTTGCTCGCCCGCCGCCAGTCGCTCGTCGATCGCCCGCGCCTCGGACTCGACGTCCGACTGCGGGCGCAGGTCGATCCAGATCTCGGGGCGGTCCACCGCCTCGATGCGGGCGTAGGCGGCGCGGACTCGGGACACGGTGGTCGACATCTCTTGTTGCTCCTTGCGGTTCAGGCTGCGGTTCGGCTTGCGGGGGCGAGGACGAGCAACGCCGTGCCCGCTTCCACCTGGTCGCCGGGCCTGGTCAGGATCTCGGTCACCACGCCGGTCATGGGCGCGTGCACTCTGGACTCCATCTTCATCGCCTCCAGGGCCAGGAGGGGCTGGCCCACGGTGACCTCGTCGCCGGGCTCGACGTTCAACTGCCATACGGACGCGGCGAATTCGGCCTCCACCAGCCGTCCGCCCGCCGGGACCGTCACCTCGGCCCGCGGCGGTGCCGGGGTGGCCGCCGCCTCCGCCCGGGTGAACTCGCCCGCCGCCTCCCAGGCGTCGCGCTCCGCGCCGAACGCGGCCTGCTGGCGGGACCTGAACTCCCCGATGGAATCGGCGTGTTCGGCGAGAAACGCCTCGTACTCGGCGAGCGAGAACGTGCCCTCCTCGATGCGCGGGACGAAGCGGCCGGAGGTGATGTCGGCCCGGAGTTCCAGGAGTTCGTCGGCCTCCACCGGGTACCACTTGATGCGGTCGAAGAAGCGCAGCAGCCACGGTGAGCCCGGCTCGAAGGCGCCGCGCTGCTGCCAGCCCGACCACACCTGGGTCGTACGGCCCACGAACTGGTAGCCGCCGGGGCCCTCCATGCCGTAGACGCAGAGGTAGGCCCCGCCGATACCGACCGAGTTCTCGGCCGTCCAGGTACGGGCCGGGTTGTACTTGGTGGTGACCAGGCGGTGGCGCGGGTCCAGGGGGGTGGCCACCGGGGCGCCCAAGTAGACGTCTCCCAGGCCCAGTACGAGGTATTCGGCGTCGAAGACCGTGTCGTAGACGTCCCGCACCGAGTCCAGGCCGTTGACGCGGCGGATGAACTCGATGTTCCAGGGGCACCAGGGGGCGTCGTCGCGGACGCCGGCCATGTAGCGGGCGATGGCCTCGCGGGTCGCCGGGTCGTCCCAGGAGAGGGGGAGGTGGACCGTGCGGGAGGGGACGATCAGTTGGTCGGTGGGCGGGAGGGACGCCGCTATCTCCCGTACGGCGGTGAGGAGTTCGGGTTGGGGCAGGCGGCGCGGGTCCGTTCGGATCTGGAGGGAGCGGATGCCCGGGGTCAGGTCGGTGACGCCGTCGAGGTCGGCCTCGGTGATCGACTCCATCAGGGCGTGGACGCGCATGCGTAGCGCCAAGTCCAGTTGCATGGGCCCGAATTCGACCAGCAGGTTGTCGTCGCCGCTGCGGCGGAAGGTGACGTCGCCGTCCCGGGCCAGGATTCCGCCGTCCACGATGGCTGGGCGGGGCGAGCCGTCGACGTTCACCGGGCGGAAGCGGACCGTGTCGCCGGGCCTGAACTGGCCCAGTTTCCAACGCTCTTGGCTGACTACCGTTGCCGGGCAGACGAAGCCGCCGAGGGACGGGCCGTCGGGGCCGAGCAGGACCGGCATGTCGCCCGTGTAGTCGACGGCGCCGACCGAGTACGGGGTGTCGTGGATGTTGGACGGGTGCAGGCCGGCCTCGCCGCCGTCGGAGCGGGCCCAGCGCGGCTTGGGGCCGACCAGCCGGACGCCCGTGCGCGCCGAGTTGAAGTGGACGTTCCAGTCGGCGGCGTAGAAGTCGCGGATGTCGTCCTCGGTGAAGAACTCCGGTGCCGCGTGCGGGCCTTCGGCCGCCGCCACGTCCCATACGGCGCCGAAGACCGGGCGGTCGGCGGCCGGTACCGGCGCGCCCTCGGCGACCGTGCCGCCGTGCAGGACGTCACCGGTGCGCAGCGCCCGGCCGCCGTGACCGCCGAACCGGCCCAGCGTGAAGGTGCTCGCGCTGCCGAGGAAGGCGGGCACGTCCAGGCCGCCTGCCACCAACACATAGGTCCGCAGGCCGTGTCGGTCCGGTGCGCCGATCTCCAGGAGAGCGCCCGGAGGTACCGTCACCGGTTCCCACTGAGGGACCGGTGCGCCGTCGACGGTCACCGGCGCCGGTGCGCCCGTCACACACACGGTGGTGGCGTGGGTGAACCTCAACGCCGGCCCTTGGAGGGTGCATTCGAGGCCGGGGGTGCCGTCCGCGTTGCCGAGCGCGCGGTTGCCGAGGCGGAAGGAGAGGTCGTCCATCGGGCCGCACGGGGGGACGCCGACCTGCCAGTAGCCGGTGCGGCCGGGCCAGTCCTGCACGGTGGTGAGGGTGCCGCCGGAGACGATCTCGATGCGGGGAGTGGGGTCGGTGACGCCGGCGAGGGTCGCCGTGGAGTGGCGGGCCGCCAGGAACTCCGGTTCGGCGAGCGCCGCCCGGACCAGGCCCAGGTTCGTCTCGATGCCGTCCACGCGGGTGCGGGCCAGCGCCTCGTCGAGGCGGCGGAGCGCCTGGGCGCGGTCCGGTCCGTACGCGATCACCTTCGCGAGCATCGGGTCGTACGACGTCGTCACCTCGGTGCCGGTCTCCACCCAGCCGTCGACGCGCACACCCTGCGGGAACTCGACCCGGGTCAACAGGCCCGCGCTGGGCCGGTGTTCGCGGGAGGGGTCCTCGGCGTAGACGCGAGCTTCGACGGCGTGACCGCGCGGGCTGCCCGGGTCGCGGACGATGTCCCGCTCGCCACGGGCCAGGCGCAGCATCCAGGCGACGAGGTCGACGCCGTAGACCTCCTCGGTGACCGGGTGTTCCACCTGGAGACGGGTGTTGACCTCCAGGAAGTAGGCCTCCTCGCGCCGCGCGTCGTAGACGAACTCGACGGTCCCGGCGGAGCGGTAGCCGACCGAGGCGCACAAGTCGCGGGCGGACCGCGCGAGTTGCTGACGGATGCGCACGGGGAGTCCCGGTGCGGGGGCCTCCTCCACCACCTTCTGGTTGCGGCGCTGGAGGGAGCAGTCGCGGTCGCCGAAGGTGACGACCGTGCCCTCGCCGTCGCCGAAGACCTGTACCTCGATGTGGCGGGCGTGTTCGACGAGGCGTTCCAGGAAGACTCCGGCGGAGGAGAAGGAGGCGGCGGCGACACGCTGCACCCGCTCCCAGGCCTCGGTCAGTTCCTCGGCGGAGTGGCAGGCCGACATACCGATGCCGCCGCCTCCGCCGGTCGCCTTGAGCATGACCGGGTAGCCGATCGGCCCGGCCTGGGCGAGTGCCTCGTCCAGGTCCGCCAACAGGCCTGTGCCCGGCGCCAGTTGTACGCCCGCAGCCTCGGCCGCCGCCCGTGCCGTGTGCTTCGCGCCGAACAGCTCCAGTTGCCCGGGCGTCGGGCCCACGAACACGATCCCGGCGTCCTCGCAGCGCCGGGCGAAGGCCGCGTCCTCGGAGAGGAAGCCGTAGCCGGGGTGGATCGCGCCCGCGCCCGTGTCCTTGGCCGCCTTCAGCACCAGGTCGGCGTCGAGGTACGACTCCTTCGCGGGCGCCGGGCCGAGCCGTACCGCCTCGTCGGCGAGCCGGACATGGGGCGCCGAGCGGTCGGCGTCGGAGTACACCGCGACCGTGCGCAGGCCGAGTTCACGGGCGGTGCGGATGACACGGACGGCGATCTCGCCCCGGTTGGCGATCAGCAGCGTGTCGAAGGTCATTCGGGAACCCCGATCGTCATCTCCACGGCCGTCGGCTCGAAGCCGTTGCAAGGGTTGTTGATCTGGGGGCAGTTGGAGACCAGCACCAGGACGTCGCGTTCGGCGCGCAGGGTCAGCTTCAGGCCCGGTGCGGAGAGGCCGTCGACGATGCCGAGGGTGCCGTCCTTCTCGACCGGCACGTTCATGTACCAGTTGATGTTCGAGACCAGGTCCCGTTTGCCGAGGCCGTACTTGGCGCCCTCGGCGAGGAAGTTGTCCACGCACGCGTGCTGCGCCCAGGTGTGATGGCCGTAGCGCAGGGTGTTCGACTCCTTGGAGCAGGCGCCGCCGACGGTGTCGTGCCGGCCCACCTCGTCGTCGGTGACGGTCATCAGCGGCGTGTGCTCGTTGGACATGAGCACACTGCCCGTGGTCAGGAAGAGGTTGCCCTGGGCCTGGAGGGTGTCGGGGGCGCTGTAGCGGACCGTCGTGTCGTGGGCGTCGTAGACGAGGAAGTCGACGGCCTGGTTGCCGTGCAGGTCGGTGATGGTGAGCGTCTCGCCCGTGCGGACGACGGCGGACCAGGCGGCGCGTGCCGGGACTGTCGTGGTCTTCATACGGGCACCGGTCTTCATATGAGCCCCCTCGCGGCAAGGAATTCGGTGGTGTTGAGGAAGGCGCGGCGGCCTTCGGGGGTGGCCTCCCACAGCGGGTCGCCGGGCGCGGTGGCCTCGGCGCGCCAGGCGAGGACCTCCAGCGGGGTGCTGACGTAGTCCTCGCGCGGATCGGCCGGGTGCGGCACGTTCGCGATCAGTACGGTCACGTCCTGCTCGGCGCGCAGGGTCACGCTGCCGCCGGGGCCGGCCGAGCCGGTGAAGTCGAGGGAGCCGTCGTCGAGGACCGCGACGCCCTGGAAGAAGGAGAGCGAGGGCGGGAGGTCGCGGGGTTCGAGGCCGTTCTTGGCGGCGGCCAGCTTGAAGAGTTCGCGGCCGGCGGGGGAGTCGGACTGCGGGGTGCCGTCGCCGTAGCGCCCGGTGTTGCGGGCGAGGGTGGAGGTGCCGCACAGCGCGTCGTGGTGGCCCGAGGTGTCGGCGACGAGGGTGGCCAGGACGCGGCCCTGGTCGGAGAGGAGGAGCCCGCCCTCGCCCAGGTAGGCGTTCCACTGGACCTTGACCGTGTCGGCGACGTTCAGCCGCTCCCAGGGGCGGTCGGCCGCGTACAGGAGCAGATGGGCGCAGGCGTCGCCGCGCAGGTCGGTCAGGCGGAGTTCGGTGCCGCGGGCCAGGACGCGGTGGGTGTAGTTGCCGCCCGCGACCGTCTCGGCCCACACCAGGTGGCCCGCCTCGCAGGGGGGTGCCGGCCAGTCGCCGGCCGGGACGACGGGCATGGCCTCGGCCCTCCTGCCCTCCTGGGCGCGGGCGTGGGCGCGGGCTCCGTAAGTGGTCGCTGTCGCCATCGCGGGGACCTCCGGCTGCGGGGACATCTCGGTCGTACGACATTTCTGTCGCTCGACAGAAATTAGGAGGCGGCCGGGTCGTCGCGATTGCCCGGGTGTTGCCGGTCGGTTACCGAGCCCTCACGAAGATCGCCGGGCGTTTGCCGTGCGGGGCCGTGTGCGAGGATCGAACGCATGGGGACGACAGGTGCACAGGGGGGTCGCCGGGTCGGCAGGCCGCGGGCCGAGCGGCGGCCGGACAGCGGACTGTCCCCGCGTGACGAACTCCTCCGTGCCGCCGCGGAGTTGTTCACCACCCGGGGCTACGCGGCCACCACCACCCGGGCCGTCGCCGAGCGCGCGGGCATGCGGCAGGCGTCCATGTACCACTACGTCTCGGGCAAGGAGGAACTGCTCGCGGACCTCCTGGAGTCCACGGTCACGCCCTCGCTGACCTGCGCCCGGGACCTCCTCGCCGACGACACCGTCCCGGCCGAGGGCCGGCTGTGGGAGCTGTGCCGGACCGACGTCGAGCTGCTCTGTGGCGGCTCGCACAACCTCGGCGGGCTCTATCTGCTGCCCGAGGTGCGCGCCGAGCGTTTCGCCGGCTTCCATGCCGTACGCGCCGAACTCAAGGACGCCTACCGGCAGTTGCTCGCCGCGACCGCCGCCGGCGGGGCGCTCGCCAAGAGCGAGTTGGAGCTGCGCACGGATCTGCTGTTCGGGCTGATCGAGGGTGTCATCCTCGTGCACCGCTCCGACCCCGAGCGCCCGGTGTCCGCCTTCGCGGAGGCCACGGCCGACGCCGCGCTGCGCATCGCCGGAATCTGATCCGGAACCGCGGCCTCACTCCTTACGGTGAGTGATTTTCGTATGCCCGTACGCCGTTACGTGTCGTGTTCGAATGGGTGCGCAGCGTGTAAATGGGCCGAGAGTACTCCTCCTTTGTGTCCCTTTTCAGGGGCTTGCCGAATATGACACGGCGATGATCCGGTCGGACTAAGCTCGCCCGCAGCGCACCGAGTTAGCCTGTATTCGTGCGCTTGTTCCCAAACATGCAAAAGATACAGAAGCTCCCCCCATTCCCCCAGCCGACCTGTCTCAGAGGGCATACATGGTGAGTGTTCAATCGCCTCCCGGTGGCCGTGAACTTCCCTACGCGCGCGTGCTGTTGCTGCCGGCCATAGTGATGGCCGCGGCGACCGGAGCCGCCGTCGCCCTGGTGGCGGGGTCGGCCCGGCTGGCCGTCGGCTGCTGCGGGGCCGTGGCCACGCTCCTGGTGATCGCCACGGCCGCCGAAGCGGTACGTCGCGGGCGCACCCTCCGCGACCAACGCGTTCGACATGACCGTCACGCCGAGTATCTGCAACGGCGGATCGCCGACCAGGACCAGGAGATGGTCCGCTTCGGCGAGGAGATCCTGCCCGCCGCGCTGTACCGGCTCGGCGGCGGAGAATCCCCCGCAGAGGTGATTCGCCAAGTCGTCGACGCCGATCCCGAGTGGCATCAACTTCCCGAACAGCAGCGCCAATTGCTGAGGACCGTACTCGGCATCGTGGAGCGCGAGGAGATCATGCGCGACTCCGCGCAGCGCTCCTTCGTCAGCATCGCCCGGCGCGTTCAGGCCATCGTCCACCAACAGGCCAAGGAACTCCGCGAGATGGAGGAGGATCACGGCCGCAACCCCGAGGTCTTCGACGACCTGCTGCGCATCGACCACGGCACCGCGCTGATCGGCCGGCTCGCCGACTCCATCTCCGTGCTCGGCGGCGGCCGCCCCGGACGCCAGTGGCCCGAACCCGTACCGCTGTACAGCGTGCTGCGCGGCGCGATGTCCCGCATCCTGGAGTACCGGCGCATCTCGCTTGACTCCATCGCCAAGGTCAACGTCCACGGTGTCTCGGTGGAACCGGTCATCCACGCCTGCGCCGAACTCCTCGACAACGCCACCCGCTACTCGCCCCCGCAGACCAAGGTGCACGTCACCGCCGTCGAGGTGCAGACCGGTGTCGCCATCGAGATCGAGGACGGCGGCGTCAGCCTCAGCGAGGAGTCCAGGGCCCGTGCCGAAGGCATGCTGGAGCGGGCCATGGCCGGCACCGACCTCCAGGACCTGGGCGAGACCCCACGCCTGGGCCTCGCCGTCGTGGGCCGCCTCTGCGCGGCGTACAACATGCAGATCTCGCTGCGTGCCTCGGCCTACGGCGGGGTCCGCGCCGTGCTCATCGTGCCGAGCGAGATGCTCACCACCGGCACCGCGCCCGGCCTCGCCCACGGCATCGGCGCCACCGCCCTGCCCAAGGCGGAGCTCGGCGCGGTCGACGGTCCCAAGCGCACGATCAAGCGCCGCCGCCCCACCAGCCCGCGCATCCCGGCCTCGGTGAGCATGGAGGACGACGTCCCCGAGGTCACCGAGTGGACGGCGGGCGGCCTGCCGCAGCGCCGCAGCCGGGTCAAGATCCCGCTTGCCCAGCGCTACGCCGAACAGGCCGCCGCCGAGCGCGCCGAGGCCGCCGCACGCGAGGCCCGCTCCGCCTGGGGGCCGCCCGTGCCCGAGCCGGAGCCCAAGGAAGAACCCGAACCGGGCCTGTGGGTCGAGGCGTTCATGAACGGCCTCAAGGGTGACCCGGACCCGACCGCATTCACCCAGAAGACCGAGCCGGCCCGTGTCGAGGCCGACGACGAGGGGGATCTCAAGTGATCCAGCAGCGAGCCAACTTCGACTGGATGCTCAAGGACCTCGCCGACGGAGTACCCGGTATCCAGCAGATCGTGGTGCTCTCCGCCGACGGCCTGCGCATCGCCCGCTACGGCGGCGACCCGGACGCCGCCGACCGCGTCGCCGCCGCGTGCGCGGGACTGCAGAGCCTGGCGGGTGCCGTCGCCTCCGAGATCCCGAGCAGCGACGGCCGGATGAAGATGGTCATCATCGAGATCAACGGCGGCTACTTCTACCTCATGGCGGCGGGCGCCAACGCCTACCTCGCCGTGCTGTCCGACGTGGTCGCCGAGCCCGGTCTGATGAGCAACCGCATGCGCGACCTCGTGGTCAGAATCGGCGCCCATCTCACCAGCCCGCCGAGGCGCAACGGGCAGACCGTATGACTCCTCCGAAACGCCAGCGGCGACTCCCCCAAGAAGCACCGCCGCCGAAACCCGCCGGCCAACAGAGCGGGAAACAGGGCGAGGGAAAGATCCCGGAGCGGTTGTACGTGCTCACCGGCGCGGCCGAGGACGGCGACCGCGCCGAGCTCGACCTGGTGACGTTAATCGTGGCGCGCGCCGACGCGCCGCAGTCCGCCACACCGGAGCAGGCGGCGCTGCTCCGGCTCTGTATCGCCCCCCTGTCCGTGGCCGAACTGTCGGCCTACCTCAATCTGCCGTACAGCGTGGTGACCGTCCTGCTCACCGGGTTGCTGGCGGCCGAACTGGTGCAGGCGCGCGCCCCGATCGTCCGCCAGGCGCTGCCCGACCGTTCCCTCCTCGAAGCGGTGATGCATGGACTTCAAAAGCTCTGACACCATCACGGGTCCACGGTCCGAGGACCATCTCCCGCACACGGCCCAGGCCGCGGTGAAGATCGTGATCGTCGGTGGCTTCGGGGTCGGCAAGACGACCATGGTCGGTTCGGTCAGCGAGATCAGGCCGCTGACCACCGAGGAGACCATGACGCAGGCCGGCGTCGGAGTCGACGACAACTACGGCTCGGACACCAAGACGGCCACCACCGTCGCCATGGACTTCGGCCGGATCAGCATCACCGACCAGTTGGTGCTGTACCTCTTCGGCACTCCCGGCCAGGAACGCTTCTGGTTCCTGTGGAACGGGCTGTTCGAAGGGGCGCTCGGCGCGGTGGTGCTGATCGACACCCGCCGCCTGGAGGTCAGCTTCGACGTCATAGGGCGGCTGGAGGAGCGCGGGGTGCCGTTCGTGATCGCCGTCAACTCCTTCCCGGACGGCCCGCGTTACCCCGTCGAGGACCTGCGCACGGCGCTCGACCTGTCCCCGGACATCCCGATCATCGAGTGCGACGCGCGGCGCCGCGCCTCCAGCCGGGACGTCCTGATGACGCTGATGCGCTTCCTGCACTCCCTCGCGATGACGGGCTCACTCACCTGACCCGTGTCCGACCCAACTCCCCAGACACCGGACCTATTTCAGTTTCGGAGCGATCAACGTGACTCCTGAACACCACTCCCCGACCAGTACCGACGACACGAGGCTCGATCCACCCCCCGGCTGCCCGGCGCACGGCCTCGGGCTCGGTCCCGGGGGACTGCACCGGCTGTACGGCCCCGAGGCGGCGGACCTCGCGGCCGTGTACGAGCGACTCCGCGCCGAACACGGGGCGGTGGCCCCCGCGTTGCTGCACCAGGACGTGCCGATCTGGGTGGTGCTGGGCCATGGCGAGAACCTGCACATGGTGAGCACCCCCTCGCAGTACTGCCGGGACACCCGGACGTGGACCTCCCTCCAGGACGGCACGATCAAGCCCGACCACCCGCTCATGCCGCACCTCGCCTGGCAGCCCATCGCCTGCTTCGCCGAGGGCGACGAGCATCTGCGGCTGCGCGGCGCGGTCATGGCCGCCATCTCGACCATCGACCACCGGGGCATCCGCCGCTACAGCAACCGCGCGACGCAGCGCCTCGTCAACAAGTTCTGCGAGAAGGGCACGGCCGACCTGGTCAGCCAGTTCTGCGAGTACCTGCCGATGGCGGTGCTGTGCGAGATCGTCGGCATGCCCGAGGAGTACGGCGACCGGATCGTGCACGCCGCGCGCGACCTGCTCAAGGGCACCGAGACCGCCATCGCCAGCAACGACTACATCATGGACGTCCTGATGCGGCTCACCGTGCGCCGCCGGGCCGAACCCCAGGACGACTTCACCAGCCATCTGATCAACCACCCGGCGGGGCTCAGCGACCTGGAGGTCGCCGAGCACCTGCGCGTCGTCCTGGTCGTCGCCTACGAGAGCACCGCCAACCTCCTCGCCAACGTCCTGCGGGTGGTGCTCACCGACCCGGGGTTCCGTGCCCAGCTCAACGGCGGCCAGATGACGGTGCCCGAGGCGGTCGAGCAGTCCCTGTGGGACGAGCCGCCGTTCAGCACCATCCTGGGCTACTTCGCCAAGCAGGACACCGAGTTGGGCGGCCAGCGCATCCGCAAGGGCGACGGCCTCCTCCTGGGCATCGCGCCGGGCAACGTCGACCCGCGCGTCCGTCCCGATCTCGAGGCCAACATGCAGGGCAACCGCTCGCACCTCGCCTTCAGCGGCGGCCCCCACGAGTGCCCGGGCCAGGACATCGGCCGCGCCATCGCGGACGTCGGCGTCGACGCACTGCTGACCCGCGTTCCGGACATCCAACTCGCCTGCCCCGAGGACGAACTGAGCTGGCGTCAGTCCATCTCCAACCGGCACCTGGTGGAGCTGCCGGTGAAGTTCGCGCCGAAGGCCCAACAGGACGTCACGGAGCGGCCCTCCATCAACCCGCTGCCGCGGCAGCGCCCGGACAACTGGCAGATCAGTTCGGAGCAGGCACGGCCCACGGCCCCGGCACCCGCCGTCCCGGCCGACGAGCCCGCACAGGCGTCCACTGCGCCGCCGCTGTCCGAACCGGCCCGCCGGCCGGGCGTGTTCCAGCGCATGCTGCGCTGGTGGCGCGGCGAGTGAGCCGACCGGGTGGGGTCACCCCGCCCACTCCTCGTACGACGGCCAGGCCCGCAGCACCCGCGGGCTGACGAACCGGTGCTCGAGTCCCGTGACCGGATCGGTGAACTCCAGGACACGCGCCAGCAGTTGGAGCGGTCGCCGGAAGTCGCCGGCCGGCACGGGGTCGATGACCACCGGATAGAGGGGATCGCCGAGGATCGGCACCCCCAACGAGCTCATGTGCACCCTCAGTTGGTGGGTCTGCCCGGTACTCGGAGTCAGCCGGTACCGGGCCCGCCCGTCGCGGTGCTCCAGCAACTCGACCCGGCTGACGGCGTTGGGCTCGCCGTCGACCTCGCGGGCCGCCAGGACCCCGCGCTCCTTGACGATCCGGCTGCGCACGGTGCGGGGCAGGACCAGTCCGGGGTCGTACGGCGCCACGGCCTCGTACTCCTTCGCCACCCGCCGGTCGCGGAACAGCGCCTGGTACGTGCCGCGTTCCTCGGGCCGTACGGTGAACAGCACCACCCCGGCCGTCAGCCGGTCCAGTCGGTGTGCCGGGCTCAGCGTCGGGAGGGAC
The DNA here is from genome assembly GCF_040681835.1 of Streptomyces sp. NPDC051576. Classification (NCBI taxonomy): domain Bacteria; kingdom Bacillati; phylum Actinomycetota; class Actinomycetes; order Kitasatosporales; family Streptomycetaceae; genus Streptomyces; species Streptomyces sp. NPDC051576. Next base: position 239,430 of record NZ_JBFAZO010000011.1, read on the forward strand.
AGCCGGCTGCGCAGCCGCGCGAGGGCGGTCTCGGCCACATGGCTGCCGCGCGGTGTGGTGGCCAGGAAGTGCGGTTTGTCGGCCACCACCACGTGGTCGTCCCGGTACAGGACCCGGACCGGAAAGGGCACCCGCTCCTCGTCGGGCAGGTCCCGGTGGAACCACACGAACATGCCCGGCACATAGGCCATGTCCCGCGGCACCGGACGGCCGGTGACGTCCACGATCCGCCCCGCGTCGAGCATGCCGTCGATCACCCCGGCCCCGGCCGCGAGCCGCGCCACCAGATGATCCCGTACGGTCGGCCACGCCTCCCCGGCGGGCAGCCGCACCCGCACCGGATCCACCCCGTCGCGCTGCGGCAGGGGAGAGGGCGGGGGCGGGGTGCGGCGTCTCATCACGATCAAGGGTACGAGGGCCACGGACAGCGGGGCGAGGCGATGCTGCTGACACCGGCCGGTGTCAGCGGTCCCGGCTCACTCGTCGCGGAAGCTCAGCCACTCCATCTCCCCGGTGTACCGAGGAGAACTCCGGCACCAGTAGTAGGAGGACGCGCAGCTCGATCGCAGGTCGTCGACGAATGCGTAGGCCTTCGCCCGGTCGGTCAGGGAGACACCGCGGGCTTCCAGCGAGGACGACAACTGTGCTTCCGCCGCGAGGAAGTCGGCGACGTGCGCGCCCAGCATGGACACCACCGCGGCGACCGCCTCGGCGCGGGAGCAACCGCGTTCACGCTCGACGACGAGCACCATGTTGTGGGGCTCGCCCTGAGCTGCCTCCTTCTCGAACGAGAACAGGTCGTCGACCAGGTTGAGGCACCACACGTTGGCGTCGTACATGGTCCGGAACACCGGATCGACGTGGACCTCGGGTGTCAGTTCGAAACCGCGGAGGCGCTCGGTCATGTCGAGGATGGGAGGCATGTATCCGGACCGGTACCGGATGTCGCGGTACTCCTCGATCGTGGGGAAGTGGTTCTCCGCGATGTTCACGACCTCCGTCAGGAGGGCGTCGAAGACCCGGGTCCAGTTGTCCGCCGCGCGCCTGCGGTAGCGGGCCGACATCCCCTCGCACTGGCGGGCCCAGACATCGGCGAAGAAGTCGACCCGGCCGTCGCCGTTGCCGCCGGCCCCCTCCACGACTCCGGTGAAGGTCTTGATCAGCTTCTCCGCGTCCTGCGCGTTGAGGCCGTCGAAGGCGTCGTCGACCAGGAACAGCCAGGCGAAGAAGTCCAGTCCCAGGTCCAGGTCCTCTCCGTTCGCCTCGGGCCACCAGCCTCCGACTATGTCGGGGCACTTCTGTGCCAGGTAGACCTTCTCCGGCAGGCAGAAGCTCCGCAGTCGCCGCACATGTTCTGGCAGGGCCTGCGCCAGCCTGGGGTTTGTCCGCAGGGCGAACGGAACGTCGAGCTCAAGAGACGGCATGGCGATGTCCCCTCACGATGAGTAGCTGACGGTCTTGAAGTGGGAATCTCCCTGTGGTGCGGAGCATGGGGAGTCCGGAACCGGACAGTGCGGTCACTGGCGCGGCGTCGCGTGTCTGACTCGGCGGCCTCCGGCCGGAGTTGGGCGGTGACACCGCCGCGGAGTGCTCCCGTTTAGTGAACATCCAAATGGATGCACTAACGGTGAAAAGATTGTCTTTCCCGGACAGATTCGCACCTTAATACGGTACAACCGCTCAGGTTCGATCTCCAGAGCCGTTCCTCTGGGACACCGGTGAGGGCTGCCCTAGCATGCATCGTGACAGCACCTCCACGAGCCGGGCTCGGCACTCTTTCATGCCGTCAACTCGCCCTGGCCGCCTTCCATTTCGCACCATGCGGTGGCTTTCGGCTGTCCGAAAGGGCGCGCACCCCCGGCGCATGGAGCGGCCCCGGCGCACGGTAATGGCTCTGTGTCCGCCGGATGTGCGGATGTCCGCACCGCCCAGTGCGCCGTCTGCGCCCGGCCTGTTCAGGGCGGGCGCAGACGGCGGTTCACTGGTGAGGTGGTGCGTCAGGGTGCGGATTCCGCGCCGGAGCGCGGGTGTTGAGCATGCGTCAGCCGGTACAGAGCCCCGGCGCCCAAGGTCGCGGCCAGGAACAGCACGGTGAACCACTGGAAGTACCAGTGCCCGCCCGCCGGGTCGTACACCGCGGCCCGCGGCCACGCCAGGTTGACGGTCATGACCAGGCCGTAGAGCAGGGCCAGGACGTTGACCGGAACGCCCCACCGGCCGAGCGAGAACAGTCGGGCGCCCGTCTCGTCGGTGCCCTCGGTGGTGAACTCGCCGCGCAGACGGCGCAGTAGCAGCGGTCCCGTGACCATCGCGTAGGCCAGGTACAGCATCACGATGCAGGTGGTGCCGATGGCGAGGAAGGCGTCCGGGGAGGCGAAGTTGAGGAGGAGCAGGGCCGCCGCCAGGACACCGACGACCAGGGCGGGTGCGCCGGGCATGCCGGTGCGCGGGTTGACGCGTGCGAGGCGGGCGGAGAAGGGGAGTTGGCCGTCGCGGGCCATCGAGAAGAGCATGCGGCAGGCCGCCGTCTGGATGGCCAGGGTCGCCACCGCGATCGCCACCACCACGTCGGCCAGCAGGGCCTTGCCCACCCCGTCGCCGAGGCTGCTGGTCAGGACGTAGCTGAGTCCGTCGACCCCGAGGTGTCCGTCGGTCAGGCTGGGCGCTGCCAGCAGGCCACCGAGGATGATCAGGCCGCCGAGCAGGCCCGCGGCGCCGAGCGCGGTGAGGATCGTGCGGGGCGCGGTGCGGCGCGGGTTGTGGGTCTCCTCGCTCATCTCGCCCGCGCTGTCGAAGCCGATCATCACGTACGCCGCCGTGAACGAGCCGACCAGCAGCGCGCCGATCAGTCCGCCCTCCGCGCCGCCGCCGGTGTGGAAGGTGATGCCCGGGGTGCGCTTCGAGTGGGTCAGCAGGAGTACGACGATGAGGATCGCGCCGATGATCTCCGCCGTCACTCCGACCCGGTTGATCACGGACATCACGCGGTTGTCGAGGATGTTCACCAGGGTCGTCAGGACCAGCAGGACCACCCCCAGGACCGCCGCGTTGGCCGCGCCGTCCGGGGAGACGGGCGAGGGGTCACCGCCGACGAGCTGGAAGCCGGACCAGATCGCCGGCAGCACCATCTGGAGCGCGAGGGCCGCCGCGGCGACCACCACGATCTGCCCGATCACCATGATCCAGCCGGCGAACCAGCCGAAGGACGGGGTCGACAGGCGCGAGGACCACTGGTAGATCGCGCCCGAGATCGGGTATCGGGCGGCCAGTTCGGCGAAGCAGGCGGCCACCAGCAGCTGGCCGACGAGCACCACCGGCCAGGCCCAGAAGAAGACCGGGCCGCCGAACGCGTACCCGAAGGCGAAGAACTGGAAGACGGTCGTCAGGACGGAGATGAAGGAGAACCCGGCCGCGAACGAGGCGTACCGGCCGAGGCTGCGATGCAGCTCCTGGCGGTAGCCGAACTCCGTGAGGGAGCTGTCGTCGGATGAGTGGGGCGGATCGGGGCGTACGTCGGAGGGGGCGGTCGTGGCCATGCGGCACCTGCCTTCGGCGCGGTATCACGCGAATTCCTGTCGGGTGACAGAAATTAGGGAGGGGCTGTTTCGCCCGCGTCACGCCGCCATGTCCGCGGCGGGCCTAAGTCCTCACGCCCTTGCCCTCGCGGCGGAAACGCGATACATCGTGTGTATTGACGCTCGCCGTGCACTCGCGATATGTTCGGGTACGGATATTCGGATACGAGGTGTGGGTGGAGGTGGTGGTCGCGATGGCGACGAAGCGTCGCAGGCTGAGCAATCCGCTGGCGCTCGCCGTGCTGGTCACCCTCTGGCAGAAGCCCATGCATCCCTACGAGATCGCCCAGACCCTGCGCCGCCAGGGCAAGGACACCAGCACGAAGATCAACTACGGCTCGCTGTACACGGTCGTGCAGAACCTGGAGAAGCACGGCTTCGTCGAGGTCGCCGACACGGAGCGGCAGGGCAACCGCCCCGAGCGCACGGTCTACGGACTGACCGCCGCCGGCCGCGAGGAGATGACCGAGTGGCTCTCCGAGCTGCTGGCCCGCCCGGTCAAGGAGTACCCGATCTTCGAGAGCGCGCTGTCCCTGCTCGGCGCACTGCCCCCCGACGAGGTGACGACCCTCCTGGAGGAGCGGGTGCAGAACCTCGACGTCCAGGCGGCGAGCGAGCGCGGCGCGCTGGAGAAGCTCTACGAATCGGTGCCCCGGCTGTTCCTGGTGGAGGTCGAGTACCAGTTGCACATGATCGAGGCGCAGGCCGCATGGGTCCGCGGCTTCCTGGAGGAGATCAGGAAGGGCTCGATGCCGGGCGTCGAAAGCTGGCGCCACTTCCACGAAACGGGGGAGCTGCCACCGGAGTTCACCTAGCCGAGAAGAACCCCGACCGGGCTGTTGCAGCAGCCCCGCCGGGGTCACGAACCCCGAGCTGACCCGCCGTGCGGCGAAGCCAGGCGATCGAGGTGCGGCACACCCAGGATAGCCCGGCGCTCTTCACGCGGATCAGTCGTGCTCTTGCACATCCGCTCACTTCACTCATGGAGAGCTGTCATGGGCAGTACCCGTGCGCCCGCGGTCCAGGCGCGTCAACTGATCAAGACCTATCCCGGTGACGTCACCGCCCTCAACGGCATGGACATCACCGTCGAACCCGGCACCGTCTTCGGCCTCCTCGGCCCCAACGGCGCCGGCAAATCCACCACCGTCAAGATCCTCACCACCCTGGCCAGGCCCGACTCGGGCACCGCCACCGTCGCCGGCCATGACGTGCTGCGCCACCCGGACCGGGTCCGCCGCGCGATCGGCGTGGTGGCCCAGAACTCCGGCGCCGACCCCACGGCCACCGGCCGCGAGAACCTCCAACTCCAGGGCAGGCTCTACGGCTTGAAGGGCGCCGCCCTCGCGGAGCGGGTGGACGCACTCCTGGACCGCTTCGCCCTCGCCGAGGCCGCGCGGCGCCCGGTGAAGGGGTACTCCGGCGGAATGCGCCGCCGCCTGGACGTGGCGCTCGGCCTGGTGCACCGGCCCGAGGTGCTCTTCCTCGACGAGCCCACCACCGGTCTCGACCCGGAGGCCCGCACCGCGATGTGGGACGAGATCGGCCGTCTCGCGGGGGAGGAGGGCCTGACCATCCTGCTCACCACGCACTACCTCGAAGAGGCCGACCGGCTCGCCGAACGCATCGCGATCGTCGACCGCGGCCGGGTCGTCGTGGAGGGCACCCCCGACTCCCTCAAGGGCGAACTCCGCGGCGACGCCGTCCACTTGGAGCTGCGGGAAGCGGTCGGCGACGCCGGCCGTACGCTGCTCAGGGGTACCCTCGTCGGACTGCCGGGCGTGCACGAGGTGCTGGTCGACGGGCAGCGTGTCAGCGCCCGCGCCGACGACGGAGCGGCCGCGATGCCCGTGCTGCTGGCCGCGTTCGAGCGCGCCGGTGTCTCGGTCGCCGCCGCGACGGTCGCCCGCCCCTCGCTCGACGACGTCTATCTCCGTTACGCCGGCCGCCGTTACTCCGAGGCCGACTCGGACGGCGCCGGGCAGCTCGCGATCGCCGGAGGTGCGCGATGAGCACGGCCGTCTCCCAGACCTGGTACATGACGCAGCGTCAACTCAGGGTGTTCGCACGGCAGCCCGCCTTCGCGGTCATCACCCTCATCCAGCCGATGATCTGGCTGTTCCTGTTCGGCAACCTCTTCAGGAAGGTCGTCGAACTCGGCGGCTTCGGCACCACCTCGTACCTGGACTACCTCGTCCCGGGCGTGGTCGTGATGAGCGCCCTCAGCTCCAACATGTGGGCGGGCATGGGCACGTTGGAGGAGATCCAGCGCGGCACCCTCGACCGCTTCCTGACCACCCCGGTCAGCCGGGCCGCGCTGATGAACGGCAACGTCGTCAACAACGGCCTGGTGACCGCGTTCCAGTCGGTGGTCATCGTGCTGCTCGGACTGCTCGGCGGCGCCGACTACCCGGGCGGCGTCGGCGGCGTCGCGATCCTGATCGTGGCCTCCGTGCTGCTGGGCACCATATTCGGGGCGCTGTCGAACGCGCTGGGCATGCTGGTGCGGGAGCGGGAGTCGATCATCGGCATCAACACCTTCCTGCTGCTGCCGCTGACATTCCTGTCCAGCGCCTTCATGGCGCCGTCCCGGATGCCCTCGTGGATGCGGCACATCGCCGACTTCAACCCGCTCAACTGGGCGATGGTGGCGGGCCGTTCGGCGATGTCCGAGCACCCCGACTGGGGCGATGTGCTCAGCCGGGGCGGTGCGCTGCTGGGGCTCGCGGTGGTGGCGGTGTGGCTGTCGATCCGTACGTTCCGGTCCTACCAGCGGTCCGTATAACCGGTCGTACCGGCGGTCCGTCCGTGCAAGGGGTGGGGCGCAACGGCTAGGCAGCCGCCGTGGCGCCCTCCTGCTCGGCCTCGATCTTCGCGTTCCAGTCCCGCTTGGAGGCCTGCCAGCCGTCCTCGTTGTGGCCGAGCCGCCAGTAGCCGGAGATCGACAGGTCCTCGCGCGGAATCGCCAGCTCGACCCGCAACAGGGCGCGCAGCTCCTTCACGAAGGCCGCCTCGCCGTGCACGAAGGCGTGCATCCGGCCCTCGGGGAACTCCAGTGCCCGGACGGCCTCGACGAGGGTCTCGCCGACGGGACGGTCCCCGCGGTGCAGCCAGACGACCTCGATGTCGGAGTCGATCTTCTGCTCCTCCTCGGGCCCGGAGATCTCCACGAAGGCGTGTGCCGTGACGCCCTCGGGCAGCGACTCCAGCGCGCGGGCGATCGCGGGCAGCGCGCTCTCGTCCCCGGCGAGCAGATGCCAGTCGGCGTCGGTGTCGGGGGCGTAGGCGCCGCCGGGGCCCATGAAGCGGACGGTCTCGCCCGGCTGGACGCGGCAGGCCCACGGGCCGGCGAGACCCTCGTCGCCGTGGATCACGAAGTCCAGGGTGAGTTCGAGGTGTTCGGGGTCCCAGGCGCGCACGGTGTAGGTCCGGGTCACCGGCCACTGCTCGCGCGGGAACTCCGCGCGGATGCGCTCCATGTCGAAGGGCTCGGGGTAGGTGGCGCCCCCGGCCGGGAACAGCAGCTTCACGTAGTGGTCGGTGCAGGTGTCGGCGGAGAACCCGGCCAGACCCTCGCCGCCGAGCACCACGCGCTGCATATGGGGGGTCAGTCGTTCGGTGCGGACAACCTGCGCGGAGTGGGGCTTACGCGGCTTCCGTGCCGGACGTTCTGCCATGACGGCCTCCCAGATTCCCATGCTTAGGCTTACCTAAGTTAGCACTACATTCTCTGTGAAAGGCAAGAAGGCGAGGGCGAGAACAATGCTTACGCGCCCAGCGTGGTGAGCAGTCGCTGCAATGATCCGCCCAGACCCCAGCGGTCCGCCAGCGCGTCCACCAGCTCCGGGTCACGCGGGCCGTGCGGCAGCGTCGGGTCGACGTCGGGCAGCGGTACGTCGTCCGCGACCCGTACCACCTTGGGCGCGACCGCGACATACGGCCGCGACTCGTCGAGGCGCTTGCGCTGCGAAGGGGTCAGCTTCGACTTGGGATCGTCGATCGCCGCCATGATCCCGGGCACGTCACCGAACTCGGCCAGCAGCTTGGCCGCCGTCTTCTCGCCGATCCCGGGCACGCCCGGCAGACCGTCGCTGGGGTCGCCGCGCAGCAGCGCCAGATCCGCGTACCCCCGGCCGTCGACGCCGTACTTCTCGCGCAGCAGCGCCTCGTCGGTGAGCTGGAGCATGCCGACGCCCTTGAGGGGATACAGCACCCGGATTCCCCGTGCGTCGTCGACGAGTTGATACAGGTCGCGGTCGCCGGTGACGATGTCGACCGGGCCCTTGGCGTGGGCCGTGAAGGTGCCGATCACGTCGTCCGCCTCGTACGGCTCGACGCCCACGCGTGCGATGCCCACCGCGTCGAGGACGGCCTCGATGATCGGCACCTGCGGGGACAGCGTGTCCGGCACCTCCTCCGCGTCCGGGCCGCTCTCGCGCACCTCGGCGACACGGTGCGCCTTGTAGGTGGGGATCAGGTCGACCCGCCACTGCGGCCGCCAGTCCGCGTCCATGCACGCGACCAACTGGTCGGGCCGGTGGTCCTTGACCAGCCGGTCGATGAATTCGAGCAGCCCGCGCACGGCGTTCACCGGCGTCCCGTCCGGTGCCTTCACGGACTCCGGGACGCCGAAGTAGGCGCGGAAGTAGAGCGAGGCGGTGTCGAGAAGCATCAGTCGTCCGGTCACGCCTCGCATCATGCCGCACCGCGCGGACAGTGCGGACGGTCAGGCGTCGGCGCGGTGCGAAAGCGAGAGCAGCCAGGCCCACCGCGGACGCTCCGTGACCAGCGTGACGGCGGCGAGCACGGACACGAGCACGGCGGCCCACAGCGGCATGATCCACCAGGCGGCGACCAGGGCACCGGCGAGCTGCAACAGCACCAGGAGGATCGTCGCCCACCCCGGCACCGGCACGACCACCCGCTCCTTGTCACCCGGAGTGGCGAACACGGTCGGCAGACCGATCAGCACCACGAGCGACAGGACCGCCAGAACCCAGGAGTGACGGGCCAGCGCCCACGGCATGCCCACCCAGGCGACGAGTTCCGTACTGAAGCGAAAGACCGACGGCAGCCGGTCATCAGGTCGTTCCACAGTGCCCCCCCTGAGACTCGGGAAGCGATCCTACGGCGCGAGTGACCTGAACCACGTTCCGTTTGCGGTGGACGGGCGGGGGCAGGCGCCGCCCGTCCTGCCCCCCATCGAGAGGTACGCGTGTCAGCCAGGCTAGAAGCCGAGCATCTGTACAAGGTGTTCGGCAGACGATCCGACCAGGCGGTTGAACGGCTCCGGGAAGGAGCCGACCGGGAGGAACTCCGCACCGACGGCACCACGGCCGCCGTGATAGACGCCTCCTTCTCCGTCGCACCGGGCCAGATCTTCGTCGTCATGGGCCTGTCCGGCTCCGGCAAGTCCACCCTCCTGCGCATGCTCAACGGACTCCTGGAGCCCACCGCGGGACGCGTCCTCTTCGACGGCCAGGACCTGACGGCGCTCGGCGACCGTGAGCTGCGCGAGGTCCGCGCCCGCAAGATCAGCATGGTCTTCCAGCACTTCGCGCTGTTCCCGCACCGCAGCGTCCGCGAGAACGCCGCCTACGGTCTGGCCGTGCAGGGCGTGCCCCGCGCCGAGCGCGAAGCCCGCGCCGGCGAGGCGCTCGCCCTGTGCGGGCTGGCCGGCTGGGAGGACTCCTGGCCCGACGAGCTGTCCGGCGGCATGCAGCAGCGCGTCGGCCTGGCCCGCGCGCTGGCCACCGACGCCGACCTGCTCCTGATGGACGAGTCGTTCAGCGCGCTCGACCCGCTGATCCGCCGGGACATGCAGGACCAACTCCTCGAACTCCAGAAGTCGTTGAAGAAGACGATCGTCTTCATCACCCACGACCTCAACGAGGCCATGCGCCTGGGCGACCGCATCGCCGTCATGCGCGACGGCCGCATCGTCCAGACCGGCACCGCCGAGGACATCCTGCTCCGCCCCGCCAACGACTACGTCGCCTCCTTCATCCAGGACGTCGACCGCTCCCGGGTGCTGACCGCGAGCGCCGTCATGGACACCGGTGTCGACGGCCACGAGGCCGACTGCGCCTGCGCGACCGCCACACCGGAGATGCCCTTCACCGACCTCTGCGCCCTCAGCGCCCGCATCCCGCACGCGGTCGCGGTGCTCGACGCGGCCGACGAGGTCGTGGGCGTCGTACCGCAGGAACGTCTCGTCGCGTTCCTCGGCGGAGCACCCGAAGGGGAGCAGGTGACCACCTGTGCCTAGGCTCCCGCTCGGCGACTGGGTCGACTCCGGTGTCAACTGGCTCCTCGCCCACATGTCCTGGCTCTTCGACGCGATCAAGACCGTCGTCGAGGGCATGTACGACGGCATCAACGCGGTCCTCGGCGCCCCCGAACCGCTGCTCCTCGCGGGCATCCTGGCCGTGCTCGCCTGGTGGCTGCGCGGACTGGTCGCGGGCGTCCTGGCCTTCGCCGGATTCGTGCTGATCGACTCGCTCGACCTCTGGGACCGGGCCATGTCGACCCTGGCCCTGGTGCTCGTGGCCACCGTCATCGCCCTGGTGATCTCGATCCCGCTGGGCATCTGGGCGGCCCGCTCCAGGACGGTCAGCGCGGTCGTACGACCCGCCCTCGACCTGCTCCAGACGATGCCGTCGATGGTGCTGCTGATCCCGGCGATCCTCTTCTTCGGCCTCGGCACCTCCGCCGGAGTCATCGCCACCCTGATCTTCGCGCTCGCCCCCGGCGTCCGCATGACCGAACTGGGCATCCGCCAGGTCGACGCCGAACTCGTCGAAGCCGCCGAGGCGTTCGGCACCTCACCGCGTGACACCCTGCTCCGCGTCCAACTGCCCCTCGCCCTCCCGACGATCATGGCGGGCGTCAACCAGGTCATCATGCTGGGCCTTTCGATGGTCGTCATCGCCGGCATGGTCGGCACCGGCGGCCTCGGCGGCGCCGTCAACGAGGCCATCGGCCAGCTCGACATCGGCTTCGGCTTCGAGGCGGGCGTCGGCATCGTCGTCCTCGCCATCTACCTCGACCGCATGACCGGCGCACTCGGCACCCAGATCTCCCCGCTCGGCCGCAGGGCCGCCGCCAAGGCCCGCGCGGCGGAGAGCGTCAAGCCCTGGAACTACCGCCCCCGCCCGGCGTTCGCCGTGATCGGCGTGGTCGTCCTCGCCCTGGTGGCAAGCGGCATCGGCGTCTTCGGCTCTTCGTCCGACACAACGACGGCCGGCGCCGAAAACATCGGCAAGGGCAAGAACATCACCATCGGCTACATCCCCTGGGACGAGGGCATCGCCTCCACCTTCCTCTGGAAGGAACTCCTGGAGGAACGCGGCTACAAGGTCACCACCACCCAGTACGCCGCCGGCCCCCTCTACACCGGCCTCGCCACCGGCCAGATCGACTTCCAGACCGACGCCTGGCTGCCCACCACGCACGCCGAGTACTGGAAGAAGTACGGCAAGCAGCTCGACGACGTCGGCAACTGGTACGGCTCCACGTCCCTGGAGCTGACCGTCCCGGCGTACATGAAGGACGTCAACACCCTCGCGGACCTGAAGACCCACGCCTCCGAGTTCGGCGGCAAGATCACCGGCATCGAACCGAGCGCCGGAATGATGGGCCTCCTGAAGACCAAGGTCCTCAAGGCGTACGGCCTGACGGGCTCCTACGACGTCGTCGACGGCTCGACCCCGGCGATGCTGGCCGAGCTGAAGCGCGCCTACGCCAAGCAGCAGCCGATCGTCGTCACGCTCTGGTCGCCGCACTGGGCGTACAGCGACTACAAGCTGAAGAAGCTCAAGGACCCGAAGGGCGCCTGGGGCAAGGGCGACGGCGTACACACCGTGGCCCGCAAGGGCTTCACCGCCGACAACCCCGACGTCGGCACGTGGCTGAGGGACTTCCACATGACCGAGGAGCAGCTCACCGGTCTGGAGGCGCAGATCCAGAAGTCCGGCAAGGGCCAGGAGCAGACCGCCGTCCGCACCTGGCTGAAGCAGCACCCTGGGCTGGCCGACAAGTGGGCCCCGGTCACGAAGAACCAGAAGAGCCAGGCGGCCGGGTGACCTGACAGTCCCGCAGCCGCCTCCCGGAGGCGGGCTCCGCCGCACGTTCCCCCCTTCGTGCGGCGGGGCCCGCCTTTTTCGTGCCGTCCCGGTACGAAAAGGATCCGGCCAACCACACAGCGCTACGAAGCCCCCTTGAACGGCCGGAGAAGTGAGCGGGAACACAGGCGACCGCGTACGCATTGAAGAGAGGGAAGAACTCTCGCGCCGATCGAGGGTCGGCAGGCCCTCGTCGCCTGGCCAGAACTGTGAGGTCCGATCGCACGCTGTGTGACGTGGATGTGACAGGCGCATGAAACGGTTTGCCGAACATGCGTAGGGTGCAGAGAAGTCATCAGAGACAGTTTCAGAAGCAGCCGCCGAAGCGGCCGCGCACCGACGAGCGAAGGAGGGAGCCGGAGCGATGGGCGACCACAAAGAACAGCCCCTTCGGGTGGGTGCGGCCGTACGGCGGCGACGCCGCGCGCTGTCCCTGACCCTCGCCGTCGTGGCCGAACGCAGCGGCCTGTCGGTGCCCTTCCTGAGCCAGGTGGAGAACGACCGCGCCCGCCCCAGCAGAAGCTCCCTGGAGAAGGTGGCCGACGCCCTGCGCACCACCGCCGTCGAACTCCTCGCCGCCGCCGACCCCGCGTGCAGCGTCGACGTCGTCCGCGCGGAGGACGCCGAGTCGGGGGTCGAACCCCGGATGCGTTCCCTGGTCCGGGGTCACCATCAGCTCCACGCCTCGGAGTTCACCGGCGACCATGACGCGGGACGCGAATTCCAGCACCGCAACGACGAGTTGATGTACGTCGCGGACGGCGCCGTCGAGATCGAGGCAGAGGGGCGCGCGTACCGCCTGGTGCGCGGCGACACGATGTACCTGACCGGCGGGGTGCGCCACCGCTGGCGCGCGACCGTGCCGGACACCCGGGTGGTCGTGGTCGCGGTGGCCGAGCACATCGAGGCGGTCCAGGACCGCCCGCGCTGATGCGCGTCGTCTCGCTCGTCCCGTCCCTGACGGAGGCGATCGCCGTGTCGCTGCCCGGAGTCGTGGTCGGCGCGACGGACTGGTGCGCTCACCCGCCCGGTCTGGACGTCGCCCGGGTGGGCGGTACCAAGAACCCGAAGCTCGACCGGATCCTCGCCCTCGCCCCCGACCTGGTGCTCGCCAACGAGGAGGAGAACCGCGCACCGGACCTGACGGCCTTGCGCGAGGCGGGAGTCGAGGTCCTGGTCACCGAAGTACGTTCCGTCCTCCAGGCGTTCAGTGAGCTGACCCGGGTGCTCGACGCGTGTGGGGCGCGGTCCCGCCCGCGCTGGCTGGACGAGGCGGAGCGGGCATGGGCGGAGCTGCCGCGACCGGAGCGCCGTAGGACCGCGGTGGTACCGATCTGGCGCCGACCCTGGATGGTGCTGGGCCGGGACACCTTCGCGGGCGATGTGCTGTCCCGGCTGGGCGTCGACCACGCGTACGCAACGCACGCCGAACGCTATCCGCGCGTCACACTGGACGAACTGCGGGCGGCGGAACCGGAGTTGGTGATCCTCCCCGACGAGCCGTACCGCTTCAGGGCCGACGACGGCCCCGAGGCCTTCCCGGGCCTGCCCTGCGCGCTCGTCAGCGGCCGGCACCTCACGTGGTACGGGCCGTCGTTGGCCGAAGCGCCGCGGGTGCTGGCGGTGGCCCTGCGAGCAGCTCACCGCTGAGCAGACCCTTCGCCGTGTGTACGGCGGCGGTGGCCCAGGCGGCGACCAGCACGCCGTACAGGACGACCGCGAGTCCGTCGTAGACGGCGAGGCCGGTGTGCCGGGCCAGGGACTCGGCGCCGGTGACACAGGTGCCGACCGGGAAGGTGAACGCCCACCACGTCATCGCGAAGCCCATGCCCCGGCGCCGGGCGCGGACGACATGCGCGGTGGCGAGGCCGAACCAGAGCAGCGCGAACCCCATGACGGGGACGCCGTAGAGGACGGCGAGGAGACCGAAACCCTGGGCGTACGCGGCCGGTACGACTCCGGGGGCGAAGTCCGCGAACTTGCCGACGGCGGTGGTGGACTGGCCCAGCGGACCCAGCACCAGGAACAGCGTCGGGGTGAGCGCTAGGGCCTGTTCCAGGTTTCCCGTCGTCCGCCCGGAGGGCGCAGGCGGGAAACCTGGAACAGGCCCTAGGGGCAGCGGGCCGCCGGCGACGAGCCGGGCGAAGAGCAGCGGCAGCATCAACAGGGTTGCCAGCAGGCTCAGTCCGAACATCGCGAAGCACGCCAGGAGGAGGGTCGCCCGGGCCTGCCCGGCCGGCAGATGCGGCACGAGCAGCGGGCCGAGGGCGGCGGACACCATCGGCGCGACGACGGGCAGCAGCCACACGGGGGTCGCCTCCGACGGGTGCACGTGATGCCGTACGGCCATCAGGTACGGGACGGCGACGGCGGCCGCGAGCCCGACGACCGTACCGACCGCGAACAGCACGGCGTCGAGGACGACCGCGGCCCGCAGTCCGATCCAGTCCTGCCCGACCACCAGGGTGCCGCCGCCCACCGCCAGCAGGGCCATCGCGAGGCAGCCGTAGAAGGGGGCCGTCGCCGGGTCGAGGAGGTGGGCGCGGGCCTGGTCGCGGTGGTGGGTCCAGTGCAGGGTGCGGGCGGCGAGCAGGACAAGGAGCAGGGCGAACGAGAGGGCCCAGACGGCTGCGAGGGCCGTGCGCAGCCCCGGGAGGTGGCCGGGGAGTCCGGCACCGGCCGTGGCGACGATGGCGGTGCCCATGACGGAGGCGTACCAGTTGGGTCCGAGGTGGCGAACGGCGGTGACCATGCCTCCACCGTCTCGCCGACCGAGACGGCCGGCCAGGGAGCATCTGTCTATGGGGGCATAAACTGGATTTATGAGCAGCAGCAGTGAGGTGGAAGAACCGCGGGAGGGGTCGATCGCGCACCGGGTGCCGGATCTGGGCGCGCTGGAGCTGTTGCTGGCGGTGGCACGGCTCGGGAGTCTCGGCGGCGCGGCGCGCGAGCTGGGGATCACCCAGCCGGCCGCGAGCAGCCGGATCCGCTCGATGGAACGGCAACTCGGCGTCGCCCTGGTGGACCGCTCACCGCGCGGCTCAAGCCTGACCGACGCCGGGGCCCTGGTCACCGACTGGGCCCGCCGGGTCGTCGAGGCGGCCGCGGCCTTCGACGCGGGCGCCCAGGCGCTACGACACCGCCGCGACTCCCGGCTCCGCGTGGCCGCGAGCATGACCATCGCCGAGTACCTGCTCCCCGGCTGGCTCCTCGCGCTGCGCTCCCAACGCCCCGACACCGCGGTCTCGTTGCTGGCCGGCAACTCCACGGCGGTCGCGGAACGCCTGCTGGCGGACGAGGCGGACCTCGGTTTCGTGGAGGGCCTGTCGGTCCCGCCCGGCCTCGACTCCACAGTGATCGCCCACGACCACCTGATCGTCGTCACCGCCCCCACCCACCCCTGGGCCCGCCGCCGACGCCCCGTCCCCGCAGGGGAGTTGGCGTCGACCCCTCTGATCCTCCGCGAGAAGGGCTCCGGCACCCGCCAGGTCCTCGACGCGGCCCTCGGCGGCCTGGCCCGCCCCCTGATCGAACTCTCCTCCACCACAGCGGTCAAGGCATCAGCGGTCGGCGGAGCCGGACCCGCCGTCCTCAGCGAACTGGCGGTCGGTGAGGAACTGTCGACGCGGAGGCTGGTACGCATCCCGCTGGAGGGAGTCACTCTCGCCCGGGACTTGAGAGCGGTGTGGCCGACGGGACATCGGCCTACGGGGCCGGCACGGGAGCTGCTTTCGCTGACGCGGGGCTAGCGGGCCGTCGCGGCCGCCTCCACCAGTGCCCGCATCACCCGCAGGTCCTCGCCCATCTCGGGATGCCACTGGACACCCAACACCCAGTGGGCGGAGGGGAGTTCGACCGCCTCCGGAGTTCCGTCCTCAGCCCAGGCCGATACGGTCAGGCCGGTGCCCAGGAGGTCGATGGACTGGTGGTGGAAGGTGGGTACGGAGGTTTCTTCCGGTACGGCGGTCGCGTAGCGGGTGCCCGGGACCGGCTTGACCGGGTGGTGGCCGAAGACGCCCGGGGTCTCCGCGTGGCCGTCGAGGTGCTGGACGAGCGTGCCGCCCAGGGCGACGTTCAGGAGCTGCATGCCCCGGCAGATGCCCAGCAGGGGGACGTGGGCCGTCAACGCGGCCTGGATCAGGGCGAGTTCCCAGGCGTCGCGGGCGTGGGCGGGCGGGCCGGTGCGGGGGTCGCGCTGCGCGCCGTAGCGGACCGGGTCGACGTCCGGGCCGCCCGCGATCACCAGGCCGTCGAGGCGGCTGACGGTCGCCGGAGCGTGTTCGGGGGAGTCCGGCGGGAGCATCGCGGCCAGGCCGCCCGCCCGCTGGACGAGCCGGGGGTAGCCGGCCGGCAGGAGCGCCGCATCCAGCTCCCAGGCGCCCCAGCGTGCCCCGGTCTCCAGGTATGTGCTGATGCCGATCAGCGGCCTGTCCGCCATGCTTTCCTCCGACCGCGAGGCGACGTGAATGGACTCGATGGGAACCATTGAACTACCCCACCGGTCACGCGAGGAACCCCCGCAGCAGTGCCGCCGTCCCCGCGCAGTGTTCCCGCATCATCTCCCGCGCCCCGTCCGCGTCCCCGTCCAGCACCGCCTCCACCAGCGCGATGTGCTGCCGCTGCGAGTGCTCCAGATTGCGGACCAGGAGCGGGATGCAGTCGAGGAGGTCGTTCACCGTGGCCCGTACCGCCGCGTACTGCGCGGTCAGGGTCGGGGAACCGCACAGCTCGGCCAGGGTCAGATGCAGCAGCGTGTCCAGGCGGCGGTAGTCGGCGAGCGGCGCGTCGTGCGTGCGGGCCAGGGCGTCGCGCAGGCGGCCCGCCTGTTCTGCCGAAAGGCCGTGCGTCGCGCACAGGCCCGTCGCGCCGACCTCCAGCACCTCCCGGAACCGCAGCACGTCCTCGATGTCGACCGTGCTGATCCGCCGCCGCAGCTCGTCCTCGCCGCCGGCGTCCGACTTCGGCAGCACGAACGTCCCGCCGTAGCGCCCGCGCCGGGACTCCACCAGACCCTGGTCCTGCAGCACCTTCAGCACCTCGCGCAGCGTCACCCGGCTGATGCCGAGCCGCTCCGCCAGCTCCCGCTCGGCCGGCAACCGCTCGCCGCCCGGCACCAGACCGAGCCGTACGACCTGGAGGATCTGCTCCAGCGCCTCTTCGAAGCCGTTGCCCGCCCGTACCGGCCGCAGGACCGGGGTCAAGCGGTCCTCAAGGCCGTCCTCCGCGCTCAGCGACATCTGGCGGCACCCCCTTCCCAAGCAATGGTTCTCCGCAATACCTTATGGTTTCCGGCCCGGTCGAAGAAGCGCGCAGCAGCCGAAGGAGCTTTCCCGTGGCAGACCGCACACCCCCGCTGAGCGTCGAGGAACTGCACGCCCTCGTCGCCAGCGGCGAGATCGACACTGTCGTCCTGGCCTTCCCCGATATGCAAGGGCGGCTCCAGGGCAAGCGGTTCGCCGCCCGCTTCTTCCTCGACGACGTACTCCGGCACGGCACCGAGGGCTGCAACTACCTCCTCGCCGTCGACACCGACATGAACACGGTCGACGGCTACGAGATGTCCTCCTGGGAGCGCGGTTACGGCGACTTCGCCATGCACCCGGACCTGTCCACCCTCCGCCGTGTGCCGTGGAACGCCGGCACCGCCCTGCTGATCGCCGACCTCGCCTGGAACGACGGGTCGCCGGTGGTGGCCGCGCCCCGCCAGATCCTGCGCCGCCAACTGGAGCGCCTCGCCGAGCACGGTTTCACCGCGCAGGTCGGTACGGAGCTGGAGTTCATCGTGTTCAAGGACACGTACGAACAGGCCTGGGAGGCCAACTACAAAGGGCTCACCCCCGCCAACCAGTACAACATCGACTACTCCGTGCTCGGCACCGGCCGCATCGAGCCGCTGCTCCGCCGGATCCGCAACGAGATGACGGCCGCCGGTCTCGTCGTCGAGTCCGCCAAGGGCGAGTGCAACCCCGGCCAGCACGAGATCGTCTTCCGCTACGACGACGCCCTCGTCACCTGCGACCAGCACGCCGTGTACAAGACCGGCGCCAAGGAGATCGCCTCCCAGGAGGGTGTCTCGCTCACCTTCATGGCGAAGTACAACGAGCGTGAGGGCAACTCCTGCCACATCCACCTCTCGCTCGGCGACGGGGAGGGCGGCAACGCGATGGCGGGGACCGCCTCCGACCCCGGCGGCATGTCCGAGGTCATGCGGTACTTCCTCGCCGGGCAGCTCGCCGCGCTCCGCGACTTCTCGCTGCTGTACGCCCCGAACATCAACTCCTACAAGCGGTTCCAGCCGGGCTCGTTCGCGCCGACCGCCGTCGCCTGGGGGTACGACAACCGCACCTGCGCGCTGCGGGTCGTCGGCCACGGCCGCTCGATGCGCTTCGAGAACCGGCTGCCCGGCGGCGACGTGAACCCCCATCTCGCGGTGGCGGGCCTGGTCGCGGCCGGCCTCTACGGCATCGAGCACAAGCTGGAACTGCCCGAGCCCTGCGCGGGCAACGCCTACAGCGCCGAGTACGCGCACGTCCCCACCAATCTCCGCGAGGCCGCCGAGCTGTGGGAGAACAGCCCGATCGCCAAGGCCGCCTTCGGCGACGAAGTCGTCGCGCACTACCGCAACATGGCGCGCGTCGAACTGGAAGCCTTCGACGCCGCCGTCACCGACTGGGAGCTGCGTCGCTCCTTCGAACGTCTGTGAGGAACCCCTTGCCTGCCGAGCAGTCTCTCGACGTACTGAACCCCGCCACCGAGGAGGTCCTCGCCACCGTCCCGGCCGCCGACGCGGCCGACGTGGACGCCGCCGTCGTACGCGCCGCCCGGGCCCAGGCGAAGTGGGCCGCGCTGCCGCCCGCAGACCGGGCCTGGCTGCTGCGCCGCTTCGCGACCGCGGTGGACGAACACCTGGAAGAACTGGCCCAGTTGGAGGTCCGCGAGGCGGGGCACACGGTCGGCAACGCCCGCTGGGAGGCCGGCAACGTCCGTGATCTGCTCGACTACGCGGCCGGGGGAGTGGAGCGGCTGACCGGCCGGCAGATCCCGGTCGCGGGCGGCCTCGACGTCACGATCCTCGAACCGCTGGGCGTGGTGGGCGTGATCGCGCCCTGGAACTTCCCCATGCCGATCGCCGCCTGGGGCACCGCACCGGCGCTCGCGGCGGGCAACGCGGTCATCCTCAAACCGGCCGAGACGACCCCGCTGACCGCGCTCCGACTGGCCGAACTCGCCCTGGAGGCAGGCCTTCCCGAGCACCTCTTCCAGGTGCTCCCCGGCCGCGGCCCGGTCGCGGGCAACGCGCTCGTCGAGCACCCGGGCGTCGCGAAGATCGTGTTCACGGGGTCAACGGCCGTAGGCAAACAGGTGTTGGCGAAGGGGTCGGCGCTCCTCAAGCGCGTCACCCTCGAACTCGGCGGCAAGAGCCCCAACATCGTCTTCGCCGACGCCGACCTCGAAGCCGCCGCCGCAGCCGCCCCCATGTCCTTCCTCGACAACTCCGGCCAGGACTGCTGCGCCCGCACCCGCATCCTCGTCCAACGCGGCGCCTACGACCGCTTCCTGGACCTCCTGGCCCCCGCGATCGAAGGGGTCACGGTGGGCGACCCGGCCGACGAGAAGACGGACATGGGCCCGCTGATCTCCAAGTCCCAACTGGAGCGCGTCCGTTCATACGTCACCGACGACCTGGACGGCATTCGCGGCAAGGCGCCCGAGGGCCCCGGCTTCTGGTTCCCGCCCACCGTCCTCACCGGTGTCGACCCGCACGCACGCGTGGCCGTCGAGGAGGTCTTCGGCCCGGTCGCCGTGGTGCTCCCCTTCGAGGACGAGGCGGAGGCGATCGCGCTCGCCAACGCCACCGACTACGGCCTCGCCGGCTCCATCTGGACCCGCGACGTCGGCCGCGCCCTGCGCGTCTCGAAGGCCGTCCGGGCGGGCAACCTGTCCGTCAACTCCCATTCCAGCGTCCGCTATTGGACCCCCTTCGGCGGCTTCAAGCAGTCGGGGATCGGCCGCGAACTGGGCCCGGACGCGCTCACCGCCTTCACCGAAACCAAGAACGTCTTCATCAGCGACGTCTCCACCAGCACGGAGGACCCAGCACAGTGACCGCAGAGATTGTCTGCCGACGACTCGTCGGCCGTACCGCCGTCATCACCGGAGCCGGCAGCGGCATCGGCCTCGCCACCGCGCGCCGGCTCGCCTCCGAGGGCGCGCACGTCGTCTGCGGCGACATCGACGAGACCCACGGCAAGGCGGCGGCCGACGAGGTCGGCGGACTGTTCGTGAAGGTCGACGTCACCGACCCCGAGCAGGTCGAGGCCCTCTTCAAGGCCGCCTTCGACACCTACGGCAGTGTCGACATCGCCTTCAACAACGCGGGCATCTCGCCGCCCGACGACGACTCCATCCTCGACACCGGCCTGGAGGCCTGGAAGCGCGTCCAGGACGTCAACCTCACCTCCGTGTACCTGTGTTGCAAGGCCGCGATCCCGTACATGCGCCGTCAGGGCAAGGGCTCGATCATCAACACGGCGTCCTTCGTGGCGAGGATGGGCGCGGCCACATCCCAGATCTCGTACACCGCCTCCAAGGGCGGGGTCCTCGCCATGTCCCGTGAACTGGGCGTGCAGTTCGCCCGCGAGGGCATCCGGGTCAACGCCCTCTGCCCGGGCCCGGTCAACACCCCGCTCCTCCAGGAGCTGTTCGCCAAGGACCCGGAGCGGGCCGCGCGCCGCCTCGTCCACATCCCGGTCGGCCGCTTCGCGGAGGCGACCGAGATCGCCGCTGCCGTCGCTTTCCTGGCCAGCGACGACTCGTCCTTCGTCAACGCGGCGGACTTCCTGGTCGACGGCGGTATCGCGGGGGCATACGTCACCCCCATGTAGGCAAGCCGTCAACCCCCGCCGGAGCGGGGGCAGTCGACCCGGTGAGCCATCACAGGAAGGTCATGCCCTCGCCCCGGTAGGTGGGCACGGTGGAGGTCACCCGGTCGCCCTCGATCAGGTGCAACGCGTCGAACCGCTCGCACAGTTCACCCGCCTTGGCGTGCCGGAACCACACCTTGTCGCCGATCAGCAGGTCGTCGGCGGGCGTGCCGAGCAGCGGCGTCTGCACCTCGCCGGGGCCCTCCTGGGGGTCGTAGCGCAGGCCCTCCGGCAGGTACGGCACCGGGAGCCGGTCGGGGCCGGGGGCGCCGGAGGCGGGGTAGCCGCCGCCGAGGACGGTCACGACGCCGACGCCCGGGCGCCGTACGACGGGCTGGGCGAAGAGAGCGGCCGGACGGCCGGTGAAGGACGTGTAATTGTCGAACAGGCGCGGCACATACAGCCCGGAACCGGCCGCGATCTCGGTGACGGCGTCCTCGGCCGCGGTGTGCTGGACACTGCCGGTGCCGCCGCCGTTGACGAACTCCAGATCCGGTACGACGGCCCGCACGGCCCGCACCACCTCCGCGCGCCGCTCGGCGAGTTCACGCTTGGCGGTGGCCTGCATCAGCCGGATCGCGCGGGACCGGAAGGGCCGCCCGGCCACGGAGTCGCCGACACCGGCGATGTGCCCCTCGTAGGCCATGATCCCTACGACCTTGAAGCCCGGGCGGCGGGACACCGTCCGGGCGATGTCGGCGAGTTGGGCGGGGGAGCGCAGCGGCGAGCGGAGCGCTCCCACGCGCACGCGGCCGCCGAGCATCCGCAGCGAGGTGTCCAACTCCAGGCAGACACGCACGACTTCGCTGCCGCCGTCGCGCGAGTCGTCGATGAGCTTGAGCTGTGCCGGGTCGTCGATCATCACGGTGACGGCGGCGGCGAGCTTGGGGTCGTTGGCCAGCTCGCCGAAGGCGGCGCGGTCGGCGGACGGGTAGGCGAGCAGCACGTCCTCGAACCCGGAGCGGGCAAGCCACAGCGACTCGGCCAGGGTGAAGGACATGAGGCCCGCGAAGCCGTCCCTGGCCAGGACGCGTTCGAGCAGGTTTCGGCAGCGGACGGACTTGCTGGCGACGCGGACCGGCTTGCCGCCGGCCCGGCGGACGAGGTCGTCCGCGTTGGCATCGAAAGCGTCCAGGTCGACGATCGCGACGGGGGCGTCGAGGTGGGCGGTGGCCCGGTCGTAACGGGCCCGGTCGGCGGCGCGCGCAGTCATGAACGCAGCCTGCCAGACAGGATTACCGCAGGGTAGGGGGACGTTCCGGGCAGATGCCCCGGGGTCGCGGACTGGTTCCCGTTCGAGCGGGGGCAACCCGTAGAGTGACGCGCACGCACGGAGGAAACGCCGCCGGTCGTTCGACCGCGCCCGGGATGGCGGTCCGCCGCTGCGGGTATGCGTGCTCGGGACGAGTTTGTTTTTGTGTGCGTGCCGGGTGAGAGCGGGGTGGACACCGGTCCGTATACGAGCAGGTGCGGGAGAACACCGGCCCGCGTACGAACGAACGGTGGCCCGGGTACGAGGAAACGGGGGGTGCATGAGCACGGAAGCGCGACGCGCCCCCGTACCGCCGCGCCACACGACGAATGCGGCGGAGCCGCCGTCGTCCGACGATGCAACAGGCGAGGACTTGGACCAACCGCATTCCGGCCCCGTGGGTACGTCGGGGTCAGGTTCGATAACGGACGAGTCGCAGGGCGCGTCGAGCTTCTGGGGTGGTTCGTCGGGGCGTCGTCCGACGGCAGTGCCTCCGGGCGGCGGTCCAGACGCCCGTAACGCGTCTGAGGACAACGGCTCCGGCGCCGGCGACGGTTCCGGTTCGGCCTCCTCCGACAACCGGCCGCGCTTCCCCGGCCTGCGGCCCTTCTCGCCCCGAGCGGCGGACCCCGTGAGCCCGCCCCCGCCTCCGGCCTCGGCCCGCTTCCCGGACGCACCGCCCGTGCCCGGAGCCGACCCGCGCCGCCCCGCACAGAGCTCCGTCCCGCATCCCCCCACGGCGGGAACGCGTGACGACGAAGCACAGAGGGAGACCGGACCGGAGCCGTCCTCCCCCTTCTTCCGACCTACCGCACGGGCCGGCTCGGACACCTCGCGGCGCCCTGAAGGCGAGCCGTCCGACCGGCCCCGCTCCACGACGCCTCCCGCTACGGGCGAGGCATCCGACCGGCCGCACCAGGCCTCCGCCCGTCAGCCAGCACCTTCCGACCCCGCTGTCCCACCACGCCCCGAGAGCAGGTCTCCGCGTGGGTCGTCGGATGGGGAGCGGTATGTGCCGAGGCGTCCGGGGACGTCTTCCGGTTCTGCTGTTCCGCCTCGCCCGGCGGCTGATCCGCTGTCCCCCGAGGAGGGGTCTCCGCGTCGGCCCTCCGATCGGGAGCGGTATGTGCCGAGGCGTCCGGGGACGTCTTCCGGTTCTGCTGTTCCGCCTCGCCCGGCGGCTGATCCGCTGTCCCCCGAGGAGGGGTCTCCGCGTCGGCCCTCCGATCGGGAGCGGTATGTGCCGAGGCGTCCGGGGACGTCTTCCGGTTCTGCTGTTCCGCCCCGCCCGGTAGCCGACCCGCTGCCCTCCGAGGACGAGTCCCCACGTCAGTCGTCCGACCAGCTTCACCGGGACTCCGCCCGCCCGGAAACCCCTCCCAGGTCCGCGCCCCCCGAGTCGCCCTCGGAGAGCACCACCCGGCTTCGGCCGGCCTCGCCGTGGCGTGGGGAATCGTTCGGGGATCCGACGGGTGGGGCGCCCAGCCGGAGTGCGTGGTCGCCCTCCGCCGCCGGTGCGACCTATCCGCCCGAGGCTCCCCGGGGCGACGCCCACCCCGTCGGCTCCGCCATGCAGGGCTCCGTACTCGACGCCCTCGGTACCGACACCAGCGCCTGGTCCCCGTCCGCCCCCGGTACCCCGATGCCGCCCGAGGTGCCGCGCCCCGATCCCTCCTTGTCCTGGAGTTCGCCCGTGAACCCGGGTGGTGGGCGGCCCGTTGTCTCGTTCGGGGAGCCCGAGGGGTACGACGAGCGGGTGCGGGCGCGGCCGTTGGGGGCGCGGATTCGGTCCCGTACCGCCGCTGTCGCGGTCTGTGTCGTGCTCGGTCTCGGGCTCATCGGCGGTGCGGTGACCGGGAGTTGGCTCACCGGGGACGACGGCGTGGACGGCAGCGCCAGTACCTTCGCCGCTGCCGGCGAGTTGTGGCACAGCGTGCCTGTCGACGAGCTGTTTCCGCCCACCGTGCGGGGGCAGGGCGCGGGTCCGGGCGGCGCCGACCGCACCTGGACGCGGATCGCAGTGGCCCCGGACACGGGCTGCGCGGGCGCCTTCGACCCACTGCTGCGCGACGTCCTCGCCCCCGTCGGCTGCCGACGGCTCCTGCGCGCCACCTACACCGACGCCACCCAGAGCTACGTCACCACCGTCGGACTCCTTTTCACCAAGGCCGACATCACCGCGATGACCGCCCTCTCCACCCGGTTCAAGAACGAGAACCTCGCCAACCGGACCGACCTCCTGCCCCGCCCGTACGCCGCCAAGGGCACCGTCGCCGCCGCCTTCGGCGCCGAACAGCGTGCCTCGTGGACCGTTTCCGTCCTCACCGACGCCCCCGTCGTCGTCTACGCCGTCTCCGGCTGGGCGGACGGCCGTAAGGTCGACGAACCGGAGCCCGCCGACGAGGCCGTCACCTCCGGCGGCACCGCCGCCCCCGCCCAGGCGGGGCTCGGCAACGAGGCGCAGGGCCTCGCCGACCGTGTCGAGCGGAGTCTGCGCAAGACCGTCGACTCACCCTCCGAGAGCTCCAACGCCTCCGAGACGCCGAACGCTTCGAAGACCTCGGAGGAGACCCCTTGAGCGTCACGTCCCGCCGGGCCGGTCTCCTGAGCGTCGCCCTCGCCGCCTCCCTCGCCCTGGTCCCGCCCACCGTCGCCCACGCGGACGGCATACGCGCCCAGGAATGGGCCCTGGACGCCATGCACACCCAGGAGGCCTGGCAGACGACCAAGGGCAAGGGCATCACCGTCGCCGTGCTCGACACCGGCGTCGAGGCCGACCACCCCGACCTCGACGGCAACGTCCTCACGGGCAAGGACATGGTCGGCTTCGGCGCGCAGCCGGGCGACCGGGCCTGGGCCCGCCACGGCACCGCCATGGCCGGCATCATCGCCGGGCACGGACACGGCCCCGGCGACGAGGACGGCGTCATGGGGGTCGCCCCGGAAGCGAAGATCCTGCCCGTCCGGGTGATCCTCGAAGACGGCGACTCCGCCCGCGGCAAGGCCCGCACCACCCGGGGCAACGCCCTTGCGGACGGCATCCGTTGGGCCGCCGACCACGGCGCCGACGTCATCAACCTCTCCCTCGGCGACGACTCCGCCTCCGCCCACCCCGAGCCCGCCGAGGACGAGGCCGTGCAGTACGCCCTGAAGAAGGGCGTCGCCGTCGTCGCCTCGGCCGGCAACGGCGGCGAGAAGGGCGACCACGTCTCCTACCCCGCCGCCTACCCGGGCGTGATCGCCGCGACCGCCGTGGACCGCTTCGGCACCCGCGCCTCCTTCTCCACCCGCCGCTGGTACGCCACGGTCAGCGCCCCCGGCGTCAACGTCGTCATCGCCGACCCCGACCACAAGTACTACGAGGGCTGGGGGACCAGCGCCGCCTCCGCCTTCGTCTCGGGCGCGGTGGCGCTCATCAAGGCGGCCCACCCGGGGCTCACACCGGCCCAGATCAAGAAGCTCCTCGAAGACACCGCCCGCAACCCCCCGACCGGCGGCCGCGACGACTCCCGCGGCTTCGGCTTCATCGACCCCGCCGCCGCCATCAAGGCCGCCGCCCGCCTCAAGCCGGCCGCCCTGGCGTCCGTCGCCTACGGCAAGGAGTACTTCGGCTCCGGCCCGGACGCCGCCAAGACCGACAGCGACCCGTCCGACTGGGCGGGCCCCCTGGCCGGCAGTGTCGGCGGGGTTCTCCTCGTCGCGGCGGTCGTCCTGTGGCGCGGCCGACGCGGTCGCCGCGAGCCCTTCTAGACCACGATGAACAGCCGGTCGGTCACCAGCCGGTCGATCAGTCCGTCGCGGACGCGGAGGCCGACGTAGAGGAGTCGGCCCCGGCGAACGCAGCGACCCCCGCCTTCGCCGCCGCCTCGATCAGCGTGATCCCCTTGGTCTGCGTCGTGCTCCCCTTCGACAGCACGGCGACCAGGTAGTCGTGCCCGTCGTCGGCGGTGATCCGCCCGATGCTGTTGACGTCCCACAGCCCGGTCGTGCTCCGCGCCAGCCAGCCGTTCTTCAGCTTCCACTGCGCGCCGTCGGCCGCGGCCGACACACCCCACTGCTGGTCCGTCTCTATCTTCCCCATCAACCCCTGGAGATACGACCGCGAGGCCGAGCTGAGCTTCGAGTCGTCCCCGAACACCTGCTGGAGCAGGGTGAGTTGATCGGCGGCCGTGGTCTGGGTCAGGCCCCAGAGCGGGCCGGCGCCACCCGTGGTGGCCGTCAGCCCGAACGTCTTGTTCGCCGTGTCGAGCCCGTCCGCCGTGCCGATGATGTTCCACAGCGCGGTCGCGGAGTCGTTGTCGCTGTTCTCGATCATCGTGGTGGCGTACGACTTCTCGGTCGCGGTCAACTGCCGCCCCGCGTCCTGCGCCTGGAGCAGCAGCGTCGCCAGGATGTCCACCTTGACGATGCTCGCCGTGTCGAAGGCCGCGTCGCCGTACGTGGCGCTCTCGCCGGAGTCCAGGTCGAGAACGGCGACGGACACCCGCTGGTCGCCGGCCGGGGTCACCGACTTCATGGACGTCGCCAGCAGATCGGCGTAGTCCACTGTCGGCTCCGCCACAGGTTCCACCGATGCCTCCCCGCTCCCCGACGCCGAGGCCGACGGCGTCGCCGCCGACGATACGGCGCCGGAGTGGGCCTGTGCCTTCACATACACGGTCCCCGCCGCCGTGACGCCCACGACGGCCACGGAGGCCAGGGCGACATAGACGAGCGGACGGCGCCGTGAGGGACGCGCGCGGTGGTTTCGGCGGGCGGCTCTGGAAGACTCCATGCCCGCGATCGTGGTGGCGGCGACTGTGCGGACCGTGAGATGAAAGTTAGATGTCTGTCAACTGTGTCTGAGAAACGTGTGAAACCTGTGTCCTCCGCGTTTCAGGACCCGCACAAGTCCAGCAGCATCCCCCCGATAGGGTCGGTCACCGTGGCGAACAAGAACATTCCCGACTCCGGCTACTCCGACGACGACGGCTCGGCCGATCCCCGGCTGAGCGCGGCGCTCGCCGCCTGGGCCGAGGACCGCACCGCCGTGGGCCCCGTGCTGACGGCCCTCAAGGGCGCCCGGCTGCTGGTGCCCGTGGTGGCCGTGCTCGGTGAGGTCGAGGAGGACGGGAACGGACTGCGCCGCGAGAAGACCAGCGACATGGCCGTACCCACCCTGAAGGCCGGCGGCCGCACCGCCCTGCCCGCCTTCACCTCCACCGAGTCGCTGGCCCGCTGGGACCCGGCGGCCCGCCCCGTGGCCGTACCACTGCACCAGGCCCTCCAGGCCGCCGTGCACGAGAAGGCGGACACGATCGTGCTGGACCTGGCGGGTCCGGTGCCGTACGAACTGAGCGGGTCCGCGCTGCTCGCGGTGGCGGAGGGGCGGACGACCGCCGATCCGCTCACCGACCCGGCGGTGGTCGGGGCGGTACGGACCGCGGTGGCCGCCGAACCCGCCGTGCTCCGCGCCCACCTCGGACCGGGGCAGGCCGACGGCACCCTCGCCCTCGTGCTCGACCCGTCCGCGCCCGCCGCCGAGGCCGCCCGCGCGGTGGCCCGGCGCCTGGCCGACGACGAGACGCTGAGGGCCCGCCTGGTGCGCGGCCTCGACCTGGCACTGCTGCCGGCCGGGACGACGCCTCCGGGCGAGCCCTTGTACGTTCGCGAGGGATGCGGCGACTAGCCGTAGATCGGGCCCGTGTACTTCTCGCCCGGGCCCTGGCCCGGCTCGTCGCGGACGAGGGAGGCCTCGCGGAACGCCAGTTGGAGGGACTTCAGGCCGTCGCGCAGCGGGGCCGCGTGGAACGAGCTGATCTCCGTCGCACTCGCGTCCAGAAGTCCGGCCAGGGCGGTGACCAGCTTGCGGGCCTCGTCCAGGTCCTTGTACTTGTCGCCCTCCTCGGTCAGCCCGAGCTTCACGGCGGCGGCACTCATCAGGTTGACGGCGACCGTCACGATCACCTCGACCGCCGGGACCTCCGCGATGTCGCGGGCCATGGCGTCGAAGTCGGGGGAGTCGGTGTTCGGGGACTCGGGGGGCGTGTCACTCATGCCCCACACGATAGGGCCCGGTGTACGGCGGTTAGCACCACCCCCGGGGAGCTGCTAACCTTGTGTGATGACCGGCCAGGCACTGGTGTGCCCGGCCAACAAGTGGAGGCTCCGATCTCCCACCTGACCGTCCTCACGGACGGCGGGTCACCCCGGTCAGGCGGTCGCCATCGTTCCGTACGGACGATGGAGTCGCCCGAAAGCGCGCCCCGCGATCATCGCGGCGGTGCTCCGGCAGTGTTTTGGAGCCCCGTCTTGTGATCGTCCGGGGCATTTTTCATGTTCCGGCGCGGTTGGGTCTGTCTAACAGAGACAAACGCGGCCGTCCGCCAGATGGCCGTGTGGTGCTAACCGAGGAGGATCCATCAGCACCGAGCCCCGTATCAACGACCGGATTCGCGTTCCCGAAGTGCGACTTGTCGGTCCGAGCGGCGAGCAGGTCGGGATTGTTCCGCTTGCCAAGGCCCTGGAGCTTGCGCAGGAGTACGACCTCGACCTGGTCGAGGTGGCGGCGAACGCTCGCCCGCCGGTCTGCAAGCTCATGGACTACGGGAAGTTCAAGTACGAGTCGGCCATGAAGGCCCGTGAGGCGCGCAAGAACCAGGCGCACACGGTCATCAAGGAAATGAAGCTCCGGCCGAAGATCGACCCGCACGACTACGACACCAAAAAGGGTCACGTCGTCCGGTTCCTCAAGCAGGGCGACAAGGTCAAGATCACGATCATGTTCCGTGGTCGCGAGCAGTCCCGGCCCGAGCTGGGCTACCGACTGCTGCAGCGGCTCGCCTCGGACGTCGAGGACCTCGGGTTCATCGAGTCGAACCCGAAGCAGGACGGCCGAAACATGATCATGGTTCTCGGTCCGCACAAGAAGAAGACCGAGGCGATGGCCGAGGCCCGTGAGGCCCAGGCGGCCCGCAAGGCGGAAGCGAAGGCCAACCCGGGCAAGTCGCAGAACGCCGCGGAGTCCGAGTTCGACGACGAGAACGCTGTCGACGAGGGCGCCGAGGTCGAGACCGCCGAGGCCCCGGCCGAGGCTTCGGCCGACGCCTGATCCCCGGACGCCAGTCCGGGGACGTAACCGAAACAAGAGCGACGCTCCACCTGTGCCCGGTTTCACGACCGGGCACCGGAGCGCCACCGACGAGGAGATAACGGCGCTATGCCGAAGAACAAGTCGCACAGCGGTGCCAGCAAGCGCTTCAAGATCACGGGCTCCGGCAAGGTGCTCCGCGAGCGCGCCGGCAAGCGCCACCTGCTTGAGCACAAGTCGTCCCGTGTGACGCGTCGCCTCACCGGCAACGCCGAGATGGCCCCGGGCGACGCCAAGAAGATCAAGAAGCTTCTCGGCAAGTGACGTACGCGGCGCTCGACCTGAGCGCCGTACGTCTGGACCGGGACCCCATCGACACCGGGCCGTGTGAGTCCCACCACGGCCCCGCTACAAGGAGTTAAACAAGTGGCACGCGTCAAGCGGGCAGTCAACGCCCACAAGAAGCGCCGGGCGATCCTCGAAGCCGCCTCCGGCTACCGCGGTCAGCGTTCGCGCCTGTACCGCAAGGCCAAGGAGCAGGTCACCCACTCGCTGGTCTACAACTACAACGACCGCAAGAAGCGCAAGGGCGACTTCCGTCGGCTGTGGATCCAGCGCATCAACGCCGCTGCCCGCGCCAACGGCATCACCTACAACCGCTTCATCCAGGGTCTGAACGCGGCCAACATCGAGGTCGACCGCAAGATCCTCGCGGAGCTGGCCGTCAACGACGCCGGTGCGTTCGCCGCGCTGGTCGAGGTCGCCCAGAAGGCGCTGCCGAGCGACGTCAACGCGCCGAAGGCGGCGTGACGCTGCGCTGGCTGTGAAGCCGACGTGACTTGAGGACCCGCAGGCTTTCGGGCTTGCGGGTCCTGCTGTGTCTCCGGTGTCCCTGTTAACGAAGGTGAGTTGCATGCCCCCGGTCACCCCCGACCTCATCTCCCCCCGTTCCCCCCGCGTCTTGGCCGCCCGGCGGCTCGCGCGGCGGAACTTTCGGGGCAAGGAGCGGCTGTTCCTGGCCGAGGGGCCGCAGGCCGTGCGGGAGGCGGCGGGGTACGGGGACACGCTCGTCGAGCTGTTCGCCACGGTCGAGGCCGCGGAGCGGTACGCCGACATCGTGGGGGAGGCCCGCGACGCCGGTGCCCGGGTGCATCTCGCCGACGAGCAGGTGATCGCCGACATCTCGACCACCGTCACCCCGCAGGGGCTGGTCGGGGTCTGCCGGTTCCTCGACACCCCCTTCGAGGAGATCCTCAGGGCCCGGCCCAAGCTCGTGGCCGTCCTGGCGAACGTCCGCGACCCCGGCAACGCCGGCACCGTCCTGCGCTGCGCCGACGCCGCCGGTGCCGAGGCCGTCGTACTGACCGACGCGTCTGTCGATCTGTACAACCCCAAGGCGGTAAGGGCGTCCGTGGGCTCGCTCTTCCATCTGCCGGTCGCCGTCGGAGTGCCCGTCGAGCAGGCCGTGGCCGGGCTCAAGGACATCGGCGTGCGCATCCTCGCCGCCGACGGGGCCGGCACCGACGACCTCGACGACGAGCTGGACCAGGGCACCATGGGCGGCCCCACCGCCTGGGTGTTCGGCAACGAGGCATGGGGGCTCCCGGAGGAGACCCGCGCACTCGCGGACGCCGTCGTGCGGGTTCCGATCCACGGGAAGGCCGAGAGTCTGAACCTGGCCACCGCCGCCGCCGTATGTCTCTATGCGTCAGCCCGTGCACAGCGCGCCTCCGGAGGGTGCCGCTCCGTCACCGACAGCTAGTAGGGTGACCAGCTCGGGGGCCACCTGCGCCGTATGAGAAGAGGTGGGGTACGGGGATGACTGTCGGCACCAGCAGCGCGCCGGGAGCACGGGGTGTGCCCCATCCGTCCGGGCCCCCGCACGGCGAGCTCGCGGACCTCGGCATCGACCCCGACGAACTGCCCGACGGCCTGGTGATCGCCGACGAGCACGGCCATGTCATCTGCTTCAACGCCGCCGCCGAGCGCATCACCGCGACCGCCGCCTCCGACGCCCTCGGACAGCGACTGGAGAAGGCCCTCCCGTTAGAGGACCTGGAGGGCCGGCGCTGGTGGCAACTGACCGATCCCTACGGCGGATTGGCGATCCGGGTCCGGCAGCCCGAGCGCAACCTGCTGCTGCCGGGCGGCCACGAGGTCCTCGTCACGGCACGCTACGTCCGCGCGGAACCCCTCGGCCCGGTCCGCCGCGTCGTCGTCTCCCTGCGGGACACCGAGGCCCGCCGCCGCACCGAGCGCAGCCACGCCGAGCTGATCGCCACCGTCGCCCACGAACTGCGCTCGCCGCTCACCTCCGTCAAGGGCTTCACCGCCACCCTGCTCGCCAAGTGGGAACGCTTCACCGACGACCAGAAGCGGCTGATGCTGGAGACCGTCGACGCCGACGCCAACCGCGTCACCCGGCTCATCGCCGAGCTGCTCGACATCTCCCGCATCGACTCGGGGCGGCTGGAGCTGCGCCGCCAGCCCGTCGACATGGGCGCGGCCGTCGGCCGCCACATCCAGGCGTACGTCGCCGCGGGCCAGACCGCCGACCGGTTCCTGCTCCGCGTCGAACAGCCGCTGCCCGATCTGTGGGCCGACCCCGACAAGGTCGACCAGGTGCTCAGCAACCTGCTGGAAAATGCGGTGCGCCACGGCGAGGGAACCGTCACTATCGACGTCACGGCCTCGGCGTCCCCCCGCGAGGGGGAGGAAACCGGCACATCGGTGACGGTGAGCGACGAGGGCCCAGGTATCCCGGAGGAGTCCATGAACCGCGTCTTCACCCGCTTCTGGCGGGGCAGCAAGCGCGGCGGCACCGGACTTGGCCTGTACATCGTCAAGGGCATCGTCGAGGCCCACGGCGGCACCATCACGGTCGGCCGCGCCCCCGGCGGCGGCGCCGAGTTCCGATTTATGTTGCCCGTGGGCACCCCGGCGTATCTCCAGTAGCCGCCGACGAGGCCCCACGGGCGCGGTCACCTGTCTCACCCCCGTTAGACTCGGCCTTTGGCACCTTTGCGTCCCCGTTTCAGGGACGACGACGCGTCCCCCGAGTCGAGTCGGGACGGGGACCATCCGCCAGCCAACCGGAAGCACGGGAAGAGATGTCGGCACCGAATAAGTCGTACGACCCTGTAGAGGTCGAGGCCTTGAAACCGGAAGAGATCGAGCGCATGCGGGACGAGGCGCTCGCCGCCTTCGCGGCCGCCGGCGATCTCGACGCGCTCCAGGAGGCCAAGGTCGCCCACACCGGCGGCACCTCCCCGCTCGCCCTCGCCAACCGCGAGATCGGCGCCCTGCCCCCGCAGGCCAAGGCGGCCGCGGGCAAGCTCGTCGGCCAGGCCAGGGGCGCGGTCAACAAGGCCCTCGCCGCCCGCCAGGCCGAGCTGGAGGCCGACCGCGACGCCCGCGTCCTGGTCGAGGAGGCGGTGGACGTCACGCTGCCGTACGACCGCGTCCCGGCCGGCGCCCGGCACCCGCTGACCACGTTCATGGAGCGGGTCGCGGACGTCTTCGTGTCCATGGGATACGAGATCGCCGAGGGCCCCGAGGTCGAGGCGGAGTGGTTCAACTTCGACGCCCTGAACTTCACCCCGGACCACCCGGCCCGGCAGATGCAGGACACCTTCTTCGTCCAGGGCCCGGCGGGGACGGAAGGTGACGAGTCGGGTGTCGTCCTGCGGACGCACACCTCGCCCGTGCAGGCCCGCGCCATGCTCGACCGCGAGCCGCCGGTCTACATCGTGTGCCCCGGCCGCGTGTACCGCACCGACGAACTGGACGCCACGCACACCCCGGTCTTCCACCAGATCGAGCTCCTCGCCATCGACGAGGGCCTGACCATGGCCGACCTCAAGGGCACCCTGGACCACATGGTGCAGTCGCTCTTCGGCGCGGAGATGAAGACCCGGCTGCGGCCGAACTACTTCCCCTTCACCGAGCCGTCCGCCGAGATGGACATGCTCTGCTACGTCTGCAAGGGCGAGTCCGTCGGCAACCCCGACCGCCCCTGCCGTACCTGCTCCTCCGAGGGCTGGATCGAGCTGGGCGGCTGCGGCATGGTCAACCCCCGTGTCCTCGTGGCCTGCGGGGTGGACCCGGAGAAGTACAGCGGATTCGCCTTCGGGTTCGGCATCGAGCGGATGCTGATGTTCCGCCACAACGTCGAAGACATGCGAGACATGGTCGAGGGTGACGTCCGGTTCACCCGGCCGTTCGGGATGGAGATCTGATGCGGGTCCCGCTTTCTTGGCTGCGGGAGTACGTCGACCTGCCGGCGACCCAGACCGGCCGCGACGTCCAGGCCAAGCTCATTTCGGTCGGCCTGGAGGTCGAGACCGTCGAGCAGCTCGGCGACGGCCTCAAGGGCCCGCTCGTCGTCGGCAAGGTCCTCACCATCGAGGAGCTGGAGGGTTTCAAGAAGCCCATCCGCTTCTGCACGGTCGACGTCGGCCAGGCCAACGGCACCGGTGAGCCCCAGGAGATCGTCTGCGGCGCCCGCAATTTCGCGGTCGGCGACAAGGTCGTCGTGGTCCTGCCCGGCGCCGAACTGCCCGGCGGCTTCGCGATCGCCGCGCGCAAGACCTACGGCAAGACCTCGCACGGCATGATCTGCTCCGGCGACGAGCTGGGCATGGGCGACGACGGCTCCCACGGCATCATCGTCCTGCCGCCGGAGCACGAGGTCGGCACCGACGCGATCGAGCTGCTCCAGCTCGTCGACGAGGTCCTCGACATCGCCGTCACGCCCGACCGCGGCTACGCGCTGTCGATCCGCGGCGTCGCCCGCGAGACCGCCATCGCCTACGGCCTCCCGCTGCGCGACCCCGCGCTGCTGGACGTGCCCCAGCCGAACGCCTTCGGCTACCCGGTCCAGGTCGCCGACCCGATGGGCTGCGACCGCTTCACCGCCCGCACGGTGACCGGCCTCGACCCCGAGGCCCGCTCCCCGCTGTGGCTGACCCGCCGCCTCCAGAAGGCGGGCATGCGCCCGATCTCGCTCGCCGTCGACATCACCAACTACGTGATGCTGGAGCTGGGCCAGCCCCTGCACGCCTACGACCGCTCCCGCGTCCAGGGCGCGATCGGCGTGCGCCGGGCCGAGCAGGGCGAGAAGCTCACCACCCTCGACGGTGTCACGCGCACGCTGGACGCCCAGGACCTGGTGATCACCGACGACCGCGGCCCCATCGGCCTCGCGGGCGTGATGGGTGGCGCCAACACCGAGATCGACGACACCGAGGGCACCACCACCGAGGTCGTCGTCGAGGCCGCCCACTTCGACGCGCTCTCCATCTCGCGCACGGCCCGCCGCCACAAGCTGGCCTCCGAGGCCTCCAAGCGCTTCGAGCGCGGTGTCGACCCGCAGGCCGCGTCGGCCGCCGCGCAGCGCACGGTCGACCTCCTGGTCCTCCTCGCCGGCGGCACGGCGGACGCCGGCGTCACCGAGGTCATCGCGCCCTCGGCCCCGCACACCATCACCATCCCGGCCGACCACCCCGACAAGGTGGCGGGCGTCGACTACGGCCGCGAGACCGTCGTACGACGACTCCAGCAGGTCGGCTGCGACGTGTACGGGCAGGACGAGCTGATCGTCACCGTCCCGTCCTGGCGCCCGGACCTCACCGACCCGAACGACTTGGCGGAGGAGGTCATCCGGCTCGAGGGCTACGAGAACCTGCCCTCCACGCTGCCCAAGCCCCCCGCGGGCCGGGGCCTGACCGACCGCCAGCGGCTGCACCGCCGGGTCGGCCGTGCGCTGGCCGGTGCCGGTTACGTGGAGGCGCCGAACTACCCGTTCGTCGGCGAGCACGTCTTCGACCAGTTCGGCCTGGCCGCCGACGACCCGAACCGCAAGGTCGTCAAGCTGGTCAACCCGCTCTCCGACGAGGAGCCCGCGCTCCGTACGACGCTGCTGCCGGGCCTGCTCGGCGCGCTGCGCCGCAACGACGGCCGGGGCAGCCACGACCTCGCGCTCTTCGAGACAGGGCTGGTCTTCCACCCGCGCGAAGAGCTGAAGATCGCCGTACGGCTGCCCGTCGACCGGCGTCCGACCGACGAGGAGATCGCCTCCCTCACCGAGGCACTTCCCCTTCAGCCCCGGCACGCGGCCGTCGTCCTCACGGGCGCCCGTGAGCAGGCCGGCTGGTGGGGCAAGGGCCGCCCGTCCGACTGGGCCGACGCCGTCGAGTCGGCGCGTGTCCTCGCCCGCGAGGCCGGCACCGAACTCCTCGTCCGCAAGGGCCAGTACGGCCCCTGGCACCCCGGCCGCTGCGCCGAACTCGCCGTCGTCGTCGAGGGTGTCGAGCAAGTCATCGGCTACGCCGGTGAGTTGCACCCCGGTGTCCTGAAGACCCTGGGTCTGCCCGCGCGCACCAGCGCGATGGAACTGGACCTGGACGTCCTGGAGTCGGCGTCGGCGGGTGTCCCCAAGGGCCCGAAGATCTCCACGTTCCCGGTCGCCACGCAGGACGTCGCCCTGGTCGTCGACACAGCGGTCCCGCACGCGGACGTCGAGGCGGCGCTGCGCGAGGGCGCCGGTGAACTGCTGGAGTCCATCCGCCTGTTCGACGTGTACGACAACGCCGCGCAGCTCGGCGAGGGCAAGAAGTCCCTCGCCTACGCGCTGCGGTTCCGCGCTGCGGACCGGACGCTGACCGTCGACGAGGCGTCGGCGGCCCGCGACGCGGCGGTGGCGTTGGCGGCGGAGCGGACGGGAGCCGTACTGAGGGCCTGACTCCGCATCGGAGCTGTCCCTACCTGCGTAAATGCATAAATGCATCTACCTCATGTCACCTCACTCGTTCGGGTGAGAAGTTCGGGCGATCTGGCCCGATCGGGGCATGCGGTCGACAGAATCGGACCGGCCTTTCGGGGTCGGTCCGATTGCGCTGTCGGGGCCTATTTGGGGGGCCACAGGCATGATCCGCATCAAGGCTGGGGTTCCCCGCAGGCCACGTCCGAGGCCGCGCACCCGCCGTCCACTGCGCCGGGCGCTCGCTCTCGGGCTGCCCACGGTCTGGGGCGCCATAGCGATCACCTACAAACTCGCCTGCCCGCTCGCCCAGCAGAACAGCCTGGGCGCACGCATCGTCACCAGTGCCGTGTTCTTCGCGGTCGGCACCGGTCTCATCGTCCAGGTCCGTCGCTCCCTGCTGCGTGAACTCCGGCAGATCCGCCAGATCGCCGGCGCCGCCCAGAGCGCGCTGCTGCGCCCGCTGCCGCCCCGCCTCGACGGCCTGAACATCGCCGCCGCGCAACTCTCCGCCGAGCGCGGCGCGGTGGTGGGCGGCGACCTGTACGAGGTGATCGCCACCGAGCACGGCGTCCGGGTCGTGATGGGCGACGTACGCGGTCACGGCATCGCCGCGATCGGCACGGTCGCCGCCGTCCTCGGCAGCTTCCGCGAGGCCGCCCACGACGAACCCGACCTGGCGGGCGTCCTGCACCGCCTCGACCGCGCCCTCGCCCGCCACCTCCGCGAACGCGCCCGCGCGGAACACCCCGCGTCGGGATCCCTGGACCCCGACAGCCCGGTGGCCGAGGAGTTCGTCACGGTCCTGCTCCTGGAGATCGGCAGAGACGGCGAGATCCGCGCCCTCAACTGCGGCCATCCATGGCCGTATCTGCTCAG
Source organism: Streptomyces sp. NPDC051576 (assembly GCF_040681835.1). NCBI lineage: Bacteria > Bacillati > Actinomycetota > Actinomycetes > Kitasatosporales > Streptomycetaceae > Streptomyces > Streptomyces sp. NPDC051576. Next base: position 276,012 of record NZ_JBFAZO010000011.1, read on the forward strand.
CGAGGGAGGCGTGCGGCCTGTGGCTTGCGCGGATCCGCTCCCGCCCCTCGGCCCGTTCCCACTTCCGACCGAGCTACCGTCGGTCCGCTGCGGCCAACTCGTCCCGGGAGAGGCGCTGTTCCTCTACACGGACGGTGCGGAGGACGCGAGGGACGGGCGGGGCCGATTCTTCCCGTTGGCGGAGGTCCTGGCAGAGACGGCGGCCCAACACCCGCTCCCCGTACCCCAGTCGGTCCTGGGCTCGGTCTTCACGGCGTTACTACGCCACACGGGCGGCACACCCACGGACGACGTCGCGTTACTCGTCCTACGCAACGACCGCAGGCCGGCACCCACACCCTCAGGGGCGCGGGGAACTGCGCACCCAGCGACAACCCGCCCGCAGCCAACAACCCACCTGTAAGTAACCCCGCTGTAGTCACCCCGCGTAAGCCAGCGAAGCGAACCGCAAAACCGGGCCGCCGCACTTACGAGGGGGAGCCGGCGGCCCGGCCGGCCTCTTGCGAGGCAATCCAGTCAACCGGTACGAAACTCTCCGCGACAGTGCGCACACACCGCGGATTCGCGCACTCCGTTCACACCCGGTGTGAACCGAACCGCACTACTCTGTCCGCACCGAGTCACCGGGGGGCCATCCATGCAGCCCAACACACTCCTCGACGCCATCCTCGACGAGGCGGGCATCTCGCACGCGGGACTGGCCGCACATGTGAACCAGGCCGGCCGCGCCCGGGGACTCGCGCTCCGGTACGAACACACCGCCGTAGCGCGGTGGTTGAAGGGCCAGCGGCCGCGGGGCCAGGTGCCCGACCTGATCTGCGAGGTGCTCGCGAGCCGACTGCACCGGCCCGTCACGCTCGACGACATCGGTCTCGGGGTGCCCGGCGAACCCGCCACCCCGCACGGCACCTCCCTCTCCGGCTTCGTCGAGCGGGCCACCGCCCTGTGGCGCTCCGACGAGCAGCAGCGCCCGCACATCCTGGGCGCGCCCGCGGTCACCGGAACGCCCGCGGTCATGCCGGTGTGGGAGTGGGAGAACCCGCCGGACGACGTCGACGTCTCGCGCGGCGGCCGGCACCGGGTGAGCATGGCCGACATCGAGATGCTGCGCGCGGCCCGCGCCCACTACGAGCAGATGTACCGCAAGGCCGGTGGGGTGGCGACCCGCACCCGTATCGTCGGCTTCCTCAACTCCGAGACCGCCCCGCTGCTGCGCGGCAGCTACACCGACGCCACCGGTCGCCAACTGCACCGGGCCACCGGCGGGTTGGTGGCGATCGCGGGCATCTGCGCCTACGACTCCGACGCGCACGGGCTCGCGCAGCGCTACTTCCACCAGGCGCTGAGGCTGGCAAAGGCCAGCAATGACAGGGGACTTGGGGCGTATGTCATCGCGCTGCTCGTCAACCAGTCGCTGTTCATGCGGGAGTTCCGCCAGGCCGTCGCCTTCGCGGAGGCCGCGCTGAGGGCCGCGGGACGGCAGATCACTCCGGCGCTCGCCTCCGACCTGTATGCGATGCAGGCGAAGGCGTACGCGCACCTCGGTGACGGCACGAGCGCGCTGTCCTGCATCCGGCGGGCCGAGCAGGCCGCCGAACGCATCCGGCGCGGATACGAACCCGACGAGACCGGCTATGTCCAGCCGGGACTGGTCAACGTCCAGGTGGCGGAGGCACTGCTCAGCCTCGGTGATCTGACGGCGGCGGGGGAGCACGCCACGGCGGCCGTGGACACTCCGGCGCACGACCGGGGCCGGGTGCACCGGCTCGCCATGCTGAGCCAGATCGAACTCCGCCAGGGAAACGCGGACAAAGCGGTGGCCACGGCGGTGCAGATGGCCGAGCAGGCCCGGGGGATGGAGTCCCAGCGACTGCGCGACAGACTCCGCGCGGTACGCGAGTACCTGGTGCGCAGCGACTGCGCGGGTACGGCCGAGGTGGCCGAACTCATCGACGGGGCACTGCGCGTACCGCTGTAGACCCACGACTCGTAGACGTACACGACACAGTCCCTGCTGCGATATTGCCACTTACTCGACGGAAGGTGGCAGAACCGTGCAGTGGACGAAACAGAACGAACAAACTGTGTACTCAAACCGCTGGTTCAGCGTCAATCTCGCGGATGTCGAACTACCCGACGGCCGGCACCTCGACCACTTCCTCATCCGGCTGCGGCCGGTGGCCGTGGCGACGGTGGTCAACGAGGCCAACGAGGTGCTCCTCCTGTGGCGGCACCGCTTCATCACCGACAGCTGGGGGTGGGAACTCGCGGCGGGGGTCGTGGAGGACGGCGAGGACATCGCGCGCGCGGCCGCCAGGGAACTGGAGGAAGAGACCGGCTGGCGGCCAGGGCCCCTGCGCCACCTGATGAGCGTGGAACCGTCCAACGGGCTCACGGACGCCCGGCACCACATCTACTGGGCCGACGAGGGCGAGTACACCGGACACCCCGTGGACGACTTCGAGTCGGACCGCCGGGAGTGGGTTCCGCTCAAACTCGTACCCGACATGGTCGCCCGCGGGGAGGTCCCGGCCGCCAACATGGCGGCCGCGTTACTGCTGTTGCACCATCTCAGGCTCGGGCAGGACGCTGTGCCCCGATCCCCCCACCGGCGTCCGGGTAGTTAACGTCCGAGTGCCTGCCAGACCGTGACGACGAGGGCGCCCACGGCGGTCAGTGCGGCGATCGCGGGCAGCGGCCAACGGGTGTGCTCCAGTGCGACGATACGTGCGCTCAGGTCGTCCAGTTCCTTGTCCGTCTCCTCGGTGCGATGGCTGAGCAGGGCCAGCCCGCCCTCGACGCGCGCGTAGGCGACATCGAGGCGGCGGCGTAACTCTGCGAGTTCTCCATGGACCACGGGATGCTCGGGGTCGGCGGTCACGGGTCCGCTCCTTTCCGTAGTCGGAACATCCCTTGCATGCGCATGAAGAGTCAACTCGCCTGGTGGGCGCGGGGGGAGAGTGTGCGAGCGGCATATGCGGGCCCGGCGCGCACACGGTGTGTGAATGCCGCGGGCCCGGCACTCCGAAGAGTGCCGGGCCCGTAACGACCTGAGTACTACGGTGAGTTGCCGCGCGGCGGGCGCTCAGCCGTAGGTGTAGAACCCCGAGCCGGACTTCCGGCCCAGGCGTCCCGCGTCCACCATGCGCTGGAGCAGCGGCGGAGCGGCGTACAGCGGCTCCTTGTACTCCTCATACATGCTGAACGCGACCGAGGCGACCGTGTCCAGGCCGATCAGGTCGGACAGCTTCAGCGGGCCCATCGGGTGGGCGCAGCCCAGCTCCATGCCGTTGTCGATGTCCTCGCGGCTGGCGATGCCCGACTCGAACATCCGGATCGCGGACAGGAGATAGGGGATCAGCAGCGCGTTGACCACGAAGCCGGAGCGGTCCTGGGCGCGGATCGCGTGCTTGCCGAGCACCTTCTCGGCGAACAGCTGGGCGCGGCCGAGGGTGCCCTCGGAGGTGGTCAGCGCCGGGATCAGCTCGACGAGCTTCTGCACCGGGGCCGGGTTGAAGAAGTGGATGCCGACCACCTGGTCGGGGCGCGAGGTGGCGACCGCGAGCCGCACCAGCGGGATCGAGGAGGTGTTGGAGGCGAGGATCGCGTCGGGGCGGGTCACGACCTGGTCGAGCACCTGGAAGATCTCGGTCTTCACCTGCTCGTTCTCGACGACGGCCTCGATCACGAGGTCGCGGTCGGCGAACTCGCCGAGATCGGTGGTGAAGCTGAGCCGCGCCTGGGTCTCCGCGAGTTCCTCGGCGGAGATCTTGCCGCGTTCGGCGGCCTTGGTCAGCGAGTTGAACAGCCGGGTGCGGCCGATCTCCAGGGCCTCGCCGGTGGTCTCGGCGACCTTCACGTCCAGGCCTGCGCGGGCGCACACCTCGGCGATACCGGCGCCCATCTGGCCGCAGCCGACCACTCCGACGCGCTCGATGTCGGTCACATCGTCCCCTTCGCTGAGATCTACGGGTGGCAGACCCCGTCGTCCGGCGTCTGCTCCGATCGTGCACGTTACCCGCAAGTATCGATGATCGATCGCCGGGGTCGGGCATTCTGGGGCGCGGAGACGATCCGTGACGGCACGGATCCACAGCGTGTGGGGGTGTGCAGATGGGGCGATTGTCACGTCGGGCGTTCGCGATGGCAGCGCTGTCGACGCTGGCGACCACAGGCAGCGCGTCGGCCGGGCCGAGGCGTCCGCGCGCGGTCACCGAGATGCGGGGCGTGTGGCTGTCGACGGTGGCCAACCGCGACTGGCCCTCCCGCCCGGGCCTCACGGCGGAGCGGCAGCGCACCGAACTGATCGCCCACCTCGACACGGCGGTCCGCAACCGGCTCAACACGGTGATCTTCCAAGTCCGGCCCACCGCCGACGCGTTGTGGCCCTCGCCGTACGAGCCCTGGTCGCAGTACCTGACCGGCATCCAGGGCGTGGCCCCCGGCTGGGACCCGCTGAAGACGGCCGTGGAGGAAGCGCATGTGCGGGGCCTGCAACTGCACGCCTGGTTCAACCCGTACCGCATCGCCAACAACACCGACCCGACGAAGCTCGTCGCCTCGCACCCCGCGCGCAAACACCCCGACTGGGTCGTGACGTACGGCGGGAAGCTCTACTACAACCCCGGGCTGCCCCAGGTCCGCGCCTTCGTCGAGAACGCGATCCTCGACGCGGTGCGCAAGTACCCCGTGGACGCGGTCCACTTCGACGACTACTTCTATCCGTACCCGGTCGCCGGCCAGACCTTCGACGACGACGCGGCCTACGACCGGTACGGCGGCGCCTTCTCCGACCGGGCCGCCTGGCGCCGAGACAACATCGACCGGCTGATCCGTGAGACGGCCGCCCGCATCAAGCAGATCCGCCCGGGCACCCGCTTCGGGATCAGCCCCTTCGGCGTGTGGCGCAACGCGGCGACCGACCCGCGCGGCTCGGACACGCGGGCGGGGGTGCAGACTTACGACGATCTCTGCGCGGACACCCGCAAGTGGGTGCGCGAGGGCTGGATCGACTACATCGTCCCGCAGCTGTACTGGAACATCGGCTTCGCCGCCGCCGACTACGCCAAGCTGCTGCCCTGGTGGGCGGAGGTCGCGCGGGGCTCGCGCACGCGGTTGTACGCGGGTGAGGCGCTGTACAAGGCGGGCGACCCGGCGCAGCCCGCGGCCTGGCAGGACCCGGCCGAACTGTCGCGGCACCTCACGCTGGCCGACCGCTACCCACAGGTCGGCGGGCATGTCTTCTTCGCCGCCCGGGAAGTGGCGGTGGACCCGATCGGGGCGATGGCGCGCGTGGTCGCCGACCACTACCAGCAGCCGGCGAAGCCTCCGCGCTGATCTACCGTTCCGTGTCCTGGTGCTTGACTTCGCAGTCGGGGCCGGGTGACATCACGGCCTCGTGCCCGTCGGGGAAGCGGACGCGATAGGGCGGGTTGCCCTCCGTGCCCATCACTTCGACGACCTCCGAGACCTGGTCGTGCAGGCCGACCACCCTGCCGTGCTGAACGAGCCTGTCGCCCACGGTCGCACGCATCTGCACGCGCCTCCTCACCGAGTCCGGGAGCAGCGGTTCATGCCCTTCGAGTCTACGGCGGCACGCCCGGCCGGGACCGTGACGTGCGTGCCTCTCAACTCCGGGCCCGCTGCGTGACGGCGATGCACACCAGCACGGCCGCCGCGGTCAGCGGAGCCGCCACGGTCAGATGCTCGCCGAGCAGCAGCACCGACCACACCAGTGTGAGCAGGGGCTGGGCCAACTGCAACTGGCTGGCCTTCGGGACCCCGATGGCGGCCATGCCCCGGTACCAGACGACCAGGCCGACGAACTGCGAGCCCGCCGCGACCCACAGCACCCCGGCCACGCTGTGCGCGGTGAGCTGCGGGGTGTCGTACGACAGCGCGACCGCGGCGGCCGGCACGCTCAGCGGCAGGCACAGGACCAGTGCCCAGGCGATGACCTGCCAGCCGGGCATGATCCGGGCCAGCCGGCCGCCCTCGGTGTAACCGGCCGCGCAGACCAGCAGCGCGGCGAGGAGAAACAGGTCGGCGCTGGTCACGGCGCCGCCGCTCTGCTGGACCGTGAAGGCGAGGACCGCGCCGGCCCCCGCGAGCGCGGCCGTCCAGAACGTGCGCGACGGGCGGATGCCGGTGCGCAGCGCGGACAGGGCCGCGGTCGTCAGCGGCAGCAGGCCGACCACGACCGCCGCGTGCGCGGTGGTCGACGTCTCCAGGGCGAGCGTGGTGAGCAGCGGGAAACCGACCACCACTCCGCCCGCCACGACAGCCAGCCCCGCCCAGTGCCGACGGTCGGGCACGGGCACGCGCAGCACCAGCAGACAGCCGCCCGCGAGGATCGCGGCGAGGACACTGCGCACGGCCACCAGCGACCAGGGGCCGAAGCCTTCGAGGCCCCACGCGGTGGCGGGGAAGGTGAGGGAGAAGGCGATCACACCGAGCGCGGCGAGGACCGTACCGGCGGGGGTCCTGACGGCATCTGTGGTGGGGGAGGCGCTGACCGCTATCGGTCTGGCGGCAGTAGCGCTATCGTGTGCTCTCATGCAAGAGCGTAGCAGTGTCGGTGAACTGGCCAGTCGTCTACGGCAGGAACTCAACCGCTACTCTCCAGGTGGAAAGCTGCCGTCGAGCCGAGCGCTCGTCGAGCGGTTCCGGGTGAGCCCCGTGACCGTCTCCCGCGCCCTCGCGCAGCTTGCCGCCGAGGGACTGGTGGTCACCCGGCCCGGCGCCGGCGCGTTCCGGGCCACCCCTCGATCCGCCACCACCGTCGCGGGAGACACGTCCTGGCAGGAGGTCGCCCTCAGCGCGGACGGCACCGCCGACCTCGTGCCCCGCACGGTGGACGCGTCCGGCGTCCTGGCCACGCTCGCCGTCCCGCCGCCCGGCGTGATCGAGTTCAACGGCGGCTATCTGCACCCGTCCCTGCAGCCGGAGCGGGCGATGGCCGCGGCCCTGTCCCGGGCCGGCCGGCGCCCCGGCGCGTGGGGCCGGCCGCCGATGGAAGGTCTGCCGGAGCTGCGTGAGTGGTTCGCGCGCGGCATCGGTGGAGCCGTCACCGCGGCCGACGTCCTGGTCAGCGCGGGCGGCCAGACCGCGCTGACGACGGCACTGCGCGCACTGGCGCCCCCCGGCGCACCCGTTCTGGTCGAATCCCCCACCTATCCCGGCATGTTGGCGATCGCGAGGGCGACCGGCATGCGGCCGGTCCCCGTGCCGGTCGACGCGGACGGTGTCCGCCCGTCCCTGCTCGCCGACGCGTTCCGCGCGACCGGCGCCCGGGTGTTCGTCTGCCAGCCCCTGTTCCAGAACCCGACCGGCGCCGTCCTGGCCCCCGCCCGCCGCCCGGAGGTCCTGCGCATCGCCCGTGACGCGGGCGCGTTCGTCGTCGAGGACGACTTCGCGCGACGGATGGTGCACGATGACTCGGGCCCGCTGCCGCGCCCGCTGGCCGCCGACGACCCCGACGGAGTCGTCGTCCATGTCGGCTCCCTCACCAAGGCGACCTCGCCCAGCTTCCGGGTGAGCGCGCTCACCGCGCACGGCCCGGTGCTGGAACGCCTGCGCGCCATCCAGGTCGTCGACACCTTCTTCGTCCCCCGCCCGCTCCAGGAAGCGGCCCTCGAACTCGTCGGCTCACCGGCCTGGCCCCGTCATCTCCGCGCCATCTCAACCGAGTTGAAGACCCGCCGGGACGCGATGACGACCGCGCTGAGCCTCGAACTCCCCGCCTTCTCCCTCCCGCACATCCCCTCCGGCGGCTACCACCTCTGGCTCCGCCTCCCCGCCGGCGCGGAGGAACAGCCCCTGGCGAACGCGGCCCTGCGCCGAGGCGTCACCATCACCCCCGGCCGCCCCTACTTCAGCGCCGAACCCCCGGCCGCCCACGTCCGGTTGAGCTTCGCGGCGGTCGCGGGGACGGGTGAGATCGAGGAGGGGATACGCCGACTCCGGGCGGCCTGCGACGAAGTCCTCTAACGCGGAGGCAGCGGCACCAGTCCGCCGGTGAACTCCAGCGACGCGAACAGCTCGGGCGTCAGGCGGACCCCGGTGAGGCGATGGGCGAGGGCGAAGGCGGCTTCGGTGTGCCGCTGGTAGTCGCGGTCGTCGTCCGCGCTCAGGTCGAAGCCCGACTCCCGCATTTCCGTGAGGAGTTCGTCCTCGTGACTGCCGTCCCGCTCGTAGGCGAAGAGCGGCTCGAAGTGCAGCCGTATGTGCCCGTCCTCGAACCAGTAGAAGTGGTCCACCGCGTTGATGTTGCGGAAGTGGGAGACCACCGTGCGCCCGCGCGAGACCGGCAGCATGGTCTCGGCGGTGATGCCCACATAGCCGTTGTGCTCGACCATCAGCGACCATGTGCCGACGGCGGCGGCCCCGACGAACAGCGGATCCCCGTTGTGCTCCGTCCACGCCTCGTACGTCGGCGCGTAGAGATCCGCGACGCCCTTGACCCGTAGGCCCGGCTCCGCCCCCAACTCCTTGAGCAGTTCCTCCGGTGTGATCCCCCGGACCAGCGTGACGCAGTACGCCTCCATCAGCGAGGCGTACTGCTCCTCGAGCCACGTGTAGTCGTCGGCAGTCGTCATCCGTGTCATGGCGCAAAGCCTGCCAGCCGCCACTGACAACGCCCGCGCCGCAGGGGAAAACCGCTCGACGCCCCCGCACCCGGCCTGCGATTCTCCCGCCATGACCGACATCCCGAGCCTCCCCGACGGCTACGAGTTCTCCGCCGACACCGCCCGCGTCGACCTCGACCGCGTCCACCAGTGGCTGTCCACCGACGCGTACTGGGCCAAGGACCGGCCCCGGGAGCAGCACGAGCGGGCGGTCGCGTCCTCGCTCAACTACGGGGTGTACGACAGCACTTCGGGGGAGCAGGTGGCGTACGCGCGCGTGGTGACCGACGAGGCGTTGTTCGCGTGGCTGTGCGATGTGTACGTCGACCCGTCGGTGCGCGGCAAGGGCATCGGTACCGCGTTCGTCGGCGCCGTACGCGAGGAGCTGCGGCCGCTCGGACTGCGGCGGATCCTGCTCGCCACGCTCGATGCCCACGGGGTGTACGAGAAGCTCGGGTTCGAGCCGCTGAAGCGGCCCGACCAGTGGATGGCCCTGTATTTCGAGTGAGTTGTCCGCCTGGTCCCGACCTCGAAGTGAGGTTTCGCCCACCCTGGGTAACTCTCATCCGGCACCCCTTGACCTGCGTACTTCGGCGGGATCACCATCGCCGCATGCAACTTCGGGTCACGTTCGTCGCCGCCGCGCGCAGCTCCCCGCTGCTCGCGGAACGCTTCGAGGACGACCGCCCGCTGGACCAGGCGGGATGGGACGAGGTGCAGCGCGCCGCCCCGTTTCTGCTGCCGCTGGCGGCGGCGGAGCTGCGCTACTGTTCGCCGACCCCGCGCAGCCGGACCACCGGCGACGGTCTCGGTTACACCCCGCTGGTGCAACTCGGCTTGCGGGACTGCGACATGGGCCGCTGGCGCGGACTGACGCTCGGCGAGGCGATGGCCCGCGAACCTGAGCTGGTGGACGCCTGGCTCGCCGACCCGCGCTCCACCCCGCACGGCGGGGAGTCGCTGCTGTCCTTCATCGCCAGGGTGGGCGGCTGGCTGGACACCCGCCCCATCGAGGACGGCGGCTGGATCGTCGCCGTCGCCGAACCCTCCGTGATCCGGGCCGCCCTGGTCTACGCCCTCAAGGCCCCGCCCTCGACCTACTGGAACATCGACGTACGCCCCCTGTCGACGACCACGGTCACCGGCCACGCGGGCCGTTGGAACCTGCGCTTCGACGGGGCGTCGGTCCAGCGGACGCGCGCGTAGGCGCGTAGCCCACCCGTCGGCAACAACGGCTCAGCCCACCCGCCGGTAATCGGTACGGAGCACCAGGTCCTTGGCGGGCCCGCCCACCCGCCACACCGTCCGCCACCGATCCGCGCCCAGCACCGTGAACTCGCCCCGGTACAGGTCCGCCGAGCAGGGATGGTCGGCCACCCACCGCCCCGAGGTCAGATCCAGATCGTGGAAAGGCCGCCCGTCACCGAAGCGCACCTCGGCCCTCGCGGGCGTCGGACCCGGCAGGAACCGTAGCGTCCGCTCGGCGGGCCGGGCCACGCCCTGCCACGTGAACATGCCCGACTCGGCGTGCAGCAGGCCCCCTTCGGGCAGCGCGCCGAAGACGGTCGTACCGGAGAAGTCGCCCTCGTCGCCGCTCGCCAGATCCCGCACCGACCTCCGCACCCGCCAACTCCCGGACAGATACGCCAGCACATCGGGTACCGGCCAGAAGTCGTCCACCGTCACACCTTCCCGCGCCGCCGACGCCGGCCGTCCGGCGAGTCGGTGGGCGCCTTGCGCTCGCCCTGCGCCCTGATCTCGTAGTGCGAGGCGTGACTTGTCGCCCGGAAGGCCTCCTCGTACGCGGCCAGGGCGCCGCTCATGCCGCCCCCGGCGGTGCCGCGACGGCGGATCCGCCGGGCGAGCCAGGTGAAGAAGCCGAGCACGACGGCCAGGAAACCGAGCAGGGCGAGATAGGGCAACAGCGCATGCATGCCCTCGACCCTACGACCCCACCCTTGCCGGTCCCATTGACGTGCTCACGACCCTTGCCTATCTTGCCGTTCGAAGTGCTGACCGACGTCCGATATGTCGAACCATATACATGAGCCCCACGTTCGAGCATCGCGCACGATCCGACAAGAGCCGCGGAGTATCCATGTCACGCACCAGCCGCACCCGCCTGAGACTTGCCCTGGGGGCAAGCGCTTTCCTGCTGGCGACGGCCGTCGTCCCCGTCCCCGCCCACGCCGAGGACGTCACCGACTACGCGATCAGCGTCGATCCGGGCACGCAGGGCGCCAAGATCGACAAGACGATGTACGGCGTCTTCTTCGAGGACATCAACCGCGCGGCCGACGGCGGCCTGTACGCCGAGCTGGTGCAGAACCGGTCCTTCGAGTACTCCACCGCCGACAACGCGTCGTACACCCCGCTGACCGGCTGGACCGTCGCCGGTACGGCCCAGGTGGTGAACGACGCCGGCCGCCTCAACGAGACGAACCGCAACTACCTCTCCCTGGCGGCCGGTTCGTCCGTGACCGACGCCGGCTACAACACCGGTATCGCCGTCGAGGACGGCAAGAAGTACGACTTCTCGGTGTGGGCCCGCGCCGACAGCGGCACCACGCTCACCGTGAGCCTCCAGGACACCGGCGGCACCCTGGCGACCGCCCACCAGGTCGCCGTACGCAAGAGCGGCTGGGCCCAGTACAAGGCCACCTTCACCGCGACCCGCACCAGCACCACCGGCCGCCTCACGGTCGCGTCCTCCGCCGCGACCGCCCTCGACATGGTGTCCCTCTTCCCCCGCGACACCTACAAGCACGAGTCCAACGGCCTCCGCAAGGATCTCGCCGAGAAGATCGCCGCCCTGCATCCGGGCTTCGTGCGCTTCCCCGGCGGCTGCCTGGTCAACACCGGCTCCATGGAGGACTACAGCGCGGCCTCCGGCTACCAGCGCAAGCGCTCGTACCAGTGGAAGGACACCATCGGCCCGGTCGAGACACGCGCGACGAACGCCAACTTCTGGGGTTACAACCAGAGTTACGGTCTCGGCTACTACGAGTACTTCCGCCTCGCCGAGGACATCGGCGCGATGCCGCTGCCCGTCGTCCCGGCCCTGGTGACCGGCTGCGGCCAGAACAAGGCGGTGGACGACCCCGCGCTGCTCAAGCGGCACATCCAGGACACCCTCGACCTCATCGAGTTCGCCAACGGCCCGGTCACCAGCGAGTGGGGGAAGAAGCGGGCGCAGATGGGCCACCCCAAGCCCTTCCACCTCACCCACATCGAGGTCGGCAACGAGGAGAACCTCCCCACCGAGTTCTTCGCCCGCTTCACCCAGTTCCGCGCCGCCATCCAGGCCAAGTACCCGTACATGACCGTGATCTCCAACGCGGGCCCGGACGACAGCGGTTCGACCTTCGACACGGCCTGGCAGCTCAACAAGGACGCCAAGGTCGACATGGTCGACGAGCACTACTACAACAGCCCGCAGTGGTTCCTCCAGAACAACGACCGCTACGACTCCTACGACCGCACCGGCCCGAAGGTCTTCCTCGGCGAATACGCCTCCGGCGGCAACGCGTTCAAGAACGGCCTCGCCGAAGCGGCGTACATGACCGGCCTGGAACGCAACGCCGACGTCGTCAAACTCGCCTCCTACGCCCCGCTGTTCGCCAACGAGGACTACGTCCAGTGGAGTCCGGACATGGTGTGGTTCAACAACCACGCCTCCTGGGGCTCCGCCGACTACGAGGTCCAGAAGCTGTTCATGAACAACGTCGGTACCCGCGTGGTGCCTTCGACGGCCACCGGCACACCCTCACTCCTCGCCCCGATCACCGGCGCGGTCGGTCTGTCGACCTGGGCGACGAGCGCGGCGTACGACGATGTGAAGGTGACGGCGGCCGACGGTACGGCGCTGCTCTCCGACGACTTCTCCGGTGACGCCTCCGGGTGGACCCATACGGGAGGCGGGAGTTGGAGCCTCCAGGACGGGCAGTACGTCCAGACCGACACCGCCGCCGAGAACACCATGGTCTCGGCGGGCGACCCGGCCTGGCACGACTACGACCTGCATGTGAAGGCCACCAAGAAGGCCGGCAAGGAAGGCTTCCTCGTCGCGTTCGGCGTCAAGGACACCGGCAACTACTACTGGTGGAACCTGGGCGGCTGGAACAACACCCAGTCCGCCGTCGAACAGGCCGTGGACGGCGGCAAGTCGACGCTGATCGCCAAGCCGGGAACCATCGAGACGGACCGTGCCTACGACGTCGACATCAAGGTGAGGGGCCGTCAGGTCACCCTGTACCTCGACGGACAGGAGTGGGGAAGCTTCACCGACGACAAGCCGGCCGAGCCGTTCCGTCAGGTCGTCACCAAGGACGCGAAGACCGGTGACCTGATCGTCAAGGTCGTCAACGCCCAGTCCTCGGCGGCCCGTACGGCGATCGACCTGGGCGGCGCCGAGGTCGCCTCCAAGGCGAAGGTGACCACGCTCGCCGCCGCGCCCGACGCGGTGAACAGTGAGTCGGCCACCGCGGTCGCGCCGGTCGTGTCCACCTTCAAGGGGGTCGCCGACAAGTTCAGTTACACCTTCCCGGCGAACTCCGTCACGTTCCTGAGGATCAGGCAGAGGTAGCGGTCGTCGCCTCTTCGGTGGGCTGCTGTCCCAGCGGCAGCAGCCCACGCTCGGCGAAGACCTTCTTCGCGGCGAAGGTGGCGTTCAGTGCCTTGGGGATGCCGCAGTACACCGCGGAGTGGGTGAGTGCCTCGACGATCTCCTCGGGCGTGAGGCCCACGTTCAGCGCCGCGTTCACATGCACGTCGAGCTGTGCCTCGCAGCCGCCGAGCGCGGTGAGCATGCCCAGGGTCACCAACTGGCGGTCGCGCGGGGCGAGTCCGGGACGGTCGTAGATCTCGCCGAAGGCCCAGGCGACGACCTGGTGGCCCAGTTCGGGGTTGATGTCGGCGAGCGAGTCGACGACCCGCTGCCCGGCCTCGCCGTCGACCCGCTTCAGGACCTCCAGGCCGTGGGTGAAACGCTCTTCACGGGTGGTGCTCGCGCTCATGTCAGCTCTTCCGATCCCGGCCGCTCGTCGTGGAGCAGCCCTTCGTAGTGGTCGATCTTGTTGTCCAGCACGGCCGCGTTGCGGCGCAACGCCCGGATACGGTCCGCCAGTTCGGCGCGGTGCTCACGGAGCATCGCCAGCCGGTCGGCGACCGTGACGTTCCCCGCCGCCCGCAGTCGCGCGAAACGCTGCATGTCGGCGATCGACATCCCCGTCTCACGCAGCCGCAGCAGGAACTCCAGCCAGACCAAGTCCGCTGCCTGGTACCGCCGTTGGTTGCCGGTGCTCCGGCCGACCCGCTCGATCAGGCCGGCCTTCTCGTAGTAGCGCAGCGTGTCGTGCGAGAGTCCAGTGCGCTCGGCGACCTGGGCGATGGTCAGGGTGGGTTCCCGGCCCTGCGAGAGGGGCCCGAGGGGCTGTCCGCTGGTCATGTGGACAACCGTAGAACCTGGAGCGCGCTCCAGGTCAAGCCCTGTCGGGATCACCGTGGAACGGCGAGCGACGGATCGGGTTTGACCTGCGAATTCCCCAGGCTGCACACTTGCCCGACCCTCAGGGGAGGGGCACTGAGGGGGGATCCCATATGAGCCGTACGACCACGATCGACATGTATCAGGACCGCTGCGAGCAACTGTTCCTGGCCGGGGGAAACGCGGCCGTGCGGCGCGCCGCGCAGGAGGGGCTGGAGGAGCTCGGGCCGCAGGCCGATCTCTACTGCTGGCTGGCCCTCGGGCATGCCGCCGAGGACGAGGACGACCACGACGATCGCGCGGAGGAGGCGTTCCGGGCGGGACTCGCGCTCGACGGCGACCACCTCGGGCTGCTCGCCGGTTATGCCGAACTGTGCCTGCGCGCCGACGCGTTCGACTATCCCGGCCGTGCCGCGCGCGCCCCCGTCCTCTCCCGGCGCCTGAAGGAACTGGCACCGGAGTCCGCCGAGGCCGAACAGCTCGCCGCCGCCGAGCGCTGGGCCCGTCGCGGCTACTGGGAGGACATCAGGATGAGAGCGGTGGCCGCGTCGCTCGCCGGCCGTGACACCGAGACCCAGGCCCGCGCGCTCGCCGAGGACCTCGCGCACGGGGGCGGCGCGCCGGCGCAGGACGCCGTCGACCGCGACGCCACCGTGCGAGCCGCGACCCTGGAGGCGCTGTCCGGCCCGTGGAACGCGCCGGTACGCTTCCTCGGCCGGCACCGGACCGCCGCGTGGACGGTCGCCGCGATCCTGGCCTTCGTCACCAACACGACCCTGCGCCGGACAGGGGTCGTGGACTCCTTCAGCCTCTGGGGCTACCTGTGGGTGCTGCCCGTGCTGATCGTCGACCGCCGCTTCAGCGCTGTCCGCAAAGAGGCGGAGGCCCGCCACCTGGCCCGCCTGGAAGCGGTGCTCGCCGAGCGGCGCTGATCGGCGTGTGGTGATCCGCCGGTGGTGAGGGCGCGTGAAGGGGGGTGTCGTTCTTGCCGGGGCCCGTCACCTCGCCCGTCGCGAAGCCGTACGCGCTCCGCGTCAGGGTGCCGCGAGGACGCAGAACTCGTGTCCCTCCGGGTCGTTCAGGCAGGTCCACGGAACGTCGCCCTGGCCGACGTCCAGGTCGGTGGCGCCGAGGGTGCGCAGGCGGGCCACCTCCGCCGCCTGGTCGTCGCCGGGGTGCGGGAGCAGGTCGAGATGGACGCGGTCCGGGGTGGTCTTCGTGTCGGGGGTGCGGAGGAACTCGTAGTACGGGCCGGTGCCCTTGGGGGAGCGGAACGTCGCCTGGTCGTCGGTCAGTTCGTGGCGGGTCCAGTCCGTGGCCTCGCCCCAGAAGCGGGCCATGGCCGGCGGATCCACGCAGTCGATCACCACCGCGGCGATCGGCCCGGTGTCCCGGTAGATCTCCCGGGGCTCCAGCACACAGAACTCGTTGCCCTCCGGGTCCCTGAGGACCGTCCACGGCACCGCGCCCTGGCCCACGTCGGCCGGTGTCGCGCCGAGGGACAGGAGACGCGCCACCAGCTCCGCCCGATGAGCCTCGGAGGTGGTCGCGAGGTCGAGATGCAGACGGTTCTTCGTGGCCGTCTTGGGCTCCGGGACGGGAACGATGTCGATACCGACGGCAACCGGGTCCGGCCAGACGAGGTCGGTAGAAGGGCCGACATAGGTGGTCACACCCGGCTGGAAGAGATTCCAGCCGAGCGCCTCTGCCCAGAACCTGCCGACCGCCGGCCCGTCGACGGCCTTGATGTTCACCTGCACGGCTCGCAGCGTCATGACCGGGATCCTAAGCGCCTGTGACTGAGCGCCTTGGTCGGCCCGTCCGGCCATGTACGCGGTCAACCGGAGGAGACGCGGCCCCTCCTCCTAGCGGCCGACCGTGCTCCAGTCGGCCGGGGTCGGCGGCACCGTGCGTCCGGCGACGTGTTCGTGGAGCCGCCGGGTCAGTTCCGGCAGGTCGGAGGCCGGGAAGCTCACCTGGAGGAGCCGGAGGCCGAACCGCGACGGAAGATCGTCCTGGAACATCGCCGCGTCCATCGGCTTGATCTTCACATCCCAGGCGTCGGGAGCTGCCCAGTGCGTCATCCGCACGTAGAACGCATCCCTCGGGCCGGCATTCGCAACGGCCGAGAGGAACGCGAGTCCGCTGTCGACCGGGAAGTCGATGAGCATCCAGCCACGCCGGGACTCGACCCACTCCGCCATGTGCGGCAGCTTCTCCGGCCAGGCGGCATTGCTCTCCGCGAGGTCCTGGCAGGAGGTGAAGGTGTCGAACCCGCACTCCCAGACTGCCTGGATCGTGGGCGCGAGCTGTTCGTCGATCTGAGCGTGGCGACTGCCCGACCGGACGAGAACGGTGGGGTGCGTACCTTCGTAGGACGTCATCGCAGGAGCATAAGAGTGAGCTCTGACACCGAGGCATCGGCGTTCCCGGGCCACCTGGGGCGCGTCAGGCGAGGCCCATCCACAGCACTAGATTGCATAAACGTGCAACGAAACGTATAGTCATGCCATCGATGAGGAGGGTTCCATGGCGGTACGTGCGGCAGTGGCCGGAGCGAGTGGATACGCGGGCGGTGAACTGCTGCGTCTGCTCCTGGCCCACCCCGAGGTCGAGATCGGCGCCCTGACCGGCAACTCCAACGCCGGCCAGCGACTCGGCGCGCTCCAACCGCATCTGCTGCCGCTGGCCGACCGGGTCCTTGAGGAAACTACCCCCGACGTGCTCGCCGGACACGAGGTCGTCTTTCTCGCCCTGCCGCACGGCCAGTCCGCGGCCGTCGCCGAGCAGCTCGGCCCGGACGTCCTCGTCGTCGACATGGGTGCCGACTTCCGGCTGAAGGACGCGGCCGACTGGGAGAAGTTCTACGGCTCCGCGCACGCCGGCACCTGGCCCTACGGCCTTCCCGAACTGCCGGGCGCCCGCGCCGCGTTGGAGGGGTCCAAGCGCATCGCGGTGCCCGGTTGCTATCCCACGGCCGCCTCCCTCGCGCTCTTCCCGGCGTACGCCGCCGGGCTCGCCGAGAACGAGGCCGTGATCGTCGCCGCCTCCGGCACCTCGGGCGCGGGCAAGGCACCCAAGGCGCATCTGCTCGGCAGCGAGGTCATGGGCTCCATGTCGCCGTACGGCGTCGGCGGCGGGCACCGGCACACCCCCGAGATCGTCCAGAACCTGGGTGCGGCGGCCGGCGAGCCCGTCACCGTCTCCTTCACGCCCACCCTCGCGCCCATGCCCCGCGGCATCCTCGCCACCTGCAGCGCCAAGGCCAGGCCCGGCACAACGGCCGAATCCGTGCGCGCCGCCTACCAGAAGGCCTTCGCCGACGAGCCCTTCGTGTATCTGCTCCCCGAGGGACAGTGGCCGGCGACGGCGTCCGTCTACGGTTCCAACGCCGTTCAGGTGCAGGTCGCGTACGACGAGGCCGCGGGCCGCATCATCGCGATCAGCGCCATCGACAACCTGACCAAGGGCACCGCGGGCGGTGCCGTCCAGAGCATGAACCTCGCCCTCGGGCTCGACGAGACCACCGGGCTCTCTACGATCGGAGTCGCGCCGTGAGTGTGACGGCAGCACAGGGATTCACGGCCGCGGGCATCGCCGCCGGGATCAAGGAGAACGGCAACCCGGACCTGGCCCTCGTGGTCAACACCGGGCCCCGCCTCGCCGCCGCGGGCGTCTTCACCTCCAACCGTGTCAAAGCCGCGCCGGTGCTGTGGTCCGAGCAGGTGCTGAAGGGCGGCCAGGTCTCCGCCGTGATCCTCAACTCCGGTGGCGCCAACGCCTGTACGGGGCCGAAGGGCTTCCAGGACACCCACGCCACGGCGGAGAAGGTCGCGGACACGCTCGGGCTGAACGCCGCCGAGGTCGCCGTCGCCTCCACCGGACTCATCGGGCTGCTGCTCCCGATGGACAAGCTGCTGGCGGGAGTTGACACCGCCGCCGCTCAACTCTCCCCGCACGGGGGCGAGAAGGCCGCCATCGCCATCAAGACGACCGACAGCGTGCACAAGACCGCCGTGGTGACGAAGGCGGGCTGGACCGTCGGGGGCATGGCCAAGGGCGCCGGCATGCTCGCACCTGGCCTCGCCACCATGCTGGTCGTGCTCACCACGGACGCGGATGTCCCGAGTGACGTACTGGACACGGCACTTCGGGCCGCCACCCGCACCACCTTCGACCGCGTCGACTCCGACGGCTGCATGTCCACCAACGACACCGTGCTGCTGCTCGCCTCCGGTGCCTCCCAAGTCACCCCGGACCACGCCGAGTTCGCCGAGGCCGTCCGCGAGGTCTGCGACGACCTCGGGCAGCAGCTGATCCGCGACGCCGAGGGCGCCAGCAAGGACATCAAGGTGGAAGTGGTCAATGCCGCCTCCGAGGACGAGGCCGTCGAGGTGGGCCGTTCCATCGCCCGCAACAACCTCCTCAAGTGCGCGATCCACGGCGAAGACCCCAACTGGGGGCGGGTGTTGTCCGCGATCGGCACCACGAAGGCCGCCTTCGAGCCGGATCGGCTCAATGTCGCCATCAACGGCGTGTGGGTGTGCAAGAACGGCGGAGTCGGCGAGGACCGCGACAAGGTCGACATGCGCTACCGCGAGGTGCACATCGTCGCCGACCTGGCCGCCGGGTCGGAGACCGCGACGATCTGGACCAACGACCTGACCGCCGACTACGTCCACGAGAACAGCGCGTACTCCTCATGAGCGACACGAGCAATACGAGCGACATGAACAACGTGACCCGCAAACACACCGCGCTGCCCAAGGCGCAGATCCTCATCGAGGCGCTGCCCTGGCTGACCCGGCACAACGGCAAGACCGTCGTCATCAAGTTCGGCGGCAACGCCATGATCGACGAGGACCTGAAGGCCGCGTTCGCCCAGGACGTCGTCTTCCTGCACCACGCCGGCCTCAAGCCCGTCGTCGTGCACGGCGGCGGCCCGCAGATCAGCGCCGCCCTCGACCGGCACGGCATCGTCAGCGAGTTCAAGGCCGGCCTGCGCGTCACCACCGAGGACGCCATGGACGTCGTACGGATGGTGCTCGCCGGACAGGTCCAGCGCGAACTGGTCGGGCTGCTCAACCAACACGGGCCGCTCGCCGTCGGGTTGACCGGCGAGGACGCGCACACCATTACCGCCGTCAAGCACCAGCCCGAGATCGACGGGGAGTTGGTCGACATCGGGCGGGTGGGCGAGATCACCGCGATCGACACGGGCGCGATCGAGGCACTGCTCGCCGACGGCCGTATCCCGGTCGTCTCGTCGATCGCCCGGAGCCAGGACGACGGACATGTCTACAACGTCAATGCTGATACGGCGGCTGCGGCACTCGCTGCCGCGCTGGGGGCCGAGACCCTCATGGTCCTCACGGACGTCGAGGGTCTCTATGAGGACTGGCCGAACAGCGACGAGGTGATCAGCCGCCTCACCGCCTCCCAACTGGAGAAACTGCTCCCGGAGTTGAGCGCCGGGATGGTGCCGAAGATGGAGGGCTGTCTGCACGCCGTGCGCAACGGCGTGACCACCGCCCGGGTCATCGACGGCCGGGTCCAGCACTCGATCCTGCTGGAGATCTTCACCGACGAAGGCATCGGCACGATGGTCGTGCCCGACGAGCTGCCCGAGACGAAGCCCGCCAAGAAGAAGTCCGCCAAGAAGTCCGGCAAGAAGCAGGGGGATGCCGTATGACCGCGAACGACGACCTGACCCAGCGGTGGCAGGGCGCGCTCATGAACAACTACGGCACCCCGAAGATCCCCCTCGTCCGCGGCGCGGGCGCCAGGCTCTGGGACGCCGACGGCAACGAGTACACCGACTTCGTCGGCGGTATCGCGGTCAACGCGCTCGGCCACGCCCACCCGGCGATCGTCGAGGCGGTCAGCAGCCAGATCGCCCAACTCGGCCATGTCTCCAACCTGTTCATCGCCGAGCCGCCCATCGCCCTCGCCGAACGGCTGCTGGAGCTCTTCGGCCGGGACGGCAAGGTGTTCTTCTGCAACTCCGGCGCCGAGGCCAACGAAGGCGCCTTCAAGATCGGCCGGTTGACGGGCCGTCAGCACATGGTCGCCACCGAGGGCGGCTTCCACGGCCGGACGATGGGCTCCCTCGCCCTCACCGGCCAGCCCGCCAAGCAGGAGCCGTTCCTGCCGCTGCCCGGGGATGTCACGCACGTCCCGTACGGCGACGCGCAGGCCCTCGCCGCCGCCGTCACCGACGAGACCGCGCTGGTGATCATCGAGCCGATCCAGGGCGAGAACGGGGTCGTCGTACCGCCCGCCGGATATCTCAAGGCGGCCCGCGCGATCACCGCGGCCCATGGGGCGCTGCTGGTCCTGGACGAGGTGCAGACCGGGGTCGGCCGTACCGGACACTGGTTCGAGTACCAGGCCCACGAAGGGGTTCTGCCCGATGTCGTGACCCTCGCGAAGGGACTCGGCGGCGGGCTGCCGCTCGGCGCCACCGTCGCCTTCGGGCGCGCGGCCGACCTGCTCCAGCCGGGCCAGCACGGCACGACCTTCGGCGGCAACCCGGTCGCCTGCGCCGCCGGACTCGCCGTACTGGACACCATCGCGAACGAGGGACTGCTGGAGAACGTCAAGCGGCAGAGCGAGAAGCTGCGCGACGGAATCGAGTCGCTGGGCCATCCGTTGATCGATTATGTCCGGGGTGCGGGCCTTCTCCTGGGTATCGTGCTCACCGAGCCGCTCGCGCCCCAGGCGCAACAGGCGGCCCAGGACGCCGGTTTCCTGGTCAACGCGCCCGCCCCCGATGTCGTACGGCTGATGCCACCGCTGAATCTCGGCGACGACGAGACGGACGCGTTCCTCCGGGCGCTGCCCGGTGTCCTGGACGTGGCCAAGGGGGACGGATGATCCGGAGAATGAGTCGACGATGAGTCAGGCGCAGGAGCACGAGCAATCCGCGGGGCCGGCCGTGCCGCAGACCCGCACCGCCCGCCACCGCCGGATCGTGGACATCCTCAACCGGCAACCGGTGCGCTCCCAGAGCCAGTTGGCGAAGCTGCTGTCCGACGACGGGCTGAGCGTCACCCAGGCGACGCTCTCCCGGGACCTGGACGAGCTGAACGCGGTGAAGATCCGCAACAACGACGGCGACCTCATCTACGCGGTACCGAGCGAGGGCGGATTCCGTACCCCGCGGGTGCCACTGGGGGAGTCGGCGAAGGAGGAGCGGATGCGGCGGCTCTCGGCTGAGCTGCTGATCTCCGCGGAAGCCTCCGCCAACCTCGTGGTCCTGCGTACCCCGCCGGGCGCCGCCCAGTTCCTCGCCTCGGCGATCGACCAGGCGGAACTCCAGGACATCCTCGGCACCATCGCCGGCGACGACACGCTCCTCCTGATCAGCCGGGACCCGTCGGGCGGGCAGGCCCTCGCGGACCATCTGCTGCGGCTGGCGCAGAACGACCACTGACACACCCGTACGGGCAACGGGTCGGGGGGTGCACCGGAATTATCCGGTGCACCCCCCGACCCGCATGGGGGATCCCTATCCCAGCCGCGCCGCCAGGCCGTCCGTGCAGCGCACCTCGTCGCCCGCCGTGATGAGCAGCGCCTCCACGTCCGGCAGCGACTCCAGCCAGGCCAGTCCCTCCCGGGAGCCCATCGCGAACGCGGCCGTGGCCCAGCAGTCGGCCCAGGTGAGGCGGGGTGCGACGACGGTGACGGCGACCAGGTCGGTCACCGCGGACTTGCCGGTGCTCGGGTCCACGATGTGCGCCCCGCGCTCGGCCGTACCGGAGGTGGCCACGGCCAGTTCGTCGGCGCCCGCCGCGGAGATCACGGCCGCGAGACCGCCCGGGCGGAGCGGATCGGAGACGCCGACCCGCCAGGGCCGGTGCGGATCCGGCATGCCGAACATCTGGACGTCACCGCCGCCGTTCACACTGACCCCGCTCACCCCGGCCGCCGCCGCGATCAGCCCGGCCGCCCGCTCGGCGGCCCAGCCCTTCACGATGCCGGTCGGGTCGAGCCGTCCCTCGTACCTCGTGCTGAACCAGCCGGCGCTCACCCGCTCCGCCTCGGCGCCCAGCTCCAGCACCTCGGCGACCTCGGCGTCGCACTCGGCGACGGTCAGCTCGCCGCGGGCCAGCCGCGAGAGCTGGCTGTCGTCGCGGTAGGTGCTGAACACCTCGTCGACCCGGTGGAGTTGGGCCACCGCCTGCTCCAGCGCGGTACGGACGGCCTCGGGCTCCCCGCCGCGGATGTCGAAGGAGAAGACCGTCCCCATGACCTCCTCGGCGTGCCGCAGCGCGGCGGGAGCCTCCGCGGGATCGGTCACCGTGTCAGCCACCGGCCTTGTCCAGCGCCGACTGAAGGGACTGCTTGTAACCGCCGCTCGTGTACGTGGCACCCGACACGGAGTCTATCTTCGCACTCCCGGCGACCACCGCCTCCTGGTTGAGCTTGGGGACCGCCAGCGCGGTCTTCTGGTCGCTGGTCCCGCCGCTCGGCGCCTGCACGGCCTCGGCCTTGGTGATCTTGCCGCCCGCCACCGTGATCCGGACCTGGACGGGCCCGTACTCGGTCGTCGCGACCTCACCCGTGACGGTCTTGGCCTGAGCGGCCTGACCCGCGCCCTGCGAGGGAGTCGTCGAACCGGTAGCGGCGCTCGCCTTCATCTTGTCGATGGCCGACTGGAGGGACTGCTTGTAGCCGCCGCTGGTGTACGTCGCCCCGGTCACGGACGTGATGTCCGCGCTCTGGGTGGCGACGGCCTCCTGGTTGAGTTTGGGCACGGCCAGCGCGGTCTTCTGGTCGCTGGTCCCGCCGTGCGGGGCCTGGACGGCCTCGGACTTGGTGATCTTCCCGTTGGCCACGGTCAGGCGCACCTGGACGACCCCGTACTGGGTCTGGGTGGCAGCGCCGGTGACGGTCGAGGTCCCGGCCGCCGCGGCACCGCCCTGGGGCGACTCCTGCGCGGCGGCGGCCCCCGGGGCCGCCGCACCCTGTGCGGACGCCGATGCTGGATCCGACGCCGGCTTCAGGGAGAGCAGCAGCACGATCCCGGACACGGTGGCGGCGCTCGCGAGCAGAACACGCCGGATGGGGTGGCTCTTCTTCATCGCTCCTGACTCCCGTCGCTCACATCTCGAACGACTCGTGATGGATGCGGCGGGCGGGAACCCCCGCGCCGCGCAGTGCTTCGTAGACGGACTGCGCGAAGCCGGGCGGCCCGCACATGAAGACGTCATGGTCGTTGATGTCGGGCATCTTCCGCCGCAGGGACTCCGCCGAGATGTCGGGGCGCTCCCCGTCGGGGCTGTTCACCGCGTACATCAGCCGGGCGCCGCGCTCGTCGGCGATCTTCGCCAACTCGTCCCACAGCGCCAGGTCCTGGGTGGTGTTGGCCCGGTACAGCAGGGTGATGTCACCGGCGGCTCCGGGCAGCGTCTCGAACAGCGCCCGCATCGGGGTGATGCCGACGCCGCCGGCGACCAGCAGCACCTTGCCGCGGGTGCGCCGCTGCGAGGTCATCGCGCCGTACGGACCCTCGGCCCACACCTTGGTGCCGGGCCGCAGCTCGCGCAGCCGGGCACTGTGGTCGCCGATCGCCTTGACCGTGATCCGGAGCATGTTCGGGCGGGGCGCCGCCGACAGCGAGTACGGGTGCGAGCTGAACCGCATCCCCGGCGCCAGGAACCGCCACCGGAAGAACTGCCCCGCCTCCGCGCCCATCCGGTGCAACTTCCGCCCGCTGATCAGTACGGACACGATGCCGGGCGTCTCTTCGACGACCGCTTCGACCCGCATCCGGTGCCGCATGTTGAGGCGGATCGGGGCGAGGATCCGGTACCAGACCACCAGCGCGGTGACCGAGCCGTAGAGCCCGTACCAGACGGTCTTGGCGAGCGGGGTCAGGGCGAAGTCGTTGCCGGTGGTGATCTGGTGCCAGAAGGTCAGGAACACCGCCGCGTACGTGAGGAGATGTACGTGGTACCAGGTGTCGTACGGCAGTCTGCGGCGGATGCCGCCGATCGAGGACAGGCCGATGAGCAGGAACAGGCCGGTGCCGATGGCGGCCTTGCCCATGTCGGGCAGCTGGTTCACGGAGTCGATGGTCTGCTGGACGATGTCGCTCAGCGTCTTGCCCGCCTGGAGGGCGTAGCCCCACATGATGAGGAAGACGTGCGCGAAGACCAGGCAGAGGGTGTAGCGGCCGCTCATCGCGTGCCAGCGGGCGACCCGGTCGGAGCCGACCCGCCGCTCCAGGGCGGGCACCCGGGCCATCTGGAGCACGACGAGTGCCATCAGATATCCGGCCAACAGGCCTGTGATACGGCCCGCGTTGAGGATCTTGCCGTTCTGGTCGGCGATGGACGGCGTGTTGTGCCACCACATCCACAGCACCCCGACCGCGCCCGCCCAGACGGCGAGCAGCAGCAGGGTCGCTGGGGAGCGGCGCGGGCGGATGCGGCGCATCGTCTGTCGGCGGGCGGCACGTCCGCCTGCGAGCGTGGTGGTCACGGTTCCTCCGTGGACGGGGCACAAGGGGGGTGGCGTGGTCCCTTGGCCCTGAAGTACGTGCCGCGGAGGCCGTGTGTTCAGAGGCCTGCCGAGTCCAGTGCGGACTGGAGTGACTGGCGGTAACCGTCACTTGTGTACGTCGCGCCGGACACGGTGTCGATGCTCGCGCTCTGCGCGGCGAGGGCCTCGCTCTTCAACTGCGGCAGGGCATAGGAGTTGATCTCCTGGTCGCGCGGATTGTCCGAGGGGTACTGGACCGCCGTGACATCGGTGACCTTGCCGTTCGTCACGGTGATCTTCACCTGGACGGGGCCCCAACGGGTCTGAACGGTGTCCCCGGTGACGGTCTTGGTGCCGGTTGAACTGCCCGAGCTGCCCGAGGAACTGCCCGAACTGCCCGTACCGGCCGAGCTGCTTGAGCTGCTCGACGGCGCCGTCACGGGCGCCACCGCGATCTCCGGAGCGGTGTGCGGCTTCAGTGCGAGCAGCATGACCAGACCGGACGCGGTGACCGCGCTCGCCAGCACGATGCGGCGCAGCGGACGGTTCTGCTTCAACGGATGCATGAGGGCCTCACAGCTCGAACGACTCGTGGTGGATACGGCGGTCCGGCACACCGGCGGCGCGCAGCGCCCCGTACAGATCCTGGGCGAACGCGTGCGGACCGCAGATGTACACGTCGTGCCCGGCGAGATCGGGCACCGCCTCGCGCAGGGCAGCCGGGGTGAGCGAAGGGCGTTGCCCCTGCGGCCCGTTGAGCGCGTACAGCACCTTCGCCCCGCGCCACCGCGCTATCGACTCCAACTCCCCGCCCAGCGCCAGGTCTTCGGCCGTACGCGCCCGGTACAGCAGCGTCACCTCGCCGGGCAGCGTCTCGAACAGCGCCCGCAGCGGGGTGATGCCGACACCGGCCCCGATCAGCAGCGACTTGTGGGAGGTGCGCCGGTCGGCGGTCAGCGAGCCGTACGGCCCCTCCACCCACACCCGGGCACCCGGCCGCAGCAGCGGCACGGCCGCGCTGTGGTCGCCGAGCGCCTTGACCGTGATCCGCAGCATGTCCCGGCGGGGCGGCGCCGACAGCGAGTACGGCGTCGACGTCCAGCCCATGCCCTCGCCGAAGAACCGCCAGCGGAAGAACTGCCCGGCCTCCGCGCCCATGTCGTCGACATGCCGCCCGCGGACGACGACGGAGTACACGCCCGGCGCCTCCCGGTGCACCGACTCGACCCGCAGCCGGTGCCGCAGGTTGAGCCGCACCGGGGCGAGCACCCGGAACCACAACACCAGTGCCGCGACGCCCAGATACAGGGCGTACCAGGCGGCCGTGGCACCGGCGTGGCCGTTGAACTCGTTGCCCAGGGTCAGTTGGTGGAAGAAGGCGAGGAACACGGCGACGTACGTGAGGAGATGGACGTAGTACCAGAACTCGTAGCTGAGCCTGCGGCGTGCCGCACGGGCCGAGGTGATGCCGACCGCGAAGAGGATCAGCGCACCGAACGTGCCTTTCAGCATGTCCGGGTAGTCCAGGACGACCGTCACCGTCTCGTGCACGACCGAGGCGCGGTCCTGGGCCGCGTACCCGAGCAGGATCAGCACGATGTGCGCGACCAGCAGACAGACCGTGTAGCGGCCGGCCATCGCGTGCCAGCGTGCCACCCGGTCCGAGCCGATCCGCCGCTCCAGCAGCGGCACCCGCGCCATCAGGCCCACCAGCACCGCGCAGGCGTACCCGCACAGCAGCCCGGCGATCCGGCCGCCGCCGGTCAGCCAGCCCGCGGCCCCGACGACCGAGCCGGTGTCCGCCCACCACAGGGCGACGACGGCCGCCGCGCCCGCCCACAGCAGGGCGAGCACCGGGACCGCCGGTGAACGCCGGGCGACGGGTGGCACGGGCGGCGCCTTCCGCTGCTCGTACACGGTGGTCATGTGTGTGTCCTTTCACGTTTCCTGCACGCCACTGTGCGGGCCGAACCTCTGAGGGATCTCTGAGCGGGCGCCTTTCTCAGAGGACTCAGAGGAAACTCAGAGGGGCTCACGGCGGCCGGGGGCTGTGCGAGGGGTGATGCTGGTAGTGCCATGAACACGACTCGCTCAGGCCGACCGGCCCTCACCCGCCCCGACGGCACTCCCGTGCGCGTCCTCGTCGTCGACGACGACCCCGACCTGGCCGAGGTGCTCTCCGGCGCCTTGCGCTACGAGGGCTGGGAGGTCCGCACGGCCGGTGACGGGGCCTCCGCCGTCGCCGGGGCGCGCGAGCTGCGGCCCGACGCCGTCGTCCTCGACGTGATGCTCCCCGACACCGACGGCTTCGCAGTGCTGCGCACCCTGCACGAGGTGAAGCCCGACGTCTGTGTGCTCTTCCTCACCGCACGGGACACGGTCGAGGACCGCATCGCCGGCATCACCGCGGGCGGCGACGACTACGTGACGAAACCCTTCAGCCTGGAGGAGGTGGTCGCCCGGCTGCGCGGACTGCTGCGCCGCGCGGGCATGGCCCGCCAGCAGGAGGAGGGCCCCCGCATCACCGTCGGGGACCTGGTCATGGACGAGGAGGCCCGCGAGGTCAGCCGCGACGGCAAGCTCATCGAACTGTCGCCGACCGAGTTCGAACTGCTCCGCTTCCTCATGCGCAACCCGCGCCGCGTCCTCAGCAAGGCCCAGATCCTCGACCGCGTCTGGTCCTACGACTTCGGCGGCCAGGCCCATGTCGTGGAGCTGTACATCTCCTACCTGCGCAAGAAGGTGGACCAGGGCCGGACGCCCATGATCCACACCGTGCGCGGGGCCGGGTACGTGCTCAAGCCGGTCGTCCGATGAGCGCGGTCGTCCGATGAGCCGGGCGTCACGGGTGAGCAGGGCGCCGCGGGCCGTCGGGCGGTGGCTGCGGCGACTGCCCCGGCCGCACACTCTGCGGGCGCGCCTGACGGCGGGCCTGGTGGTGCTGCTCGCGGTCAGTTGCGCCGCCGTCGGGGTGGCCGCGGTGATCGAGCTGGACGGCTTTCTCACCGGCCGGCTCGACCAGCAGTTGGTGGAGGTCGGGACACAGTTCCCGGCCAGCCTGGAACACAAGGGCACGACGCCGACCGACCACGACGCCGACGACAGGGAACGCGGCGACACCCGTCGGCAGGCGCCGGGTACCTTCGGTGCCCGTCTGGTCGACGGCACCGTCACCAACGCGGCGGTCGTGCCCACCGACAAGGGGGGCGCCACGACCGACCTGAAGGTCGCCCTGACCGCGCGGGACCGGAGGGAACTCGCCGCGATCCCGGTCGACGGCAGGGCCCACACCATCTACCTCTCGTCCCTCGACAGATACCGCGTCCTCGCCTCCAAGGGCCGGGACGGAGACGTGATGATCACCGGGCTCCCGCTGGAGTCGGTGGAGGCCACCGTCCACCGGCTGGAAGCGGTCGAGGCGATCGTCTTCGGCGCGGCCCTGCTGGCCGCCGGGTTCGCGGGCGCCCTCTGGGTGCGCTGGTCGCTGCGGCCGCTCAGCCGGGTCGCCGCCACGGCCACGCTGGTCAGCGAACTCCCGCTGGCCAGCGGCGAGGTGGCCCTGCCGCCCCGGGCGCCCGAGTCGGATCCGCGCAGTGAGGTGGGCCGGGTCGCCGGTGCCTTCAACCGCATGCTCGGCCATGTCGAGGACGCGCTCACCCACCGGCACGCCAGCGAGGAACGCCTGCGCAGCTTCGCGGCCGACGCGAGCCATGAGCTGCGGACCCCGGTGGCGTCGATCCGGGGTCACGCCGAACTCGCGCTGCTGCACCCGGACCCCGTCCCGCCCAAGGTGACCCGCGCGCTGGAGCGCATCGCGTCCGAGTCCGCCCGGATGGGCGTGATGGTCGACGAGATGCTCCTCCTCGCCCGCCTCGACGCGGGCCGCCCCCTGGAACGCCGCCCCGTCGACCTCACCCGCCTGGTCCTCGACGCGGTCGCCGACGCGCGGGCCGCGGGCCCCGATCACCGCTGGGCCCTGGAACTCCCCGAGGAACCGGTCACCGTCACGGGCGACGCCCACCGCCTCCAACAGGTGTTGGCCAACTTGTTGGCCAACGCACGTTTGCACACGCCTGTTGGTACGAAGGTGACCGTGGCACTGGAGGCGGAGACGGAGACGGCGGAAGCCGGGGCTGGGCTCGGCACGATCTGCCTGCTGGTCCACGACGACGGCCCGGGAGTCCCGGAGGAGGTCCAGCCCGGAGTCTTCGAACGCTTCACCCGGGCGGACCGTCGACGGACGGAGGGCGGGGGAGCGGCAACCGGAGGAGGAGCCGGGCTGGGCCTGTCGATCGTGGTGGCGGTGGCGGAGGCACACGGGGGAAGCGTGACGCTGGAGAGCCGTCCGGGAGCGACCACGTTCACGGTTCGGCTTCCGGTGGCGGTCAGTACCGACTGATCGCCGTAGCCCCGCCGGCGGTCCCGATCGCGATGTGCGGCCGCCGCCCGGGATCGACCCAGGCGAGAATCCTCCGCATCGCGTCCACCGGCACGGACACACAACCAGCCGTGGCCCCACGCCCGTTGACATGCAGAAAGATCCCGGCACCCCGCCCCTTCACGGGCTTGGCGTAGTTGAACCCGATGACGAACCCGTACGCGTACTGCGTCGGGTACGAGATCATCCGCTCGGACTCGGACGCCCGGCAGTCGCCGGCCAGCGGCTCACTCCACCGGTTGTAGACCCGCGACCGGGTGTCCTCGCACCACCATGAACTCCCGTTCACCCGCCGGTACTTCGCCCGGGTCCGACCCGGAGCGGCCTTGATCCCGAAGGCGTACGGCAGGTCGTACAACCCGGTGGGAGTCGTAAAGGACCCCTGCTTGCGCGCCCCGCCCTCGACCAGCCCCTTCGCCCCGAACCGGGCGGCGGCCGAACCGGCCTTGACCCATCTCCCACCCCGCCGCTCCCACCAACTGAGCGTTCCCGCTGTGGAGTTCGCACGCGGCGCCCGGGCGAGGACCAGTTGACCGCCGCCCCCGGTGTCCGCGAGCGACAGGGGCAGCGGGGGCTCCGCGGAATGCGCGGGCACCGCACCGAGCACGAGGAGAAGTGACGCGGACGCGAGGGCGACGACACCGGGACGCATGGCTCAGACGGTAGAGGGCGTACACGGTGACGGCACCTCAGGTGAGCCGAACAGGCAAGGCGTCCAGACAATGCCTACAGGCGAAGGGACCCTGGTCCGGACATCACCGTGGCCGCCCCGGCCGGCGTTCATCGGGGCGGCCACGGCTGCCTGTCACGTCACTGGGTGAGCGTGCAGGCGGCCAGGGAGTCCAGACCGGTCGGCTTGGTGCCCTGACGCCCGATGGAGATGGCGATGCGGTCGATGGTGGAGACGCGCTTGTCCTTCAGCGGGCCGAGGATGGCGTTCTGGACGAAGTTGGGTCCGCCCTGTCCGACGGTGTCGACGAGTCGCTTGTTGGCCTCGGCGATCTGGGTGTCCAGGAGGGCGAGGTTGCGGTCGACCTCGGCCTGCGCGGATGCCGGGACGGCGGGGAGCTGCGACTTCACGTCCGGGCAGGTGATGGTGCCGACCGCACTCGAAGTGGCGGCGGTGTCGTCCGTCTCCCCGGCCGCCTGGGTGGCGGCCGCCGTGGCGCTCGGGGTCGCGGTCGCCGTGTCCGTCGCACCGGTCGAACCGCTCGTGCCGGCCGCGTCGAGGGTGCACTCGGCGAGCGCGTCGAGGCCCGTCGGCTTGGTGCCCTGACGCCCGATGGAGATGGCGATGCGGTCGATGGTGGAGACGCGCTTGTCCTTCAGCGGGCCGAGGATGGCGTTCTGGACGAAGTTCGCCCCGCCCTGTCCGACGGTGTCGACGAGTCGCTTGTTGGCCTCGGCGATCTGGGTGTCCAGGAGGGCGAGGTTGCGGTCCACCTCGGCCTGCGCGGACGCCGGGACGGCGGGGAGCTGCGACTTCACGTCCGGGCAGGTGATCGTCCCGGGGTCGGACAGCGTCCGGGCGCTCTGCGTGGTGCTGCTCTTGTCGGGCGTACCGGCAAGAGCGGAACCGGCGATGACCGCGCCGGACAACACCACGGCGGCGGCACCGCCGATGAACACGACGCGACGCTTGTTGTACTTGGGGAGAGCCCTGGACATGCGAATGCCTCACTCGGGTCAGGGGTGAACGGGGAGTGACTCGTGGGGGAAACGCGGCGCCTGCGTTCGGCGAGAGGTACGGGAAAGCGGTTGCTGGTGTTCAAGGGCCGCTAAAATTGACGAATCATGCGTGGCTCTGCATAATCATGCATGCGACATGATGCAGGGATACCGCGGATACCGCGGGACGCGATGCGGGGACACTGCAAGCGTGACGACCGACCCATCCACAGCCTTTGAGGAGCAGCGCAAGTGAGCAGCAACAGCGGTGACGTACGGCTCTGGGGCGGTCGTTTCGCCGACGGTCCCGCCGAGGCCCTGGCGAAGCTGTCCGCGTCCGTCCACTTCGACTGGCGGCTCGCGCCCTACGACATCGCCGGTTCCCGCGCCCACGCGCGCGTGCTGCACAAGGCGGGCCTCCTCGACGACGACGAGCTGACCCGGATGCTCGCGGGCCTCGACCAGCTCGAAGCGGACGTCGCCGACGGCTCCTTCGTCGGCACGATCGCCGACGAGGACGTCCATACGGCCCTGGAGCGCGGCCTGTTGGAGCGCCTCGGCCCCGACCTCGGCGGCAAACTGCGGGCCGGCCGGTCCCGCAACGACCAGGTCGCGACGCTGTTCCGGATGTGCCTGCGCGACCACGCCCGCTCCATCGGCGGTCTGATCGCGGACCTCCAGGACGCGCTGGTCGGTCTCGCGGAGGCGCACCCGGACGTCGCGATGCCCGGCCGCACCCATCTCCAGCACGCCCAGCCGGTGCTCTTCGCCCACCATGTCCTGGCCCACGTCCAGTCCCTGTCCCGGGACGCGGAACGCCTGCGGCAGTGGGACGAGCGCACGGCCGTCTCGCCGTACGGCTCGGGAGCCCTCGCGGGTTCCTCCCTCGGTCTGGACCCGGAGGCGGTGGCGAAGGACCTCGGCTTCGAGCACGGCTCGGTCGCCAACTCGATCGACGGCACGGCCTCGCGTGACTTCGTCGCCGAGTTCGCCTTCATCACCGCGATGATCGGGGTGAACCTCTCCCGGATCGCCGAGGAGGTCATCATCTGGAACACGAAGGAGTTCTCCTTCGTGACCCTGCACGACGCGTTCTCCACGGGCTCGTCGATCATGCCGCAGAAGAAGAACCCGGACATCGCGGAGCTGGCGCGCGGCAAGTCGGGCCGCCTGATCGGCAACCTGACCGGCCTCATGGCCACGCTCAAGGCGCTCCCCCTCGCCTACAACCGCGACCTCCAGGAGGACAAGGAGCCGGTCTTCGACTCCATCGACCAACTGGAGGTCCTGCTCCCGGCGTTCACCGGCATGATGGCCACCCTGACCATCCACCGCGAGCGCATGGAGGAACTGGCCCCGGCCGGCTTCTCCCTCGCCACCGACATCGCCGAGTGGCTGGTCAGGCAGGGTGTCCCGTTCCGGGTCGCGCACGAGGTCGCCGGCGAGTGCGTCAAGGTCGCGGAGTCCGAGGGCATCGAACTCGACGGCCTCACCGACGAACAGTTCGCGAAGATCTCCGCCCACCTCACCCCCGAGGTCCGCACGGTCCTCAACGTCCCCGGCGCCCTGGCGTCCCGCAACGGCCGCGGCGGCACGGCCCCGAGCGCGGTGGCCGTCCAACTGGCCGAGGTGAAGCAGGACTTGGCGGTTCAGCACGCTTGGGCCACGGCGAAGAGCTGAGGGGTTTTCGGGGGCGGGGGGCTGGATCCTGATGCTGATGGGGCACACACGTCTCGACACCGCCAGGATCCGGGCCGCCCGCCAGGTGATCGACCCGGTCTTTCTCGACACTCCGCTGTACCGGTGCGAGGCGCTGGAGCCCGCCCTCGGATGTGCGGTGAGCGTCAAGCTCGAAACGGCGAACCCGGTCCGCAGCTTCAAGGGCCGGGGCACCGAGGTGATCGCGAGCCGACTCGCCGGCGACGGCTCGCGCGCCGCGGTGTGCGCGAGTGCGGGCAACCTGGGCCAGGCACTCGCGTGGTCCGGTCGCGGCCGGGGTCTCGACATCACCGTCGTGGCCTCCCGCTTCGCGACC
The DNA here is from genome assembly GCF_040681835.1 of Streptomyces sp. NPDC051576. Classification (NCBI taxonomy): domain Bacteria; kingdom Bacillati; phylum Actinomycetota; class Actinomycetes; order Kitasatosporales; family Streptomycetaceae; genus Streptomyces; species Streptomyces sp. NPDC051576. The sequence goes on from NZ_JBFAZO010000011.1 coordinate 308,753, forward strand.
CGGACCAAGCTCGATCGCATCCGCGCACTGGGCGCCGGGCTGGAACTGGTGGACGGCGACCACGAGTTGGCGCGCGAGCGGGCGGCGGCCATCGCACGCCACGACGGCATCCGGCTGGTCGAGGACAGCCTGGACATCGAGACCTGCGAGGGCGCGGCGACCATCGGTCTGGAACTGGTGGACACCGCGCCGCAGTTCGACACCGTGCTGATCGCTCTCGGCGGCGGAGCGCTCGCCACCGGAGTGGGCCATGTGCTGAAGGAACTCGCGCCCGACGTCGAGGTGATCTGTGTACAGCCGCTGGGCGCACCGGCGTTGACTCTCTCCTGGCGCGCGCGACGGGTCGTCACCACCGACTCGACCGACACCATCGCCGACGGCGTCGCCGGCCGGTATCCCATCCCGGCCGTCCTGGACGACCTCCTCCTGGTCGCCGACGACGCCGTCCTCGTCCAAGAGGCGTCGGTCATCGCCGGTATGAGGCTGCTCCTCGACCACGCCGGCCTCGTCGTCGAACCCTCGGCCGCGCTCGGCATCGCCGCGATCCTCGAAGACCGCGACCGCTTCGCCGGCCGGCATGTCGTCACCATCGTGTGCGGCAGCAACGTGGACGTGGACGCCCACCGCCGCTGGACGACTCCCGCTCCCGGCCCCTGACGCCAAGGTCATCGCGGGTTACGTTGGTCGCAGCCCCACCGGAACCGCCCCACCGGAACCGACCGAACGGAGCCCGCGATGCCCTTCGCCCGACTGGCCGCAGCGACCACCCCCACCAGCCACCTCGGACTGGGCCTCGCCGCCGTCGGCCGCCCCGGCTACATCAACCTCGGCCGCGACCAGGACCTCGGCGAGGACCGCAGCGCGGAGTCCCTGCGCGCCCGCACCCACGAACTGCTCGACGCCGCCTACGCGCAGGGCGTCCGCTACTTCGACGCGGCCCGCTCCTACGGCCGCTCCGAGGAGTTCCTCGCCGACTGGCTGGCCGCCCGCCCCGACCTCGACGACATCGTGGTCGGCAGCAAATGGGGCTACACCTACACCGCCGACTGGTCCACCGACGCCGAGAAGCACGAGGTCAAGGACCACAGCGTCCAGACCTACGAGCGCCAGCGCGCCGAGACCGCCGCCCTGCTCGGCGACCGCCTCGACCTCTACCAGATCCACTCGGTGACCCCCGACAGCCCGGCCCTCACCGACAAGGAACTCCACGCGAGGCTGGCCGAGGCCGCCGCCGGGGGAGTCACCATCGGCTTCTCGACCAGCGGTCCGGCCCAGGCCGACGCCATCCGCGCCGCGCTCGCCGTGACGGTCGACGGCGAGCCCCTCTTCCGGACCGTCCAGTCGACGTACAACGCCCTGGAGACCTCGGCCGGCCCCGCCCTCGCCGAGGCCCACGACGCCGGACTCACGGTGATCGTCAAGGAGGGCATGGCCAACGGGCGGCTGGCTCAGCCGTACGCGCCGGACGCCCTGAAGGCCGTAGCCGAAGAGACGTCCCTCGGTACCGACGCGATCGCGCTGGCCCTGATCCTGCGCGAGCCGTGGGCCGGCGTGGCCCTGTCCGGCGCGGCGACGGTGGGGCAGCTCGCCTCCAATCTGCACGCGGCGGTCGTGGACCTGGACGACGACCAGCTCGCCCGTCTCGACGCGCTGGCGGAGGAACCGCACACGTACTGGGAGCGGCGCGGACAGCTGCCCTGGCACTGACGGGACACCTGTTGAACCCCGGGCCATGAGTCACACATGCCCGCGGTGAGACATTAATGTCTCATGTGGGTTATGGTTGTCTCATGGCCGTCGACCGTGACCACGTACTGCGCAGCGCAGCCGCCCTGCTCACCCGGAAATCCACGTCCACCATGGACGAGGTCGCCAAGGCGGCCGGAATCAGCCGGGCCACCCTGCACCGCCAGTTCGCCGGGCGTGACGCCCTGGTCCGCGCGCTGGAGGCGCTCGGCATCGCCGAGTGCGAGGCGGCCCTGGACGCGGCCCGCCTGGCCGAGGGGCCCGCGAGCGACGCCGTACGACGGCTGGTGCGCGCGCTGGAGCCCGCGGCCGGTCTGCTCGCGTTCCTCTACACCGAGAACCAGCTCTTCGAGGGCGAGGGACAGAACGAGGGCTGGACCCGCATCGACGACCGGATCGCCGCGCTCTTCCGGCGCGGCCAGTCGAGCGGCGAGTTCCGCATCGACCTCACCCCGGCCTGGCTCACCGAGGCCCTGTACGGCCTGATGGCCTCCGGCGCCTGGGCCGTCCAGGAGGGCCGGGTCGCCGCCAACGACTTCACGCACATGATCGTCGAGCTGCTGCTCGGCGGAGCACTCAGAAGAGATGAAACACGGAGAGAGGAATCATGACCAGCACCCTGCGGCCGGCTGTCGCGACGGAGACGGAGAAGCGCCCGGGCCGGTGGCTCGCGCTCTCCGTCCTCGTGCTCGCCGTGCTGCTGGTGGCCGTGGACGCGACCGTCCTGGGCCTCGCAACCCCTTACATCAGCGAGGACTTGAAGCCCTCGGGCACCCAACTCCTGTGGATCGGCGACGTCTACTCCTTCGTCATCGCCGGCCTGCTGGTGTCGATGGGCAGCCTCGGCGACCGAATAGGCCGCAAGCGCATCCTGCTCGTCGGCGCCACCGCCTTCGGCGCGATCTCGGTCCTCAACGCCTATGCCACGACACCGGAGTTGATGATCCTGGCCCGGGCGCTGCTCGGCGTCGCGGGCGCGACCCTGATGCCCGCCACCCTCGCCCTGATCCGCAACCTCTTCCACGACCCGCGCGAACGCAGCCTCGCCGTCGGCGTCTGGGGCGCAACCGCCTCCGCCGGTACGGCAGTCGGCCCCGTCGCGGGCGGCTTCCTGCTCGAACACTTCTGGTGGGGCTCGGTGTTCCTCATCAACCTGCCCGTCATGGCGGTCCTCGTCCTGGTCGGCGTCAAGACGCTCCCCGAGTCGAAGAACCCGAACCCCGGGCCGTGGGACCTGCTCAGCGTCATCCTGTCCCTGGTCGGCATGATCGCCACGGTGTACGCGGTCAAGGAGGCGGCGACCCACGGCTTCACCGCTACGACGGCCACCGCGGGCCTGCTCGGCGTGGCCGCGCTGTACGGCTTCGTCCGGCGCCAACTCACCATGCCCGTACCGCTGTTGGACATGCGCCTGTTCCGCAACCGGGGCTTCGGTGGCGCGGTCCTCGCCGACCTGCTGACCATCCTCGGCCTGTCCGGGCTGGTCTTCTTCCTCTCCCAGTACCTGCAACTCGTCCAGGGCCGCAGCCCGTTCGAGGCGGGCCTCGCCGAAATCCCCGCAGCCGTGGGCGCGGTGGCGGCCGGTCTGATCGCGGGTCGGGCGGCCCGCCGCTTCTCGGTCCGCGCGATCGTCGCCGGCGGTCTCGCGGCGGTGGGCCTGGCCCTCGCGGTCCTGACGTCCGTGGACCGGTCGACCGGCTACCCGCTCCTCGGCGCCGCACTGCTGGTGGTCGGCGTCGGCGCCGGCTTCTCCTTCACGGTGACCGCCGACGTCATCCTCTCCTCCGTACCAAAGGAACAGGCGGGCGCGGCCTCGGCGGTCTCGGAGACGGCGTACGAACTCGGCGCGGCCCTCGGCATCGCCGTACTCGGCTCGATCGTGACGGGCGTGTACCGGGACTTCGCGGCACCGGCGGGCACCCCCAGCGGGGCGCACGAGTCACTGGGCGGCGCGGTGGAGGCGGCGGCGGGGATGCCGACGGACGCGGCTCAGCAGATGCTGTCGTCGGCCCGCGCGGCCTTCGTGGACGGCCTGTCCATCGCGGTGGGCGCGGGCGCGATCGTCCTGCTGGCAACGGCAGTCGCGGCATGGTTCATGCTGCGGGACCAACGGCTGGACAGCACACCTTAGAGGTGCTCCCTAGGCCGCCTTCGCCTTCGTGGCGTACATGTCCACGTACTCCTGCCCCGACAACCGCATGACCTCGGTCATCACGGAGTCGGTCACCGCCCGCAGCACATAGCGGTCCCGGTCCATCCCCTCGTACCGGGAGAACTCCATCGCCTCACCGAACCGAACGGTGACCCGACCGGGACGGGGAATCCCCTTGCCCCCCGGCTGCAGCTTGTCCGTGCCGATCATCGCGAAGGGGACCACCGGCGCGCCCGTCATCATCGTGAGGCGGGCGATGCCGGTGCGGCCCCGGTACAGGCGCCCGTCGGGGGACCGCGTGCCCTCGGGGTAGATGCCGAAGACCTTGCCCTCCTCCAGGACGCGGCGTCCGGTCATCAGCGCGGCGACACCGCCGTTCGCGCCGTCCCGGTCCACCGGGATCATGCCGACGCCGGTGAAGAACCAGGCCATGAGGCGGCCCTTGAAGCCCTTGCCGGTGACGTACTCGTCCTTGCCGATGAAGAACACCTGGCGGTCGCAGACCAGCGGAAGGATCATCGAGTCGATGAACGTGAGGTGGTTCCCGGCCAGGATCACCGGCCCGTCGCCCGGGATGTGCTCCACACCCTCCACCCGTGGGCGGAACATCAGGCGCATGATCGGTCCGAGCACTGCCTTGATGAGCGCGAAGCGGGACAACGGGCCCTCCGGTGTCAAGGGGTTCGATATAAGTCTGTGCAGGTGAGGACGATACTCGCGGCGCCCGGGGTATTGCACATCGGGTTCACCCAGGTCTTACGCGGTGTTGACGCATGTTTACCTGCGGTGGCGTGCCGGAGCCGTCCCGTAACCGGGCCGCCATGTTGTGACGCATCTCGCGTTCCTTGCTGATGGAGGGTCAAACCTCGCCTTCCCTACGACATCCAGCGTCACCGCCGTGTTCCGGCCGAGGTCTCCCGTTGGTCATGTACGCGCACCTACGATCGGCGCGCAGCGACGGGGCGACGCCAGGAGGATTCATGGACACGCAGGGATCGCAGGGGCCGAACGAGCGAGTGAACGGCACCGGACGGCGGGCGCTGCTCGGCGCGGCCGTGCTCGGCGCGGGAGTGGCCGCACTGGGACCGGCCGGCAGCGCGAGAGCCGCCGAGGCGACCGGGAAGAGCGGGCACGGCGGCGGGCTGAAGAGCCTGCCCGTGCCGACGATCATCGGCCACCGGGGAACCAGCGGCTACCGCCCCGAGCACACCTTCGGCTCGTACAACCTGGCCCTCGACCTGGGCGCCGACATCGTCGAGGCCGGTGACCTCGTCCCCACCAAGGACGGCCACCTGGTCTGCCGGCACGAGCCGGAGATCGGCGGTACCACCAACGTCGCCGACCACCCCGAGTTCGCCTCCCGCAAGACCACCAAGCTGCTCGACGGCGTCTCCACCACCGGCTGGTTCACCGAGGACTTCACGCTCGCCGAGCTGAAGACCCTGCGCGCCATCGAGCGCATCCCGGCCAACCGCCCGCACAACACGCTCTACAACGGCCGCTGGGAGATCCCCACCTTCGAGGAAGTCCTCAAGTGGCAGGACGAGCAGACCCGTAAGCGCGGCAAGCAGGTCTGGATCTACCCCGAGATGAAGCACCCCACCTACTTCCGCAAGCGCGGGTTCGAGATGGACAAGCTGCTCGCGAAGGCCCTGCGCAAGCACGGCAAGGACCGCAGGAACTCGCCGGTCCTCATCCAGTGCTTTGAACCGACCGGCATCCAGAGGATCAGCAAGCTGGTCGACAACAACCTGGCGGTGCTGCTGTCCGGCACGGGCACCCAGCCCTTCGACTTCATCGACCTGGGCGACCCGCGCACGGTCGACGACCTGGTCACCCCCAAGGGCCTCGCCGAGATCGCGACGTACGCCCAGGGCATCGGCCCGACCCTCGACCTGATCATCACGAAGAACGCCGACGGCAGCCTGAACAAGGAGACCACCCTGGTCGCCGACGCGCACAAGGCGGGCCTGATCCTGCACCCCTACACCATGCGCAACGAGAACCCCTTCCTGCCGCTGGAGTACCGCAAGGGCACGGCCGTGGACGCCTACGGCGACGCCTTCGGCGCCTTCCAGCAGTACTTCGCCACCGGCGTCGACGGTGTCTTCACCGACAACGCCGACACCGGCCTGCTCGCCCGCGCGGACTTCGTCAACGGCTGAGCCCCGCGCCCCGTTGGGGTGACAGACGGCCGCCCCGGCAACCTTCTGCCGGGGCGGCCGCGTCGTGCCGCATATGACACACCAACTCGTCGCCACCCTGCGCCCGCTGCTCGCCGCCGAGGCCTCCGCCGAGGCATATGCCTCCGGAACCGAGCCGGGCGACCTCGAACAGGCCGTCTGGCTCCGCCTCCTGGAACGCCTCGACGCCTCCGGTCCACCGGTCGACCCGCAGGGCTGGCTGCGCCGCGCGGTCCGCTCCGAGGCCCGCCGCACCCGCCGCACGGCTCGCCTCGAACAGTCGTACGGCGATGATCCCGTCGAGGACAGCGACCGCGGCCCCGAGCAGACCGCCCTCGCGGCGGCGAGGCATCGCGCGCTGCACGACGCGGTGCGCCGGCTGCCCGGCCGTTGCCCGCGGCTGATGGAGGCGTTGCTGTCGCCCAAGGACCTCACCTACCGCGAGATCGCGGGGGAGTTGGGTATCTCACAGGGCAGTCTCGGCCCGGAACGTTCCAGATGTCTGGGATGTCTTCGGCGATTGCTGACGCCGGAGGTTGCGGCCCTCGAAGCACGGGGATAGGAGTGAGAAACCAAAAGGCGATCAGGTGAGCGGGAGGCGTGCGCACATGGGCATGAGCGTGACCATCTCGGTGGCGACCGAGCAGGACGCAGAGCAGATCTTCAGGCTGCAGTACCTGTGCTTCCAGAGCGAGGCGGCGCTGTACGGCAACTACCGCATCGACCCGCTCGTCCAGAGTCTCGACTCCGTCCGTGCCGAGGTCGGCTCGGACTGCGTCTTCGTCGCGCGGCTCGGAGAGGAGGTGGTCGGCTCGGTCCGCGGCACGGTGACGGAGGACGGAGCGGCGGCCATCGGCAAACTCTGCGTCCACCCGCGCCTCCAGGGCCACGGCATCGGCGCCCGCCTCCTCCGCGCGGCCGAAGCCGCTCTCGCCGGAGAACGCGGCGCCAAGAAGTTCCGCCTCCACACCGGCCACCGCAGCGAGGGCAACCTCCGCCTCTACCGGCGCGTCGGCTACGAGACCGTCGGCACCTCCCAGGGCGACGACGGCGTACCGATGATCGTCCTGGAGAAGCCGGTCGAGGCGTACGTGGCTACTGCGTGACGGTGTCGGCTCGGTTCTTCCGGAGCCAGTACAGCGCGGACAGTGGCAGCAGCACGGGGATGAAGATGTACCCCGCGCCGTAGTACGACCAGACCGTCGCGTCCGGGAAGGCCGAGCTGTCGATCACGGTCAGCGTGCCCACGATCAGGACACCCGCGAGTTCGGCGGCGCAGCACGCCTGTGCCGCCCTGCGGGCCCGCTCGCCGCCGCGGATCAGGGAGTACGTGATGAAGCCGTACACCACACCCGCGACGGCCGACAGCGAGTAGGCGAGCGGGGCCCGGTCGAAGTCGGTGGCGATCTGGTAGACGGAGCGCGACACCGCGCCGACGACCATCACGCCGTAGAACCAGACGAGCAGCATGCCGGGCCCGCCGATGAGCCGCTTCGGCTTCTCTTCCACGGTGTCTTCCACGGCGGTCATCTCAGCTTCCCCAGATGTCGTAGAGCCGGACTTCGAGCACGGCGAGGACCACGGCGCCGGCCGCTACCGTCGCCGAACCCCAGCGGGTGCGCTCGGCCAGCGACATGAAACCGGCCGCAGGGACGGCCGCGAACGCGCCCAGGAGATACGCCACGAAGATCGCAGTGCCCTGCTCGGCCTTCTCGCCGCGCGCCAACTGCACGATGCCGATGACCAGTTGGACGGTGGCCAGCAGGGTGACCACGGCCATCCCGATGAAGTGCCAGTCCTTGGTCGACTGATCGCGGTAGGCCGCCCACCCGGTCCAGGCGGCGAGCAGCAGCGCGGCGACACCGGTCACCAGCGTCAGGGCATCAAGCATGCAGTGACCCTATTACGGGCCAAAAGGCAGGTGACCGTAGGGTCGGGAACATGAAGATCCACGCTGAGGCCCTCCTGTTCGACAACGACGGCACACTCGTCTCCTCCCTCGAATCCGTGCGCCGGTGCTGGACCCGGTGGGCGGCGGAGTTCGGGATCACCGCCGAGGACTTCGCGCGGGTCGAGCTGCACGGACGGACCGCCGTGGCGATAGCCGCCGACCTGCTGCCCGCCGATATCGTCCCGGCGGCGGTCGCGCGGATCGAGGCGCTGGAGGTGGAGGACGTGCCCAACGGCGGTGCGACCCTGCTGCCCGGCACCAGGGACTTCCTCGACTCGCTGCCCGCAGACCGCTGGGCCGTGGTCACCTCCGCCACCCGCAGGCTGGCCGAGGCCCGGCTCGCCCACGCGGGCATCCTCCCCAAGACCCTCGTGGTCGCCGAGGACGTGAGCCGGGGCAAGCCCGACCCCGAGCCCTATCTCCTCGCCGCCCGCCAACTGGGCGTCGACCCGGCCCGCTGTGTCGTCTTCGAGGACGCCCCGGCTGGACTCCAGGCGGGCCGCGCGGCCGGAATGATCACCGTGGCATTGGCCACAACCCACCAGGCCCACGAGCTGGACGCCGACCTCGTCGTCGAGAACCTGTCGGCCCTGTCCGCGCTGGTCAGCGACGGGGGAGTGGAGATCTCCGAGCGCCGCTGACGGCCGTCCGCCGCTGTCCGGCATGCGGACAGCGGCCCTTTGTCAGGACCGTACGTCTGGTTTACTGATTCCATGACCACGACGAGCAGCCGCACCCTTGCGACCGAGGCGACCCTGACGCCCGGTGCTCGTTGTATGTGTCGAATGTGCGCCTTCTAGAGGGCCCCCGCACCACCCCCGCCTCGCGCCCCGAAGCGAGCCGTCGTGGCATGTCCCCGCGCCGAACGCCGTAGGTGACTCCTGCCCCGCGCACATTTTCCCTTCCGTACCAGGGCACACCCACGCCCGCGTACTCGACAGTCATGGAATCCCAGTGATCACCACAACGGGCCTGACCAAGGTCTACCGCTCGCGAGGCCGTGAGGTCACCGCCCTCGACGGCGTCGATCTCCACGTCCGCGAAGGCGAGGTGTACGGCGTCATCGGCCAGTCCGGCGCCGGCAAGTCCTCGCTCATCCGCTGCGTCAACCTGCTGGAGAAGCCCACCGCCGGCACGGTCACCGTCGCCGGACAGGACCTCACCGCCCTCGCCGGGCGCGGACCCCGGGCCGGACGCGAACTCCGGCAGGCGCGCAGCCGTATCGGCATGGTCTTCCAGCACTTCAACCTGCTCTCCTCGCGGACCGTGCAGGACAACGTCGAGCTGCCGCTCGAAATCCTCGGCACATCGGGGAAGGAGCGCTCGCGCAAGGCACTCGAACTGCTCGACCTGGTCGGCCTCGCCGACCAGGCCAAGGCCTACCCGGCCCAGCTCTCCGGCGGTCAGAAGCAGCGCGTCGGCATCGCCCGCGCCCTGGCCGGCGACCCCAAGGTGCTGCTCTCCGACGAGGCCACCAGCGCCCTCGACCCGGAGACCACCCGCTCGATCCTCCAACTGCTGCGCGACCTGAACCGGCAGTTGGGCCTGACCGTCCTGCTCATCACCCACGAGATGGACGTGGTGAAGTCGATCTGCGACTCGGCCGCGCTCATGGAGAACGGGCGCATCGTCGAGGCGGGCACCGTGAGCGAACTGCTCGCGACCCCGGGCTCCGAGCTGGCCTCCGCGCTGTTCCCGGTCAGCGGCGAGGCGCACGGCGAGGACCGGACCGTCGTCGACGTCACCTTCCACGGCGAGGCCGCCACCCAGCCCGTCATCTCCCAGCTCTCGCGCACCTACAACATCGACATCTCGATCCTCGGCGCCGCCATCGACACCGTCGGCGGACTCCAGGTCGGCCGTATGCGCATCGAACTGCCCGGCCGCTACGAGGACAACGTCGTGCCGATCGGCTTCCTGCGCGAACAGGGCCTGCAGATCGACGTGTTGGGCCAGGAGCCCGTACTGCTGAAGGAGGGTGCCAAGTGAGCTGGTCCGAGATGCAGCCCCTGCTGTCCCAGGCCTGTTGGGACACGCTCTACATGGTCGGCTGGTCCACGGTCATCGCCGTCGTCGGCGGACTCCCGCTCGGCGTCCTGCTCGTGCTGACCGACCGCGGCGGACTGCTCCAGAACGTCGCCGCCAACAAGGTCATCGGGCAGATCGTGAACGTGGCCCGCTCGCTGCCGTTCATCATCCTCATGGTCGCGCTGATGAACTTCACCCGGACCATCACCGGCACGACCATCGGCCGCGAGGCCGCCATCGTGCCGCTCGCGATCGGGGCGATTCCGTTCTTCGCGCGCCTGGTCGAGACGGCTGTCCGGGAAGTGGACGGCGGGCTCGTCGAGGCCGTGCAGTCGATGGGCGGCAACACCTGGACGATCGTGCGCAAGGTCCTCGTACCGGAGTCGCTGCCCTCGCTGATCTCCAGCACCACCACCACGATCGTCGCGCTCATCGGCTATTCCGCCATGGCCGGCACGGTCGGCGCCGGCGGCCTCGGCGACATCGCCATCCGCTACGGCTACCAGCGCTTCGAGACCCAGCTGATGTGGATCACCGTGGCGATCCTCGCGGTCGTCATCTCCCTCATCCAGTTCGCCGGCGACTACGCGGCCCGCTCGCTGCACCGGCGCGGCGGACGGTCCGGTCCCGCGCCGAGGCTCCGGCTGCTGAAGGCCGCGTAGGCGCCCCGGTACCCCGATATCCCCACAGACTCCCCGCACCACCCACCGCGGGGCCGCAACACCCCTCAGGAAAGGCACTTTTCGTGCGTAACACCGCCAAGATCACCACCGCCGTCCTCGCCGCCGGAGCCCTCACCTTCGCGCTCTCGGCCTGCGGCTCGGGCAAGGGCTCCTCCTCGGCATCCGACTACAGCGGACCGCTGGTCGTCGCCGCGAGCCCCACCCCGCACGCCGAGATCCTCGACTACGTCAAGGACCACCTGGCGAAGAAGGCCGGACTCGACCTGGAGGTCAAGGAGTTCACCGACTACGTCACGCCGAACACGGCGACCGAGGACGGGTCCGTGGGCGCCAACTACTTCCAGAACCAGCCGTACCTGGACGACTTCAACAAGAAGAACGGCACCCACATCGTGCCCGTCGTCACGGTCCACCTGGAGCCGCTCGGCCTCTACTCCCACAAGGTCAAGAGCGCCGACGCCCTCAAGAGCGGCGCGACGATCGCCGTCCCGAACGACAGCGTCAACGAGGCCCGCGCCCTCAAGCTCCTCGCGGCCAACAAGCTGATCACCCTCAAGGCCGGTGTCGGCAACGAGGCGACCCCCGCCGACATCACCAAGAACCCCAAGAACCTCAAGTTCAAGGAGCTGGAGGCGGCCCAGACCCCGCGCTCCCTGGACGACGTCGACGCGGCCGTCATCAACGGCAACTACGCCATCTCCACGGGCCTCAAGCCCGCCAAGGACGCCATCGTCCTGGAGTCCGCGACGAACAACCCCTACGGCAACTTCCTCGCCGTGAAGAAGGGCAACGAGAAGGACCCGCGGGTCAAGAAGCTCGCGAAGCTCCTCACCTCCCCCGAGGTCAAGAAGTTCATCGAGGACAAGTACGACGGCTCGGTCATCCCGTCCTTCTGAGTCCTGTCGTGGTGCGGGCGGGTGCTTTCATGCTGCATGCTGGGCAGTTCAGGGGGCCCTGAACATTTCCCAACGGTTACGGAGCGGCGCATGACTAGCACCTTCCCCAACATCTCCATCAGCACGGAGCGGTTGGTGCTGCGGCCCCTCGACGAGGACGACATCTCGGCCCTGACCGAGATGATGAACGACGAACAGGTCGCCTCCTGGACCGACGTTCCCCAGCCGTTCACCGAGGACCGGGCCCGCCGCTGGATCACCGAGTACGCGCCCACCGAACGGACTTCGGGCCGCGGCCTCGACCTCGCCGTCACCGAGTTCCTCACCCAGCGCCTGGTCGGCGTCGTCCAACTCGCCAAGACCAACTGGCACGTTCGCTCCACCGAGCTGTCGTACGTCATCGCCCCCTGGGCCCGCGGCGAGGGCTACGCCTCCGAAGCGGCCCTCGCCACCGCTCAATGGCTGTTCGGGGACCAGAAGTTGGAACGCATCGAGCTGCGCACCGCCGCCGACAACACCGCCTCCCAGCAGGTGGCCCAGAAGATCGGCTGCATCAGCGAGGGCGTCCTGCGGGGCGCGTGCATAGCGCACGTCCGCGCCGACGACGGCACCTGGTCGGACGTCCGCACCGACTTCATCGTGTGGAGCCTCCTCCCGGAGGACCTGGAGGGCACGGCCGAACAGCTCGCCGACGCCGACGGTTTCACGTCACTCGCCGACTGGAACTGAATCCGGCGGGTACGACCCCGGGAGCACGGCCCAGCCGCACCAGGTACCCTCACGGTGCCCGCGTACGGGCCGCTTTCCCCGACGACCTGCGAAGAACCCCTGGAGACTGACGACGATGGCCGACCGCGTCACGGTGATCGGCTGGGACGGCTCTCCGCTGACCGCCGCGGCACGCTCCGCACTCGCCGCCGCCAGCCTGGTGGCCGGCGCGCCCCACCATCTCGCCCTCCCCGAGGTGCCGCAGCGCGCCGAGCGCATCCGCCTCGGCAGCGTCGCCCTCGCCGCCCGCCGGATCGCCGGACACCGCGGCACCGCGGTTGTGTTCGCCGACGGCGACCCGGGCTTCTTCGGTGTCGTACGCGCCCTGCGCGCCCCCGAGTTCGGCCTGGAGGTCGAGGTCGTCCCGGCCGTCTCCTCCGTGGCCGCCGCCTTCGCCCGCGCCGGTATGCCCTGGGACGACGCACAGGTGGTCGTCGCACACCGGCGCACCCTGCGACGCGCGGTGAACGTATGCCGGGCTCACGCAAAAGTCGCCGTTCTCACCTCACCGGGCGCCGGTCCCGCCGAACTCGGCCTGTTGATGGAGGGCGTCCACCGCACCTTCGTCATCTGCGAGGAACTGGGCACCGACCGCGAGCAGGTCACCGTCCTCACCTCCGACAAGGCCGCCGACCGTACCTGGCGCGATCCCAACGTCGTCATCGTCATCGGCGGCCCGGCCGGTCCCGCCGTCACGACCGCCGCGGGCGAGGGCTGGATCGCCGGCCGCGACCCGGCCGCCGTCGCCCGTGGCTGGACACTTCCCGCCGAGGCCTACGGTGGCCAACTGGGCGAGGGCGAGACGGATCTGCTCCGGGCCGCCCAACTCGCCCGCCTCGGCCCGCGTGTCGGAGACCTCGTGTGGGACATCGGCTGCGGCAGCGGCGCCTTCGCCATCGAGGCGGCCCGCGCCGGGGCCGCCGTCATCGCCGTCGACCGCGACACCCAGGCCTGCACCCGCACCGACTCCGCGGCCCGCAGCTTCGGCGTGCACCTCCAGATCGTCCAGGGCGACGCCCCGCACATCCTGGAGAACCTCCCCGAACCCGACGTGGTACGCGTCGGCGGCGGGGGAGTGGCCGTCGTCTCCGCGGTCGCCGACCGGCGCCCGCAGCGCATCGTGGCGCACGCCTCCACGCGCGACGAGGCCGAACTCGTCGGCCGCGACCTCACGGAGCACGGCTACCACGTCGAGTGCGCCCTCCTCCAGTCCGTCCAACTCGACACCAGGGCCTGGACGGAGACGGAGCGGAGCGTCGCGTTCCTGCTCAGCGGCCTCCTGCCGGAGCGCGTTTCCTGACCCCTCGTACCGTCCCCGTGATCCTGTTGTCGTACTGCGCGCGGTAGGCTGGCCGACTGTTGTACCGCATCGGGTGACCCGGCACTTCGTTCGTCAATGTCCGGAAAACCCGCCCGTTTTGGGGCGAGTGTGGTACGGCGGAACCGGGGGACGCGCAACGTGGCGCAGTCCACAGCGGGCTGTCGCGGGTCAAGCTGTCGCGACGGCCGAACGGCCGCGACAATGCCAGGCAATGGCTTTGTCGTCTAAATTGCTTTGTCGCTTTTTGGCGTCGGGTCGTTCGTGCCGCTGGACAGGCACGCTCGTTCTCCATCAGGGGCGGTCGGTGCGCCGTTCCCGGTGAGCGGGTCGTAGAAGCACTAACCGATGGGCGAGGGGTACGCATGACCGACACCGGCCAGGTCCCGGCCGAGGGGCTGCCGGAGAACGCAGGCATGGTGGAACAGCCGAGCGTTCCCGCACACGGCGCGTACGCCTACCTCTCCGAGAGCACCGCCGAGGACGAAGACCTGTTGCTGCTGCCGGGCGCCCAGGGCGCCTGGGGCAACGAGGTCCCGCCCCCGGCCCCCGAGCCCGTCGTCGAGGCCGTCCACGAGCCCGGCCCGCACGAGACGGCCGGCCGTGACAGCGGCTCCGTCGACCTCAGCGGCGTCCGGCTCGCCGAAGCGCAGCCCGCGCCGGTCACCCCGCGCCGCCCGCTGCATCTCGGCCCGCCCCTCCCGGACACCTCCGCGAGCCCGGTCCGCTCCCTCGCCGACCGGGGCCCCGCGGGCGCGCCGGTACGGCAGCCCGGCCCCGAGTACTTCGACGCACCCCAGCTCCGCGATCTGCCTCCGCAGGGCGCGGCTCCCTGGGGCGTCCCGACTCCGGTGGACGCGGAGGCGCAGCCGGCGGAAACGGTTGTTCCCGTAAGCGAACCGACCGTGGAGCCCGCCGCCGTGGCACCGGCCGAGGAGATGCTCGGCGGGAGCGTCGCCACGGCCGTGGACGCGGGGATCGTCGTGCCCGAGCCGGCTCCGGTCCCTGTTCCGGTCACGGACGAGGGCATCGCACAGGCTCCCGACGCCGGAGAGGCGTGGCAGGGGCACGGGCAGTTGTACGCGGTGGAGGTCGCGGCGGCTTCCGTATCAGCGCCGGAGCCCGTTGCTGTGGCGGCAGTTGAAGAGGTCTACGACGCCGGGTTCGCCGCCGGGAACGAGCAGGATGTCGCTCCTGAAGCCGTAGCCATTCCGGAGCCGGAGCCGGAGCCGGAGCCGGAGCCGGAGCCGGAACTGACTCCGGCCGCCCCGGCGGCAGTTGAGGTGCCGCTCGTTCCCGAGGACGCGGCACACCTCGACATCGTGGCCGCTCCCGTCGAAGAAGCCGAGGCCGTAGTCGAGCCCGAACCCGCACCCGAGCCCGAAGTCGTACAGGCCCCCCAGCCCGTCGTATTCGAAGACCACGGAACGGAAGCTGCGGAGGTCACGGAGGTCACGGAGGTCGTCGAACCCCCCCTCCTTGCCCAACCCCCCGCCCCGGAACCGGAACCGGAGCTCGCCCCGGAGCCCGAGCAGGAACCGGAGCCCCTGCCCCAACCGGACGACTCGCTCGGCCACTTCGTGCCGGTGGAAGGCTCCGTGCCGACCACCCCGCACCTCGCGCCGACCCCGCCGCACCCCCTCACGCTCCCCGCGGAGGTCTTCCCCGCACCGGAGGCACCGGAGGCACCGGAGCAGCAGAGTGTCGCCGAGGAACCCTTCGTCGCCGTCCCCGGCCCTCGTGAGGCCGATCCGGACCCCGAGCCCGAACTCGTACAGCACGCGGACGACCTGGACACCCGGGCCGCCGACCAGGAAGAAGAGAGCACGGCCGTAGTGGAAGAAGTGCGAGAGTCCACCGGCCCGGCCGCCCCTGGTTACGACGACGTCGAGCGCGAGGCCGTGCTGAAGGTGATGCGCGAGCGTCGGGACATCCGCAACGGCTTCCGGGGTGACCCGATCCCGCACGACGTACTGCTGCGGGTGCTTGAGGCGGCGCACACCGCGCCGTCCGTCGGCCACTCCCAGCCGTGGGACTTCGTGGTCATCCGTTCCGCCGACACCCGCCGGAACATGCACGAACTGGCCCAGAGCCAGCGCGAGGCGTACGCCAAGTCGCTGCCGAAGGGCCGGGCCAAGCAGTTCAAGGAACTGAAGATCGAGGCCATCCTCGACACCCCGGTGAACATCGTCGTCACCGCCGACCCGACCCGCGGCGGCCGGCACACCCTGGGCCGCCACACACAGCCGCAGATGGCGCCGTACTCCGCCGCCCTCGCCGTCGAGAACCTCTGGCTCGCGGCCCGTGCCGAGGGCCTCGGTGTCGGCTGGGTCAGCTTCTTCGACGAGCGCGAGATGGTCCGCGCGCTCGGTCTGCCGGAGCACCTGGAGGTCATCGCGTACCTCTGCGTCGGTTACGTCGACGAGTTCCCGGAAGAGCCCGAGCTGATGCAGGCCGGCTGGTCCAAGCGCCGCCCGCTGTCGTGGGTCGTGCACGAGGAGACCTACGGCCGTCGGGCGCTGCCCGGCGAGGACCCGCACGACCTGCTCGCCGAGACCGTCGCCGGGATCCGCCCGCTGGACGCCAAGGCGCTCGGCGAGGCGTGGGAACGGCAGAAGCGGATGACCAAGCCGCCGGGCTCGCTCGGCATGCTGGAGATCATCTCCGCGCAGCTCTCCGGCCTGTCCCGGCAGTGCCCGCCGCCGATTCCGGAGCCCGCGGCCGTCGCGATCTTCGCGGGCGACCACGGCGTGCACGCGCAGGGCGTCACGCCCTGGCCGCAGGAGGTGACGGCCCAGATGGTGGCCAACTTCCTCGGCGGCGGCGCCGTTTGCAATGCCTTCGCGGGCCAGGTTGGCGCCGAGGTGTGCGTCGTGGACGTGGGCGTGGCGTCCGAACTCCCGGCCACCCCCGGCCTGTTGCCCCGCAAGGTCCGCGCCGGTACGTCCGACATGACGACCGGCACCGCGATGACCCGCGAGGAGGCCAAGCAGGCCATCGAGGTGGGCATCGAGACCGCCCGCGACCTGGTGGCGGCCGGCAACAAGGCCCTGCTCACCGGCGAGATGGGCATCGCGAACACCACCGCGTCGGCCGCGCTCATCTCGGTCTTCACGGGCGTCGACCCCGCCGAGGTCACCGGCCGGGGCACCGGCATCAACGACGAGACCCTGGCCCGCAAGACGGAGGTCGTGCGCCGCGCGATCGAACTCCACCAGCCGGACCCGGCCGACCCCATCGGCGTACTCGCCGCGGTCGGCGGTTTCGAGCACGCGGCCATGGTCGGTCTGCTGCTCGGCGGCGCCTCCCTGCGTACGCCGGTGATCCTGGACGGCGTCAGCGCGGGCGCCGCGGCTCTGGTGGCCCGGGCGATCGCGCCCGAGGTCCTCGCGGCCTGCATCGCGGGCCACCGCAGCGCCGAACCCGGCCATGTGGCCGCGCTCAACAAGCTCGGCCTGCGCCCCCTGGTCGACCTCGACCTCCGCCTCGGCGAGGGCACCGGCGCGCTGCTGGCCCTGCCGCTGGTGCAGAGCACGGCGCGGGCGATGCACGAGGTGGCGACGTTCGACTCCGCAGGGGTGACGGAAAAGTAGCCGCCCGCAGCAGACGACGGCGGCTCAGCCAGTGGACCGGCTGGGCCGCCGTAGCGTCCTGCCCGTAAAATCTGCACGTCAGGGCCACCGCACGCCGTAAAAGAGGAGCAGCACCCTCATGGCCGAAAACCCCGCCTACCCCGTAGGCCTCCGCCTCACCGGCCGCAGGGTCGTCGTCCTCGGCGGCGGCCAGGTCGCCCAGCGCCGTCTGCCCGCGCTCATCGCGGCCGGCGCGGACATCCTGCTCGTGTCCCCCGAGGCGACTCCGTCCGTCGAGGCGATGGCCGACGCGGGCGAGATCGCCTGGGAGCGCCGCCCGTACGCTGACGGCGACCTCGCGAACTGCTGGTACGCCCTGATCGCGACCAGCGACACCGCCGCCAACACCGCTGCCTCCGCCGAGGCGGAGGCGCACCGCGTCTGGTGCGTCCGCTCCGACGACGCCGACCAGGCCACCGCCTGGACCCCGGCGACCGGCCACAGCGAGGGCGTCACCGTCGCCGTACTCACCACGGACGCGCGCGGCCGGGACCCCCGCCACACCGCCGCCATCCGCGACGCGGTCGTCGAGGGCCTGCGTGACGGCACCCTCGTCGCCCCGCACCACCGCACCCGCACCGCGGGCGTCGCCCTCGTCGGCGGCGGCCCCGGCGACCCGGACCTGATCACGGTCCGCGGCCGCCGCCTCCTCGCCGAGGCCGACGTCGTCATCGCCGACCGCCTCGGCCCCCGCGACCTCCTGGCCGAACTCCCGCCGCACGTCGAGGTGATCGACGCGGCCAAGATCCCCTACGGCCGCTACATGGCCCAGGAGGCCATCAACAACGCGCTCATCGAACACGCCAAGCAGGGCAAGTCGGTGGTCCGGCTGAAGGGCGGCGACCCGTTCGTCTACGGCCGCGGGATGGAGGAGGTCCAGGCGCTGGCCGAGGCCGGTATCCGGTGCACCGTGGTCCCCGGCATCTCCAGTTCGATCTCGGTGCCGGGCGCGGCCGGTATCCCGGTCACCCATCGTGGGGTCGCACACGAGTTCACGGTGGTCAGCGGCCATGTCGCCCCCGACGACGAGCGCTCCCTGGTCGACTGGCCGTCCCTCGCGAAGCTCACCGGCACGCTGGTGGTCCTCATGGGCGTCGACAAGATCGGGAAGATCGCCGAGACCCTGATCGCGCACGGGAAGCCGGCCGACACCCCGGTCGCCCTGGTCCAGGAGGGCACGACGGCCGCCCAGCGCCGGGTGGACGCGACCCTCGCCACGGTCGGCGAGACGGCACGCGCCGAGGACGTGAAGCCGCCGGCGGTGATCGTCATCGGGGCGGTCGTCACCGTAGGCCCGAAGGCACTTGGGTAACCCCGGGTAACACAACTCGTTCCCAGCCGTTGGCACCACACCCAGGACAAGGCAGTATCACCCTGTGGCCGATCTCATCACCGTTGAGGATCCCGACGACCCGCGCCTGCGTGACTACACGGGCCTGACCGACGTAGAGCTGCGCCGCAAGCGCGAACCGGCCGAGGGCCTGTTCATCGCCGAGGGCGAGAAGGTCATCAGAAGGGCCAAGGACGCCGGCTACGAGATGCGGTCGATGCTGCTGTCCGCGAAGTGGGTCGACGTCATGCGGGACGTCATCGACGAACTCCCGGCCCCCGTCTACGCGGTGAGCCCGGAACTCGCCGAACGCGTCACCGGTTATCACGTCCACCGGGGCGCGCTCGCCTCCATGCAGCGCAAACCGCTCCCGACCGCGCTCGACCTCCTCCAGACCACCCGCAGGGTCGTGGTGATGGAGTCGGTCAACGACCACACCAACATCGGCGCGATCTTCGCTTCAGGTCCGCAGGATGACGCAGGTCAGCGGGTCGCGATCTTCGAGGGGTTCGTTGATCACGCCAATCTCGGGGCTGCCTTCCGTAGCGCCGCCGCTCTGGGTATCAAGGGGATCCTGCTGTCGCCGGATTGCGCTGATCCTCTGTACCGCCGTGCGATCAAGGTGTCGATGGGTGCCGTCTTCTCGGTCCCCTACGCCCGGTTCGACGCATGGCCGGCGGGGCTCGACGCCGTGCGTGACGCCGGGTACGACATCCTTGCCATGACCCCGGACGAGAAGGCGACCCCGCTCGACAAGATGGACCCGGGGCGCTTCGAGAGGTGCGCCGTCATGCTGGGGTCGGAGGGGCATGGACTGTCCACGTACGCTCTTCGGGCAGCGGATGAATGGGTGCGCATTCCCATGTTTGCCGGGATCGACTCGCTCAACGTGGCGGCTGCTTCTGCGGTGGCGTTCTACGCGACTCGGCCAAGGCCCGCCTGAGCGGGGAATCGCGGGTCGTTCGTGTGCGCACACGACCACACCCAGATCAAGTTAGACAGGGCCACCTGCCTGGCCTGCCCCGTCCGCCCGCAGCGCACCGACGCGGTCAGCGGTCCGCGCCGGCATCGAAGCCGCCCTCTCCCAGAACGTCCGCGCCCGCGGCCTGCGCCGCACTCGCTACCGAGCCCTGCCAAAGCGCACGGCCGGCATGCCCTGACCGGACTGGCCTGCGACGTCGCCCGCATCGCCGACTGGATCGCGTTCCGACCCGCCCCCGGCGGGCACCCAGCGCGGCGTGAGCAGACTGTTCAGGGGTGAGACTGTGCCGCCGGCTCTACTGAGCGGCGGTTGACCGTCGCCGATGTCCGGCCGGGGGCGTCCCGTCGTCCACATCGTGCGGCTCCACGGGGCCGACGAAATCGCCCCGGGACACTCTCTGACGGCGCTCTCGGGCTCGACCGGCATTCGTTGCCCGCACCGGTGCCGCTGAGCGGAACGGGGCGCGACAGGAGGAGTCCGCAGGATCACTCTTTCTACCAGCAGTCCGACAGGGGGCCCGCGGTCATGTCCGGGCAAACGAGTTCCGTTGACGAACCAGGCACTGGAGGACAGGTGGATCACGGGTTGGCCGACCTGCGGCCCAGCAGCATTCGGTTCGCGGTGTTGGGCCCGCTTTCCGTCGCCGGTGAGGGTGAGCACGGGCCGGTCCCCCTCGGACCTCTCAAGCAACGCATGCTTCTCGCCGTGCTGCTGTGTCGTCCCAATGCCTTGGTCTCCGTCGAACTGCTGATGGATGCGCTGTGGGACGGCGGACCGCCCAAGACCGCGCGGAAGAACGTGCAGGTGTACGTTTCGGCGCTGCGCAAGCTTCTGGAAGCCGTTGGAGCGGGCGGACGACTGGTCCACCGGGCAGGCGGCTACCTTCTGCTGGTCGGCGACGAGGAGTTGGACTCACTGAGGTTCCGCAGCCTCGCCCATGCCGGAAGAGAGGCATCGAGCCGCGGCGCGCTCGCCGCTGCGGCCAGGCTGCTGAAGGAGGCGCTGAAACTGTGGAGAGGGCCGTCGCTGCCGGAGCTGCGCGGTTCGCAGACGATATCCGCCGAGGCGGACCGCCTCGGCAGCCGTTGTCTGCAGGTGTACGAGGACTGGGCGGAGGTCGAGCTGCGGCTGGGCAACGCCAGGGAGGTCTCCGAGACCATCGGTGACCTGCTGGAGCTGCATCCACAGCGCGAGCGCTTGCGGGCTGCCCATATGAATGCTCTGTTCCAATTGGGGCGGCAGACCGAGGCGTTCGCCGTGTACGAGGAGTACCGGCAGTTCCTGGCATCCGAGTTCGGCCTGGGCCCCAGCCCGGTACTCGAAGCCCGGTATCGCACCATGCTGGCCGGAGGCCGGTCCCGGTCGGACGTATCAGGCGTCGGGGCGATCATCGGCGCATGACGTGGGCACCGGACGGTGTCCGCGCACCGGCCGTGGCCGGCGTCGTGGTTCGCGTTCGGATGTATGCGCGCGGAGTGCCGTGTGCGCATGCCGCTCCGATGTGTCAGGGCGTCGCCGCGACCGCCAGGGTCGGCGCCTGACGTCCCGTGAGCATGCGCAGTGTCCGACTGCGCCCGGTGCCGCCGAGGTCGAAGGGGACAAGCATGATCTCGTCGGCGTCCAGAGCGCTCGCGATCCGCTCGATGCCCCCGATCACCGTTGACCGGCTGCCGTGGACCACCTGCTGGTCCTCCAGGAGCTTGCGGGCAAGGAACTCCTCCCGGGCCTGAGCCAAGGACCCGTCGGGTGCAGTCCCCACGCGGTGCCGCACGGCATGGCACGCGGTGTGCAGTGCCAGCTGCTCGGCCTCATCGTCGCTCCCTGCGCACAGTACTTTCAGCGAGGCGATGAGGTAGGGCCGGGCGCCGCGCGGGCCGGGGACGAAGGCCGCACGGTAGCGATCCACCGCCGCCGGGCGGCACTTGGACCGGCCCAGATGGAGTCCGTAGACGAACGGCAGAGACCGCTCGGCCGCCGTCCGCGCACCGTTCTCGGTGGTCCCCAGAACGTACACCTCGGCCGGTACGGCGGGCCGCGGGGACAGGTGCAGGACCGGGTGCTCCGGCTCGATCGGCGTCTGAGCCCGGGTGGGCGGGTCCAGGAAGCCCATCAGCTCGTCGATCAGGGCGGGGAACTCGAGCGCCGCCCTGGCGTCACGCCTGAGCGCCGCCTCGAGCAACTCGCTGTGGTCCCCGGTGCCGCCCGTGGAGCGGCCTACGCCCAGATCGATTCGGCCGGGGTGCAGAGCGCCCAGCGTGGCGAACTGCTCGGCCACAGCGTAGGGAGCGTAGTTGGGCAGCATCACCCCACCTGAACCCACCCGGATGCGCTGGGTGCGGGCGGCGACGTGCGCGATGAGTACCGCCGGCGCACTGCTGACGGTGTCGTGCGAGGCGTGGTGTTCGGCGACCCAGAAGCGGTGGAACCCGCATTCCTCAGCGGTCCGGGCGACGCCAACCATCTCCTGGACAGCCTGCTCGGCAGGCATCTGCCTGTCCGTTGCGCCCAGTTCGAGCACGGACTGCAAGGCGGCGGGACGGGCGCTACCGGTGCCAACGGGCATCCTTGGCGTGATCACGAGGGGCTCCTGACCGATGCTGGTGTGCTTGTCTGCGGCGGTTTGGGCAGGGCGACGGGGACGGCTGCCAGCAGGGCGAACGCCATCGCGAAGGCGGCGGCCGTCGTCGGCAGTGACAGACGGGCCAGCAGCAGCCCGGCAACCAACGGCCCGCAGGGCTGGACGATCTGAGCGACCAAGCCGCTCGCGGTGATGACCCGGCCGTAGATCTCCTCCGGCACGGCGACCGCCATGATCGTGCCGAACGTCGCCGAAATCACCGGGATGAGCAGGCACAGGGCGCAGAACCCGGCGACGAACGCGATGATGCTCCCGCTGGTCCAAGCGGCTGCCAGCAGCACGGCCCCGGTGGCGGGACCCGCGACAAGGGTCACTTTCAGGGAAACGTGTCGCTGGACGTACGGGGTGAGCAGGGAGCCGGCCAGCCCGGCCACCGCTGCCGCGCTCATGGCAGTTCCCACCGCGACCGCGCCATGGGGTCTGCTGCCCACGCCGAGGATCAGGGCGAACGTGAGGGCGGAGAAAGCCAGGTTCAGGCCGGCGCCGTACAGCACGCACCAGCGCATGAACCGGTCTCCCGCCAGATACCGCCACCCTGCGGTGAACCCCGTCAGGAACCGCTCAGCGACCGGCTGCGCACCCGCTGCTTCCGCGTCCCCGCCGCCGGGCGCCCCGTCGGGGCCCCGGCCATGGCGCGTCGTGCGGACCGCCACGGCCACGCACAGTGCGGAGACGCCGAAGGTCAGCGCGTCCACCGCGAGCGGTACGGAGGGTTCGAGCGCCAGCAACAGCCCGGCTGCCGCCGGCGCGGCGATGTCCGCGCCGTAGGCCCGCGCCTGGTTCAACGACAGCGCCGCGCCCAGCTGCTCGGTCGGCACGATCCGTCGGATCACCTTGCTCTGGGCCGGGCGGAACACCTCCAGCGCCGCGACCGACACGACCACCGTCACCAGGGCCAGCGTGATCGGCACAGGCCGTAGGAGCACGCACACGGCCACCGACCCGACGGCGACCAGCCGGACCAGGTCGGACCCGAGCATCAGCGGACGCTGGTCGTATCGGTCGCTCAGGTAGCCGGCCGGCAGCCGTGCCACCAGCCCGACGGCCAGGGAGACCGTGCCGACGGTCGCGGCGACCGTGGTGGAGTTGCCCGCCGCAAGCAGCACCAGCGGCAGCACGATGTACGTCATCGAGGAACCGAAGTCCGACAACGCCTGGCCGATCCACAGCAGTTGGAAGTCCCGGTTACGGCTGAGCCGTGGCGCGGTGGCTGTGGTCCGGGGGACGGCGGCGGTCATCCACGGCTCCCGGAAGCCGTCGGCAACTCCTTCAGCAGGTCGTCCAGCAGGAAGTTCCTGTTGGTGCGCGCCGCGGGGCGCGCCCTGCGCAACCGGTCCAGGAAGAGCGCGACACCGGCCGAGCCGCTGGCCAGGTCGCAGCACTCCCGCACCGACTGCTCGCCGGGGAACACCACACCCTCCGGCCGCTGCACCGCGCTGCACAGCACTGCCTCGCCTGCCCGCTGCGCGTCGCCCAGGAGCTCCGGGTCACCCAGGAACTCGTAAGCGTCCAACAGGGTGTTGCCGATACCGCTGATCCCGTGGAACAGCTGGGGAAACGTCGTGTACTTGCGGCGTACGTCCGGCAGCAGTTCATCGACGCGCTTACGCAGGCTCCCGTCCCCGGTCACGTGGTGGTAACGCAGCAGGGTGGTCAAGATGCCTGCGGTGCCCTCGTCCCAATACTGGCGCAGTACCGGGGACGGCCTGTCGTCGGTGCGTGCGACGGCGGGGAAGGACAGCCGTCCGTTGGGCGTGTACTCGCCGCAGGCCAGATCGAACTCCAGCCCCGCGCGGCCCAGTTCGAGGACGTGCACGTCACCGGTGGCCGCGTGAAGGGCCAGCAGGAACATCGCCACGCCGGACGCGCCCTCGCCGTAGCCGACGGCGACGTGTTTGCCGGAGCCGGTCCAGTGGGCCCGGCCACCCTCATGCCGCGCGCTCCGCGCGAAGTGCTCGCCGATCTCGCGGGCGCGGTCCAGGAACTCCGTGCGGCCGGTGTCGCGCCACAGCCGCAGGCAGGCCATGCCGTGTCCGGCCGCCCCGGTCAGCACGCCCGGCTCGGCGTACAGCAGCCGATGGCCCTCGGCGTCGCGCAGCACCCGGGCAGCCACCTCGCGATGGCCCATCGCCGACAGCACCCAGGCGACACCGGCCGAACCGTAGTAGAGGCCCGGTGGCAGCGACTCATGACCGGACGGTTTGCGCAGCGCCCAGGTGAGAAAGGTGTCCGGCACCTCGCCACCCACGGTGTGGAGCGCGTAGAGGCAGCCGTAAGCACCGTGTGCGACGGACAGCGGATTGGTTTCGAAGACCAGCGGGTCCGCCGGGAAGAGCCGGTCCTCCCGCTGCAGATCGGCGGTGCCGTGCAGGAACCTCACCACGCCGTCCAGCGTGGCCTCGATCCGCCGCCTCAGGGCGGCCGAGGACTCCGGTCGGGGTGACACCGGGTGTGCCAGGGGCGGGGGCTGCTGCCAGGCGGTGGTGAAGGGCAGGTCGGTGAGACGCCTGCGCAGCGCCACCGGGTCGGGCAGCGGCGCGTTCTCGTCGTACAGGTCCCGGATCAGCGCGACCAGTTCACCCGGCAGAGCCAGATCGGCCGCCACCTCGTCGAGGAGCCGCAGCGGGATGTCGTGGTCGACCAGGTCGTTCGAGTGGCAGGCCAGGACGCAGCACAGCAGCAGTCCGCCCAGCGCGTAGTAGTCGGTGCGACGGTCGCCGCGTCCGGCGGCCATCGCCCGCCGGGTGACCATGCCCGGGGTGCTGAGCCCCGCGCCGCCGTCGGTCCCTTCGCGGAAGGCGGATTCCAGGTCGATCACGCGGATCCGGTCGTCCGCGGTGACCATGATGTTGGTCAGCGACAGGTCACCCAGCACGATGCCGCGCTCATGGCAGGCTGCGATCGCGTCGGCCACTTGCACCCACAGCAGACGGAACCGGTCGTAGTAGTCGGCCAGCCGGGCCGGGGTCAGGTCCAAGCCGTACAGGGGGTTGTGGGCGATGCTCAGATGGCCCAGATGGCTGCCGTCGATGTAGTCCTCGGCGATGAACGCGTGCTCCCACTGTTCGAAGAACGCGATGGGCCGCACGAAAAGACCGGTGTCGGCCAGTTCGGTCAGCAGCTGGTACTCATGGCGCAGCAGGTCCACCGCGTCGATGCCTCTGGGGCCCACCTCGACATGCGGCCGGGCCTCGCGCAGCACCACGTCCGCACCGGTCTCGGTGTCCACGCCCCGGTAGATGCCGCCGCGGTTGCTGAACGCCAGCGCACTTCCGACTTTGAACCGGCCGCCCAGCAACCCCTTGCCCGCGCTCTCACGCGCGCCCGTGGCTCCGTCCTTGTCCGGTCCTGCTCCCCGGTCCTCACTCGCGTACGGATCCTGCGCCCAGTCCGGAACGAGCCAGTAGGGGGTGCGCACATCCGGTACCAGCGAGCCGTCGGGGGCTTGGATCATCAGATCCCGCAGGCCCAGCGGCTTGAGTTCGAAGCGGCTGACGAACCCGCCGTAGCGGTAGGACACCACCTGCGATCCCGGACAACGCCGGTCGGTGAGGACATAGGGTCCGTCCAGCCCCGCGAGTGCCTGCGTCAGCGCTGCCGCGACGGCGCGGAACTGCGTGTCGTCGTCCGGGTAGACGGTGATGAACTTCCCGCTCGATGCGCGGGGGAACGACTTTCCGTTGGCCTCACCCACTGCCGAGGGGTCCATCAGGAACTTGAAGCGCACCCCCGCGTCCCGCATCACCGGCAATGACCGCCGTAAGGTCTCGCTGCTGTTGCGCGAGGTCGACGAGACGTGCAGCTTCCAGCCCTGGTCGGCCACGGGCGCACCCGGCGGTTCGGCGATGATCCAGTAGCCCCGACGCCAGGTGTGCCAGTCGTCCGGCAGCACCGCCCGGAATTCGCGCATGTGCTCGCTGCTCGGCGCGCGCCGGCTGAAGTTCTCGAACCACCGCGGATGGTGACTCATGTAGGACAGCATTGTTTCCCATGGCCGCTGCATATCAGCCCGCCCCTTTTCGCGCTCGTGGTGGTGGTCCGGAACCTTTTGGCCCAAGGATCTGGTGCTGCGAGCGGTCCCGGACGGGACGACGGAGATTTTTCCGATGCAGTCCGGGACCGCGAGCGCTAAGCCGCTGTCAGCAGCTGAGGAGGTAGCAGGAGCTGCAGCTGTCGACGATGACGCTGGTCTGGCTGTCGTCCTCGAGGTCGAGGCTCTGCAGCGACAGCACGAAATCCGCGTCGGTGAATCCGGTGTTCTCAGACATGGGGTCTCCAGTTTCGATCGAAAGTGAATTTCCTCGCCACAAAAGATGCCCGGTCAATGCCTTGGCGGTTTCGGACACTCCAATAGGCGAAATCAGCGGGATCTGCTGACATTCCAATACTGGGCAGGCCCGGTTCAAGAACGGTATATCGACGGTATGGATCTGGTATTTCCCGAGGCTGAGAGTGGCCAGGATCCTCCTGCTCGGTTTCCGTCGCAGACCAAAAGACGGACGACGGGCGGCGCGATCTTCCGCTCGGCGGCGACGCTGGGCGTGGACGCGGTCCTGTCGTCCCCGGACTGCGCGGACCCCCTTTACCGCCGCAGCGTGAAGGTCTCGATGGGCGCGGTCTTCTCGGTCCCCTACGCCCGCTTCGACAGCTGGCCCAAAGGCCTGGAGTCGGTCCGCGAGGCCGGGTTCACCCTCCTCGCGCTCACCCCCGACGAGAAGGCGAAGAGCCTCGACGAGGCCGCCCCGCACCGCATGGACCGGGTCGCCCTGATGCTCGGCGCCGAGGGCGACGGCCTGTCCACCCAGGCCCTGGTCGCCGCCGACGAATGGGTCCGCATCCCGATGGCCCACGGCGTCGACTCCCCCAACGTGGGCGCCGCGGCTGCCGTAGCCTTCTACGCGGTGGCCACCGGCCGCCCCGAACTCTAGGAGCCCGCTTGGTCCCGCGCGAGGCGATCGTCGCCGTACTCCGGCGCGCGGACCGCGTCCTGGTCATCCGCCGCGGCCCCGGCTCCGCCCGCTCCGGCTACTGGGCCCCGCTCAGCGGCAAGCTCGAACCCGGGGAGACCCAGGAGGAGGCCCTGGTCAGAGAGGTCCACGAGGAGGTCGGCCTCGCGGTCTCGCCCCTGACCAAGGTCTGGGAATCCCAGACGGACGACGGCCACTTCCGCCTCCACTGGTGGACCGCCACCGAAACAGGCAACGGCACCATCGTCCCCGACCCGTCCGAGGTCTCCGAGTTCCGCTGGGTCACCCCGGCCGAGTTCCTCACCCTCACCCCACTCTTCGACGCGGACCGGGAGTTCTTCGAGCGGGTGCTGCCGGGGTTGTAGGCGGGGGTGGGGGAGCGGGGCTCCGATGCAGATCCTCAGCTCCAGGTCGCCAACTCCCGCTCCGACGCCCGGTGGTGGGCCTGTACGAGGCTCGCGTGCCGCGCGGCCGTAGACGCCCAGCTCATCGTGGCGCTCAGCGCCCGTCCGCCGGCTACTCGCCGACGGCACCCACCGCCCCGTACCGCCGTCCCGCCACAAGCGTCCCGTCCACCACCACGCCATCCGCGCCCACGACCCGCTCCTGCCGCACCCCGCCCCCGGGCCGGCCGAGGCCGTGTGCCGGGCCCGAGCAGCCCTGGGCCACCGCGATTCCGAGTGCGACCAGCAGGGTCACCACGACGAACACGAACAGCCGTTGCCGTAGCAGGCGGGGGTTGGCGGGCCGTCGCCCGGTGCCTGTGGTGCGCGGGCCAGGGCGGCCGGTGCCGTTGCGTGGGGTGGGGCGGCTGCCGCTGCCGGAGCGGGTGGTGTTGCGTCCGGCCGGAGTGGGCCGGGCCGAGTTCGGTCGGGAAGGGGCGCCGCCGCCCCGGGACGGCGGTGCCGCACCGCGCGGAGCCGGTGTGCCCTGCGGACGCCGTCCGCTCTGTGTGCGCTGCTGCTCGGGGTAGCTCTCGGTGAGCCGGCCGGTGGGCCGGTCCGCCTCCCCGGCGCGCGGCGCGGGCGGTCGTACGTCGGACAGACCCTGGGCCTCGCGGGCGGCGATCTCCTTGAGGCGCAAGGACAGTTGGAGGGTGCTGGGCCGTTCCTCGGGGTCCTTCGCCAGACAGGCGCGGACGAGAGGGGCCAGCGCGTCCGGCACGCCGTGGAGTTGCGCCTCCTCGTGCACCACGCGGTACAGCATCACCTCTGAACTGCCGTGCCCGAAGGGCGAGTCGGACGTCGAGGCGTACGCGAGCGTGGCACCGAGCGAGAACACGTCCGTGGCCGGCGTGACCATCGCCCCCCGCACCTGCTCGGGCGCGAGGAAGCCGGGCGAACCGACCGCCGTACCGACGTGCGTGAGCGTCGAGGCACCGGTCGCCCAGGCGATACCGAAGTCGATGATCCGCGGGCCCTTGGGGGAGAGGAGGATGTTCGACGGCTTGAGATCCCGGTGGACCACCCCGGCCTCGTGGACGGCGACGAGCCCCTCCGACAGAGCGGCTCCGATCGCGGCGACCTCGGCCGCGCCCAGCGCACCCTCGTCGGCGACCTTGTCGTGCAGGGAGGGCCCGGGCACGTACTGCGTGGCGAACCACGGCCGGTCCGCCTCAAGATCGGCCGCGACCAGCCGGGCCGTGCACCCACCGCGGATCCGCCGGGCGGCCGAGACCTCGCGCGCGAAGCGCGAACGGAACTCCTGGTCCTCCGCCAGATCCGGCCGGATGACCTTCAGCGCGACCCGCTGGCCCTTGCGGTCGGAGCCCAGATAGACGACACCCATTCCGCCCGCGCCGAGCCGTCTGTGAAGCCTGAACGAGCCGACGACGCGCGGGTCCTCGCGCCTCAGGCGCATCATCGCCATGTTCATCCCCGCTGCCCGGTCCGTGTGACGAGCGACAGCTTACGTTTCCACGGGCGCCCGCGCGCAAAGGCCGCGCCCTCTCGGACCGACGGATTGTCAGTGCCGGGTGGGAAACTTGAAGAGTGGTCAGAGGCCGTGCGAACAGCAGGACTTCGTATTGCCCCCGATCCCAACCAACCATCACAGAAGGGGGATTGAGCGCGTGAAGGGTGATCGCGTCGAGATAGTGGTGGACGCCGGCGACACAACACGTACATATGAGGTGGTGGCGAGCAGGGCGGGCCGTCGGGTGGAGACGGCGGTGCGCCGAGGTGTGGTGGAAGTGAGCGAAGTCACCCGCAACGGCTCCGTGGTGCGCACCGCCCGCTTCATGGCGACCAGGGTCCTGGCTCTGGTCGAGCAGCCGGTCCCGCGCGAGGACAGCTCAGAGAAAGCGGGGCACACCGGACTCCCCCTCAGGGAAGACCCCGAGACGTAGGGCGCCATCTCCACCCAGGGGAGTACTTCGCAGGTCATTGCTCATCCTCCGGGAGGCCCGCCAATCGGTACGAGGGCATGACGACCCGCACCCGCCGTACGCCTAGATTTGAGGTCAAGCGGCGGGTGCAGCACTCGTCCCCCGAGGTCAGACACCCGCCGCTGCCAACGACAACTGAGTTCGGTCAACGGAGCACGGTCAGGAGAGGGACCATGGCCCACACGGCACCGCGGGCATTGATCCGCACAGAGGGACGCAAGGCGTACAACGCGGCGTTCCACACCCGCCGCACGGGCCGTCGCCACCCGCTGGTGGCGACCTTGATGGCACTTCCCCTGGCGGTCCTGCTCCTCGTCGTCTTCGACGGCTGGGAGACCGTGGCCACACAGGCGTCGTCCGTGGGAGTGATGCTGGGGCGCTGAGCGGCGACCCCAGGCCCGGAAGAGCGGTCCGGGCGGGGACATCCACCCATGAAACCCCGTGGGGACGGGGGTGCGGCGGACGGCAAGAAAAGCCGGCGTAGCTGGGGAGCTACGCCGGCTTTGCTGTGCCCGCCCGCCTTTCGACCACGCAGGCAGCCCGACCCGCCGTACCGCCGTAGGCTCACGACGAGACCGACACTGCCCGCTCCCAGGAAGCTCCGTGACCGCCACCCCCCTCCTCTCCCAGCTCACCCACCGAGCCAGGACCACGGCACACGCACACGCGGCGACCTGCCCCTGCGAACCCGGCGGAGCCACCCTCACCGACCGCCCCGACGGCACAGTCGTCCGCCACGCCGACACCGTCGCCAAGGCCCACGCCCCGCACACCGACCCCACCGAACTGACCGCCCGCCTCACCACGGCCGCACACCTCCCCGGCATCCTCCTGTCCCCGCTCGACCCCACCGCCCTGCACCTGCACGACCGCCTGGTGACGCTCTGGCCGTACGGCACCCCCGTGGACCCGGAGGACCCGGACGCGGCCCCCTGGGAAGCCGCGGCCACTCTCCTCGCCCGTCTCCACCGCACACCCGTCCCGGTCCCACTGCCCCCGATGCGCGGTCCCCGCAAGGCGCTCCGCGCGATCACCCGCCTCCGCGCGGCCGGCCCCCACCCCGCGGCGATCCCCGTCCTGCGCGCCTGGAACCTCCTCCCCGCCTGGGCCCGCGCGGAGGCACCCCAGCCCGACACGACCACCCTCTGCCACGGCGACCTGCACCTCGGCCAGCTCGTCCGGTACCCGGCCCCCGACGGCCCCTGGATGCTGATCGACGTCGACGACCTGGGCACAGGTGTTCCGGGGTGGGACCTGGCGCGGCCCGCCGCCTGGTACGCCTGCGGGCTGCTCCCGGCCGACGAGTGGGTCCGTTTCCTGGCCACCTACCGCGCGGCGGGCGGCCCGGCCGTGCCCGCAGACGGCGACCCCTGGCCCGCCCTGGACGTCCCGGCCCGCGCCCTCACCGTGCAGACCGCGGCCCTGGCGATCGTCAAGGCGGTCACGGCGGGCCGACCGCTGGACGAGGTCGAACAGGCCGTGGTGGACGCCTGCGAGCGAATGGGTTCCGTCCCGCCCGAGTTGGCGCCCGGAATCGCGAAGTAGGCTGCAACCGACCGGGGCCGGACGGAGTCTGTCCTGGGGAAACACCAAGATGTACCGACGGGCGAGGAGTTGAGCCGAGCATGCAGTGTCCGAAGTGCCATGCGCCGATGCACACGTACAACCGCAACGGCGTCCAGATCGAACAGTGCAGCAACTGCCGCGGGATCTTTCTCGACTACGGCGAGCTCGAAGCGCTGACGCGCGTGGAGTCCCAGTGGCAGCAGCCCGCCCCGCCGCCCCCGGGCCCGCAGGCCTACCCGGCTCCGCCCGCGCCCGCCTGGGGCGCCCCGCACGGCGGTGGCCACTACGGCGGTCACGGCGGCCACCACCGCCACAAGAGCTTCGGCCACATGCTGTTCTCCAGCTGACCGGCACACGGAAGAACCCCCGGCCGTACGAGACGGCCGGGGGCTTCGATGTGTGGACGATACTGGGATTGAACCAGTGACCTCTTCCGTGTCAGGGAAGCGCTCTCCCGCTGAGCTAATCGTCCTCGGGACCACGATCCGGGGATCATGGGCGGTGCGTGCGCGATACTGGGATTGAACCAGTGACCTCTTCCGTGTCAGGGAAGCGCTCTCCCGCTGAGCTAATCGCGCGGGGATCCTTGCGGACCAGTGGACGATACTGGGATTGAACCAGTGACCTCTTCCGTGTCAGGGAAGCGCTCTCCCGCTGAGCTAATCGTCCTTGGAGGTGGAGACGGGATTTGAACCCGTGTAGACGGCTTTGCAGGCCGTTGCCTCGCCTCTCGGCCACTCCACCAGGAGCGTAGGGGTTCGGGAAGAGCCCCCACTTCCTGCGAGCGGACGACCAGGTTCGAACTGGCGACCTCAACCTTGGCAAGGTTGCGCTCTACCAACTGAGCTACGTCCGCTTGTCGTTTCCGCTCGGCTTGCGCGTCGCGGCGACGAGTTGAACTCTAGCGGATTCCGGGGCCAGCACAAAAACGCGTTTGTGCAGCGTGCTGGCCTGCGTCTACGGGAACGCATGGTCAGGGCACCCATGGGGACATGGCCGGGCAACCTGGGAGACGCCCGCCATAGACTCGACGACGTGCTCGACCTCGTTCCCCTCGCCCGTTTCGGCGGCCGCGTCGCCACCGGTCTCCTCGATGTCACCAGCGATCCCGCGGCCCTGGACTCCACCGGTTTCTGGGCGGTCGCGGCCGACTTCGAGGGCCGTCTGACCTGCGCCCGCTTCCGGGACGTACGACCCGAACCGGTCCCGGCACCCGTCCCCGGCGCCTGGCACGGCCCCGCGTCCGACGCCTGGACCTCGTCCCTCGACCGCGCCGCCTACACCGCAGGCGTCCGCCGCATCCGGGAGCACATCGCGGCCGGCGAGGTCTATCAGGCCAACCTGTGCCGGGTCCTGTCGGCGCCCGTCGCGCCCGACGCGGACGTCGACGCTCTCACCGCCCTGCTCGCCCGGGGCAACCCGGCGCCGTACGCAGGAACGATTCGGCTGCCGGGTCACGGCGTCGAGACGGCCACCGCTTCCCCGGAACTCTTCCTGCGGCGCACCGGCCGGGTCGTCGAGTCCGGTCCCATCAAGGGCACCGGACGCACCGAGGCGGACCTGCTGGAGAAGGACTACGCCGAGAACGTGATGATCGTGGACCTGGTCCGCAACGACCTCGGCCGCGTCTGCGCCACGGGGACCGTCACCGTGCCGGACCTGTGCGTCCTGGAAAAGCACCCCGGCCTGGTCCACCTCGTGTCGACGGTCCGGGGCGAACTGTCCGAGGGCGCCGGCTGGCCGGAGCTGCTGGCCGCCGCCTTCCCGCCCGGGAGTGTCACCGGCGCCCCCAAGTCCAGTGCCCTGCGCGTCATCGACGCCCTGGAGACCGCGCCCAGAGGCCCTTACTGCGGCGGCATCGGCTGGGTCGACGCCGACCGGGGCACCGGCGAGCTGGCCGTCGGCATCCGCACCTTCTGGATCGACCGCGCCGACGGCGTGCTCCGCTTCGGCACCGGCGCGGGCATCACCTGGGGCTCGGACCCCGAGGGGGAGTGGCGGGAGACCGAGCTGAAGGCGTCACGGCTGCTCGCGGTAGCGTCGGGTGCGTACGAGGTGAGTGGAGGGGCTCTTTCATGAAGATCTGGCTCGACGGCGGGCTGCAGGACACCGAGTCCGCCCGTGTCTCCGTCTTCGACCACGGACTGACCGTGGGCGACGGCGTTTTCGAGACGGTGAAGGCGACGGACGGCAAGACGTTCGCGCTGACCCGCCACCTCGACCGGCTGACCCGCTCCGCACGCGGCCTCGGGCTGCCCGACCCCGACCTCGACGAGGTACGCCGCGGCTGCGCGGCCGTCCTCGACGCCAACCCGATGCCGTTCGGCAGGTTGCGCATCACCTACACCGGCGGCCACGGACCCCTCGGCTCCGACCGCGGCGAACACGGCCCGACCCTGGTGATCGCCCTCGGCGAGGCGAACCGCCGTCCCGACTCCACGGCCGTCGTCACGGTCCCGTGGACCCGCAACGAACGCGGCGCCCTCACCGGCCTCAAGACCACCTCGTACGCCGAGAACGTCGTCGCCCTCGCCCGCGCCCACCAACTCGGCGCCTCCGAGGCGCTGTTCGCCAACACGGTCGGCCAACTCTGCGAAGGCACCGGGTCGAACGTCTTCGTCGTCCTGGAAGGCGAGATCCACACCCCGCCGGTCACCTCTGGCTGTCTCGCCGGCATCACCCGCGCCCTGACCGTCGAATGGACCGGCGCCAAGGAGATCGACCTGCCGCTGGACGTCCTGGAGCGCGCCGACGAGGTCTTCCTGACGTCGTCGCTGCGGGACGTACAGGCCGTGCACCTGGTGGACGAGCGTCAACTCCCGGGCGTGGCGGGCCCGGTGACCAGCAAGGCCATGCGCGTGTTCGCCGAGCGGTCGGGCGACGACCTCGATCCATAAAAGCCTCGTTTACTCGGCTGACCTGGTGCTCCCGGTCGGGTAGAACTCCTCTGATGACCACGACCCTGCGGCCGACCGAGCCGTTTCAGCACGAGGCCGACGGAACGCGTTCGCGCCGCTACCAGGTGTGTGTGAACAGCCGTCCCGTCGGCGCGATACATCTCGCCACGAGTCCGTTCTTCGGCGACTCGGTGGCCCAGATCCTGGACCTGCGCATCGACGAGCAGGACCGTCGGCGCGGCCGTGGCACGGTGGCCGCGCTCGCCGCCGAGGAGGTGGTGCGCGGCTGGGGCTGCGAGCGGATCGAGGCGTCCGTGCCCGCGGAGGCCGAGGCGGCGCTGAAGGTGGCGACCGCTCTCGGCTACGTCCTGCGCAACCGCCACATGGAGAAGCCGCTCGGCGACACCCCGCCCGAACTGCCCGCGGGAAGCCGGGGGCGGCCCATGACCCGGGAGGAGTTCGGCCCCTGGCAGGACCTCGGAACGGAGAGCTTCATACAGAGCTGGACCGAGCGCGGTGTACCCGAGGACCAGGCCCGAACCCGGGCCCTGGAGGGCAACGCCACCCTGCTGCCCGACGGAGCGGACACGCCGGGCATGGTCTTCAGCGTCCTGGAACACGAGGGGACCGCGGTGGGCACGCTCTGGACGGGCCCCCGCGACGGCAAGGCCTTCGTCTACGACGTGGAGGCCGACGCCGCCCATCGAGGCAGGGGTCACGGCCGCAGTCTGATGCTCCTGGCCGAGGCGCAGGGCATCGCGAACGGGCTGCCCACCATCCGGCTGAACGTCTTCGCGGGCAACACCCCGGCCGAGCGCCTCTATGAATCGCTCGGCTACGAGACGGTCACCCACCACCTGTACAAGAGCCTGCTCTGAGGCGTGCCGCGCGGGTCACTCGCCCCCGGAGAGCAGCCGGTCGGCGATCTCTTCGATCCGGGCGCGGAGCCCGTCCTGGCTCTTACCGCCGTCGAGAAGCTCGCCGTCGATGACGTACGTCGGGGTGCCGGTCACGCCGATGGCCTTGCCCTCGGCCTGGTCGGCGTCGACGATCAGGATGTGCCGGCCGTCGATCAGCGCGGTGTCGAACTCCTCGGCGTCCAGACCGAGTTCACCGGCGACCTCGACCAGGAAGGGTTCTCCCTTGCGGTCCAGCTCCGTGACCCGGCCGAGCACGGCCTCGACGTAGTCCCAGCCCCGCCCCTGTTCCAGGGCCTCCTCGGCGGCCTGCGCGGCGGCGAAGGCGTGCTTGTGCTTCTCCAGCGGGAAGTGCCGCAGCCGCAGCTCCAGCCGGTCGCCGTAGCGGGCCCGCAGGGCGCGTACGTCGTCCAGGGCGCTGTGGCAGTCCGGGCACTGGAGCTCGCACCAGACGTCGAGGACGGGGGTGCGCGCGGCGGAGAGGTCACTCATGGCACCAGTCTCCCAGCCCCGGATCCCTGGCCCCAACCGGGACCACCGGCCGCACGCGTACGACGCCGACCGGCACCTGGGGAGGATGCGACCCGGAGATGTCCCTGATGTCGCACCGGGGCATGGCCTCCCGGGGACCGGACGGTGCAGGATGGAAAGGACGAAGTGCACACTGCCGGACCCGAACGGAATCGAGCGGGCCCGGACCGACCATGACCGACCGAGACCCGCCCGACGGACCTGCCTGGAGGACCGGATGATTGCCGAGACCGTCTGTTCCGCCGTCTCCGCGGCCGGCCTGGGCATCGCGGCGGTCACGGCGTACCGCAAGCGATTTCTCTCCGCCGCCCGGATCGCCGCCTATTCGCTGGTGCCGGTCGGCCTGGTGATGACCGGGATCGTCGGCTGGGTGGCCGACACCGCGTTCAGCCCCACGGCCTGGGCGGGCTTCGTCGTGCTGGGCGGTGCCTGGCTGATGTTCACGGGCACCCGTGCCGTGGAGCGCCGCCGCGGCGGCACCCGCAAGGAGCGCAGGGCGGCCCGGGGCTCCACCCAGTCGGACGCGGTGGCCCCGGCGGCCTCCGCCCCCTCGCTGGGTCCGGCCAAGCGTCCGGCGACCCGACCCGCCGCGGCGACCCGGGCACAGAGCGGGGACGACTTCAGTGACATCGAGGCGATCCTGAAGAAGCACGGCATATGACGGCCGGACCGGACCGCGACTGAAACGACACAGAGTGGGCCCGGTCCGTCGGTAACCGTTCAGGACCCGACGCGACCCGAAACGGACATCACGGAATTCAGCGAACTCCCTCTCTTATCGGGCGTGTTGATCGCGTCAGGGGTCTCCGCTGCGTCATCATCGCGGCGAGATGCTGGACACGACACAGAGCGATGCCGCGCCACCGAAGGACGAGCCGCGCGGCTGCCTTTTCGCCCTTTCCCAGCCACCGCTGATGATCTTCCTAGCGGTGATCGGGTGTCTGCTGCTCATGGCCTCGCTGCACGACCTGCTGATGCTGTGAGCCGTACTCGTGGTCCCCGACGTCACCCGCCGGGGGCCACGACCTCATCGACCTCGTCGACCTCGTCGAGATGGGCCGCGGACGTCAGCCCGCCGCCTCCTTGCGCCGGGCCCGGTACGCGGCCACGTGCAGCCGGTTCCCGCAGGTGCGGCTGTCGCAGTACCTGCGGGAGCGGTTCCGGGAGAGGTCGACGAAGGCGCGCCGGCAGTCGGGGGCCTCGCAGCGGCGCAGCCGCTCCTGCTCGCCGGCCACCACGAAGAACGCGAGTGCCATCCCGCAGTCGGCGGCGAGATGGTCGGCGACCGAGGCGCCGGGCGCGAAGTAGTGCACATGCCAGTCGTAGCCGTCGTGGTCCGTGAGCCGGGGGGTGGTGCCGGCGGCGGCGACCAGATCGTTGATCACTCCGGCGGCGGCCCGGGGGTCCGGGGCCGAGAAGACCGAGGCGAACCGGCCGCGGATCCGGCGCACGGCGGACAGGTCGAACTCCGACAGCACCCCGACATCGCTGATCTCGTGGTTCCGGACGAAATCCGCGAGCAGCGCGACATCCTGCAGTCCGTCCGGCGCCGCGGCGTCCTCCGGTGCGGTGTTCACCAGATCGACCACGGTGTCGAGGGCGCACCGGGTGTCGTGGGTGATCAGCACGTTTCGCTCCCTGGCCTGGGGGTCGGGCGGGCGCCCGCCGATGCTGGCCGATGGTAGTGGCTTCCCGGAGGGCGGCCCTATGCCTCTATGAACGGCACCAAGCCCCTGGTGGTTCCCCGGACCACGGAGAGCCGCGCGCGCGGTGGAGCCCGGGGGAGTCGCGCGGCTGGCGGCCACGCGCACCGGCGCCGCCCCCGCGACGAATCGCGGCGACGGCGCCGGTGTCTGCCCTATGCGGTTGTCTGGGCCCGAGCCGTCTCCCCGAGTTCGGACGGCGCCGGGCGGCTTGGTCGGGACCTCGCGCTAGCTCTCCGCCAGGATGTGCGACAGCTCCTGATCCAGGTCGAAGTGCCGGTGTTCCGTGCCGGGTGGCACGGCCGCGTCCGTCCGCTTGAGGAAGGACTCCAGGGCCCGCGCTGGGGCCTCCAGCAGGGCCTCGCCCTCCGGAGAGCTCAGTGCGATGCAGACGACGCCCTGACCGTGACTACGGGATGGCCAGACTCGGACGTCGCCGGTGCCGGTGGGCCGGTGGAGGCCCTCCGCGAGAAGGTCGCGGGCGAACACCCACTCGACGGTCTCCTCGGCTCCGGTGTGGAAGGTGGCGTGCACGGCGTAGGGGTCGGCCGTGTCGTACCTCAGGCCTGCGGGGACAGGCAGGGATGACTCGCTCGACACAACGAGGCGCAGGTGCAGCTCGCAGCTGACCGTGGTGTTCATAAGCGCCAGGGCCTTTCGCTCAGTGTGCGCTCGGGGATTCGCACGTCGGCGAAATCGACATGCCACCTACGGTGCCGTTGTAAACCCCTCTGAGTGTTTTGCGTGCCTTTACGTAACTCTTCCGGCCGAGAGCTCGATCGCTCCGTGCGGCCATTCCGGTGACTGGTTTCCCTCGGGTAGGGTTTGTCCGTATGAATACGGGGAGTGACGAGCCGGGTGAGGTTGCCGTGGCGCCTGACGGGGCGGCCGGTGAAACGCCGGACGAGACGAGAGCGGACGCGGCGCGGGACGAGCAGGGGCTCGGTTCCAAGGCGCCGGAATTCATCAAGGCGCGCCGTGCGCTCCATGTGAGCTGGCAGGTCGGCGTCTTCGTCGTCGGCCTCGCGGTCGTCGGCGCCGGCATCGTCATGCTGCCGCTGCCGGGACCCGGCTGGGTGGTGATCTTCGGCGGCATGGCGATCTGGGCGACCGAGTTCGTCTGGGCCCAACTGGTGCTCCGCTGGACCAAACGCAAGGTCACCGAGGCGGCACAGCGTGCGCTCGACCCCGCGGTGCGCCGCCGCAACATCGTCCTGACCTCGATCGGCCTGGTGATCGTGGTCGCGCTGGTCGGCGTCTATGTCTGGAAGTTCGGCGTCGTGATGCCCTGGAAGATCAAGGATCAGTGACCCGGTGGCGTTGTCGGGGTGCCTCCCGCGCTGGTCGGAGGCACCGCTGACATGGGGTAATGTTCTCCGTGCGCCCGGTTCGCCGCGCGCCCGGGGCGATTAGCTCAGTGGGAGAGCGCTTCGTTCACACCGAAGAGGTCACTGGTTCGAACCCAGTATCGCCCACCCCGGAACGACGGCCCGACTGCGATCACGCGGTCGGGCCGTCGTCGTTCGCTCGCCGGGCCGTGTGGTCAACTCCCCACCGTCCAGGCGTTTTTCGGCCGGTCGGGAGCTGAGCGCGGCAGGCCGCTTTCTGTTCGGCCGACCGATCGCGGGCGTCTCACCTGCGGTGTCCCTCCCGCCGTCCGCCCGGTGGGCTCGTCGGCGTCGTCGTAGCGCTCAGCCGGTCCACAAGAAAATTCTGTCCGAATCATTGACGCACTCCGAGGGCCTCCGTACCTTGTGCCAGCAAGCGCTTACTTGAAACGATTCATGCAGGTGGCAACGACGCTACGGGGAGGGCCCGTCATGGGAACCGGCACGAATATGGAGAGGCGTACGGTCTTGAAGGCCGCCGGAGTCTCGGCGGTCACGCTCGGCCTGGCCGCGACGGGATGCGGTGGCAACGACGGCACGTCCGCGGACGGGTCGGTGACGATCCGTTACTCGTGGTGGGGTGCCGAGGAGCGGGCGAAAAAGATCAATCAGTCCATCGCGCTCTTCGAGAAGAAGTATCCGAAGATCAAGGTGAAGACGGACTTCCAGGACTATCCCTCTTTCTGGGAGAAGTTCCAGACGCAGGCCGCTGGTGGAAATCCGCCGGACGTATTCCAGAACGCCGTCGGATTTCTTCGGAAGTACGACAAGAGAGGCGTCCTGCTCGATCTCAAGTCACAGATCGACGCAGGCAATCTGAGCCTGGATCACTTCCGCGCGGGCGTCACCAAGGTGGGCGAGGTCGACGGAAAGCAGCTCGGCATTCCGGTCGGTTCGAACACCATGGCGCTGGTCATCGACAAGAAGGTCTTCGAGCGGGCGGGCGTCGACGCCACGGCCGGCTGGACCTGGGACGAGTACTTCAAGGCCCTCAAGACGATCCACGACAAGACCAAAGTCCCCGGGGACACGGGCTACTTCGGCATCATGTACCTGTACGACCTCTACCTCCGGCAGAACGGCAAGGCGTTCTTCACCAAGGACGGGCTCGGTTTCCAGGAGTCGGATCTGACGGAGTGGTGGACGGACGGGTACGGCCGGGTGAAGGCCGGCATCGTCACCTCCCCGAAGGTCGTCGCCCAGGACACACCGAAGTCCTCGCTCTCGGCCGGCCATGGCGCCTCGGAATTCACCTGGGACAACTTCGCCGTCCGCTACTCGGCGGAGGGCAGCAGCACCTACGGCCTCGCGCCGATCCCCACCACCGACGGCAAGGACACCGGCCAGTACCTCGCCTCCCTGATGCTCAGCGGCTCCGCTCGCACCAAGCACCCGAAAGAGGTCGCCCAGTTCATCGACTTCATGGTCCACGACCCCTCGGTCGGCAAGATCATGGGCTACGACCGGGGCATCCTCGCGACCACCGAACAGTACGACGCCTTCAAGCCGACCGACACGGTCCAGAAGGAGATCGCCCAGTACGAGGTCGACACCGCCAAGGCCGGGGTCCTCGGGACGATCACCCCGCACCCGTCCGGCGCCGACACCGCCGAGTCCGCCTTCCTCCGGATCGGCGGGGACATGGCCCTGGGCAAGACCAAGGTCGCCGACGCGGTGAAGCAGTTCTTCTCCGAGGCGCAGGCCGCCTTCTCCGCCTGATGGGAACCGCCGTGACGCTCGTCAAGGACGCTCCGCCGCACGCCCGGCAGACCCGTTCCGCAGCCCCCGCCGAATGGAAGCGGCGGGGGCGCCGCGAGAACCTCGCCGGCTATCTCTTCATGTCCCCGTGGATCGCCGGCTTCCTGCTGCTCACCGCCGGCCCCATGGTCGCCTCGCTCTACTTCGCGTTCACCGACTACAACCTCTTCAACAGCCCGAAGTGGATCGGCTTCGACAACTTCACCCGGATGTTCGACGACCCCCGGTGGCAGAAGTCGGTCGAGGTGACGGCGAAATACGTCGTCATCGGCACCCCGTTGAAACTCCTGCTCGCCCTCGGCGTCGCCATGCTGCTCGCCCAGAGCCGCCGCGGCCAGGCCCTCTACCGGGCCGCCTTCTACGCCCCCTCGCTCATCGGCGCGAGCGTCTCGATCGGCTTCGTCTGGCGGTCGCTGTTCTCCGACGGCGCCGTCGTGGACCGTACGCAGTCCTTGTTCGGTGCGCATGTAGGCGGCTGGGTCGGTGACCCCGACTGGATCCTCTACTCCCTGGTCGCGCTCACCGTGTGGCAGTTCGGCGCGCCCATGGTCATCTTCCTCGCCGGGCTCAAACAGGTACCGAAGGAGCTGTACGAGGCGGCCGCGATGGACGGGGCAGGCCCCTTCCGCCGGTTCTGGAACATCACGCTGCCGATGATCTCCCCCGTGCTGTTCTTCAACGTGCTGCTGGAGACGATCCACTCCTTCCAGATCTTCGGCTCGGCGTACGTCATCTCGAACACCAACTGCGGACCGGCCGACGCCACCCTCGTCTACACCTGTTACCTCTACCAACAGGGCTTCAAGAACGCACAGATGGGCTTCGCCTCCGCGATGGCCTGGATGCTGCTGCTCGCCGTGGCTCTCGTGACGGCCGTTCTCTTCTGGTCGCAGAAGAAGTGGGTGCACTACGAGGAGGACGCCCGATGAGCCGCCCGATGAGTGTCACCACCATCACGAAGTCCCCGGGCCTGGGCCGCAGGCGCACCGGCTCGCTCGTCTGGCACGTCGGGGCGCTGGCCGTCCTCGCCGTCGTCCTCTACCCGGTGCTCTGGGTCATCGGCGCCTCGTTCAAGCCGAGCAAGGACGTCATCGGCAGCCTGCAACTCTTCCCCGGGCACCCGATCCTCGCCAACTTCAAGGGCCTGGCCAAGGGCATCGCGGACATCTCGATCTGGACCTTCTTCCAGAACTCCCTCTTCTACGCCCTCGGTTCGGTCCTCGGCATCCTCATCTCCTGCTCCCTGACGGCCTACGCCTTCGCCCGGATCAGGTTCGCCGGCCGCAACCTGCTGTTCTCCCTGATGATCGGCACGCTCCTGCTGCCGTACCACGTGCTGCTGATCCCGCAGTACGTGATGTTCCAGAAGCTCGAACTGGTCAACACCTACGTCCCGTTGCTCATCGGCAAGTACCTGGCGACGGAGGCCTTCTTCGTCTTCCTCATGGTGCAGTTCATGCGCAACCTGCCGAGGGAACTGGACGAGGCCGCCCGCCTCGACGGCTGCGGACATCTGCGTATCTACTGGTCGATCGTGCTGCCGCTGTGCCGGCCCGCGCTCATCACCAGCGCGATCTTCACCTTCATCAACGCCTGGAACGACTTCATGGGCCCGCTGATCTACCTCAACGAACCGGGCAAGTACACCGTCTCCCTGGGCCTGATGATGTTCCGCGACTCCGACGGTGTCGCGGCCAACTACGGCGGCATGATCGCCATGTCGCTGGTCGCGCTGCTGCCGGTGCTGCTGTTCTTCCTCGCCTTCCAGCGGTACCTGATCGACGGTATGGCGACCTCCGGACTGAAGGGCTGAGACGGTGGCCGAAGCACGGGTGAAGGCACGCGGGGGATCGGTTCTCGCCGAGCGGTTCGGGGTGTTCGCCGAATGTCTGCTCACCGGGGTGTGGATCGCCGTCGCGTCGGCGGGAGTTGTCACGTGTCCGGCCGCGTTCGCCGCCGGAGCACGGCACTTGAGGCGTCGTACGGCCCATGAGGGCGGTGGCTGGCGGGAGTTCGTGGCGGACTTCCGGGCGGCCGTGCGGGGCGGGTGGGTCGTCGGGGTCGCCGGGTGGGGTGCGGCGGGCGCCGTGTGGGTGGACGTCCAGGCCGTGCGCGCCGGGCTGCCCGGTGGGCCGCTCGTCGGTGCCGTCGGCGTCTTCGCGCTGCTCGGGATCGTCGTCGCCGGGATGCGCGCGGCGGCGGTCTGGTCGCCGGGGGAGACCTGGCGGGCGCTGCTCGCCGCCGCCGGTCGGCGTACGGTCCTCGACCCCGCCGGCTCCTTCCTGCTCGTCGGCGGGCTGGTCCTCGTCGGCTGTTCCGCCCTGCTCATCGCGCCGTTGGCGGTCCCCGTGCTGGGGGCTGTCGCCGCGGCGGCCGTCGCCGTGGAGGAGCGCTACCGGCACCGCTGACGAGCGGTGCCCTCGCACCAGGTCGGCGCGCGTCCGGCGTCGTACCTCTCTCTGTCATGCCCCTGACTAGACGGACCCGAAGAAAGCGTCGCGCACGGATTCCCGCACCGATTTCCCGCACGGAAAGGAAAGGCCATGTCTCCCATTCCCCGCAGGTCCCTTCTCAAGGCGGCGGCCGTCGCCGGAGCCGCCGCGCAGTTCAGTTGGGTGCTGGGCGCGAAGGACGCCCAGGCCGCGCCGAGAACCGCGGCGGCCGACGGCGACCCGGTCACCCTCGACTGGCTGGAGGACGGCGGACTCGGTGCCGCGCCCGGGTCCACGGTCGGCGTGCCGTGGCCGATGGGCACCTACCAGGAGGACCAGACCTTCGCGCTGACGGACGCCGGGGGTGCGGCGGTTCCCGTGCAGTCCTGGCCGCTCGCCTACTGGCCCGACGGCTCGCTCAAGTGGACGGCCCACGCGGTGAGTTCGGGCTCCGGGAAGCTCACCCTCGCCGCCGGGGACACGGCTGCCCCCGACCAGAAGGTCACCGTCGACAAGCACGGCGGCACCATCGACGTGTCGACCGGGGTCATCACCGCGAAGATCGGCAAGAACGGCTCCACCCTCATCAAGTCGGTCACCCGGGGCGGCACGGAGATCGCCAAGAACGGCCGGCTCGTCCTCATCCGCCAGCCGGAGATCGAGGACGAGGAGCAGGGCTCGGTGAAGACCGAGCGCTTCGACGGAGTGATCGGAGACGTCACCGTCGAACAGGACGGCCCGGTAAGGGCGGTGGTCCGCATCGACGGCAAGCACCGCAAGGGTGCCCGGAGTTGGCTGCCGTTCTCGATCCGTCTCTACTTCTACGCGGGCGCCGACTCCTTCCGCATGGTGCACACGATCACCTTCGACGGCACGGTCGAACCGGGCAAGGCCAGCGGCGACTTCATCCGAGGCCTCGGCGTCCGCTTCACCGTGCCGATGCGGGACCAGGCCTACGACCGCCACATCCGCATCGGCGGCGAGGGAACAGGCCTGCTGCGTGAGGCGGTTCAGGGCATCACCGGCCTTCGCCGCGACCCGGGCGCGACCGTCCAGGCCGCCCAGTACGCGGGCCAGAAGCTGGCCGACCCGTCCACCTGGGACCAGCGGGTCACCACCCGCCTCCAGTACATCCCCAAGTGGGGCGACTACACCCTCTCCCAGCTCTCCGCCGACGGCTTCACCCTGCGCAAGCGCACCACCAAGG
Organism: Streptomyces sp. NPDC051576; assembly: GCF_040681835.1. Taxonomy (NCBI): domain Bacteria; kingdom Bacillati; phylum Actinomycetota; class Actinomycetes; order Kitasatosporales; family Streptomycetaceae; genus Streptomyces; species Streptomyces sp. NPDC051576. Next base: position 352,812 of record NZ_JBFAZO010000011.1, read on the forward strand.
GCCATGGCTGGATCGCCGCCGGTGGTGGCGGACACGCCTCCGGGTTCGGGTACGTCGGCGGGGCGAGCGGCGGATTCTCCTTCGGGCTGCGGGACTTCTGGGAGAAGTTCCCCGCTCAGCTCGACATCCGCGACGCCCACACCGACGAGGCCGAGGTCACCCTCTGGCTCTGGTCACCCGAGGCCCAGCCGATGGACCTGCGCTTCTACCACGACGGCATGGGCCAGGACACCTACGCCAAGCAGCTCGAAGGCCTCGAAATCACCTATGAGGACTACGAGCCCGAGTTCGGCACCCCGTACGGCATCGCCCGCACTTCCGAACTCCTCTTCTGGGCCAACGAGTCGACGCCCGCAGCGGAAGCCCTGGCCCAACAGGTGGAAGCCGTACGGGTGTTGCCTCAACTCGCCGCCCCACCCGCCCAGTTGATCAAGTCCAAGGTCTTCGGCCCCGGCCTCTACTCCGAGCCCGACCGCTCCACCGCCGCCAAGGCGAAGATCGAGGACCACCTCGACTTCCTCTTCACCTACTACAAGGACCAGGTGGCGCAACGCCGTTGGTACGGCTTCTGGGACTACGGCGACTTCATGCACTCCTACGACACCGTGCGCCACCAGTGGCGGTACGACGTCGGCGGCTACGCCTGGGACAACTCCGAGCTGTCGCCGGACATCTGGCTCTGGTTCGCGTACATCCGCTCGGGCCGCTCGGACATCTTCCGCTTCGCCGAGGCACTCACCCGGCACACCGGCGAGGTCGACGTCTACCACCTGGGCGAGTGGGCCGGCTTGGGCACCCGGCACGGCGTCCAGCACTACGCCGACAGCGCCAAGCAGCAGCGCATCGCCAACACCACCTACCGGCGCTACTACTACTTCCTCACCGCCGACGAACGCGTCGGCGACCTCATGGCCGCCAACGTCGACTCCGACGAGACGTTCCTCGTCCTCGACCCGATCCGCAAGATCCGCACCGAGCCGTACACCCCCGACCGGCACGCCTTGTCGATCGGCTTCGGTACGGACTGGAGCGGTCTCGTCTCGGCCTGGCTGACCGAGTGGGAGCGCAAGGGCCCCAAGTGGGAGAAGGCCAAGGCGCGTGTCCTGTCGACGATGGAGACAATCGCCGCTCAGCCCAACGGATTTGTGCAGGGCAGCGGGCTGTACGACCTCGACACGGGCAAGTTCGCCGTTGCCACCGCGCCGGTGGTCTCCGTCTCGCACCTCTCCGCCGTCTTCGGCCTCAACGAGCTGTGCGCGGAGCTGATCTACCTGGTCGACATGCCCAAGTTCAAGGAGGTGTACATGGATTACTGCCGCTACTTCAACGCCTCCAAGACGGAACAGGCGGCACGCTACGGCTCCAACTTCGGCACCCTGCTGCTCTTCCAGGGCCATTCACGCCTCGACGCCTACGCCGCCGTACAACTCGGCGACGAGACGCTCGCCAAGCGCGCGTGGACCAAGTTCTACAGCTCGGACGGCTACATGGAGTCCTCGCCGTGGAAGACGGAGGCGCTGAACGGCCCCGTCACCCTCGTCCCGGGCAGCGAGGCCGCTTGGGTGTCCTCGAACGACACCGCGCTGTACGGCCTCGCCGCCATCGAGAACCTGGCCCTGCTCGGCGACAAGATGCCCTAGCGGTGGGCTAGTTCATCTTTCCCAGCACCTCCCGCACCCGCCGGGCGTCCCTGATCCGCTGCTCGTACGTGGCACCGAGTGCGAGCAGCAGGAGCCCGGCGAGGGCGGGCGGTGCCCAGCGGGGCAGGGCGCCGACCACCTGGGCGAGATACGGGGCGAGTTCGTGCAGCGCGTCCAGGACGAGGGTGCCGCCGCCGAGGACGAGCGGCGCCTGGAGGCGGTGCCTCGCCCCGATCAACGTGACGACCAGCGCGGCCGTGCCCAGCAGCAGCGGGCGTGTCCAGTGCGCGTCCGCCCAGGCCGCGAGGAGGCTCGGGGCGAGCGTGGCGGCGAGGCCGGGACCGTACGCCGTCCAGGACGAGGCGCTCGGGTCGCGGCGCCTGCGCAGCGCGCCCACGAAGAGTGCCGGGACGGTCACCGGCAATGTGTACGCCTCGGGGCTGCCGACGTCCCACGCGGACAGCCGTACCCAGGCGGCGAGGACGAAGAGAGCGGCGGCCGCGTAGCCGACGTCCCTCCGCTCGGGCCGTACCGCCGTGCCGGCCGCGATCACTCCGCACAGGGCCAACACCAGTGCCAGCATGGGCAGTTCGCCCGCCGCGAGACCGATCGCGACCAAGCCCGCGACCGCGCCCGTGATCTCGACGGACATGGTGGTGGCCGGGTCGGCGATGCGCGCGGCGAGCAGTGCGGCGGCCGCCGGCACGACGAGTACCAGCAGCGCGATGTGCTGCGGCTGCCAGTCCAGGGCGGCCCCGACAGCGCAGGCGAGGGCTGTGGCGTACCCGAGGGAAGCGGCGGCGGAGGCCGGTGCGAGACGCCCGCGCCAGGCCGCCCCCGCGAACACGGCGGTCAGGGAGGTGAGTACGGCGAGCGTGGCCGGTTCCGTGGCCAGCGAGAGGGCGGCCAGGCTGAGCGAGGTGAGCAGGGCAAGGAGGAGGGCGGCTCGGTGCGTGACGGCGAGGAGGGCCACGATTGCGAGCCCCTGCACCAACAGGCCCACGCTGTACGGAAGTTGGAGCGTGGTCGGGATGGTGATCACCGTCGCCCACGCCAGGGTCAGTGCGGCGGTGCGCGCCTGTGGCCGCCATTCGGTGTTGCGGACGGTGAAGGTCAGGACCGCCCCAACCACCGCGAGAACCAGGGGAGTTGCGGCCGTGTGCGGCGGCCAGAAGGCACCCATGGCCGCCGCGTCACGGGCGTCGCCCGGCACGCCGGACCAGACGTCTGACACCCACGCGGCCGGACCCAGCAGCGTGACACCGACGACCGGCGCCGTCCACAGCACCGCGCCCGCCTGCACGATGCCGGAGGCCCAGCCGAGGCCGTGGCGTACGGGCTCGGGGAGACGGCCGCGCACGAGCGTCAACAGGGCGATGCCGCACGCCAGATAGCCCGGAACCGTCCAGTCGGCGGGCAGTGACGCGCGCAGCATTCCGCCGAGCGCGGCGACCACGAACAGGCCGCCCGCCGCGGCCGTACTCGTCCGCAGTCCCCGGCCGTCCGCGAGCCAGGCGGCGCCGAACGCGCCCGTCGCCGCGAGAGTGAAGAGCTCCGCCGCACGGGCGGCGGCGCCCGGACCGGCCGCGTCCAAGGAGATCAGGCCGGTCGCCAGCACGCCCCAGCCACCCATGCCGAACGCGCCGCCGGCGGCGACGAAGCGGACGGCCTTCGGGGAGACCCGGAGCGCGACAATCATGTCGATCACGGCGGTCAGCAGCACCGCGGCCGTGATCGTGTGCGGGCCCCCGCCGGCCGCGATCGCCCAGAGAACCAGGGGGAGTTGGGCGACCGCGAGCGCGGCGGGGAGGGGGAGGAGAAGGGTCGTCGGGGTGGGCCGCGCGGCCGGGGTCGGGAGTGCCGCGAGTCCGAGGCCGTACGCCGTCCAGAGCGCCGTCAGTACCGTCGCCGCCACCGCCGCGAAGGTCACGCCGTCGCCGTCCGGGAACGCCACCTCGTGCAGCGCGTAGGCGTCCAGCACCGTCAGGACGAGACCGAGGCCCGCGAGCGACTCGGCCGTGGAACGCAGCCCCCGCCGCAGCAGCGCCACCGGTGCGCCGAGCGTCGCCAGGGTCACCGCGCCGAGCACCAGGGTCCGGCCCGCGATGCCCAGGTTGCCCCAGCTCACCAGGGTGAACGCCATCGCCGCGAGGGTGAGCAGGATGCCGCCGAGCAGGAGCAGCACGTTCTGCACGCCCGGTGCGGAGGCCTCCGGGCGGGGCGATGCGCCGGGCGGCGGCAGCGCGGGCGCGGGCCGGACCGGCTGGAGCACGGTCAGCAGCCAGGCCCGGCGGTGCAGCAACTGGGCCCGGCGGGCGTCCAGTTGGCGCAGCTCGGCGTCCAGAAGCCCCAACTCCACGGCCGGGGGCGGAATGTGCGTCATGGTTCGGAGTGTGGTGCCCGTCACGTCGTACGACATGAGTACGCGTACTCAAACGGTTCTGGTTGCCGCGAGACGGGCCCGTGAGCGGGCAGACTCCCGCCATGGACTGGATCCACTACCGCTTCCACGCCCGCTGGGCGCTGCCCGCGCCGCCCGCCGTCGTCTACCCGGTCCTGGAGCGGGCCGAGGAGTATCCGCGCTGGTGGCCACAGGTGCGCGAGGTCAAGCGGCTCGACGACACCACCGGCGTCGTCCGCATCCGGGCGAGCCTGCCGTACACCCTGACCTTCACCGCGCGGGAGGTGCGACGCGATCCGGCCGCCGGGGTCCTGGAGATCTCGATGACCGGTGATCTGGCGGGCTGGGCACGCTGGACGCTCACGGCCGACGGCCCCGGCACGCTCGCCCGCTACGACCAGGAGGTCGACCTGAACCAGCCGCTGCTGAGGCGGTTCGCAGTACCCGGGAGGCCGGTGTTCCGCCTCAACCACGCGCTGATGATGCGGGCCGGACGGCGCGGGCTCCTCGCGTACCTGGAAGCGGTTTGAAGGAAACCGGCGGGGGCCTGTATTGTTCAGTCCGTTCCCGGGCGATTAGCTCAGTGGGAGAGCGCTTCGTTCACACCGAAGAGGTCACTGGTTCGAACCCAGTATCGCCCACCGGGAAAGGCCGGTCCGCATGGCGGACCGGCTTTTTTGTGTGCCGACGCGGCGACCGGCTAGGCGGCCTCCGCCGTCAGGTCCGGGCGCAGGGGCCATGACTGGTCCACCGCCTCCGGTGTGCCGCTGCGCGCGAACCACGCCTGGAGACCGCGTGCTTGGGCCGCGTGCCACGTCGACTGCAACGTGTGGAGTTCGGCGGGGGACAGGCGTTCCAGCCGGGTCGCGAAGCGGCGGCCCAGAGCGCGGACCACCTCCAGTGAGGCCAGCGCGTCCGCGCCCGCGTCGTGCGCGCCCTCCAGCGTGACGCCGTAGTGCGCGCACAGGTCGGTGAGGGTGCGGCGGCCCTTGCGGTAGCGGTCCAGGTGTTTGTCCAGGACCCGGGGGTCCAGCACCCGTAGCGCCGTCGTCTGGAACCAGTGGTCCAGATGGGACGCGCGATGGCGGCGCAGCTCGCGGTCCAGGAGGGTCAGATCGAAGGGCGCGTTCATCACCACCAACGGGCGTCCCATGGCGGCCTGTTCGGCCAGTTCGTCGGCTATCTCACGCATCACCGGCGCAGGCCAGCGGCCGTTGCGCTGCAGATGCTCGTCCGTCAGTCCGTGAATCGCCGTCGCCCCCGCGGGCACCGGCACCCCAGGGTTCACCAGCCACCGGGTCACCCGTGGCCGGGTACCGGGGGCGTCCTGGACGACGACCGCGGCCGACACGATCCGGTCGGCCTCCACATCGATGCCCGTGGTCTCCGTGTCGAACGCGGCCAACGGGCCCTCGTACCAGCACGTCATACGTACACAACTCCTCGTTCACCCACGGCAGGTGACGCACCGTCTTCTGCCTGTTTGGTGATACCCGGGCTGTTTGCGCCGTACGCCGGAAGGACACAACAGGAGTGCGGGTCTTTGCAGTTCAGCGGCTCGCCACGGGGAAACACTTGGCGTGGAAGGCGACTTGGTCATGGTGATAGCGCAGCCCGAGCGGGGCGGGCTGCTGCCCGAACGGACGGCACCCCATCGCGGATCGCTCGCCACCACCGCCTGCATGGAGACTCTGCAGGTGGGCTATCTGCACGCCGTCGCCGCCGCGGCCGGCTGCTCGCTGTCGCAGCCCTTCCCCGACAACGGCATCGACTGGCACGTCAGCCACGGCTCGCCCGGGCACACCGTCGACGACGAGGTCACCATCAAGGTGCAGCTCAAGTGCACCTACCAGCTCCCGCCGAACCCGCCGGGCCGCTCCTTCTCCTTCACGCTCGACAACGACCATCTGCGCAAGCTCGCCCGCACCCCGGTCTCGGTGCACAAGATCCTGGTCGTGATGCTCGTCCCGCGCTCCCAGGACGACTGGCTGCGCGCCAGCCACGACCGGCTCGATCTACGGCACTGCTGCTACTGGGTCAACCTCGCCGGCCACGCGATCACCGGCCGGACCCGGACCACCGTGCGCATACCGACCGCACGCATCTTCGACGACCGGGCGCTGTGCGAGATCATGACGCGGGTCGGGACGGGAGGCAGGCCATGAGGCACCGCTCGGTCGAGGAACACCTGCGGTCGGTACGACCGCATCCCGTGGACACCACCTCCTGGGAGCGGGCCCCCGAGCCCGACCAGGTCGATCCCGCCGTCCTCGGCGCACTGCTGCGGCGGCACGGCTGGCAGCGGCGCGGCGGAGCGCCCGGACGGTACGGCCGCTGGACCCCACCCGGGCCCGGCGGCTCGGGCACCAGCCTGCTGGTCCCCGAGAGCCGGGCCTTCCCCGACAGCGACGACCTGCTCGGCGAGGCGCTCGTCGCCCTCGCCCGCAGCAACACCCCCTCCGCCCGCGAGGTCCTCGTCGGCCTCGCCGTACCGAGCGACGAGATCCGCTGGTGGCGCGATGTCCCGACCGGACCGGCCGGCGCCGCGTCCTGGACCGTCGAGGACCAACTGCGCGCCGCCGCCCGCCAGATGCTGCTCGCCGCCGCACTCGCCACCCGCGCCCGGGCCGGCTACTACGGCGCCCGCCACCGCCGCCCGGCCGCCGCGTCCCTGGAGAACGTCCTCGTGGGTTCCGCGCCGGGAGGACGCCAACTGACCGCGTTCGTTCCTGTCGACACAGGGCGCGCCCTCGCCGTACGCCTCCACCAGGCCCTGTACGCCACCCGCGAGGCGATCGACTACGAGCGGGCCACCGGCGGCATGGACGCCTTCGACGGTGCTGTCGAGGCGGGCGTCAGCCGTGAGCTGACCGAGGCCGTGGTCGCCCTGGTGCGGGGTACCGAGGGTGCCCGGATCGCCGTCGAGTGGGCGCCGGCCGCAGGTGTGCCCGAGGGCTGTGCCGCTCCCGCCGAGGCCGTCGAGTTCTCGCCCGGCGACCTGCCCGTGCTGCGGGCGGCCGGGGCTCGCTATCTCCGCGAGGAACCGGCCATGCCCGTGCGTATCACCGGCTCGGTGGTGCGGATGCGCCGGTCGGGGCCGCGCGGCGAGGGCACCGTACGGATGCAGGTGATCGCGGGCGCCGAGGTCGGGCACGTCCGGATGACCCTGGACGAGGAGTCCTACCGGATAGCCGGTCACGCCCATCTCGTCGGCCTCCCGGTGCGGGTGCACGGGCGGCTGGAGAGCCGGGGCGGCTTCCGCAGGCTCACCGGCGCCTCCGGGGTCGTACCCGTGCAGGTGGACGAGGCGGAGCGGGACCGGCTGATGAAGTCCCTCCAGGAGAACCTCGACTTCTTCGAGGAGGCGTGCAGCGGGGAGGACTGAGCGAGGGGAGCCCGGGGGCGACCGTTTCGCGGTGGGCCCCGTAGGGTCGGTACGATCCCCTATTGCGCGCGCTCACGGTATGGCGCCGCATCCACCCTGCAGTCAGGAGAGACCGGTGTCAGACGTCCGTGTGATCATCCAACGCGATTCCGAGCGGGAAGAGCGCACGGTGACGACGGGCACCACGGCCGCGGAGCTCTTCGCCGGCGAGCGCTCGATCATCGCCGCGCGCGTGGCCGGAGAGCTCAAGGACCTCGCCTACGAGGTGCGGGACGGCGAGCAGGTCGAGCCGGTCGAGATCTCCTCCGCCGACGGTCTCAACATCCTGCGCCACTCCACCGCCCACGTCATGGCTCAGGCCGTGCAGGAACTGTTCCCCGAGGCCAAGCTCGGCATCGGCCCGCCGGTCAAGGACGGCTTCTACTACGACTTCGACGTCGAGCGGCCGTTCACGCCCGAGGATCTCAAGGCCATCGAGAAGAAGATGCAGGAGATCCAGAAGCGGGGACAGAGGTTCTCCCGCCGCGTGGTCACGGACGAGGCGGCTCGTGAGGAGCTGGCCTCCGAGCCGTACAAGCTCGAACTGATCGGCATCAAGGGCTCCGCCTCGACCGACGACGGCGCGGACGTCGAGGTCGGCGGCGGCGAGCTGACGATCTACGACAACCTCGACGCCAAGACCGGCGACCTGTGCTGGAAGGACCTCTGCCGCGGTCCCCACCTGCCGACCACCCGCAACATCCCGGCGTTCAAGCTGATGCGCAACGCCGCCGCGTACTGGCGCGGCAGCGAGAAGAACCCCATGCTCCAGCGGATCTACGGCACCGCGTGGCCCTCCAAGGAGGAGCTGAAGGCGCACCTCGACTTCCTGATCGAGGCCGAGAAGCGCGACCACCGCAAGCTGGGCAACGAGCTGGACCTGTTCTCCATCCCGGACCAGATCGGTTCCGGCCTCGCCGTCTTCCACCCCAAGGGCGGGGTCGTCCGCCGGGTCATGGAGGACTACTCGCGGCGCCGCCACGAGGAGGAGGGCTACGAGTTCGTCTACACCCCGCACGCGACGAAGGGGAAGCTCTTCGAGACGTCCGGGCACCTGGACTGGTACGCCGACGGCATGTACCCGCCCATGCAGCTCGACGAGGGCGTGGACTACTACCTCAAGCCCATGAACTGCCCGATGCACAACCTGATCTTCGACGCGCGTGGCCGCTCCTACCGTGAACTGCCGCTGCGCCTCTTCGAGTTCGGGACCGTGTACCGGTACGAGAAGTCGGGCGTCGTGCACGGGCTCACCCGCGCGCGGGGCTTCACGCAGGACGACGCGCACATCTACTGCACGCGCGAGCAGATGGCCGACGAGCTGGACAAGACGCTGACCTTCGTCCTCAACCTGCTGCGGGACTACGGTCTGACGGACTTCTACCTGGAGCTGTCGACCAAGGACCCGGAGAAGTTCGTCGGCTCGGACGAGGTCTGGGAAGAGGCCACCGAGACGCTGCGACAGGTGGCCGAGAAGCAGGGGCTGCCGCTCGTTCCCGACCCGGGTGGCGCCGCGTTCTACGGGCCGAAGATCTCCGTCCAGACGAAGGACGCGATCGGCCGGACCTGGCAGATGTCGACGGTCCAGCTCGACTTCAACCTGCCCGAGCGCTTCGACCTGGAGTACACCGGGCCGGACGGCTCCAAGCAGCGGCCGGTCATGATCCACCGTGCGCTGTTCGGTTCCATCGAGCGGTTCTTCGCGGTCCTGCTCGAGCACTACGCGGGGGCGTTCCCGGCGTGGCTGGCGCCGGTGCAGGCGGTCGGGATCCCGATCGGGGACGCGCACGTGGAGTACCTGGAGAAGTTCGCCGTGGCGGCCAAGAAGAAGGGGCTGCGCGTCGAGGTCGACTCGTCCTCGGACCGGATGCAGAAGAAGATCCGCAACGCGCAGAAGCAGAAGGTGCCGTTCATGGTCATCGTCGGCGACGAGGACATGAACGGCGGCACGGTGTCCTTCCGCTACCGCGACGGTTCGCAGGAGAACGGCATCGCGTTCGACGAGGCCATCGCCAAGATCGAGCAGATCGTGGCGGACCGCGTCCAGGTCTGATCCATCGCCGCTGCGGAGGCCCCCGGGGAGTTCAGCTCCCCGGGGGCCTCTCGTCGTCCTCCCGCGCGAAGACCTGGAGCAGCCAGGAGGCGAAGGTTCCGGTGACCGCGCCGAGGAGGGCCAGGCCGATGGCCATCATGCCGACCGCGATCAGGCGGCCGAGCGGGGTGATCGGGGTGACATCGCCGTAGCCGACGGTCGCGAAGGTGGCGCAGGTCCACCAGACGGCGTCGCCGAAGGTTTTGATCGTGGCGCCGGGGGCCGTGTGTTCCTCGTGATAGACGGAGAGGGCGCCCGCGAAGCCCAGCAGGGCGGTCGAGAGTCCGGCGTAGACGATCACGCGCGCGTGCAGTGCGAGCCGGGGCCGGCCGTGCCGGCGCTGGACGGCCTCGTAGACCTTGACGACGCGCAGGGGGCGCAGCAGGGGCAGGAGCAGCACCAAGGTGTCCAGCCAGTGCTTCCGGACGAAGCGCAGCCGCTGTCCGCTGAGCCGCCAGCGGACCGCGTAGTCGACGGCGAAGAGCGCCCAGGCGGCGAACAGTACGGCGAGGCAGAGATCCTGCCAGTCGGACGGCAGGCCGTCGGCGAGAATGCGGACCGCGTACGCGCCGAGGTAGACCATCGACGCCACGGCGAGCGGAACCTCGGTGCGCCGCTCCCACCGCTCCTTGCGACTGTCCTCGTCCATCGGTCCAGCTTGGCGGCGGACCCCCCTCGTGCAACCCCGGCGACACGCCGCGAACGAGCGAAGCCATATGCTGACTTGCATGACGAGTGAGCCGGAGCAGCAGATCGGAGTGGGGACGCCGGACGCGTTCCAGCGCCTGTGGACCCCGCACCGGATGGCCTACATCCAGGGTGAGAACAAGCCGACCGGCCCGGGGGCCGACGACGGTTGCCCCTTCTGCTCGATCCCGGCGAAATCGGACGAGGACGGGCTGATCGTCCGGCGCGGGGACCTGGTGTACGGAGTGCTCAATCTGTACCCGTACAACGGCGGCCATCTGATGGTGGTGCCCTACCGGCACGTCGCCGACTACACCGATCTGACCGACGCGGAGACCGTGGAACTGGCGGCTCTCACCAAGCAGGCGATGACGGCCCTGCGGACCGCGTCCGGTGCCCACGGCTTCAACATCGGCATGAACCAGGGGAGTGTGGCGGGCGCCGGCATCGCCGCCCACCTGCACCAGCACATCGTCCCGCGCTGGGGCGGCGACACCAACTTCATGCCGGTCGTGGGCCACACCAAGGTGCTGCCCCAACTCCTCGCGGACACACGGAAGATGCTGGCGGACGCGTGGCCCACGGTGTGAGCCACGAGCCGAGCTGGTCTCACGCGTCGTAGAGGTCGGCCTTGCGCGGTGACGCGTCCTGCACGTTCGTGCTGAGGAACGCCGAGCGGTTGCCGAACTTCTCCGTGTCCACGCCGTTCTCGTCCAGGACGCGGATCGCGGCGGCGTGGACCACCCGCAGGACCGGTGTCGCGGCGCGCAGCGCGTCGTCCGCCATGAAGCGGTGGCGCCAGGGCTGGTCGGCCCAGGCGTGCCGCAGGCCGAAGGGCTCGGGCAGGGATATGGATCCCCCGAGCCAGTTCAGCAGCGGCGGGTACCAGGTGAGCGGGGCGCGGACCGCGAGGCGTACCACCTCGTCGGTGGGGACGAGGGGGAGCTTGACCTTGCGGGTCTCCCACGGCTTGAGGGTCTTCTGGACGTCCTTCGTGGGAGCCTCGGGCTTGCCGGTGAACAGCGAGTTCACCGGTCCCAGGGCGTGCCCGGTGATCTCGATGCGCAGCGTCTTGTGCAGCACGGTCACGGTGATCATCATCGTGATGACCAACTGGCCTTCCCAGAGCGTCCATTGGACACCCAGGTAGTGCCGGTCGCCGGCGCCGAACTGCTGCTTGTTGCAGATGTCCTGGATGGCGTGCGACTTGACCTGGTACGCGTCGACGTCCGTGCCCTCGGGGCGGGACACCGCCTTGGCGCCCTCACCGATCGGTGTCACGACCCAGTGGCGTATGGACGCCTTCGGGAAGCCGCCGGTGTTGATCGTGTTCCGCTCCAGCATGCGGAGGTCGTCGTGGATGTTGCGGATGACGTCCCAACTGCGGAAGGGGTGGATCTCCCGGTCGGCGTCGCGCGCGATCAGGTCCTCGGCGAGCTGCCAGCTTCCCCAGCGGGTGCCCATGCCGAGGATGCCCTTGGGCCCGGCGTAGAAGACCGAGTTGGACTGCTGCTCGGCGCTGAGCTTGGCCAGGGCCTGGCGGAGCTGCTCGGCCTGGGTCTCGCCGGGGCTGGTCGGTACCGCCTCGGGGACCTTGGCGCCGACGCTGCTGCCGGAGAGCAGGCTGTCCCAGCGCCCGCGGAGGTCCTTCGCGGTGTTCTCACAGATCTGCTTGGCCCACAGCCAGCCGACGACGGGGAGGATGACGCACGCGCGTGCGTACCAGGCCCAGAAGCCGGTGAACGGCATCTTGATCAGGAAGATCACGGCGACGGCGCCCACCGCGACGAGCAGGGTGGTGGCGAGGGCGCCGGCCCGCTTGTTCTTCTGGGTGCTCTTGTCGATCAGGCTGCGCAACTGGAAGATCAGCAGCCAGATCACGAGCCCGGGCAGGAACAGCAGACCGCACAGCACCATGACCATGGACAGCCGGTTGTCGCGGGCCCGGCGGATGTTGTTGGCCGCCAAAGCGTGCTCGACGACGGCCTGCGGTTCGGTGCCGAACGACTGGATGAGGGGCTTGCGTCCGGGGCCCAGCAGGCGGGTCACCAGGGCTCCCGAGAACGCCTCGCCGAGGTTGGGGCGGAAGATCGTCGCCCACTTGCGGCCCGCGTTGACGGTCGTCTGGTGCCATTCGTTGTCGGCCTTCTTGATGTCCGCGACCGGGTTGTCCCGGTAGGCCGCCGAGGCCAGCGCGAACGTCGCCGTCTGGCCCTCGCCGCCCGTCAGCGGCACCTGTGGTCCGAAGATGTCCGCGTAACCGCTGTCAACGGTCATTCCCGCCCCCGATCGCCGCTGTTCCCGCTTCTGCGGCTTTCCCGACTTCCGTGCTCCGCACACCTGTTGATCAGGTCATCAGCGTATCCGCACCCACTGACATTCGTCGGCGGACAACCGAAGCCGCCCGCCGACACCTGGGGATCTTTGAAGCAGAGGGCAACTAGGGTGCGTCGCCCGCCTGTTCGCGGATCCTCTCGGCGACCTGCGGAGGCATCGGTTCGTGCCGGGCGTACGCGCGGTTGAAGCGGGCCGTGCCGTGCGAGAGGGAGCGGAGGTCGACGGCGTAGCGGCCGATCTCTATCTCGGGCACCTCGGCCCGGATCAGGGTGCGGCCGCCGGTCGTCTGCTCGGTGCCGAGCACCCGGCCCCGGCGCCCGGACAGATCGCTCATGACCGCGCCCACGTAGTCGTCGCCGACCAGCACGCTCACCTCGGCCACGGGTTCGAGGAGATGGATCCGCGCGTCGGCCGCCGCCTCCCGCAGGGCCAGCGCGCCGGCCGTCTGGAACGCGGCGTCCGAGGAGTCCACCGAGTGCGCCTTGCCGTCCAGCAGTGTGATGCGTACGTCGAGCAGCGGATGTCCGGCGGCAACTCCCCTGGCGGCCTGGGCCCTTACGCCCTTCTCGACCGAGGGGATGAACTGCCGCGGCACCGCGCCGCCGATGACCTTGTCCACGAACTCGATGCCGGTGCCGCCGGGCAGGGGCTCGACCTCGATCTCGCAGATCGCGAACTGCCCGTGCCCGCCGGACTGTTTGACGTGCCGGCCGCGCCCGTGCGCCTTGGCGGCGAACGTCTCCCGCAGGGAGACCTTGTGCGGGACGAGGTCGACCTGGACGCCGTAGCGGCTGCGCAGCCGTTCCAGGGCGACGTCCGCGTGGGCCTCGCCGAGGCACCACAGGACGACCTGGTGGGTGTCCTGGTTCTGTTCCAGGCGCATGGTCGGGTCCTCGGCGACGAGCCTGCTCAGGCCCTGCGAGAGCTTGTCCTCGTCCGCCTTGCTGTGCGCCTGGATGGCGAGCGGCAGCAGCGGGTCGGGCATCTCCCATGGCTCCATGAGCAGCGGGTCGTCCTTGGCGGAGAGGGTGTCCCCGGTCTCCGCGCGGCCCAGTTTCGCCACGCACGCGAGGTCGCCCGCGATGCAGTGCGTGAGGGCCCGCTGCTGCTTGCCGAAGGGCGCGGACAGGGCGCCGACGCGTTCGTCGATGTCGTGGTCCTCGTGCCCGCGGTCGGCGAGCCCGTGCCCGGAGACATGGATCGTCTCGTCGGGGCGCAGGGTGCCGGAGAAGACGCGGACCAGGGAGACCCGGCCGACGTAGGGGTCGGAGGCGGTCTTCACGACCTCGGCGACCAGCGGCCCGTTCGGGTCGCACGCCTTCAGCTCGCGCGCCCTGCCGTCGACCGTGGTGACACCGGGCGCCTCGCGCTCCAGCGGGGTCGGGAAACCGCCCGTGATCAGCTCAAGCAGCTCGACCGTGCCGAGGCCCTGGCGGGAGCCCTCGGCGGCGGGAGCGGCGGCCAGCACGGGGAAGAACACCCCGCGCGCCACGGCCCGCTCCAGGTCGCCGATCAGCGTCTTGACGTCGATCTCCTCGCCGCCGAGATAGCGGTCCATGAGGGTCTCGTCCTCGCTCTCCGAGATGATCCCCTCGATGAGCCGGTTGCGGGCCTCCTCGATCCCCGGCACCTGATCGGGGCCGGGCTCGGACTCCTTGCGCTCCCCGGACGCGTAGTCGAACACCTTCTGCGACAGCAGCCCGACCAGACCGGTCACGGGCGCGTGCCCGTCCGGACCCGGCGCGCCGCGCAGCGGCAGATACAGCGGGAGTACGGCGTCGGGGTCGTCCGCGCCGAACGCCTCCGCGCAGGTGCGGGTCATCGACTCGAAGTCCGCGCGCGCGGATTCCAGGTGCGTGATCACGATGGCGCGCGGCATGCCGACCGCCGCGCACTCCTCCCACACCATGCGGGTCGAGCCGTCCACGCCGTCGGAGGCCGAGACGACGAAGAGGGCCGCGTCCGCCGCACGCAGACCGGCCCTCAACTCCCCGACGAAATCGGCGTATCCGGGAGTGTCCAGCAGATTGACCTTGTACCCGTCCCACTCGACGGGCACCAGGGAGAGCTGCACCGAGCGCTGCTGCCGGTGCTCGATCTCGTCGTAGTCGGAGACGGTGCCGCCGTCCTCCACGCGGCCCGCCCGGTTCACCGCCCCCGCGGTCAGCGCGAGGGCCTCCACCAGAGTCGTCTTGCCCGATCCGGAGTGGCCGACCAGCACCACATTCCGTACGGACGCGGGGTGGTCGGCCGCCGTAGCCCTGCCGGCGGCTCCGGGGTGTGCGTTCGCCTTGTCGCCCATGGCCTTGCCTCCCGTACACGGTGAGGTCACTGTGGGCGCGGACACACGCAGCCGCGTGCGGTGGCGGCTCCGATGACGCCCGCGGTCCTTCGAGCTTTCCACTCCCGTCACGGTGCGTCCATACAGCGGACGCGATCCGGCCGCCGGCACCGATGGCATGGAGTCGTGCTGCAGCCATTCAAAACATGGGCGTACGGGTGCCCGGCCGTCACCCACGCGCGCGCGTGGCTACGATGGGCCAGCCGGTGGCCAGCAGGGGCCACGCGGCGACACCGACCCTCGGGAAGGCCATGCTGAACAAGTACGCGCGTGCATTCTTCACGCGTGTCCTCACGCCGTTCGCCGCGTTTCTGATCCGGCGGGGCGTCAGCCCCGACACGGTCACCCTCCTGGGCACCGCCGGAGTGGTCGCGGGCGCGCTGGTCTTCTACCCCATGGGCGAGTTCTTCTGGGGCACGGTCGTGATCACACTGTTCGTGTTCTCGGACCTCGTCGACGGCAACATGGCCCGCCAGCTCGGCCGCTCCAGCCGCTGGGGCGCCTTCCTGGACTCCACGCTCGACCGGGTCGCCGACAGCGCGGTCTTCGGCGGCCTCGCCCTCTGGTACGCGGGCGGCGGCGACAACATCGCCCTGTGCGCCGTCTCGATCTTCTGCCTGGCCAGCGGCCAGGTGGTGTCGTACACCAAGGCGCGCGGCGAGGCGATCGGCCTGCCGGTGGCCGTCAACGGTCTGGTCGAGCGGGCCGAGCGGCTGGTGATCTCCCTCGTCGCGTGCGGTCTCGCCGGGCTGCACAAGTTCGGTGTTCCGGGCATCCAGTGGCTGCTGCCGATCGCGCTGTGGATCGTCGCCGTGGGCAGCCTGGTCACGCTGATCCAGCGGGTCGTCACGGTCCGCCGGGAGTCCGCCGAGGCCGACGCCGCCGCGGCCCAGGAGGCCGCGCAGCACAGCAGCGGGGCGACCCCGTGAGCAAGGCCCGGGAGCGGCTGACGGACGCGCTCTACGGCGTCGGCTGGAGCACCGTCAAGAAGCTCCCCGAGCCCGTCGCCGTCCGGCTCGGCCGCACCGTCGCCGACATCGCCTGGAAGCGGCGCGGCAAGGGCGTACGGCGGCTGGAGAGCAACTACGCGCGCGTGGTGCCCGACGCGAGCCCCGAGCGGCTCGCGGAGCTGTCGCGCGCGGGCATGCGGTCGTACCTGCGCTACTGGATGGAGTCCTTCCGGCTCCCCGCCTGGAGCCCCGAGCGGATCAAGGCGGGCTTCACCCCCAAGGACGTGCATTACCTGACCGACGGCATCGCCTCCGACCGGGGCGTCATCCTCGCCCTGCCGCACCTGGCCAACTGGGACCTCGCCGGCGCCTGGGTCACCACCAAGCTGGAGACCCCGTTCACCACGGTCGCCGAACGCCTCAAGCCCGAGACGCTCTACGACCGGTTCGTCGCCTACCGCGAGGGCCTCGGCATGGAGGTCCTCCCGCACAGCGGCGGCACCGCCTTCGGCACGCTGGCCCGCCGGCTGCGGGACGGCGGCCTGGTCTGCCTGGTCGCCGAGCGCGATCTGTCCGCCTCCGGCGTCGAGGTGAAGTTCTTCGGGGAGGCCACCCGGATGCCCGCGGGACCGGCCCTCCTCGCCCAGCAGACGGGCGCGCTGCTGCTCCCGGTCACGCTCTGGTACGACGACTCACCGATCATGCAGGGTCGGGTCCATCCGCCCGTCGAGGTGCCCGAGTCAGGTGACCGGGCCGAGAAGACGTCTGTGATGACACAGGCGCTGGCAGACGCCTTCGCCACCGGCATCGCCGACCACCCGGAGGACTGGCACATGCTCCAGCGCTTGTGGCTCGCGGATCTCGATCCGACCAAGGGGCCCTCGTGAGGATCGGCATCGTCTGCCCCTACTCCTGGGACGTGCCGGGCGGCGTCCAGTTCCACATCAAGGACCTCGCCGAGTACTTCATCCGGCTCGGCCACGAGGTGTCCGTCCTCGCCCCCGCCGACGACGACACCCCGCTGCCGCCCTACGTCGTCTCGGCCGGCCGCGCGGTCCCGGTGCCCTACAACGGCTCGGTGGCCCGGCTCAACTTCGGCTTCCTGTCCGCCGCCCGGGTCCGACGCTGGCTGCACGACGGCGAGTTCGACGTCATCCACATCCACGAACCGACCTCTCCATCCCTGGGCCTGCTGACCTGCTGGGCCGCGCAGGGCCCGATCGTCGCCACCTTCCACACCTCCAACCCGCGCTCCCGGGCGATGATCGCCGCGTACGCGATCCTCCAGGCTGCGCTGGAGAAGATCAGCGCGCGGATCGCGGTGAGCGAGTACGCCCGCCGCACCCTCGTCGAACACCTCGGCGGCGACGCGGTCGTCATCCCGAACGGCGTCGACGTCGACTTCTTCGCCCGCGCCGAACCCAAGCCCGAGTGGCAGGGGGAGACCATCGGCTTCATGGGGCGCATCGACGAGCCCCGCAAGGGCCTCCCGGTGCTCATGCGTGCCCTGCCGAAGATCCTCGCCGCGCGCCCGAAGGCCAGGCTCCTGGTCGCCGGACGCGGCGACGAGGAGGAGGCCGTCGAATCGCTGCCCAAGGAGCTGCGTTCGCGCGTCGAGTTCCTCGGCATGGTCAGCGACGAGGACAAGGCCCGCTTCCTGCGCAGCATCGACCTCTACGTCGCCCCGAACACCGGTGGCGAGAGCTTCGGCATCATCCTCGTCGAGGCCATGTCGGCGGGCGCCCCGGTGCTCGCCTCCGACCTGCCCGCCTTCGCGCAGGTCCTCGACCAGGGCCAGGCGGGGGAGCTGTTCACCAACGAGGACGCGGACGCGCTCGCCGAGGCGGCCGTACGGCTCCTGGGGGACCCCGAGCGGCTGGCGGAGCTGCGCCGCAGCGGGAGCGCCCATGTGCGGCGGTTCGACTGGTCGACGGTCGGGGCCGACATCCTGTCCGTGTACGAGACGGTGACCGCCGGCGCGGCGGCCGTCGCCACCGACGAACGCACGGGACTGCGGGCGCGGTTCGGGCTGGCCCGGGACTGAGGATGCCGGGCATGCCTGGTGCCGACCACCAGGGGTCGTGCTGCGCTCCCGCGCGCGGGGAGGTCGGTTCGCTTTTCCAACTCGGGGTGCGCGGTGGGCGATTGGCCGACGACACCTGCGCGATCGCCCTCCCCGGCGGCGAGTTCCGGATGGGCGACGCGTTCGACGAGGGCTACCCGGAGGACGCCGAGGGACCCGTCCGTACGGTCACCGTGGAGCCGTTCCGCATCGACGCCACCGCCGTCACCAACGCGCGCTTCGCCCGCTTCGTCGAGGACACCGGATATGTCACCGAGGCGGAGCGGTACGGCAGTTCGTTCGTGTTCCACCTGCTGCTGCACCCCCGCGCGCGGGACGCCGTCTTCGGCCAGGTCGAGGCGGCGCGGTGGTGGCTCGGCGTGGAAGGCGCCTCCTGGAGGGCACCCGAGGGCCCCGGCTCGGACATCGCGGACCGCCCCGACCACCCCGCCGTACACCTCTCGTACCACGACGCGCTCGCCTACTGCGCCTGGGCGGGCGCCCGGCTGCCCACCGAGGCCGAGTGGGAGTACGCGGCCCGGGGCGGCCTCGCGGAAAAGCGCTACCCCTGGGGCGACGATTTCTCCCCCGAGCGACTGAACACCTGGCAGGGCGACTTCCCCCGGGTCAGCACCCGCACCGGCGGAGCCACGGGCACGGTCCCGGTCGACGCGTACGAGCCCAATGGCTTCGGCCTGTTCAACACCTCGGGCAATGTGTGGGAGTGGTGTGCCGACCGCTTCGTACCGGGCGGGGTGGAGCGGGTGATCCGCGGCGGCTCGTACCTCTGCCACGCCTCCTACTGCCACCGCTACCGGGTCGCCGCCCGCTCGAAGAACACCCCCGACTCGTCGACGGGGCACGGCGGTTTCCGGTGCGCGTGGGACCTGACGGGAGTGTGAGCGCGGGCGGGTAGCCTTGCCGCCCGTGACCGCAACCCTGATCTGGATCCTCGTCGCCGTCGTGGCGATCGGCCTGTACCTGAGCTGGACCGCGGGCCGGCTCGACCGGCTGCACGCCCGGATCGACGCGGCCCGCGCGGCCCTCGACGCCCAACTGCTGCGCCGCGCCTCGGTGACACAGGAGCTGGCCACCTCCGGAGTCCTCGACCCGGCCGCCTCGATCGTCCTGTACGAGGCCGCGCACGCCGCCCGGCAGGCCGAGGAGGAGCAACGAGAGGTCGCCGAGAGCGAGTTGAGCCAGGCCCTGCGTGCCGTCTTCGCCGAGGCCCAGCAGGTCGAGGGCGTCCGCGAGGCCCCCGGCGGCGAGGCTGCCGCCAACGAACTCGCGGAGGCCGTACGCCGCGTCCCGATGGCCCGGCGCTTCCACAACGACGCGGTGGGCGCGGCCCGACGCCTGCGCGAACACCGCAAGGTCCGCTGGTTCCGCCTGGCCGGACACGCCCCCTTCCCGATGGCCTTCGAAATGGACGACGAGCCACCGTCGGCGTTGGCCGACCGGCCCGCGTAGGGCCTGTCCGGTGGAGCGGGTGCGGCAGTCCGAGGGGGGCTCGGTCGGTGCCGGTGTCTGGTGAGTGGTGTGTGTGGCTGTGAGGTGGTGGAGGCTGTGGTGTCAGCCGTTGCTGCGGCGGTTGGTGTGATGCGGGAGTCGTCGGCGGCTTTGGTCGACTGGGCGGTGTAGGGCTTGTTCGGTGGAGCGGGTGCGGCAGTCCGAGGGGCCTCGGTCGATGCCGGTGACCGGTGAGTCATGCGCGTGGCTGCCAGGTGGTGGAGGCTGTGGCGTCAGCCGCTGTCCCGGCGGTTGGTGCGATGTGGGAGCCGTCGGCGGCCTTGGCTGACCGGGCGGCGTAGGTCTGTCCGCCGGAGCGGGGCTCGGGAGACCGACGGGCAGCGATCAGCGCCGGTGACCGGTGAACCGTGCGCGCGGCGGGGAGGTGGCGGAGGCCGTGGCTTCAGCCGCTGCCGCGTCGGGTGGTGCGATGCGGGAGCCGTTGTCGGCCTTGGTCGACGGGGCGGCGTAGGGCCTGTCCGGTGGGGCGGGGCGCGGCAGATCGAGGGGCATTGATCGGCATCGGTGTCCGGTGAGTGGTGTGTGCGGCTGGGATGTGGTGGAGGCTGTGGCCTCAGCCGTTGCCGCGGCGGGCGGTGCGATGCGGGAGCCACCGTCCGCCCTGGCCGACCGGGCTGCGTAGGGCCTGTCCGGCGGAGCGGAGTCGGGAAGCCGATGGGATCGACCGGCTCCGGCGGGCGGCTGCGAGGTGGAGGAGGGCCGACTTCGGGCGTTGCCCTGGATAGGTGGCGGCTGCCGGCAGCACCGCAAGTGAGCGCGTCCGGGCCCGCGTTCGCCTCATGGTCTGCTGGATGGCCTCCGTGCACTCACCGGCGCCGATGAAAGCAGCGCGTGCGGCTGCGAAGCCCTGCTGTCAGGAGCCGGCGACGGCACCGCAGGTCAGCGCCCAAGATCCCGGCCCTGGCATGACCCGCCGTCGAGCCCCAGATGGCACAGCGGTTCGAAAACGATCCACCGGCTGTTCATTGGCCCTTGCTGTGGCCTGCGCCTCTCGCGTTTCCTCGGTACTGCAGAAACCCTCTTTCACCGAGTGAGGTCACCCCGTGTCCAGCACCCCCAGCTCCGCCCAGACCCCCGAGACCGGCACCGCGCGCGTGAAGCGCGGCATGGCCGAGCAGCTCAAGGGCGGTGTGATCATGGACGTGGTCAACGCCGAGCAGGCGAAGATCGCCGAGGACGCCGGTGCCGTGGCCGTCATGGCCCTGGAGCGGGTCCCCGCCGACATCCGCAAGGACGGCGGCGTGGCCCGGATGTCCGACCCGACGATGATCGAGGAGATCATCGAGGCGGTCTCCATCCCGGTCATGGCCAAGTCCCGCATCGGTCACTTCGTCGAGGCCCAGGTCCTGCAGTCCCTCGGCGTCGACTACATCGACGAGTCCGAGGTCCTCACCCCGGCCGACGAGGTCAACCACTCCGACAAGTGGGCCTTCACGACCCCCTTCGTCTGCGGTGCCACCAACCTGGGCGAGGCCCTGCGCCGTATCGCCGAGGGCGCCGCGATGATCCGCTCCAAGGGCGAGGCCGGCACCGGCAACGTCGTCGAGGCGGTCCGTCACCTGCGCCAGATCAAGAACGAGATCGCCAAGCTGCGCGGCTTCGACAACAACGAGCTGTACGCCGCCGCCAAGGAGCTGCGCGCCCCGTACGAGATCGTCCGCGAGGTCGCCGAGCTGGGCAAGCTCCCCGTCGTGCTGTTCTCCGCGGGCGGTGTCGCCACCCCCGCCGACGCTGCGCTGATGCGCCAGCTCGGCGCCGAGGGCGTCTTCGTCGGCTCCGGCATCTTCAAGTCCGGCGACCCGGCCAAGCGCGCCGCCGCCATCGTGAAGGCCACCACCTTCTACGACGACCCGAAGATCATCGCGGACGCGTCCCGCAACCTCGGCGAGGCCATGGTCGGCATCAACTGCGACACCCTCCCCGAGACCGAGCGCTACGCCAACCGCGGCTGGTAGTCACCGATGACCAACCCTGTCGTAGGCGTCCTGGCCCTCCAGGGCGACGTACGGGAGCACCTGATCGCCCTGGCCGCGGCCGACGCCGTGGCCAGGCAGGTCAGGCGCCCCGAGGAACTCGCCGAGGTCGACGCCCTCGTCATCCCCGGCGGCGAGTCCACTACCATCTCCAAGCTGGCCGTCCTCTTCGGAGTGATGGACCCCCTGCGCGCACGCGTGCGTGCCGGTATGCCCGTCTACGGCACCTGCGCCGGCCTGATCATGCTCGCCGACAAGATCCTCGACCCGCGCTCGGGCCAGGAGACGATCGGCGGCATCGACATGATCGTGCGCCGCAACGCCTTCGGACGGCAGAACGAATCCTTCGAAGCGGCTGTCGACGTCCGGGGCATCGAGGGCGATCCTGTGGAGGGCGTCTTCATCCGCGCCCCCTGGGTCGAGTCCGTCGGTGCCGAGACCGAGGTCCTCGCCGAACACGAGGGCCACATCGTCGCGGTCCGCCAGGGCAACGCGGTCGCCACGTCGTTCCACCCGGAACTGACCGGCGACCACCGCGTGCACTCCCTGTTCGTCGACATGGTGCGCGCGAACCTGGCTCCGGGGTCCTAGTAGGATCTCTGGGGTTCGTAAAGAGTTGGGTTACGCGAAGGAGACAGGCAGATGTCCGGCCACTCTAAATGGGCTACGACGAAGCACAAGAAGGCCGTGATCGACGCCAAGCGCGGCAAGCTCTTCGCGAAGATGATCAAGAACATCGAGGTCGCGGCCCGTACCGGTGGTGCCGATGTGTCCGGCAACCCGACGCTGTTCGACGCCATCCAGAAGGCCAAGAAGAGCTCGGTCCCGAACAAGAACATCGACTCCGCCGTCAAGCGCGGCGCCGGTCTCGAAGCCGGTGGCGCCGACTACGAGACGATCATGTACGAGGGTTACGGCCCCAACGGTGTCGCGGTGCTCATCGAGTGCCTCACCGACAACCGCAACCGCGCCGCCTCGGACGTCCGCGTCGCCATGACCCGCAACGGCGGGAACATGGCCGACCCCGGGTCCGTCTCGTACCTCTTCAACCGCAAGGGCGTCGTCGTCGTCCCCAAGGGCGAGCTGTCCGAGGACGACGTCCTGGGTGCCGTGCTCGACGCGGGCGCCGAGGAGGTCAACGACCTCGGTGAGTCCTTCGAGGTCATCTCCGAGGCAACCGACCTGGTCGCGGTCCGCACCGCCCTCCAGGACGCCGGGATCGACTACGACTCCGCCGACGCCAACTTCGTCCCGACCATGCAGGTCGAGCTGGACGAGGACGGCGCCCGCAAGATCTTCAAGCTGATCGACGCCCTTGAGGACAGCGACGACGTGCAGAACGTCTTCGCCAACTTCGACGTCAGCGACGAGGTCATGGAGAAGGTCGACGCGTAACGCCCTCGCGGGCTGAGCGGTTTCGGCGGGCCGGTGGGACACGTTCCACCGGCCCGCCGCTGTTGTCGGTGGCAGCGGATAGCCTGGCGTGAAGTCAAAGATCACCGAAGGGGGAGGCGCGTGCGGGTACTCGGGGTGGACCCCGGACTGACCCGGTGCGGTGTCGGTGTCGTCGAAGGCGTCGCGGGCCGGCCGCTCACCATGGTCGGCGTCGGTGTCGTACGGACCCCGGCGGACGCCGAGTTGGGCCTGCGCCTGGTCGCCATCGAGCAGGGCATCGAGGCGTGGCTGGACGAACACCGGCCCGAATTCGTCGCCGTGGAGCGGGTGTTCAGCCAGCACAACGTACGGACGGTGATGGGCACCGCACAGGCCAGCGCCGTAGCGATGTTGTGTGCCGCCCGGCGGGGTATCCCGGTCGCCCTGCACACCCCCAGCGAGGTCAAGGCCGCCGTCACCGGCAGCGGACGCGCCGACAAGGCGCAGGTCGGCGCCATGGTGACCCGGCTGCTCCGGCTCGACGCGCCCCCCAAGCCCGCCGACGCGGCCGACGCCCTCGCGCTGGCGATCTGCCACATCTGGCGCGCCCCCGCGCAGAACCGTCTCCAACAGGCCGTTGCCCAGAACCGACTTCAGCAGGCCGTCGCCCTGCACGCGGCCAAGACCCCGCAACCACCGCAAGCACCGAAAGGCCGTACCGCATGATCGCCTTCGTCAGTGGCACGGTCGCCGCGCTCGCCCCCGACACCGCCGTGGTCGAGGTCGGCGGTGTCGGCATGGCCGTCCAGTGCACACCGAACACGCTGTCCACGCTCCGCCTCGGCAAGCCGGCCAAGCTCGCCACCTCCCTCGTCGTCCGCGAGGACTCGCTCACCCTGTACGGCTTCGTGGACGACGACGAACGCCAGATCTTCGAGCTGCTCCAGACCGCGACCGGCGTCGGCCCCCGGCTCGCACAGGCGATGCTGGCCGTGCACACCCCGGACGCGCTGCGCCGGGCGGTCGCCGCCGGTGACGAGAAGGCGCTGATGGCCGTCCCGGGCATCGGCAAGAAGGGCGCGCAGAAGCTGCTGCTGGAGTTCAAGGACCGGCTCGGCGCGCCGGTCGGGTCCGCCCCGGCGATCGGCGCCCCGGTCACCAGCGGCTGGCGCGATCAACTGCACGCCGCGCTGATCGGCCTCGGGTACGCGACCCGCGAGGCCGACGAGGCCGTGGCCGCCGTAACGCCGCAGGCCGAGGCCGCCGAAGGGGCGCCGCAGGTGGGGCAGTTGCTGAAGGCCGCCCTGCAGACCCTGAACCGCGCCCGCTAGGAGAACGTCAGTGAACTGGGACGACACCACCGACGAGACCGCCGCCGAGCGGCTGGTGGGCTCGGTCGCCGACCGCGAGGACCAGGCCGTCGAGGCCGCCCTGCGCCCCAAGGACCTCGGCGAGTTCATCGGCCAGGAGAAGGTCCGCGAACAGCTCGACCTGGTCCTGCGCGCCGCACGCGCGCGTGGCGCCACCGCCGACCACGTGCTGCTCTCCGGCGCCCCCGGCCTCGGCAAGACCACCCTCTCCATGATCATCGCGGCCGAGATGGGCGCCCCGATCCGCATCACCAGCGGCCCCGCCATCCAGCACGCCGGCGACCTCGCCGCGATCCTCTCCTCCCTCCAGGAGGGCGAGGTCCTCTTCCTCGACGAGATCCACCGCATGTCGAGGCCCGCCGAAGAGATGCTCTACATGGCGATGGAGGACTTCCGCGTCGACGTCATCGTCGGCAAGGGCCCCGGCGCCACCGCGATCCCGCTCGAACTGCCGCCGTTCACCCTGGTCGGCGCCACCACGCGCGCGGGACTGCTGCCGCCCCCGCTGCGCGACCGCTTCGGCTTCACCGCGCACATGGAGTTCTACGAACCCACCGAGCTGGAGCGCGTCATCCACCGCTCGGCGAACCTCCTCGACGTGGAGATCGACCCCGCCGGGGCCGCCGAGATCGCCGGCCGCTCCCGCGGCACGCCCCGTATCGCCAACCGGCTGCTGCGCCGCGTCCGGGACTACGCGCAGGTCAAGGCCGACGGATTCATCACCCGGGACATCGCCGGGGCGGCCCTCAAGGTGTACGAGGTCGACGGCCGCGGCCTCGACCGGCTCGACCGCGGTGTCCTCGAAGCGCTGCTCAAGCTGTTCGGCGGCGGCCCGGTCGGCCTGTCCACCCTCGCGGTCGCCGTGGGGGAGGAGCGCGAGACCGTCGAGGAGGTCGCCGAACCCTTCCTCGTACGGGAGGGACTGCTGGCCCGCACCCCGCGCGGACGCGTCGCCACCCCCGCAGCGTGGGCGCATCTCGGCCTCACCCCGCCCCGCTCGTCAACCGGGGGAAACGGACAAGGGGACCTGTTCGGGGCGTGACGGCGGGGGCGCTGGCCGGGTCAGGAACCCCGGTGCCATGCTGAGCGTTGTTCCATCAGCGTGGACTCGCTTAGACTCCGCCGATGCCGCCCTTGTGGGCGGCGCCGACCACCCCCATCCACCAGGCCGCTCACCGCCGCGGTCGTGCGAAGGAAATTCCGTCCCGTGAATATCGTGACCCTCCTCCCGTTCATCGTGCTCATCGGGGCCATGTTCCTGATGACCCGCTCTGCCAAGCGCAAGCAGCAGGCGGCCGCGTCGATGCGTAATGACATGCAGCCCGGCACCGGCGTCCGCACGATCGGGGGCGTGTACGCGACGGTCAAGGAGGTCAACGAAGAGACGGTCCTTCTCGACGCCGGCCCGGGCGTCGAGCTTCTCTTCGCGAAGAACGCGATCGGCGCCGTCCTCACCGACGACGAGTACAACCGCATCGTCCACGGCATCGAGCACGACCTGAAGGACGACGCCGACATCGTCCCGGACGACGCTTCCTCCCTCACCGAGACCGACGAGCCCGCCGCCGACTCTTCCGACGACAAGCCCATCGACCTCGGCAAGAAGGACGCGGCCGACGAGCCGGCCGACGCCACCGAGGAGCCGGCCGAAGCCGCAGAGGCCAAGTCGGACGAAGAGCCGAAGAAGACCGACGGCGACTCCGACGCGAAGTAGTTCACGTCCCGGGAGCGCGGCGCGACCCGCTCGCGCCCCGCGCACCCCGGGGACGTGCGTCGCTCGCACGGGATCCCGACACCATGTCATGGCCGCGGCCGCGCTGACCCGGCGCGGAGCGGCCCGAGAGGGAGTACGAGAAGGTGGCAGCACCTAAGAGGGGCCGTAGCGCGAGCGCCCAGAGCAAGCCAGGGCGCTCGCTGGCCCTCATCCTGATCGCCATCGTGGCGCTCACCGGTGGCATGTTCGCATCCGGGCACACCACTCCGCGTCTCGGCATCGACCTGGCCGGCGGTACGAGCATCACCCTCCGGGCCGTCCCGGAGAAGGGCCAGGAATCCGCGATCAACAAGACCAACATGGACACCGCGGTCGACATCATGAACCGCCGTGTCAATGGTCTTGGTGTATCGGAGGCCGAGGTCCAGACGCAGGGCACCAGGAACATCATCGTCAACATCCCCAAGGGCACGAACTCGGAGGAGGCCCGCCAGCAGGTCGGTACCACGGCCAAGCTGTACTTCCGCCCGGTCCTGGCCACCGAGGCCTCCGCCGGTGCCGCGACGGCGAGCCCGTCCCCGAGCGCGTCCAGCAGCGCCTCCAGCAGCTCGTCGAGTTCGGCCACCCCCAAGGCGACCGGCTCCTCGGCGACCCCGTCGGCCACCGCGACCTCCCAGGGCCGTGCCGCCAGCGACGCCCTGAAGGCCGGCTCCACCTCGTCCGCGAGCCCCAGCGCCACCGCCTCGGCCAGCGCCACCCCGTCGGCCACCAGCAGCAGCGCCGCCAGCGCGGCCGCCGCCAAGCTGGAGGCCCAGTACACGGCGCTCGACTGCTCCAAGAAGGCGACGCAGAACACGGCCGGCAAGGACGCCACGGCGAAGGACGCGACCGTGGCCTGCGGCAAGGTCTCCGGCGTCTGGTACAAGTACCTGCTCGGCCCCGCCGCCGTCGACGGCACCGAGGTCAGCAAGGCGCAGGCCGTCTACAACACGACGACCGCGGCCGGCTGGCAGGTCACGATGGACTTCACGTCCAGCGGCTCCAAGAAGTTCGCCACGATCACCGGCGAGCTGGCGAAGAACACCACCCCGCAGAACGAGTTCGGCATCGTCCTCGACGGCCAGGTCGTCTCCAGCCCGTTCGTCCAGTCGTCGATCACGGGCGGCAACGCGGAGATCTCCGGCAGCTTCACCCAGGAAGAGGCCCAGAGCCTCGCCAACATGCTGTCCTACGGCGCCCTGCCGCTGACCTTCAAGGAGGACAGCGTCACCACGGTGACCGCGGCCCTCGGCGGTGAGCAGCTCCACGCCGGTCTGATCGCGGGCGCGATCGGCCTCGCGCTGGTCGTCATCTACCTGCTGATCTTCTACCGCGGCCTGTCGGTCATCGCGATCCCCTCCCTGCTGGTCTCCGCGATCCTCACCTACGTGATCATGGCGCTGCTCGGCCCGGGCATCGGCTTCGCGCTGAACCTGCCGGCCGTCTGCGGTGCGATCGTCGCGATCGGTATCACCGCGGACTCGTTCATCGTGTTCTTCGAACGCATCCGAGACGAGATCCGCGAGGGCCGCTCGCTGCGCCCCGCCGTCGAGCGGGCCTGGCCCCGCGCCCGGCGCACCATCCTGGTCTCCGACTTCGTGTCGTTCCTCGCCGCCGCGGTGCTGTTCATCGTCACCGTCGGCAAGGTCCAGGGCTTCGCGTTCACCCTCGGTCTGACCACCGTGCTCGACGTGGTCGTCGTCTTCCTCTTCACCAAGCCGCTGATGACGATCCTCGCCCGCAGGAAGTTCTTCGCGGACGGCCACAAGTGGTCCGGCATCGACCCGAAGGCGCTCGGCGCCAAGCCGCCACTGCGCCGTACCCGCCGTCCCTCCGCCCCCGCCGACCCGAAGGAGGCGTGAGATGTCGAAGCTCGGCAACCTCGGCGCCCGACTGCACCGTGGCGAGGTCGGGTACGACTTCGTCGGCAATCGCAAGATCTGGTACGGCATCTCGATCCTGATCACCATCACGGCCATCCTCGGCCTGACGGTGCGGGGCCTGAACATGGGCATCGAGTTCCAGGGCGGCGCCGCCTTCACCACCCCGAAGCACATGAGCGCCTCGGTGACGCAGGCCGAGAAGTACGCCGAGGACGCCTCCGGCCACGACGCGGTCGTCCAGAAGCTCGGCGACGGCAGCCTGCGCATCCAGATCGCCGGCATCGACACCGACAAGTCCGACGCCATCAAGACCAAGCTGGCGAAGGACCTCAACGTCAGCTCCGAGAACATCGCCGCGGACCTGGTCGGCCCCAGTTGGGGTGACCAGGTCGCCAACAAGGCCTGGGAAGGCCTGGCGATCTTCATGGTGCTGGTCGTGATCTACCTGGCGATCGCGTTCGAGTGGCGCATGGCCCTCGCCGCGCTCGTCGCCCTGATCCACGACATCACCATCACCATCGGCATCTACGCCCTCGTCGGCTTCGAGGTCACGCCCGGCACGGTGATCGGTCTGCTCACGATCCTCGGTTACTCGCTCTACGACACGGTCGTCGTCTTCGACAGCCTCAAGGAGCAGACCAAGGACATCACCAAGCAGACCCGCTGGACCTACAGCGACATCGCCAACCGCTCGATCAACGGCACCCTGGTCCGCTCCATCAACACCACGGTCGTCGCGCTGCTGCCGGTCGCGGGCCTGCTGTTCATCGGTGGCGGTTTCCTCGGCGCGGGTGTGCTCAACGACATCTCGCTGTCGCTGTTCGTCGGCCTCGCGGCCGGTGCGTACTCCTCGATCTTCATCGCCACGCCGCTCGTCGCCGACCTCAAGGAGGCCGAGCCGCAGATGAAGGCGCTCAAGAAGCGCGTCCTCGCCAAGCGGGCCCAGGCCGCCGCGCAGGGCACGCCGGCCGAGCCCGAGGCCACCGACCGGTCGGACGACGACTACGACGACGAGCCGGAGGACGCGGCGGCGGTCGTCGGCCCGCGCACCCAGCCGGCGTCCCGCAACCGCGGTCGTGGCCGCCCGTCGGGGAAGCGCCGATGACCGACATCCAGGAGCTGCTGCTCAGCCGTATCCGCGATGTGGCCGACTACCCGGAGCCGGGTGTGATGTTCAAGGACATCACCCCGCTCCTGGCGGACCCGGCGGCGTTCACGGCTCTCACGGACGCCCTGGCCGAGATCGTCGGGAACACCGGTGCCACCAAGGTCGTCGGCCTGGAGGCCCGCGGCTTCATCCTCGGCGCCCCGGTCGCCGTCCGCGCGGGCGTCGGTTTCATCCCCGTACGCAAGGCGGGCAAGCTCCCCGGAGCGACCCTCAGCCAGGCCTACGACCTGGAGTACGGCTCCGCCGAGATCGAGGTGCACGCCGAGGACCTGAGCGCCGGAGACCGCGTCCTGGTAGTCGACGACGTCCTGGCCACCGGCGGCACCGCCGAGGCCTCCCTCCAGTTGATCCGCAGGGCGGGCGCCGAGATCGCGGGCGTCGCCGTCCTCATGGAACTGGGTTTCCTGGGCGGCCGGGCCCGCCTCGAACCGACCCTCGAAGGCGCCCCCTTGGAGGCGCTGCTCAAGCTCTGAGCAGGACAGCAGGCGCTCACGACGAACGGCCGTCCCGGCCTCACCGGGACGGCCGTTCGCGTGTCGGCGCCCCGTGGGAACACTCGCACGGGACGGCTGTACGGAACGCGATCGCATCTCAAGGGACCGGCCGGAGCGGGCGGGCCGCCGATGCGTCGCGGACGTTGTGGTATCGGCTGTGCCGGTGTCCGCGGCTCGTGCGGGCACCCGTGCACCGGTGCGGGAGTCCGTCCGGCGCGCGGGACTGTCGGCGGTCTCTACCTCGTGACCCGCAGGGCACCCGCGGGACACCCTCGGGCGGGCCGCCGGCGCATCGCGTATGCGCGGCCCGCGCTGGCCGTGTACCGGTACGAGAGTCTGCCTGGCGCGTGGCGCTGTCGTAGGCCCCCCGCCTCGCCACCCGGAGGACGCCGCTGGTGGGCCGCCGACGCATCGCACACCTTGAGGCGCCGGGCGGCCCGGTGTGCCGGTGTCTGCGGGCCGTGCGGGTACCCGTGCACCGGTGCGGGAGTCCGTCCGGCGCGTGGGACTGTCGGCGGGTCTCTGCCTCGTGACCCGCAGGACACCCCTCGGGCGGGTTGCCGGTGCTCGCGGACCTTGGGGTGTCGTCTGTCCTGGTGTGCCGGTATTAGCGACCCGTGCCAGCACCCGTGCATCGGCGCGGGAGTCCGCCTGGGGCGTGGCGGTGTCCTATGGGTCTCTGCCTCGTGACCCGCGGGACACCGGCGGGCGGGCCCGCCGGGTGCGTCGCGGACCTTGTCGCGTCGGCCGTTCCGGTGTGCCGGTATCCGCGTTCCGTGCAGCGGCGTGGGAGTCTGCCCGGCGCGGGGCGCAGTCGTCGATCCTCCGCCCGGTCAGCCACGGGACACCGGCGGGCGGGCCGTTGGTGTCCCGCGGACCTTGTCGCGTCGGCCGTTCCGGTGTGCCGGTATCCGCGTTCCGTGCAGCGGCGTGGGAGTCCGCCCGGCGCGGGGCGCAGTCGTCGATCCTCCCGCCCGGTTACCCGCGGGACACCGGCGGGCGGGCCGCCGGCATCGCGCATGTTGAGGCGCCGGCGACCCGGTGTGCCGGTATCCCCTGTCCCGCGCCGCCACCCGTACACCGGCGCGGGAGTCCGCCCGGCACGTGGTACTGACTGTGGCTCCCCGCCCCGTCACCTGCAGGACACCCTCCGATCGCCCCGAAGCCTCCCTCGTGGAATCCCGCGGCAGCCTCCCGTGTTCCACCTGTGGAAGGCCCTCACATCGGCCTGAAGGCGATCCCGGAGCCCGGGATGGCTACCATGGGCACTCCGGAGCCTGACCGGGGGACCCGGATCGCGCACGAGGAGTCCTCTTGGCAGACGAGGCCCAGCCCCTGACCGCCGCCAAGCCCGAGCCCACCCCGGGCCCCGCGGTGCAGCCCCCGCCCGGCGCGTCCAGCGAACCGCGCGGGACGGCGGAGCACGCCCAGACGGCGCCCGCCGACAAGGCGGCCGAGCCCTCGCGCCCCAAGCCGGACCAGCCCGAGCGCCCCGCGCCCCGGCCCACCACCGGTCAGCCCGCCCCGCGCTCCGGCGGCTCCTCCAACCGCGTCCGCGCCCGCCTCGCCCGCCTCGGTGTGCAGCGCTCCAACCCGTACAACCCGGTCCTGGAGCCCCTGCTGCGGATAGTGCGCAGCAACGACCCGAAGATCGAGACGGCCACCCTCCGCCAGGTCGAGAACGCCTACCAGGTCGCCGAACGCTGGCACCGCGGCCAGAAGCGGAAGAGCGGCGACCCGTACATCACCCACCCCCTCGCGGTCACCACGATCCTCGCCGAACTGGGTATGGACCCGGCGACCCTCATGGCCGGCCTGCTGCACGACACCGTCGAGGACACCGAGTACGGCCTCGACCAGCTCCGCCGCGACTTCGGCGACTCGGTCGCCCTCCTCGTCGACGGCGTCACCAAGCTGGACAAGGTCAAGTTCGGCGAGGCCGCGCAGGCCGAGACCGTGCGCAAGATGGTCGTAGCGATGGCGAAGGACCCGCGCGTCCTGGTCATCAAGCTCGCCGACCGCCTGCACAACATGCGCACCATGCGCTATCTCAAGCGCGAGAAGCAGGAGAAGAAGGCGCGGGAGACGCTCGAAATCTACGCGCCGCTCGCCCACCGGCTGGGCATGAACACCATCAAGTGGGAACTGGAGGACCTCGCCTTCGCGATCCTCTACCCCAAGATGTACGACGAGATCGTCCGGCTGGTGGCCGAGCGGGCACCGAAGCGTGACGAGTACCTGGCCATAGTGACCGACGAGGTCCAGACCGACCTGCGCGCGGCCCGCATCAAGGCCACCGTCACCGGCCGCCCGAAGCACTACTACAGCGTCTACCAGAAGATGATCGTCCGCGGTCGCGACTTCGCGGAGATCTACGACCTGGTGGGTATTCGTGTGCTCGTCGACACGGTCCGCGACTGCTACGCGGCCCTCGGCACCGTGCACGCGCGATGGAACCCGGTCCCCGGCCGGTTCAAGGACTACATCGCGATGCCCAAGTTCAACATGTACCAGTCGCTGCACACGACAGTAATCGGCCCCAACGGCAAGCCTGTTGAACTCCAGATCCGCACCTTCGACATGCACCGCCGCGCCGAGTACGGCATCGCCGCGCACTGGAAGTACAAGCAGGAGGCCGTCGCCGGCACCTCCAAGGTGCGCTCGGAGACGCCCCGGACCACCGGCAAGGACGACCACCTCAACGACATGGCGTGGCTGCGCCAGTTGCTCGACTGGCAGAAGGAGACCGAGGACCCGGGCGAGTTCTTGGACTCCCTGCGCTTCGACCTGTCCCGCAACGAGGTCTTCGTCTTCACACCGAAGGGTGACGTCATAGCGCTGCCCGCCGGTGCCACCCCGGTGGACTTCTCGTACGCGGTGCACACCGAGGTCGGCCACCGGACCATAGGAGCACGGGTCAACGGCCGCCTCGTACCGCTCGAATCCACCCTGGACAACGGCGACTTGGTCGAGGTCTTCACCTCGAAGGCAGCCGGCGCGGGCCCCTCCCGCGACTGGCTCGGCTTCGTGAAGTCGCCGCGCGCCCGCAACAAGATCAGAGCCTGGTTCTCCAAGGAGCGCCGCGACGAGGCGATCGAACAGGGCAAGGACGCCATCGCCCGCGCGATGCGCAAACAGAACCTGCCGATCCAGCGCATCCTCACCGGCGACTCCCTTGTCACGCTCGCGCACGAGATGCGCTACCCCGACATCTCCTCGCTGTACGCGGCGATCGGCGAGGGCCATGTCGCCGCGCAGAACGTCGTACAGAAGCTGGTGCAGGCGCTCGGCGGCGAGGAGGCGGCCACCGAGGAGATCGACGAGAGCGTGCCGCCTGCGCACGGCCGCGGCCGCAAGCGCCGGTCGAACGCCGACCCGGGTGTCGTCGTCAAGGGCGTCGACGACGTGTGGGTCAAACTGGCCCGCTGTTGTACGCCCGTTCCCGGCGACCCCATCATCGGTTTCGTCACGCGCGGTAGCGGCGTATCGGTTCACCGCAGCGACTGCGTCAACGTGGAGTCACTGTCCCGCGAACCCGAGCGCATCCTCGAGGTCGAGTGGGCGCCCACCCAGTCCTCGGTCTTCCTGGTCGCCATCCAGGTCGAGGCCCTGGACCGCTCCCGGCTCCTCTCGGACGTCACCCGCGTCCTGTCCGACCAGCACGTCAACATCCTCTCCGCGGCCGTCCAGACCTCCCGCGACCGCGTCGCCACCTCCCGCTTCACCTTCGAGATGGGCGACCCCAAGCACCTGGGTCACGTCCTGAAGGCGGTCAGGGGAGTGGAGGGCGTCTACGACGTGTACCGGGTGACGTCGGCGCGCAACAAGTCGTAGCGGATACGACAGAGGGGCTCCCGTACTTCGAAGTACGGGAGCCCCTCCGTCATGCGTGGCGTGCGGATCAGCCGCCGAACTCCTGCAGACCCTTCAGCGCCTGGTCCAACAGAGCCTGGCGGCCCTCCAGTTCGCGCTCCAGCTTGTCGGCCCGGGAGTTGTTGCCCTGGGTCCGCGCCTGCTCGATCTGGCCCTTGAGCTTGTCCACGGCGGCCTGGAGCTGACCGGTCAGACCCTCGGCACGCGCGCGTGCCTCCGGGTTCGTCCGGCGCCACTCGGTCTCCTCGGACTCCTGGAGTGCCCGCTCGACCGTGTGCATCCGGCCCTCGACCTTCGGGCGGGCGTCACGCGGCACATGGCCGATGGCCTCCCAGCGCTCGTTGATCGAACGGAAGGCCGCACGGGCCACCTTCAGGTCCGTCACCGGCAGGAGCTTCTCGGCCTCCTCGGCCAGCTCCTCCTTGAGCTTCAGGTTCTCCGTCTGCTCGGCGTCCCGCTCCGCGAAGACCGAGCTGCGGGCGGCGAAGAAGACGTCCTGAGCGCCGCGGAAGCGGTTCCACAAGTCGTCCTCGTGCTCGCGCTGGGCGCGGCCCGCCGCCTTCCAGTCGGCCATCAGCTCGCGGTACCGCGCGGCCGTCGGACCCCAGTCCGAGGAGCCCGACAGCGCCTCGGCCTCGGCGACCAGCCGCTCCTTGGTCTTGCGGGCCTCCTCGCGCTGCGCGTCCAGCGACGCGAAGTGCGCCTTGCGGCGCTTGGAGAAGGCCGACCGGGCGTGCGAGAAGCGGTGCCACAGCTCGTCGTCCGACTTGCGGTCCAGGCGCGGCAGACCCTTCCAGGTGTCCACCAGGGCACGCAGCCGCTCACCGGCCGCCCGCCACTGGTCGGACTGCGCCAGCTCCTCGGCCTCGACGACCAGCGCCTCCTTGGCGTGCCGGGCCTCGTCGGACTGCTTGGCGCGCTGCTGCTTGCGCTCCTCGCGGCGCGCCTCGACGGTCTCCACGAGCTTGTCCAGCCGAACCCGCAGCGAGGCCAGATCGCCGACCGCGTGGTGGGCGTCGACCTGCTCGCGCAGATGGTCGACGGCGGCCTGTGCGTCCTTCGCCGACAGGTCGGTGGTCTTCACTCGCTTTTCGAGGAGGCCGATCTCGACAACCAGGCCCTCGTACTTGCGCTCGAAGTAGGCCAACGCCTCGTCGGGGGAGCCGGCCTGCCAGGAACCGACGACCTGCTCGCCGTCGGCCGTACGCACGTACACGGTCCCCGTCTCGTCGACGCGTCCCCACGGGTCGCTGCTCACAGCGCCTCCTCCACATGATGCCTGCACAGGGCCTCTGTGCCCCCGGGCATCGTCCACAGTTTCGTCACGGCCAACATAGGCGACCGGCGGGTTGCCTGTCCGCATCCCGCGCGACCGAAATTTCGCTGTTGACGGTCAGGATTTGGTGACAGTCGCCTTGTTGATCACGACCGTCGCGTTCGGTGCGGTGTTGCCCGTCGTGGCGTCGGCGGCCTGGGCCCCGGCCGCGGCGATCTTGTTCAGGACCTTCATGCCCGCGGCGTCGATCGTGCCGAACGGCGTGTAGCTGGCCGGCAGCGTGGAGTCCTTGTACACGAGGAAGAACTGGCTGCCGCCGGTGTGCGCCTGACCGGTGTTGGCCATCGCCACCGTGCCCGCCGGGTAGATCCCGCCCTTGAGGCTCTTGTCCTTCAGGTTCTCGTCCGGAATCGTGTAGCCGGGACCGCCGCTGCCCGCGCCCGTCGGGTCGCCGCACTGCAGCACGTAGATGCCGGTGGTGGTGAGCCGGTGGCACTTCGTGTGGTCGAAGAAACCCTTGCTCGCAAGGAAGTTGAACGAGTTCACGGTGTGCGGCGCGGCCGACGTCTTCAGCGCGATGTCGATGTCACCGCAGGTCGTCGCCAGCTTCATCGTGTACTTGGCCGACTTGTCGATCGTGACCGCCGGCTCCTTCTTCCAGCTCAGCGTCTTGATCTTGCCCGCGGCCGGCTTCGCGCACGGGTCCGGCGCCTTGCTCGTCGCCGAGGCGCTGGGCGTCACGTCCGCGCTCGCGTTGGACTTGTCGTCGTTGCCCTTCATGACCCCGGTCGTGTACAGCGCCACACTGCCGATCACGACCACGCCGAGCACCGACGCGATCACCGAGTTGCGCATACGGGCCTTGCGTCGAGCGGACGTACGCCGCTGCTGCTGCCGCAAGAACTTCTCCCGCGCGAGCTGCCGCTTCCGCTGTTCCTGGGTGACCACCGGATTCTCTCCTCATGCGTCTCGTACGTCGACTGGGACGCGTGCGTCTTGTGAGCCGACCGCCTGCGTGTGCCCCGTACCGTATATGGGTTCGCTGAGGATTCGGCAGCGCCGGTAGGCTCTGACCACTGACGCAGGGATCCTTATCCCCGCCCGTATCGACACAACGAAGGACGATCGTGCTCATTGCCGGGTTCCCCGCCGGGGCCTGGGGGACGAACTGTTATCTCGTCGCCCCCGCCGCCGGTGAGGAGTGCGTGATCATCGACCCGGGCCATCAGGCCGCCCAGGGAGTCGAGGAAGCGCTCAGGAAGCATCGGCTCAAGCCCGTCGCGGTCGTCCTCACCCATGGCCACATCGACCATGTGGCCTCGGTCGTCCCGGTGTGCGGCGCGCACGACGTGCCGGCCTGGATCCACCCCGAGGACCGGTACATGATGAGCGACCCCGAGAAGGCGCTCGGCCGTTCCATCGGGATGCCGCTGATGGGCGAGCTGACCGTGGGGGAGCCCGACGACGTCAAGGAGCTGACCGACGGCGCGCGGCTGGCGCTCGCGGGACTGGAGTTCTCGGTCGCGCACGCGCCGGGCCATACGAAGGGGTCGGTGACCTTCCAGATGCCCGAGAACCCGGAGATCCCCTCCGTGTTCTTCTCCGGGGATCTGCTCTTCGCCGGCTCCATCGGACGCACCGACCTGCCCGGCGGCTCCCACGCCGAGATGCTCGACTCGCTGGCCCGTGTGTGCCTGCCGCTCGACGACTCGACCGTGGTGCTGTCCGGCCACGGCCCCCAGACGACCATCGGCCAGGAGCGCGCGACCAACCCGTATCTGCGGGAGGTCGCCGCCGGCCAGGGAGCTGACGTGAACGCTCCCCGACGAGGAATGTGACGAGACTTTCCGTGAGTACTTTCCAGGCCCCCAAGGGCACGTACGACCTTCTGCCGCCCGATTCCGCGAAGTACCTCGCCGTGCGCGAGGCGATCGCGGCCCCGCTGCGCAACTCCGGCTACGGCTACATCGAGACGCCCGGCTTCGAGAACGTCGAACTCTTCGCGCGCGGTGTCGGCGAGTCCACCGACATCGTGACCAAGGAGATGTACGCCTTCGAGACCAAGGGCGGCGACCAGCTCGCCCTGCGCCCCGAGGGCACGGCCTCCGTACTGCGCGCGGCACTTGAGGCCAACCTGCACAAGGCGGGCAACCTCCCGGTCAAGCTCTGGTACTCGGGCTCCTACTACCGCTACGAGCGTCCCCAGAAGGGCCGTTACCGCCACTTCTCCCAGGTCGGCGCCGAGGCGATCGGTGCCGAGGACCCGGCGCTGGACGCCGAGTTGATCATCCTGGCCGACCAGGCGTACCGCTCACTGGGCCTGCGGAACTTCCGCATCCTGCTCAACAGCCTGGGCGACAAGGAGTGCCGTCCGGTGTACCGGGAGGCGCTGCAGAACTTCCTGCGCGGCCTGGACCTCGACGAGGACACCCTGCGCCGGGCCGACATCAACCCGCTCCGCGTCCTGGACGACAAACGCCCGGACGTCCAGAAGCAGTTGACGGACGCGCCGCTGCTGCGCGACTACCTGTGCGACGCGTGCAAGGCGTACCACGAGGAGGTGCGCGAGCTGATCACGGCCGCGGGCGTCTCCTTCGAGGACGACCCGAGGCTGGTGCGCGGCCTGGACTACTACACCCGCACCACCTTCGAGTTCGTCCACGACGGTCTGGGCTCCCAGTCCGCGGTGGGCGGCGGCGGTCGCTACGACGGCCTCTCCGAGATGATCGGCGGCCCCGCACTGCCCTCCGTGGGCTGGGCGTTGGGCGTCGACCGCACGGTGCTGGCCCTGGAGGCGGAGCGTGTCGAACTCGAACTCCCCGCGTCCACCAGCGTGTTCGCGGTCCCGCTGGGCGAGGAGGCCCGCCGGGTCCTCTTCGCCAAGGTGACGGAGCTGCGCAGGCTGGGCATCGCGGCCGACTTCTCCTACGGCGCCAAGGGCCTCAAGGGCGCCATGAAGAACGCCAACCGCAGCGGCGCCCGCTACACGATCGTCGCCGGTGAACGCGACCTCGCCGAGGGCGTCGTACAGCTCAAGGACATGGAGTCCGGCGAGCAGTCGGCGATCGGTGTGAACGAGATCGTGGCGGAGCTGGAGTCGAAGCTCGGCTGAGGACGACGCCGGGGTGGGGGGGGGGGGGCGCCCCCCCCCCCCCCCCCCCCCCCCCCCGCCCCCCCGCCCCCCGCCCCCCCCCCCCCCCCCCGCGCGCCCCCCCCCCCCCCCGCGGCCGGGGGGGGGGGGGGGGGGCGGGGCGGCCCGCCCCCCCGGCGCGC
>NZ_JBFAZO010000011.1:390722-413368 GCF_040681835.1 Streptomyces sp. NPDC051576
ACCGAGATCCCGGCCGGACCGGCCTCGGCACCACCGGATTCCGCGGAGCGGCAGGAATCCGGTGGTGCGGGGGTCGGAGGCGTGGGGGCGGCAGCCCCCAGACCCCTCAGTCCAGCAACCCGTGCCGCATCGCGCTCGTCACCGCCGCCGTCCGGTCGTCCACCCCCAACTTGCCGAAGACGCGCAGGAGATGGGTCTTCACCGTCGACTCCCCGATGTACAGGCGCCTGCCGATCTCGGCGTTGGTGCAGCCCTCCGCCACCAGCCGCAGTACCGCCGTCTCCCGCTCCGACAGCCGGGGCCGTTCCGGTTTGGTGCGCAGTTGGTCGACCAGGCGGGCGGCCACCGAGGGGGCCAGGACCGTCTCGCCGCGCGCCGCGGCCCGTACCGCGTCGGCCAGTTCGCCCCGCGGCAGATCCTTCAGCAGATAGCCCGCGGCGCCCGCCTCCACCGCGCGCAGGATGTCGCGGTCCGTCTCGTACGTCGTGAGGACGATCACACGGCAGGGCAGTCCGGCCTCGTTCATCCGCACGATGGAGTCGACGCCTCCGCCGCCCGGCATCCGCAGGTCCATCAGCACGATGTCGGGGCGGAGTTCGGCCGCCAGGGCTTCCGCCTGCGGGCCGCTGGAGGCGTCGGCGACCACGTCGAGGTCGGGTTCCGCGCTGAGCATGGCGCGCAGGCCCTCCCTTACGACGGGGTGGTCGTCGGCCAGGACGATCCGGATCATCGCGCACTCCTCCGCGGGGCGACCGGCAGCCGTACCGTCACCGTCGTGCCGTCGCCCGGCGCGCTGTGCACCAGGGCCGTTCCCCCCACCTCGGCGGCCCGGGTCCGCAGGCCCGCCAGGCCGTAGCCGCCGGAGACCGCACCCGGGTCGAAGCCGCACCCGTCGTCCCGTACCGAGACGGTCAGCGTCTCGTCGGCGTACGCCAGGACGAGGCTCACCGCCACCGAACTCCCCGCGTGCTTACGGGCGTTGGCGAGCGCCTCCTGACAGGAGCGCAGCGCCACCACCTCGGGTCCCGCCGGCAGGGCACGCACCGCGCCCGTCACCTCCAGCGTCGCGTCCTGGCGGGCGGCGAGCCGGCGCAGGGCGTCCGGCAGCGAGGCGTCCGCGAGGTCGGCCGGTGTGCCGCCGGCGACCAGGGCGCGGGCCTCGGCGAGGTTCTGCCGGGCCGTCTCGTCCATCAGGGCGAGATGGCGGCGGGCCTGCGCGGGGTCGTCGTCCAGCTCGGCCTCCACGGCCTGGACCAGCATCAGCAGGCTGGTGAAGCCCTGGGCGAGAGTGTCGTGGATCTCCCGGGCCATGCGCTCCCGCTCGGCCAGCGCGCCGTGCGCCGACGACAGCCGGGAGACCTCGTGGCGGCTGGCGTCCAGTTCGGCGATCAACTCCGCGCGCTCCTGACTCTGGTCGATGATGCGGATGATCCAGCTCCCGAGGGCCACCGAGAAGACCAGGGTGACCACGGCGAACACCGCGTTGAAGAACACGTCCTGCGCGCCGGGTCGCCACAGCAGCGCCCAGCCGATCACCGGCGCGACGTTGATCACGGTCACCGCGATCAGCGCCCAGCGCAGCCGCAGCACCATGAAGCACGGCGGGACGAGGGCGAAGCCCATCAGCCGGGTCTCGCCGACCAGCACCGCCGACGGCAGGAACAGCGCCATCTCCGCGACGAGATAGCCGACGGCCCGCCGCTCGTCGGGCGGATCGCCCCGCAGGATCGGGCGCCCGAACCAGACGTACAGCGGCACCAGCGGGACGAGCAGCCCGGCCGCCACCACGCGCACCGGCCACCCCGGTTGGTCCGTGCCGAGCACGAACACCAGGGTGGCCAGCCAGATCAGCGCGAAGTACGTGTCCCAGAGCAGGAACGAGCGGTCCCAGGCGTCCGTGCCCGTCGTCCCGCCGGGGGCGTTCATCCGTCGCGCCGGTTCTTCCACCGGAAGGTCAGCAGACACAGCAGCAATCCTCCGACGCACCACGCCCCGAGCACCAGCGCGACCTTCCCGAACTCCCAGCTCCCGGCCTGCTCCAGCACCTGTGCCGAGGAGGGCAGGAAGACTCCGCGCAGCCCCTGGCACATCCACTTCAGCGGGAACAGGGCGCCGATGTTGAGCATCCAGTCCGGGATGGTGTCGATGGAGATGTACACCCCGGAGATGAACTGCAGCACCAGGAAGGGCAGTACGACCACGGAGGTCGCGCTCTTGCCGGACTTGGGGACCGAGCTGACCGCGATGCCGAGCAGTGCGCACGCCGTCAGACCGAGCACGAAGATCCACCCGAAGTCCAGCCACTTGGTGGCCGACGAGGGCAGATCCACGCCGTAGAAGCCGGTCCCGACGAGCAGCAGGATCGCGGTCTCCAGCAGGCCCGTGACCAGAACCAGCCAGATCTTGCCGAGGAAGTACGCGGCCGGTGGCATCGGGGTGCCGCGCAGCCGCCGCAGCACCTTCTCGTCGCGCTCGATCGCGATCGAGATGCCGAGGGACTGGAAACTCGTCGACATGATGCCGGCGGCCATCATCGCCGGGACGTACAACTGCGAGGCGTTGACGCCCGCACCCTGGACGTCGTCCTTGAAGATCGACGCGAACAGGAACAGGAAGACGACCGGGAAGGCGAAGGTGAACACCACCTGGTCGCGCTGCCGGAAGAACTGTTTGAGCTCCAGGGTGCCGCGCCGCAGCCCGAGCCCCCAGGCACCGGGCAGCCGCTGCTCGGAGGCTCGTGCCCGGGTCGCCGCGACGGTCGTGGTGGTGGTCATCGCACGTCCTCCTGTCCGGTCAGCCGGAGGTAGACGTCCTCCAGGGTGGGGCGGCTCACCAGCAGCCCGGGGATCTCGCCGTCGAAGCGGTGCATGAGTTCGGCCACGACCTTGGTAGGAGTGTCGGTGTGCTCCGCGCGCGGGGTGCCGTCGGGCTCGGTCCACTCGACGGTGGCTCCGGTGCCGTGGCGCTCGCGCAGGGCGGCCGGTTCGCCCGCGGCGACCACCCGGCCCCTGGCGACGATCGCCAGCCGGTCGGCCAGGTTCTCCGCCTCCTCCAGGTAGTGGGTGGTGAGGAGGATGGTGGTGCCCTCGTCGGCGAGTTTGCGGATCAGGTCCCAGAACTGGCGCCGGGCCGCCGGGTCGAAACCGGTCGTCGGTTCGTCCAGGAGGAGGAGTTCCGGATCGCCGATCACTCCCAGGGCCACATCCAGCCGCCTGCGCTGTCCGCCCGACAGCGCCTTGATCCGGCTGTCCACCTTGGCTTCGAGCCCCACCAGGCCGATGACCTCCTCGGGGTCGCGCGGACGCGGGTAGTAGCGGGCGAAATGCCGTACGGTCTCGCCGACCGTCAACTCGGCGGGTGCCGATTCGTCCTGCCAGACGATGCCGACCCGAGAACGCCACGCGCGTGTGCCCGTCGCCGGGTCCGAGCCGAGCACCGACACCTCGCCCGCGTCCCGGCCGCGGTTGCCCTGGAGGATCTCCACCGTGGTGCTCTTGCCCGCGCCATTGGGCCCGAGCAGGCCGAACACCTCCCCCGTGCGGATCTCCAGGTCGATTCCGTCGACGGCGGTCACGTCCCCGTACTGCTTGCGCAGCCCTCGCACATCCACTGCGAGGTCGTTCGCCTGTGTTGTCATGCCTTGAGCATCGTCCGGAATCGAGCGATCGGGGACGACCGTGCGTACTTCCTTATGTCCACCGAACGGTGGACAGGCGTGTGCGTGCGGCACAATGGCCCTGCCCGAAGAAGGTCCAACTCTCAAGTGACGGATCGGCGTGATGAGCAAGACGACAGTGAAGGACGTCTCCACCGACTCCGAGCCGGAGCACACCGACGTGGAACCACGCACCGCGGGCAGCAGCCGCGCCTTTGCCGTGCTGCTGGTGATCACCGGTGCGGCCGGACTCCTGGCCGCGTGGGTCATCACGCTCGACAAGTTCAAGATCCTTGAGGGCAAGATCGCGGGGAAGACGTTCACCCCGAGCTGCAGCATCAACCCGATCGTGTCCTGCGGCAGCGTCATGGAGAGCAAGCAGGCCGCCGCCTTCGGCTTCCCGAACCCGATGCTCGGCCTGGTCGCCTACGGCATCGTCATCTGCGTCGGCATGAGCCTGCTGACCCGGGCCAGGTTCCCGCGCTGGTACTGGCTGACCTTCAACTTCGGCACGCTCTTCGGCGTCGGTTTCGTCACGTGGCTGCAGTTCCAGTCCCTGTACCGGATCAACGCGCTGTGCCTGTGGTGCTCGCTGGCCTGGGTCGCCACGATCACCATGTTCTGGTACGTCACCTCGTTCAACATCCGCAACGACTTCCTGAAGGCCCCGCGCCCGGTCAAGAACTTCCTGGGCGAGTTCACCTGGGTCCTCCCGGTCACCCACGTCGGCATCATCGCGATGCTGGTCCTGACCCGCTGGGGCACCCAGCTCTGGGCCTGAGCAGGCGGCCCGACCGCGTTGTCAGTGCGGTGACATAGGGTTTTGGACGTGGAGCCCGACCTGTTCACCGCCGCAGCCGAAGAACGCCAGGAGAAGGACCCGTCCAGCAGTCCCCTGGCCGTACGGATGCGCCCGCGCACCCTCGACGAGGTCGTGGGCCAGCAGCACCTGCTGAAGCCGGGCTCGCCCCTGCGCAGACTCGTCGGCGAGGGTGCGGGCGGCCCGGCCGGACCCTCCTCGGTGCTCCTCTGGGGCCCGCCCGGCACCGGAAAGACGACCCTTGCCTACGTCGTCTCCAAGGCCACCGACAAGCGGTTCGTGGAGTTGTCCGCGATCACCGCCGGCGTCAAGGAGGTCCGTGCGGTCATCGACGGCGCCCGCCGCGCCACCGGCGGCTTCGGCAAGGAGACCGTCCTCTTCCTCGACGAGATCCACCGCTTCAGCAAGGCCCAGCAGGACTCCCTCCTGCCGGCCGTCGAGAACCGCTGGGTGACCCTGATCGCGGCGACCACGGAGAACCCGTACTTCTCGGTGATCTCTCCGCTCCTGTCCCGCTCCCTGCTCCTCACCCTCGAACCCCTCACGGACGACGACCTGCGCGCCCTGCTGCGCCGGGCCCTGTCCGACGAGCGCGGTCTCAAGGCCGCGGTCGCCCTCCCCGAGGACAGTGAGAACCACCTGCTGCGCATCGCCGGCGGCGACGCCCGCCGCGCGCTCACCGCCCTGGAGGCCGCCGCCGGGGCCGCCCTCGACAAGGGCGAGCCGGACATCACCCTCCAGACCCTGGAGGAGACCGTCGACCGCGCGGCGGTGAAGTACGACCGCGACGGCGACCAGCACTACGACGTGGCCAGCGCCCTCATCAAGTCCATCCGGGGCTCGGACGTCGACGCGGCCCTGCACTACCTCGCCCGCATGATCGAGGCCGGCGAGGACCCCCGCTTCATCGCCCGGCGCCTGATGATCTCGGCGAGCGAGGACATCGGCCTGGCGGATCCCAACGCCCTGCCGATCGCGGTCGCCGCCGCCCAGGCCGTAGCCATGATCGGCTTCCCCGAGGCCGCGCTCACCCTCAGCCACGCCACCATCGCGCTCGCCCTGGCCCCCAAGTCGAACGCGGCGACCATGGCGATCGGCGCCGCCATGGAGGACGTACGCAAGGGGCACGCGGGCCCGGTGCCGATGCATCTGCGGGA
This sequence comes from Streptomyces sp. NPDC051576, assembly GCF_040681835.1. Lineage (NCBI taxonomy): Bacteria > Bacillati > Actinomycetota > Actinomycetes > Kitasatosporales > Streptomycetaceae > Streptomyces > Streptomyces sp. NPDC051576. The sequence goes on from NZ_JBFAZO010000011.1 coordinate 396,355, forward strand.
CGGGCACTACAAGGGCGCGGCCAAGCTCGGCCACGCCCAGGGGTACGTCTACCCGCACGACCTGCCCGAGGGGATCGCCGAGCAGCGGTACGCCCCGGAGGAGCTGAAGGACCGCGAGTACTACGAGCCCACACGTCATGGAGCCGAGGCCCGGTACGCGGACGCGGTCGAGTGGACCAGGGCGCACCTCGGTCGTAAGCGGTCCTGAGCACCCTGTAGACTTCGCCGGAGTGCTGGGTCCTGTGCAGTCAGAACAGGACAGCCAGCCGGAGCCGGTCAAGGGACCCAGTCCCCGGACCGTCTCCAGGAGCGTCGCGCACCCTTCGAACGGTGTCGCGGGCAGCCCACCACCACCCGGAGTTCCGGGAGAGGTCGGTGGGCCACTCGTGTGCTGCACGTATGTGCCCAGACCAGGGGAGCGGCTGCCCGACAGGTCCCTCGCGGACCCGGCGGGTTTCCCCGACTGCGGATGCGACCTCCCTTAACCCTGACAAGCCGGAAATTAAGGAAAGAGACAAGTGGCGAACCAGTCCCGCCCCAAGGTCAAGAAGTCGCGTGCCCTCGGCATCGCGCTGACCCCGAAGGCCGTCAAGTACTTCGAGGCCCGTCCCTACCCGCCGGGTGAGCACGGTCGTGGCCGCAAGCAGAACTCGGACTACAAGGTCCGTCTGCTGGAGAAGCAGCGTCTGCGCGCGCAGTACGACGTGTCCGAGCGCCAGCTCGTCCGCGCCTACGAGCGTGCCTCCAAGGTCCAGGGCAAGACCGGTGAGGCCCTGATCATCGAGCTGGAGCGTCGTCTCGACGCGCTGGTCCTGCGTTCGGGCATCGCCCGCACGATCTACCAGGCCCGCCAGATGGTCGTTCACGGCCACATCGAGGTCAACGGCCAGAAGGTCGACAAGCCGTCCTTCCGCGTCAAGCCCGACGACGTCGTGATGGTCCGCGAGCGCAGCCGCAGCAAGACGCTGTTCGAGGTCTCCCGCGCCGGTGGCTTCGCCCCCGACGGCGAGACCCCGCGCTACCTCCAGGTGAACCTCGGCGCCCTGGCGTTCCGCCTGGACCGCGAGCCGAACCGCAAGGAGATCCCGGTGATCTGCGACGAGCAGCTCGTCGTCGAGTACTACGCCCGCTGATCACCTCACGGACGTAGCACCACCTTTCGCGTCAGCCCGTCGTCTCCCCGCCCTTCCGGGTGGGCGAGGCGGCGGGCTTTCGCATGTCGGCCCGTACCGCCGCGGGCCGCACCGGACCGCGCGGAACCGGCACCGCGTCGAGCGGGCGCGGCTGCCTCAGTGCCCGCGCCACGGCCGCCTCACGACCGAGCCGTGCTCCCTCGCGGGCGCACTCCTCGTACCGCTCGTCGCCCAGCCGTTCCCGGGCCATCGCCTCGCACAGCTCGTGCGGCGCGTTGTAGTACGCCGAGCCGAACAGCGGCAGCCCCACCGACGGCCACATCCCGCCCGCCGCGCCCTGCAGCAGCGCGGCCTCGGCGGCATCGCCCTCCGCCGCCGTGACGAGGGCCAGCAGCTCGACCGCCAGCACCGAGCCCAGCAGATCGCGGAAACCGTGCGCGCTGCCCAGACAGTCCGTCAACAGGTCGCGCGCGAGCGGGAGTTCGCCGTCGCTCCAGGCGACGTACGCCAGCACATACAGCGCGTACGCCCTCGTCCACCGCTCGCCGTGGTCCTCGCACACCCGCCGTACGTCCTGGCACAGCTTCACCGCGTCCACCAGGTCACCCTGGAAGGCCCGGGCCATCGCCAGCTCGACCTGGCCCATCAGCACCGTGCTGTTCAGCTCGCCGATCCGCCGATAGCGGTCGAGGGCCGAGCGCAGCAGGGTCTCCGCCCGCGCCATGTCGTCGGTGACCAGGGCCAGACAGCCGGTGCGATGCTCCGCGTACGCCACCGCCGTGGGGTTCTCGGCCCGGTCCGCCTCCTCCCGGCACTCCTGGAGCGCGGCCAGCGCGGGCACGGTGTCGCCCTGGAGGATCGCCACATAGCCGAGCACCCACAGGGCCTTCAGCCGTGACTGGTCGTTCCCGGATTCGAGCTGTACGGCCTGCTCCAGCCAGTGCCGGCCCTCCGAGAGCCGTCCGCAGCCCGCCCAGTAGAACCACAGGGAGCCCGCCAGGTACTGGCCCAGATGCGTCTCGTCCGGCTCGTTCAGGCAGTACTCCAGGGCACCGCGCAGATTCGGCAGCTCCGCCTCGACCCGCGCGGCGACCTCGCCCTGGCGCGGCGAGAACCAGTCCAGCTCGCACCAGGTCGCCAGCCCCAGATACCAGTCGCGGTGCCGGCGCCGCAGCCGGTCCGCGTCCCCGGTCGCCGCCAGCCAGTCCGCGCCGTAGGCCCGGACGGTGTCGAGCATCCGGTAGCGCACACCCCTCGCCGTCTCCTCGCGGACGATCACGGACTGTGCGAGCAGCTCGGACAGCACATCGAGGACGTCGTCGGCGGGCAGCCCGTCGCCGCTGCACACATAGTCGACGGCCTCCAGGTCGAAGCTCCCCGCGAACACCGACAGGCGTGCCCACAACAGCCGTTCCCCGGGCGTGCACAGCTCATGGCTCCAGCCGATCGCCGTGCGCAGCGTCCGGTGCCGGGGCAGCGCGTCGCGCCGTCCGCAGGCCAGCAGCCGGAACCGGTCGTCGAGCCGCGCCAGCAACTCCCCGGGCGACAACGCCCGCAGCCGCCCCGCCGCCAGCTCCACGGCGAGCGGAATCCCGTCGAGCCGCCGGCACAACTCCCGTACGTCCGCGTCGTCGTCCCCGAGGACGATCCCCTGCTGCGCGGCCCGCTCGGCGAACAGCTCCACCGCCTCTTCCTCGCCCAACGGCGCCAGCGCCAGCACCCGTTCGCCCGCCAGCTCCAGCGGCCGCCGTCCCACCGCGAGCACCCGCAGCCCCGGTACCCGCCCCACCAACTCGGCCACCAGCGAGGCACACACCTCCACCAGATGCTCGAACCCGTCCAGTACCAACAGGAGTTGACGTCCCGTCAGATGGGCGAGCAACGCCTCACGCGGCGGCCGAGTGGTGTGATCCGTCAGGCCCAGCGCCTCCACGACCGCGAAGTCCACGAGTTCCGGATCGCGCACCGCGGCCAGCTCCACCCGCCACACCCCGCCCGGGGGAGCGCACCGGGCCGCCGCACGGGCCGCGAGCCGCGACTTGCCGACCCCGCCGGGTCCGGTCACCGTGACCAGCCGCGAGGCGTCGAGCGCCCGCGCCAGCTCGGTGAGTTCGGCCGCGCGGCCCACGAACCGGTCGGGTTCGAGGGGCAGATTGCCGTCGGCGGAGGAGCCGGTGCGCTGGGAAGCTCGCATGGAACACGGAGCGTACTGAACCGTATTCAGTCCGTACAATCGCTTCGCTCAACTCCACCGCGCGCGGGGCGGTAATGCGGTACGGAGCGCCGGCCTCGGCGCGATAGGCTCGGGACCAGTTATCTACAGGTGTTCATGAGAGAGGGTGTCAGGTGTCCGGTGGAGAGGTTGCCGGGATCCTGGTGGCCGTCTTCTGGGCGATCCTGGTCTCCTTCCTCGCCGTCGCACTGGTGAGGCTGGCCCAGACGCTGAAGGCGACCACCAAGCTGGTCGCGGACGTGACCGACCAGGCCGTCCCGCTGCTGGCGGACGCCTCCTCGGCGGTGCGCTCGGCGCAGACCCAGATCGACCGGGTCGACGCGATCGCCACCGACGTCCAGGAAGTCACGTCGAACGCCTCCGCCCTGTCGACCACCGTCGCCTCCACCTTCGGCGGCCCCCTCGTCAAGGTCGCGGCCTTCGGCTACGGCGTCCGCCGGGCCCTCGGCGGCCGACGCGAGGCCGAGCCCGCCAAGGCCTCCCGGCGTACGGTGATCGTGGGCCGTACGGTCCCGGCCGCGCGGCGGGCCAAGCGCACCCGGAAGAAGGACTGACCGAGCGATGTTCCGCCGTACGTTCTGGTTCGGCACGGGCGTAGCCGCCGGTGTCTGGGCGACCACCAAGGTCAATCGCAAGCTGAAGCAGCTCACCCCCGAGCACCTCGCCGTGTCCGCGGCCAACAAGGCGCTCGAAGCGGGTCACCGGCTCAAGGACAGCGCGGTGGGCTTCGCGCTCGACGTCCGCGCCGGCATGGTCCAGCGGGAGGCCGAACTCGGCGACGCCCTGGGGATCAGCGCCCCGGTCGACCCCGAACTCCCCGCCGCCAGGCAGCACATCGCCATCGAGAACCGCAGCACCCCGAAATCCGTCGACAGGACGGACAGAACGACGTACTCGTACAACCGGAATGAGGACCACTGATGGAGTCGGCTGAAATCCGCCGCCGCTGGTTGAGCTTCTACGAGGAGCGCGGCCACACCGTCGTCCCTTCGGCGTCGCTCATCGCGGACGACCCGACTCTGCTCCTGGTCCCCGCCGGAATGGTCCCCTTCAAGCCGTACTTCCTCGGCGAGGTCAAGCCGCCGTGGCCGCGCGCCACCAGCGTGCAGAAGTGCGTGCGCACCCCCGACATCGAAGAGGTCGGCAAGACCACCCGGCACGGCACGTTCTTCCAGATGTGCGGCAACTTCTCCTTCGGCGACTACTTCAAGGAAGGCGCCATCACCTACGCCTGGGAGCTGCTCACCTCGCCCCAGGACAAGGGTGGTTACGGACTCGACCCCGAGCGGCTGTGGATCACGGTCTACCTCGACGACGACGAGGCCGAGACCATCTGGCGCGACAAGATCGGCGTCCCGGCCGAGCGCATCCAGCGCCTCGGCAAGAAGGACAACTACTGGTCCATGGGTGTCCCCGGCCCCTGCGGCCCGTGCTCCGAGATCAACTACGACCGCGGCCCCGAGTTCGGCGTCGAGGGCGGTCCGGCCGTCAACGACGAGCGGTACGTGGAGATCTGGAACCTCGTCTTCATGCAGTACGAGCGCGGCGAGGGCATCGGCAAGGAGGACTTCGAGATCCTCGGCGAACTGCCCAGCAAGAACATCGACACGGGCCTCGGCCTGGAGCGCCTCGCGATGATCCTCCAGGGCGTCCAGAACATGTACGAGATCGACACCTCCATGGCCGTCATCAAGAAGGCCACCGAGCTGACCGGTGTCGAGTACGGCGACTCCCACGACTCGGACGTCTCCCTGCGCGTGGTCACCGACCACATGCGCACCTCCGTGATGCTCATCGGCGACGGCGTGACCCCCGGCAACGAGGGCCGCGGTTACGTCCTGCGCCGCATCATGCGCCGCGCCATCCGCAACATGCGTCTGCTCGGTGCCACCGGTCCGGTCGTCAAGGACCTCATCGACACGGTCATCGCGATGATGGGCCAGCAGTACCCCGAGCTGGTCACCGACCGGCAGCGCATCGAGACCGTCGCCCTCGCCGAGGAGGCCGCCTTCCTCAAGACGCTGAAGGCCGGCACCAACATCCTCGACACGGCCATCAGCGACACCAAGGAGTCCGGCGGCAAGGTCCTCGCCGGCGACAAGGCGTTCCTGCTCCACGACACCTGGGGCTTCCCGATCGACCTCACCCTCGAAATGGCCGCCGAACAGGGCCTTTCGGTGGACGAGGACGGCTTCCGGCGCCTGATGAAGCAGCAGCGCGACCAGGCCAAGGCCGACGCCCGGGCCAAGAAGACCGGCCACGCCGGTGTCGGCGCCTACCGCGAGATCGCCGACCAGGCCGGCGAGACCGACTTCATCGGCTACTCGGACACCCAGGGCGAGTCCACGATCGTCGGCATCCTCGTCGACGGCGTCTCCTCCCCGGCCGCGACCGAGGGCGACGAGGTCGAGATCGTCCTCGACCGCACCCCGTTCTACGCCGAGGGCGGCGGCCAGATCGGCGACACCGGCCGGATCAAGGTCGAGTCCGGTGCCGTCATCGAGGTCCGCGACTGCCAGAAGCCGGTACCGGGCGTCTACGTCCACAAGGGCGTCGTCCAGTTCGGCGAGGTCACCGTCGGCGCCAAGGCCGAGGCCGCGATCGACATCCGCCGCCGCACCGCCATCGCCCGCGCCCACTCGGCCACCCACCTCACCCACCAGGCGCTGCGTGACGCGCTGGGTCCGACGGCCGCGCAGGCCGGTTCCGAGAACCAGCCCGGGCGCTTCCGCTTCGACTTCGGTTCCCCGTCCGCGGTTCCCACCGCCGTGATGACCGACGTCGAGCAGAAGATCAACGAGGTGCTCGCCCGCGACCTGGACGTGCACGCCGAGATCCTCAGCCTCGACGAGGCCAAGAAGCAGGGCGCCATCGCCGAGTTCGGCGAGAAGTACGGCGAGCGGGTCCGGGTCGTCACCATCGGCGACTTCTCCAAGGAGCTGTGCGGCGGCACCCACGTCCACAACACCTCCCAGCTCGGCCTGGTGAAGCTGCTCGGCGAGTCGTCCATCGGCTCGGGTGTCCGCCGTATCGAAGCCCTCGTCGGCGTCGACGCCTACAACTTCCTCGCCCGCGAACACACGGTGGTCGCCCAGCTCCAGGAGCTGGTCAAGGGCCGCCCGGAGGAGCTTCCGGAGAAGGTCTCCGCCATGCTCGGCAAGCTGAAGGACGCCGAGAAGGAGATCGAGAAGTTCCGCGCCGAGAAGGTGCTCCAGGCCGCGGCCGGTCTCGTCGAGTCCGCCAAGGATGTCAACGGCGTCGCCCTCGTCACCGGTCAGGTCCCGGACGGCACCACTCCGGACGACCTGCGCAAGCTGGTCCTCGACGTGCGCGGCCGCATCCAGGGCGGCCGGCCCGCCGTGGTCGCGCTGTTCACGGTCAACAACGGCAAGCCGCTGACGGTCATCGCCACCAACGAAGCCGCCCGCGAGCGCGGCCTCAAGGCCGGCGAGCTGGTCCGTACGGCCGCCAAGACCCTCGGCGGCGGCGGTGGCGGCAAGCCGGACGTGGCCCAGGGCGGCGGCCAGAACCCGGCCGCCGTCGGCGAGGCCGTGGACGCCGTCGAACGTCTCGTCGCCGACACGGCCAAGTAAGAAAAGGCCGCGAACATGCGCAGAGGACGTCGGCTCGCGATCGATGTCGGGGACGCCCGGATCGGGGTCGCCTCGTGCGACCCCGACGGGATCCTCGCCACTCCCGTCGAGACGGTCCCCGGCCGAGACATCCCGGCGGCGCACCGTCGGCTGAGGCAACTCGTCGAGGAGTACGAACCGATCGAGGTCGTCGTCGGCCTCCCCCGCTCCCTCAAGGGGGGCGAGGGCCCGGCCGCCGTGAAGGTCCGGGCCTTCTCCCAGGAGCTGGCCAGGGGCATCGCCCCCGTAGAGGTCAGACTGTTGGACGAACGGATGACCACGGTGACGGCCAGTCAGGGACTGCGGGCATCGGGGGTGACGTCCAAGAAGGGCCGCTCGGTCATCGACCAGGCCGCCGCTGTGATCATCCTTCAGCAGGCGTTGGAATCCGAACGGGTGTCAGGTAAACCACCCGGCGAGGGCGTCGAAGTGGTCATCTGATCGCGATACGGTAACGTTCCGCGCGATGCGATGGTGTTCGAACAGCCATGGCACAGCAAGAGGCGGGACGGGAGCCGGAGCCGCAAGCGCCGCGACCGCCGCCTCGCGGCTCTAGGGGATCGATGACTGAGTATGGCCGGGGCCCAGGCTCCGAACCGTGGCATCCGGAGGACCCGTTGTTCGGGGACGTCGGATGGGAAGGACAGCAGGCCCACGTGGGCCGGCAGTCCTCCTACGGCGGCCAGCCGCAGCACTATCCGGAACAGCCCCAGCAGCCGCAGTACGGCGACTGGGGCCACGGCCAGCAGGCCGACTACGGTCAGGCGCAGCAGCAGTACCAGGTCTACGAACAGCAGGGTCACCCTCAGCAGTACCCCGACCAGCAACAGTGGGCGGACCAGCAGCAGTACGCCGATCAGGGGCATCAGCAGTACGCCGGTCAGCAGCAGCAGTATCAGCAGGGTGGCTGGGACGCCACCGGCACGCATGGCCATGTCCCCTACGCCGCCGACCCCGGCGACCCGTACGGACAGCAGGCCGCCGCGTACGGCGAACAGCAGCCCGATTTCTACGGCACCCCCGACGCGTTCCCACCGCCGGAGCCGCCGGGCCGGCGACGCACGGAGCCCGAACCGGAGCGGACCGACTGGGACCCGGGTCCCGACCAGGGCGAGCACGCGTTCTTCGCGGGCGGCGACGATGACGACGAGGCCGACGACGACGAGCCGGGTGGACGCGGCGACCGGCGGGGCAAGGGCGGCAAGGGCAAAGGCGGCAAGGAGAGGAAGCGCCGCAACGGCTGTGCCTGCCTGGTGGTCGTCCTGGTCTTCGGCGGCGGCCTGGCCGGAGTCGGCTACTTCGGCTGGCAGTTCTACCAGGATCGTTTCGGCACGGCCCCCGACTACGCGGGAGACGGCACCGGTTCGGTGAGCGTCACCATCCCCAAGGGCGCGGGCGGTTACACCATCGGCCAGGAGTTGAAGAAACAGGGCGTCGTGAAGAGCGTCGACGCGTTCGTGGCCGCTCAGTCGCAGAATCCCGACGGAAAGAAGATCCAGGCGGGCGTCTTTCTGCTCAAGGAGCACATGTCGGCCGAAAGTGCCGTAAAGCTGATGCTCGACCCCAAGAGTCAGAGCAATTTTATCGTTCCTCCAGGCTGGCGCACCACGAAGATCTACTCCGAACTCGATAAGCAACTCGGTCTTTCTGGCGGCACCACGAAAAAGGTGGCGAAAGCCGAATGGAAGAGTTTCGGACTGCCGAGCTGGGCGAACGACAACAAGGACATCAAGGACCCACTGGAAGGATTCCTCTACCCTGGCACCTATGGCGTCGCAAAGGGTATGAAGCCCGAGTCGGTCCTCAAGCAGATGGTCTCCCAGGCCAACGAGGCCTATGACAAGTACGACCTCGCGGGCAAGGCGAAGGCGCTTAATCTCACGAGTCCGCTGCAGGTCATCACGGTGGCGAGCCTCGTCCAGGCCGAAGGAAAGACGCACGACGACTTCCGCAAGATGGCCGAAGTGGTCTACAACCGCCTCAAGACCACGAACACCGAGACAAACCGGTACCTGCAGTTCGACTCGACCTTCAATTACCTGAAGGGCCAGAGCAACATCCGCATCAGCGAGTCCGAGATCAACAGCAACAAGGACCCGTACAACACCTACACCCAAAAGGGCCTCCCGCCCGGTCCCATCGACAATCCCGGTGACGAGGCGCTCGCAGCGGCACTGAATCCGACCAAGGACGGCTGGATCTACTTCGTGGCGACCGACGGCGAGAACAAGACCGAATTCGCCAAGACGTACGCCGAATTCCAGGCACTCAAGGAAAAGTTCAATGCCACCTCGGGCAACTGACGCCCGCCGGGCCGCCGTGCTCGGTTCACCCATCGCCCACTCCCTCTCCCCGGTGCTGCATCGCGCGGCGTACGGGGAGCTGGGACTCGACGACTGGTCCTACGACCGCTTCGACGTCGATGCGGCCGGCCTGCCGGGGTTCTTCGAGAACCTCGGACCGGAGTGGGCCGGGCTGTCGCTGACCATGCCGCTGAAGCGCGCTGTCATACCGCTCCTCGACGAGATCAGCGACACCGCGGCGTCGGTGGACGCGGTCAACACGGTCGTGTTCACCGAGGACGGCCGACGCGTCGGCGACAACACCGACATCCCCGGCATGGTCGCCGCACTGCGCGAACACGGCATCGAACAGGTCGACTCGGCCGCGATCCTCGGCTCCGGCGCCACCGCCTCCTCCGCCCTCGCCGCCCTCGCCCGCGTCTGCACCGGCGAGATCGTCGCCTATGTCCGCAGTGAGGCCCGCGCCGCCGAGATGCGGTTGTGGGGCGAGCGGCTGGATGTGGAGGTCCGCACGGCCGACTGGTCGGACGCGGCCGAGGCCCTGCGCGCCCCCCTGGTCATCGCGACCACCCCCGCCGGCACCACGGACCCCCTCGCCTCCGCCGTACCGGAACGCCCCACCACCCTCTTCGACGTCCTCTACGACCCCTGGCCCACGACCCTCGCGGCCCGCTGGTCCGGCTACGGCGGTGCGGTCGTCAGCGGCCTCGACCTCCTGGTCCACCAGGCCGTACTCCAGGTGGAACAGATGACCGGCCGTCACCCTGCACCGCTGGACGCGATGCGCAGGGCGGGGGAGAAGGCGTTGGCGGATCGCTGAGGGGCGCTCCGCTGGGTTTGGGGTCGGGGGCGTTGCGATCGGCGAGAAGGTGCTGGCGGAGGGGCAAGAGGTACGGCCGACGGACCGCTGACGTGCGTTCGGCGGGGTAGGCGAGTGGGCGCGGATCGGCTTCGGCTGTCGACGACGCCAAGGGGCCGTCGGTAATCGCTGGGCCTGAGTGATTGGGTTGGCCGGGAGCGTTGGTCGGATGCTGGTCCCGATCGAGCAGGCCGGCCGAGAACAGGTCGGTTGACTGCCGACACCGGCCCGCGCGGGCGGCAGAGTGCGCCTTGGCGGACCGCTGGGCCCGTGGCTCGGCCGGGGCGGCGCCCGTGGCCTGCTGGGCCCGACTCATCGGCTCGGCCGCGGCGGCGCCCGTAGACCTCTGAGCCCGACCCATCGGCTGCGCCGCGCGTGTGTCGGCGAGCTCCTGACCTCGATGACGCAGTGCGGCAGGAGGCCACGCAGGGCCGTCTCCCACCCCCACGCCCCGTCCGCTCTCTGGACCGCAGGCCAGGTCCATGCCCCGGACGTGGGAGGATCGGGGGCGGCGGGCCAGGGCCGCGCACCCGGTTTCGCCGTCGCCGTACGCGAGGACGCGCGTACGCAGGGCAGTAGCAGGGCGCGAGCATGAGGAGCACCGTTGAGCAGGTTGCGCTGGCTGACCGCTGGGGAGTCCCACGGTCCCGCACTCGTGGCGACGCTGGAGGGGCTTCCCGCCGGTGTGCCGATCACCACGGAGATGGTGGCGGATCATCTGGCGCGGCGGCGGCTGGGTTATGGGCGCGGTGCGCGGATGAAGTTCGAGCGCGACGAGGTCACCTTCCTCGGTGGTGTCCGGCACGGCCTCACCCTCGGTTCGCCGGTCGCGATCATGGTGGGCAATACCGAGTGGCCCAAGTGGGAGCAGGTGATGGCGGCCGACCCGATCGACCCGGAGATCCTGGCCGGGCTCGCCCGTAACGCCCCGCTGACCCGCCCGCGTCCCGGTCACGCGGATCTGGCGGGGATGCAGAAGTACGGTTTCGAGGAGGCCCGTCCGATCCTGGAGCGCGCCTCCGCGCGGGAGACCGCGGCGCGGGTCGCGCTGGGCGCGGTGGCACGGTCGTACCTCAAGGAGACGGCCGGTATCGAGATCGTCTCGCATGTTGTGGAGCTGGCCTCGGCGAGGGCTCCGCGGGGTGTTGTGCCCGCGCCGGCCGATGTGGCGAGGCTGGACGCGGATCCGGTGCGCTGCCTGGACGCGGATGCCTCGAAGGCGATGGTCGCGGAGATCGATCAGGCCCACAAGGACGGCGACACCCTCGGCGGTGTGGTGGAGGTCCTCGCCTACGGTGTGCCGGTGGGCCTGGGCTCGCATGTGCACTGGGACCGCAAGCTGGACGCCCGCCTGGCCGGTGCTCTGATGGGTATCCAGGCGATCAAGGGTGTCGAGATCGGTGACGGTTTCGAGCTGGCCCGGGTGCCGGGCTCGAAGGCGCACGACGAGATCGTAAAGACCGACGAGGGCATCCGGCGCGTGTCCGGGCGCTCCGGTGGTACCGAGGGCGGCCTGTCCACCGGTGAACTGCTGCGGGTGCGGGCGGCGATGAAGCCGATCGCGACCGTGCCGCGTGCGCTGCGGACCGTGGATGTGGTGACGGGTGAGGCCACGCAGGCCCATCATCAGCGTTCGGACGTGTCCGCGGTGCCGGCCGCCGGGATCGTCGCCGAGGCGATGGTCGCCCTCGTTCTGGCGGATGCGGTGGCGGAGAAGTTCGGCGGCGACTCGGTGCCCGAGACCCGCCGCAACGTCCGCTCCTACCTTGAGAACCTGGTCATCCGATGAGTACCGCACCGCTGGTCGTGCTGGTCGGTCCGATGGGTGTGGGCAAGTCGACGGTCGGGCAGCAGCTGGCCGGGCGGCTCGGTGTCGGCTACCGGGACACCGACGACGACATCGTGGCCGCCGAGGGCCGCACCATCGCCGAGATCTTCGTCGACGAGGGCGAGCCCGTCTTCCGGGCGATCGAGAAGCGCGCCGTGGCCCAGGCGCTCGCCGGGCACGAGGGTGTCCTCGCGCTCGGCGGCGGCTCGGTCCTCGACGCCGACACGCGCGCGCTGCTCGCCGGGCAGCGGGTCGTCTACCTCTCCATGGACGTGGACGAAGCGGTCAAGCGCACCGGTCTCAACGCGGCCCGCCCGCTGCTGGCCATCAACCCGCGCAAGCAGTGGCGTGAACTGATGGAAGCCAGGCGCCACTTGTACGCCGAGGTCGCACAGGCCGTCGTAGCCACCGACGGGCGCACCCCCGAAGAGGTCACCCAAGCCGTCCTGGACGCACTGGAGTTGAAGGAAGCATGAGCAGCGAGTCAGCGACGCGGATCCAGGTCGGCGGCACGGCGGGCAGTGACCCCTACGAGGTCCTGGTGGGCCGTCAACTCCTGGGCGAGCTGGGTGGGTTGATCGGCGACCGGGCCAAGCGGGTCGCGGTCGTGCACCCCGAGGCCCTCGCCGAGACGGGGGAGGCGCTGCGCGCCGACCTGGCCGGGCAGGGTTTCGAGGCCGTCGCCATCCAGGTGCCCAACGCGGAGGAGGCCAAGACCGCCGAGGTCGCCGCCTACTGCTGGAAGGCGCTCGGCCAGTCCGGATTCACCCGCTCCGACGTCATCGTGGGCGTCGGCGGCGGCTCCACCACCGACCTGGCCGGATTCGTCGCCGCGACCTGGCTGCGCGGGGTCCGCTGGATCGCCGTCCCGACCACCGTCCTGGCCATGGTCGACGCGGCCGTCGGCGGCAAGACCGGCATCAACACCGCCGAGGGCAAGAACCTGGTCGGCTCCTTCCACCCGCCGGCCGGCGTGCTCTGCGACCTGGCGGCGCTGGACTCCCTCCCGGTCAACGACTACGTCTCCGGGCTCGCCGAGATCATCAAAGCCGGCTTCATCGCCGACCCGGTGATCCTCGAACTCATCGAGTCCGACCCCCAGGCCGCGCGCACCCCGGCCGGACCGCACACCGCCGAGCTGATCGAACGCTCCATCAAGGTCAAGGCCGAGGTCGTCTCCGCCGACCTCAAGGAGTCCGGCCTGCGCGAGATCCTCAACTACGGCCACACCCTCGCGCACGCCATCGAGAAGAACGAGCGCTACAAGTGGCGGCACGGCGCCGCAGTCGCCGTAGGCATGCACTTCGCGGCCGAACTGGGCCGTCTTGCGGGCCGGTTGGACGACGCGACGGCGGACCGTCACCGCACGGTCCTCGAATCCGTCGGTCTCCCGCTCAGCTACCGTCACGACCAGTGGCCCAAGCTTCTGGAGACCATGAAGGTCGACAAGAAGTCCCGTGGCGATCTGCTCCGCTTCATCGTCCTCGACGGCCTCGCCAAACCCACGGTCCTGGAAGGCCCCGACCCGGCCGTCCTGCTCGCCGCGTACGGCGAAGTGGGCGAGTAGGTCCCGGCACACCCCTTCCATCCGTTTTGCCTTGTGGGGATGGGCACTTCGGGCCCTCCCCGGCCGTTCACCAAATGGCGGCCGGGGAAGGTACCGTTCGGTAGGGAGCGGGGGATTCGGGCCCGCTGCCAGCGCCAATCGCCAGAAAAAGACGAGATGGAGTGGCACCGGATGCAGCACGCAGTGGGGTCTCCGCTGCCGCCGCCCCACCAGCCGGGGCAGGGACCGGCCACCGGTTGGATGCCGACCGGACAGCACCCGGGCCCGCATCCTCCGGGTCCGGCTCCGGTGCCCCCACCGCCACCGGCCCCACCCGTGCCGCACGCGGTCCCGCGTCACGCCCCGGACACCACCGGCCATGTCCAACTGCCGCCGGGCGGCCCCGTGCCCATGCCCAGCACGCCTCCCGCGCAGGCCGCGGCCGACCCGACCTCCACCACCCTCGCGGTGCTGCTCATCGGCCCCGCGGGCGCGGGCAAGACGAGCGTCGCCAAGTACTGGGCGGACCACCGCGGGGTCCCCACCGCCCACATCAGCCTCGACGACGTACGCGAATGGGTCCGCTCGGGTTTCGCCGACCCACAGTCCGGGTGGAACGACCACTCGGAGGCCCAGTACCGCCTGGCCCGCCGCACCTGCGGCTTCGCCGCCCGCAACTTCCTCGCCAACGGCATCTCCTGCATCCTCGACGACGCGGTCTTCCCCGACCGCCCGGTCGTCGGCCTCGGTGGCTGGAAACGCCATGTGGGCCCCGGCCTCCTCCCGGTCGTTCTCCTCCCGGGGCTGGAAATCGTCCTGGAACGCAACGCGGAGCGCTCCGGCAACCGGCGCCTCACCGACGAGGAGGTGGCCCGCATCCACGGCCGCATGGCGGGTTGGTACGGCTCGGGCCTCCCGATCATCGACAACTCCCAGATGGACGTACAACAGACGGCCCAAGTGCTGAACGACGTGCTGGCCCGATCGATAGCGAGTCCCCCGAGCTGGTAGTCACCGGGGGAGTGGCCTTGCCCATTCCGCACCCCGTCCCCCGAACGGCACCCTCCCAACCAGCACAATCCAGCCACCGCTCCTACGCTCGTCTCATGTCAGAGGTCTACGCAGCCCGCAGAGCAAACCTCAGGGAACGAGCCCAGGCCGGCGGCAGCCAGTCCGCGCTGGTGACCAGCCCGGCCAACGTGCGCTATCTGGCCGGGCCGGCCCCGCAGGGCACCGTCCTGCTCCTGGGCAGGCGCGAGGACCTGCTGGTCTGCGCCGGGCCGGCGGGGGAGCGCCCCGCGGAGGGCCGCCCCGACGAGGCACTCCGCGTCCACGAACTGCCCGGCCCGGGCGGCGACCCCGCCGTGGCGGCCGCGGACCTCGCGCTCGCACAGGGCGCCGAATCGATGGCCGTGGAGGAACACCACCTCACCGTGACCCGCCACCGAGCCCTGCGCTCGGTCGCCCCGGCGCTCCGCCTCACCGACATCGGCGCCGCGGTCGAACAGCTCCGGGTCGTCAAGGACGAGGAGGAGATCTCCTGTCTGAGAATCGGCGCCGAGATCGCCGACCAGGCCCTCGGCGAGCTGCTGGAGTCGATCCTCGTCGGCCGCACCGAACGCCATCTCGCCCTCGAACTGGAGCGGCGGCTCGTCGACCACGGTGCCGACGGCCCGGCCTTCGCCACCTCCGTCGCCACCGGCCCGCACTCCGGCAGACGCGGCCACCGGCCGACCGACCGCCGGGTCGAGGAAGGAGATTTCCTCTCCGTCTGCCTCGGCGCCACCTATCGCGGATACCGCTGTGAGATCGGCCGTACGTTCGTCATCGGCACCTCTCCCGCGGACTGGCAGATCGAGCTGTACGACCTCGTCTTCGCCGCCCAGCGCGCCGCACGGGAGTCCCTGACCCCCGGTGCCGCCTACCGTGAGGTGGACCGCGCGGCCCGCCAGGTACTGGACTCCGCGGGGTATTCGGAGGGCCTTCCAGCCCTCACCGGCCACGGTGTCGGGCTCGAAATCGACGAGGAGCCGCAGTTGGCCCCCGCGGCCATGGGTAAACTGGACGCTTGCGTGCCGGTCACCGTCGAACCGGGGGTCCACCTCCCGGGCCGGGGCGGTGTCCGGATCGATGACACGCTCGTCGTACGCCCTGAGGCGGACGGCGGACCCGAGCTACTCACCATCACGACCAAGGAACTGCTCGCGCTCTAGCTTTTCGAGCTGTGCGCGTGTCCCGGGGTCGTCCACGTCAGTCCAGGAGATTCCGCAACCGTGGCTTCCACGAACGACCTCAAGAACGGCCTGGTGCTCAAGCTCGACGGGGGCCAGCTCTGGTCCGTCGTCGAGTTCCAGCACGTCAAGCCCGGCAAGGGCCCTGCCTTCGTGCGCACCAAGCTCAAGAACGTGCTCTCCGGCAAGGTCGTCGACAAGACGTTCAACGCCGGCGTCAAGGTCGAGACGGCCACTGTCGACAAGCGCGACATGCAGTTCTCGTACATGGACGGCGAGTACTTCGTCTTCATGGACATGGAGACCTACGACCAGCTCATGGTCGACCGCAAGGCCGTCGGCGACGCCGCCAACTTCCTGATCGAGGGCTTCACCGCCACGGTCGCCCAGCACGAGGGCGAGGTGCTCTTCGTCGAGCTGCCGGCCGCCGTCGAGCTGGTCATCCAGGAGACCGAGCCCGGCGTCCAGGGCGACCGCTCCACCGGTGGCACCAAGCCCGCCACCCTGGAGACCGGCTACCAGATCCAGGTCCCGCTCTTCATCACCACCGGTGAGAAGATCAAGGTCGACACCCGCTCCAGCGACTACCTCGGCCGGGTGAACAGCTAACCGTGGCTGCCCGCAATACGGCCCGCAAGCGCGCCTTCCAGATCCTCTTCGAGGGCGACCAGCGCGGTGTCGGCGTCCAGACGGTCCTCGCGGACTGGATCCGGCTGTCCCGGGACGACACCCGGCAGCCGCCGGTCAGCGAGTACACGATGGAGCTGGTCGAGGGGTACGCGCAGCACGCGCGCCGTATCGACGAGCTGATCGCGCAGTACTCCGTCGGCTGGACGCTCGACCGCATGCCCGTGGTGGACCGCAACATCCTGCGCCTCGGGGCCTACGAGCTGATCTGGGCCGACGAGACGCCGGACGCTGTTGTCCTGGACGAGATGGTGCAGTTGGCGAAGGAGTTCTCGACAGACGAGTCGCCCTCGTTCGTCAACGGCCTGCTGGGCCGGTTCAAGGACCTGAAGCCCTCGCTGCGCCGGGACGACGTCTGAGCAGTACGCGAGCGAAACGCCGGAGGGCCCGCAGCGACACCGCTGCGGGCCCTCCGGCGTTCCCGTACGCATGAGGCCCCTGAGGCCCGCAGAAAGCCGCCGGGGTGGGGCGGCAGGTCAACGTTGGGGCACACCCCCCGGGCCTGTCTAATGATATCGGGTGGGGGGTATGACGTGACCGTGGGGGCGGGGCCGCCGGCCGG